>DAMAMW010000096.1:0-2578 GCA_032073745.1 Lachnospiraceae bacterium | reverse complement strand
AGTCAGTAATCTTATTTTACACTGAGGTATTTTTTCTCTCAACCTTCTTTCTTGGGAATCCCTATATTTGAATTATACAGGAAGCTCCTTACGGTTTTATGATTTGATTATAATGGTTGCAGTTGAATAAGTAAAATTACTTTTTCTTGCACTTGCCTAAGTAAATCTAAGTCATCAATGAATCAGGTATTTTTCAAAATGACATGCTCAACCAGTTCTGCTGTCTGTTCGCAGGTATCACAGGCATGTTCCATACAATGGTAGATTTCCGTCCAGGTCATAACCGTTCTGGCATCTGCATCAGACAGATGAAGTTTATGCACCGTATCAATATACAGGGCATCCCCCTCCTCCTCCAGCCGATTCATCTCGATAATAGTATCTGACAAAGTCTTAGACTTCTTATAGTTGGAAAATTCACGGAACACTTCTAACAGGTTATTACAACACTGCCGGATCAGGGCGGTAAACGGAACCGCCTCTGCTGTAATCTCCTGAATATGAAACATATAGATCTTCAGCAGAATATCCTCAACCGCATCAGTAACCTTATCAATCTGATTGGTAATTGCCATAATATCTTCCCGTTCAATCGGAGTGATAAACTCTTTCATCAGTTTGGCATAGAGAATATGCCGCATCTCATCCCCTTTATGTTCAATGGCATGAAGATCCTCCATATCCTGATAGATGCTGTCAATGTTAAAATCCGCCAGAATCTCCTCCAGTTTAACCGCTGCTTCTACTGAACACTCTACCAGCTCGGTCATCATTAAAAAATAATCATTATGTTTTTCTTTAGCCATGTTTGTTCACTCCTTTCAATTGCAGCAGATCAGAATATCTGCAGAAACAGCTTCGCCATCACAAATCCGACCATACCACAGCCGGGAAATGTCAGAACCCATGCGGCAAACATATCTTTGACAATCCCTAAGTCCAGGGAAGACAGACGTTTCGATGCCCCAATCCCCATAATTGAAGTAGTCTTGGTATGAGTAGTACTGACCGGCATACCGGTCAGCGAAGTGATCAGCAGACATCCGGCAGCAGCAAGGTCAGCAGCAAACCCCTGATAGCGTTCGAGATGAACCATATCCATTCCTACTGTTTTAATAATCCGCATTCCGCCGATCGAAGTTCCCAGAGCCATAACCAGTGAACACAGCAGCATCAGCCAGAACGGAATTATAAAATTAGTCTCCCGCCCCTGACCATTGGCCAGAAACATTCCCAACAGAAAAACGCCCATAAATTTCTGTCCATCCTGGGCGCCATGCATAAATGCCATTGCCGCCGCCCCGCCAATCTGAGCTCCCTGAAAGAACCGATCAGTTCTGCGGCGGTCCATCCTGCGGCAGATCAATTCAATCAGACGGACAACACCAAATCCCATCCCAAAACCAACAATCAATGAAAACACCAGTCCATATAATACCTTGACCCACTCTGATACGCTGATTCCGGCAAAGCTGTTATGAACCGCAATCGCCGCCCCACTCAGCCCGGCAATCAGGGCGTGACTTTCGCTGGTTGGTATCCCAAACCACCACGCCGCCGTAGCCCACAGGACAATCGCAAAAAGAGCCGCACATAATGCGACCAGCGCTTCATGTGTATTTCCGCCAAAATCAACCATATTATAAATAGTCATGGCAACTGAGGCATTAAAATAAGTCATCGTCACAATTCCCAGAAAATTAAAAACCGTCGCCATAAAAATAGCCCGCCGCGGCTGCATCGACCTTGTCGAAACACAGGTTGCAATCGCATTCGGTGCATCCGTCCACCCGTTCACCATAATTACCCCCAGCGTCAGCACAGACACAATCATAAACGCCGGTTTATCCAATACCATCATCAGAAAGTCAGAAAAGCCGATCTTCATCTTTCGTCTCCCTCCAGAACAATCTTGAGACTGTTTTGCTTATTAATCTGCCTTATTTAACTGAAAAATATACCTGCCCCAAAGACAATCACAACTAAACTGTATTATTTATCTTGGTATTCCTTATCTTTGTTTTTTATTAACGCAAGGATAAAAGTCGAAGGGAAGTCGCAAACTGAGTGGCCCCACTATTTCATCCGCCCCCCTAACTTCTTCATGACATAAATGTATGCAGGAATCAAAAATAAATCTGCCGCAATCCATGCCGCCGGATTCGCCATACAAACCGCCATATATCCAAAAAATGGAACCAGACCAAACGCCACCGCCGAACGTGCGATCATCTCACTTACACCGGCCAGCACTGCCATCTTGGAATATCCCATTCCCTGGATCAGAAAACGTAAAATATTGAGTATTGCCAACGGGAAGAAAAATACCGTACTGATCATCAGGAATGTTTTTACATCATTCAGAATTGCCGTCTGATCCTGATCCATAAACAACAGCGCAATCTTATCGCCAATGACATATAAGGCAATAAAAGCGATAACAGAATACACCGCGCCCATAATCAACGCTACCTTTACACCGCTGCGAATCCGGTCAAGTCTTCCTGCACCAATATTCTGTCCGGTCGAGTAGGTCGGCGGTATTACTACCGCTTTCCCCTCTAAGAACCGTGCATGA
>DAMAMW010000095.1:0-3051 GCA_032073745.1 Lachnospiraceae bacterium | reverse complement strand
CAACAAGCATATCCGATCTTCAAGACGATAGCAGAGATCGAGCGACTAAATTAAAATTACCCCTTGAAATACAGAACGGTTGTTCGTATAATAAAATAGGGGTGACTTAAATGGAACGAGCAGTTAATAAACCGATACAACTAATTGCATCTTTTTCAAAAACCGGAGAGATTCAACCTCTATGGTTTAAGTTTGAACGAGATGACCAGGAAGCTGAAACAATTAAAATCGAAGGTATTCACAGTCACAAGAAAATTGGCCCAAATCATATTAGCTATGTGTGTTGGGTTGTGCTCGATGAAAGACAGCAACTGGTGGAGTTTATATATCATATACAACTCACATGCTGGGAATTGCGGAAAATATTAGGGTAATATTAAAAGGACTACTGATCAATTTGGTTGGTAGTTTTTTGTTTCTTATTGAAATGCCAAATTCAACGTAGTCATTAGGAACTAGATGACTACGTTGAAAGTTTGAATGACAAAATTATTCATTACTATATTGGGGGCCGGGCATGGATATATAATTTTCTCCACCCTTTCTTGAATTACAGGGCCTGCATAAGAGTTGTAAATTGGGTATGTAGTTGTAAAAGGTATAACGATCGTCCCAGCTAGAATTATATCCAACTGTATTCCAATGGTGCGACACGGAAATTTTATGGTCAATTGTTGCTTTACTAGCATCATGCCATTCATCACAATCTATACAATAAAATTGGTTTGACTGATCCATCTGATCTGCTTTCCATTGCATGACTTCGGCGTTAAAATAAGTTGGGTAGCATTCAGCTCTAATATGTATATTTAACCCCAATTCCATTACCTGGGCATCACTCATCCCGTTTCTGTCATATATAGATTCAAAGTAATCAATGGCCTGTTCTTCCGTGATTTTTCCATCATGAAACAATTGAGTGACATATATCTCCAGTTGTTTATCGGTGTACGAATGCATTTGAATCACTTGATGGTTGTTTGGGCAAATGCTTCTGAGCATTGCTTGATTGCCGATATTAGTATATGGGGATGATGTGGATTTAATATTTGAAGTACCTTCTTTTACTCGCATTTACATACCTCCAATGACTATTAATAGTAACTTAACCTGCATTATTCACGGCTCTAAATTCCTGACGGAATTTGATGCCGATATACGCTTGACAGTGTCATTTCAGAAAACTACCATGAGAAGTTAGCCCCAAAAGGGCATAGTATCCCTGTAGAGGCTCACAAGTTGATTCTGAGATTGTCAAGGTTCATGAGTTACTTCTATTCCAGCTTAGGTCGTAACTCCCGGATATTGGACAAGGTCTTATAAAACTCCTGTTTATACGGGCAGCTACTACAGAGCTTGAAGATAGTATATCTTGCCGAATGCACCACCTTTGCAGCAATCTTAAGCAGTTTCAACCGAATGGTATCAATCCGCTGCTTCCTCATGTTCGCGGATAATGCCAGCCGCCGGAACCAGTTGAATAAATTGTATGCTAACGCATGAACCCGCAGACGGTTTGCATTCACGGTTTTGGAAGGACTACAGACGCAAGAAAAGTCAAAGCCGCTTTTTCCTTCTTTGATAAAGTTCTCCATCCTTCCCCGGCCACAATAGAACTGAATGACCTGATATGGTTCCAGCTCCATGGTTGTTACGACGAAGGTATACAGGTGAACCATCTGGTTTGTCGGTTTCTCAACTTTGAAAACAACCCGTCTGGGATGAGGCCAGCTTGCAGCTTGATACATAAATTCGCCATATTCCACAGCATAATCGACTTGATTATGACGAGTTGCTCTGCAAAGGTCTTCATCAGCATCTTTAGCATAGTTTCGCAGCGCAGCGTTTATTTTGAGACGAATCGCATATTTGCAGTTGTTTTCTTCGCAGGCTTCATAAAGCGTTGGAGAAGCAAAGCCACTGTCGCCCCGAAGATAAAGCGGAAGCGAGGGATATTTCTCCCGATATTCCTGCATCAGAGGAATCATAAACTGGTCAGCGTCTTTGCTGCAATGATGAGTGCCGTCACGAAGTTCGACCTTAAGTAAATCACCAGTCAAACCATCATAACAAAGCAAAGGATGGTATCCATGAGCTTGATAATGATAGTTAAAGCCTTCCCCTTCCTGACGTCCATAGGTAGTCAATAAGGTAGAATCAAGGTCAAAAAGCATATGCTGTGGACGCTTGATGGAGTATATGATATCCCGCATCCGGGAATCAATCAGGTCGAACTGATTCAGAGTGTCATCATCCATCCGATTCCAGAAACGTGATAAGGTTGGTTGCGAAGCAAGAGAAGGCTTATTCAGAATCGCAGTGAGAACCGGATCCTGCTTCAGTTCATCAGCGCAGTCGTCTTCAAAGTAGGCTGCAATAATTTGGTAGAGCAGCTGCATGAGATTGTCGGGATCTATATGTAATCTGCCAAGGGAAGTGTCGTTGGTTTTGAAGCGGCTGTTGACAAGTTTAATCAGACCAATTTTAGCGGCAAACTCCTTTATAAGAAGAAGACCTGAATCAGAGGATAAATCGCCGCCATTGAAATTAATTTTAATTTTTTTGTTGCAATCAAGCGAGATGGTGTTTAAAATAGACATAAGGAACCTCTTTTCTTGGTTTGATTATGGCTCAACACCTTAATTTTACCAGAGAACAGGTTCTTTTTCTATTCACTTATCAAATGAAAGCAAAAAAGTTTATAAACTTAGTAACTATGCGACATTAAGCCGCATTCACCGCTTTGCGGTGAATAATACAGGCTTAATGGTACGCGAAGGCATTGCGACTGTCAATGCATTATTGTGAATAACAGATATAATGAAGTGAAGAACGCAAAATTTAGCATAAATGTCAGGAAGTTATAACTAATTGTGTGCGGTAGATAATTAAATCAGAAAAATGAAATTTAGTTGAAAGGATGCTTTCATAAAGGGGCAAGATGCAAAGAGATATGAGATGACTCATGTCTCTTTTTTTACGAAAAATAATATTACAGGAGCTTCCTGTATAATTCAAATATAGGGATTTCCAAGAAAGAAGGTTGAGAGA
>DAMAMW010000094.1:0-3256 GCA_032073745.1 Lachnospiraceae bacterium | reverse complement strand
TAATGAATCAACCATTACGGTTAATGAATCGTTCTGTTTGAGAAGCTGCTCAATCATTCCTTCTTTTTCCAATCAGACCACCTTCTTTCGGTCAAAATTTGATAATTCTATTTTAACCGAAAGCGGGCAAGAAAGCGAATTTTCATAATCCTGTGACCTGTGAAAATGACGGTGGATAAGATGCAATTTTTACGGGTCTGGTGTTACTAAAACCGTGTAGAACTCTCCAAGAATCGCAAACAAACCTGTGAAAGTAAAGGAATTCTTTCGCAATCCACAAAAACTTAGAAAGCTAATGTTTTCGTGATTAGTTATCCACTAATCACAAGAGTATTTCAACAAAACGGAAATTTAAAATTCTCTGTTTTGCACAAAGAGCACTCGTACCTCCTGAGGGGGTTCTGAACAGTTACGTTGTATTTTTTATCTAAATTACAAGGCCAAGGCTGGACAGCATTTTCTTATGTTCACGGCCGCTGCTTATCGTATAAATGCGAGTTGTTTCTATATTGCTGTGTCCCAGAATATCGGCCAGATATACAATATCTTTCTTTTTCATATAGCAGGTTCTTGCAAACAGATGACGCAGATTGTGAGGAAATACTTTATCATTGTCAACACCTGCCTCTTCACACAGTTGTTTCATTTCTCTCCATACGTTACTTCGGTCAAGAGGTTTACCATTCTTTGTAATAAATACACTGCCTTTACTGATTTTGTTCTTACTGCAATAGTTCAGTAAATATGCCCTCAACTTGGGGGTAATAAATATTGTCCGGCGTTTTCCTTTTCCCGACACGACTGCCTTCCCCAAATGCACTGCCGCTACCGTGATATATGGCAGTTCCCCGATTCGGATTCCGGTTCCGCAAATGATCTGCATGATCATCTCCAGCCGGTTATTTCCTGACCGCCTGGCCGTTTCAACCAGCCGTTCATACTCCGTTTTATTCAATTCCCTGCTGCTTTCACAAAACAGCTGGCGCTGGTTTTTAAAGCTTTTCACCCGGCATGCACCGGCTCCCATCCAGATCAGCAGACCATTCACAGCAGCAAGCATGGAATTGGCACTGCTCACCTTGTAGTTATTTCCAATACAGGTTTTGTATTCAATAAGTTTCGATTTACTGATTAGCTGGTCCGCCCCCATAAATTCCTGAAATTTACGTATATCTCTGCGATATTTTTCAATCGTTGCCCGGCTGCGTTCTTCCTCAACAAGATAATCCAGGTATCTCTGTATCGCCAGATCTGTTAAAAAAACTTCACTCATTATGCCAACCTCACTTTATCAATTTTATTGATTCTTTTGTAGATTGCCCAATTACAGCTGCATTATTGCAGATAGCAATACCACAGTTATATCACAGTCTGTAAAAAAATGGTAATTGAGAGTTGTTGTTCATAGTGGGAAGGAAAATGTACGATGTTTGATTGGTTATCGAGATTATGAGGATTTTGATCGAAATGAAAGAGGCTGCTGCACCTGCGATTTGATTAATCGTTTGTGCCGCAGCCCTTGAATACTACTATTAAACTCGTCTTTTGATCAATTTAGGATTGACATTACGCTGCAAAATCACCTCAAATTCAGCATCTCTGCCAGCTAATATCTGTTTATTAAAAAATATTGCTATTTGATTCTTAAATACAACTATATAAAGATTTTTAGATTCAATTACCGTCTGCGTCTGGTCCCAGCTGTAATAGTGCTGCTGGCTTCCATCCAGAGCTTCCGTCCGTAAGCCATTATCGTCTGCAGTCAGTTCTGATCCTGCCGGATTTTTCCGGGACAGCATAGAATAGTAGATCATCAGCACCCCAACCATCAGAACCACCATGACTGACAATGGCAAACCAATATGATAAGACAGAAATAACCCGAACTGCCTCATGCC
The DNA here is from genome assembly GCA_032073745.1 of Lachnospiraceae bacterium. Lineage (GTDB taxonomy): Bacteria > Bacillota > Clostridia > Lachnospirales > Lachnospiraceae > Brotaphodocola. Next base: position 1,358 of record DAMAMW010000094.1, on the reverse strand, counting down.
CAATCCAGCTTCAGATGAAAAAGGAAATCTGGTAAAAAACAATGATAACAGAACGAACACGATCGGCATCAGTAAAGTAATACATGGACTGCTGCAAAATCGCGGCAGCCGCTTGCTCATAACAGACCAGCACATTTCCCGAAAGTCTTTTGCTGTTGATTTCCCTTGAAATTTCATGACTCTATCTCCCTGTTCCGTTTCAGTCTCTTAAGTAGTTTAATTTATGAGTCTTTTTTCGTCAATAACAGATTCAAGTCAATATTATACCCACCATACAGACTCCCCGTCATCGTCCCATCTGGTGCTATCTGAAAACTGGTTTCCAGATCATTACCGTCATATGAAATAAATACCAGCGTTCCATCCGGCTTCATATCTTGCAAAGCGACCTCAAACAGTCGGTCACGATTACCGGCTTTCAGCAGTTCCACTTTAAAAAGCATGTCAGTCAAATCGAATCTGATTTCATCGATACCGCCGGCGAAGACTCCTTTCGCGGAATAAGTGCCTGCTTTTATGACATTTGCTTCTTCTAACTGCAGATCAAATTCCGCCTGTTTTGTAATATCATCACTGATACGACCGCCATATAGCCGGCCGCTGCTGGTCAGGTTCCCGGTAAAAAATCCTTCGTAATCCTGAGTAAAGGTGGTCGTTCCCGCTGCATTTATCCTTGAGTAGTTTCCCCCGAGATGTCCAACCACATTTCCGTCTTTATAGAAATTCAAATCAACAACTGAATTGTATACCACCACCACAACTTCATCTGCACCATAAGCGTTGCTGCCGGTTGCCTTATAAAAACCGGTTTTAAAACGTTCACCGGCCTTTGTAAAAGTAAATCCTGAAAGATCGATATGCAGTCCGTCGGCAACAAATACCGTTCCAACCGGAGCACCATCATCCTCAACAATTGCCGCATCATTTGAGCGATAGACGATTCTGTCATCTCCTGCATCTATAATAAACCGGTAGACATTATCACGCTCAAGGAAATATTCAAGCTTAAGTGAGCCATCTTCTGATTCAAACTTAAGAAATCCCCAATTTGTAGTCTTACCGAATGCATAATAACCATTGGCGATCTGTATTTCATCTTTACCATTAAATATCGGGCTGTCTGATGAGATCCGTCCTGTAACTTCATATTCACCATCTCCTGCTGCCTGTGCTGCGAAGGATATGGCTCCCATGCTCATACTGAATACAAATATTGCAGTAAAGATCTTTAATAAGAACGATGTCTTCCTGTTCATAAATACTTATCTCCTTTAAACTGTCATTAATACGCCTTCTATATTTATTGTTGCTGCCCATCTAAACCGTCCCAAAACGCATCTGCTTGCATGTCTTTGAAT
>DAMAMW010000093.1:0-4084 GCA_032073745.1 Lachnospiraceae bacterium | reverse complement strand
AAGTCTATTATACACCATCTTGGTCGATTTGCGAAGTTTCCTATAAAGCAAAAAAATACGGGAGTTTGACAGTTAAATAATAAAAATATCGCTGCAGGCCGCATAAAGCCTGTCTTTTTTTGTCAAATTTATTGTTTTTATCTATGGTATTTTATGGCAATATATGGTATAATAAGGTATTAGGAGGTGTGGTCCATGAAACTAACCATTTCGAAATCTAAAAATGCTGAATCGTTTTATATCTCAAAAGGCTACATTAATGACAAGGGGGTCAGTACTTCCGTTATCGTTCGCAAACTTGGCACCTTAGCTGATTTATTAGTGGAGCACGGGCCAACCCGTGAACATGTTGTTGCCTGGGCCAGAGAACAAGCCAAACTCGAAACCATCAAATACAAAGAAGAGAAAAAAAGCAAAGCAATTCAAATTACGTTTCATGCTGACCGACAGCTGGATTATGACAAGCAGAAGTTTTTTCGGGGAGGCTACCTGTTTCTCCAATCCATTTATTATGGGTTGCAATTGAACAAAACCTGTCGAAAACTAAAATCTAAATACAACTTTAAGTATGATATCAATGCTATTTTATCCGATTTGATTTATTCCAGAGTGCTCGAACCGACCAGCAAACGCTCTGCTTTTAAAGTTGCCTCTGAGTTTTTAGAAAAACCCTCTTACGAGCTGCATGATATTTATCGTGCTCTAGATGTTTTAGGAAAAGAATGCAACTTCATCCAGTCAGAAGTATACAAGAACAGTCATTTTCTTGGAAAAAGAAATGACAAGATACTTTATTACGACTGCACGAACTACTATTTCGAAGTGGAGCAGGAAGACAGTTCTAAGAAATACGGTAAGAGCAAGGAACACCGTCCTAACCCGATTATTCAAATGGGGCTATTCATGGACGGGGACGGCATCCCGCTTGCATTTTCTCTGTTTCCAGGGAATTCTAACGAACAAACCTCATTAAAACCCCTGGAGAAAAAGGTCATTGAAGATTTCGGCTGTCAGAAATTTATATACTGCAGCGATGCCGGATTAGGTTCGGAGGATATCCGGGCGTATAACCATCGGGGAGAAAGAGCCTTTATTGTTACACAATCAATTAAGAAACTTCCGGCTGAGGACAAAGCATGGGCACTGAATAAGAAGGGGTTCAAGAGAGTATCCGATGACAAAGCGATTGACCTTGATCAGATCCCCGAAGATGATCAGGGACTTTACTACAAAGATGAACCTTATACCACCAAAAAGCTTCACCAGCGGTTGATCATCACCTATTCCCCGAAGTATGCCAGATATCAAAAAAAGATCCGTGATAATCAGGTGGAACGCGCTGAGAAGATGCTCGCCTCAGGAAAGAGTAAAAAACAACGAAAAAACCCTCACGATCCAGCAAGATTTATCGGCTCGATCGCAGTGACACAAGATGGGGAATCCGCTGATGTTCACAAGTTTCTTGATGAAAATAAAATCGAAGCGGAAGCACAGTATGACGGACTATATGCCGTGTGTACTGATCTGCTTGATGACGATGTCAGTGACATTTTAAAGGTGAGTGAGGGCAGATGGCAAATCGAAGAGTGTTTCAGAATCATGAAAACAGATTTTTCAGCTAGACCTGTATATTTACAAGATGAGAACCGCATTAAGGCTCATTTTCTCATTTGTTTTCTTGCCCTGCTTTCTTACCGATTACTTGAGAAAAAACTGGATTATCAATACACTTGCAGCACGCTGCTGGATACACTAAAAGCAATGAATTTTGCTGCAATAGAGGAACAAGGATTTATTCCCTTGTATAAACGGGAGAAAATCACGGATATGCTCCATGATGCCTGTGGTTTCCGAACGGACTATCAGTTTATAACCAAAAGTCAAATGAAAACAATTCAGAAAAAAAGCAAAGGAAAGGAATAAATTACCATAGTAGGTGAAATCGATAAAACCGCTGTACTGCTTCTATTTCCAAGCGTTACAGCGGTTCTTTGCGTTCAAAACTGTCAAAGACAGGATTATACACCATCTTGGTCGATTTGCGAAGTTTCCTATAAAGCAAAAAAATACTCCTATACACTCATAAGAATGTATAGGAGTCAGCTGATCTTTCATTTAATTTTATTTCAAAACCCCCGGCCTGAAGTCAGAATCGACATGATAAATATAGGTGGCATTTTCGCGGTAACTGTACTGAATATGTTCAAGCATCGCAGCTTCTGCTGCCTCAGGATCATGCTGTTTCAACGCATCGGCAATCTTTTTGTGCTGCTCCAGTGAAGTCTCCGCAAGTTTCGGTATCCTGCCAAAAGATTTCAGGTGGTAATAAATACTTACACAGTAATTATTAACAATACTGCGGATCATATTGTTTCCGCTGGCTCTGGCTATGCAGTCATGAAAATTCTGATCCTCTACATAAAAACTGTTCTTTTGCGCTGATCCGGTATAAGCCTCCATACGTCTGATAATACTTTCAAGTTCATCCAGATCCGCCTGAGTCGCATATATTGCAGCCAGACGTGCAGCCACCGGTTCTATAATAATACGGCATTCCATTCGGGGAATAAATCCATCCGCATCATTACCGGCTGAAAAAACAATATCACTTAATTTGTCCTGATTCTGTCCGATCAGACCTGCCGCATCCTGGCAGACATATGTTCCGCTGCCCAGTCTGGTCTCTATGATACCATTGTATTCCAATTGCTGCAGTGCAGTTCTGAGTGACGACCGGCTCACCTGAAAAGTTTCACAAAGCTTTCTTTCACTGGGCAATCGTTCTCCCGGTTTAAATGCTCCTGATTGAATAAGCGCAATCAACCGGTCTACAATTTCATATACAACCGATTTTCTCTTGATGACTCCACTGTTCATTTATTTTTCATCCTCCACTGATCGTTATAAAACCCAGTCTTTATTTATTGCTATTATTCTATCATAAAATCTGCAGGTTGGCTAACAGTAAAAGGATGCTGCAAGCTGGCAGCATCCTTTCTTATCATTGCCGGATCTGTTTACTGTACCCAGATTCCATTCGCATCTACCCGGTATCCGTCCGGAGTAGTTGTGTTGGTCAGCATGGCTCCGGTGTTGGTGTCGCAGTAGTACCATACGTTTACTGACTGAATCCATCCGGTTCTCATGTAGCCTACGCTGTCGAAGCAGTACCACTGGTTGTTGATCATCTGCCAGCCGTTCGTGGTGTAGGTTCCGTTTGAATTCACGTACCACCAGCCTACATTATCCTTATGCCAGGCACCTGACTGATTCGGGGTTGAACCCGGGCTGGAGGAGCCTGATCCGTTTGAATAGGCACCTGATCTGATCTTTGCCAGTTCGTCTTCATCCACATAGAATGAATCTGATTCAACCCAGTCACCCTTTTTGGAGTTGTTTCCTACTGCACGTACTTTAAAGAGATAATCACCAGTCTTTGTAAAATAACTGGAGAAATCATAAGTCGTATTGCTTGTTGTGATTGCCTCTGACATGGAACTGCTGCCGCGGTACAGACGTACCTGATAGGACTTGGCTCCGGATCCTTCCGCATCTTCCCATGTTGCGATTGGTGTATTATCGTCTTCCCACTGTACGGAATCAACTGCCAGATCGCCTTCGAGCTTATCCAGTTTAATGGTCAGAATCAGGGTTGAATTGGAATTCTTGCGGGAAGCTGATACGTAAGTCGCATCATCTCCAGAAAGTTTAAATGTACTGGAACTCGTGCTGGAAAAATAGTAATCATCGTCAGCTTCGAGCGTTATCTTCACTCTCGGCTCATCACCGGCTTTCCATTCCCCATCATCATTGGTTATCTCTACTTCATCAACCTTATACGTATCACCATCTGTGGTGACTGATACATCTCCGCTATCATCACCGATTTCAATCGAAGAATCAATGGTCAGATAGATTTTAGTAATCTTCTCTCTTTCTTCTGCAGCCAGCGCACTGCCTGCCAGCAATCCTGTTATCATAGCGGTGCACGACAGTGCCGCTATCCCCTTGTGCCATAATTTCATAAAACTCCTCCCTATTTAGTCAAGTCTTTTTTCCTTTAAAATAAAGGATTTTTTTATTA
>DAMAMW010000092.1:0-4703 GCA_032073745.1 Lachnospiraceae bacterium | reverse complement strand
GTGAGAAAGGGCAAGACCATGGTTTCTTTAGAAAGGAGCCATGGTCTTGCCTTTTTATTGAGAGGTACATATGAAAAGAAGTAGTTAAAAGCAATAAAATGTGTTTAAATACAACAATATGTGTTATAATTATATAAATATAAGGAAAGTGGTGATGATATGAGACAAAAAGCATTAAATACGCTTAAACCGGAAGATGTTTTTAAGCCGGGAGCATTTCCGGAGTATACATATGTATCACGGAATTATGAAAATACAGGTATTTCTTATGAATTAAGGTTAAAGCAAGCATTGAGGACAGCCGGATGTCTTACTTCAATTATTGGTCCGTCTAAGATGGGAAAGACAATTTTATGTGAGAAAGTGATTGGCTTTGAAAATATTGTCGAGATATCAGGGGCTGATTTTAATGAAACTATAGATTTTTGGGCGACAGTTGCGGCTAAGGCAGAGCTTCCTTATAGGGGAGAGATTACCACCGGTAAGGAAGTTAGTGGTGGTGCCGGCAGTGAAATGGATCAGAAAAAAGAGAAGTATACTCTGTCTAAGGATAGAGTTATTCAGTATTATAATGTCAAGAATAAAGTTCTGGTTATTGATGATTTTCATTACGCATCAAAAGAGATGCAGCTAAAGATGGCACAGCAGCTGAAGGATGCAATCAGAAGAGAATTGAAAGTCGTGGTGGTTTCACTGCCGCACCGGTCAGATGATACAATCAGGCAAAATGCTGACCTGTCAGGGCGGTTGAGTCTGATCACAATTGAATCATGGAAAGCGGATGATCTGAAACAGATTGCGCTAATGGGGTTTCAAAAATTAAACATCAGCATCTCAGACAATGTGGCAGGTCAGCTGGCAGTGGAATGCCTCACGTCGCCACAGCTGATGCAATATATTTGCTTAAGCATCTGCACACTATTAGAGGAGGCAGGGGGGACAGTTGTTACTGAGGGGATATTGAGGCTGGCATACCGGTTTACTACGGTTAATCTCAATTATGCTGATGTTGTCAGTGTCATGTCTAAAGGACCAAATACAAGAGGCAAAAGCAGGAAATTGTACAAAACTACTTTTGGTCAGGATTTGGATCTGTATGGTTTGATATTAGAGTCACTGGCTAAAAATCCGCCGGTTGTGAAACTTGATTTTGAGATTATTTATGAACGTATTATGGATCTGATATTGGGTGATCAGGAAAAACCAAAGAAACAGCCGGTGAAAGAACATCTGAATAAATTGCAGGGAATTCTGGAAGAACGGGAAGATATATATAAGGTGATCGAATGGAAAGATGATATGGTGTATATCTTAGACCCGCTGTTTCTATTTTATTTAAGATGGGGGCGATTCTGATGAATGGTTTAATAAAAAAATATATCACTGTCTTAGAAACTGTTGAGCAGACGACGGAATATGATTCCTGTGTGGAAGAACTCAAACGGACATTTATTGAACAGGAGTTTGACCCGGAGGTGTTTCAGAATATAGTGATCAGAGCGAAATATAATCGGAATTTGTTCTCTGAGATATCAAATATTGATAGCATGAAGCGTGCCAGAGATCATCTGGTTGCCTATCTTCAGGGACTTTTACTTGCGGAGGGGAGTGAACTGCCAAAGCGTATTGCAGATTTACATGATTACCTGACTCATTTTTACTTTTTCCTGGAAGCGTTCAGAGAAGTAATGCCCCACAAAAGTGCAACAATCAAAACAGAAACACTACGGGCTGTAAAGATTATTAATGAATATGATTTGCAGCACCTGTTGTATGCAGCATTGAGACCGTTGTGGCGGGACATCCGATGTGAAGTGGTTCAGGATACAGGATATGCCTCAGTTCGGGTTGATTTGATTATTGAATCGGCTGAGACTGCGATTGAGGTTAAATGTACAAGAAAGACGCTGTCAATCAAGGAATTGACAGAGCAGATAGCTGCAGATATTTATCACTATAATCAGAAGTATGTGTTTGTTTTCGTATATGATAAAGATAAGGCGATTAAGGATAGGGGGGCATTTGAAAGGGCTTATTCTAAAAAAACTGCAGAACAGCAGGTATTTACCATTGTGCTGCAGCCTGTTTATTTGTGAGTGTAAAGTGGGGAGAAGCAACTGGATATGCGGCAGTTCAAGCTGGTTATAAACGAGGAGACCGCCAGAGGCGGAGCCGTCTCGAGTCAGCCGGTCAATCCGTCCGTTGCCGTTTAAAAGCGGATGAATCGTTTCTAAATCGATAGTGGATTAACGCAATTTTAATCAGTAGGTCGGTTTGGCTGATCTCGTTAATGTACCTCTCTAAATCAGATATTGAATTTTGCATATCTTCGGGAGAAGGCGGAATATATCTCGCTGTTTTCAGTGTGATTCATAGAAATCACCTTGGATCGATCCGGAAGAGATCTAAAGTGTGTTCGACAACGTGACCAACAACTCCTGCGGTATATACCAGAGGGAGGGGATGGCTGTCACAGTGACACTGCGGCCGCGGCAACAGCATTTTCATTGCGAAAACCCTGTATTTATGGTAAACTGATAGTAATCATAACAAATGCGCGTGGCGCGGAATCTACGGATTCCCGCCCGCGCATTTGGTGGTTTAAGGGGCGAAATAAGTTTGTTACAATTTTTTGTTACAAATGGAGTTTCCTGCAACTTCCGAAAGTCTTTTAACGGCAGTGCCTGAGAGAACGGGTGAAGAAAACGGGCAGGAAAAACAGAGCCGGTTTTGTTACAACTTTTTTGCAAATTTAGTTCCGGGAGGGAGAGTATGAAAGAAAAAACAAATAGAACCCTGTGCTGCGGCGGCAGCCGGGCTTCGCCGGAGGCGGTAAAAGAACGCCTGATCAGATCAAACCATAAGAGAGGACACCATATGAAAACAAAAAGATATCAAAGATTTCTGGCAATAGGCCTGTCGGTAACGCTGGCACTGTCCGGTTTGCCGATGGCGGTGACGGCGGCTGTCGAGGACTGCGGCCATATCTGCGGTGGCGAAGCCTGTTCCTATACGGAGGGCAGCGTCTGCAGCCATGACTGTGTGGCTGAACCCTGCGGGGGGGGGGACGGCGAAAGCTGCGATCATACGAGACACGACAGCGCGTGCGGTTACATAGCGGCGGCAGCCTGCGATCATATCCATGATGACAGCTGCGGCTACTGGGATGACTCCGATACGGCAACGCCTGCGAATGCATCATCGGATCGCGTGGCTACGCCTGCCGAAGCGGAGAAGCCGGGCACGGTCTATGATGACCTGTCGCTACCGGAAACCGCGGAGAAAGACAAGGAAAAGGACGGAGTGATCACCGCCTTTGCTGAACTGGATATGACAGTGGCAATGCAGGCAGTGGCGGTTGGAACACCGCTGGCGGATCTGAATCTTCCTGATATGCTGACGGCGGAGATCCGGGGCGAAGACAGCGCCGCAGAGGTGGCGGTGACCTGGGAAAGCAAACCGGAATATGACAGTGAAACGGAAGGGCGGTATCTCTTTACCGCTGTATTGGAAGAGGGGATCAGTCTGGCGGAGGATGTGGATGTGCCGCAGATAACGGTGCTGGTGGGGCCTGCGCTGGCGCGTTTGGCCGAGCCGATTCCAGTGACGGATATGGCTGGACTGGAATCGGCGATTTCGGGTTATGGAAGTGCCGCTGATGATGTTGTCATTGAGATCGGTGCGGATATCGAGATAAATGAACTCATTACCATTCCTGCCAATGGAAAAGGTAAGACGCTTACGATTACCAGTGACAGCGAGGACGCCAGAATACTCACCCGGGGAGTCGGTGGGCAATTGTTCACCCTGTCGGATGAAAGTGCGAAACTGACGTTGGAAAATATTATTATTGATGGGAATAAGGGAGAGTATAGTAATATTGAAAATAATCAGTTGGTCTGTATAACAGGTGGAACGCTGACTCTGAATGAAGGGGCAGTGCTGCAAAATAACAATAATAGAGGTGAAGAGAGCTTTGGAGGTGGTGTATATGTCAATGGTACAAAAAGCACCCTCCATATGAAAGGCGGTTCAATTTCCAATAACAGTGCTGACTCTGTCCATAGCTCTGGCTTTGGCAATGGCGGCGGAGTGTATGTAGGTGAAGGAAGCTTTACCATGGCTGATGGCTCAATTTCCAATAACAGTGCTGGCGCTGGCGTTGCCACTGGCACTGGCGTTGGCGGCGGAGTGTGTGTAGATGGAGGAAGCTTCACCATGGCTGGTGGTTCAATTTCCAATAACAGTGCTGGCTCTGGCTCTGGCTATGGCGGTGGAGTGTATGTCAATAGAGGGAGCTTTACCATGGCTGGGGGCTCAATTTCCGGTAACAGTAGCGCTGGCGCTGCCGCTGGCAATGGCGGCGGCGGAGTGTATGTAGGTGGAGGAAGCTTTACCATGGCTGATGGCTCAATTTCCCAGAACAGTGCTGGCAATGGCGGCGGAGTGTATGTAAATGGAGGAAGCTTTACCATGGCTGGTGGTTCAATTTTCAATAACAGTGCTGCCTATGACTATGGCAATGGCGGCGGAGTGTGTGTAAATGGAGGAAGCTTTACCATGGCTGATGGCTCAATTTCCGATAACCGTGCTGGCAATGGCGGCGGAGTGTATGTAGGTGGAGGAAGCTTTACTATGGCTGATGGCTCAATTTCCTCTAACAGTGCTGGCTTTGCCAATGGCAATGGCGGCGGAGTGTATGT
>DAMAMW010000091.1:0-4713 GCA_032073745.1 Lachnospiraceae bacterium | reverse complement strand
TCTCTCAACCTTCTTTCTTGGATATCCCTATATTTGAATTATACAGGAAGCTCCTGATATATTTTTCCAGTAACAACAATAACAAAAATGAAGCGTGCCGATCAAAAACAACTGACAAACACGCTTCAATAAATTCAAGCAATTGAATTTTTAGCAGAGAGTTTAGCTTCTTCATTTTGATTGCTTTGGTTAAACTTCTTTACATTCAAGATTCTGACAGCATTCAATATTGCTATGACAGATACTCCAACATCTGCAAATACCGCTGCCCACATGGATGCGTAACCAAGTGATCCAAGAACTAATACAACTGCCTTTACAGCTAATGCTAATACAATGTTCTGTCGAACGATACGAAGAGTTTTTCTCGCAATCTTCATTACCGTTGCTATTTTAGAAGGCTCATCTGTCATGATAACAACATCCGCTGCTTCAATTGCCGCATCTGATCCCAGACCACCCATTGCAATTCCAATATCTGCTCTGGCCAGTACCGGAGCATCATTGATTCCGTCTCCAACAAAAGCGAGCTGACCCTTGGCACTTTTTTGGTTCATAAGTTCTTCCATCTTTTCAACCTTATCAGCCGGAAGAAGTTCTGTGTAAGCTTTATCCAGATTAAGTGCTGCTGCTACTTTTTTGCCAACTGCATCCGCATCGCCGGTCAACATAATTGTTTGACGTATGCCGGCATTTTTCAGTTCCAATATAGCCTGCGGAGCATCTGATTTTATCTCATCCTCAATCCTGATATAACCTTCATACGTTCCGTTGACAGCTAAATGTACCATCGTACCTGCCTGAGCGTCATCTTTGTAAGAAATACTTTTTAGTTTCATTAGCTTGGCATTACCAGCCAATACTTCTTTGCCATCAATAACTGCTTTTACACCATGTCCTGCGATTTCTTCAATATCTTTAATTCGGGTTGTATCTACTGGTTTTCCATATGCCTTTTTAATACTCATTGCTATCGGATGGCTGGAATAATCCTCTGCATAGGCCGCCAACTGCATAAAATCATTATTAGACATTGTTTTTGCTTTCACTTCTGTTACAACAAAGTTGCCTTTTGTTAATGTACCAGTTTTATCAAACACAACAATTTCTGTAGATGCTAATGCTTCCAGATAGTTGCTTCCTTTAACCAGGACACCTGACTTTGACGCACCGCCGATGCCGCCAAAAAAGCTTAATGGTACGGAAATTACCAATGCACATGGACAGGAAATTACAAGGAATGTCAATGCCCGTTCAATCCAGATCACAAATGGCTGACCGGTTACCAGTGGGGGCACAATTGCCAGAATCACTGCGGCCGCCACAACAAATGGTGTATAATAACGGGCAAACCGGGTAATGAAATTTTCACTCTTACTCTTCTTATCTGAAGCATTCTCAACTAATTCCAAAATTTTTGCAACTGTGGACTGACCAAATTCTTTCGTCACTTTGATAGTAAGCTTGCCGGTCTGGTTGATACAGCCACTGATAACATTTTCTCCGCTTGCCACCTCCCTGGGAACCGATTCCCCGGTTAAAGCAGATGTATCCAAAGATGACATTCCCTCTACAACAACGCCGTCCAGGGGCACTCTTTCACCAGGCTTAACGATAATAATATCATCAATCTGTACCTCTTCCGGATCAACCTGAATCAGAGAACCATCTCGCATTACATTTGCGTAGTCTGGACGGATATCCATCAACTCGCCAATGGAGCGGCGGGATTTTGAAACTGCATAGGATTGAAACAGCTCACCAACCTGATAAAATAACATAACAGCCACGCCCTCTGCATATTCATTCAAGCAAAAAGCTCCGATTGTCGCAACACTCATCAAGAAATTCTCATCGAATATCTGCCCTTTCTTTATGTTCCGCAATGCTTTTAAAACAATATCTGAACCTATAATAAGATAGGAGAGCAAGAAAAGCGGGAACTCGATATAGCCAAACACTGGTAATTCTAAAAAACTCCAATTTAACGCAGGTGCAACATATTCTCTATAGTGAATTGGAATAGCAAGGAAGAAAATGATTCCTGCTGTTAATATTCTCCACAAAAGTTTCTTTTCTTTTTTCGACATAATATATACCTTCTTTCATATGATGGGGAAACAGTGGCTCTATCACCACCGTTTCCCATGTCTTACTCTCAAATAAATTCAATCCCGGATTCTATCTTTTTCGCAACTTTTTTTGCTGCCGTTAAGACTTCATCAAACTTATCATCTGGTGCATCCAAAATCATCTTTTGACTCATGAAGTTCACTTTCACCTCATTAACATTAGGCAACTTTGAAATAGCGTTTTCGATTTTAGCAGCACAGTTAGCACAATCCAGATCCTGTAATTTAATTGTTTTTTTCATTTTTATTGCTCCTTTCCTTTACATAGGTTATAATATGTTCAAACAATCCATCAATCAAATGATTGCTTTATTGTTATATTGGCATTATATGCAATCCAGCTCTATGTGTCAATCATTTTTCAGATATACGCCTTTTTGGTATATATCTGAGTCCAAATGGAATAATCCATCATTGATTGTTCAAAAAAGGAGATATTATATTATGAATCAATTGAATGCTAATTATCCTCTATATCCAGGTATCGTATTGTCTGAGACTGAGTATAAAACCTCTGAATACCGACCAAAACTAAATACGAATAAAAATGTATTAGAGATCAACTATTGTTTTAAGGGGCGTATGGAATGTCGAATGGCAGATGGCTGCCTGCAGTATATAGGAGAAGGTGATCTATTTCTGAACACCGGAAATAATCGCAGCGAAATGATCCAACTGCCATTAAGCTATTATCAAGGAATCACGATTACGATCGACCTTACTACAGCTCCCCTGAAGCTTCCAAAGCTTTTGCCTGATTATCCGGTTGATTTAGACCAGATCCTGACCTCCATCTTTGAACATGATAACTGCCTGTTAATTTTATCAAATAAGGACCTTGATTATATTTTTCTGCGATTATTAACAGTTCCGACTCAGGCAAAATTGTCATTATATCGCTTGAAAGTGTTGGAACTTATCGTATATATATCTACTTTAGATATCGAAGCTGAAAGATGCAAAAGAACGTATACAAAACCACAAGTAGACGTAATTAAACAGATCCACAACTATATCATTGCAAATCTTGATGCCAGATTATCCATAAATGATTTGGCTCTTCAGTTTTGTATCAGCCAAACAACGTTAAAAACAAACTTTAAAGGTGTCTATGGAGAAGCAATTATGACGTATATCAGGATATGCCGAATAGAAAAAGCAGTCAAGTTACTCCGAAATAGCCAAAAAAGTATTGCTGAAATTGCCCATGAAGTTGGCTATGAAAGTCCGAGTAAATTCGGAGCAGCATTTAAAGATATAATGAAAACCAGCCCGAATGAATATAGAAAAGGAATGTGTGAATAATCTCACTCACATTGACAATCATGTAATGAATTTATATAATAATTAAATAATTATTATATTGTTCGAAAGGAGTAATAAATTGGAAGATAACAGATTCCCCCATGACCATGGTCATGGTCTTGATAAACTGCTGGATAGAATGCCAGATAATAAGAGTTGTGAGAATGCAGCTGCTACTTTTCAGCAATTAGGTGACCCCTCCCGATTAAGAATCTTATGGCTTCTCTGCCATTGTGAAGAGTGCGGAATAAATATTGCCGCTGCAGTAGATATGAGTCCGGCTGCTGTATCACATCATTTGAAAAGCCTGAAACTACATGGCTTAGTTAAAAGTCGGCGTGAGGGAAAGGAGGTCTATTATACCTTGGAGGATACTCCCAGAGCCCAGCTTATGCACAAAATTATTGATGACTATTTGCACGTCAGTTGTGGATAAGCGTAAACTGGTTTAATCAGAAAGAGAGACCACTCCAGTTCATTCAGACATTTGAGTCTCTCTTTTGAATTAAATTGTACTGATAAACCATCCTCACAAGTTACTAATTACTCACTATCAAGACAACTATTTATTGATTTTTGGGATAATATGGCATAACAACAACAGAATAAGAAGTCATTCCCCACATTCTAACTTGCCATAAATCACAAAATTCGCCGTTTCTCCATGCCAGCGGTTCTGAAGATTGGTAAATGCCCCCCTCCCACCACTCCGCTCCATAATAGGGTGTAAATTCAACCCCTTCAACATCACATCCTCGCCATCTTAACATATCTCCGGGAACTTTCACCTTTGATTCATTGTAAATTAGCATTATCATGACACCTATTGCAAATGCTACCGGCAACACATCTTCCATTGCTGTTTTTCTGATTTTTGATAATAAATCAGTCATTATGCAGTTCTCCTTTAAATTTTCGATTTATTATTGATATATTGAGGTACGTCAACAAAACTGGGGTTCCAAAATCGGAACCATAAGCTTAATACTATTTTTTGCCCCTCAAAATATATATGGTTTGTTTCCGCCAGCAAAAACAGTCCATTCAAACACAGCTGCTCCTCAGTAATGCAAAATATATTATCAAATGTAAACTTTATTGTTATGGAACTGTCTGATTCATCTATTTCAATATTAAGTCCCTCATCAGTACAAATTTCGCTGTATAAACCATTGTATAATATGAGAACCAGTTCTCTTTTTTGTGTAGTAACTTCCTTTACTGTTGAGCGACTTTTTAGCATCCATACCGACTGCATCTTTACAACAAATTACGT
>DAMAMW010000090.1:0-4811 GCA_032073745.1 Lachnospiraceae bacterium | reverse complement strand
ATCACTTCCGTCAGATGCCCGTTCGCGTCCGGCTGACCGGTGAGAACCACAGTGATACCGGCCGGGATATCCGCCGGGGCTGCCGCGGAGGCAGTCGCGCCGGATGAGGAGGCACCGCCGCCGGATCCGGAACTGCCGCTGCCGTTGTTATTGTTATTGTTATTGTTATTGCTGCCATTCGTCTGATTGGTGATGGTAACCGTCATCTCCCCATATACG
The DNA here is from genome assembly GCA_032073745.1 of Lachnospiraceae bacterium. GTDB lineage: Bacteria > Bacillota > Clostridia > Lachnospirales > Lachnospiraceae > Brotaphodocola. Next base: position 4,592 of record DAMAMW010000090.1, on the reverse strand, counting down.
CCGGAACCATCACCGGCGGTTGCCCGGACTGTTACGGTTCCGTTGCCGGTGGCGGTGAGCAGGCCGGTGCTGCTAATCGTTGCCCCACTGCCGGATACAGACCAGGCAACGGTCTGCAAGGCTCCGTCCGGCCGGATATCTGCCAGCATCTGTAAGGTTCCGCCCTTCACCGTAATACTGTCCGCCCCATCAGTTCCGGTGACGGTAACTGATGTAGCCGGTACCGGAAGTACCAGCTCCTGACTGGCCGCCGGGCTGGCGTTGTGGGTATCGGTTTCCATCTTCCGGATATATCCGGTGACGGTATCCCCGGATGCACAGCCGGTTTTAACATTGGCACCGTCCGCACCGGAATAGGTGATGCCGTCAAAGCTGTATTCACAGCCGGCCTGCGGTGTAATCGTGACGGTCCAGACGTTTCCGGAAACGTATTCACAGGTCATGTCAATCGCTGGAGCAGCCGGACCATCTGCTCTGGTGGCCGTGCTTGTTGCCACCGAGACCTGACTGCCAAGGCAATTGGCTGCCTCCACTTTGACAGTAATAGCCGTACCAATGTCATCCTTTGCAACAGTATAGGTGCTCTGTGTCGCACCGGCAATCGCTGTACCGTCACGGTACCATTGGTAAGACAGTACCCCCATGATATCCGCTCCTACCGGATTGGCCGTGAGATCAGCAGTCTCCGCCATCAGCTTATCACCATATCGTGGAGATGTATTGCTGACAGCAACCGTGCCCTCAAGCTGGAGATAACCGCCTATTACACGGCTGCCGCCATCACTGGTGAAACCGAACATAGGCTTGTCATCACTATCTTTCCCCCGGAAGCAGATGGCCTCCGCATCAGTGATCACACCGGAATCCTTCCCATCTACAGCAATAGCAGCCCCCTGAACCATAAAACCACTGAAGTACTCAATAACAATACGGGCATTGGCAGTCAGGTTGCCTGTGACTTTGACCTTGTCAGCATTCGTTATACAACAGGTAAGATTAGGAGTTCCGAAAAGATTGAGATACCCTCTATTTAATACGTCCTTACCGCTGCCAGCTGTAACTGTGTTACCGGAAATTGTACCGCCGTTCAGGTTGAAGATGCTGTTTGAACCGCTGATATGCACACCGCCGCCATCGACATGATTAAAACCACTCCCACGTATGTTGTCATTATTCCGCAGCATTGCTCCGGCATTCATGGTCAGCTTACCACCGGTTATATGAAATAACGTATTATTACGAATATTGTCGTACTCTTTTTTATTCCCGTCAATAATGATATTTTTCAACACCAACGCCGTACTTCTATCCGACAGGGTGAACAATCGTCCGTCTACTCCCCGGCTAAGTGTTCTGATTTCATCATCAGCACTGGTAATCGTAAGTACCTTACCGTTTCCATTGGCGGGAATGGTAAGGAGTTCATTTATCACGATATCCTCACCAATCTCAATGACAACATCTTCAGTGGCACCTTCATAACTTGAAATCGCCATTTTCAGTTCGGCAAAGTCGCTGATCACTCCGTCCTTTTCCTTGTCTTTCTCCGCGGCTTCCGGCAGCAATAAGTCATCGTAGGCCGTGCCCGGCTTCTCCGCTTCGGACGGCGTAGCCAAGTGGTCCGATGCTGCGTTTGCAGCCGTCACCGCCATCAGCAAACCGGACAGTGCCAGCATTACCGACAGGCATATTGCCAGAAATTTTCGATATACTTTTGCTTTCATATGGTCTCCTCTCTCATAGTTTGATTCTGATCAGGCATTCTTTTACCATCTCAGAGGAAGCCCGGCTGTCACCGCAGCACAGGTTTCCATTTGTTGTTTCTTTCATGCTCACTCCTCTCTGAACTAAATTTGAAAAAAAGCTATAACAAAATCGGTACTGTTTTCCTATCCGATTTCTTCGATCCCGCCCCCAAACACTGCTGTTAAAGGACTTTCAGGATTTGCAGGAAAATCCATTTATAACAAAAGATTGTAACAGCTTTGTTTTGTCCCTTAAAGCACCAAATGCGCGTGCCGGAATCTGTAGATTCCGCGCCACGCGCATTTGTTATGATTACTATTATTTTACCATAAATCAGGGGTTTTTTCAACGAAAATGCAGTTACCGCGACCGCGACTTCAGTGTCACTATGACAGCCATCCCCTCCCCCGGTCCGGATGCCGCGGATACTCTGCCACCCATCTCCTCCACAATGCCTTTGACAATATATAACCCCAATCCGGCATCACCGCTTTTTTTACCGCGGGAAGGATCGGCCTTGTAGTACCGGTCAAAGATATGGGACAGGTGTTCGGCTGCTATGCCGCTGCCGGTATCACGGATGATCAGACGGGCATATCCGTCCTCTGCCGCCTCCGCTGTAATGGTGATGGAACCGCCTTCCGGTGTATACCGCAGGGAGTTGTTTATCACGTTGTCGAACACACTCCAGATCTTTTCCGGATCGATCCACAGTTCCATGTCTTCCTTATAATACAATGCCAGTGTCACGCCGCTACTGTCGGTGTAATCGGCATAACGCCGGTATACCTCGGTCAGCAGCTCTGACAGACTGCTCCAGCCGGACACACAGATGAGCTGGTTCTCCTCCATGCGCAGTGCATCAAACAGGTTGCGGGTCAGCCGCTGCAGATCCAGCGTCCTGTTATAGGCGACAGCAACCAGCCGCTGCGATTCCTCAAGATCCCACGAATGCTCCGGGTCTGTAAGCTGCTCCAGGTTCAGTGCGACTACCGTCAGCGGTGTTTTCAAGTCATGCGAGATATTCGCTACCAGCTCTTTGAGCTGCCGTTCCGAAGCCGTGACCTGAACGTTTGCTTCATTCAGCTGAATAATGGCATCCTGCAGCTCTGATGTGCGTTCGGCTACTGTGGTCTCCAGGGTTTCATTGCTGTGCTCTACGGCATCCATCGCCTTGGCATAACGGTCCGCTATCAGCAATACATTGACAATGAGATAGAGAAAAGCCCAGACCAGTGCAAAGTTAGGGACTCCCAGCATAACAAGAGAATAGGAAAGAACACTGCATGCTGTGGCGGCGGCGAACAGTTTTGTGATCCGCCGTTTCATCTGTCCCGAACATAAGATGATTACAACATTTGAAACCAGAACAGGAACACCGCCGATCAGCCCCAGCACACTATCAACAGGTGTCCCGGTGAAAGAAAAAGTATTGCGGATTATGGTCGGAATCACCAGCCAGAATGTTGCCAGAAGCTGTAACCGTCGGACATGCCGCCGCCCAAACAGCTCCAGAATCAGATAACAGTTGCACAACCCGGCCCCCAAAGTAAAAACACTGCGCAACAGCAAAACGGCTCGCCGGGATACCAGAGGAAACAGCAGCAGTATGGGCCCGCCCTCCAGCACCGGTACCCGCAGGGTGGTAAACAGGCAGAACAGACCAAAGAACAGGATATAATGATCTTCGGGACGCTGCACGTAAAGTGAAAACCCATACACCGACATCATCGCAGCACTGCCGGATACCAGCCCGTTCATAATATACGCAACAATCCGGTCAGTCTCCTTATCGATCAGGCGAAGGGAAAGCAGATAGAATACCGTCCCCGCAAGCAGGAACACATACGTCATATACAGCAGCTGCCGCAGGGCACGGGATCTGATCATTCCGACGGCCCTCCCGGCGGCAGATAGCGGTATCCTTCGCCAAACACATTGTCTATATCCCCGGCTTTGGCACTGTGCAGTTTTGCCCGAACGCGCCGGATGGTCATCCGCAGCTTTGTATCATCCGTATTTACCTCCGTTCCCCACACCTGATCCAGCAGATCATCCAGGGTAAATATCCGCCCCGGCTCTTTCACCATGACCGACAGCAGCCGGTATTCCTTACCGGTCAGGATGATGTTGGTGCCGTGGATAGTAATCGTGCGCAGTGCGCTGTCCAGCATTACAGAAGTAGGAAGGCCGACGCCTTCCTTTTCTTCATCGATCCGGCCCCGCCGTATCTGTGCATACACCCGCGCCCCCAGTTCTTTGAGGCTGTAAGGTTTGCTTATATAGTCATCGCCGCCGGCCATGAGACCTTTCACCCGGTCCTCTTCACTGCCCATTGCAGACAAAAAAATGATCGGGGTGCGGATAGTCCGGCGGGCTGCCTCACAAATGGAAAAACCATCGAAATCCGGCAGCATTACATCAAGCAGAATACAATCATAAGCAGACCGGTTCAGCTTTGCAACTGCCTCCATGCCGGTATACGCAGTGTCTACCGTATAACCTTTCCTGGCAAGATATTCCCGATTAGCATTCTGAATATCTTCATTGTCATCGATTAACAGTAATTTGTACATGTGACGTATCCCCTCCTGGTATGATTAATCTGTTTATTATATCAGACCGGGGGGAATCTTTCAACTTGGCGCATCTGGTTGGAATTATTTGCATTTTCGCAATACCGGCGGTAATAAATGTATGTACTTCCGCCACAAACCGGAACGGTAATCAGTCTATTCGCTGCGCCAGACGCCGTCCGCGCCCACCTCATAACCGTCTATCGTCGTATTGACGGCCAGAGTTCCATCGGCCAGAAGGTAATACCATTTCCCTTCGGTCTGTACCCA
>DAMAMW010000089.1:0-5022 GCA_032073745.1 Lachnospiraceae bacterium | reverse complement strand
ATCCGGCCGGATATCCCTTACAGGCATAGTTATTAATAATAGCCTTAATGGCTTTACTGATCGGCGGCACCTCTTTCACATTCGTATGCCCCTCCTCGTCATAGCATTGTTCCGAGTAGAAGGAATACGGTGTAACCGGGTTCGTCAGGTCCATTGAGTCAATTCCGATCTGTAAAAAGGCAGCAAAAATAAGCCCCCCGGCTGAAACGTAAGGAATCGGGGCATGACAGTCAAGCACCGTAATGCAGCCAACGTCTTCCAACTCATTCAGCAGGATCAGTAATTTCCCATACTGTTCTAAAATATTTCGTGTAGTCCGGTCATTTAAAGCCAGTACATCATTATCCGCATCAATTCCGATTACCCCCAGCGGCGATGCTTCCAGCATCACTGCCCCGACAATTTTCTCCTGTACAAATGCCGAATCAAAGATCGCCCGGGCCACATAATTGCCGCCTCTCGGTCCCAAATTATAATGATAAGTGGAACGGGTCTCCACCCGGGCATAAGACATTCCAAACGGTTTCATAATCCGGTCGATCACCCGGTGAAAATGAAGTTCACGCACATCAGAATTATGCGTGTGGATAATCCATTTGGCATCATAAGCCGCCTGCAGACCATACAGTGGTCCGATACTGGTATCTATCTTAATTCCCTGGGAAAGCGGTGTAATGTTCTTTACTTTTCCCTTAAAGTATTCATCCAGTTTAAACTTCTTAATGAAAACTTCGCTTTCCCGGTATCTCAGGCCGTTGCCGGCCCGCAGACGGATATCTGTAGTCCCGGTACGCCGCTCAATCTCATCGCGCAGGGTTCGCAGCATTTCGGCATAAGGTTCACCTCCGGCAATCGTAAAACCATGATGGGAAGCCAGCAGATTAACACTGTCACCGGGCTGTATCTTCGAAACATCCATCTTGTCTATCGCCGCTTTAGCAGCTTCCCGGATCGATGCCGGATCAGTCGCCAGGGCCTCGCCCAGCTCCGGAAACAATTCCTTCATTCGTACCGATGTCATGTAAGGCAGTTCCGCCCCCCGCATATGTAAATCTTCCGGTGCAATGCTATAGGGTGAAACCATCGGCGCCGCAGGCGTGAGTGTTTTTGGCATTGACATGTTCTACCTCCTCTCCAGCCCCTTCCGGGCCGCATTCTCACAAAATTCGATATCATCAGTAAAGTGGTATTTTTCATCAAACTCTGCAATCACGTTGGCCGGCATAGTCCACAACGTACTGGTCAGCCCATACCACTGATAGCCTGGTGCTTCTCCCGGATCAATCCCCGCTGCCGCAAGCATCCGCAGCGGTGTCTCCGCACAGCAGCATTTACAGCCGGTACGAATCCCCGTCATCCGGGCAATATCAATCGGATCCTTCGCTCCCGCCAGGATTGCAGCTGCTACCTCCTCCGCCTGTGTACGAGTGCAGATACATATTTCCATCTTCGGATAAAAATGAGCATTATTACAGATCTCAAGGATCTTATCCTGATCAAACGGCGCCGGATCCAGATACAGCTTTTTCGGCTCTTCCAGCGGCTGCATCGTCACTGCATATTGGGGACAATGCTCGACACAGGAGGAGCATCCGACACAATGCTCTTTCTCTAACAACGGTTTTCTGTCTTCAAAACGGATCGCATCCGTCGGACAGACCTTTGAACAAAGCCGGCAGCCATTACACTTCTCATAATCAAAATCTGCCATTGTTTTTACTATCTTCATTTACCCCTTCCTCTCCTTAACCCCTCTTCCTGTTACTTATCTTCACCGGCAGCAAATGCTGCCTTTCAATGATGAAATCCCCCCCATTTCTGTTTTAATTTATTACGCAAAGCCATTGCAATACGATTTGCTAATTCATATTTATCCAACCGGCGTCCCGGCTGTAAATATCCGCTTAAAATATCCAGGGCAATCTTCACTTCATCATTAGGACCAGGCAGGGAAATGACCATAACCGGGCCGATAGAACCGACTGCAACCCGTACGCCGCCTTTCACATGACGTCCGCTCCCTTTCTGATATTTAACAAGCCATGGCGTTGCCGCCGCCGGATCCAGGGCAAGCACTGCCTCAATCGTCCAGTCCTTATCTTCCGCCCCCACACCTCCGGTGGTAATCAGCACCCCATATCCTTCCTGAGCCGCCCGGTCCAATGCCAAAGCAATTTCACGCTGATCATCCGGCAGAATCGCCCCGATCGTCACCTCATACCCCAATTCCTGCAGACGTTCTCTGATCATTGGTGAATTCGTATCCTGAATCATGTTTTCCCTGACCTCAAATCCGGTTGGAAACACACATACACGTCTGGCAACCGCTGCCTGAATCCCTTCGACCATTTCTCTGGTATTTTTTAATACCTCCGGAACCTGCGATGCTTCCAGCCCGATCAATCCCAGAACACCATTCGAATGAATATAAGTATCGTCACTGACCGTCACGCCTTTTACCTTCCCCAAAGCCTCTAAAATCTGCTGTTCTTTACCGGCAATTGCCGCTATATCCACCTTCTGCCGCAAAATATCCAATGTCAGATTCCCCGGCCGGACATCTACAACCAAGAGATCCGCCGGCGGCAGCTCCAAAATATCTGCCGCCACAGCAGCTACCTGATGAAGATTAACTTCGTGAATGCTAATGTTCTCTATCCACAATTCACTTTTCTGCAGCAGATCCACCCCAAAACTATCATCTAGCCGCTGGTCATCAATAGAAACCACATCAAAGCGCAGATCCAGCAAAGGCGCATCAGCAATACCACGGCCGATACAGATAATATCTACCTTTTTCACCAGCAAGGCCGGTATATCGGCCATCGTTACATCACCGGCAAACGCCAGTTTTACTGCACCACCCATTTTCTTTTCAACTAATATTTTTCTGACACGGTCAATATGTTCCATCTTACCGGTATCAATCATCAGGATATCTGCCGGGCGTGCACAGGCCGCTTCAACTTCCGTCTCCAGCCCCTCTCTGCCATCCCTTATTTGAATCGCTGTCGTATGATCCGGAAACTGCTTTGCCGCCTCCATTGCCTTTTCGGTATTTCCAAACATTCGGATATAATTCTTATCGATATATAGAAATGGCAGATCAGCAATGCGTATCGCCGCTCCCCCGTGTTGTATCGCATGACGAATTTTCATCTTCAAAGGTGCCGGCATTTTCTTAATCGAACCGCATACGATTTTCGCCTTCCCGGCTGCCATTGTTACTGCCTGCGCTGCTGCAGTTGCAATCCCCGATGTCTTGGCCAGCTCACCCGGCAGCAACTCTTCCGCCCGGGCAATCTGCAAAGGACTTCCCTGTACTGCCAGAACCGGATCCCCGGCATCTACCCACATTCCATCCTCCACCAAAGCCAGATATTGCAAACCAATCTCCTCAGCACATTTAACCGCATCACTCATACCGGAGATAATCCCCCCTGTACAGACACTAATACAACCGGTTACTCTTACTGTCTCCATCCCTTTAAACAATACCTCACGGATATCTGTATTAAGATTGTCTGATTTCCCCATAATGCCTCCTGTATGTTAAATATCCTATATATTTCCTTTGGTTTCATCCAGATGATCTTCCATATATCTGATGCATCCGGCCACATCCCGTTCCTTCAGCGCCTGAACGATTTTCTTCTGTGTCGGAATACCATGATTATGAATCACATCCAAGGTACAGATCCGCGGATAAAACTTCGATACAACAACATTCACATCATTGATAAACTGATACAGCACGGTATTGCCTGCCGCCCGGGCCAGTTCCAGGTGGAAGCGAATATCCTGTTCAATATACTCCTCTGTTGTAATATCCGGCTTTTGCATTAACCATAAAATGTTGTCAATCTCACGAATCTGTTCTTCCGTCGCATTTTTCGCCGCCAGTCCGGCCGCTTCGACTTCCAGCAGCTTACGAACCTGAACCACTTCTGAAATATTGGTCATATTAAGCTGAACCATAATCGAAAGCGGATGCACAAAACACTCGTCCATTGAATCCACTACATAAGTACCGCCATTTCGTTTTTCTACAATCCCGGATGCCTCCAGAGCCTGCAATGCTTCACGTACAGAAGACCGGCTGGCACCGAACATTTCGGTAAGCGTTGCCTCTGTCGGCAGTCGTTCAGCCGTCTGCATCTGATTCAGGATCATATCCTGAATGGAATCTTTTACCTGATCACTTACCCGTTGTTTTCCGTTTTTCTCTGATGTATTATTATTGCTCATGAAAATGTCCCTTTCCTTTCAACAGACACCTTGCACAAATGTCTGCTCTTATTTTTGATTGTCTGACAATCTATATTAAGAGATTAACATCTTCATACATTATTGTCAACATTAATCTCCATTTTATGATATTTTTAGACATTATAGCTATATTGAGCAATGTTAATTTGGTGATTTTCGCATCCATACAAAAAGACGCGCAGGATCAGGCTGAAATCACCTGAAAATCCTGCGCGCCTATATTGTTCTATCACCCATCATTATCAAAAACAAAAAAAGATAAACCCTTATAAAATAAAGGTTTATCCTCTTTTTTTAAATAAATGCCGCAGGCCGGAATCGAACCGGCACGAGAGATTAGTCTCGCAGGATTTTAAGTCCTGTGCGTCTGCCAGTTCCGCCACTGCGGCATTTTGGCTAACACATGAAATGTTAACAAGTGGGACCTACAGGGCTCGAACCTGTGACCCTCTGCTTGTAAGGCAGATGCTCTCCCAGCTGAGCTAAGATCCCTAAGCGACCCGGATGGGACTCGAACCCACGACCTCCGCCGTGACAGGGCGGCGCTCTAACCAACTGAGCCACCGGGCCAAATCGCTAATGTTAAAACTATTAAATTATTAAAAACAAATGGACCTTCGGGGACTCGAACCCAGGACCGACCGGTTATGAGCCGGTTGCTCTAACCAACTGAGCTAAAGGTCCGAAATAATAATTTAAGTGACCCCAGCGAGGTTCGAACTCGCGTTACCGCCGTGAAAGGGCGATGTCTTA
>DAMAMW010000088.1:0-5117 GCA_032073745.1 Lachnospiraceae bacterium | reverse complement strand
AAAGCCATTAAGGCTATTATTAATAACTATGCCTGTAAGGGATATCCGGCCGGATTCTTTTCCGCTCAGGTGCCGTCAGTGATTGTAGGGGACAAGCTGAAAGCGGTCTATGCAATGGATGAGCAAAATGCCAGCTATGTTGAGGATGCGCTGATTGCCGACAATTTGCCGAAAGCAATCGAAAATGTACGTAAAATGAGTGGCTGTGACCATGTGATTCTGTTTGACGGGGCGGTTGGCGGCATTAATGTCAGCAGGGAACTGCGGGAATTTCTGCTGGAGCGGGCACCGGTTGTGAGCCGGAGGGTTGATGAGGTTTATATGGCGAAATGGCTGGCTCAGCGCGGTATGGCAAAGTGAAAGGAGGAGTACTGTGTTAGATGTTAAAAACTGGGAGACAATTCCCAGACAGGAATTTCATGAGACAGCATTCCGGCAGGTGTTTTCCGGAGATAACGTGATGCTGGTGTTAAATACAATTAAGCCGGGGTTTCCTACGTTTGCTCATTCCCATCCGCACGAACAGCTTCTGTGCATCCTGGAAGGGGCTTGTGAAGTGACACTGGGAGCAGAAACGATAATGATGAAAAAGGGGGATATGATTAAGATTCCGCCAAATGTGGAACATGATCTGCAGGTGATCGGAGAAGAGACTGTGGTGAATATGGATGTGTTTACACCGGTTCGTGAAGATTATCTGCTGACAGAATAAAAAAGTTTTGAAGGAGAAGGCTGATGGAAAATAAATTGAAATTGAAGATGAACAGGGGTGAGCCGGTATACGGCACATTCACTCATATCGGCGGCGGAACGGCGGTTGAATGCCTGGGCCTTGCAGGTCTGGACTTTGTGGTAATTGATACCGAACATGGGCCGTTTAGTGTTCAGGATACCATGGATCTGGTCCGGGCGGCGGAAATTCGGGGGATGACGCCGGTTGTCCGGGTTCAGGATTACTCCCGGCCCTCGTTGCATAAAATGCTTAACTGCGGGGCTAAGGCGATTATTATTCCGTGTATGGAATCGGTTGAAGAGATAAGGCTGCTGGTCGAGCAGGGGAAATTTTATCCGCGTGGGAAACATTGTTTTCCATATTCACGGAATTCCAGCTGGGGGTTGGAGAGCAATGGCCGCCTGACGGATTTTTATGATGAAAACAATGAAAATACATTATTGGTACCGCAGTGTGAAACGGTTGGGTTTCTTGAGCATATTGAGGAGATTATGGCGATTGACGGCATTGACGGGGTATTTGTCGGGCCATATGATCTGACTACCGATATGGGGATACCAGGGGAGTTTACCGCACCGCGTTTTCTGGAAGCGAGACAGCGGATTTTGAAAGCCTGTCATGATAACGGTAAATTTGCCTGGAGCTTCTCACCTGACAGTGCGGCGGCGAAAAAGAATGTGGCCGATGGATTTGACGGGGCGGCAATCAGTATGGATACCGTGGTGTATACCAATGCATTTAAAAAAATTATGGAGGAACTGCAGGCATAGTCATCTACCGGTTGTTACCGGGGGGAGAAGGAAAGGTGAACGTATGAGCAAAGAAAATGAGAAGCGTGTGATAATGGAAAAAGGGCCGGGATATCGTGCCGGTATGGCTTCCCTGGGAAAATCAATCAATACCCGGACGATTGCCAATGCACTGATATCGGTGGCATTTGCCTATACCGGACCGGCTATTCTGGCATTTCAGGCGGGGCAGGATGCCGGATTTACGGCAAGTCAGATGATCTCATGGATATCTTCTATTTATATTTTTGGCGGGATTTTAAGTTTTGTTTTGGCGGTTTATTATAAAATGCCGATTGTCGGGGCCTGGTCGATACCGGGAGTTATGATGGTGGGGAATGCTGTGGCCGGTTTTTCGTTTAATGAAGCGGCAGGAGCGTTTCTGATTGCCGGAATTATTGTATTGCTGCTGGGGGTTACCGGATTGGTCGGACATGTGATGAACTGGATTCCGCTGCCGATTGTTATGAGTATGATTGCGGGGGCATTCATGAAATATGGAGTGGGACTGGTGAATAATACCAGGGCTGATCTGGTTGTCGGGATCTGCTGTATTGCTGGTTACCTGATAACGCCGTTTATTTCCAAAAAGGTGCCGGCGGTTATGGGCTCTTTGATTCTGGGGATTGGTGCGGCAGTTGCCGGCGGCAAGTTTAACTTTGCACCGACTGATTATCAGGCCGGGCTGATGTTTGTTGTTCCTCATTTTAATCCGAATACGATTTTGTCCGTGTCGGTTCCGCTGGCAGCATTGGTAATTGGTGCGGAAAATGCCCAGGCGATCGGGGTATTAAAAGGACAGGGGTATCCTGTACCGGTTAATGCGATGACGATTGCTTCCGGTATCGGCGGTATTGTAACAGCCTTTTTCGGCGGTCATAATGCGAATGTAGCCGGGCCGATGACAGCTATTATTGCTGATGAGAGCAGCGGTGATAAAGACCTGCGATATGGCGGAGCTGTTTTAAACGGTATCGCAATGGTAGTGTTCGGTCTGTTTGCCGCTTATGCACTGGGGATTGTCAGTGGTCTGCCGGCAGCACTGGTATCTCTGCTGGCGGGACTGGCGATGCTGAATCTTTTGATTAATGCTTTGAAAGATGGTTTTGGAACGGGGCAGTACCGGACCGGCGCTTTTGCGGCATTTGTTATTGCGATGAGCGGCCTGACTATCTTTGGTATCGGTTCTTCTTTCTGGGGACTGCTGGGCGGCGTTGCGGTGGCAATGATTGTTGACCGGAAGGATTTTAAAGATGCAGAAATCCGTGGCCGGGAAATGAAGCGTGCGGAGGGGACCGTCTGACAAGGAGGCACTTATATATGAGGAATAATAAGATTTATTTTATGGTAACTGCCTCACTGTGTATTGCATTGGGACTGATCTTGCCGATGGTTACGGCTCATGGTTTTGGGATTCCGGGCAATGTGTTATTGCCAATGCATATTCCGGTGCTGCTGTGTGGTTTGCTGTGTGGTCCTTTTTATGGTGCTTTATGTGGATTTGTTGTACCGGTTCTTTCCAGTTTATTTACCAACATGCCGGTGCTTTTTCCGAATCTGCCGGTGATGGCGGCGCAGCTTCTGGTAATGGGAAGTATCAGCGGCTGGTTCCGCCAAATGAAAAATAAGTCTGTTTTGCTTTCTGTCAGTACGGCAGCTTCGGCGGGGTGGATTACGTATGGGGCAGTGTTTTATTGCCTGTGGTTTATGGGAGTACCCCGCAGCGGAACCTTTGTTATCATAACGGCAATAATCAGGGGGATTCCGGGAATGGCAATACAGCTGCTGCTTTTACCGCTGCTGGTTCACAGAATGGAGCAGGCCGGAACGATGGAAACAATCAAACGGATTGGTGGGGGTTCTGTTATGGAAGAGGCGAAACGGCTGATTCAAACGAAGGAAGCAACCTGTGTGGTAATACAAGGCGGAGTGATTGTAAGAACTGCCGAAGGACCGGGGATTTCGCCGCTGTTACGGTTGTTTGATGAGGAACCGGATGTACTTAGAGATGCGGTAGTTGCAGACAAGATCATTGGCAAGGCGGCAGCGATGATTCTGGTTCTGGCTGGTGCTCGGATGGTATATGGAGAAGTAATGAGTGCGGCGGGACTTGATTATCTTCATAAACATCAGGTGCAGGCCGTATACGGACGTTGTGTGGATGTGATTCATAACCGGGCCAGGAACGGTATCTGTCCGATTGAATCATCGGTTCTGACATCTGAGGATGCGGTGGAAGGCGTGCGGAATATCCGCCGGCGGGTCGGTGAATTAAGGCGGGCTGCTGGATAAAGTAAAAACTCATGTATAGTGGATGCGGCTATACATGAGTTTTTAATGCTAAAAGTGAATCTATAACATCAATCTTCTTATTCGTTTCATTTTCAAGGGTTATTTGCACTGAGGTGACCTTTTTATTCAGCTCGTCCAGTTTTTCTAATATCAACTTTTCTGTTTCTGTCATGTAGCCCTCCTTTCTAATCTTTTCGGGATTGTTTATATAATTATGAATAACGGGGTCGATTAAGTCAAGGAACATCTGTCAATGGACAGATACTTCTGAGCTGTTATTTTATCTATTAATAGCAAGAATACTCCCGCTTCTTAAGCGGTGAGATGAATTGCCGATTTTTAATGCTGTGCATCGCTCTTAATTCTTAAATTTGACAATGAATTGGTACTTTAAATCAATTCAAATTTGTTCGAACATATGTTTGCTATTCTTCCGTAGATATGGTATGATAAACATAGCCTAATTACCACACGAAGAAGCGAGGTGAGACTCTATGTATCTGACTGTCAAACAACAAGTAAAGCATCTTTCCCGTAAGGACTTTCAGAATCTTAAAACACTGGCACACGCGGCAAAAAATCTAACCAATGAAGCAATCTATAACATTCGCCAGCATTACTTTCAGTGTGGGGAATACCTGAACTATCACCAGAATTACAGGCTTTTAAGAACCAGCCCGAATTACAGGATACTGAACTCCAATATGGCACAGCAGATTCTAAAAGAAGTGGACGGGACTTTCAAAAGTTTTTTCGGACTATTAAAGCTTGCGAAGGAAGGTAAGTATAATCGTAACGAAATTCGCCTGCCCCACTATTTGCCAAAAGATGGCTATACCACCCTTGTAATTGGTTTTGTCCGTCTGAACGGGAACCTGTTGATTCTTCCCTACTCCCGCCAGTTTAAACAACAGCACGAACCGGTTGTGATTACGATTCCACCTAATCTGCTGGATAAGAAGATTAAAGAAATCCGAATCATTCCCAAAGCCGATGCCAGGTTCTTTGAAATTCAATACACTTATGAAGTATGTGAAGAACAAAGAAATCTGAACAAAAACCATGCACTGGCCATCGACTTTGGCGTAAACAATCTTGCATCCTGCGTTACTTCTGCCGGTAAGAGCTTCCTCATTGACGGACGCCGGTTGAAATCCATAAACCAATGGTTTAATAAAGAAAATGCCCGTCTGCAAAGCATTAAGGACCGGCAGCAGTTCGGTAAAGGAAGAACGAACCGTCAAAAAACACTGGCCAGAAAAAGAAATAATAAGGTAAATGACTATCTGTCTAAAACAGCCCGT
>DAMAMW010000087.1:0-5561 GCA_032073745.1 Lachnospiraceae bacterium | reverse complement strand
AGTAGAACATTTATGTATTTGGGGCTGGCCGTCGCGCTAGCGACTTGGTACAATTAAATCATCAAATCAAGGAGCAAAACCATGGCAAGAAGCAGTAAGGACATTCAGCTTTGCGAACTTAAGGATATGATTTCACAACTGAATACGACCATCGAAACGCTGAATGATACTATTGCCAGACAACAGTCTGAGAATGATAACCTCAAGGCTGAGCTTGCATGGTTCCGTCAGAAACTCTTTGGTTCCTCCAGCGAGCGTCGCATAGATGATATCGCCGGACAGATGAGTTTATTTGAAAATCTTCCGGAGGAAGAGAAGCCTGTGGAGCTGATTGAACCGGAAATTGTGGAACAGCCTAAAAAGTCCCGTAAAAAGAAGCCTACCCTTGCGGAGCAGTTTAAGGATATCCCAACCAGACAGGTAACTGTTAATACGCTGTCTGCCGAAGACAAAATCTGTCCTCTTTGTGGCAGTGAAATGCTGGCTATTGGAACTGAGGTTATCCGTAGCGAAGTTGTATATACTCCTCCCAAACTGGAACGGATTGAATATATTGCTACTACTTACGCCTGTCCTGAATGCAAGGATACAGAGGAACCGCAGTTTATCAAGGATAATGGTAAGCCTGCACTGATTCCAGGAAGCTATGCGTCGGAATCATTACTGGCATATATCCTCTACAGAAAGTACGGATTATATATTCCCCTATATAGACAGGAACAGGATTTCCTCCAGCAGTCCGCCCCCATTGGTCGTGCTTCCATGGCTCACTGGATTATCACAGCTGCGCAGGAGTACATACAGCCGATGTATGACTACTTCCATCGGGAACTGCTCAAGCGCCGGTTCTTAATGATGGATGAGACGCCTGTCCAGGTACTAAAGGAAGAAGGGCGCAAGGCACAGTCAAAATCTTATTTCTGGCTGGTCCGGACCGGAGAAGATGGATTAAATCCCATCATTCTCTACAACTATACTCCTACAAGAGCAGGGGAAAATGCCAAACGATTCCTAAACGGAATCATGCCCGGCTTCTATCTGATGGCGGATGGCTATCAGGGTTATAACAAAGTAAACGAAACCAATCGTTGCTGCTGTTGGGCCCATATCCGCAGATATCTATTAGAGGCCATTCCCAAAGGACAGGAAAAAGATTACAGCAATCCTGCGGTTCAGGGAGTGCTCTACTGCAACAAGCTGTTTGAATACGAGCGTTCCTATAAGGAAAAAGGCTTAAGCTTCAAACAGATTTATAACCGACGCCTCAAAGACCAAAAGCCTGTCATTGAGGGCTTCTTGGCGTGGCTGAAACAAGTGAATCCCGGCTGTAATGGCAAACTAAAGAAAGCCATCACATATATCCAAAACCGTGAAAAATTCTTGATGACCTATCTGGAAGATGGGCGCTGTAGTTTAAGCAATAACTTAAGCGAGAACAGCATCCGTCCCGTTACCGTAGGCAGAAAGAACTGGCTCTTTTCCGACTCGCCGGATGGAGCTGCAGCCAATGCCTTGTATCTTACGATTGTGGAAATGGCAAAGGCCTATAATCTGAATTTATATGAATATCTGAAATACCTGCTCGGACATCGTCCAAGCAAGGAGATATCAGATGACGAGCTGGCAAAGCTGGCTCCCTGGAGCGAGACCATTCAGGAAAAATGTAGTAATAAACATGAGTAAAATGTTAGCGTACCGGAATTCTAACAATAGGGTTCCGGTAATATTTTAGATACACCCTGAAAATAAACGCTTACGCCATATCTGTATAAACATGGCTTTATTGATGGTATTAAAATACAAAACACTTTATTAAAATTTAATGTAAAAGAGGTATCTTTTATATCCAATATAATAGATACCTCTTTTAAGTGTTCCTAGCTTATTTAGCATCAATTATTGAAATCACTTCTAAAATGTTCGAAAACCTATTCTACCAATAATGACTGGTATTCAATTTTATATTCTTCATATTCACTAGAAGTAATAAAACCTTCATCATAATAACATGGTGAACTCAAAAATTTTAACGCTAACAATTTTAATTTTTTATCATATTGAAGTAGTTCTAACGCTTTTCGATATGATTGCTCAAATTTATAAGTCAGTTCAGACAGTAGAAGGTAATTGCTATTCACTTCATAATCCATCGGGTAATCACCTAAATATATCTCGGAAGCAGAAAGAGATTCTTCTGCCATATTCCACTGTTTGAGGCTTGTTAAAGTAAAAATATATCCTGTCGATAGAATATATACTTTTAAAATTGGAGGGTTCAAAGTATAGTTTTCTATAGTTGCAACCATCTCTACTATCTCCTGAAATACCTTAATTGAACTTTGAACATCAGTATTTCTTAGAAATTGTGCATCTTTAAAAAGAGCTTCTACTTTTTGATCATCCATAATTGTGAACTCCTTTCTCTTTTTACCTTGTATTTATATAAGCATCTGATAATACCTTGGCACCTTCAGGATTTTCAAAAATTTTTACAATTATCTCATATCCTTTTTCAGCAAAATATTTTGAATAATACATAACCTTCCCTTCTGCAACACTAACTTCATTATATTTTGTCCCCTCGTCTATTACTTGTTTTAAAAATGGTAAAATTGCCGAGAAGAATTTAGGATCATCTGGATCAAATCCAAACTTTTTCCATGGATCTCTGTGTCTTCCACCAGAACCATTAGCTACATGATGTTTTATATTATCATCTACATCCCAATTCACATCTTCGCTAGTTATTCCAGCCTCAGATCCCCCTTCTTCAATCTTATCTCGACTACTCTCAAGATAAGCCTGTCCCATCGCAGAGTTCTCCCCAGCCATAAGCACAGTCGTTACTGTACCAGCTATTACCACTACTATTTCTATACCGCCTAACAAACTGGAAATACCAGCGACACCTATAGCAATTAAGGCCGTTATTGTATCGTTCGTCAACGCAGCTCCTGCTAAAATACCTGCACTCGCCCCCATTTGATTCTGCTTAAGTTCCGGGGTACTATCCAGCTGCTGCTGACCTGAACTGTTGAGAAGACCTTTCGCTTTATCCATGATTGGCGACGATACACTTAATTCCGTATTCGCCACCATAATATTAAACAGGGCTGACGCATATTTCCCCAGATAATACATCTGGCTGTTTAAGAAATACTCTACCAGATAATCCTCGGCTCCAATCTTAGCGAGGAAATCCAGTATATACTTGTTTGGTAGTCCCCCTATGACAGTAGTCGGCCCTAATATATGGAAAAACTGGGCATGTTGAATAATTGCTCCTATAGCAAAACTAATCGCCAGTTCACAGATTTCTGTTGCTGACAGTCCCTCTGCCATTTCGATCTTTGTTGTCAGGCTATTGTCACCAGTTCCAATCGAAATTGTCACGATATTCCCATCAATACTGATATACTGTTCAACGTATGCTCTTAATTGATCATAAGCATTCTGTGCAGCATTCTTAGCAGCAGTGAGCGGATTTGTCCAATGCCCACTCGGATCCGTATAATTTGGCGGACTGCTCTTCACATAGTTATACCGGTTCAGACTCAGCGGATCTTTCACCGCTCCAAGGTAACTGTCCTCTGTCAGGAAATCTGCCGTATCCGTATCATAATACCTCGCCCGCAGATACTGATGTTCCGTATTCCCATTATAGTTCTCTGCATTGTACGCATAGATATTATTATGGTCCGGCTTGCCAAAATCGATATTGCCAAACGGATCATAACGGTAAGACTGCCACAGCATTCCCTCTTCATCCGTAAGACCGCTGACACTTCCTCTCGGATCGTACAGATAGGAACCAATGTCCCCGGTAAACCACTCATTCCCATAGGTATACGATGTATCCATGATACCATTGACATTCAGTTCCTGCAAGACTTCCACATGCTCCCGGTTAACATCGTTGACATACTCCATCAGCTCATAATTCTTATGCTTTCCGGTCGTCTTGATCATGCCGATCAGTTCTTCTTCCAGCGCTGATACTTCGCCGTCGATCGGAAACAGGATTCCGCTCTGTTTCTGGCTGCCGCCGGTATTGTTGGTATTACCAGTGGCATTTCCATTGTTATCATTTCCGGTTCCGGTACTGGTGTTGGTATTGTCGGTTACAGCCGCATTATTCGTCTATAGCTATGATACTTTTATTGTGATATAAAAAGCGGAGTGTGAAGTTCATTCCGACCTTACACACTCCAGTTTACACTAATAACGTTTTTTATTTCAGCTTCTGTCATTTCATCTTAATATGCCAAACCATCATATATGATACCACCTTTTATAACTGCAACATGATAGTTCCATACAGTAACTGTTCTACCACTCTTCTGAAACTCAAAGTTATGTTTTTTCTAAAAACAAATCTAGTAATCTATAAAAAACATCCACTGCATCCTCATCTGTTGATGAATGAAAGGTTATAATTTTAATCCAATCCTGGCATGTGGAAATATTATAATACTTATGTACAAAATCATTAAATGACGGAAATGATGAAACAAAACTGCTATCTGATTCATATTGGTGATCCAAATAGCCAGTTATATATGCTCCCAACAATGATAATGATTTTTTTCCTAAATACATGCCTGGCCTATCTTTCATAACCATTAATTGTTTATATATTGCTTCCATATTTTAATTCCTTTCCTAAAAAGGTATTTTTACTGGTGGTATTTTTACTCCGGGATAATAAAAGTCATTTATCCATATTTCTTCAGGCAATCCGTATGTGTGAATATTACAATATACAATACCGTTATATTCAACACCCACGTGAATAGGTAATGTACCCACCTCCTTCTTTGCAAGATCACTCCAGATATATCGAACCCTATTGTCATATGGTTCCCAGGTCAAAAATATGATCGTACCATGTTGGTTGTTCTTTTTAAGTATATACTCTAACGCAGCAGCTGCCTCCTGGCACTCACCATAGCCAAACTTACCTGCAGCATCTTCAAGTTCTGCCGCTATAGCATTAGCATCAGTCGCTTCAATCTTATCTCGATTGCTCTCAAGATAAGCCTGGCCCATCGCAGAATTCTCCGCAGCCATAATCACCGTCGTTGCCGCTCCACCAGCTATTATCAGCGATATTTTTATGCCACCCAACAAACTGGACAGACCCGCAACACCCTCAGCAATAAAAGCAGTTATCGCTTCCTTCGTTAATGCTGCTCCTGCTAAGAGACGTGCACTCGTCCCCATTTGATTTTGTTTAAGCCCCGGGGTACTATCCAACAGTTGCTGACTTGAATTATCAAGCAGGTCCTTAGCTTTATTCATAACTGACGATGATACGCTTAAAACCGTATCCGCCACCACAACATTATACAGGGCTGACGCATATTTCCCCAGATAGTACATCTGGCTGTTTAAGAAATGCTCGACCAGATAATCTTCGGCTCCACTCCATGTGAGGAAATCCAGAATCCACTTGTTGGGAAGCCCCCCAATAAAAGCGGTTGGCCCTAATATATGATAAAATTGCCCATTCTGTATGACTGCTCCAATCGCAAAACTGATTGCAAGCTCACAGATTTCGG
>DAMAMW010000086.1:0-5851 GCA_032073745.1 Lachnospiraceae bacterium | reverse complement strand
GGTTCCGTTTGGAAAAATGGGACTTGTTTTTTAGCCTTTTGACGCTCTAATCATACTATATAAAAATCGCCTTTACAATATCAGGAATTATTATTATTTTTAACAAGGAGTTTTTATGAAGATTATCGTCTCACCGGCCAAGAAGATGAATATTAATACCGATCTTTTAGATGTACGTCAAAGGCCGGTATTCCTGGAGCACAGTGAGCAGCTGTTACAATACCTGCGGTTAATGAATTTTGAAGAACTGAAAACACTATGGAAATGCAATGATAAGCTCACCGCCCTGAACCTGGAACGAATTCAGTCCATGAATCTGAACAATGCCCAGACTCCGGCCCTGCTCTCCTACGAAGGACTGCAGTATCAGCATCTTGCTCCTGCGGTGCTGGAAAACAGTCATTGGGAATACATAGAAAATCATCTGCGTATCCTGTCCGGTTTTTATGGAATCCTCCGCCCGCTGGATGGAATTACGCCATACCGTCTGGAAATGCAAGCTGCACTCGCCACGGAACAAGGTAAAAATTTATACCAGTTCTGGGGACGCAAGATCTACGATGAACTGACAAAAGAAACAGATACGATTATCAATCTTGCTTCAAAGGAATACAGTAGAGCTGTTGAACCTTATCTGGCACCGGATATCACCTATATCACATGCGTCTTTGGCGAAGAAAAAGACGGCAAAATAATCGAAAAAGGAACTTATGCCAAAATGGCCAGGGGTGAGATGGTGCGTTTTATGGCTGAAAAGAATATCAGCTCACCACAGCAGATGAAAGAATTCTGCAGTTTAGGCTTCCGCTATCATGCAGCCGCATCTGATGATAAGAACTTCATATTTATCCGTGAAAAATGATGTTACCTTCCCTCTCCTTCATCCATTATTCTGCCGAAAGTAACACTACGGTAACAATTGTTAAGATATATTGACCGATATCCCCATATATATTAAGATTGTAACAATAATAAATCATTTTGACCAAAAGGGGGAATTGTATGACGAATATAGTAGACATTGTTACATCGGTAAATGGTATCCTGAATAATTTTATCTGGGGCCCGGTAATGCTGTTTTTTTTCCTTGCCGTTGGTTTGATGTTCACGTTACGCACAAAGTTTTTTCAGGTGTCCCACTTTAAACTGTGGATGGACACCACTTTCTTTGCCTGTTTTAAGAATCGCAGTGTCATGCGTACCGATGACAAGCACTCCATTTCCCAGTTCCAGTCCCTGTGTACGGCTCTGGCTGCAACCATCGGTGTCGGCAACATCTCCGGTGTTGCAATCGCTTTGGTCCTGGGTGGACCGGGGGCAATATTCTGGATGTGGCTGTCGGCATTTTTAGGAATGATGACAAACTATGCGGAAAACACACTGGGAATCAAATACCGCTACCGTAATGAACGCGGTGACTGGATCGGCGGCGCAATGATCTACATGGAGCGCGGGCTGGGCCTCAAATGGATGGCAATGCTGTTCTCCGTCTTTTGTATGCTGGCATCCTTCGGCATCGGCAATATGTCTCAGGGTAATGAAATCGCCAATGGACTGAATTCATCCTTTGGTGTTCCCAAACTGGCGACAGCTATCGTAATTGCTATTTTTTCAGGACTTGTTATCCTTGGCGGCATCAAGCGGATAGCTGCCGTTACAGAGAAGATTGTACCATTTATGGCAGGACTCTACATATTGGGGGCACTAATTGTTATCGGCATGCATATATCCGAAGTTCCCCATGCCTTTGGCCTGATCTTCACCAGCGCATTCAAACTTCCGGCAGCGGGCGGTGGTATCGCCGGATTCACCGTTATGATGGCAATGCGGCGCGGCATCTCACGCGGTGTTTTCTCCAACGAAGCCGGTCTTGGCTCATCGGTAATGGTACATTCCGCATCAGATGTTAAGGAACCGGTTGTCCAGGGAATGTGGGGCGTCTTTGAAGTATTTGCCGATACCCTGGTCGTCTGTACCATGACTGCACTGGTCATCCTGACCTCCGGCGTATATAACCATAACGAATATGCCCTGTTCGCAGGAAAAGATCTGCCGGCTCACTTAAAAACCGGTGTTGCACTGACCGGTGATGCCTTTTCAACCGTATTCGGCAGCTTCGGCGGTGCTTTTATCTCCATCGCTGTTATGCTTTTCGCATTTTCTACGATCCTCGGCTGGTCCTATTACGGTGAGCGGGCATTTGAATACCTGTTTGGATTAAGAGCGATCCTGATTTACAAGGTGATATTTATCGGAGTCATCTTCATCGGCTGTTTGTCCTCACTCAGTCTGGTTGTCGATATATCCGATACATTTAACGGTTTTATGGCATTGCCTAACCTGATTGCCGTCACGCTCCTGTCAAAACAGGTAATCGCGATAACAAAAGACTACATTGACAGAAGGGCCGCCGGGAAACTGGAAGATTAATGAATCAAATAAAATATTGTAAAGGAGACAAAACATATGAAAACAATCAGACCCCCCTGTTAACTTTCAGGTGCAATAAGGATCCGAGGTCCTCCAAATATTGCTCGTTATTCTTTATGATTGATAACAACGTTTGGAGGAAAAACAATGAGAACTTTTAATGTCAGGTTATTGTATCTCTATAAATTCATGAGACAATGCCTGCCGATTTATGCTTTTTACACAATATTATTTATCGAAAGAGGTATGACAGTAACGAATGTTGCTGTTCTGATGGCACTGTGGAGTATCTTTACCATAGTTTTCGAAATCCCCTCAGGAGTACTGGCAGACCGCTGGAATCGGCGCAATATGCTGGCTTTATCCGCAGGACTGCAGGGTTTATGTTTCTTGATATGGTTTGTTTCCCATACCTTTGTTATGTTTACTGCCGGTTTTGTCTGCTGGGCAATTAGCTGCGCCTTTACCTCCGGAACAGAGGAAGGATTAATCTATGATAATCTGAAGTATGACGGATGTGAAGACAGTTTTACCAGTGTATATGGCCGGGCCCGCTTTTGGGAAAATGCGGGGCTTGTTACGGGAATTGTATCAGCCGGCATCATGGCCAGTTTTATCAGTCTCGATACCATTACACTTATTTCAGCAGCCATATGTTTCGTTAATGTTATATTATCGTTACAATTAAGAGAGAAGAACTATTATTCAGAACGATCAGATGAAGAATCCGCAGGTGCTTTTAAAACGTTCAAAGAAGCTGCCCTTTTCATTAAAGGAAGCCGGATCACACTGATTTCCGTTATATTCCTGGTTCTTTTTGCCAGTCTGGGAAATTACCTTGATGAATATGACGCTCTGATCATTAACGACTTCGGACTCAGCAACATTTGGGTGAGTGTCATTCTGACTGTCAGATTTGTATTTATTTCCTTAGGTAACATCCTGGCACCGGTCATACAAAAAAAGCTTTCTTCGATCAGACAACTATTTATGCTTTACGGACTTTCATGTTTATTTCTAATGATATTTGCGCTCCTGTGGAACCAGTATGTATTTTTCATCTTTGGACCTGCACTGATGCTTATGGCTGTCGTGGACGTTCTGTTAGTAGATGTTCTACAGGCTAAGATAACAGAAGAAGGACGGGCCACGGTAATGTCATTTTATGGGGCCGGACAAAACGTAATCATGGTGTGTTTCAGCCTGGTCTATGCTCTGCTGGCCGGGATCTTCACCTTACAGCAAGTTTATATTATCATATCGGTTTATGGTATTGTAGGCGGATTATCTTTTTATCTGTTATTCAGAACAATGAAAGACCGATAGTAACATTCATAGAAAAACAGTTGGGGGATGATGTTTCATTCCTCCAACTGTTTTTTACTGTAATTCCAAAAAACGATACAATGCCCCATAAAGATTTGCCAGATTCCCCAGCTCTGATTTTAATACAATTGGCTCATCAAAATATACACCACTGTGTTCTATCATTTCCTCACGCAATGTTCTTACCGAATCTGCAATCATTTCAGCTACAACCGGCCGGGCACTGATTCCGCCGCTGATCACGAATTTCTCCGGATCTAAGATATTTTGCAGGTTTACAATCTGAAATGCAATCTTTCGGCAGTAGTCGCCAAACATTTCCGCGGCCAGGGTATCTCCTGATTCAAGAATATCAAAAAACTGTCTGCCATCTATCTTTTCCCGATTGCTTGCTTTTGCATAACTCTTCAGAAAAATAGTCACACCGTTTTGTACCGCAAATGAATTCGCCGCCAGATCACCCTTATTACATGTCTGGATCGCAGAAAATTCACCAGCACCAAGATGTGCGCCTCTGAGCAGTTTTCCATTAGCGATGATTCCGCCGCCAATTCCTGTTCCCAGAACAATAACAACTCCGTCCGCTGCGTTTTTCAGCTGACCCGCCCACAGTTCCCCCAGAGCTGCACACTTGCCGTCATTCTCAACTGATAATGGGATATGCAGATTCTCCTGCAGCACACTCTGAATGTTACAATTCTTAATATAAGTCAGAGCGCCGCCGTGTACAGCAAAACCTTTTTCCGAATCAATCAGACCCGGCATGCTGACTGCAATTCCTTTCAGTTCAACATCTGAATATGACTTTGCAAGTGCTGATACCGCTTCCGCCAGTCCTGTCAGGGAATCAGGAATAGGTGTTATCCCTTCTGATTCCAGACTGACTGCTTCTCCATCTACGGAAAACAAACCGTATTTAATAGCTGAACCACCAATGTCTATTGATAAGTATTGATTCATAGATCCTCTCCATTCGATGCGATTACTTTTTTGTACCAGAGGAAAGATTTCTTTTTCGTCCGCCGGAAGTCCCCCTGACCCTGATCATCTCTGTCCACGTAAATGAATCCATAACGCTTACTCATCTCTCCCGATGATGCGCTGACCAGATCAATACCGCTCCAGGTCGTATATCCCAGCAGATCTACGCCATCCTCTTCTACCGCAGCCTTCATCGCCTTGATATGGGAACGATGGTAATCGATGCGGTAATCATCTTCAACATAACCGTTTTCATCCGGTCTGTCAATAGCTCCCAAACCATTTTCCACAATAAATAACGGTTTCTGGTAGCGGTCATACAAGGAGTTCATAGTAATGCGCAGCCCCAGCGGATCAATTTGCCATCCCCATTCCGTTGCTGATTTCAGATATGGGTTCTTTTTAGATGCAAAGACATTTCCTTCTGCTGTTTCAGATCCGTCACCTGATGCACTGATACATCTGGATGAATAGTAAGAAAATGATATGTAATCTACCGTATTCTCTTTTAAAAGTTCCAGGTCACCCTCTTCAATCTGCAACGTGATTCCTTTCCGCTCAAGTTCCTTCAAACCATAAGACGGATAAACTCCGCGTGACTGGACATCAATAAAGAAGTAATTTTCCTGGTCGGCCTTAATTGATGCCATAACATCAGCCGGATCACAGGTATGAGGGTAATAATTTCCGGCTGCCAGCATACATCCGACCTTGTTTTCGGGATCTACCTCATGAGCAATCTTAGTCGCGAGCGCACTTGCCACCAGTTCATGATGGGCGGCCTGGTATTTTACCTGTTCCTGATTTTCTCCCTCTTCAAAGCATATTCCGGCGCCCATAAACGGCACATGCAGAATAATATTGATTTCATTGAATGTGATCCAGTACCGGACAAGGCCTTTATAACGGGTGAACAGCACCCGGCATAATTTTTCATAAAATCCGATGAGTTTCCGGCTTCTCCAGGAACCATATTCCGTTACTAAATGCATCGGACAGTCAAAATGAGTAATCGTCACCAGTGGTTCAATCCCATACTTACGGCACTCTTTAAATAAATCGTAACTATTCAGGAGCCCCCTAATCAAAAATAACTTCAGGGTGCCCTGAGATG
>DAMAMW010000085.1:0-5862 GCA_032073745.1 Lachnospiraceae bacterium | reverse complement strand
CAAGGTTCCGTTTGGAAAAATGGGACTTGTTTTTTAGCCTTTTGACGCTCTAATCTTTATATAAAATTAATATACATAATTCCTCATAAGATCTTCAAAAGAATCTCTTTTCCGGATCTCTCTTCTGCTGCCATCCGCACACATCAGCACTTCACTGGTTCGCAGCCGTCCATTATAATTAGAACTCATCACATGGCCATAAGCCCCTGCATCTCTCACTACAATAATATCCCCGGCCTTAACATCCGGCAGCATTCGATTACCGGCCAGAATATCACCGGTCTCACAGATATTGCCGACTACCGTTGCATTTTCACCATTCATCCTGTCGAGCAAATCACCGTTCCGATAAAAATCAATCTCATGATAAGCATCATATAATACCGGTCTCATCAGCACATTAAATCCGATATCAGTACCGATATATTTTGATTCATGATTGTATTTCCTGCCGTTTACAGTGCCCAGAATCATACCGCATTCAGCAACAATATATCTTCCCGGTTCGATTCTGAAGTAGATTTCCCTGCCGTAATGCCGAACGAAATCTGCAAACATAAGATCGAGTGCTGATCCTAACTCACACAAATCCAGCCTGGCCTCACCCTCAGCAGCCCGGTAAGGTATCCCCAGCCCCCCGCCTAAGTCCACGAATTCAAGATCCGGGAATGATCCGGCAAATTGCATCAGGTTTTCAGCACTCTTTAAGTATTCTCCGCCGTCTAAGAACAGAGAACCGATATGCTGTGTTATTCCAATTAATTTTAAATCATATTTCGTTAAAATCGCTCTGATGTCGTTTTCCAGTTCTGTATTAATACCAAATTTCGTCTTTTTTCCAGCCGTGACAACTTTTTCATGATGTCCTGCCCCGATCCCCGGATTGATCCGTATGGAAATACTACTGTGAGGTGCCAGCTGCCCATATTGCTCCAACTGTTCAAGTGAATCAGCACAAACTCTGATCCCTTTATCAATCGCATATAACATCTCCTCGGCAGACACATTATTGCAGATATAGAAAATCTCTTCCGGCTCATAACCGGCAGCTTCTGCGATGTAGATTTCACCCGGAGACATAACATCCACTTCCAGGCCCTCTTCCCTGATTATTTTCAGTAATGCCGGATTTGAATTCGCTTTCATCGAATAGTCTACAATAAACTTTTCGTACTTTACGAAATTCATAACATCCCGGCACCGCTCTCTTAGAATTGCCTCTGAATAAATATATACCGGGGAGCCATACTCCCGAACAATGTCTTCAAATTGCTGTGAATCCCAGCCTGGCTGCTGCAACTGATCTGCCATATTATCTCCCTCCTTTGAATTTCCCGCGATTTATCGAAAATCATCTGAGAGTAATTATAGCAAACTTTTCATTATTTGTATAACAGATAAATCGCATCATCACAATTCGTTTTTCAGATTCTCCGGCAGCACTCCAGCAGCATTCCAACACCCCCTCGTCGCATCGATACTACCAAATCAAAAAATCCTTCCCCAGCAGCCGTGCCATCCCTTCGACAAAAAAATAATCCCCATAAATAATCGGTACATGACGATCATACTCCCGGTCATATCTGGCTGAACCCATTGATACAATTGAATCTTTCCCCGGATCCCATTCACAGAACCGTTCCTCCACTGCTTTTAAACATCTGACGGCAAACTGAACATACAAAGCTTTTTCCAGTATATCCACATGTTCCGACAACTCCAGCAAACCACAAGCCGCACACACTCCCGCTGTAGTATCATAATACACCGGACTGGCCGGTGCCCTGAAGTCCAGCAGCGGAATATAATCACTAAGAGCCAGGTTCGCCATAATATAATGGGCTGTTCGTTTGGCCGCATCAAGATACCGCTGATTGCCGATATAACGATATGCCAATGCCATTCCATAGACCGCCCAGGCCTGGCCTCTGCTCCATGACGAACCGCTGCCATATCCCTGACCTCCCGGATTGTCTTTGTATTCACCTGTCACCACATCGAATTCCACCATATGATTGCAGGAACCATCCGCCCGCAAAATGTACGTCAGAGCCATTTCCGTATGATTGACCGCAATCTGACGCCAGGCATCATCATTCAGCTCACCTGCCGCCCAATACAGCAGCGGCAGATTCATCAGACAATCCACAATCGCCACACCGGCCCGTTTCCCATTCCACGCTTTAATAAACCGCCCGTTAGGATTGTACCTGCCCGCCAGTATTCCCGCCGCATGAAGCCCGCGCATGCGTGACTTCTCATTTCTCGTCAGACGATAATCTGCCACCGCCGTATGCAGCCATAAAAAACCCACATCATGATCCAGATCCACATATTCTGCCAATGCCTGATCCAAACGTTCCTCAATCGCAGCTGCAATCTCCCGGTATCTGTTGTCCTTTGTCGCATGAAACATTTGCCACAGCAACCCGCTGTAAAATCCATTTGTCCAGGCTGCCGGCTGCTTTGCTCCCATATCTTCATAAACACCATTGACAGGAACATATGGCATGATCACACCCAGCCGCTGACACTGCACCATCAATTTTGTTTCAAGCTTAGACCAGACCTGCCCGGCCCAGGTTAATGTCTGCCGATCAATCTCGTAACGCATAACAATTCCCCCCGCCAATCAGAATATCATGATTAAAAAATGCCGTTTCTATCAATGTCTCAATCACGGTTACCCCCGGCTCTATCACCACTTTCACAGCAGGGATATCTACCAGAGGAAAGATCAGATTCATATTCGGCAATGCAGCAATCACCACACCTTCGCCACATTCCGAAGTCACTTTACTATAACCATTATCATCCGAAACGATTGCCTGCCCATCCTCCGTCTCCCGTCTGGTCTGATCCAGACAATCAGGATAAGAAAACCCGCAGTCATAAGCCGTACAAACACACGCCAGGCTGCTGGTAATCTGATGCCGCCGCCGATGACCGCCAGCCACCGGTTCGATCCAGGTTTCCACCTCAATCCCTGCCACCGGACTCCATTTTGAATAGACTGCCTGCGAAGTAACCGAATACTCCAGACAGCGGCTCCGGACATAATACATCTCATGGACATGAAACGCCAGCATACTATCCGTTCCTGCCTGCTCCAGCTGATGATAGGAACGGGGAACACAGAAACCAAAACGTGAAGAATATGCAAACTTGGAATATTTCTCAGCAACATGCGGATACTCCATTACCGAATATTGCCCGGCTGTCAGTGCTGCCACTTCATGCCTGCGGTGACTGATCAGCATATCACACTCCGGCACCGCGCAGATCTCTGCCAATTCCGGCAGCGGTTCACTTTCCGCCTGCCAGATCGGATGATCGTCAGGTAATGCCAGAAATACAAAAAATTTCAATGCCCAATACGGAGAATCTGGCGAATTATACCCCTCCGAAATCAGCAAATTAGGATAATTATATCCCACTGTCAGTACACCACCACAGTCAAAGATCGGCTGTTTCATCCAATATTCCATATGCCTTTCCAGCAATCCCTTTATTATCCCCCATGAAAAGCACTCCACATCAGCCATAGCACACGCTGAGAAAAATGCCGCCTGGGCAAACCGGTATGTCAGCGAACGGCCAAACGGCAGTGCTTTCCCCTCATCATCAAACCAGTAGATAAAAGTTTTGGCAAATACTCCTGCCCGTTCACGAAAACGCGCGCAGATCTCCGGCTCCTCATCTGACATGAATCTGACATACAGCAAGCAATAAAAATGAATGCCAAACGAAGTATAATAATCTTTTTGCGGCCGTTTCCCATCGGAATACCAGCCATTTCCCAGATAAAACGACTCATACTTTGCCATCGCATCCTTCACCTGCTCCGGGCACCACTGCCGTCCCACACGCTTTAAAGCCAGATTGACCATTACCTTAAAAAACTGCCAGTTATTTTCGGCCTGCGTATATAAATTAATCTGATATAACCACGCAGCCAGCTGATCTTTTTCCTGTGCTGCCAACGGCTCCCACAACTTCTCCGGAGTCATCAGAATACCATAACTGACCGCCGCCATCTCAACCATGCGCTGATCCTTATCATGCAGATCACCCCAATATTCCGGCGAATGCGGATCTGTGCCATTTGCGAGTCCTTTCTGATAAATCGCCAAAAAGCTTTCATCTTCTCCGCCGCCCGCCCAATACGAGGCAAGTCCCCACAAAACTCTGGAAAATCCCTCCATTTTGGCAATCTCATTACCGTATCCGGCCGCAAAAGCGCCAAGTTCCAATCCGGCACAACCGGCACTGTAATGTGCCTTTAACAGATCAATTATTCCTAATAATAACGCCTGATATTCCTGTTTACTTTTCATTGTCATCCCTCATCCGTTTACCAAAAAGTAAGGGATGCCTGGAAGATCACTTCCTGACATCCCAAACGGTTATTTATTCGTAACCAACTACTTTAATTCATCCAATATCTCCTGATAGTCTTCCATCAGTTCTTTTGCTGCCTCTTCCGGTGTGATATCACCATAGATAACCTCCTGAATCAGGTCTTTTCTGATCACTTCCAGCTCTGTATTGCCGCTGAGTACATTGTTGGTGTAGGAATTGACTTCCGAGATCTCAACCCCTTTTTTCTGAATCTCACTGACAACACCGGCGGCAATCAGAATATCATCGGACTGCACGGTCGGGCAATAGCCTACATTAGTTCCGCACAGCGCAATCGCTTCCGGATCATTCATCATAAAGTCCAGGAATCTGGCTGCTTCATCTTTGTTTAGTGAACTGTCATTAATCGCAAAACCACGGTCACCGCTATAAGCCACACCACTGCATTTGGCATCGGCAGTAACCGGAATCGGAATAACATCCAGCGGGCTTTCAATTGAAGCGGAATACTTCGGAGCACTTCCTGTATAGTCAATAATCATCCCGATCTTACCATTGATCCATTTATTGTTCTGATCGGCCTGACCGGAAAAAGTAGCTGCTTCCCCAAACGGTTCCAGGGTATTCGTCTCATATAACTCAACAATATTCTGGAAGGCTTCCAGCGCATCAGCTTCCGTGAAATAAGGGGCATTATTCTCTTCATTAATCAGCGGAGTTCCGGTTTTCTGTGTCAGATATGGCTGTACAAACAAACGGTTTAACATATCAGCATCAGCGGTCATCAAATAAGCTTCCGGATCCTGTTCGCGAACATCTTTCCCCAGTTCTTTGATTTCATCCCAGGTATACGCCTTGCTCAGGTCAATATTGAATTCTTCCGCAAAATCAGTATTCACATAAATCACCGCTCCGCCTACCGTACAGGGGAATAAGTTTGCCTCACCATTGTATGTACCGGCAATCTCCAGCAACCTTGGTTTCAGCGTACTCACGTCAACCGGCAAGGTTGAAAGATCCGCCAGATAATGTTTCGCGCCCTGAATATCCGGCAGCCATTCCTTGCTAAGCTGAATGATATCGGGTGCGGTATTGCTGGACAGTGTTGTCATGATCTTCTCATAATAGCCGTCATACCCCTGATATTCTGCCTCAATTGTCACATTCGGATACTTTGCCTGATATGCCTCAATAACCGCTAACAGCGCCTGATGTCTGCCGTCACTGCCCCACCAGGAAAAGCGCAGGGTTACCGGATCATCCGACGGCGCCTGACTCTGATCGGCTGCCGTACTGCCTGCCTCACCTGCACCGGCTGCCGTCGTTGCGGCGGTGTCGGCTGCCGGTTCTTTGGCACCTGAACCGCACCCCATCAGTGCTGCCGCGGTCATCGCTGCTGTCAGCAATAACGCCGTATATTTCTTAACTTGCTTTTTCATAACATACATCCTCCCTATTTAGTCAAGTCTTTTTTCCTTTAAAATAAAGGATTTCTTTATT
>DAMAMW010000084.1:0-6164 GCA_032073745.1 Lachnospiraceae bacterium | reverse complement strand
TCTCAACCTTCTTTCTTGGATATCCCTATATTTGAATTATACAGGAAGCTCCTTTGAACATCCAACGGCCGTTTTAAGTGTTCATATGTATATGTAAAAATAAGCTGTTATGTAACATCACCAGTGAAAACTTTCTTCCACGATATCCGCGACAATATCACGGATTTCCTGTCTGAGCCGAACATACCTCATCCGTATAGCCGGTTCTTTCACCCCAAATAACTGTGCAATTTCTGCCATGCTCTGATGATTGATATAATAAAGCTTATATAAACTTCTCTTTTCATCTGACAATTTTGACAATACTGATTCTATATACAGATACTCATCAATCTGCCTGTCCAAAACTTCTTCTATTCTTTTTCCCGGCTCTTCAATATCATAATGACTATGTTCCACAGATATCTCCCGGATTAATTGCGTGAAATTTTCTCGCCTTGTTTTACGAGCCAGGTTTTTAGCCGTCTGAAATAAGAACCCTCCCGGATTCGGATGTTTCTGCAGTTCTTCTGACTTCCTGCACGCGATCAGAAATACTTCCTGTGCGCAATCCCGGGCAGCATTTTCATCGCCGATCGAATGATATAAGTATCGCAGAATCTTTTCATGATACTCCGCGCATAATTCTTCAAGGAATATTCTCTCCCGTTTGTGATTTCTAAACATGCGAACATCACCTCCTAACTGAATATGTGCAAATTGATGCTGATGTAACATAAAAATAATAAATATGTAAGCCGGCTGCTATTTATTTATGGGCTTTAGTCTGCTAAAATGATGTATATTGATTGGAAAGGTGGTATCAGGTATATGATCCTAAACAAATATAGAGTTGGCCTGTCTGTCGTTATCCTCACTGTGTTTGGTGTGACGGCCTGTCAGCAAAATACATCTGTTACAGAGACATCTGCGACAGCTGCATCAATGGAAACGCAGATAGAAAGCACTTCTGAATCAAATGAAGTTGTTCTCCCAGCCAGTAACATAACAAACAACAACGCAGCCAGCCAGGCACTTACCGCTCCGCCGCAGCTGCACATTGTGGATCCGTTGTCCAGTTCAATGAACCAATTTAGCATAAACTCCGGGAATTATGAATGGAATTATCCGGATAAAGATGAAATGACCGGAGTAGTTGCCTGTGGGGCACACCCGCTTGATATCATTGCAGATAATACAGAGAAATTAGACGTTCCTGACTATAACGGAATGGAAGCCGTTCCCTATGTTGTCTCCTGTGATATAATGCCGGATGAACTTTTGATAAAAGAGTGGGATATAGATGCATTGGGAAATACAGACCTGGAAGCTGATAAACAAGTGGCTGTTGAAAATTCAGGCATGATTGAATTAATTCCGGGCAAGATTTATGAAATCACTGCTGTATGGACATCTGATAACTTAGAGAACCGCGGATTTTTCGGCCAGGCTTCCTATTCATTGGTGACCGAATAATTGCCTCTGAATATCCACCCTGATTTAGAAGAACACAGCCATATCCCCTGGAAATTCTGTTCAATGGCAAAACCATCCATGGAAGCATTCAGCGCCTCTGCTTCCGCCCTGCTTTCGACAGGAAACAGATCAATATAATAGCTGTCATGCGCACCATGAAATTCTGAATTTTGCTGCAATATCAATGCATTACACTTTTTACAGCGAATCAAGCTTCGATAACCATCGTCCCATGTGTGAAGCCAGTGTATGACTTTACCATGGGCGTCTTTATAACAATCACCGTAAAATTCGACCAGTTCAAAATCGTCTTTAGAAAAACTCACTGTTTTCTGATGAAACAAGCAACATTTCATATCGTTCTCACTCCAATTAATTATTCTAGTGTTCATTATACAGCATATATTTTTATTTGGGTATAAATCCTTTTATTGTGTTTCGGACAGATCGTACTGAACAAATGACTCAATTCGTTCCGCAATATATTCTGGTTTTTCATCGTGAATATAATGATTGCCTTCTATTACTTCATATTCACCTTTCGTAAACTGATCAACAAATCGAATGGATTGATCTAAATGCTCCTCGCCCAGTTCAGTAGCTATAAAATAATATATCGGAATATGTATCGGCAGCTTAAGTGAATCAACCAGCTTAGCATTTTCGTATATTTTAAATCCTTCAGCAATCATATCCGGCTCAAAATAACTCCTGTATACCAGAGTTTTATACATCTGCCATTCAGACTCTGACAGATAATCTTTGATAAGCGCCTCATCCTGGTCGAACAGATCTGGCATGAAACGAATCAGTCCAAACCGCGGCAACCTGGCATTCTTTTCCTGCTGACTGACAGCATCGGTGAGGATATCGCTGCCAAGAGTTAAATATTGTTCTGGTACGGCTGCGTCAAGCCCGATAACCGCCTTGATTTCTTCCGGATATTTCTGAGCCCAATAGATTGCTTCAATTCCACCAACTGAATGTGGTACCAGGATATAGGGTCCTGTCTCACCGGCTTTTGTAAGAGCCAGACGTGTTTCAGCCAGAACCGTATCAATATCCCTGGGCGAATCGGAAGATTCACTGAAACCATATCCGGACCGCTCAACTACTACAATACGATTATCATCAGATAGTTCAGAATATAATCCTTTAAAATCCAGATAGGGACTCTGAGTCAGCCAGCCGGACATGAATACAAAGGTATCAGGACCTTCTCCTTCGGCATAGACATGCATGTCATGGTCATTTATTTCCAGCATTTGGCCGGCAGGCGGAAACTTGTTTGCTTCAATCCATAACCATATGCGGTGATACGAAAAAATGAAAACGGCACAGCATGCTGATATTAATATAAGTAATATAATGGAATAGCTTAATTTTCTTTTCATATTGGTGATACTCCCTTTAGCTAAGATAACTTTGACTTATTAGACTCATAATACCACGAGATACCTCGCCTGTCAATGTATCTTTTCATCTGATGTATCCTTTGCTCAATATACTACAATATTAAAATCCCATCTAAGCCATTACAGACTCTGATGGGATTTTAATAAATTCATTAGATATTTCCTACTCAAACATAATTGATTATATTTTCTCTTCTGGGCGCTGCCTTAGAGACTGCCCCTCCTTTCCCCACTCTAAATCTCCATGGTAAAAAACTCAATAATATCATCAATACTAACCGGTGCCATATAATTAGCATCTACTCCCACATCATAGCGCCGTAATCCACTTGCCAGATTATCATAATTATATTTATCATGATTATGCTGATGACCATGCAACTGAATCGCTTCCCGAAAAAATCCATTCCATTCTGCAATCGGATAATGAAACAGGATGAAGCGGATATTCCGATAAGTTAATTCATGATAATCCTTGACCCACTCAAAGATCTGCTGATTAAAATCACGATGTTCCACAAATTTGTCGTGATTACCCTTAATCAGGTATTTTCTGCCTCGCAGCTGAGAAAGTATCTCCTCCGCGTATACCGGCCCTTTCATAGTAACATCACCAAGAATATAAACCTCATCCTGTGAAGCAACTTTACGATTCCAATTACCCACCAGTTTGTGATTCATTTCTTTTGAGTTCTTAAACGGCCGATTGGTATGGCTGATAATATTGTCATGATAGAAATGCAAATCCGATGTAAAATATATCATTGTTCCTCATCCTTTTACCACTTACTTGTCAACCCTGCCCCTGTCTCTTTTATAAATGCACTATTCTCTAAATCCTTATATGCTGCCTTGCTGATACGAATCGAATACACAGGTTTTCCCATATCGTACAAAGGTTTCGTCATTGCTTTTATCGGTTTAGTGAGCTGATCAAAATAGATTTTTGCCTCTGGTTCCACTTCCAGAATATCTTCATATGTAAAATGCAAACCATCCGGATGTGTGACCGCATACTGTCTCGGACTGGATATTTCTACAAATATCTTCGTTCTGACCACACCTTTTCCTTCCGGGTAAAAACTCCATTCCTTTGAAATAAGGTGATAAGATGTATCTACCCCCTCTTTTTTAATCCCATAACATACAAGCGGTATCATCTTATGATCCTCTGACGGGGACATTCTTTTTTCATAGAAAGCTCTATATTGCCCTTTGACATCTTCCGGCATATTCTTTACTATAAACTCGAATCCCTGTTTTAATATTTCATCTGCCCACAAGTCAAATTCATCTGCAGAAATTAAAAATCTGCTTGTCCAAAAGCCACACTTAATCGTTCCCATTCATACCTCCTCTATCCTCATTCCAATTTTAACATATCATGACATTTACCACACGGAAAATCATTAGCTATACAGGTTTCCATATCACAGGTGGTAGTCTTCTTAACATACGATGCACCCCATTCCATAATTTGAACCATAACAGGTATAAAACTTTCACCAATTTCAGTTATTGAATATTCCACTTTCGGCGGTACCTCATTATATACTTTTCTATGAATAAGATTATCTCTCTCCAGTTCCCGCAATTGCTGTGTCAGAACACCGCGGGATACACCCGGGATAAGTTTTTGCAATTCGCCAAACCGCCTCGTCCGGCGGCTGACAATCCATAATATAGTTAATTTCCATTTCCCCATCAAAACATTCTGTGTCACAGATACCGGACACAGTTTGCCTGGATCAAATTCATCAGCCATCATATCCTCATTTCTTTTCCAATAGTCATTTTGACATGACATAGTCATATTAATGTGCGTACTTGTAAGGCATATCATATTATCGTAATATTATAGACGAAACGAAAATAACCGTCAATTACAAAGATTTTGGAGGCAAATAAAATGAACGAAATTTATGATTTTTTTGAAAATGTGAAACTTATTATCTGGCAACCATGGAGGGTGACCAACCAAGAGTCCGCCCATTTGGCACTATAGATATCTATGATGGTAAACTGTACATCCAAACCGGTAAACGCAAAAATGTTTCCAGGCAGATACATGCAAATCCCAAAATTGAAATCTCCGGAATGGCTGATGGAAAATGGATACGAATCGAAGCTTTGGCGATTGAAGATGAGCGGATTGAGGCCAGAGAACATATGCTGGATACTTATCCGATGCTGAAACAAATGTATAAGGCCGATGATGGCAATACTGAAGTGTTCTGCCTTAATGAGGTGACTGCTACAATCTCATCATTAACAGATGAACCAAAAGTAATTAAACTCTAAAATAATATATTCAATATCAAAAAAACATCGAAGCACATACATCTCCGATGTTTTTTCACTATTGTTAACGAAGGCTTACCGCCACCCACGGACTTTCAGGATTCTGCTGCAATTCAGTAACAATATCCATAGCAACTGTTAAGTTAAGACTTTCCCCACCCCAGACTGCTCTGGCAATCACATATGCTTTCGCAAAATCTGACCAGCCCCGATAGGATGCTGCACTTTTTTCATATGCATCAAAAATATAACTCCAGGCCTGTTCCTCTGTTAGATATCCACAGTCAAAACAATATCTTGACACATTTACCATCCGTCCCAGATCCCATGCCTCTGCATTGATCTGCGTTAAATCTGATATGTCACTGATAAAACCACGTTGTTTTAAAACACCAACTACTTTGCCCAGATTATTGGCATAGCTCATAAGAGTATTATCATCTAAGGCTTCCGTGCCAGCTTCTTCATGGATCTTGCTAATCGTTGCTGCCGCCGGTGATGTTATACATTCTGGTGCTTGTTTTAAAATCAGATTAATGTAACTGCTGGATCGAAGCGTTTTTAATCTCTCCAGGGTCATTACTGCCTCTGCAGCACCATTGATTCCCCAGTCACGCTTTAAGATTCCGGCGATTGTATTTACAGCACTTGTACTGGTAGTTTTCAGACTGTCAAAATAATCACTGTTAACTTCAGCCAGTATTGCGCCAACACTGATCGCCCGCAGTTCTTCTTTCGAGAGTGTTACTCCATCTTTATTACGATTAAACTTCTTGAAAGGATTCACCCTTTTGTCCCGAATCTTGGTTAAGATCAATACCGCTGAAACCAGGACTAATGCAAATACTGTTAATACTGCAACAATTACAGCAATGCCTATTACTTTTTCTTTATTACTCATGTCAGACCCCTTTTTATATTAATATTTGATTCAGATACAATTGTACCAAGTCGCTAGCGCGACGGCCAGCCCCAAATACATAAATGTTCTAC
>DAMAMW010000083.1:0-6871 GCA_032073745.1 Lachnospiraceae bacterium | reverse complement strand
TCTGTTTTGCACAAAGAACACTCATACCCTGTGAGGGGGTTCTGAATAGTTACAACCATTCTAAAATTGTACCTGATGATATATCTTTATTTGCTAAATCACTATATAACTAAGTCAATCCAATAAATTCAACCAAAATCAAGAAATATTTAATACAACAACGTATCAAGTGTCAAAAAACTAATAAACACCAGAACCATGAAAGGAAAATTATATATGAAACAACCACAATGTCTGCATATTCCCCCTCTCTACGAAGGCGAATCTGCGCAAATTAGCTGGGGCGTTATGGAATCAGACACGAATCATATTATTGAAAGAGTATTCAATGAAACTTTTTCACAAGCATCAACTGGTTATACCTGGGACAATATTGCCACTATCAATGCATCATGGAGTCAATATGATCAGGAGGACCTAACCTGGCAGCAAATTGAAAACAGATTAAGCATGGGGCAGAGTTGGGAGCGTTTGGACTATAACGGTTTTAGTTGGGCAGAAATTGAAGCAAAGTTCTATACCTGGCAGCAGTTGGAATCTCTGGAAGTTAACTTTGAAATATTCAGAGGTGCCGGTACTGATTGCAGCAGTTTTGAAGAAGGGAGTGCATGGTATGAGCTGGAAGCGCTCAACAAAACCTGGAGTGATATAGAGTCTATGAATTACTCCTGGGATGATTGGGAAAAGATGAAGCAGTTTGGACTCTCCTGGAATAGTATTGAAGCCAAATGGCTTAGTTTTCATGAATGGGAGAGTAAAGGATTAACCTTTGCGGAATTAGACAGACAAATGGATGCAGAGGAACACCGTGGCATGACAGATTTCATTCGCATTGGTTCCAAGAACGCAACGTATCGAATCAAAGCCTATAATTCGGCAGGTGATGAATCTGATTATTTGACAACATCCCAACTGCCGGTCATTCCGATTTTTTACCGGGACAGTGAAGCCAAATATCCGGTAGAGTCAGGTAAAAGCTACTGTATCCTTTTAACAGCTGCAGATGTACACGGTCTAAACCGGGTCAATATGAATCTTCGCTATGATTCAAATATACTTGAACTGGTCGATATGTCAGCACAAAGTGATACAAAAGTATTAATTCCAGGTAATTATCAGAAAGAATATCTGGAACTATATTCTCACTTCAATGGAAACATGTGGTTCCGGTCAACAAGACCTGTAAATGCTGATGAGTGTTTTAGCGGAATCATTGCATTAGTGAAATTCACAGCAAAACAATCGGGTACAGCGACTGTATCTTTATATTAGAAAGGAAAATTCAATGAATAATAAAGATTTATTTGATGATAAAAATGAATGGGAAGAGCCTGAAACATCTGTGACAGAAGCAGTGAGTGATATACAACCCATGTCTGTCAGGCAGACGAGGGCTTCCAATACTGACTCTGCCGCTTTTTCGGATATAAAGGAATACCCTGAAGACCCTTTTTCCTATGCGGAATCCAGTCATATAGATGTTCAGTTAAGCAGCGGTAATATTCAATATGATGTAACTGATTTTGTCTTACCGGGAAGAGATGGGTTTGATGTTGTTATTGCCAGAAAATATGATTCCGGCTCTGCCAATCAGACGGATATGGATCCACATTATAGTGAAAAAGGTAATTTAAGAACCGGTTCAAGGAAGAATAATCACAATATTCAGATTTACGGTTTGGGATATGGCTGGTCATTTACTTTGCCGTCAATTGAGGCAGTGCCGTATCTGGAATATCTGTATATTGAAACGGAAGACGGATATCGCTATTATGATGCGTTCACCTTCTATGATCAGGTATTACATCTGGAAGATGGCAGAAATCTTAATATCAGGCGGGATAAAGATGCATTCCATAAATATGAGCTTAATGATGTAACTATAAAAAGAGAAAGCGGCACAGTTCCTTATCCTTATGAGACAGACCTGAAAAAAGGTTACAATATAGTTATCAACTATAAAAACGGCAATAAAGATTATTTTCGCTATAAGAGCAGAAAACATCCCGAAAGTTCAAGTAATGTGCCCGGATATGAGTTGGTAGCCCGTCAGGATAAATATAATAATGTGATTGGTTTTGAAATGACCGATTACGGCGGAATGGTGATTGTTGATACCTGGGGCCGGAAATTGACTTTAGAAAAAACTGACAATATCCTGACTTGGAAACTGCCGTCCGGAAGCAATGGGGAAGCCTGTCAGATATCTTATCAGGTAGATCAGCTCAAGCCGGAACGACTGATTTCTGCAACAAGTCTGTCCGGAAATGTAACAAGATATGATTATAATGACCCGGCACAATTCACTGGTAAAATGAAATATTTGTCCAGATTATATATCGATCAGGATACAGAAGTAAATCTGGATACAAAAGAACAGAATCGCCCATATATGCTGCTGAAAAGTATTACTTATCCCAACGGCGGATCCACTCAGTTTACCTATGGTGAATCCTTAAAGGTTGAAAATGATGCAAAGGGGTATATAACCCATTATCCGGTAACAATGAAATGTGATATGGTCGGTACTCAGAAGTACAATTGGTCAACTTATTATTACAGCCGATCATCTACAGGCAAGTATTTAAATCAGACCAAAGTAACCAGTCACGATGATATAACCGAGGTTCATCATTTTTCCAGTAGTGGACTTTTGAATAAAAAAGAAGTCCGTCATATGGATATCTGTATTTCAAAATCAACCTATAAGTATGATTATAATACGAAACAGATATTGTCATCAGTTGACCGGATCGTAGAGCGAAAAGCCGATGAAGATCAGGGTAATGGGGGAACCGGATCAGGTGGTGTTATCTGGAGTCCGAGTCTTCCTACTGAAGATGAGAACCAGGATGGCTTAAAGTCGTTGACTAAAAAAACGTTCTGGACATATTCCAGTGATAAAAAAGGAAATATCACCAAACTGGTCGAGGAATACCCGGACGAGCCGGAATATAACCAGGAAATCAAAACTACATATGGAGATTATAGTATCGTTACATCCGTTACCAGAAAAAGTGGTTCCAACATTGTCAAAGAAACAAATGAGTTATCGCAGGAATCAGGAAACAGAGTCGTGAAATGTAAACGCATCTTTGAAAACGATGTATTAAAAGAAAAAGTTACCTATGATTATACAGATGGATCGAATCCATATCGCACAACAAGCGAAAAACGCTATGTTTTAAAAAGCGGAAGTGACCTGGAGCAGTCTGGTGATTACGCAGAGTCAGCTTATTCTTATGATAGCCGGAAATATACCCATCAGCCGGTATCAATGGAGCAAAAGCATATAAAAGATGCAGACGGAAATTCCTGTGCTGCCATCAGAGAATCTTATAACTATGACAACTGGGGGCGAATGATTTCCAAAACAGATGCCAGAAATCAGGTTATGACCATTCGTTATGATAAAAGCGGCCGGGTAATAGAAGAGAAATTACCTCCGGCAGGCGGACAGCAGATGATCAACCGAACCAGTTATTATGACCAGCAGTGTTATATTGTAAAAACAGATGCAGCAAATCAAAAGATCAGAATTCATTATAATCCATTTGGCAAGTTAGATAAGGTTTATCTGGCGGTGGCAGAAACACCACACTCTGCAGATGTTCTGTTTCAGTCGTACCATTACAACAGCTGGGGTGAATTGACAGAAGTAAACAAATACGATGGAAACGGTACGGCAGCAGGTAATATCAGAAAAACTGAAACATATACCTATGATTCTTTCGGCCGGGTATTATCACGCAAAATTCCTCAGGTTGGATATGAGGAGACGATCTGTTATGAAGAGATGTTTTTTGATACCGAGGATCAGGTTTACCGCCTTCGGGAACAAACAACGATCAAAGGAGACAATTCTGCTCCGGACATGAAAACGGAGTGCTATAAAGATCAGAATGGATTGATCCGCAAAGAATTTGTGGCTGGCAAGAAAATGTTCGTCTACGAATACGATAATTCCGGAAATAATATTCGCAAAACAGATACGCGAAATTATGTAGAACAATTAGAATATGACTATGCCGGTCGGGTTTTAAAATGTACTCAGACTGCTGCAAGCCAGCAGAGAATTACCCGTCAGGAATACGATGCTCTTGGCAACCAGCGTTTCAGCTGGGACGAAGCCGGTATGAAAACGGAAATGCAGTATGACTATGCCGGACGTGTAACTCAGATTATTTATCCGTTTGATCATCGCAGCCGGAGAGTAAAGTATTATTATGATGCCACCGGAAATGTTATTTGTGAGAAGAAAGAACGGTCAGACGGGTGGCAGGAGATAACTAATGTATATGATGAGGCAGGCCGTTTAACTGATACCTGTCAGTACTTAAGCCAGAACAACTGGATTCGGACCTGTTATCAATATGATGTACTGGGAAATGTGACTTGGATGAGAAACGGAGACACTCCATCCGGAAACGGAGCTCAGGTAATCCGATATACCTATGATCGCTTCGGAAATGTGCTGATGACGACAGATGCCTGTGGCCGCAAAGAATCCAACCAGTATGACAAAGTCGGCAGATTAGTGACTAAAACAGATCGAAATGGAAATCGGACAACCTGGCAGTACGATGCTCTGGATCGGCCGTTAAAGGTAACAGTCACAGCCCAAACACCTGATCGTACTGTGACCAGTGAGCATGAATACCGTTACAGTAAGACTGGTAAAGTGCTTTACGAAAGTAATCGGGAGACGGCAGCTGGATATCCGACAGTGTTGCTGGAAAGCAGGTATACTTATGATGCCAGGGGACAGTTATTGGAGCAGGTGGATCCTGGGACGGTTAAAAAGGTTTATTCATATGACTACTATGGAAATCGCCAATCATTCCGGTTGAATCGTAATAACCAATCCAGTGCCGATATCAGCTTGTATTATTTATATGACATGTGGGATCGCTTAAAACAGGTGCGAAAGGATAGTTCCGGTGGTACGGTATTAGCTGAATATGAGTACGATGTCAAGGGAAACAGGACAGTATTGCGAAATCCTCAGGCCGGTATCGTAACCCGTTATCAGTACAATTATAATAATCAGGTTATTGTTTTGGAAAGTAAACGAAATGGTGCAGTGATTTCTTCCTGGGAGCATGTTTATGGAGTTGACGGGAACCT
The DNA here is from genome assembly GCA_032073745.1 of Lachnospiraceae bacterium. Lineage (GTDB taxonomy): Bacteria > Bacillota > Clostridia > Lachnospirales > Lachnospiraceae > Brotaphodocola. The sequence goes on along the minus strand of DAMAMW010000083.1, from coordinate 1,744 downwards.
TCTGTCTAAAACCAATAAAGCAAGTTCTCCGACGGTTACAATTACTTATCAGTACGATGGATTAGGACGCCTGACAGAAGAAAATGATCCATCCTGGAAACGAACCCTTTATACGTACGATCAGTATTCTAACCGGATTAAAATGATGGTGGAAGGGAAGACAAAAGATGAGCCGGTTAGCGTAACCAGTTATCAGTATGATAATAGTAACCGTTTGGAGTTGGAAACTAAGAAGCAGGGAAAGGTAACCGAACTTCATCGGTATTGTTATGATGCAAATGGTAATGAGACCTTCAGGATTCTGGAAAAAACTGCTCCGAGGCCGGATTATCCTGGTAGCATAAAATTGTCTGGTGACTGGAAACAGGGAAGACCGACGGTCTATGTGTGGAGACATTATAACGGTTTCAACCAGCTGATTAAAATCAATCAGGATGAGCAAGAGATTGATTATCAGTATCGTGCGGATGGGCTGCGCCATAGCTGTATGGTGCGGAAATTAACAGAGAGTAAGGGTGAAACTACGATTCTTTGCTGGGATGGTAATGATATCGTGGCGGAACAGCTGGATGGCAGTAAGTTGAAAAGCTATCTGAGAGGAAATGGACTGATTGCTAAAGAGATCAGTGGTGTGGTATACTATTATGTATTAAATTTCCATGGTGATGTCGAGCAGCTTTGGAATGTTAATGGTGCACGTAAGGCTCTATATGTGTATGATGGCTTTGGCGTTGAGAAGGATTTGAATGATAAGGATGAAAATCCGTTTCGGTATTGTGGTGAGTATTTTGATGTTGAGACGGAGACGGTTTATTTGCGGGCTCGGGATTATAGGGCATCTACGGGACGTTTCACAAGCCAAGATCCAATCAATGCAGGACTGAACTGGTATACCTATTGCAGCAACAATCCGGTTACCTTTATCGATCCATCCGGCTGTTTGACGGTATCTCAATATCCGAGTTTCCTAAGACAATTTGCTACTGAGGGGTTAGGTATCGCTTGGGACAATTTGTCTACAAATCTATTGGAAAGTCTGCAAGATGCAAGAGACACTGCTAATGCAATATACGAAACCGGTAGAGCATTAGCTACTGGCGAAATAACAATCGGTGAGTTGGCCAGCGCAATGGGGCAGAGCGCATGGGATGGCCTGTCTGGAGATGTCAGATATCTTATTGATAATTATACACTCTTTGATCCTAGTCTTAAATTGACAGATGAGCAATTAACAGAGTTAGCACATCGATCAGCAGGGGCTTATGAAGAATCGGTTCAGATTGGTGCTATCTTATATGCCGGAGTAGAAAAAGCTAAAAGCATTAAAAATTCGGGGAAGAGCTGGTATAAGCCAGATGGTAGTTTTAATTATCCACCAAATAATGGTGCGGTGCCAGGAACAGAATTAACAATTGACTTAAAACCTGGACAATCGTTAGGTAGGTATGGGAATATAGGGCCTAATAGTAATTATGTTACTGCACCTGGCGCTTCACCTGATAGCTTATCTTTACCACCTAATACAAGTCCGTCAATTTATACCGAGCTTCAAGTAGTAAAAACAATTCCAGGAGTGACACAATCTACAGTGGCACCGTGGGGAGGTTCCACTGGTCTAGGTCTTCAATATGAATTGCCAATGCCAATACAAGATTTAATTAAACAAGGTTATCTTGTAATAAAATAATTTGGAGCTTCCTGTATAATTCAAATATAGGGATATCCAAGAAAGAAGGTTGAGAGA
>DAMAMW010000082.1:0-6957 GCA_032073745.1 Lachnospiraceae bacterium | reverse complement strand
AACGAAGTCATTGAATCAGGGCAATCTAGTGACAGCTCAGAAAATCATTAACAGTAAAGTATTTAATCATCCGGGTGATGCTGTAAACGTTATTGATTTGTTTTTCTAATGTCAATATTACCCAGTAAAGCCGAACAGCGTTACCGCTATCGGCAATAGGGGTAATATAGTGATATCAATAGCATTACAGGTTAGTTAAGTATTATGCTTTGTTCATGCTTGCGGATGTGTCAAGACGTATGTATCGTGGGATTGAATCTCTAGCAATGCACTTTTGCAATTCCGGTACCGCCTATGCTTATGATAATATGGATTTTTTATGTCATGCTTGTGGTGAAGGATAATTGTTCCTGGACTAGATTTGAGTTTCTGCACAATCCAACAATGTTTGGTATTGCCTGATTGAATTTCGATGTAATTGTCTAGGGAGCGAAGAACTCTGAAATAACTGGATTTGAACATTGATAGTTCTTTTGGGGTAAACAAAATAAGACCTCCTTTATTGGGAATTGTTAAAATTGGAATAGGTGTGCGATTGCACGGATATAAAATGAATTCCAAGTGGAATACCAAGTAAAAGTACCTTACTTGTAGCATTACTAGCCCATTATATTAAATAAATAGTGATTTGAAAACAAGAAATTCTAAAATGGTTTATTCAATAAGAATGGAATTATTGAATATTTTAGTTATTTTATCCCAAGGAGGGTGTATGAAAACAATTGGTGAAGTTATAAACGAATATAAGGCGGCATTAGAATCAGGAAACGAGGGTGCTGTATTGATGAACAGAGCAATACAGATAAATTCAATGAATTGCTCTGATGAAGACAAGGCACGTTGTTTCAAACAGGAAGTTGACCTTATTATTTGTGGTTATATGGGGAAAAAGGATAATCAGTAACATTTATTAAACAGATATTTATCTTACAATGCTGGGAGGTGATGATTTGAGTCGGGTTCGATCTTTAGTAGAACTTTATAATAAAGCAGTACAGGAATACACTAAAAATCCGGAAGAGTGGAAAGGTTTATTAAGTGCAATTGCCAGATATTATAAACGTTCCTTTGACAATGCTGTTCTGGTGTATGCTCAACGACCTGATTTTACTCAATTGGCAACATTTGATGAATGGCATGACAAGAGAATTAACCGAAGCATCAATAAGGGGGCAAAGGGCATTGCAGTAATTGATATGAGTAACCCGAATGCCAGTTTTAAATACTTATTTGATTTGATGGATACCAATGGTACACCGGATAGTTTTAGGGCAGTAGTCAAATTTCAGTGGGAGTTAGAGGAACAGTATTATTCAGACATAATTAGTAAATTTCATCAGCTTTACAATACACCGATATCAGATATAGAATCTTGTCTGCATCACTATGTCATTCAGAAAGTTTTAGAGCGATTGCCGAACCTGGACAACATGCAAATTAGTGATCAGGAAAGTATTTTGTATGATATGCCTATCGAAGCGGTAAGGGCTGAAATTTCAAATCTAATTGCTGAGAGTGTGTTATATACCATTTTTTATAAATGCGGATTATCAACAGAGTCTCTGGAATATGAAGCAATGAAAAATATAAGCCATTACAACAGTCTTGAACTGTTCATGGCACTGGGAAATGCTACGGTGTCGATCAGCAGACCAATTCTAAAAGAAATCTATCAGGAGATAGAAAATGTAAAAAGAGAAAGGAGTGGGATTTATGAGAACAGAGCCGTTAATGAATCTACAGTATCAAGAGAGCAGAGGAGTGATGCTGCCGAATATTCAAATCTCGGAGAATCAGAACATGGACAACCTGCCAGTCGGGAAGTTCGGGAAACAGTGGAAAGAATACATGATGGAGAAACATTCGCACCGTCTGTCTCAGCTGATAGCGGAGGGGAAAATCAACGAGATGATTCTACAGGTGGACGAAGAAGCGGAGGCGGAGAAAGAGAAACTAATTCTGAACCTGCTGGAAGTACAGCCGATGCCGGAAGAGGAGCTGACCATGGAGCGGATACAGCACATGAATCAGATCACCATGCTGGCAGAGGAAACAGTGATGGAAGAAGTAGTAATGAGAATCAGGTAAAACCAAAACCGAACAGGGAAGAGAGAAAGCCGTCTGTAGATGCGTTAAAACCGTCTATAGACGGCTTTTTCTCAGTTCCGCCAAAGATACCTGAGCCAAGGCAGCTTGAGCCTGCAATAGCGATGAAAGAAGCGGAATTCTCAGAGCTGATAAATGCTGTTCTTTGTGCAGATGATATTGTCCTGGAAGCTAAATCATGGCAGCATGAAATTGGTCGTCTGTTTCAGATGAATGCCAGCCATGACGAAATAGAACATTTCATTCAATATTCATACGGTACTTTGGACGTGGATTATGAGATTGTCGGGATAGAAATAGATGTCAGTGGTGATGGGGAGGGCTTAAATCTTGTTGTTGACCAGCAATCAGTTCATCTTTCTTATAATGAGTTGGTACAACGGGTAGAGTCTTTGGTTTTAGACGGAATCTATCCGTCTGCTTTTATCGAACAGATAGATGATTTTCAAATTCCGGATGAATTAGAACAAATGCCGTCAATGTCAGATCAGCAACGCTGGGAATCTGACAATGGCGAGAATTATGAAACTGCACAGTTCAGTCTGTTTGATGGTTCGGTACAGGATGATTCGGAGCAGGAGTCCGATGTATATGAAGACAAAAGTGATGTTGGCAGTGATTCGATGGTCGAGCCAGACCGCATAGAACAGGGACAGGAAGAGCAAGTCGAAGAACAAGAGGAACCCCCAAAAAAAGAGTATAAAACCAAGTCAGTTACATTTACCGGGCAAAAGGAAAATCATCTTAATTATCGCTTTTCAGAGGATCACAATCTATATACTGGCGGGGCTAAAACCAAATGCAAAAATAACATTGCGGCGATAGAACTCTTAAAGCAATTGCAGGAAGAAAATCGTATGGCTACACCGGAAGAACAGATTGTACTTGCACGGTATGTTGGGTGGGGCGGACTGGCAAATGCTTTGACACCTGGAAAAAGTGGCTGGGAAACAGAGTATGCAGAAATCAAAGCCTTATTGACAGACGAAGAGTTTGAGTCGGCACAGCATAGCACGACAACTGCCTATTACACGGAGCAAATGATTGTTGAACAAATGTATGCAGCTCTTGATAAGTTTGGGTTTAGCGGCGGCAATATATTAGATCCAGCTATGGCTACGGGGAACTTTTACTCTGTTTTGCCTGATAGTATGCAGATATCTAATTTATATGGTGTTGAACTAGACCGGGTTTCCGGACATATTGCAAAGCAATTGTATCCTGGTGCCGATATACAGATTAAAGGGTATGAAGACTGCAATTATCCGGATCATTTTTTTGATGTTATAATCGGTAATTTTCCTTTCAACAGCATCCGGGTAAATGACCGGAGATATGATCGCCATCGTTTCAAGATTCACGATTACTTTTTGGCAAAATCGTTGGATAAAGCACGGCCAGGGGGGATTGTGGCGGCAATAACCTCAAAATACACCCTGGATAAAGCTAACCCTACGATTCGGAAGTATCTGGCACAAAGAGCAGAACTGATTGGGGCAATCAGATTGCCGAACACTGCATTTAAATCATTAGCTGGTACGGAAGTTACTTCTGATATTTTGTTTTTAAAAAAACGGGAACGGGAAATTGTACCAGATGAGGTAAACAGCCCGTGGATTTCCATTGAAACTAATGAAGATGGAATCCCTCTAAACAGTTATTTTATTGAACATCCGGAGATGGTTCTGGGGAAAATGGTATTCGATGAAAGTATGTTTGGAAATGAGAAGACAACCGCTTGTCATCCGGATCCGGAGGATAATTTAAAAGAACGTTTGGAAAGAGCAATTTTCTACCTGGATGGTACTTACGAACCAGCAATATCTGAGTATGCGGAGGAAGAAACAGTATTAGATGAATCGCTGCCGGCCAGTCCCGATGTACGGAATTTCAGTTACACAGTTATTGATGATACAATCTATTTTCAAGAACACTCCCGGATGTATCAGCAGGATATCACCGGGATAAAAGCTGAACGAATAAAAGGGTTGGTAGAATTGGCAGGTGTTGTGCGTGATTTGATTGCATTTCAGAGTGACCCTTATTATTTTGAACAAGAACTTCCTACTACAGAATATGATGTTGAACTGCAAAATCGTATTGATAAGTTGAATCATGTTTATGATAAATTCGCAGGTAAGTATGGATCCATCAATTCCAGGGCGAATGTAATGGCATTTTCCAGAGATTCAAATGCACCGTTGTTGCGTTCAATTGAAAAAGAACAAAAAAATCAAAAAGGTGTATTTGAAAAAACAGCTATGTTTTACAGGGCAACAATCAAGCCTAAAGTAATGCCAAAAGCTGTATTTTCGGCAGAGGATGCTTTAAAAGCTTCATTGAATCACAAGGGGACACTCGACCTTGATTACATGTCTTGGTTATATCAGAAGCCAGAGCAGAGAAAAGCCACCAAGGACGAGGTGATAGAAGAATTAGGTGATAAGATATTTCAAGACCCATCAGAATACTCAGGTGATTTATATAGCGGCTGGCAGACTGCGGAAGAGTATTTAAGCGGCTATGTTAAGGATAAGCTGGAGGAAGCTATCCTGATGGCAAAAGAAGAGCCGGAACGTTTTTCACGGAATGTAGAGGCGTTGAAGAGAGTGCAGCCTACTCCCCTGACTCCGGCAGAAATAAGTTTTACAATGGGAAGTACCTGGATACCCCTAATGATTTATACGTCTTTTATGTATGAAACATTTAAAACTCCAGTTACTCATCGCCATGGTAGTCATAGTATTGATATTGATTTTTCAAAGTTTAATGGAACTTATCATATCTCTAATAAAAGTGTTGATAAAAATTCAATCCCGGTATATCAAACATATGGAACGAAGAGAATTAATGCTTATGAGATTATGGAAAATAGCTTAAACCTAAGGTCTGTTGAAGTAAAAGATCCAGTGGAATATGTTGATCCGGAAACCGGAGAAGATAAAGTCAGGTATGTTTTGAATAAAAAAGAAACGATACTTGCCCGCGAAAAACAGGCACAGATGAAAATGCAGTTTGAAAGCTGGCTATTTTCTGAACCTAAGCGTGGAGCATTGCTGACAAAGCGTTATAATGAGCGTTTTAATAATATTCGCCCTCGTGTATATAATGGGGATGATTTAGAATTGCCTGATATGAATGAGGAGATAAAACTTAGGAAACATCAGAGGGATGTTGTTGCAATGGGAATCTATAGTTCCGGAAATCTTCTGGCAGCACATGAAGTTGGGGCGGGCAAGACCTATAGTGCAATTGTTATAGCATATGAATTGAAACGTTTGGGTAAGGTAAATAAACCCATATTTGCAGTGCCTAATCACCTGGTTGGTCAATGGGCAGAGGCATATATGAAACTTTATCCACATGCTAATATCTTGGTGGCAGAAAAAAAAGATTTTGAACGGAAAAGTCGGCGGCGATTTGCCAGCCGAATTGCCACCGGAGATTATGATGCCGTGATAATGGCTCATTCTAGTTTTGAACTAATTGGTTTATCCAGGGAACGACAGCTTTCGGCAATGCAGACTGAAATTAATGCTGTCACAGAAGCAATCCAAGATGAGAAGTTTCGTGATAAAAAAAGCTGGTCATTGAAGCAAATGCAAGTTTTCCGATCTAATTTACAATTTCGTTATGATAAATTGTTCAATGCAGATAAAAAAGATGATGTAATAAACTTTGAAGAATTAGGCGTTGATTGTTTGGTTGTGGATGAATCTCATGCTTATAAGAATAATTTCTCATTTACAAAAATGCGGAACGTTGCAGGAGTCAGTGGGCAAAGCAGCCAGAGAGCCATGGATATGCACCAGAAAGCACAGTATATTAACGAGATTGGCAATGATAAAGGTGTGATTTATTTAACAGGGACTCCAATCAGCAATTCGATGGCAGAATTATATGTTATTCAAAAGACTTTACAGCCCAAAGCATTAGAAGAACGAGGGTTACTGATGTTTGACAGTTGGGCAAGTACATTTGGAAAAGTAGAAACATCTCTGGAAATCAAGCCGGAGGGAAATGGCTATCAGATGAAGAATCGATTTGCCAAGTTTCATAATATTCCGGAACTGATGAGTATTTTCAGTATGATCGCGGATATTAAAACTGCTGATATGCTGGATTTGCCGGTTCCTGAATTAAAGACGGGAAATGTGCAGGTAATCAAAACCAAGATTACACCGGAACAGAAGCAAATGGTATTGGAGCTGGGAGAGCGGGCGGAGGCAATCAGAGATGGAAGGGTTGATAGCACGGAAGACAATTTCCTGAAACTCACACATGAAGCCAGGTTATTGGCAGTTGACCCACGGGCGATTGATCCCGACTTACCAGACGATCCGGGAACAAAACTGAATGTTTGTGCTGCTAAAGTTGCCGAAATCTATCATGAAACAGCAAACGATAAATTGACACAATTGATATTCTGTGATCAGGGAACGCCAAAGGCAGATGGCAGTTTTAACTTTTATCAGGCAACTATGGATGCCTTAATCGATCAGGGAGTAAAAGAGGAAGAAATTGCGTTTATTCATGAAGCGAAAACGGATGGTCAGAGAGAACGTCTTTTTGAACAGGTGAAAAGCGGCGATATCAGAGTGTTGATCGGAAGTACGGAGAAAATGGGAACAGGGATGAATGTTCAGAACAAGTTAATCGCCCTGCATCATTTGGATGTACCTTGGCGGCCGTCAGATTTAATCCAGCGAAATGGTCGTATTTTGCGGCAGGGTAATGAAAATAAGGAGGTATCAATCTTTAATTATATTACCGAAAATACGTTTGACTCTTATCTTTGGGTGCGACATGAAGTCGCCTGATTTAACTGTTTGGCAATACGACCAAACCAAC
>DAMAMW010000081.1:0-7247 GCA_032073745.1 Lachnospiraceae bacterium | reverse complement strand
TGGGGTATGGATAGCTCCATGTTCATTATTCTTTCTCTACCGTCAGATAGTGCAGCCTAAACCAAAAAACAAAAAACTACATAAGCAACGTCATGGCGAATCACAACATTCGCTCTTTTGTTATGTGATTTTCTATTTCATGTCTATTATACACCATCTTTGTCGATTTGCGAAGTTTCCTATAAAGAAATAAATAAATATCGTATATCGGATACTGATATTTTTAAACAGCTTCTTTCCAGGCTGTGCCATTGACTATGTTCTCCTGAATCTGGTCGGAGAAACCCCGAACCGTTTCTTGAATACGTAACTGAAATAATTTTGTTCCTGATATCCCACCTTTGCTGCTATTACGTATGTTTTGTCATCTGTGTCCGTCAGCAATTCAACTGCCTTTTGCAGACGTACTTCCGTCAGATACGCAATATAGGCCTGACCGGTCTCCTTCTTGAATATAGTAGAAAAATATGCCGGACTCAAATGCAGATGACGGCAGATCATTTCCACTGACAGGTCGGGATTGCTGTAATTGGCTTCAATATATTTTTTTGCTTCCCGAACCATCTGTTTCGCTGCATTATCACGTTCCTGGTTCATCATTTCATTCATCCGGCAGCCATTTTGAATCAGCCACGCCGATAAGTCCTCCGGCTTGTGCAGGCCGTCAATCAACTGGGTATAGTTCTGCCCCAGGTCAAACAGTTCCTGAAGTTCCAGATCATACTGCTGGGCAAGTTTGGTCATACAGTTAATCACCGACAGCAGATACACCTGATACTGCTTGACATGAACTTTGGCATCTCCCATCTTCATCACAATCGTATGAACTGCCTCTTCGATCTTCTCTTCCGGGCCAAACTTAATCGCAGCGATCAACGCCGACTCCTCTTTGCTGTCCAGCAGCAGCTTCCCCCGGCTGACCGGTTCCACGTCATTAATATAAATGGCATTGCCGACACCGACAATCTCTTTATATCCCAAAGCATCTACCGCCGCCTGATAAGAACTGCCGATATCACCGAGCCCGGTACAGCTGTTACCGATACCGATCGTTACTGCCACCGCCAATATCTTTTTACACTCCCGGCAGATATCACCAAGCAGATCGATCAGAGCAGTCTGGTTATTCTCCTCATCAACCGCAAGAATCAGAACAAACTCCGAATGTACATTAAAAATCGTAAAACGACAATACTGCCCCAATTTATCCGCAACCATCTGACGGACCGAAATCGGTATCAGCTCCGCTTCCTGATGAAACGACGGGTGCCTTCCTTCAGCCGCAGTCTCCTCCACATTAATAACAGCAACAAACCACTTCTGCGCATTCAGAATATCAACTTCATATTCTTTCAGCCTCGCCTCCATCACTGCTTCCTCAAGATTGCCGGAAACCATGTCATTTAGAAAGATTTCACGGATAATCGGCAGATTCTTCCGGTAATTCTCCCGCAGCAGGCTGACATTTCGTTTCTGTTCAATTTCGTCATCAAGATTGGCATGCACACGGGTCAGGATCTCTGTCAGTTCCTCCACATTTACCGGCTTTAAAATATATTCGGTTACATTCAGCTTTATCGCCTGCTGGGCATATTCAAAATCATCATATCCCGAAAAAATCAGCACTTTGACTGATGGATATTTCTGATGGATTCGTTCAGTCAGGCTAAGCCCATCCATATAAGGCATCCGGATATCAGTCATAACCACATCCGGCTCGAGCTGCTCCATTTTTTCAAGAGCGTCTTCTCCATTTTCAGCATCGCCCACAACAACAAATCCCAAACGCTTCCAGTCAATCTTTTTAATGATTGCTCCGCGTACTTCTTCTTCATCATCAACCAGCATGATCCGGTATTCAGTCATATCAGTTACCGCCTCCATCTACATTCCGTTCCAACAGAACGGCAATCAAAGTATCTGTCTCTGTCTCCAGGAGCTGTCCCGGAGTACCTGTTAAAATACGTTCTTCAGGATAACCCAGCCGTTCACCGGCTGCCACCTGTATCTTCTCATAACCATTGTCAATCAGGTTTTTGCATAACGACTGCAGGGGATGTTTGCCGCCAAGCAGCAAAAACACCTTTTTGTGAACCTTTAAAAGCCCCGGAACATCTGCATTCCGGCCATGGATACTGGCCAGTGCCGCATCATCCCACGGAGTCTTCAGCCGGGCACACAGACAGGCTGCTGTCGATATTCCCGGGTACACATGCAGGTGAATATCGCCGCCGGAACCGGCCAGATCTCCCACCGCCTTAACCAGGACATGGCTGCCGCTGTAAAAGCCGGTATCCCCTGAATATATTACGCCGATTGAATCATATTCCGGATGTTCCATAATCCATGACAAAACAGCTTCTCCCTGATATACCGGAACAGTCGGCTTTCCTTCAGTCCACCCTGAAATATCCTGAAGCATCCGTTTAGCCCCCAGAAAAACCTGGCACGCTTTCATCGTATCAAGCGCTTCCAGGGTAAGCTGTCTGCCGCCGCCCATTCCCATTCCAATCAGATGAAGCTGCCGGGGCGGGACAATACCATAAGGAACCAGTATCTTCATCGCAGCTGTCAAAGAGATCCCCTGTTCTTCCACCGGTCTGCCAATCACTACCATAGAGATGCCGCAGGCTTTTACTGCCTCTGCTTTTTCAATAAAACCACCGGCAGCACCAGACTCTTTTGTTACCAGCCAGGCAGCACCGGTCTGCTTTATCATAGCCTGATTCATCTCCTGTGAAAAAGGTCCCTGCATACAAATCAGATGACTGCCGCTGATTCCCGTCTGTTCACAGTCAGCAATCACCTTGCTGTCCGGCAGTACCCTGGCATAGATCCGCTCCCGGCTGCCGGAAATCGCCATAAAATCCTTCAGCGTCTTACTTCCGGTAGTCAGCAATACGGTTCCGCTTGTCCCTTCCAGATACCTGACTGCCGATGCCACATCAGATACCGTAACGATCCGGCTTCCTCCTTCCCCGTTGTCTTCTGATAACAAATCATGTCGGCGCAAAACACGGTGGCAGGTTATCCCCGTCTTTTCGGCCGCCTTTTTAACCGTTTCACTGACTATACCCGCATACGGATGGGTAGCATCCATAATCATCACCGGATGGTATTTTTTTATCACCCCAACCATCTGGTCCTCATCTAATTTTCCTTTATGTATAGTAAGGCAGGGATGTTCGGGCAGCATTTTGCTGCCGTATTCCGATGTCACACAAACAAGTGCCGGAATCTGATAGCGGACACAAAACTGGGCCAGCTCCCTTCCCTCTGTAGTTCCTCCAAAAATAAACACTTTTATCATATGTCTTTCCTTCTTATCTCTGAACGCTGTATTGCCACTGCTATTGTTACCCCGTCAGCTGCCTGTTTCCTGACCAGCAGCGAACCCTCTTTCCCGGCTCCTGCAAGAGCGGCACGTTCACATACATTATCAACCCCGGTTACCGATTGCACAAAGTCCGAAGCGGTAAACACGCCCGGCACATGGAGCAGTTCCGCTGCTTCATATACCTGAAACGGTACGTGTAAGCGATCAGCCAGCTCAATCAATCCGCGCTCATCTTTTTTAAGTGTAATACTGGAAATCTGTTTTATTGCATGCAGGTCCAGATTGTACTCTTCAAATACCGCTTCCAGCCGTTCTTTAAGAACCGATGCCGCCATGCCCCTGCGACAGCCGATCCCAACTGACAATGATTCTGGGATCAGCCTTAATATTTCGGTATCCTGATCAGAAAACCAGGATATCATATGCCGGGATTCCGGTTTTTTATTTGCTGTTATCCAAACCTGATACCGGCACAGCTCACCTTTGACAAAATCTTCCGGAACCGGATCTGCCAACGGGTAGTCACTGTAAAATCCTACCGGTTGTCCCTCCAGCAGCGCCGCGGATATCCGTTTAGCCTGTTCTCTGTCAGGCCACTGCAGTCCCCGCTGCTGTGCCCAGACATCAATTGATGTTTTTCCATTGCTGTCGGTCGATGTGGTAATCACCGGAACAGCTCCAATAATACCGGCAATTACGCGGGTCAGTTCATTTGCTCCGCCCGTATGCCCTGACAGCAGGGAGATAACATAACGGCCGCAATCATCAATCGTTACCACCGCCGGATCTGTCTTTTTATCTTTTATATATGGTGCAATCGCCCTGACGGCAATTCCTGTCGCACCGACAAAAACGAGCCCGTCATTCCGGTTGAACTTTGTTTTCGTCCACTCATCAAGAGTTTCCTCTGCCGGACAAAGTCCCGGATAATCCTGAACCTCATTCAGAAAGCGGGCCTGTACATATCCGGTACAGTCATGCCCCAGTTCACGCAGCCTTTTTGTTAATCTATGGCACAAAGCTCCGCCCTGTTTTGTAAAGCTGATAACCACGAGCTTCAAGTCTTTTATCCTCCATGTATAGTTCCTGAATCACGTTTTCTGTCTTTACCAGTATACCGTAAGCCGGAGAAAATGTCACCACTTCAATATTGCGTACTTTATAACGAAAAACAGCTGCAGCCTTCGCCGCAGCCGCCGCACAGATTTCAATAAAATCCTATGCCAACTATTATAAAAAAGATTATTCCGTTTGACAAGCCTCTGTCTTTGCCTGTTCCTGTTTCATCTGTCTTTTGCGTTTGGTGATCAGTCCGCCGATCCTTCCGCTTTCCTTGGAAGTCAGGCATCTCCACCCTTCATTTATCACTCTTTCACCCAATCCTAATTCTTCAGCTATTTCAAATTTCAAGCGTTCATCTGGTGTCATGTTGTGAATATCCAACGGGCCTTTTACTTTTTTGCTTTTTGGCATAATAACGGGCACACTCCTTTCTGATTTCACTAGGAGTATGCCCGTTTGGTATCACTCTATTCACCTGTTGATGCTAATACATTTTAATAGTCTATTTTCTGAGGAATAATTATCGCTGCCAGAAAGTATACCAGAATTCCGGTACCGGAACATGCTACAATTGCCCACAACAACCGGATCAGAGTCGGGTCCACATTGAGGTATTCACCGATTCCGCCGCATACACCACATAACATTTTATCTTTGTTTGAACGATATAATTTTTTATCCATTTTTATTCTCCTTTTCCTGGTCCTATTCAGGACTCATTTGCATAGTTAATATTTATTGTTCCACTTACGCATTCCAGATCGATACTTCTTCCGGTATGATTATCAATCTTCTGCTCCTGCTTAAACAAGTCGTTTTGCTCCATCTCCCGGCCATCCAAGATAATTGTACCGCCAAGTGAATTCCACTCATAATCATATCCGGACCAGCTGCGTGCCATGGTAATATCGATATCACCAGAAGTACAGTCCACATCCGCCCCCTGATCAATCAGGGCGTGGCAGGTAATACCTCCTGATACACAGTCAATATCGATATCACCAACTCTTCCGCCCGCTATGTCTATGTTGCCGGAAACAATATCAACCGCCAGCTCCCGGGCAAATATGGCATCGGCAGCAAAATAACCGGATACACAGTCGAGGTCGACAGAGTTGAACTGATAATTCTGCGGAATATAAATCGTTAAATCCTCCACATCCCTATGATCCTGGTTGATATATTCCTTCCAGTCACGCGGCAGGTGAATATCCAAGGTATCACCCTTTACTTCAATCACATATTTCATTGTATCATCTCCGGAGCGGACAATACGTATCTTATCCTGCGGCAGATTCTCCGGTATTTCCTGGATCAGTTCAATGCGGCTGTCGCCGATAATATCAACCTTCAGGTCGCGTATATTCGTATATTCCGCTGTTTCACCCGAAAATTCATTCGGTACTTCGCTTTCTATATTTTGAATCTCTCCGGATTCATCGGGATAATGAACGGACATGTCAAAATTTCGCTTTCCGAATAACGGATACGCCACACGGTCAAGATCTTCAAGACCGCCCATCATCGCTCCGGCTGTCATCATTCCGACACCGGCCAGACATGAGATAAAACTAAGTGCTATTAAAACTTTTGTGCTCTTTTTCATTGCGGCCTCCTTTTATTGCCGTGAAACATCCGGCTGATTCCATCTGTAATGCTTCTGATGCTGAACGGTACCATTCTTCCATATAACTGAATTGAGATTATAATTCCGATAAAGGAACATCCCAGCAAAAAAACGCCGACTCCCAACAGAAAAATACCCGTCCAGGGATTTACAAAAATAACTCCGATCCCCATTACAATCATAACTACTGCCAGCATACAAAGTATAATCGTGCCGAACCCAACCAGCAGAACAAGTACTGCTATTGTAATCAGCACACCGGCAACAACTGACAGGAATGCACTGCCCGCACCTAACAGCAGCGGAATAATAATAGTAAGTGCCAGTAAAAGAGCAGTCAGCTTCAAAAGCTTCATGATCAGAGTATCATTCTGCCAGTTGTTTTTCCATCGGCTGTTTTTCCACCGACTGCTTTTCTTTTCTTCAAACTCGATGGATTCTTTCACATCCGGCAGTTCCTTATGTTCTGCCACCTGATAGCCCGGTTCCCGGAAACGTTCATCCTGATAACCGGTATCCGTAAAACTGCCGCCGTCTTCCAGGTCTCCGTAAATATCTGAGCGAATAATCGCCGCAACCCGTTCCGGACTGCCAAACTCTCTTATCGCCTGAGCTTCATGTTCGTCACCTGCCTCTTCCAGATAATCCTGATAATAAGCCAGTGCATCCATCTTTTCATCATCCGGAATATCCTGAAGCAGATACTCCAGCTGGTTCATAAAATCTAATCTGTTCATTGATCTGCCCCCTCAAGTATTTTCGATATCTTCTGGGAATAGTTGCTCCATTCACCACGATATAAATTCAACTGCAGCCGGCCGCTCTCCGTAATCCGGTAGTATCGCCGGTTCCTTCCGTCAATCGCCTTGTCATAGACTTCCAGGCACTCCTCTTTCTGCAGTCGTCTTAATACCGGATACAAAGTCGATTCCGAAATATCAATCGCTTCCCGGACATCCTGGGTAATCTTATAACCATAAGTTCCCTCCGTACTCCCGGATACTACTGCCAGTACTATAGCATCCAGAAGCGCTGCTCCCGTATTAAAAATCATAATTTCACTCCTGTCTTTGCTTCAGTTATAATATTACTTGTTCGTGTAATATTGTTTTACAAGTCATATTATATGCCATATAATATTGTATGTCAATACTATATTGTGAAATTTTGAAATAAAGTGGGATGAGAAGAAATCGCGGTGGGGTGGCTGGCTGGCGGGTG
>DAMAMW010000080.1:0-7910 GCA_032073745.1 Lachnospiraceae bacterium | reverse complement strand
AAGTAGAACATTTATGTATTTGGGGCTGGCCGTCGCGCTAGCGACTTGGTACAATGGGGAGAAATTACAGCCTGACCTGCAAAAGGGGTGAAACAGATGAAAAGACGAGATGCCGGACGGATGAAAACAGCATGGATCACTGGGATTACAGCAGCTGTGATCCTGCTGTCAGGATGCGCCGGACCATCCACGAAGATATTGCCGTATGAATCAAAACATACCGCAGAACAGCCGCAGGACGGCGTCCTGCCAACGCTCGGGGAACCGAATCCCTACTATATGCTGGAAGCACTGGAGCTTCTGACCCGTTCGCCACGGGAGAGCGGCAGTGACGAGGAGAAGCAGACAATCGGCTATCTGCAGCGGCAGTTAAATGATTACGGATACGAAACAAAACTCCAGTCGGTTTTGCTGGAGCAGGATGATACCATGGGGCCATCCATGAAATACGGTGTGAATCTTATTGCGGAACGAAAGGCGGCAGCACCTGATGCTGATATCATGATTATCAGTACCAGCCATGATACCGTTGCAGAGAGTCCCGGGGCAGTCAGCAGTGCGGCGCCGCTGACCGTATGGCTCGAATGTGCAAGGCTGCTTGGCAGTATTCCAACCGATACCCAGATTCGTTTTATCAGCTTTACCGGCAGCGAGACGGACTTTGCCGGATCCAGAACCTATGTACAGAGTCTGACCGCGGAGGAAAAGCGCCGGATTATCGGTGTCATTCAACTGGATGAGATGGGGGATGCGAATCAGGCCGGTGTATTTATCGGGAGCATAGACGGGGCACCGGTGATGGTGGGCGATATGCTGTCAGAGTCATCCGAAGATACGCAGCAACTGCCGATGGTTTATCAGCGAAAAATAAACAGCGATTTTATATCTTTTGTCCAGGGACAGGTACCGGCAGTATCAGTATCACAAAAGTGGAAATCATATGAATATCATTCGCCGCAGGATCGCAAAGAAACGGTTGATATTGATGAACTTGTGCCCGTTGCATCACTGATCAGCCGGACCAGTGCTGATATTATGGGGATGGAAACACCATCGCTGCGGGCAAAGTCCCGGTTTATCAACGACCTCAGGAACAGTGCTTATATGCAGCCGCCTGACCGGGTATTGCCGTTTGGCGAAGGTGATGGTACAGTGCGCAGACAGAGCGGAATGGAAGGCACTTTGCTGTCATCGGTTGTAGATGGTGTCGGTGTGACGGTAGATACGTATCAGTATCTGATGAAATGGTTTGATGTTGACCAGGTGATCGTGAGCAGCTTTTATTACCGCGATGGGAAACTTGATACCATTTCGCTGGATGCAGATGGAGCGGGAGTGACTTTTGATGAGATGAAAGAACGTCTGCAGGCCTGCTACGGAGAACCGGTCGGAGAAAACCAGGGGCCCTATGGCATTGAATATGACTGGGCAGATCCCGTCTGCCATAACTTTTTTGCATTGATTCCTGCCAGCGACGGTTACAATGTGGACATTCGGAAATATTCTGCCGGATGGACGGCGAAGGTCAGATTGCGTCCTGACGGAACGGTGCTTGAACATTATGATGGGGATGGGACACGTTATGCCGCCCTGATTAAACTGGCCGGATCTGTCTTCGGACCTGAAATAACAGGGCGGATTGCATATTTTGATATTTATACGGACGGGATTGGTGAATCTCCCGGTTATGTATCCATCCATCCGCCGGATGAAGAATCAGAAGATGAGTTAATCGTAATCGGAATCGATGGAGAGGAAGCGCTTCTGCCTGACGGCACCTGGCGTGATTATACCAAAACAAAAGCATTGCTGACAGAATATTATGGTCGTATTCTGGCAGAAAATACAGATGAAGAATATGTAGAAGTATTTCAGCAAACATTTTCAGATGACACCGTGGCAGCCGATTTTGCAGAAAATTTCTGCCGGTTTGTCCTGTGTCAGTATCCGGAAACCATAAAACATGAATCCGATGCCCGAATCCGTTTCTTCTACGATTACGAGCAGCTTACGGACATTCGCAGCCGGATTCGGGAGCAGCTCGAGTTGGTTCAGAACCAACCAAAGGAGGCAAATAATGCTGGAGAAAATTGATCTGTCAAGAACCATGGGGAAAAAGGATTACAAGCAGGAACGAGAGGTGAAGGGGACCAGGCTGGGAGAATTGCAGCGTCAGTTAAAAGATGCCGGCATACCGGTTATGATCCTGTTTGAGGGGATGGGAGCAGCCGGGAAAGGGCTGCAGATCAACCGCCTGATTCAGGATCTGGATCCGCGTGGCTTTGATGTATATGCGGTTAACAAGGATACCCAGGAGGAGGCCATGCGGCCGTTTTTGTGGAAATACTGGACCCTGACTCCGGAAAAAGGCCGGATCGCTGTCTTTGACCGGAGCTGGTACCGGAAAGTCCAGACCGACCGGTTCGAAAAGATCACGAAAAAGAGTGAACTGCCGGAAAGTTTCCAGGATATCAGATCCTTCGAGAAGCAGCTGGCTGATGATGGCTGTGTGATTATTAAGCTGTTTTTGTATATCAGTAAAGAGGAGCAGAAAAAGCGTTTTAAAAAGCTCGAAGCCTCCAAAGAAACGGCCTGGCGGGTTACGAAGGCAGACTGGAAGCGCAATAAAGAGTACGATGAGTACCGGCTGATCAATGAAAATATGCTGGAAAAAACCGATACGGAATATGCTCCGTGGACAATCATCGAAGCAACAGATAAGAACTATGCGGCAGTAAAGATTTTAAACTGTGTCATTAAGCGTCTGGAAGATGCACTGGTACAGGATCAGCAAAGAAAGTCTTCGGTAGTAAAATCACAGGATCTGAATGCTGTTTATAAAAACGGTGTTTTGTCCGGTGCCGATCTGTCGCTGAGCCTGACCAGAGAAGAATATAAAAAGCAGCTGGATCAGCTGCAGAAACGTCTGGAATTTTTGCACAGCGAGCTGTATCGTAAGCGGATTCCGGTTGTGCTTGGCTTTGAAGGCTGGGATGCCGGCGGCAAAGGCGGTGCAATTAAACGCCTGACCAGTCATCTTGATCCGCGTGGTTATCAGGTTAATCCGACGGCGTCACCGAATGATATTGAGAAGAAACACCATTATCTGTGGCGTTTCTGGAATCGTGTTCCGAAGGCTGGCCATATTGCCATTTTTGACCGTACCTGGTATGGCCGGGTGATGGTTGAACGGATTGAGGGCTTCTGCAGTGAAGCAGAATGGAAACGGGCATATCAGGAGATGAATGAGATGGAAGCCCATATGGTCAATCATGGTGCCATCGTATTAAAGTTCTGGATGCAGATTGATAAGGATGAGCAGGAACGCCGTTTCAAGGAACGGATGGAGAATCCGCTGAAGCAGTGGAAGATCACGGATGAGGACTGGCGCAACCGTGAGAAATGGGACGAATATGAACTGGCTGTCAATGAGATGCTGGTCCGTACTTCAACTACCTACGCCCCCTGGATTGTGGTCGAGGGGAATGATAAATACTATGCCCGTGTCAAGGTGCTGAGGACAGTTGTTGAAGCCCTGGAAACACGGCTGAAACAAGAAGGAGACAAATAACATATGGAAATCACAGGTGTTATATGAGCCGGGTTATTATTGTCGGCGGCGGTGCGGCCGGAATGATGGCCGGGATCGCTGCGGCCGGTTCGGGGCATCAGGTAACAATCGTTGAGAAGAATGAAAAACTGGGAAAAAAGGTCTATATTACCGGAAAGGGCCGGTGTAATATCACCAATGCCGCCGACACGGAAGATATGTTCCCGAATATTGTCCGGAATGCCAAGTTTTTATACAGCAGTTTTTATAGTTTTACCAACGCAGATATGATGGAATTGCTGGAGGCAAACGGCTGTCCGGTAAAAACAGAACGGGGCGGCCGGGTCTTTCCGGTATCCGATAAGTCCTCTGATGTGATCAGGGCACTGTCTGACCGGCTCAGTGATCTGGGAGTGACTGTCAGGCTGCGGGAAGAAGTTACTGCCCTTAAAACGGCAAATGGCAGGGTTACCGGTGTTGTATTAAAGGGAAAGCAATATGTTGAAGCAGATGCTGTAATCGTTGCCACCGGCGGCCTGTCTTATCCGAGTACCGGATCTACCGGAGATGGTTACCGTCTGGCCAAAGAACAGGGGCATACAGTTACCGCATTGTCACCGGCGCTGGTGCCGTTTACTACGGCTGAAAGCCTGGTAAAAGACCTGCAGGGTCTGGCGCTGAAAAATATCAGCGTGAAGATACTTGCAGGCAGCAAGGTATTATATGAAGATTTTGGTGAAATGCTGTTTACCCACTTTGGTGTCAGCGGGCCGGTGCTTCTCAGTGCCAGCAGTTATGTGGCAGAACGGATTAAAAAAGAACCGCTGACACTGTCGATCGACCTGAAGCCTGCACTGAGCCCGGAACAGCTTGACGCCCGCATTCTCAGAGACTTTGAGCAGTATAAAAATAAACAGTATAAGAATGCGTTATCCCAGCTGTTGCCGGCCAAAATGATCCCTGTATTAATTGAACGCAGCGGTATCGGAGAAGACCGGCAGGTGAATACGATTACCAGAGAAGAACGTCACCGGATTGCTGATCAGATCAAGAATTTCAAACTGACACTGAATGGCTTACGCGGATACAATGAAGCAATTATTACCCAGGGCGGAATATCCGTCAGGGAGATCAATCCGTCAACCATGGAATCAAAGTTAGTAAAACAGCTTTATTTTGCCGGTGAGGTTCTCGATCTGGATGGCGTGACCGGCGGTTTCAACCTGCAGATTGCCTGGTCAACCGGGTATCTGGCAGGAATATCCCTATAACAAAGGAGTATACAATACATTGATGCAGAAAACATTTAATATTGCCATAGACGGGCCGGCCGGTGCCGGAAAGAGTACGATTGCCAAACTGGCGGCAAAGCAGCTGGGATTTATCTATGTGGATACCGGGGCAATGTACCGCGCTATGGCATTGTATTTTATCAGACAGAATATTTCCGGCTCAGATCAGGCACAGATTGCCGCAGCCTGTCCGGGAGCAGAGATTACGATCTCACATCAGGATGATACACAGCTGGTATTGCTGAACGGGGAAGATGTCTCCGGGCTGATCCGTACCGAGGAGGTGGGGAATATGGCATCTTCTGTCAGTGTCTATCCCGAGGTGAGAGCACATCTTCTGGAGCTGCAGAAGAATCTGGCGGCCAGCAGTGATGTAATTATGGATGGCCGTGATATCGGTACCTGCATTCTGCCGGACGCTGATGTGAAGATATTTCTGACTGCAAGCAGCCGGATCAGGGCCGAACGCAGATACAAAGAATTACAGAATAAGGGAATCATGTGTAATTTGGAAGAAATTGAGCAAGATATTATAGAAAGGGATCAGCGTGATCAGAATCGTAAGGAGGCACCGCTGCGTCAGGCGGATGATGCCGTTATGGTAGACAGCTCCGGAATGACGATCGAACAGGTGGTGGATCTCATTGCCGAAAAGGCGTATGCACACGGACTGACCAGGTCGGTGCGCTTATGAGTGTAATCCTGGCTAAGACAGCAGGTTTTTGCTTTGGCGTAAAACGGGCTGTTGATCAGGTCTATGAACAGATCGAAAAAGCAGACAAACCGGTCTACACGTATGGTCCGATTATCCATAACGAAAAAGTAGTTGAAGATCTGGAAGCGAAAGGCGTTCGGGTAATCCATACAGAAGAAGAACTTAAGCAGATTACAACGGGGATTGTAGTCATCCGTTCCCATGGCGTAGGGAAAAATATCTACGATATCCTGCAGAAACCAGATGTCACAATTGTGGATGCGACCTGTCCGTTTGTGAAAAAGATACACAGAATTGTCTCAGAGCAGCAGGAAAACGGCAGGCGTGTTATCATCATTGGGAATCCCAGCCATCCCGAAGTAGAGGGGATCCGGGGCTGGAGTGATGAATCGTCTCTGGTTGTGGAAGATGCTGTCCAGGTCGAAAATCTTCCGGTTTCACCGGACGAGAAATTATGTATCGTTGCCCAGACGACATTTAATTACAAGAAATTTCAAGATTTAGTTGAAAATTTTGCTAAAAAGGGTTATGATATACTTGTTTTAAATACGATTTGCAATGCAACACAGGAAAGACAAGTGGAAGCTAGGCGTATTGCTTCTGAAGTGGATGCTATGATTGTCATTGGAGGCAGGAATAGTTCCAACACACAGAAACTATATGAGATATGCCAAAAGGAATGTAAGAATACTTACTTTATCCAGACACTAGGCGATTTAAATCCTGAATGTGTGAATTCTGTGCGCAGCGTAGGTATTACAGCGGGGGCATCCACCCCCAATCAAATTATCGAGGAGGTTCATACTAATGTCAGAATTAAGTTTTGAACAAATGTTGGAGGAATCATTAAAAACAATACGTACAGGAGAGGTAGTCACTGGTAAGGTCATCGACGTAAAAGAAGATGAGATCGTCTTGAATATTGGTTACAAGTCTGATGGTATCATTCCTAGAAATGAATATACCAACGAATCTAACGTTGATTTAAGAACCCAGGTTCAGGTTGGCGACGAGATGGAAGCAAAAGTTCTCAAAGTCAACGATGGCGAAGGACAGGTTGCCCTCTCTTACAAGAGACTGGCTGCTGATAAAGGCAACAAGAGACTGGAAGAAGCATTTAACAACCAGGAAGTACTCACCGCTAAGGTTGCTCAGGTTCTGGGCGGCGGTTTAAGCGTAGTAGTGGAAGAAGCAAGAGTCTTCATCCCGGCAAGCCTGGTATCCGATACGTATGAAAGAGACCTGAACAAGTACGCAGGTCAGGAGATCGAGTTCGTAATTACCGAATTCAATCCGAAGAGAAGAAGAGTCATCGGTGACAGAAAACAGCTGATGGCTGCTAAAAAAGCAGAGCTGCAGAAGGCCCTGTTTGAAAAAATCAACATCGGCGACACAGTAGACGGTGTTGTAAAGAACGTAACCGATTTCGGTGCATTCATCGACTTAGGCGGTGCTGACGGTCTGCTTCACATCTCCGAGATGTCATGGGGCCGCGTAGAGAATCCGAAGAAAGTATTCAAAGCAGGCGATGAAGTAAGCGTCCTGATCAAAGATATCAGCGGTGAGAAGATTGCTCTCTCCCTGAAGTTCCCGGAGACCAATCCGTGGGCTAACGCAGAAGAGAAATACGCAGTAGGCAACATCGTTTACGGACGCGTAGCCAGAATGACAGACTTCGGCGCATTCGTAGAATTAGAGCCAGGCGTAGACGCCCTGCTCCACGTATCCCAGATCTCCAGAGACCATGTTGAGAAGCCATCCGACGCTTTGGCAATCGGTGACGAAATCGAAGCAAGAGTAGTAGACTTCAACAACGAAGACAGAAAGATCAGCCTGAGCATCAAAGCATTACAGGCTCCAATGGAACCAGAATATGACGAATATTCTGATGTAGCTGACGTTGATGTTGACAACTACGTAGAAGAGTAATCAAATTTGAGTTAAACACTCAGGAGTATTGCGAATAACTTTCGCGATACTCCTTTTTTGATACAACCATTTAAATGGACCATAATTAAGCCAATGCGTCCAAAATACTCCCTGAATTTACCCCCTCACCATTTGAAACAAAGTAGCTGGAGAAGAAATCGCGGTGGGGTGGCTGGCTGGCGGGTGGTATGGTTTGGTACAGATGCATTTGCAGGTTTGTTAGAGACTCTTAAGTTATAAAATAAGGCGTTATGAGCATACAGAGCAACTGTTTGAGCGATGCTTTTCGCGAGTTTTGCGGCGTATGCTCATGTTTTTAGCATTATTTTCTAACTTTAGAGCCTCTTACAACCCGAAACAGCATCAGTACCAAACCATACCACCCGCCAGCCAGCCACCCCACCGCGATTTCTTCTCATCCCAC
>DAMAMW010000079.1:0-9167 GCA_032073745.1 Lachnospiraceae bacterium | reverse complement strand
TAGAACATTTATGTATTTGGGGCTGGCCGTCGCGCTAGCGACTTGGTACAATATGTTTGTTCACATGTTAATACAATGCATAGATAAAAATGGTGATGAAAATGAAAGATTCAGACTGGGAGATTTTGTATGAACTGAAGAAAAATCTCAATATGACAAAAGTGGCAAATCTATTGTATATTACACAGCCGTCTTTGACAAAGCGACTCCAATATATGGAATCTGAATTTCAGGTTTCGATTTTAAATAGAAGCGGTAAGACTTTAACGTTTACTCCCGAGGGAGAATATCTGGCAGAGCGGGCTGCCTGCTATATGGAGTTTCAGCATGAGACAAACAAGGGGCTTGAGCGGTTTAAAAAGAATTACTCGGGACTCATTAAGATTGGTTCATCCTATACATACAGCAAATACCGGTTGTCTGATATCCTGATGCACTATCGCCAGGAACATCCGAATGTGGAAATTAAGGTGGTAAATGATCAAAGTAATTTACTGCTGCGAAAAGTAATTGAGGGCAGTGTCGATGTAGGGTTTATCAGGAATGATTATACAGATTCCGTACAAAAGTTATTGATTGCCCAAAATCAAGCCTATCTGGTCACAAAAGAACCGGTAGAACCAGAGTCTTTGCGTCAGATGAGCAAGATTGATTATAAGACCAATGATTATACCCGCCAGCTTTTTGATGAATGGTGGGAAGAGCAGTTTGGTACAGCGGCACCGGTGGGTATGGATGTGGGATATGTTGATTTTGCCTGGCAATTAATTGACCGTGGAGTGGGTTTTACGATTTGCTTTCTTCCCGCCGGTTTTAAAAATGAGTATAATCTTTGCCTGACGCCGCTGATAAAAAAAGATGGAAATCCGGTGGTCCGTAATACCTGGTTTATTTATCCGAAATCGAAACGGCTTCCGGATGTACAGCAGCAGTTTATCGCATATGTAGAGAAAGAATTGGCATTACCGAAAGAGAAGAGAATATTAAAGGATTAACGACTATAACAATGCAGAAAAAATCCGCAGGACAGAGCGTATCAGCTTCGTTCTGCGGATGTTTACTTTGCTACTATTAGCTTCTGCTGATGTTTACATATATGGTTTTAATAACTTAAAACCTCCCGGTTGGATGCGTTTCTCAGATCGCATTACCTGGGAGGTTTGTTTTTATATAACCACAAGCATATTGTAGTGTTTCAGGAGACGGATATCCTCTTTGGAAACCTTTAATGATTCAATGAGTGCGCGGTCTTCTTTTAAATGAGTTTTGGAAAATAACATTTTTACGGCAATTACTCCGGCAGCTGCTAAGGTATATACGGACTATCGCCAGCCATTTCTGGATCAGATAAAGGGGGCAGTATCAAAAGAATTGCTGATTCGTGATGAGGACGTGCAGGTTCTTCATGGTTTTGACAGTGTTGAAAATGCAAATGCTTACCTGCAAAGTGAGATGTTTCAGAATGATGTATTTGTTGGTTTGAAACCATTATGGAGTGCTGATCCGGATGTAAAAATCTATTCGGTAGTATAGTTTTTTATTTTAATAAAAACATAAATACTCACCGCTCAATGAGGCCAATGCAGCAGCACATGCTTTGTTACAGCCGAATGTTTTGATGAGGCGATTTCTATCTTGAACGATCTGGGAAGGCTATTCTGCAGGTTTAAGAGAAATGAATTGTTATATTAGTATCTTGTAGAAGGAACATTATCAGTTGAAGCCGGTTTATAAGGTGATTGTATACGACCGTTTATGAAAGACAATGAAAAGAAAAAGATTAGCCAGCATCGCCGGATAAAAGATTACAACATTGAATATGAATCTAAATATGAAAATGCCCTCAAGACTTGGTGCTTGGGGGCATTTTCATATTTAGGTGTTATATCTGTACCATTATTTTGGGAAATGGGGGTAGAGGTATCCGATCCTGCCTTTGGTGGGTTTGATTTTTATGAGTATAATATGATATGATGGCAAGATAAAACGATAATTCCGGATCAAAAGATAAATCAAATGTCGGACGATCATTCAGTTGGGTTTGGTAAGGGGGGAGCTGTGAAGAAAATATTTGTTTTTTTTGTAAATACTTTTTTTCGTAAGGAACTGGAGCTGCGGGTCAAGCTATTCAACATTCTGGCGCTTGCCGGCACGCTGAACTGTATCATTATGGTGACACTGGGAATAGTAAACCACATGAGTCCAGTAAACATTGCGGTCAATGTGCTGACTGGTGCATTGTCGCTGTTCCTGCTGATCTTTTCTGCCAGGACGGGGCGGTACCAGCTGTGTTATACAGTGACCATTTTGTTCATATTCATTGGATTGTTCTTTCTTTTGTTTTTAACCTCCGAGGGTTATCGAGGGGGGGATGCTGTCCTTTTTTATCTTCGGTATTGTGTATACGGTATATATGCTGGAGGGTAAAAAGATGTATCTCATCGTTTTTTTGGAGGCTGCCTCCTATACGGGGATGTGCCTGTTTGCCTACCGCTATCCACAGTATCTGACCAGCTTTGAATCCGATGTTTCACGGCTGTTTGACATTATTGTGGCCTTTCTGATGGTGAGCATGCTGCTTGGATTTACCATGTATGCGCAATTTAGGATGTACCAGCAGCAGCAAAAACTTTTGGAGCAGGCCCGGATCGACTCAGAGGCAGCCAATCAGGCAAAAAGCACCTTCCTTGCCAATATGAGTCATGAAATCCGCACCCCCATTCACATTATTTTAGGCATGAACGAGGCCATCAAGCGCTGTCCGCACTCCGCGAAAGTATTGGAGTATGCTGCTAAAATTGATGAAGCCAGCGCCATGCTCGGCTCTTTGGTGGACAATGTGCTGGATGTATCTAAAATTGAATCGGGTAAGATGGAGATGCTTTCGGATGTCTACCAGACCTCCGAGCTGATTTCTATCCTGAAGCTGTTTGGCACAGTGCGCAGTGAAAAGAAAAAACTGACCTTTCAAATGGAGGTGGATGAGCAGCTTCCGCCTGCCCTTTATGGTGATATGCCGCATATTAAGCAGATTGCCACCAATCTTTTGAGCAATGCGGTTAAGTATACGGAACGCGGCAGTGTGACCCTCTCCATTACCCAAAAGAAGGGAACGTCGCCGCAGGAAATTCTGCTGTGCATCACTGTTGCCGATACCGGCATCGGCATCAAGCCAGAGGCTTTACCTACCCTGTTTGACGCCTTTACCCGTGCTGACCTGACAGGACACCGGTACATTGAGGGCACAGGACTGGGGCTTGCCATTGTTCAAAGACTTACCGGATTGATGCATGGCACGATTGACCTGCAGAGTACATATGGCACAGGCAGCACATTTATGGTGGAACTGCCCCAAATGCTTGTGGCCGAACAGGCGCCGGCGCGGGAGACACGGACAAAATCATTTCTCGCACCGGAGGGCAGGATACTGGTGGTGGATGACAATGCTGAGAATCTGACGGTGATGCGCACTCTCCTGGAGCATACTCAGCTCCGGGTGGATACGGTGTCCTCCGGACAGGACTGTGTGGAGGCTGTAAAACGCACCTCCTATCACCTGATTCTAATGGATTATATGATGCCCGACATGGATGGGATTCAAACCCTTGGGAAGCTGCGGGAGTTGCCCGGCTTCGCCACCCCCGCTATCGCGCTGACTGCCAATGCCATTGCCGGAACCGGGCAGCTTTTGCTGGATGCCGGTTTTGCAGCCTATGTCACCAAACCTGTGTTATGGAACTGTCTTGAGGATTTGCTGGAACGCCATCTGCCCGGGAGCCTGGTGACGGAAGTCATCCTGCAACAACCGGATACACCTCTGTTTGAGACACTCAAACAAAAAATGTGCAGCAAGCTTGCAGTCTATGGTCTGGATTTGGATAAGGCGCTGGATTATTTCGGCGGCGAGCTGCCGCAATATCAAAAAACATTGACCATTTACCTGCGCAGCTATCCGATGGAGCGCGAGAAGATCGACCGGCTGCGGGCACAGGGCAATTTTGCCGGTCTGCGTTTTTTCGCCCACTCCTTAAAGGGGAAAGCTAAAAATATGGGAGCCGGACGTCTGTCTGAAACTGCCGGGCGGATGGAGCTTTTATGCCAGGCGGGTGAGTCCGCAGAGGCCGAAAGTCTGATGCCCTATCTGCTTTACCATTGGGAACGCAGTCAGGAGGGCTTGCAAATAATGGCGCAGGCACTGGATACGCTGCTCCCTGCGGATAAATTGGAATCTGCTCCCGCTAATCCCGGAGAAAGCCTGGAACGCTTACCCGATTTATTGGCAGCACTGAGGCGGCAGCCTGCGCTGGACTGTCTGGACGCACTGCTTGCCGTGGAGTCTGAGGGAAAAGGGCGGACACTTTTGACAGAGGTGCGGACAGCGGTTCTCGCTATCTCTTTTGAGGAAGCACAACGGTTGTTTGCTGAGTATCTGGCGCTGCCGGAAAGGAAGGTACCATGAATTATCAGGAGCATATTTTAGTGGTGGATGATGACCCAACCCTGCTGGAACAGGCGGAGCAGATCCTTTCCGGACAGTATCAGGTGAGTCTGGCCATTTCCGGGGAACAGGCGCTGCGGTATCTGCAAAGCGGAGGGGATGCCGATCTTATTCTGCTGGATATCTTAATGCCCGGTATGGATGGTTACCAGATACTGGAAGCGATTCGGGGGCTGGGCAGCTATGTGAAAGTGCCGGTTATCTATCTGACCAGTGTTGACGATCCGGATTCCGAAACCAAGGGGCTGGACATCGGTGCTGCCGATTACATCACCAAGCCGTTTAACCCTCAGGTGCTGCTTGCCCGTGTTAATGCGAGGCTGAATACCGGCAGCCGGCTGGACGGGGAAAAGCTGGCTGCGCTGCCCTTTCCGCTCACCGAACGGGAGTACCAGGCAGCAAAGCTGCTTGCCAGAGCCTATACCAACGAGGAGATCGGCGCTGAGATGAACTACGCATTGGATTCGGTAAAAAAGCTGGTCTCCCGTGTGCTGGAAAAGCTGGACATCAAAAACAGAAAAGAAATCAAACAATATATGAGATGACGGACGGCGGAGCCAAATGGCTTCGCCGTATTTGCGCCTTTTTAAAACCATGCACTCCGAGTGCCTATCTGAGTGCAGAAAAAGTTGATACGATATGATTGAGAACGTATGGGCTTTTTGCCGAACGGAATGTGGATTACCTTGTTGCGGTAAGAGCGCTTGTTCAACAGTATGCGAATTAAAGGAGGAAATGAGATGAAACGACAATGGAAACGAAAACTGTCCATCGTGCTGACCCTCGCCATGATCTTCGGCATGACGGGAACAAACACGATCTTTGCCGGCCAGTGTGAGCACTACCGGTCGCATACCGCTGAGTGCGGCGATACCGGGGGAATGCCGGACATATCCTGCACCCATGAGCACACGAAGGACTGTTATGACGATGCAGAAGAAAACGCCAGCGACAGCAATGCCGGGGAGCCGGTAAATTGCAACCATATCTGTGACGGGGAAAGCGGCTGCATTACTGAAAAGCCGGGCTGCCGCCATGAGCATGACGAAGACTGCGGTTATGCCCCTGCCGGCACCGTGACTATCGCGGCGTTTGAGCCGCTGCCCGATGAAACACTCTGGCAGGGCTGCAACTTCGGCGAAGCTGACGAGGATGACCTTGTCCTGCCCGATGTGCTAAGCGGGACGGACGAGGGTGGCGGGGCTGTTACGATCGACGGCGTGATATGGGAGAGCGAACCGGTCTTTGATCCGGAGGTGTCGGCATTCTACCGGTTCTCGCCCGTGCTGCCGCCGGGCTACCGGTTGGCTGAGGGCGTGACTGCGCCGGTGATTTCGGTGTTTATACAACCGGAGGGCGGTCTGCAGATGCAGCTGGCGGCAAGTGGCGATATCACCACTGCGGCCGGGCTGGAGGAGGCGCTAAAGAGTACTACCCCTACCACGATCAATGTGACGGAGGATATCCTGCTAACAGGAACCGACAGCGAGCGTGTTGTGGAGATGGGAGCTGATCATATACTGAATATCGCCGGTGGTAAAACCCTTACTATTGGGGAAGATACGATGTCCGGCAGAGCCCTTATCGATATTAACGGCCACACGCTGACCATCACGGGCGGTTCCGGCAGCACAAAGGGCAAGGTGCTCATCGATAACCATAGCAGTAACGGAATATACGCATTTACCGGCACCTTAAATCTGGAGGATGTCGAGGTTGAGGTGATAAACTCGTATTATGGCGGTCTTGGCAACATTGAGACGATGATCATAAGAGATGGTGCGGATGTCATTCTAAACGGCGATGGCAGTCAGCTGATGATGTTTGATAATGGTCAGACCGTCACGGTGGAGAGCGGCGGTACGGTTACCATTACGAAAGGCCATTTCGTTCTTTACAGCAGTGAGCTGTATATCAATGGCGGCGGTGCTGTTCATGTGAACAACAGTTCTGATTATGGTCTCATTGTTGGCTCGCATGGCGGAAAACTGAAACTCTTAAACGGCGGCACACTGGATGGAAGCGGCATGATTTATTTGATTTCAGGAGGCATGGCAGAGGGGCTAAATGGCAAATTCACCGACCGGGGAAGGCTGTTTACCGCAAGTGGCGAAGTGACCGTGGGATCGGCTGCCATTCCCCCTTCCGCGGATGGACTGACAAGTGGCGTGTACAGTTGGGACTCAGGCAGCAGCACCTTTTCTAAGCCCGGCTATACTGTCTCCGGTACCGTAAAGGACAGCGCCGGCAATGGGATCTCCGGCGCAGCGGTGATGCTGGAGTATTGGACTGGGGAAGCGCCATATGAAGTGGAAGCGGGCACCACTGACAGTGATGGCATGTATACCTTTTCCGATGTCAATGATGTTGATGAATATTATATCGTTAAAGTGTCCAAGAGCGGTTATACGGAATCAGCAAGTGAGTATTTTTCTGTTGAAAGTGATGTGAATGTCGAGGATATTATCCTGGCCGGCGGCGTACCTGCACCAACTGCCTATACCGTCACATTCGACCCCGGCAGCGGCAGCGTTGTGACCACGTCCATGGAGACAGGCATGGATGGCAAGCTGGCAAACCTGCCTGTCCCGACATGGAGCGGCCACAGATTTGACGGCTGGTATACCCGGACCAGCGGCGGGACAAGGATTACCACCAGTTATGTATTTAATGCTGACACTACAGTTTTTGCGCAGTGGACATATACCGGCGGCAGCGGCAATGGCGGCGGCAGCGGCAATAGCGGCGGCAGCGGATCAGGCGGCAGCTCTGTAACAGGGACGAGCAGCACAGACACAAAGAGAGGAATCGTCAACTCCGTCACCGGTATCGTCACCGGCAGCGGAAGCGGCCACTCTAAATGGGAGCAGGGAACTGCCCGGGACGGAAGTAATACCTGGAAGCTCCAATATGCAGATGGGACGTATGCGGCCGGAACAATGGTGACGGTTGAAGACGGAAGCACACAGGAGCAGCTGGCCTGGGAGATGATAAATGGAGCCTGGTATGCATTCGGAGCAGATGGTTATGCAAAGAGCGGATGGGTTTTTGACCCGGCGCTGGGAGGACATTTCTATATTGACATCAACACCGGCATGAAAACCGGCTGGCAGCAGCTCGACGGGAATTGGTATTACTTCAATCCGAACTCCGACGGAAGAAAAGGTATTTGGGAAGAAGGGAAGAACAAAGAATCATAGAGCAGGAAAAATCTGCGCTATTATTAATTTGCTAAACGGAGATTACAGGCAGACATTTCAATGCAGCGTAAGTCTTGCCGCGATATAGCGATGACAGCGAAATGGAAGTTAAAAAAATGATTGCCAATTATAATATCAAGCGGGTCAATCTGAAAAAAGACTTTACAAAGCAGAATATTTATGTTATTGCAAATTTAGTTTAAGGTTTGTAATTACGTTATGGTAAGCAAGACCGGTTATAACATTAGTTATAATTTGGTCTTTTTTTATACTATTAACTGTTGTCGGATCGTTAGAACGGGGGAGTGTTGTGACTATTCAACGGGTATTGAACACGAATGCGGTTGTTATCTTGAACAAAGAAGGCAAAGAAATTATTGTTACGGGTGCGGGGCTTGGTTTTAAGAAGAGGCCGGGTGATGAAATAGAGCAGGATAAGGTTGATAAAACATATATTCTGGAAGACCCGGAGCTAAATCACAGACTACAGGAGATTATAAAATCGGTCTCAGCGGATTTTCTGGAGGTTGCTGATCAGATCATCAGAGTGGCAAAGAGGGAATATGAGTTAGAAGTCAGCGAAGTATTATATATCACGTTGACCGATCACATCAGTTCATCACTGGAGCGGTATAAAAAGGGGCAGTCATTGAAAAACACAATGCTCTGGGATATTGAACGGATTTATCAAAATGAATTCTCGGTAGGCAAAAAGGCAGTTGAACTAGTGGAACAAAAAACGGGTGTCAACCTTGGTGACGATGAAGCAGGATTCATTGCTATGCACATTGTTATGGCAAGTATTAATACAGATTTAGAGAATGTAACAAGTATAACGAAGCTGGTGAATGGGATCCTGCAGATTGTACATTTACATTACGGGATAAACTACAAAAAAAGCAGTATTGCATATCAGCGGTTTGTGACACATTTGAAATTTTTTTCCGTTCGAATCATAGAAAACTCCTTTTATGAGGAGTCAATGGCGGAACTATATGTGGCTTTTGTTAACCAGAACAGGGAACTTTTGGAGGTTCTTGATAAGATAGCAGCATTCATAAAAGAAGAGTTTGATTATGAAATAGGGATTGATGAAAAATTGTATTTGATGATACATATTAAAAGAATATTGGCTGAACATCAATAAGTTTGTTATTACGTAAGGGTAAGCAAGACTTAGTTTATTGGCCGGGATGATAAGTCCCGGTAATAGACTAAGTTTTTTTATTTAATAGGAAAGTGCTCTATTAAATAAAAACGCTCCGCTATGGATCGCACTACGCGCTAAGGAAGATGGTTGCTGAAGCAACTGCGCTCCGGCGCGAGAGTTCGGTTCACCGAACTCTTAATTCTTTGATAAATATACCGGCGGGGGTGCACACTGTTCGGAATTATTATATAAGTTTTACTAACTTAAGGAGCTTCCTGTATAATTCAAATATAGGGATATCCAAGAAAGAAGGTTGAGA
>DAMAMW010000078.1:0-11314 GCA_032073745.1 Lachnospiraceae bacterium | reverse complement strand
TTATTTCAAGTCTATTATACACCATCTTGGTCGATTTGCGAAGTTTCCTATAAAGGGACAATAGAATCCTGATCCGGATCCCAGTCACAGCACCGATCTGCAATTGCCGTTACAATCCGCTTAGCATAACTGCGGTACAGATATTTCTCCTGATCATCAACATGCTCAGCTATTTCCAGTAAGCCACAAGCCGCACAAAGTCCTGCTGAGGTATCCAGATAGTCCGGCTGTTGTGGCTGTCGGAAATCGCACCGGGGAATGAAGTCTGTTAAAGCGATGTTAGCAATAAAATAATGAGCAGTATTTTTTGCTGTCTCCAGATACTGCGGATCTTTTGTATATCGATAGCTTAATGCAAAGCCATATAAAATCCAGGATTGTCCCCGGGACCAGGAGGAGGTATTTGAAAAGCCCTGCCCGGCCATAATCTCGATCAGCTCCCCGGTATCCGGATTCAGACTGGCGATATGGCCACAAGAGCCGTCAGCCCTGACAAGAGTTCTTTTTACGGTATCTGCATGAGATTTTGCAATATAATAAAATCTTGGGTCTTTCAGTTCTTTTGAGGCCCAGTATAAAAGCGGGATATTCATCATAGAGTCGACAATAATCCATCCGGTGCAGTCCTGTCCCACCTCCACACATTCAGGATTCCAGGCACGGATATAGTTTCCGGCCGGATTAAACCGGCCAGCCAGGATATTGGCCGCCATAAGCCCTCGTGTTCTGGCTGTCTCCGAACCGGTCAGACGGTAATTGGCAACCGAGCTGTGAAGCCACATAAATCCAATATCATGATGCAGCCCCATAAAGCCATATAACGCCTTGTCGAGTTTCGATTCAACCTGCTCGGCGTGGCAACGGTACTGGTCTTTTCCGGTAGCATGGTACATCTGCCATAATATGCCCGACCAGAAGCCATTGGTCCACCAGTAAATGTCCGATTTCGCATAATCCTTTTGATAGCTTCCATCCGTTGTCAGACAGGGAATCTTACTCCCGATCCGTTCGCATTCAGCCTGGAATTTTTCTTCCATTTTCTGATATAAATCCTCGATCCATGATTCCATAACAAAACTCTCCTTTTTGCCTGCCGGTTATTCTTTGTAACAGCTTATAAATTCTTCCGGATTCCATGGCGGAAGAATGAGATGATCACCAATTTCCTGAAGATGGGTACGAAGCATGGTGTCCATCTCCAAAGCAGTTTCCCAGTATCTGTTTTGCCTGACTGTATCTGCTTCAAACAACAGATTTCTCATTTCCTGCTGATCCTGTTCCAGATCGTAAAGTTCCAGGTAGCACTCGTCTTTAAAAAGATCGACAATATACTTATGCTTTTTCCAGATTACGCAACGCTGGAAGTTACCGCGGGAGCCATTCCCATCGTATTGAATATAAACCGGGCATTCTTTTTCGTTTCCGGTTTCCTCAATTAATCTTTTTAATGAACGGCCGCTTACTTCTCCGGCAGGAGTAACACCGTAATAATCGCATATAGTTGGAAAGATATCGATATGACTGATATACTCGTCTCTCACTACACCTTTTCTACTGCCGCCTGGCAGATGAATGCTAAAAGGTGTCTTAGCCGACTCTTCATACATACACATCTTCTGAAACAGGCTGTGGGAGCCGAGCATTTCACCGTGATCCGAGGTGAATACGATGATGGAATTATCATACAGATTTTTTTCTTTCAGCTTATCAAGAAGCCGTCCGACACAATCATCCAGCAGGGATACAAGCCCCAGGTAGGCTCTCCATGCTTCCCGCCAGGCATCTGACTGATAAGAACCGCCGATATAACCCGTGAGGTTATACTTCTGTAAAGGAGACTGATGGGCATACCATTGATTTACATTGTCGGGCATTATCACATCATCTGCTTTCACCCGGGAATACCATGGGTCCGGTATATCAAACGGCGGGTGCGGCGCCAGATACATCATACTCAGAAATAATGGTTTTTCGCTGTTAAGTTGATCCAATGCCGCAGTAGCGGCATTGGTAAAATATCCATCAAAATAATAATCATAACCCTCCTCATACAGTCCTGTATGAGGATTGGAATATGTGCAGACTCTGGTATGTACCCCGTCTGCCATCTCGGGGATCTGTGTTCTGAAAAGCGGCCCTCCCGGCAGACGTTTCCCTTGTTCGATCACAAAGCTGCGATAGCTTTTCTCTGTCGTCAGCCAGGCAGTCTTCGTATCAGGCCGGTCTTCCAGCGGAATTCCTTCCACAAACAGATGCTGCTTACCACTATGTAAACACTCCATTCCAAGGCGTTCCATAAGACTGTAAAGATGATCCGTCCCTTCTTTGACTAAAGAATAAGGTTTCTCGGACGGTAACCATCCGTTAATCAGACTTCCATTCACCCCCGGATACGTACCGGTGAACAGCGCCCCTCTGGCCGGGACACAAAGCGGGCTTGCGCAGTATGTATTAGGAAAACTTATACTATCCTGCATTAATGCATCGATATGAGGAGTGTATCCTTTACCCAGCACATCGTACCGAAGCTGATCTGCTGTCAGAAATATGCAGTTAGGTTTCATCATAAATCCCTTTCTGTTCTACCTTGCGACTCCATCCTGGTCTAAGTAATATTCGCCGATCCGGATGTTGGTAAGTTTAATGCCTGCGGTTCCATCAATCGCTTCACTGAAATAGTACCGCTTGCCATCAATGATCTGCCAGCCGGTGAGCATGATCCCGATTGTTCCGTCGGATGCGGTGCTCAGATAATACCAGTTGCCGTTTAATACTACCCATCCGGTTACCATGTATCCGTTCTGATCAAAATAGTACCATTCGTCCTTTCCGCCATATCTGATTTTAGCCCAACCGTCTTTTGGATAATTTTTATCGTTATACTGGAACCACCAGCCGGTCGTATCCTGAATCCATCTGCCTGCCTCTTTGGCGGGTGCTGTACTTCCTGTCAGACTGCGGGAGCCACCTCCTCCGCCACCTCCTCCGCCACCGCCACTACCACCACTTCCGCCGCTGCCGGACGATGATGAGGTATTTACGATGCTGAACGTGGAAAAACTGTTAGTTCTGAACTGCGTTGTATTGTCTGCGCCATTATAGATGAAATCCATCCACTCATCAATCCCATCTCCCGTATGATGAATCTTATAACCCCGCAGCGGATAAAATTCCGGCGGAAGTTCAATCGTTACCGTTACGGGTACTATCAGCTTCACTCCAGTTCCGTCTATAAAAAGTTCACATTCAAAGCTTAACACTGCTCCGTTTTCAGGCTGTTTCTGGGTTATTTTAAATACAAGCCCGGTATTTTCATCATCTGCTGATGTAATGCCTGCAGCAAGCAGGGCCCCACAGATTTCTGCATTCTGAATCTGCTTATTTTGACGCATCCCCGATAGCACTTCTATCGTGATATCCGGTTGGATGT
This sequence comes from Lachnospiraceae bacterium, assembly GCA_032073745.1. Lineage (GTDB taxonomy): Bacteria > Bacillota > Clostridia > Lachnospirales > Lachnospiraceae > Brotaphodocola. Next base: position 7,884 of record DAMAMW010000078.1, on the reverse strand, counting down.
TTGTGGCTTTCTGTAACAATTGATCCACTTTATCTATGACTTCCGGTTTTATCCTCACCCGATCCTGTGCGGACAGGCTTCTGATCTGATCCGCAAGGGCAGCGACCATTGCCGGGGATGCATTTGCATCAAGTGCTTCGACGCGGCCTTCGATCTCACTCAGCGTAAGCAGTTTCTCTAATTTTAAGTACTTATAGTTATTAATGTTGGCGGCATGGTATTCTGTGGTTGGCCTGCCGCTGGTACTTTCACTGGCGGTAACGCTAAGATTCTCATAGCTGCCGGTATCAGGGGCTGGATTCATGGCCGCACCACTATGGTTACTTGCAATAGCTGTAGCTGTACCGCTAATCATAATCTTACCGCTTTTCGCGTATATAGACGCTGTAGGGCGATCAGAGGACACGACCACGCTGGCACTTCCATCAATGGTTATATTTCCGGTTGCTTCGATTGCACCGCCTGTTGTAACCGCAGCGGCATCGCTGATTGTTATAATTCCGTTCTTCGCCCGGATAGCTGCCTTGTCACCGATGGAATGAGCCGCTACATTAGCACTTCCCTTAATGATAACACTGTTTGCTTCAATCGGGCCGCCTGCTGTCAGCAGCACATTAGTATCTGCAGTTATGGTAAGCTCCCCCGATGCCATAATGGCAGCTGTTCCGGCTTCTGGTGTAATGGTAACTGCTCTGTTTACTTTGATAGTAGGGGTTATTCCGGATGCAAATACAATCTGTTTATTGCCGGTGAACTTATCATTGATATCCAGCCGCCAGCCATTCCAGCCCCAGCCTTCCTCACTCACGCCGCCCTTCTCTTTGGTGATGGTCAGAATTCCGTCTTTCAAGCCTGTTTCGGCAGGCTCGATACTGCTGCCGCCTTTATTGAATGTGCTTCCTGATGCGACATAACTGCCTTCGGTAAGTTGGTTATCTGCCGCAGGCACATTTGCTGCGACCACGGTTACTACTCCGTTATCAGTAAAATCCGTTCCCTGATCGCTGAATACACCAGCCATACCTGCGATTTTAGCACCTTCAGCCAGATAAATGCTGCCGCCACCTGTACCTGTTAAAGTCGCATTTTCAGCCAGAGTTAGCGTATTTCCATCTTCTAAGCGGAACAGTTCTTTTCCATCCGCAACTACTTTGGCATATCCTGTTATAGTTACATTTACGGCCTTGATTGCACCTTTGACAATCAGATTTCCAAAACCAGCTTTTGAAACCGTCGAAGTAATGATAAGATCCTTTGTTGCAGTAATAGCCGGATTATCACCTTCCGGTTCCAGTGTTACTGTCCTCGTATTCAGGTTGAATGTGGGATCTAAACCAGCTGCAAACACAATCTGTTTGGCCGTAGTAAACTTACTGCTTACATCAAGCAGGTTACCGTCTTTCCAGTTCCAGCCTTCACCGCTTGCTTTTACCGTATCCGCAATGGTCAGTACTCCGTCAACCATTCCGGTCATGATCGTTTCACCGCTGCCGGCCTTAGAAAATATTGTTCCAGTTCCAATATAGCTTCCTTCGGTCAGTTGGTTGTCTGCCGCAGGTGTATCCGCTGCAACCACTGTTACTACTCCGTTTTCAGTGAATGCTTTTCCCTGATCACTAAAGACACCGGCCATACCTTCGACTTTGGCACCTTCGGACAGATAAATGCTGCCGCCGCCCGTACCGGTCAGAGTTGCATTTTCAGCCAGTGTAAGTTTATTTCCATTGTCTAAACGGAACAATTCTTTTCCATCCGCTACTACCTTTGCATAACCCGTTATGGTTATATTTAAAGCCTTAATGGCACCTTTGACGATCAGATTTCCAAATCCGTCTCTGGAAGCCGTAGATGTAATGATAAGATCCTTAGTCACAGAAATGGCAGGATTATCGTCTTCCGGTTCAAGCGTTACAGTTCTGGTATTAACGTTAAATGTGGGATCTAAGCCAGAGGCAAATATAATCTGTTTGGCTGTCGTGAACTTACTGTTTACATCCAGCAGATTACCGTTGTTCCAGTTCCAGCCTTCACCATTTGCTTTTACCGTATCCGCAATAGTCAGGATTCCATCAACCATACCGGTCGTAATAGTTTCACCGCTGCCAGCCTTCGTAAATACTGCACCAGCTCCAATATAGAGTCCCTCTGTGAGTTGGTTGTCTGCCGCAGGCGCATCCGCTGCAAGTACAGTTACCAATCCATTATCAGTGAATGCTTTTCCCTGGTCACTGAATACACCGGCCAAACCTTCGACACTGGCACCCTCAGCTAAATAAATGCTGCCGCCGTTAGCGCTGGTCAAAGTTGCATTTTCAGCCAGCGAAAGAGTACTTCCATCTGCCAGATGGAACAGCTCCTTCCCATCGGCCACGACTTTGGCATATCCCTTTATAGTTACATTTGGTGCCTCGACAACACCTTTCACAATCAGATTTCCAAAACCGTCTTTTGAAGCCGACGAAGTAATAATAAGATCCTTTGTCGCTATGATAGCAGGATTGTCGCCTTCCGGTTCCAGCGTTACAGTCCTCGTATTAATGTCAAATGTTGGTTCTAAGCCATCCGCAAAAATTATCTGTTTCGCAGACAGAAACTTACTGTTTACATCAAGCAAATTGCCATTTTTCCAGTTCCAGCCCTCACCGCTTGCTTTTGTCACATCCGCAATGGTCAGAATTCCATCCACCATATCCGTAGTAAGCGAAAGCCCGGTAATTCGATCTCCAACTAAAACCATAATTTGCGGAAGAACCGCATCAGTATGTACCTCATAACCAGATGGCATTACCGGCTCGTAAACATAAACCCCCGCCATGTCAGAATCAAACTCCGGTTCTGCACTTTCCCCGGTATTCAGAATCCATTCAATCCCCTGAATCTTTTGCCTTACATCAATCTCTGTATCAATCTCCAAATCATTTATCAATTCGATATAAAATTCATCCTCGTCAGCATCCGATGATGAAGCTTTCAATGTTTTTCTATCTGCATTCGATATCGTTGCATGCTCCGTTCCTTCAGCTTCATCGTCCCCTCCCACTGCGTCATCTACAACTAAATCCACCCATAAAGTATCAGGAAATTCAATATCTGTCTCATCTGCCCCAATTGCTAATTCCTGAACCATGTACTTATTACCCAGTTCATCAAAATCAATTATGGTCCCCCCCACATGATCTTCCGAAGCATAGAGGGGGCCAATGTTTACTGAGGATAACACCATGGCTGCTGATAATAATACTGCCATTCTCCGTCTGCATCGCCATCTCATATTCAGTTCTCCTTATCATTATTATTCATCTACGGTAATGCTCACGATTTTATTATTCTTCACATAAAACTGGTATCCATCATCATCTTTTGCAGACTTCTTGTTCTTCACAATACTACCGCTTTGATTGACCAGATAATATGATACGTTCTCCGGCTCATATCTTACCGTCCATACTGTTTCATCCTTCTTATTATCATAAATACCAGAGTTGCAAACCTCATCAATAAATTCCCGGACACTGATCATCTCCAATGTATCGAACCGTTCCTCTGATGTTCCCACTGTTTTTTCCACCGTTTCCATCTTAACAATCGCATACTTCTGTCCTTCCTCCGGCTTGAGCAGCATACCCGCCTGATATAACTTTCCATTCTTCTTTCCAAATAAACCGCTGCCTTTTAAGCGGCCGTTTTCCTGAAAAACGAACTCGACCTGGTCATCCCCAAGCATGACCTTATGACTGCCGGTCAGCATCTTTCCATTCAGGCCGTTAAAGTAGTAAAAACGCATTTTCCGGCTGTCGAATTCATGCTGATAGCTTTCCACCAGACTTCCCTTACTATTGTAGCGTTCATAACCAATCAACTCATGAAATGAGTCAACAGATCCGAATTCGCGGCCTTCTTTATCCTGATACCAGGCCAGTTCAAATTTAGATGACGTAGTTTCATCCTCCATTGTCAGACAGACCAAACCTCTGATCTGCCTGCCATAGTTATCAAATGCATACCTTTCACCATCAATGGTACGGATTTCATTTGCGTAAAGGCCCCCTTCGCCATCTGCGTAATACATGTAAGTCTCATCTTCCAGATGCTTCGATTCCATCAGGTAACGGCTGGGTCTGGCGCGAAACCATCCCTTTGTATACCGCGCCCCTGACTCAGGAGTACCAAAATACTGAAATTCTTTCGTATATTCACTGCCCCCCTGCCGCCGCTCTGTATTTTCTTCCGCACTAACGGTCTTATCATATACATCCGTTGTAATAAGGGTGGGGTCCGCATACCAGGAGGAAATCATCCGACCATATTCATCAAATCCATATTTTTGTCCGTGAAGGGTCAGCTTGGCAAGCTTATCCGGTTTTCCCTTTGTCTTTTTGCCCGTTGCAGAAAAGTAGAACCACCGATCCTGGTCTTCATCTTCCCATATCCCGTCATCAGGCAATACTTCGTCCTCAAGGTTTGCGACGATACCGATTCTCTGCCAGCCAAATTTCATGGCCCCATCATCTTCCAGACCAAAATAATAATCGCCATCCATCCATGCATCGTCCCCCGTCAGACGTTCACCTTCCGAAACCCATCCATAAAGCATCCGTCCTTCCGTATCAAACGAATATTTTCTGCCATCTATTTCCTTTGTCCGGGTCACACTGGAGGGAGTGCCGTCTGTCCGCCGGTAAGCTTTACCATTCGCCTGAAAATAATACCAGAACAGCTCCGGCTCATCTTCCCCGCCGGCATTCTCGTTGGTTATAGAAACCCATTGGTTGCTAACCATAAGGCCGTCCTGATCAAGGTAATAATAATTTGAATCAATCTGTAACAGCTGACTGGTTACCCGTTCGCCATTATCCTGATAATATGCCCAGCCCCCGTTTTCTTCTGTCCAGCCCCCTTGTGCAAAAGAAGTCATAGATATTCCAGCTGACAGAAGTGCTGCGGCAGAGAGAGCTCTGATTAATGTAATCCGCCTTTTCATATATTTTTCCTTTTCCCCATTTGTGATAGATTTATTGATTCAACTGCAGATAATAAGTTCCTGCCGGCCCGGTAAAGTAAATAATACCGCCGTCTTTTTTTGCTGTCTTCTCCTGAACTTCTCCCTGTTCACTGGTAATGGTCCATGTACCTTCTGAAATTCCCGCAAATGCCACGGCAACCTGGCCTTCACCCGGAATTGTAACTGATACATCCTTAGTCAGGCGTTCCTTATTTTTAGCGAACAACGTCACATTGCTGAAAATTCTTGCACCAAGAATATCCTCAGTTTCAATCAGATCCGCGCGGTCTACCGGGCTTAAATTATCGGCATCGGAAACATACATCACATTCAGGAAGTAATCCGTTTCGGTTCTGTTCGAAGGACTGATCTCAACACGTCCCCATCCATGCTCTGAACTTTTCGCACTGTCGAAACCAGTATAATATTTACCACCGGTCGGCGGGTAATTCCGGTCAACGACCCAGTTCTGACGCTCCGGTCCGCCAATCTTTACAATCTCCGGATTCTGCGGATACAGGGTCTGGACTGTCAGCTTCCCGTTATAACCGATCGTATCCCGTTTAATTTCTGTAACATTGCCGTCTACCATCGGTTCCTGCAGCGAATGCAGCAAAAATGTTTTCTTAAATGACGGATTCGTAGCTGTTATCTTATCCATTACAACAAAAATTGCCGGTTTTTCCTCAATTCCGGTCGGCATGAACAGCATCGACCGTCTTACTTCTGAAACCTTATCTGAATATCCCGCTGCCAGATCACCGCTTATGTACGAATACTCCGGCGCCATCGGGTCTTCGCCATATTCCATGGCGAGAAGGTCTGCAGTATGATGGTCATCATCAGCCAGGTCAGCCAGGAGTAACGGCTCTTTGCCGGGTCTGCGCTGGCCGCCTGAATTCCGGGGTACCGGTATCGTAGTCTGGCTTACCATTACTTCATCGGGATCATAGATCAAAAGTGAGTTATGACTGATGGTTTCTTTTGCATAGTTCCCGTCATGAGCGCTGCCGAAACTGTCGTAACGGCCATTATCCCATGCCAGCTGGCCTTTATAATAGATCTGGAAGTGTCCCGAATCTAAATGTGCATGATTCCCCGTGTAGGTCTCCCCAATCTTTGCCCTGACAATAACATCCGGCTGCTCTACTCCCAGATTGAATCCGGTTCTTGCTATCATCATTCCGTTGGGTGAACCGAACAGCCTGGTGAGCGGCAGTTCTGTCCGCGGCAATGGATCCACGTACGGATCATTAATAATCATAAAGTTGACCGGCGACAGCAGCGGCCAATAGCTGTTATAAGAAAAGAATTTGTACCCGTTGCTGCACCGCTCATATTCACCTTTTAAATAAGGGTCATCCCATAGTGAGGAAACATACAGTAAATGAGTCATATCCCCTCTTGTCCAGGTAGGAATCTTATCTACCAGGGAATCGCCATTTGTATCTCCCTCCGGGAAGGAACGGCCGTCAGGACGCTGACTATATACTTCTGCGTATGGAACTTTAGCCATATCATCGCTGTATAGTTTTGTTCCATTCATCCGGTAGAACAAAAGGTATGACTGAAGATCACATTGAAAACGCAGCGGATTATACCCGAGCCCCTGATGGAAAGTTCCGGAACGGTACCACCAGTTCTTGGAATTCACCATTTCATCGTTCATCATATATCCGGCAACCAGATTATAAATGTCCGGATACTCATCATAAGAAGCAATCGAAAAAGCAAGCAGATCACGAAAGATATGTGTTTCGTAGTTATGCCCGTTCACCGTATACAGCTTGGTCATTGGCCATCCGCCCATTCCGGTCACCGTAGCGGCCATAGCCTCTGCATTATCTACAAATGCACGTTTATCTTCTTCCGACAGCAGTGGATGACACCAATCATAAACCAGGGCTGACAGATAGACCGGTACAAATTTTTGTCTTACAATATCACCTGCCTTCGGATTAAACTTCATTGTACTTACAAAATTCCGGGCCGCAGTAACCGCCCTTTTTCCATTTTCAACATTGCCGTTGATGACATAATCAAACGCATAAGCCTCAATCACGGCAAGCATTTCGTAATCGATATTAGAGCCGACCCCCGTCAATTGATCCGGCAATATGCCGTCAGTATCTTTTGCCAGAAGCTTCTGATACGCCTCCATGGCAGCAGCCCCCTGCGGCCCTGTCATATTGGCCCGTATTGCCGGAATGTCCTGTTTTGTGAACAATACCCGGGGATGCTCCCCTTTCACCGGAAATGTGTCCGGTATACCAAAACTTGCCGGTACCGTCTGCCTCTCTACCGCTTCACTGATCTCCTCACCCTCAGCCTGCTCTGTATTCAATTCCGCTCCCGCCCCTGTCACACTCGTAGCCAAACAAATGTTTACAGAAGAAATTGATACCATCGAAATCAGCAGCAGGCCGGCAGCCATTTTTCCCCATTGTTTTTTCATTTGCCCTCCCCTTTCCATTTTCTATTTCTGTTTTATATCAATACTTTTTCGTATCTGATGTTTGTAGCGTATCATAATGCAGATATGTTAACAATTAGCAAAAAAATGTAAAATACCACTTTTTTGCAACTGTGAATGACACTATTTTGCAATATAATAAATTTATGTTTTTTCTGTTATTTCAACAAAAAAATCCCCTGTGTACATCGCCACAAGGGATTTTTTTTGAAATACTTTCTGCCTAACCAAAATAAGAACCCCAGAAGCCTTTTTCAAGGATTCTGAGGTTCTTATGAGAGAGGCGACAACCAGATTTGAACTGGTGATCAGGGTGTTGCAGACCCACGCCTTACCGCTTGGCTATGTCGCCGTAGTGACCCCAGCGAGGTTCGAACTCGCGTTACCGCCGTGAAAGGGCGATGTCTTA
>DAMAMW010000077.1:0-12249 GCA_032073745.1 Lachnospiraceae bacterium | reverse complement strand
TATCGGTTCCCGGCAGCCAGATCCAGCCGCGGATATCCGGATTCCAGGCCAGCAGGGCCGCAAAATCCGGCGGCCGGCGCACTTCTGTCTGATAACCGGCCGATTCCTTTACTGACTCATCATTCCCATCCGGTCCGGAAATACCCGCAAAAGCAAAATCCCGGACCCCCTGGTATTCTGTCTCCGCCTGATACCGCGGATACCATTCCCGGTACAGCATTATGCCGCAGAACATAACCCCGGCCGCACACAAAATTAATGCCGGATAATGTTTTTTTCTTCTCTTCCTGATTGCCATGTCACATCCCGCCTACTCAATCACAATCACTTCGATCTTTACCTGTACCTGACCGATATCATCCAAAGATTCCGGATCGGTGATCAGCACCTGTGCGGTACAGGGATATTGTCCTGCCGGCAGCCGTTCCTTCAGTTCAATCTCATCAATATGCTGCCCCGGCTGGATGCCGCCGCTTTCGTAAAGAACCTTGCCGTCTGCATCACGGCGTAATACAACCCGGCAGAAATAACGGTTCTGGGGAATATTCTCCAGGCCCAGGTGGCCTTTGCTTGCCCCGTCCGGAAAAATAGCCCGCGCATTCACCGAGACATTAAACATACCTTCTTCCACAATGGAATTGAGCATCCCCTGAATCTCCTGGGGACTCTTCCCTTCCAGACTGCCGTCCTGAGCCATCTTGTCAAACCAGTACTTTGTCGTTGCATCCATGGCCTGGCGGCTTTTATACCACCACCAGCCGCCGATGGCGGCAGCAATCAGCACCACCGCCAGAAGGAGCAGGGCCAGGCGGCCCCGTTTCCTTCCTGACCGGCCGGCAGTCACCGGCTCCGTTTCCGGCACGGATGGCACGGATGATTCGGACGATCCCGATAATCCGGGCGATCCTGACAATCCGGGCGATCCGGTCTGTTGTACTTCCTCATGTTCTGTCATGCCTGATATCTCCTCTTTTCTTTCTGTTTTACCTGCATGTTCTGACATTAGTAGATGTCCTGCCGGTCAGGAACCCACAGTTTGTATTTCAATATATATTTGGCTCTTGCGTTTACGCCTTCGCCGCCGGTACCGTCCATCCATTGCTGGGCTGTTTCGGCACTGGTTCCGGTTACCGGGAATGCGGAATCGGCATAGTTGCTGACGAAACCTTTTCCGCCTTTGGCCGTGAAACTAAAGGTTCCGATGGAATCTTCATCAGGGCCGTCTTCCGGTGCTGCTGCCAGCGTCCCCAACTTCGTTGTCGTTGTGAAAGTCCCCAGCGCGATCTCCGTACTATTTAACTCTTTCCTAAACGGATTCTTTGTCTTCGTATCAGCTGCCGTGACTGCCAGATACAAATCAGTATTACCAGATAGATTTCCAACCGCAGTCATCAGGGTCATCGGATCAATCAATGTTGAAATCGGGGCCCCGGTCGGTTCGATAATATCCTCTGCAAACTCAGCATCACTCACCCCGTCATTATCCCGGTCATCTTCAAATCCGCGGATATAAACATCGACTTCCATATGACCGTTATTCGTGATCCGGTATTCGGGAGCTTTAAACATGCCGCTGCCTTCCGCATCAGAGCCGATTCCTTTGACATCAAATCCGTCACCGTCGGTTCCAGTTCTGACAAATGCCAGGTAGATGTTCTGCGGTACCTTCACATCCAGAACCCGCCAGTTCTGCAGTTCCAGGACATCTTTTTTCCCTTCTCCCGTGGCAGCTACCAGGAACAGTTCCCGCGGTACACTGCCGCGAATCCGGAAGTGATCATACTCCGCATCGGCATCATCGGCATATCCATAAGCAGCCGGATCCGTAAACTTAATTACATCACGCCCGCGGATTGCATGATCCATATCAACCGTAAAGGTGAACGGTTCCACAGTTATGTTACCGCCCGCATCCCTGACTGCATCCGGCAGCAGCCGTTCGCCAATCTGCAGGATATTTTCATCCCCCCAGATCGTCTTACCGTTACTGTCAGTGCCCAAACGTTCAGTGGTGAGGTAGAAGGTATGACCTGCCAGGTTATTCGGGGCACTCTGAATCGTAAAAGTGCCGTCCTGATATACTGCCGATCCGCCTGTAACGGTATAGTGATCCTCATTGACCCATGTACCAGCCTCATTCCCCTCATACATCGCACCGTCACTGACTGCGATCCCACGGTTATAGAAGGCTGCGCCAAAAGCTGCCTTATTGGCTGAAAATGTTACATCGCCGGTGGCATATACCTGCCCGAGATTGTAGATCGCACCGCCATCCATCCAGTCCCCACTCACAGCCGGAGTATCTCCCTGCTGATAGGTGTTGTTGTTATCCAATAATTTGACATCATCGAGCAGATGCAGGATACCTTTGCCATCCACCTTGATCAGCGGGGCCTTAGCCTCACCATTTCGCTTAACATACATTTCTTTCGGTGCTGAAAATGCATTTTCGCCGGTACCGATCATTGTTTTCGGTTTGCGATGACCATCGAAATAAACGCCATCGGCAAAATAGACTTTGGCATTATCTTCAACATGTAGCAGAAGACCTTCATAGTCCTTTGTCGAATAATCATCACCATCCACTACCTTATCATCGTAATAGGTATAATCCGGCTGCACATATCTGGTGATCCAGACATGGCTGGTTGTCGGCAGATAGTACTGATAGTCCTTGTCAACATAGGAATCGCCTGTCACCTCAGCGAACATACCAGCTCTGATCTTGATCGGATTGTTCACCACATAGATGGTATTGCCGCCACGGGTGTACAAAAGTTCGTAGGCGCGCCACAGATCCTGAACCGGGTTTTCCGGAGTAGATCCGGCCATTGGATTATTCCGGTCATTGTTCCCGCTCTCGCCGCCATCAATATACACAGCTTTCGGCACCTGAAGTTCCAGGACCCATTCCTTGCCACTGCGCGTACCCAGTTTGAAGTAATCTTTAATCCGTTCCTCCAGCAGGTAGTATCCAAGCTGATCGGCCGCCCCCCTGCCAATCTCATCACCACTTACATAATACACGACGATCCGGCTATCATACTTATCACGCATCAGCACCTGAAAATTAGACTTGACCGGAGTACCGTACTCCAACGCCTCAATATATCGGCTGGTCGCATGAGTCTTTTCATCCAGTACGGACCCGAAGCCTTCCAGATAAACCGTTCCGCCAAACAGTGTCCGGGTTTTTACCTGCAGCTGGCCGTTGCTATATACATCGGTACCGCCAAAGTTGCGGTTGCCGCGCAGCTCAAGTCCGCTGAACTCTGTCATCGCAAGGGTACACACGCCATGGGACTTGTAATCATCACTGGCCAACAGCTCGATACCGGCGGCACTGCCTTCCCGGACTTTCTCCCCTTCCAGTTCACCGATGATTCTGGTTTTTCCTTCGCCGGCGTTGCAGTTGTTGATATTGTTGGCAATCCGGGTTGGTGCCGACTCAGAGTTTTCTGCCCGGCCGACATCGCAGGACAGCTGACCGCCGTTTTGCACCGTAATCAGTGGTGCCTCAGCGATAACGCCGTCGGCTTTGATCCTTAAATCCTCGCCATAATTACCCAGCGAATGTCCGTCCAGATACATGCCATTTAACTCCAGACGTCCCTGATCAGTGACCAGAAACAGTGTATCTTTTAGTGTCGGCATATTATATCCGTCATAGATATTATAACCATCCGGTCTGGCATAGCGCTTTAAGATCACCTCGCCGGTAACCGTATGAACAATCTCCGATCCGTCCGCCCCCTCAAACCGGTAAGAACCGGCATAAGTTTTACTGTTGCCCGCCAGGTCCACATAGTAGTAGTTGTCAAGTGAAATTGTCCCGCTGTCAATGGTTACGGTATCCACAATATAAACCAGCGTTCCGTTGGTCTGCGGGTTATTGCCGATTTCCTTAAATACCTTCTCAAGGGTTTCATATGCTGAGTTCGGGGTGTTTCCGTCATGATCATCCGAACCATTGACACCATCCAGATAAATAATCCGGCGCTGGTACAATTCCAGAAGTGTCAGTGTTTTGCCGTTATTGACAATATCATAAGAAGTCCGGATCGCATCGCTGAACAGAAAATACTGCTGTTCTTTATATCCCGGGATCGTCCCGTCCATGTACTGGATCACCGGTCTTGAATGGTAATCGTTAAATACCGCAATCCCCAGAGCTGTCTTCGGCACAAAGTCCTTGTCTGTTTCGATATAGGACGATGAGATATCGCCGTTTCCACTCAGGTATACATTGCCTGACAGGTTCGGTGATCCGGTCAGATACAGTCTCCCCGCCGGAAGAATCCCCAGCTCATCACCGCCCAGGTAAATGGCAGTTCCGTAGGACGCATCCGTATCCTGGATGCTGCCGCCGGTGATCTTAAGACTGCCGCCGGCCTCCACCTTAAATGCGCCGCCCTGGGAATTGACTGCGGCATCCCGGCCTTCTGCATCAATGTATGTACCGATATTATAGTTCCGTTCAAAGATGGTAGTTCCGGCTACTGACTCCTGAATCGTTACGTCGGCACCGTTTTTAATATTGATCAGACTTTCGCCATTATTCGTCAGTTTGTCGATAACCCTGCGGCCATAGATGGCAATGCCATCTATGGTGAGCGTTCCCTGCGGTTCAATCAGCGCATTGTAGTAGGCCGGCTCACGTTTCGGTGTGACAGCGTCGTCGCCTTCATAGAAGGAAAATCCGGTATAGCGACACATATATGCAGTCACAGGCAGGTTCCATTCGGTCTCTGCCGGGGTATTAACCGCCGCTCCGCTGATGTAAATCACATAATAATCTTCATATCCGGTTGTAGCACCACCATAACCATCAGGCTTAGATCCGATTTCTTTGGCCTTGCCAAATGTACGCACCGCCTTCGACGGTGAAGTCCCCGGATTACTATCCGAACCGCCGGTTTCTACTAATGCTCCCGCATCAGCCAGGTTTCCTGAATTCAGATACACCGGTTTCATCAGCAACAGACAGCTCTTTTCTGTCGTACCGTCTACCGCCGATTCCTGGGTTCCCCGGGAAATCGCCAGATTGGTACGGCCATAATCCAGAATATACTTTGTCGTATGGACATCAAAGTTGGCGTAGTACGGTGTTACATCAGTGACAATCGCACCATCCGGCTGTACCACAACTTGCCCCTTATGAAAATTATCGCCATAAACCCGGTCACACAAATAGACGTGGTAGACCCGCTGCGTCAGCAAAAATCTCGAACTGACTTTAATAATCGCATCGGAGGTGGCCAGATAGATATTGTCACTGATATCGGCGCTGTTTCCTTTCAGCCGGAAATCATAACCTTCCACATAAATCTGCGAATACTCTTCCACCGGTGTCTTACCTGCTACACTGGTCATATTGCCGGTGATCTGGCCGCCGGACAGTTCCACCCCGCCATCCACGATTCCTTCGTAGTAAGAATAATCACCGCCGCTATTATAGTAGGCAATGGCACTGCCCCGTGAACTTGCATTGTTACGGATGATACCGCCTGAGATACTTGCCGTGCCCCGGTAAACCACAAGCGTTCCTGCCCGTTGTCCGGTGGTGTCTTTCGTAATAACGGTATTATTCTCAATGGTTCCGCCGCTCATCTCAAACGTTTTGTCCTGTCTGATAATCACCGTTCCATATGTTGAATCGGAAGTACCTATGCCAGGTGCAATCAGTTGATTGTCGGTGATCAGACCTGATTTTATAATAACACTGCCACCGGAAACAGTATTATTTGTGGAATCTCCTGTGTAGATTGCAGTTGCTGTTCCCCCATCTCTATCCCAGTAAGTCTGTTCTGTCTCCAGAACCATGTTTTTAATCGTGCCGCCATCCAGGATAAAATGACCGTTATGATTGTATACGCCGGTCCCTGAATTCGCGGTAATACTGGTTCGCTTGTTATTTTGTAAAGTGGCCCCTTTACCCAGGGTAACCTTCGCCCCTTCCGTAATATAAATCATCGGCCCGTTGCCGTTAAAGGCAAGGCCCTTCTCTGACCCGCCGTCAATGGTAATGTTCTCAAACAGCACATCCCTGTTGTCATAGGTAACGGTAATCAATGCCGCACTGAACTGCTCAAAGCGAATGACCAGAGGCACCCATGACTCACCGCTTACGTTAGTAACCAGCCCGCCTTCATCAAAGCCCCAGTACAGATCATCAAGTTCTACCGTAACCGTACTGTTGCAGATAATGATGTTGGCACCGGGATAAAAATCACCGGTTTGCAGCAGATATTTTGCCTGTTTAAAGGTCCGGACGGGAGTGGACGGCGTCCGTCCGTCATTATTATCATTACCGTAATTGTACCCTGACAGATAGACATTATTGTCCCCCTGCAGGATAATGCAATTATTTTTAGCCCGCAATATTTTATCTGCGGCTAAACCGTCTGCTGCCACTTTCACAAAATTCGGCAGCTGGTCTTCCACGTTGTCAATACCCGATCCCTGACCATCAAGGTTAACAGGAACTACCACATTAAAGCCCATAAAAACTTCTGCCATCCGCAGCTGATAGGTCTGCGGTGAAGCTTCGGTTACTTTGCTGGTCATGGTAATCGGATTGTCTTTTGTCCGGAGATAAATCGTACCGTCAATGACGCTGGTTCCATCCATGACAAGCTTACCGTAGCAGTCCAGCGACAGATTCTCTGCTGATTCGGTCCCTGCCCCCAGAACCGTATTGCCCACAAGTTTTAAGGTGGCATCTTTCCCAAGGAAAACACCTTCTTTATTTCTGACTATGGTTGGTCTGGCTCCGGCTGCCGATCCGTCGATTGTGATCTCACAAGTATTGGCACGACTTGTATTCGCCGCATAAATGCCGGCACCGCCATTATCGCAGACAGAAGCATATTGATCCATCTGTACCGTTGCAGTTCCTGACACATAATTATCATAAGTGTCAATTCTGGTCAGATAAATTCCCGCTGCACCATTTCCCGAAACCATGGCTTTGTCTTTCAGCGTCAGCACAGCAGGAGCATTGACAAAAATTCCGTATCCCAGGTTTGCTGATTTCTCATTATCAGCACTATAATATCCATTGTCGTTTAAAACAGTTGCTCCAATGACTGCACTTCCTTCAAGCGTGATACTCTTCTTGGCTGATGGCTGACCCACCTGGGAAGCCAGATTGATCCCGTTGCCGGGATGACCGGAGATTCTGGCACTGTCTCTCATGGTGATATGAAAATTAGTCCCGCCGGAATAGCTGTTGTATTGGCTCTTGTATTCACGTTCACCGATACCATGCTTTAAGTTTTGTTCAATAGCTGACTGATCTTCCATCAGGATTGACAATTCGCTGATACATCTAAAAATATGAATTCCCGATTCGAAACCGGTTATCCTGGCCGAATCCTCCATCATAAATTCGATCACACCATTTTTGACTGCCTGTGATGAATCACCGCTGAATGTAACTCCGGCAAACTCGCGATTATACGTTTCGGTGACACTTGCCGTCTCCTTATATGTTACCCGCCGGCCTTCCAGCAGCGCCTGATCCGACATCCTTACATGTACCAGTGTACTGTATGGCCCAACCTGAATGCCGTCATATACATCGGTTATTTTACTGTTCCCCAACATGGTAAAATCAATCATACCATCAAGATAGACACCGGTACTAGAGTCCCTGATCTGGGCATTTTCACGCATAGTTACCGTTGATAATGTCTTCGCATAAGATGAAATACCGGTGCCTGCGCTGATCC
The DNA here is from genome assembly GCA_032073745.1 of Lachnospiraceae bacterium. Classification (GTDB taxonomy): domain Bacteria; phylum Bacillota; class Clostridia; order Lachnospirales; family Lachnospiraceae; genus Brotaphodocola. The sequence goes on along the minus strand of DAMAMW010000077.1, from coordinate 4,516 downwards.
AGGCGCGATCCGTGATCGTTACCGTAACACCAGCCGCAACATATATCCCTGTAACAACATCATCAATGAAACTGTCATCATTCATTTCCACTACCGTATCTGAGCCAGTAGCACTGATCCCATACGAAATATACTGGGTATTGCAGATACTGCTGTGGCCATTCATACAGATCTTAGCTCCGGTCGCATAGCTGTTCACATTAATGGCATACAGATCAGACCTGATTAACCTCGAGTTCTCTACATTCAGCTGGATACTGGCGTAACCCTCCATCGTCACCGTCGAGTTAGTATTCATATAAACAGAATCTTCATAATTGGCTGTCAGTTGGGTATTGATCTGACCCTTATCACCTTTCAGCAAAAGTGTTGCATTTCGGCCTACATTAACAGCAGTATCATAACTGTTGGTAATTCGTGAATCACCAGTCAGGATTGCATGGGAATTATCATTAATGTTTAATACCGGATTACTGTTCCTGGTCGTACCGTCTGCCATCCCGTTGATCAGAATGCGATTCGTCTGGAATGTCACCGCCCCCGAACTGCCGGATCCCACCTGTATCATGGCCCCGCTTGTATAAGGGGTATAACGCCGTACCTGAGGCGGTTCTACCTGGTCTGCGTTGGTATACTTTTCTTCTGCCATCTCTGTTTCAACATAAGCCTGATTGTATATTGCAAACAGGTTCGTGGTATCGTTCATGTCGTCATTCAGTTCCCAGACCTCATCCTGTGAGATGATAACAGGACTGCCGCAGATATAGATATATGGAACAAAACCATCTGTATCCGACGGATTATTATAAGCCGCCATAACCTGCTTCTCTAAGATCGCTTTCGCTTTGGCAAAGGTCCTGACCGGTTTCTCCGGTGAAAGGCCGTCATGATTATCATCATCTCCGGTACCGGACAGGTATACACCTTCACCCAGCAGAACAAGATTTACCCCCATGCCGCCGATCTGGGTTCTTCGTGTTACCTCACCGCCGGTAAAATAATCGGCATAACTGCTTACGTCGGTACATGCCGTATAGTTTTCCGAATATGCCTGCAAATCAGAAGCATCACTGTTTGCTTTCGGCAGCGAAAGACTGCTCAGATTTGCCGGCCTTACAACGGTAGAACCACTCTGGAATGCAGTTACATTTAAATCAAGCGGCATCACATCCGTTCCGATAACCTGAGGCGGATTCAGAACACTGATTGTCACAGCGGATGCACCAAGGTAAACCGCTTCCGGCTTTCCGGACGTTTTCTTTTCAATCATAACCCGGTCAAGATCAATCTGCAGGCCAAAGCTGGAACTGGTGTTTTCCATATAAAAATTATAGACCGTCGGAAGCGGTGTATCCGGCAGCTTATAGATTCCGTCTGCCAGAATGAGACTGCCGTTTTGCACATAGAAATTACTGCCCTGGACTGATGCTTCGTTTTGCACTTCCCCGGCGATATTCATATAAACGGCTCCTTGTTCCAGATATGCCGCTCCACCTTTTCGGGCCTGATTGCTATGAAGCAGGGTTAGATTCCCGGTATCTTCTGTCAGATAAACCGTTGCGCCATTTAAATAAATACCACCACCATTGGCGTTAAGCGCAGTATTATTTGCAATACTGCAATCTGTCATATATATAATAATATTCCTATAATTGCTGCTACTGTATAAACCGCCGCCACTACTGGCAGCTGTGTTGTTTTCGACCAGAACATTTCGGAAATAACATTGGTTTCCCAGATAAGACGAGCCTCCCAGCATCATACCGCCACCGCTGCCATTACTCGTATTGTTTGTTATTTCAGCATAATATCCCTGCACCGTGCCGTATGAATAAATACCGCCGCCGCTGGACCTGGAGGTGTTTTTCATCACCTTAATCGGATGATTTGCATCATCCCCTTCCAGCCGCAGCATTCCGCTGCTGCCTACTTCAGCACCACCGCCGGAACCAAGTGATGTGTTTTCTGATATCTCAGTTCCTGACAACAGATACATCTTTCCATCCGTATAGACCGCTCCGCCGCCATATCGATAGGCTTCATTTTTACTGAAACCGGAACGGGTAATGCGGATCTCACTGCCGCTGCCACCGCCGACAGCACCGCCGGCACTGGCTTCATTGCCGGTAAACGTACAATTGTCGATTTTTAATTTGCCCATTGCATAAATCGCACCGCCGTTATTCACATCATAGCTGGACGATGCATACGCTTTTGTATGGATACCAACATAATTGCCCGTAAAATAACTGTTGGTAATAGTATTGGTCCGGGCTCCATCCATGGAACTGCTTTTATTATCCGCCAGATAAATACCGGCTCCCATCGCATTCTGTTCATAAGAGGAACTGCTGCTGCGTCCCGGTTCTGTATGGTTGCCGCTCACCCAGCTTTTATCCATGTTCAGGTAACCGTTGGGACCAACATAAATTCCCATACCGAAACGTGCCTTTGTATCAGACCAGTTCGTCGTCATCTTCCGGTAATTTCCCGATATTGTGGCGTGATTCAGAATCAGATCACCGTCCGACCAGATCCCGACACCATCTCCCCACATCGAAAAATTATTTGCTACCAGAGCATCGTCCTTACTGCTGGCCGATGTGCCGATTTCTACATGGGTGTTCTTCCCGGCATATATTCCGGTTCCTGATGTCAGGTATTTGGAAATCTTCGGTTCTGTAAGGCCGCTGTTTTCTGTGATACTGCCTTTTTGCAGGTAAAATGCAGCAGGATCGCCGGATGACTCCTTCACATAAACACCGGCCCCTGACGGGTATGCGATATTTTTGGTGATACTGCCTCCCTGCATCGTAAAGACAGCACCATCCTGTACCGATATACCGGCTCCATATAATGTATTGGAATAGTTATCGTCATCATAGTAATTCTTATTTTCTCTTATTTCCCCACCTGTCATTACGACTTTGACTCCACTGCCTCTGGCGATGACGCCCTGCTGTCTTTTTTCAATTACACCAGAAGTCAGGTTTAGTTTTGCAGCACCAAGCAATTTCACATGCGTTCCTCTGGTTGCCATCTCGGTCTTGTCAGTACTGTCAGTTCTGGCAAGGCCACCGGTCAATAAGGCAGTTCCGGTTAAGTTTAGTGTTGCCTGTTTATCTGCTTTGATTGTTACACTTTCCTCTGTTCCATATAGATCGGCCGATGACGGGAACTCTGGTTTATCACTTAAGTTCGTCGTATTACGGATTGTCAGATTGCCAATTGTCAGCGTTGCAGTGTCGGTCACATGAATCAAAACCTCCGGCTCTATATGGTAATAAGAATCGTATGGCTCAGGTGAGTTATGCGAATGACTCATTACCTCAGTCTTTACCAGCTCTCCATTATAGTCAGTTTTCGAAATAACCGGCAGTTCCCAAGTCTTCGTTTCACTGCCGCCGATCGTTACGGTACCACAGATGTAAATCGTGTCCGGTACAGGATAATGTTCATCGATAAACGCCGCATTGCTGCCATCGTAGACATCATTCCGAACCTCCAGTGATCGGAACATTTCTTCTTGCCATATCTCCACGGCCCGTTCCCAGGTTTTTACCGGATACATGCAGTTGAAACCGTCATTGGCATCATTTCCTCTGACTCCGGTTCCATCAATATAGACGGCGTTATAATAAAGTTCGATATATAATTCCAGATTCTGTCTGTACTTCCCATCCTTATCAAACTCGGTATCCTGGCTCAGGATCCAGTCAAACTGAGAACTGCCGCCTTCTTTGCGGTTGCCCTTTTCCAATCGGAAACGGTCTTTCAATCTGCCGCCAACTGCTTCCGCTGCCTCATCGCTGCTGTCAGCTTCTATTTTCAAATCCCCATGAGGAACCACTACATCCTTACAGCGGTAAGCCGGATTATCATTGATTCCACTGAACAGCAGAGTGATCATTCCATCACCCAGACTCATATTGGCGCTGCTTACCCGGATCGGATGCTGTTCAATCTCCGGAAATGCTTCGACCTGGATATAACCGTTTTCAGCAGTTACATTTTTTCTGATCAGGATATCCCCCTGCTGACAGGTGACGATACGGGAGCTCTTCCGTTTGCTGTCAACGACCATTCCGTCAAGAATGACATCTTCCATGATCAGGCTCTGACCGGCATTCACAATAATCGAGCTGCTCGGATTCTTTTCCCAGATCTGCAATTTTACCGCCGTCTTTGTTAACTGTCCGTTTTCCGGGTTTCGGACATTGGCTGATGAAAGAAAGAATGCATCGCCTTCTTTCAGCAGATAATCCTCAGCATCTGGTATACTTAAATCCAGATCCTGCATCAGTATCACAGTTCCACCTTTGGAACGGTAAACCGCTTCCTCCCATGTCTTGATCGGAACACTCGGATCGCCGCCATCATACCCGGTGTCACGGCCGGGATCATATTTAATACCATCGATGGTAATCTCGCCGCCGGGATTCCAGTAGATCGTTTCTGCTCCTTCTGAACGGGTGGCCCGCAGGATCTTTTTGGTCAGCAGGCCGCTGCCGCTGTT
>DAMAMW010000076.1:0-13898 GCA_032073745.1 Lachnospiraceae bacterium | reverse complement strand
CGTAATTACTACAGGTTCGTGCTGTTGTTTAAATTGGCGGGAGTAGGGAAGAACCAATTGGTTACCATGCAGGCGGATAAAACCAATTATAAGGGTTGAATAACCATCCATAGGTAAATAACGAGGCAGATGAATCTTGTTATGATTGTACTTATCTTTCTTAGCAAGTTTTAATAATCTGAAAAAACTTTTGAAAGTCCCATCTACTTCTTTCAGAATCTGCTGAGCCATATTAGAGTTGAGTGCTTTGTAGTTCGAACTGTTTTTTAAAAGCTTGTAATTTTGGTAATAGTTTAGATATTCTCCGCTTTGAAAGTAATGTTGGCGAATGTTGTAGATTGCTTCATTCGTTAGATTCTTAGCTGTATGTGTCAGCGTTTTTAGATTCTGATAGTCCTTGCGTGAAAGATGCTTGATTTGCTGTTTTATGGTTAGATACGTAGTGGATCACCTCGCTTCTTTATGTGATAATTCGCTATGTATATAATAACATATCTGCGGGCGAAAAGCAAACATATGTTCTTGTGACTGTAGATGTTACAACTAATATGTGTGATATTTTTGCCAGCAACAAATGAAAGTAAAAAATAAAGAAAGTACAAAGAGGTGTAGTATTCATGAGTTTTCCGTCTGATTTAATTAGCTTTTCATCTTATTTGATTAACGGAATCAGTCTTGGCAGTATCTATGCGATCATAGCTTTAGGCTATACGATGGTATATGGAATTGCCAAGATGTTAAATTTCGCCCACGGCGATGTCATCATGGTAGGAGGGTTTGCTGTATTTACGGCAGTCAGTACCATGGGGCTTCCTCCGCTGGCCGGTATTCTGGTGGCAGTTGTTGTTTGTACGGTGTTAGGGGTGGTTATTGAGAGGGTTGCCTACAAACCGCTCAGAGGTGCTTCGCCGCTGGCCGTTCTTATTACTGCAATCGGTGTAAGCTATTTACTTCAGAATGTTGCACTGTTGATCTTTGGTTCCAATGCCCGTCAGTTTACATCCGTTATCAATGCTCCAAGTCTGAAGCTCGTTGGCGGCAAACTGACTGTATCCGGCGTTACTATGGTTACCATTATCAGCTGTATTGTCATTATGGTTGCTCTGACTACTTTTATCAATAAAACAAAGATCGGACAGGCGATGCTGGCAGTATCAGAAGATAATGGTGCAGCGACCCTGATGGGAATCAATGTTAATAAAACCATTGCTATTACATTTGCAATTGGTTCGGCACTGGCAGCGATTGCCGGAGCTTTGCTTTGCTCTGCTTATCCGTCCCTGACTCCATATACCGGTTCCATGCCTGGTATCAAGGCCTTTGTGGCAGCGGTATTCGGCGGCATCGGATCGATACCGGGAGCGTTGATCGGCGGTATCCTGCTTGGTGTGATTGAAAACTTATCAAAAGCATATATTTCTTCCCAGTTGTCTGATGCGATCGTATTCTCCGTATTGATCATCGTCCTTTTGGTGCGTCCGACCGGGCTTATGGGCAAGAAGATCAATGAGAAAGTGTAGGTGATATGTGATGAAGAATAATAAAGTATTAATCCAGAACAGTATCACATATGCACTTGTCATTGCCAGCTGGATTATCATGCAGATGCTGATCTCTCAGGGCAAAGTATCCAGCCTGCTGAAAGGTTTGCTGGTGCCGCTTTGTATTTATGCAATACTGGCGATATCACTGAATCTGACTGTGGGTATTCTGGGGGAACTGAGTCTGGGACACGCTGGTTTTATGTGTGTAGGCGCGTTTGCGGGTGCATTTTTCACAAAGGCGATGGAGAATTCTATTCCCAATCTGGGGATGCGTTTCTTTCTTGCAATTCTGATTGGTGCGGCGATGGCCGGTATCTTTGGGCTGATTATCGGGATTCCGGTACTCCGGCTGAAAGGCGATTATCTGGCTATTGTAACTCTGGCTTTTGGTGAGATTATCAAAAACCTGGTTAATGTTATGTATGTTGGTAAGGATGCTTCCGGATTTCATTTTTCGATCAAGGATACGACATCTCTGGGGATGGATGAAACCGGTATTGTCATTATAAAAGGTGCCCAGGGTATTACCGGTACCCCGAAAGCAGCGACTTTTACAATCGGTATTATTTTAGTTCTGATCACGTTGTTTATAGTACTGAATCTGATTCATTCCCGTACCGGACGCGCGATTATGTCAATTCGTGACAACCGGATTGCGGCAGAATCTATCGGCATTAATGTAACCAGATATAAATTGATGGCATTTTCGATTTCAGCAGCACTGGCCGGTGTTGCCGGGGTATTATATGCCCACAATCTGTCGACGCTTGCAGCATCACCTAAAAACTTCGGCTATAATATGTCCATTATGATCCTGGTTTTTGTTGTTCTCGGCGGCCTTGGAAATATCAGAGGTTCTATTATTTCTGCTGTATTATTGACCTTACTGCCTGAACTTCTCCGCGGCCTGAGCAATTACCGTATGCTGATCTATGCGATTGTCCTGATTGCCATGATGCTGTTTAATTCCAGTCCAAAGGCAATTGAAATGCGTGCTGTTATAATGGACAAAATAAAAGGCGGAAAGAAAAAGACAACAAAGGAGGCTGCATAACATGGCGATGTTGGAAGTAAATCATTTAAGTATCTCCTTTGGCGGACTGAAAGCAGTTGACAATTTCAATATCTCAATTGAAAAAGGGCAGTTATACGGGCTGATCGGTCCTAACGGTGCCGGTAAGACCACGGTATTTAACCTGCTTACCGGTGTATACAAACCGGATCAGGGCAGCATTCTGCTTGATAAAAAAAATATTACTGCCAAAAGCAATATCGAAATTAATCAGGAGGGGATTGCAAGAACTTTTCAGAATATCCGCCTGTTTAAGAATCTGAGTGTCTTGGATAATGTTAAGGCCGGTCTGCATAATCAGCATGGTTATACTACGATTGAAGGTATTCTGCGGCTGCCAAGATATTATAAGATGGAAAAAACGATGAATGAGAAGGCGATGGAACTCTTAAAGGTCTTTGATCTGGATCAGGAAGTCGACCGTAAAGCCTCTAACCTGCCTTATGGCAAGCAGCGTAAGCTTGAGATTGCCAGAGCTTTGGCAACCGGTCCCAAGCTGCTTTTGCTGGATGAACCGGCCGCCGGTATGAATCCGAACGAAACAAAAGAGCTGATGGATACCATTCGTTTCGTCAGAGATGAATTTGATATGACAATTCTTTTGATCGAACATGATATGAAACTGGTTTCTGGTATCTGCGAAGAACTGACGGTATTGAATTTTGGTCAGGTTCTGACTCAGGGTGAAACAAGTACAGTCTTAAATGATAAGCGGGTTATTACCGCATATCTTGGTGAATAGAGGGGGAGAACAATATTATGGCAATACTGGAAGTAAAGGATCTGGAAGTGTATTACGGCGTTATCCAGGCCATTAAAGGAATCTCTTTCGATGTTAACCAGGGTGAAATTATCGCACTGATTGGAGCAAACGGTGCCGGTAAAACCACAATTTTGCAGACAATTACCGGATTGATTCCGGCCAAATCGGGCAGGATTTTTTATGAAGGAAACGAAATTACCAAGGTACCGGGACATAAGCTGGTGCCGATGGGGATTGCCCATGTGCCGGAAGGCAGGCGCGTATTTGCGCAGCTGTCGGTTCTCCAGAACCTGAAATTAGGAGCATATACCCGCAGCAATGCCGATGAGATGCAAGAGACCCTGCAGATGATTTACAAACGCTTTCCGCGGCTGGAAGAGCGTAAGAAACAGCTTGCCGGTACTTTATCCGGAGGAGAGCAGCAGATGCTTGCCATGGGCCGCGCCCTGATGTCCCATCCTAAACTGATTGTAATGGATGAGCCGTCCATGGGACTGTCCCCGATTTATGTTCAGGAGATCTTTGATATCATTGAGCAGATTAATGCTGACGGAACCACCGTATTACTGGTAGAGCAGAATGCAAAAAAGGCATTGTCAATTGCGGACCGTGCCTATGTCCTTGAAACCGGCAGTATTGCTCTCAGCGGTGATGCTAAATTGCTGATGAATGATGATTCCGTTAAAAAGGCATATCTAAGTGAATAGTAGGAAACTGTTATAATAAACAAGAAAATCGAAATATTCAGAAAACTGATACTTTTAAGGGGAGAGTTGTAGACTTTTCCCTTGTTTTTTGTTATGATTGTAGATATTAACGCAACAGACCAGGACGGCGGGAAATTGAGATTAAAAGCAGCTGTCGAGCTTGCTCGTAAAGCTGTTTTTGATCTCAATTTCACATCGGATGGCCAGCGGCAAACTAACTAAAAAGTAAAGGGGAGATTTTCATGAAAGGAAATGTTATTGTAGGGCAGTCCGGAGGACCAACAGCGGTTATTAATTCCAGTCTGGCAGGGGTTTACCGTACCGCAATGGATCGTGGAGCAAAAAAGGTATACGGCATGAAATTTGGTATTCAGGGGCTTTTAGATGAACAGTATGTAGATTTATCCCGTTACATCAAAAGTGAACTGGATATTGAAATATTAAAGCGTACTCCGTCGGCATTTCTGGGAACCTGCCGTTACAAACTGCCTGAAATCCATGATAATCAGGAAATCTATGTAAAAATATTTGATATTTTAAATAAATTAAGCATAGAATGTTTTATTTACATTGGCGGAAACGATTCAATGGATACCATTAAGAAATTATCTGATTATGCGATTCTGACCGGACAGAGCCAGAAGTTCGTAGGTGTGCCAAAGACAATTGATAATGATCTGGCACTTACTGATCATACTCCCGGCTTTGGCAGTGCCGCAAAATACATAGCTACTTCTACAAAAGAAGTGATCCGTGACGGTCTGGGCTTTTCTTATAAGAAAAAGCTGGTTACCGTCATTGAGATTATGGGCCGGAATGCCGGCTGGCTGACTGGTGCGGCAGCGCTGTCAAAGGGGGAAGATTGTGATGGTCCGGATCTGATTTACCTGCCTGAAGTACCCTTTGAGATTGACAAATTCCTGATCAAAGTGCAAAAGCTGCTTGAGAAAAAAGATGTTGTAGTCGTTGCTGTTTCGGAAGGAATTAAAACAAAGGATAAAAAATACGTCAGCGAACTGGCTGAAGGTTCCAATTATGTTGATGCATTTGGCCACAAGCAATTAACCGGTTCCGCAACCTATCTGGCCAATTTTATCAGCGCTGAAGTCGGATGCAAGACCAGGGCGGTGGAGTTCAGCACCCTGCAGCGAAGCGCAGCTCACCTGGCTTCCCGTGTGGATGTCAATGAGGCATATATGGTTGGCGGTGCTGCTGTAAAAGCAGCTGATGAAGGTGATTCCGGCAAGATGGTTGTCATTGACCGGGTATCTGATGATCCATACCAGTGTGCAACCGGAATCTATGATGTACACAAGATTGCCAATGGCGAAAAAGTGGTTCCGAGGGAATGGATTACCAGAGACGGTACCTATGTAACCGAAGAATTTATTGACTATGTCAGACCTCTGATTCAGGGCGATTACCCCTGCGTGATGGTCAATGGTATTCCAAGACATTTGTATATGACATCAAAGTAAGAAAGAAAAGAGGGTGATGCGATGCTAAACCGTGCCGTAGAGATTGCCACAAAAGCGTTGGATGGAATGGTGGATGAACATGGCCAGCCATACATCGAACACACCATGCGTGTGATCAGCAAAATGGAAACCGAGGAGGAGAAGATTGTTGCAGCACTTCACGATGTAATTGAAGACACGGAGATGTCTCTGCGTGATCTGCAGGCAGAAGGATTTTCCCGAGAGGTACTGGAAGCAGTCGGTATGCTGACCAAACGAAGTGATATGACTTATTTTGACTATATTGATGATATCAGCTGCACCAGCCTGCCAGCCAAAGTAAAGATAGCCGAGATCGAAGACAATCAGGATGAGCGGCGTGTTTCCAAGATGTCTTTCCGTACTTATAACATGAAAGATCGTGCTGACAGAGCCCTTAAAATTCTTCGCGGGCAGAATAATCAAATAAATTACAAATAATTCAGATACCACCGGCATATACTGTATCAGTATAGCGAGGGGGTGTCCTAATGGAAACTTACAATGTGTATAAAGATATCAAAGCCCGTACCGGAGGGGAAATTTATATTGGTGTTGTCGGTCCGGTAAGAACCGGTAAATCTACATTTATCAAACGGTTTATGGAACAGATGGTGCTGCCTGAAATAATGGATGCGCATCAGATGAACCGCACCCGGGATGAGCTGCCGCAGAGTGCTGCCGGCAAGACAATTATGACAACAGAACCAAAATTTATTCCTAAGGAAGCAGCCATGCTTCAGCTGGATGACGGTATTCAGGCAAAAGTACGCCTGATTGACTGTGTCGGTTTTATGGTTGAAGGTGCTGCCGGGCATGAAGAGAACGAACAGGAGCGTCTGGTAAAAACACCATGGTTTGATGCTGAAATTCCTTTCACAAGGGCAGCAGAGGTGGGAACCAGAAAAGTAATCAACGATCATTCCACGATCGGAATCGTGATTACCACCGACGGATCATTCGGTGAGCTGAAACGGGATGCCTACAAACAGGCAGAAGAGACCTCAGTCAATGAGCTCAAAGCAATCGGAAAGCCGTTTATCATGCTGCTTAATTCAGACCGGCCGTATTCCGAAGATACCAAACGAATTGCCGGCGAAATGCAGGAAGCATATGGTGTTTCCGTACTTCCGGTGAACTGTGAGCAACTGAAGAAAGAAGATATTAATCATATTCTGGAACAGGTACTGAAAGAATTTCCGGTAACGGAAGTGGATTTCTACATACCAAAATGGCTTGAGGTTCTGCCCGGCACACATTGGCTGAAAGAAGAAGTGGTTCAGATGGCCAAAGATCTGATGGGAAAAGCGCGTCACATGAAAGATGTGCCCAGTGACTGGTCGGATGGCAGTTCCGATGCTGTTCAGTCAATGCGGGTTGATCAGATGAACATGTCAGACGGCAGCGTATCGGTGAGAGTTGATATGGATGATGATTATTATTATCAGACGCTTAGCGATTTTACCGGAATGCAGATCACTGATGAATACCAGTTGATGCAGACGCTGAAGAACCTGTCCCAGATGCAGGGCGAATATGATAAGGTATTAAACGCACTGAATCAGGTCAGGATGAAAGGATACGGCGTCATGACTCCGGAGCGGACAGAGATCATTCTGGATGAGCCGCAGTTAATTAAGCACGGCAACAAATACGGTGTCAAGATGCGGGCAGAAGCACCATCGATCAATCTGATCAAAGCCCAGATCCAGACGGAGATTGCACCGATTGTCGGCAGTGAACAGCAGGCCGAAGACTTAATTGCCTATATGAAAGATAATGCCCGCAGAAAAGAAGACGGTATCTGGGATACCAATATCTTTGGAAAATCAATCGAACAGATTGTTGAAGACGGCATCCAGACAAAAGTGAGCCAGATGACAGAAGACTGTCAGATGAAACTCCAGGATGCACTGCAGAAAATCATTAATGACAGCAATGGGGGCATGATTTGCATCATCATATAACGTAATAATTCAGGGCGGCGGGAAAATGTATACAAGAACGGCTGTCAAGCTTGCTTGTAAGGCCGTTTTTGTATACATTTTCACATCGGATGGTCATCCGATGCTTCTTGACTGGCTTTATCAGTCAAGAAGATATCCCGCCCGTCGCGAACGGCTAATGTCCCGTCGTGAATAATTACAAGTATCAAGGTGCAAAAGAAAAAGGAGGACATTATATGAAGTTGACATTTATAGGTGCCGACCATGAGGTGACGGGCAGCTGCCATTACCTTGAGGTGGGAGAGACAAAACTCCTGATCGACTGCGGAATGGAACAGGGACGGGATCTCTACGTGAACGAAGAACTGCCGGTGTCATATTCCGAGATCCAGTATGTTCTGCTGACCCACGCCCATATCGACCATGCAGGTATGCTGCCATATATATATGCCCGTGGATTTCGCGGGCAGGTAGTGGCCACCGGGCCGACCTGTGACCTGTGTCAGATCATGCTTAAGGACAGTGCCCACATTCAGGAATCCGAAGCAGAATGGAAGAACCGTAAAGCAAGGCGGGCCGGCAGAGAAACCGTAGAACCGTTGTATTGTATGAATGATGCACTGGGACTGCTTGAACATCTGCTGCCCTACGAATACGATAAAATACTGAAGCTGAACGAGAATATCCGGATTCGTTTTACTGATATCGGCCATCTGCTCGGTTCCGCATCAATAGAAGTGTGGATGACCGAAGCAGATACGGAAAAGAAGATCGTATTTTCCGGTGATATCGGAAATAAAAATAAACCATTAATAAAGGATCCGCAATACACAAAAGAAGCTGATTATGTAGTTATGGAGTCTACCTACGGCGACCGCCTGCACAAAAAAGGGGTGGATCACATCTCGGAGCTGGTTTCGATCGTCCAACGGACCCTGGACAAAGGCGGCAATGTTGTACTTCCCGCCTTTGCCGTAGGCAGGACCCAGGAACTGTTATATTTTTTCCGCCATATCAAAGCGGAGAAGCTGATCCAGGGCCATGAAAACTTCGAAGTTTATGTAGACAGCCCCCTGGCAGTGGAAGCAACCCATATCTTCAAGCAGCATATGTTAAACTGCTACGACGAAGAGACCAGGGCACTGGTGGCTCAGGGAATCAACCCGATTTCATTTCCGGGTCTGAAACTCTCTGTAACCAGTGACGATTCCAAAAATATCAATTTCGATTCCAAACCAAAAGTAATTATCTCCGCATCAGGAATGTGTGATGCCGGGCGTATCCGGCACCATTTAAAACACAACCTCTGGCGCCCGGAATGTACCGTTGTTTTTGCCGGATATCAGGCTGAAGGCACACTGGGACGCACCTTGATTGACGGCGCAAAAGAAGTAAAGCTGTTTGGTGAAGCAATCGATGTAGAAGCGACCACCGAAACGCTTCATGACATCAGCGGACATGCGGACCAGACCGGCCTGCTCGAATGGGTCAGCGCTTTTGAAAAACAGCCTCAGCAGGTTTTTGTCGTTCACGGAAGCGATACTGTCTGTGACCGTTTTGCCGAACTGGTAACAGACCACACCGGCATATCAGCAGCGGCCCCATACAGCGGGGCTGTCTATGATCTGAAGGAAGGCTGCTGGCTGAAAGAGACCATCGGTATTCCGGTTGCAGCCAAAACCGCTGCCACCAGAAAAGCCAGCGGCGTCTTTGCCCGGCTGAAAGCCGCCGGAGAGCGCCTGATGGTAGTGATTATGCGCAATGAAGGCGGAACAAACAAAGATCTGGCCAAGTTTGCCGATCAGATTCATTCATTATGTGATAAGTGGGATAGATAGGAGACAACAAAAGGATGGCAATTGTTAAGATTTACACAGATGGTTCTGCCCGGGGAAACCCTGACGGGCCGGGAGGATACGGAACAGTACTTCAGTTTACTGACAGTAAAGGAGAACTTCACGAAAAAGAATTGTCCGGCGGTTATAAAAAGACCACCAACAACCGGATGGAACTGATGGCCGCTGTAGTCGGTCTTGAAGCGCTGAACCGCCCCTGTACCGTGGAACTCTATTCTGATTCCAAATATCTGACCGATGCATTCAATCAGCGCTGGATTGACAGCTGGGTCAGAAATAACTGGAAACGGGGGAAAAGCGGACCGGTCAAAAACATCGACTTATGGGAGCGCCTGCTGGCCGCCAAGGCACCGCATCAGGTCAGTTTCCATTGGGTCAAAGGACATGCCGGCCATCCTCAAAATGAGCGCTGTGATGTACTTGCAACCACAGCTGCTGATGGCAATGATTTACAGATAGACACAGGGGTAGAAAATTAATTATCTCTTACAAAGTATTACTAATTTCAGCATGGTATTTTCATTCCCAATTGTTTGTGTTATTGTAATAACAACAGATACAGGCAATCAATAAAACAGGAATGAACCATATGAAAAATAAGCGAATAAGAATAGCAATATTAGTAATCCTGACCGTCGGCATCGGTCTGACAAACTACACAACAAGTTTTGTCAGCGAACGCGAAACCGAAGCGCTGCAGGCTCTTGAAACCGCAGAACTGAATACCGGGCTGTTATCAGATGCCCCGGCATCCGCTGCAGTCTCAGCCAAAACCCTGCTCCCGTCCGAAGCCCCGGAAAGCACCGACTACCGGACCCGGCTGGAGGCGCTGGATCAGGAACTGGACAAAAATCACGAAACCGAGCAGCGTTCGACCACCGGCTACGCCGCCAAAGCCAGATTAGAAAACGAACTCAAACTCTGGCAGGCCGAACTCGACCAGATCCTGGACATCCTGGAGGACATCCTTGCGGGACCAGAACTGGACGAACTCTTAAAAGACCAGCAAACCTGGCTTCGGACCCGCGAATCAAGAGCCCTGACCGCCTCCGGCCGTCAACAAAAAAACGCCTCCGAAGAACTCGAATACACCCGCTCCCAACTAACCGACACCCGCTCCCGCGCATACGAACTAGCCGAAGAGTACGCCACACACCTAAACACTACTGAATGATAACAGTCTGACAGACATTATTATCATCAATCATCCAAACATATTTTACAACATTTCACACTACATACAATCCGCCAACGTTTTTGCTTTGCTCTTCCTACCTTCCAAATGATACAAGGTGGCTGGAGAAAATACCGGAGCTGCAGGCGGGTGGTAATGGGGTGGTATTGATGCATTTGCAGGGATACTAGTTCATCTTAAGGGGAGACAGCTGAGCGTTATAAACGAAATTGTCATTGTTTGAGCTTGCGAGTTATGATAATTTCGTTTATGCTTTTAGATCAGCTGACTGCCCTTTAGATGACCTTGTGTGCCGAAACAGCGTCGATACCACCCCATTACCACCCGCCTGCAGCTCCGGTATTTTCTCTGAGACCCCCTAGTATCATCAATTCCACTTGATAAATGGGGTCTGCTATGATAAGATACAAGGATGAAACTGCCACATTTTTCAATAAAGGAGGGATTTTTCAATGAGCGCAATTGCAGCTAGTTTTATTGGTTATACTTTTAAAGTGATATGTTTTGCAGTAATCGCCTACGCGGGAATTATCTGCGGCAAAAAATATAAAGATAAAAAAGATGCCCGGAAAGCGTTAGAGCAGAAAGACGGCATATAGTACGGAGGACGCATTAAGTGAAGAAGTATGGTGTTAACGAACTGAGAAAGATGTTTCTGGAGTTTTTTGAGAGTAAAGACCACCTGGCTATGAAAAGTTTTTCTCTGGTTCCGCATAATGACAAGAGTTTATTGTTAATCAATTCCGGCATGGCTCCGCTTAAGCCATATTTTACAGGACAGGAGATTCCCCCGAGCAAACGGGTGACCACCTGCCAGAAGTGTATCCGGACCGGCGATATCGAGAATATCGGTAAGACTGCACGTCACGGTACTTTTTTTGAAATGCTTGGTAATTTTTCATTCGGTGATTACTTTAAAAATGAATCAATTGCCTGGTCATGGGAGTTTCTGACCGAAGTAGTTGGTTTGGAGGCAGACCGTTTATATCCGTCCATATATCTTGATGATGAAGAGGCATATGAGATCTGGAATAAGAATATCGGTATTGCTCCGGAGCGGATTTTCCGTTTTGGCAAAGAAGATAACTTCTGGGAACATGGTGCCGGTCCCTGCGGTCCCTGTTCAGAAATATACTATGACCGCGGTGAAAAGTACGGCTGCGGTGATCCAAACTGTACCGTAGGCTGTGAATGCGACCGCTTTATTGAGATCTGGAACAACGTATTTACCCAGTTCGAAAGCGACGGCAAAGGCAACTACACCGAACTGGCTTACAAAAATATTGATACCGGTATGGGCCTGGAGCGCCTTGCTGTTGCTGTACAGGAAGTTGACTCCTTGTTTACCGTAGATACGAATAAAGCCCTGATGGATGATGTCTGTACCCTGGCCAAAACCGAATATCAGACCGATGCGAAAAAGGACATTTCGCTTCGTATTGTTGCCGACCATGTAAAGTCCTGTACTTTTATGATTTCCGATGGAATCATGCCTTCTAATGAAGGCCGCGGATATGTATTGAGGCGTTTGCTGCGCCGGGCAGCACGGCATGGCCGTCTTCTTGGTATTCAGGGCGATTTCATGGCTCAGCTGAGCGAAACGGTTATTTCCTTATCTAAAGACGGATATCCTGAGCTGGAAGAGAAAAAGGCTATGATTTTAAAAGTTCTCAGCCAGGAAGAAGATAAATTCAACAAAACAATTGACCAGGGCCTTTCCATTTTAGCTGATATGGAAGCCGGGATGATCAGGGAAGGTCTGACTGTGTTATCCGGTGATGATGCCTTTAAGCTGTATGATACGTATGGGTTCCCGCTTGATCTGACGATTGAGATTCTGGAAGAGAAGAATCTGGGTGTTGATCAGGACGGTTTCCAGAAAGCAATGAACAAACAGCGTGATCAGGCCCGTAAAGCGAGAAAAACAACCAACTATATGGGCGCGGATGTTACCGTATATCAGTCCATTCCGGTTGATATCACCTCGGAATTCGTGGGCTTTAATCAGTTGAATTACGAATCTGACATTCTGGTTCTGACCTCAGAAACAGAGTTGACAGAAGCTTTGACCGATGGTGACAATGGTACGATTGTTGTTTCCCGGACACCGTTTTATGGAACGATGGGCGGACAGGCCGGTGACCATGGTATGATTATTGGTGAAAACGGAAGTTTTGAAGTGAAGGATACCATTCATCTGCAGGGCGGTAAGATTGGCCATGTGGGCGTGATGGTATCAGGTATGCTGCAGTCAGGCGAAAAGGTAAGTCTTCAGGTAGATCCGGAGAGCCGCCTGGCTACAGAGAAGAACCATAGTGCAACCCATTTATTGCAGAAAGCACTGCGTACTGTTCTGGGAGACCATGTGGAACAGGCCGGTTCTTTCGTTGCCGCAGACCGGCTTCGCTTTGACTTTACTCATTTTTCGGCTATGACCCAGGATGAGATCGCTCGGGTAGAAGATCTGGTTAATGAAAAGATCCGTGAGAACCTGACTGTAAGCACGCAGGAGATGACACTTGATGAAGCGAAGAAAACCGGCGCTATGGCGTTGTTTGGTGAAAAGTATGGCGACTCGGTACGTGTCGTTAAAATGGGGGACTTCTCCACAGAACTTTGCGGCGGTACTCACGTTGACAGTACTGGCACGATTCACGCATTCAAAATCATTTCAGAAGCTGGTATTGCAGCCGGCGTCAGAAGAATCGAAGCACTGACCGGTGACGGGCTGATGCAGTATTATCAGAAGGCAGAAACCGATCTTCATGCGGCAGCAAGAGCAGCCAGGACAACTCCGGCTGAACTTACCGGCAAAATCGAAGCTTTACTTGAAGAAGTGAAAGCACTGCATTCTGAAAATGAAAAATTAAGGAGCAAACTTGCCAACGATTCACTTGGCGATGCGATGAATCAGGCGCAGACCATGGGTGACATTCAGGTATTGGCAGCAAAGGTTCCGGATGTAGATATGAATGGCCTGCGAAACCTCGGCGATCAGTTAAAAGAAAAGCTGGGTGAGTGTGTGATTGTACTTGCTTCCGTACAGGGGGAGAAGGTCAACCTGATGGCGGCAGCAACCGATGATGCACAGAAAAAAGGAGCTCATGCCGGAAATCTGATCAAAGCAATTGCTGTTTTGGTAGGCGGCGGCGGCGGCGGACGGCCAAATATGGCACAGGCCGGCGGCAAAAATCCGGCCGGAGTCGATGCAGCCCTTAAAAAAGTGTATGAAGTTGTCAAAGAGCAGCTGAATTTGTAAAAAATAGTGTCAACGATTTTTGAAAATGTCCCATAAAAGTTGATTTATAAGCACCGGTTA
>DAMAMW010000075.1:0-14442 GCA_032073745.1 Lachnospiraceae bacterium | reverse complement strand
CACTGCCACCACCCAGTCCCGCCCCGCCATACCGTCCCACCGTTTCCCAACATCCCATCCAGCTACAGCCACCCTATCCCATGCCTGGTACTCAAATAAGGTCGCGACCATACATTGCTTGCAACTTATTTTTGCGCCACCTGTGAAGGTGTATGATTGGCTTTTTGGTTATATTGTAGTGGTTTCAAGTGTAATACTTGTGGAAGGAGAGCCGTAGAGGGCTTGTTGGGATGAGTGAAGCCGGTCAGGTTTCGGCGCATTTGCAGGGGTACTAGGGCATCTTAAGTTTCAAAAAAATGTTTTATGCCCGCAAGGAGACGACTGTTTGAGCGGCCGTTTTTGCCGCGAGTTCAGCGGATTGCGGGCATGCTTTTTACATTTTTTTGAAACTTTAGATTCCCTTGTACTCCGAAACGGCGCTGAAACCTGACCGGCTTCACTCATCCCAACAAGCCCTCTGCGGCCTATGCCTTCGGAACATCATCACTGAATCTTCCCAATCTTAGGATAATACCGGAACAACACCTTCGCCGTAAGCTTCTCTCGTTTGACATAAGTGTTCTCCCAGCGTCTCGCATCAAGGGAATAGTTGCGGTTATCTCCTAACATGAGGTAACTGTCTTCGGGTACTTCAAAGTGCATGGGTGCTTCAGGTATCATGGGCTCCCGGATATACGGTTCGTCTAATGGTGTGTCGGAACCATTTAAGAATACCTGCCCGTTTACGATATCGACGGTGTCACCGGGCATGCCAATGACACGTTTGACGTAATGAACGGATTCGTCATCAGGGAACTTGAATATTACGATATCTCCCCGTTCCGGGTCATCAAACAGATAGGACAGCCGGGAACCGATGACGCGGTCTCCGGTCATAATGGTGGTCTCCATTGAGCCGCTTGGGACTCTGCTGTTGGCGATGATAAAGGTATTCAGCACAAATGCAATTGCTGCTGCTGAAATAATGATCTTCAGCCATTCCCATGCTTCTTTTTTCCAGCCGCCACCGGACTGTTTTATATCTTTTTCTTTGTCCATATTTTATCAGCCTCTGTTGTTGCGGTATTTTTCCAGGAATCGGTTAATTCTTCCTGTTGGGTTGAGCAGCTCGCTTAATGATGCGTCATGATTTAAGTTGTCGATGATCAGGGCGATGTATTTGCTCATGTCTACATTGATATAGTATGGCTTTGACAGCAGTTCTGGTGTCTGATATACCAGATTGGTCGTCAAAATCCGGTCAATCAGACCGTTTTCATAGTATTCGTCAAACTTTGCCAGGCCATTGGTGAACAGGCCGAAAGTGGAGCAGATAAATACCTTTCCGGCTTTGCGGCGTTTCAGTTCTTTGGCTACTTCAAGCATGCTGTCGCCGGAGGAAATCATATCGTCGATAATCAGGACATCTTTTCCTTCTACATTGCTGCCGAGGAATTCGTGAGCCACGATCGGGTTGCGCCCCTGGATAATTTTGGTGTAATCTCTGCGCTTATAAAACATCCCCATGTCCAGCCCCAGAACATTGGCAAAGTATACCGCGCGGGCCATGCCGCCTTCATCGGGGCTGATGACCATCATATGATCATTGTCTATCTGAAGTTCTGTCTCTGCTAACAGCAGATATTTGATAAACTGATAGATCGGCTGAACAGTTTCAAATCCTTTCAGCGGAATCGCATTCTGAACTCTGGGATCGTGGGCATCAAATGTAATGATATTCTCCACCCCCATGTTGGTCAGTTCTTTCAGGGCCAGGGCGCAGTCGAGAGATTCTCTGCCGGAACGTTTATGCTGTCTGCTTTCGTATAAAAACGGCATAATAACATTGATACGGCGCGCTTTGCCGGCGGCAGCCGCGATAACACGTTTGAGATCCTGATAATGATCATCAGGAGACATATGGTTCGTCATTCCACACAGGGAATACGTCAGGTTGTAGTTGCATACATCAACCATCAGGTACAGATCGTCACCACGGACAGATTCTTCTATCGTGCCCTTGGCTTCGCCAGATCCAAATCTCGGAGTCTTGGCACGGATAATATAGGAATCTCTCTGGTAACCGGAAAATGCGATTGTTGATTTATGCTCGCTTTCACGCTCGTCCCGCCAGGAAACCAGCCAGTCATTTACTTTATTTCCCAACTCTGCACAGCTCTTTAACGGAACCAGACCTAACGGTCCGACCGGAATAGTCTCAATAGTCTTTTCTCTGTATATCATTTTTATCCTCCAACGTGTATCAATCCATTGGCTTTCGCCTTTTGTTACCATATATCTATATCATTATGTTCGTTAATAGTCAAGTTAATCCCTTGAAGTTTGCTTTTTTTTCATACGAATGTCTCCGCCGTACAGAGGAATCGTCATATAATGGCTCATCAGCCGGGAAGTCACCCGGTCGGAATAAGTATCCCGCAGCATGTCCATCGTCAGATTGGTAGAGATAATGGTTCCCCTGCGGCGGTTGATCCGTTCATTGATGCAGTAGAATAACTGCGAGGAAACAAAGGTGTTATTAACCTCAGTTCCCAGATCGTCGATAATCAGCATCTCACAGTCCAGGATATATCGGTACATTTCCTCAATATCCTCTTCCGCATCATAACTGAATTTATATTTTGAAAAAATATCAAACAGGTCATGTGATGAGAGATAGATAACTGAAATGTACTGATCAATCAGTTCTTTGGCAATACAGTTGGTCAGAAACGTTTTGCCGACCCCGGTAGAACCGGTAAACAACAGATTGCCTCCCTGTTCACGAAATTGTCCGGCAAATGACCGGCAGCGTTTTACAACCATCTGAATATAGGCAAGTTCCGTCATCCCCAGAGCCGGAACATTCCGGGTATTGTCATAAAAACGATAAGAAAACGTGGTGAAGTTCTCCCGTTTCAGTACATTCTCAAGATTTGACTGGGCATAAAGCAGCTGCAGCCTGGTCCGTTCAAAACAATGGCAGCGTTTACTGTCGGCATATCCGGTATCCTGGCAGTCACGGCAGCGATACCGCATCTCCATGTAGTCTCCCGGAAATCCTGCCGCCGTAAGAAGCGCAAGCTTCCGGGTCCGGAGTACGGCCAGTTCCTCTTTGAGTCCGGCTCTGGCACCGGTATCACCGGCCAGTACACGTCTGGCACAGGCAGCAGAGGTCGTTGCCACCGCTTCATCCAGTTCCCGGATCTCAGGTATTCTTTTATATACTTCGGCAACCCGCAGATCCTGTTCGTGCTTATTGCGAAACTGCTGCTGTCCGTATTCCCGCATCACAGCGTTATACTGGGAATTGCTTAAAGCCATTCTCTTACTCTCCTTCTTCTACGCTTCGCCAATCCAGGACTTAACCTGATCCAGCACCATGGCATCGTAATCTGTGTTACGCTGCTCAAAATTGTGAAACTGATTCGCCGGTTTACGATTGCCGCTTTTCTGCGGCCGCTTCTGACGGGACTCATCGAGCTTACTGACATCATTCAGGCTCTTGACGCCGGCCTTCTGCCATTGCTCCAGGATCTTGTCAGCATAACGAAAACTCGGAGAATGAATCGTACTCATTGTCCGGTTGCAGGCCTCCAGAACCACGTCTTTTGTAAAACCATAAACCGAAAACCATTTTTGAATCATATCCTTTTCAGACTCCCCGGGTCTTCTGTCGGTCAGGCCAAATGCCTTCATAACAGCAAAAGAATCCTTTGTAAATCCGGTAGAATACGCTTTTGCCTCTTCAACCGTCCGAAGCCCCTTTTCATGCCAGCTGAGCGCTACTGTTTCCAAATAACGGATACTGTTATGCCCGCTCTGCACACAATGCTCGGTGAGATACTCAAGCAGTTCAAAAGACATTCCCAGACCGGCATACAGATAAGCATATACCTCACACTCACGCGGAGTAAACACCTTATTCAGATATTTTTGGGCTATGTACAACAGCTGGGTAAACTCTTCATCAGAAGCAAGTTTATTCACCTCATCCTGACTATAAACCGGCCGCACCTTCTTCTCCTGACGATTATTATCCGTTTCAGCAGATACCGCCACCGCTTCACTGACCCGAACAGTTTCCTGCCGCAACTGTTCCTGTTCCCGGTCTTTTGTTTTCAAAACCCCGGTCTTCTCCCAGTAAGACAGTGCCCGCCTGATATCCGCCTCCGTATGATTGAGCGCATCCGCAATCTGCACCAGATCAAGCTGTTCATGCTGATGACGCAAAACATATAAATACACCTTGACATATTCACCGTTTGCAGCTGCCATATAACGATCAATAAATTCATTAGAAACCACAGTTACACTCACCTGGAATTCATATGTCACGTCACTACCCCTCACTCTCTTTTTCAAACATAATACTTATATCTCACTGCAACCAACAAATCTAATTGTTATTGAGTATTGAATTGTTATTGAGTATTGTTTTGCTCTTCTCCCCAACTGGAGCCAACATAGTCGCTGGGAGAACGTGGGGCGTCTGGTTGGACCGGAATCAGTGACATTGAACGAGGTAGCGGTGATTCTTAGGCTGCAGCAAGTGATTTTCAGCGGAGGAATCCTGCTCTCCAAAGCTGGATTCCAGGGGCCCGGCGCGTTAAAGTCATCAAGAGTTTAGCGCAACTAGTGCTGTGCAACATAAATGCGTCGGCCAAGAGTGCCTGATATCCGCATCAGACGTGGATCTGCGAAGCGACGACGTAGTGGATCCTACGGCTAGCTTCGCAGGTCCACTTCTGGTGTGGATAGCTGGTGCTATTGGTTGATGCATTTATGTTGTGCAGCGCTAGCCCCGGTGCCGCTGAAAATCACTTGCTGCGGCCTTAGAAGCACCCCACCGAGAGAACGGAACCTATTCCGGTCCAACCAGACGCCCCACGTTCTCCTCCGCCACCACGAGCTCCGCCCCTTTTCCCTATCATAACACATCCAAATCTAAAAGAAAATAGCCGGAGTTTTCCACAGATTCCATTGTGGATAATGTGGATAACGTGGATAACTTTTTTGCATACAATGTCGAATCCTGTCAGAATGTTAATAAACTACCGAATCCGCAAATTTTTAGACAGTTTTTTATGTTAATTAGAAAATCCACATAGCCCCTTTACATAAAAAGTGGAAAACTATGTGGATAATGTGGATAACTATTGACCAAGCAGTCTTTCGCCCACTTTTACAATGTCTCCGGCCCCCATAGTTATCAACAAATCACCTGGGGAACAATTTTCTAAAATAAATGTTTCAATTTCATCAAAGGTGGAAAAGTAATGGGCTCTGGTACCCAGTGCTTCGATTCTTGACGCTATGTCACCAGAGCTGATACCAAGGTTATCCGTCTCCCTGGCAGCATAAATTCCAGCCAGGATCACTTCATCAGCTGCTGACAATGCATCAGCAAACTCATCAAGGAAAGCTTTGGTTCTGGTATACGTATGGGGCTGGAAGACACACCACAATTTCTTATGGGGATAATTCTTCGCTGCCTCGAGGGTCACTTCAATCTCCTTCGGATGATGGGCATAATCATCCACAATGACAATACCGCCCACTTCACCCTTTTTCTCAAACCGGCGGTTGGTCCCGGTATAACTTTTCAGTCCCCTGACAATATCAGCCTGAGCAATCCCCAGTTCGCAGGCAGCCGCAACAGCCGCAAGAGCGTTCTGCACATTATGCCGGCCCGGTACGCCAAGAGTTATGAGACCATGGTCTTCGCCCTTAATCTTTAATCTGAAGGTCGGTCTGGCCAGATCATCATATTCAATCTCAACTGCCTGATAGTCACTTTCGCAAGTCAGTCCGGTGGTAACGACACGGCAGGCCAGACCGGCGGTCAGCTCTTCATAACAATCAATCTCACTGCTGATGACCAGCAAGCCATCCTGAGGCAGCTTTTCTGCAAACAGGCGGAATGAATGACGAATATCATCAATATCTTTAAAGAAATCGAGATGATCTTCTTCTATATTAAGAATCACTTCTATAGTAGGATAAAAAGACAAAAAACTGTTGGTGTATTCACAGGCTTCCGTGACAAACAGACCGGAGTCACCGACCCTGATATTTCCTCCGATCGAGGGCAGGATACCGCCAACTGATATGGTTGGGTCAGCCTCTGCTGCCATCAGGATCTCGGTCACCATTGAAGTTGTTGTTGTCTTGCCATGGGTTCCGGCAACAGCAACTGCCTGCTGATAATTTTTCATCATCTGTCCCAGCAGTTCCGCGCGGCTCAGCATCGGAATGCCAAGGCGGACCACCTCATCATATTCAGGATTACCGGGGTGTACCGCGGCGGTATATACTACCACATCAATATCACCGGTTATGTTTTCTGCCCGCTGGCCATATGTGATCAGGGCACCGCCCGCCTCCAGCTGTTCAGTTAATTCACTTTTCATGGCATCGGAACCGCTGACCCGAAAACCTTCATCCAAAAGGATTTCTGCCAATCCGCTCATACTGATGCCGCCTATGCCGATAAAATGGATTGCCTCCGGCTTTTTAAAATCTATCTGATACATAACATACTTACTCCTTTCGACTTCTTTTACTTTTACAGGTTTTTCATCAGAAAGTCAATGTTTTTCTATCGTTTTTTAATTATTTGCGTTATAATGGATTTCATAATTTGTGATATCAGACTTAAGATAATAAAGGAGATTTATGAAGATCACCAAATATATCCGAATTTTTCTAAAAGGAATTGCCAGTTTTATGGTCAGCCTGTTTGGTATCCTTGGCTGGATTCTTCAGGGTATGATGCAGCTGCTGGTTATGACTCTGATCGTCATAGCCGTTACCGCTTTTGTTCTTTATATCAAGGTAAAGCCACAGCTGGATTATTGCCGGGAGACTGCGTATGACAAGCTGGCCCAGATGGAACGGCAGGATTTCAGGATGCTGTCCGACACCGAAGTGTACGACAAGGACAACCAGCTGGTGGGACTGATCAATGCCGGGCATTATGAATATGTTCCGATCAATCAGATCAGCTTGAATATTCAAAATGCCTACATTGCCCAGGAGGACCGCCGCTTCAAAAGCCACACCGGGGTGGACTGGATTGCAACCACACGGGCCGGGCTGGCACTGGTCAAGAACCGGGGTGCCATCACCCAGGGCGGCAGTACGATTACACAGCAGGTTATTAAAAATACCTACCTTACCCAGGAGCAGAGTTTCACACGTAAAATCGTCGAAATTTTATTGGCACCAGAAGTTGAAAAGAAGTATTCCAAGGCTGACATCATGGAATTTTACTGCAATACCAACTTTTACGGCAATCATTGTTATGGTGTACAGGCCGCCAGCCGCTATTATTTCGGCAAGCAGGCCATTGAACTGACCGTTGACGAGGCTGCTGTTCTGGCCGGTATCAGCAACAGTCCGACCGCCTACGATCCGGTCAGGAATCCTGAGGCATCTCTGCAAAAAAGAAATGACGTATTATACAGTATGTATGAATATGGTGTCCTGACAAAAGAAGAATACGACAATTACTCGGCCAGACGGCTGAACATTGTCCAGGAAGAAGCCGAAGGTACCGATGAAAACTACCAGAGCAGCTATGCGATCCATTGTACAGCGCTGGAACTGATGAAGCTGGATGGATTTGAGTTTCAGTATACCTTTACAAATAAGGAAGAGTATACATCCTACATGGATCATTACCAGCTGATTTACAACGAGAAAAATGATGAGATCAGAGCCGGCGGCTACAAGATCTACACCTCGCTTGACAGCCGGCTTCAGGATCTGCTTCAGATCCGGGTTGACAGCGGACTTTCTTCCTATACAGAATTACAGGAAAACGGCAAATATGCCCTGCAGGGTGCCGGTGTCGTGGTGGACAACCAGAGTAATTACGTGGTTGCCATTGTCGGCGGACGGGGTACGGACGATCAGTTCAACCGGGCTTATCTCAGTGCCAGACAACCCGGCAGCACAATCAAACCCCTGATCGACTATGGGCCCGGCTTCGATACCGGAGAATATTATCCGTCCCGGATGGTCAATGACCACAAGTGGGAAGATGGCCCGTCCAACAGCGGCGGTACCTATCGCGGCAACGTTACGGTCAGGGAAGCACTGACCCGCAGTCTGAATACGGTGGCCTGGCAGATTCTTGAAGATATTGGCGTGAATTTTGGCCTTGATTATCTGGGGCAGATGGATTTTCAGAGAATCACTTATGTTGACAGTGAAGTTCCTTCATTAAGTATAGGCGGATTCACCAATGGACTCCGGGTTGTGGACATGGCCAAAGGCTACAGTACGCTGGCAAACAATGGTGTCTATAATGACCGGACCTGCATCGTCAAAGTAGAGCACGAACAACTTGGCGAGCTGACAAAGAGTCTGAACCCTCAGGCCCGGCAGATCTACCAGGAGGACAGCGCATTTATGATTACCGACATCTTAAAAGGTGTTTTGAATGAACCTTACGGCACCGGTTACGGACTGGCTCTGGAAAACGGAATGCCGGCTGCAGGCAAGACCGGTACAACCAACAGCAGCAAGGATACCTGGTTCTGCGGGTATACGCGTTACTATACAACAGCAGTCTGGGTCGGATATGATATCCCGCGGGCCATGCCCGGCATCTACGGCAGTACGTATGCCGGAAAGATCTGGAAACAGGTAATGGACGACCTTCACTCAGATAAGGAGCTATGGGACTGGGAACAGCCTGAGACCATTGATCTGCGCGCTGACAGCAAAAACGGAATTACCGATTATTTCAGCCAGACCGCTGAACTGCGTGCCGAACAAAGCCTGCATGATAAAGAACAGCGGCGGCTGGAACAGGAACTGCAGACAGCTGTTGCTGAATTCGAAGCTAAAACAATTGAAACGGTTGAAGATACATACTGGGTAAAAAATCAATATCAGTCCATGATAACCAAACTGAATCTGCTGGATGAGGGCGATCTGCGGGCCGAACTGTCAGAGCGGGCAGATATCCGCAATGATGAATTCCAAACCATTATAAAAGGGATGCTGCACACCATTACTTTGTATGAACAACAGCAGGAACGGGATCGTATCGCAGCCCAAAAACTGGCTGAGGAAAATGCGGTGAAGCAGCGGGCCGCACTGGAGGTACAGACGCGGAAGAATGAGTTTTTATCGGCTTTAACAGCGGTGGAGGAACTGGAATATCAGGTCACCAATGCAGCAGAACTGATCCAGACAGCTATTGATAAGCTGCCTTTGGTAGCAGATTATAGTGAAGCGAGTAATTACAGCCAGCGTCTCGATGCTGCCATCAAACGGATATCAACCCTGCCAACGAATGAAGAATGGCAGAAAATTCAGGCAGAGCAGCGTGCTGCTGAAGAATCTGAACAGGCTGAAGTTCAAAGTCAGATTGCGGTCCAGCAGGTTCAGCTGCAGTCTGCTCTGAACAATGAAAAAGGAAACTGGAACCGTGATGCATCAGGTCCGGTATCAGAATCAGCCGCCAGTCCGGTTATCACTTCAGAAATGGAGACAGATTAGATGAGTGAACATGATAAGAAGATGCTGGAGGATACCGACAGCATTCAAAAAGCCATAGAAGAAGTGGTTGACCACGAAACAGCAGCGCTTCCTATTTTGCCCGTTTTGGAGGATGAGATGCCGCCGGATGAGGATGAAGTTGAAGATATCGATGATGAAGCGGATATTTTTCATTATTCTGATGAAGACACCGGACTGCATCGTTGGTTCTTTACCTTTATGTGTATGAATATCCCTGTTGTGGGATGGATCTATCTGCTTTACCTTGCTTTTAATAAGAAGAAACGGGATCGCCGTTCTTTTGCCCGCGCCTATCTGTTTTATAAACTGCTGTTTCTGGTTATATCCGGAGTGATTCTGGCGATATTGCTGTATTTCGGACTGCAGCTTTTGGATCAGGTATTGGCTTATATGGAGATGTTGTGACTATATCTGTACCTGGCATATCGTGAAGTTGAGAACAGATGGAAAAGAGGAGCTGTATCACTCATGCGAGTGATGCAGTTCCTCTTTTATCATCCGTCTAAAATTAATATAATATGTTTTATGAAGCGTAATTTCTTTTAAAAATAATATGTTTATATCGTTCCAGTGCTGTTAATAACAGATTTCCTAAAACACCTACTGCCAGGATCTCGCCAATTCCAACTGTCAGCATTAAAAATGGAATCAATTGCGCTTCGCCATAGGCATATCGCAGTACCCACGGAACTATGATGGTATTTGCCAGTATCGGCGGAATACATACCAGCCATTTTTTGTTTCGCAGAGAATATGAGCCGACCGCTCCAATCAGAGTTGCGAGACTGCCAAAAATGACATCCATTGGTACGGATCCGCCTAACAGATTAGACAGGAAACAACCAATGAAAACACCGGGTATCGCAGCCGGGGTGAAATACGGCAGGATACAGAGTGCTTCTGATACTCGGGCCTGGATCGGACCATAGCTGATGGGGGCAAACAGCAGCGTTAATACGACATAAATAGCTGCAATGGCCGCCGTCTGGGTTAACAGGTACGTGGTGTTATTGCGTGTTTGGTTCATGTTTTTGTTCTCCTGTAGTTTTGTTTTACGTGTGGAAGGTCTCGAACACACGATTATTCAGCCCTATAGACCTTGGTTTTGCGGGCTTTGTGACGGTTGATAGTTTAGCATATTTTGATAGAAAAAACAAGTCGTACCCCATCTGAAATCAAAACTGAAAAAGTAATACAAATTAATTAATAGTGATCATAGTTTATCTTTTGCTTAATCCGTCAACAATATATCAAATAAAACATTTATCGCTATTGACATTATGTCAAATACAACATATCATAAAATGTATAAGATGCAGGAAGGGGAATGATCTATGAGTGACTTACAGGCATATCTGGACCAGGCATTAAAACAAGTAAAGATAGATACTATTGACACTAAACCACCATTAGAAGACTACGACATAGAAGAAGAGCTGCGCCAATTAATAACTTCTGTACGTAACACAGCAGGTATGACCCAAAGGCAATTAGCAGAAAGGTCTGGGGTTTCCCAATCCAATATTAGCAAGATTGAAAATGGGAACTATCGTCCTAGCCTTGTAATCCTTAAACGTATTGCAGATGGGTTAGGAAAACGCTTAATAATTGACTTTGAGGATAGAGAGGAGGATATTTAATGGCCATACAAATCGAGGAATTGAACATTGAACACTTCCGTGGAATTCACAATTTAAAAATTAAGAGATTAAATCACATCAATCTGGTTGTTGGAGACAATAACAGTGGCAAAACTAGTGTGCTGGAGGCAATGATGCTGCTCCGAAATCCAGAAGATTTCACCAATGTGCTTCGTGTTGCAAGACTTAGAGAATCGCTGGTTCCTTTTAACAGTTTATCTATATATGACAGTTTTATTAATCTCTTCGCTCAAGATACAGACCATATGGCAATTGATGTTTATGCTCACTGCAAAAGAGGACGCCTTGGATGCAAATTATCAGGAACATGTAAAAAACTCTTGATGGATCATGCTGATTTGATGAAATCTTTAAGATTTTCCAATGCACGAAAAAATGCTTATAAAGCTATTTCAGATTCAGCAGAAATAGATACTTTTATCGGCCAGCTCCAATATATAACAGAAGATAGCCACAACAATATACCAGTTGAAATAAATGCTTATTCTTCAATAACCGGCCGTGAAATTAAAAGGACAAATTATTTGAACATAGTTTATCTTTCCCCTGTCGACCATATAAAGACAAACGTTTTTAGCCGAATTATAAGAGACGAGTCCTACAAAGAAATATGTGTACGTGTATTACAGCTATTTGATCCGGAGATTAATAATTTATTAATTTTAAAAAATGAGGACAATGCTCGTCCAATCGAATATATAAATCATGCAACACTTGGAAATATGCCACTGTCCACTTATGGAGATGGTATCAAAAAAGTACTGGCACTTGCCAATGCAATTGTTCAGGCAGCAAATGGTGTTTTGCTGATTGATGAAATCGAAACAGCAATTCACTCCAAATATTATGATGATGTGTTTCGCTTTATTGTAAAAGCATGTATGCAATTTGGTGTTCAGCTATTCATTACAACGCATAGCATTGAGGCTGTAGATAACCTGCTTGGAACACAGAACTATGAAGAGCAGGATGATATAGACGATATTAGTGTTGTTACATTTAAAAAGGATACCGTTACCAAACAAACATATTCACGTATTCTTTCCGGAAGACATGTTTACTCCAATAGAGAACAATTTGGATTTGAGGTCCGCCTATGAACAAACTGATATTATGTGAAGGAAAAACAGATGCTATTCTCTTAAGTTATTATCTCGAAAAAACATGTGGGTGGACACCTCGAAATACTTTAAAAAACCTTGCAATAAAAGCTGATGACTCTAAGGGCGAATCGGCTTACTGGTATCGCAAAGATAGTGATTGCTTACTGATTTGCGGTGTTGGCGGCAAGGATCGGTTTGGTACTTTTTTTCGTGATCGAATCCTTGCGGCAATGATTGACAGCTGTGCATTTTCTAAAATTGCTGTTGTTACAGATAAGGATGACCGGGCCGTATTATCCATTCGTGATTCCTTTCAATCGATATTCAAACCGGTCATAACAAGGGCTAAAAACAATGTCTGGGTAACCAACCAGTATCGCGATAGTTTCGGAATGGATGCACATGTAGAATTTCTACTATTAACAATTCCAGAAGATAAAGAAGGGGCACTGGAGACATTGTTATTAGATGCAATTTCAGAGAATGAATACGATAAGATGATTGTCGATAAAAGTAAGTCATACATAGAAAGCATCGAACCGTATGCGTTGAAGTATATTGGTAAGACAAGGTTAAAACTGAAGGCCAGTTTAGGAGTTACCTGGGCAATACAGTATCCCGAAAAAATTTTTTCGTTTATTAATGAACAGATCAAATCAATAGCTTGGGAAAAATCGCAGCTTTTGTCAAAGTGTTTTGAGGAACTAAAGAAGATTTGATAATCCTATTGGGGGCAGTCTGATGACTTCGTTAAATAACAAGACTGCCCCGCAGCCTAATAATTTTAATGTCTTATTGTATCAGTCTCGATTCCCATATAAATTTATCTGCATCGCCCGGAATACCTGCTCTGCCGTATCTGCCATATTAATCCGACTATTTTTCTTTTCCATCGCTTCAGGAAGAGTAACCACCCGTCTCAGGATCGGAAAAAATGCGTCGATCCCATGCTCATTACAGATCCTTGCTTCCGGAGTTACCATTCCGGCAAATGCAATCACCGGTTTACCATGTTTTTTTGCCAGGGCCGCAACCCCTGCCGGAGCTTTTCCCATGACCGTCTGCTCATCCAGCCTGCCTTCGCCGGTGATTACAATATCGGCCTTTTTCATATAGTCTTCCAATCCGATCTCTTCCAGGACAATTTTAATTCCGGATTGCAGGCTGGCATTGGTATATGCCAGAAATGCAAATCCTAATCCTCCTGCCGCTCCCGTTCCGGCTATGAGCGGATCCGCATCAGGATATACCCTGGCTGTCTGCTCAGCATAATGATTCATCCATTTATCCATCTTAAGGATCATCTCCGGAGTGGCCCCTTTCTGGGGGCCATAGATATGACTGCAGCCAAGTTCCCCGCACAGGACATTTGTGACATCACAGGCAATTTTAAATTCGCAGTCACTGAGCTGAGCAATAACGCCTGTATCTTTAATTGCAGCAATCTGCTCAAGCCCTCTGGCCCCGCGGGCAACCGGATCTCCCTTACTATCCAGAAACTCATACCCCAGTGCTTCAAGCATCCCGACTCCGCCATCGTTAGTTGCACTGCCGCCGATTCCAATAATAAATCTTCTGGCACCATTTAAAATGGCATCCCTGATTACTTCGCCGACACCGTAGGTTGTTGCGTCAAGAGGATTTCTTTTTTCTTCCGGAACCAGAGTAATTCCTGCTGCTCCTGACATTTCAATTACTGCGGTCTTCTTATCCGGTATCAGACCATATTCACAGGTAACCGATTCCCCCATCGGCCCGGTTACGCTGACACTGCGAAGAATCCCTCCCATACCTTTAACAAGAGCATCAACGGTCCCTTCACCGCCGTCTGCCAGAGGCACTATTTCGATACCGGCATCCGGGTATACCCGCCGGATTCCCTCTGCCAGCGCTCCGCCAGCTTCCATCGAAGACAGACTGCCCTTAAAAGAATCAATGGATATTAATACGTTCATACTTTTTTCCTCCTCATTCTGTATATTGCGTTTGTTAATATTGTACTTCTTATTTCTCAACCGTCATATAGTACAGATGACTGATATTGTTTATTTTATTTGAAAAATATAGTATTGATAACATTATTATGGTATGATTCTTTTATCAGAAATAAGGAGCTTCCTGTATAATTCAAATATAGGGATATCCAAGAAAGAAGGTTGAGA
>DAMAMW010000074.1:0-14919 GCA_032073745.1 Lachnospiraceae bacterium | reverse complement strand
TATGCCTGCTCTTTTCTTTTGACTGAATCAGATGCTTTCCTTAAGAATTATACCACAAAATGTCAGAATTAAAAAGGGGCAGTCCGGGTCATCAAATGACTGCCGCTGCCTCTTTTTATCAATCTTACAGTTCTGCTAATACAAAAATATCATAAATAGCCTTAATTGCTGCTTCAAAATCGGAATTTTTAACCCCGATAATAATATTGAGTTCACTCGATCCCTGGTCAATCATCTTGACATTGATTCTGGCATGGGCAAGCGCTGAGAATATCCGGCCGGCTGTACCGCGGGTCGCTCTCATACCGCGCCCTACTACTGCGATCAAAGCCAGATCAGATTCCAGATCCACGCTGTCAGGGCTGACGGCACGATGGATACCGGCAATAACCGACTGCTCAGATTCTTCAAACTCATCCTGATGCACCATAATGCTCATGGTATCAATGCCTGACGGCATATGTTCAAAGGAAATATTATATTTTTCAAAAACCTCCAGAACCTTTCTGCCAAACCCTACTTCGGAATTCATCATTGCTTTTTCAATATTGATGGCACAGAAGCCTTTTTTCCCGGCAACACCGGTGATGGTATAGCGGGGTTTTCTGCAGGTGCTCTCGACAATGAGAGTTCCCTTGTCTTCCGGACGGTTGGTATTGCGGATGTTGATCGGGATCCCTTCTTTTCTGACCGGGAAAATAGCATCTTCATGAAGGACGCTGGCACCCATGTAAGCCAGTTCACGCAGCTCACGGTATGTAATCGTCTCAATCACCTTCGGATTGTCAATAATTCTCGGGTCGGAAACCAGAAAACCGGAAACATCGGTCCAGTTCTCATATAAGTCAGCATGGATCGCTCTGGCTACAATCGAACCGGTTATATCGGAACCGCCGCGGCTGAACGTACGGATCGTTCCGTCATGCTGGGCACCGTAAAAGCCCGGAATAACGGCACGGTCAATATGCTCAAGACGCTCTGACAGTTCACGGTTGGTTGCATCAGCTTCCAGATGGCCCTCTTCATCAAAGAAAATCACCTCTGCCGCATCAACAAACGCAAAGCCAAGATACTCAGCCATAATCATGCCATTTAAGTATTCACCGCGTGAAGCTGCGTATTCACTGCCTGCACCGCCGAGAAAATTCGTCTCGATGGTATCAAACTCGTGATCCAGATTCAGGTTAATCTCCAGTCCGTCAATAATATCATCATAACGTTTCTTAATCTTATCAAGAGTCTTCTTATAGCTTTTTCCGGTCGATGCTGCTTCATAACACTGATACAGCATATCAGTAACCTTCTCATCTTTGCTGTCTCTTTTACCCGGAGCTGACGGAATGACATAACGTCTGGTCTTATCGGACTGTATGATACCTGCTACCTTCTTAAACTGTTTCGCACTGGCAAGTGAACTGCCTCCAAACTTCACGACTTTTTTCATTGTTGATTTCTCCTCATGTATCCTGGCGTATCCGCACTCATTTTATTCCAAATGATACTAAAATCCGGTTTCAATGTCAAGCAAAATATTCTACCCCGGCTTCAAATATCTTCATATCCTGCTCTCCGTAAATGTTCCTGGCAACTGCATCGCCGCGGCGCTCGGAATGTGCCATCTTGCCTAAGATACGGCCGTCAGGACTGGTAATCCCTTCAACAGCCAGATAAGATCCGTTCGGATTCCAACATTCATTCATGGATGGATTGCCCAGCTCATCCACATACTGGGTTGCAACCTGCCCCTGAGCAGCTAACCGGTTCAGCCATTCGCTATTTGCCACAAAACGGCCTTCTCCGTGAGATGCCGGATTGCAGTATACACCGCCAAGTTCCGTTTTCTGAAGCCATGGTGACTTATTCGAAACCACTTTGGTATAAACCATACGGGAAATATGGCGGCCGATGGTATTCATCGCCAGTGTCGGAGAATCTGCCTTTTGCTCGGTAATACTGCCGTTTGGCACCAGTCCCAGCTTGATCAGCGCCTGGAAACCGTTACAGATACCAAGCATCAGACCGTCTCTTTCGTTCAGCAGCTTATCGATCTCCGCTTTAATCATTTCATTGCGGAATACCGTGGCAAAAAACTTTGCCGAACCTTCCGGTTCATCACCGGCGGAAAAACCACCGGGGAACATAACAATCTGGGCATTAGCCACTTCTTTTTTATACAGTTCTGCGGAATCACGGATATCTGCAGCGGTCAGGTTTTTAAATACCCTGGTCACTACATCGGCACCGGCACGTTCAAACGCCCTGGCACTGTCATATTCGCAGTTGGTTCCCGGAAATACCGGAATGAATACAGTTGGTCTGGCGACTTTATGTTTGCAGACATATACGGATGGTGCCTCATAAAGAGCAATTTCAGCTGATTCCTGTTTTACTCCTGACTCTGTCGGGAACACATCTTCCAGTGTTTCGGTCCAGTGATTCAGTGCTTCTTCAAGGGTCAGGGTCACAGAACCATATTCAAACGTCCGGCTGTCCGTCACTTCACCGATCAGAGTATAGGTAATTGCTAACGCACCAACCTGATCTGCCGGAACTTCACAGACAATATCGCCCCATCCGGCTGCAAAGAAATCACGCTCATCAAGATTGTGCTCAATTTTTATTCCCAGTTTATTACCGAATGCCATCTTGCTGACTGCTTCAGCCAGACCATGGCCTTCGATCGCAAAAGCCGATACAATTCTGCCGCTCTTAATATCTTCATGCAGTTTGATATATCCGTCAGTCAACTGACTATATACCGGCAGGTCATATTTGTCACGCTCTGCCCGGAATACCACCAGCTTATTGCCCGGCTGCTTAAGTTCCGGTGAAATAATATGCTTATGGCTGGCAATATCTACCGCAAATGATACAAGCGTCGGCGGTACATTGATCTCACCATTTTCCTCATCATTAAAAGTGCCGGACATACTGTCTTTACCGCCGATGGACGGCAGGCCAAAACCAAGCTGTGCCTGATATGCGCCAAGCAATGCAGCAAATGGTGCACCCCAGCGGGTCGGGTCATCGGTCATCCGTTTGAAGTACTCCTGGAAGGTAAAGCGGATCTTCTGGTAATCACCGCCGCTTGCCACAATCTTCGCGACCGAAGATACCACCGCATAAACGGCTCCATGATAAGGACTCCAGCTTGACAGATAAGGATCAAAACCATAACTCATCATGGTTACGGTATCAGTGGTTCCCTTAAGAACCGGCAGCTTCGCTACCATTGCCTGAGTTTCGGTCAGCTGGTATTTTCCGCCGTATGGCATAAACACAGATCCGGCCCCGATCGAACCGTCAAACATTTCTACCAGGCCCCGCTGTGAGCAGACATTTAAATCGGCCAGCACATTCAGCCAGGTCTCTTTGCAGTCTGTCACCTCTTTCCTGACAAACGGATTACCGGCCTGTTCCGGTACTTCCAGTACTACTTCTGCTTCCTGATGTGCTCCGTTTGTATCTAAAAATGCCCGGCTGACATCTACGATTGTCTTTCCGCGCCAGTTCATCACCAGCCGCGGCTGCTCTGTTACAACAGCAACCGGAATCGCTTCCAGATTTTCTTCAGCTGCAAAGCTTAAGAAAGTATCTACATCTTTTGGGTCTACAACAACAGCCATCCGTTCCTGAGATTCTGAAATAGCAATCTCGGTTCCGTCAAGACCGGCATATTTTTTCGGTACCTTGTCCAGATCGATTTCCAGACCGGCAGCCAGTTCGCCGATTGCAACAGATACACCACCGGCACCAAAATCATTGCATTTTTTAATCAGCAGGCTGACCTCTGCACGGCGGAACAATCTCTGGATCTTGCGTTCGGTCGGGGCATTTCCTTTTTGTACCTCTGCACCGCAGACTTCGATAGATTCTTCGGTATGTACTTTGGATGATCCGGTGGCACCGCCGATTCCGTCACGTCCGGTACGTCCGCCCAGCAGAATAATGATATCTCCCGGATCTGAGGTTTCACGGATCACATATTTTCTTGGAGCCGCACCCATGACAGCGCCGATCTCCATTCTTTTAGCCGCGTAATTCGGATGATAAAGTTCTTTTACATATCCGGTTGCCAGACCGATCTGGTTGCCGTAAGAACTGTAACCGTCAGCTGCACCATTCACCAGCTTACGCTGCGGCAGCTTTCCTTTTAAGGTTTCTGACAACGGGCGGGTCGGGTCGGCTGCACCGGTAATCCGCATTGCCTGATAGACATAAGTACGGCCGGACAACGGATCACGGATCGCTCCGCCAAGGCAGGTCGCAGCACCACCGAACGGTTCAATCTCGGTCGGATGATTATGGGTCTCGTTTTTAAAGTTGATCAGCCATTCTTCGCTCACACCGTCAATGGTAACGGGTACAACAATACTGCAGGCATTGATCTCTTCCGATACTTCCAGATCTTCCAGCTTGCCCTCTGCACGCAGCTTCTTCATACCCATAAGAGCCAGGTCCATCAGACAGACAAACTTGTCATCACGGTCTTTATAGATGACTTCACGGTCGGATAAGTACTGATTGTAAGTTGCCTCGATCGGTGCCTTAAATACACCGTCGGTAAATGATACTTTTTTCAGTTCCGTTGAAAAAGTAGTATGCCGGCAATGATCAGACCAGTAGGTATCAAGAACACGAATCTCCGTTACGGTCGGATTGCGGTGCTCTTCATTTTTATAGTAGTTCTGGATATGACCAAAGTCTTTGAATGTCATGGCCAGATTCAGGGAATCATAGAGCGCCTTAAGTTCATCCTCTGCATACTCACAGAATCCGTCAAATGATGCCACATCAGCAGGAATATCAAATTCCGTTACCAGCGTCTGAGGTTTCCCTGCGTCTGCTTCTCTGGAATCAACCGGATTAATACAGAACGCTTTAACACTGTCGATCTGTTCTTTTGTCAGATTGCCTGATAATACATAAGTGGTCGCTGTTTTGATCACCGGTTCTTCTGCTTCATTTAATAATTTTACGCACTGTTCAGCGGAATCAGCCCTCTGATCAAACTGTCCCGGCAGATATTCCACGGAAAATACGGCATCTCCCGCCTCACAGGGAAATACCTCTTCGTACAGATTATCAACCGGCGGCTCAGAAAAGATGGTAACCAGTGCCTGCCTGCAGGTTTCTTCCGATACATTTTCGATGTCATAACGGATCAGTACCCGTACTCCGGTTACGGCATCCAGATTCAGATAACTGCTGATTTCCTCTCGTAATGCTGTTGCTTTCACCGCAAACTCCGGCTTCTTTTCCACAAAGATACGTTTTACGCTCATAGGGTTTGACTCCTCCTGGATTGATTTCTTAAAATTATAATACCATAAGACATATTATAAATAAAATTAATATATCTTATGGCACTTATAAGCACAACTTCTATTCAGGACTGACTGACATTGCATCCAGTGTCAGCTTCATAATATCTTTGATTTCATCAACGGTCATCTTCATCTTTGCCGCCAGTTCTTCGACGGATGCCTCACGGCCTAATTCATCGGCCATAATCTGTGACACCTGTTTCAGCACATTCACCCGCGCTGCCAGTTCTTCTTCGACGTTATTTTCATTTTTCTGAAATGCCACTGCATCTGAAAGGGCCTGATTTACATGAGCCTGCAGGCAATCCCGGAAGGTCCCCATTGACTCTTCATAACTGCCAAGCAGCATCAAAAAGGCCATATTGGCTTCCTGAACCAGATCATGAATCGTAATTCCCTGATTTTCATATTCTTTTGCCATATCAGCCAGGAACTTCAGATTTCCTTCCGTCAGTCGCTGTCTTGCCGCCTGGTCACCCGCACGGATCAGCTTTAGAAGTTCCGTCTCTTCTTCCGGAGTACATACTGTAAATTGTTCAATCTCTTCTAAATACATCTTGCCGTTCTCCCCTGTCAGTCTTCCGGATAAATCAGCCGGGTGTCGTCAATCTGATTAAGCACTTCTTTTAAGAACTTGTCAGCGAGGTATTTTGCCATCGGCAGATTCATATCCAGGTAATTACCGCAGTCCCTGGCACTGGCTCCCGGAACCTCACCTTCAAAGTCACGAATAAATGTGAACATTTCCTGCAAAAGCGGAACAATCTCTTTCGACTGGTAATCGCCGCTCATTAAAAGATAAAATCCGGTCCGGCAGCCCATCGGTCCGAAATACAGAATCCGGTCCTGATACATCCCGTGATTCCGTAAAAATGTCGCCGCCAGATGTTCGATCGTATGCATCTCCGCTGTATTCATAACCGGTTCATAATTAGGTCTGGTCATCCGGATATCGAAGGTTGTAATACTGGCATATCCGGCCTGATCCTTTCTTGACACATAAACTCCCGGTAATAATTCCAAATGATTAATGGTAAAACTTGTTATCTTTTCCAATCTGTTCCCCGCTCCTTTTCGTCTATTTCTCGTAACTCTCTATATACTACCAGAAATAATTCTTCTTTACAATACTTTAGCATTCGTGATAAAATAACCTTAGATTTATAAGGAGAACTAATGATGGATATTAATTATGAATTGTACAAGGTATTTTATCATGTTGCCAATACACTGAGTTTTTCGGAAGCTTCCAAACAATTGTTTATCTCCCAGTCAGCCGTCAGCCAGTCCATAAAAGTCCTGGAGAAAAAGCTGAATCAGCCGCTGTTTATCCGCAGTACCAAACGGGTTCAACTGACCCCTGAGGGCGAGATTCTGCTCAAACATATCGAACCGGCGATGAATCTGATCAAGCAGGGGGAGAATCAGCTTCTGGAAGCCAATACATTAAACGGCGGTCAGCTGAGAATCGGTGCCAGCGACACAATCTGCCGTTATTTTCTGGTTCCTTATTTAAAGGAGTTTCACCGTCAGTATCCCAATGTGCATATCAAAGTGACGAATCAGACCTCGATTGAATGTGCCAGGCTTTTGGCCTCCGGGCAGGTGGATTTTTCTATTACCAACTATCCCAACTCCGGTCTGGCCAACAACCAGAACGTCCGGGTTATTCATGAATTTTATGATGTGTTTGTGGCTAATGATGAATATGCTGAGATACGCGGTAAAAAGACCAGCCTGAAGGAGCTGCAGCATTTTCCGATCCTGATGCTGGATCGCAAGAGTACTACAAGTGAATTTTTGCATACAATGTTTCAGCGGCATCAGCTGGATCTCGTTCCTGAGATTGAACTGAGCAGTAATGATCTGCTGATTGATCTGGCGAAGATTGGGCTGGGAATTGCGTTTGTGCCGGATTATTGTATTCCGGATACGGAGAAGGATTTGTTTGTGGTCGATTTAGAGGAACATTTGCCGACGCGGCAGATGGTGGTGGTTTATAATGAGAATTTGCCTATTTCTCAGGCGGCGAAGCAGTTTATGGGGATGCTTTGAGTTTGGGGGATGAGTTCAAGAGAATAAGTATCCGGATGGGGAACGGGGCGTGCTGTGATGTGGTGCGGCTGCTATTCCGGTGTATAAGAGGCTCTAGATTCTGAAAATAAGGTTAAAAACATCAACGGAAGTGGCTGAACTCGCTGCGCTCAAACAGTCGCCAATTCCGTTGATAACACCTGATTTTCATAACCAAGAGCCTCTAATAGCACCTGCAAATGCAGCCGCACCACATCACAGCACGCCCCGTTCCCCATCCGGACACTTATTCTCCAGTAACTCTATCCCAAGCTGCAAAGCTATTAGGGTTCAGGGAGGCAGGTGTTCGTTTTTTTATTCCAGAATTGATCTAGCCAGCCGGCGACGGTTTTGCGGGTGACGATGCCGTATTCGGACCATTCTCTGGGGAAGAGTTCCTGGTAGTCGGGTTTTAGGAAGCGGTCGTCCAGGAGCAGGATGATGCCGCGGTCTTCCATGGTGCGGATTACTCTGCCGGCGGCTTGCATTACTTTGTTCATGCCGGGGTATTGGTAGGCGTATTGGAAGCCGTCTTCCTGGCGGTTGTCGAAGAATTGTTTCAGGATCTCCTGTTCGGTGCAGAGCATGGGCAGGCCGGTTCCTACTATGATTACGCCCTCGAGACGTTCTGCTTTCAGGTCGATTCCTTCTGAGAAGATGCCGCCGAGGACGCAGAGGCCTGCGAATGAGGTGGGACGCTCTTGCTCGAACAGGGCAAGAAAGTCTTCGCGCTCGCTTTCGCTCATGTGAGTGGACTGCATCTGCCAGGTGAAGGTTCCGTCGAAGCTTTCGTCGAGTAATTTTTCTACGGTTTCCATGTATTGATAGGATGGGAAGAATACCATGTAGTTGCCTTGGTGACTGGCGGCCATGGCTTTGATGTAGTCTACTACTTTCAGATATTCATTACGGTTTCTTCGGGTGTAGCGGCTGCTGACGTCGGAGGCGATCAGGAGCAGGCGGTTTTCTTCGGCGAAGGGGGAGGGGGCATATATGGCGTAGTCTTCTTCGTTGCCGCTGAGCAGTTTCTTGTAGTACATGATCGGCAGCAGGGTGGCTGAGAAGAAGATGCAGCTGCGGCTTTTTTCCAGGGAGTCTTCCAGGCATTTTGATGGGTCTATGCAAAATAGCTTTAAGTGGAAACGGCTGTCATGTTGTAATTCGGTGTAGATCTGGTAGTGGTCTCCTACTCCTTCGTACATGTTCAGGAAGTGACGGACCTGGAAGTAGAAATCGAGGACGATGTCACGGTCCTGGTATTCTTTTTCTTCTTCCATGAAGGCTTCCATGTCTCCGAACAGACGCATCAGATTGCTGACAAACAGGTTGACGTCATCGAGGCGGTTCCAGCCTTCGCATTCGCGTTTCAGCTCGAGTAAGTTCTTGTTGCAGCGCTCCAGTCCTTTGGTTACTTTGGCGGATTTGTGCTTTATGATCTGCTTGACTGTCAGAAAATCTTCCTTATATAAAGAAGCACTGAACATTTCTCTGGCTCGTCCAATCAGGTTGTGGGCTTCGTCGGCCAGGTAGAGATACTCGCCGGTGGTTTTTTCGTTGAAGTAGCGTTTCAGACGGACGTTGGGATCGAATACGTAGTTGTAGTCGCAGATGATTCCGTCTACCCAGTTGCTGATGTCAAGGCAGAATTCGAAGGGGCAGACCTGGTGTTGGTCAGCATAGGTGAGGATCACTTCACGAGTGATGCTTTTTTCCTGGCAAATCATGTCGTAGATGGCATCGTTGATCCGGTCGAAGTGGCCTTTTGCATAAGGGCAGGCATCGGGGTTACATTCTGTTTTTTCCATTGGGCAGAGCTTTTCTTTGGCGGTGATTGTTATGGTGGAAAAGTATAGTCCGCGGTCCCGGAGAAGGGCGAATGACTCTTCGGCTACGCTGCGGGTGATTGTTTTGGCGGTCAGGTAGAACAGTTTGTCGCCGTAGCCTTCACCCATGGCTTTTAAGGCAGGAAATATGGCGGATAAGGTCTTGCCGATTCCTGTCGGAGCCTGGACAAACAGGTTGCGGCCCTGGGCCATGGCACGGTATACGGATACGGCGAGTTCTTTTTGACCGGCGCGGTAATCGTAAGGAAACACCAGTTCTTTCAGGGATTCGTTGCGGCGCAGTTCATGGTGGTAGAGGTATCGGGCCCATTTCAGATATTCGTGAATCAGGCCCTGAAACCAAGTTTCTAATTCATCGAAACTTTTTTCGTGGCGGAACCTGCGGATATCTTCGGTTTCAAGGTTGCAGTAGGTAAGCTGAATTCCGATAGTATTTTTGTTGTGATCGAAACAATAAAAATAACCGTAGCACATAGCCTGGGCCATGTGAACCGGGATTGCATCCTCAAGGGTGCTGAGGTCGCGATACATGCCTTTGATCTCATCAATGGTAACCCCTGCGGCGGCTTCAATTACGCCATCGGCACGGCCTTCTATGGTAATCTGAAACTGCTCCTCTTCAACGATGTGTTTCATTGCTACTTCGGCATGATAATCCGCTCCCATACGCCGCTGAATCTTACGGTGAATACGGTTGCCTGCCTGCATAGCGTCCTTTTCGGCCGCACTGCTGTGCCGGTTGTCAAGATCTCCGCTCCGCAGTACAAATTCTACCAGATTGCGGACTGAAATCCTGATATTCTTTTTTTCATCCGCCATAGTTTCGTCCTTTCGGGTGTCATATAGTTCTGTCAACAAATTCTAATTATTATAACATTGACCGGTGGTTTTCACAAGCATCATAGTTTTTTACATGCAAAAAACACCAAAGGGTTCCTGTCGGGAACTCTTCGGTGCTTTTCACTTCATTTCTTTCACATGCACTTATGCAACTCTGGTTGCATTCGGGGCAATCGTCGTCAAATATGATTCAAATTCCTGATCTTCACCGTACATTCTCACCGTTAAATCGCGGGTTAAATCCAGGCTTAATACTCCAAGAATTGATTTTCCATCAATTACTACGCTGTTGTAAAA
Source organism: Lachnospiraceae bacterium (assembly GCA_032073745.1). Lineage (GTDB taxonomy): Bacteria > Bacillota > Clostridia > Lachnospirales > Lachnospiraceae > Brotaphodocola. Next base: position 4,538 of record DAMAMW010000074.1, on the reverse strand, counting down.
AACGTCAATATCAAAATCACACTTTGTTGCCATTGCCACAAATTCTTTTGCCTCTGCAATTGTTGTCAGTTTAATTTTTAGTTCTTTCATATCAAACACTCCTTTTTTTGAACACTCAAACAGTGTTGAAATACTTATATCACTTTTGGGATCAAATGTCAAATTATTTTTCTTGTCTTTTCGACAGTAATCTGGTATAATTTCGTTTGTGTTTTAATAACAGACAGTTCGTAACCATCCTGTCTATAAACAAAACTAGGGACCTTTTGCGGAATATTTCCGCCTGTTTTTTGTATGGCCCTTAAGGGGCTTTTTTTCATGTATAGAAAAGTATACTCTGAGTATGCCCCTTTTGTGCGTTTTTATACATTGACAGAAATCCGAGATCCCTGGTACTGCGTTGTGCAGCACTAGTCCTGAAAGGAGAATCGGAAACAATGAAAGTAATGGTTTTATTCAGCGGCGGTGTCGACAGTACTACCTGTCTGGCACTCGCTATCAAGCAATTCGGCCGTGATCAGGTCATCCCCCTCTCTATTTTATATGGTCAAAAACATCAAAAGGAGATAATGGCAGCCAGGAAGATTCTGGATTTTTATGGAATAACCGGCACTGAACTGGATCTCAGCACGATATTTGCATCAAGCAATTGTTCGCTGCTGGCTCATTCTGAGAAGGATATTCCACTCGAATCCTACGACAGCCAGATCAGCCGGACAGGAGGTGCTCCCGTCAGCACCTATGTACCATTCCGCAACGGCCTGTTTCTTTCTGCCGCCGCCAGTATGGCGCTTTCAATGGAATGCAGTCAGGTCTGGTACGGTGCTCATCGGGATGATGCTGCCGGAAATGCCTATCCGGACTGCAGTCAGTCGTTTTTTAAGGCCATGAAAACGGCAGTATGGGAAGGTAGTGGCGGTCAACTGGAACTGATCGCCCCATTTATTACATGTAACAAGTCGGAAGTAGTCCGGCAGGGACTTGAGCTCGCGGTACCTTATCAATACTCCTGGAGCTGTTATGAGGGAGGTGAAACGGCGTGCGGAAAATGCGGTACCTGCATTGACCGTCGTCTGGCTTTTCATAACAATCATGCAGCAGATCCAATTCATTATGATCAGGGAGGTATTTAAATATGAAGATAAAGCAATTTACCAGTATTCAAAAACTGACAATATCCGGTATGGTTATGGCCTGTTATATTGCCATCCTGTATCTGACCCAGAGTTTTTCTTTTGGACCTTATCAAATCCGTATTGCCACTGCACTCTATGGTCTCAGCTATCATATGCCGTTTTTGATCATCCCGATGGGACTGGCCAACTTCATCTCCAACCTGCTGTTTGGCGGACTTGGTGCGGTCGATATGATCGGCGGATGTATTGTGGGCATTATCACATCTGCCCTGGTGGCCGGAGTTCATTGTTTCCGCCTGCCGTCATGGCTTTGCTGTCTGCCGATTGTATTGATTCCGGGATTTGGGGTATCGATCTGGATTTCTGCAATCTTTCACACGCCATACCTGCTGCAGGCTGTTACGTTATGCGTCGGACAGGTTATTCCCGGTGTCTGCGGTGTCGTATTAATTAAGGCCTTTGGCCGTTACGTTATTCATATCAAGGAGGCAGTCGCATGAGCGGACGAACATCTGATGAGTTAAAGAACATTCACTTGCTGGGAAATCAGAATACCGGTTATCCAAAGGATTATAGCCCGGATATCCTGGAGACATTTCCGAACAAACATCCGGACAACGATTATTTTGTAAAATTCAACTGTCCTGAATTCACCAGCCTCTGCCCGATGACCGGACAGCCGGACTTTGCCACGATCTACATATCCTATATTCCATCAAAGCAGATGGTGGAAAGTAAATCATTGAAGCTTTATTTATTCAGTTTTCGTAATCATGGGGATTTTCATGAAGATTGCATGAATATTATAATGAAAGATCTGATCCGGCTGATGGAGCCGAAATATATTGAAGTATGGGGAAAATTCACCCCCAGGGGAGGGATCTCGATCGATCCCTATTGTAATTACGGTAAACCCGGTACCCGTTGGGAGGAAGTAGCCTGGAACCGGCTCGCGTGTCATGATCTGTACCCGGAACAGGTTGATAACCGGTAATTATTCACTGGTTATCTCTCTTCCTGTCGAAACAGCTGATCCCATTCAGGAAAGCTCTTTTTTAAAGAAACCGGATGTCCGGCGCGGCTCAGGAAGCAATGACTGCTCTCCCCCACCGTCCGCAGCTCACCGGTTTCTTTATCTGTCATCTGGTATTCCAGTGTCATCTTGATTCCATTATAGTGCTTTAATGATACATCAATGCAAACCGTATCATAAAAACGCACCATACCTTTGTATTCACAGGAAACTGACAGCACCGGAATCATGATATCATCTTCCTCCATGCGTTTATAGCTGATACCCATCTCATCCATCATTGCGATTCTTGCTTCTTCCATCCAACGAATGTAGTTGGAGTGATGGACAATTCCCATCTGATCGGTCTCATAATACTGTGCCTGATGTTCGTATAATTTCATAGTAATTACCTCACCTGTTCTATGCTTTGCGTCCTTTTCCGCTGACATGATCAATTGTAATCTCATAAACTGCCGTTTTGTCAGCCATTGCCTGTATATACTTACTGCCCTTTGCTTCAAATCCTTTTGAATATTTACCAATCAGGTGTTCGAGGGCTTTCACTTTTAACGTCTCGTCACAGATAGCTGCCTGTCCAAATGCAACAACACTTTCATACCTGGTTGAGAACTGATCCGGCAGCGTTTCCACATTGCCTGTTACGGTAAAACAAACCTTGGGATTATTGGCAATATTCTCGACCTTGCTGCCGGCACCTGCGGCACAGTGAAAATATATCTTCCCGTCAACCATAACATAACTGATCGGTATTCCATAAGGATAACCGTTGGTCCCGATCATCGACAACGTCCCATAATCTGATTTTTCAAGCAGCTGATCCATATCTTCCTGATTTAATTTACGGTCACTTCTTCTTATCTCCTTAAACATAAAACACCTCCGCTTCATCCATGTCTTTCATTATTATACTGTATCTTTATAATAACGGAAAGATACAATTACAATAATTTACCAGGTCATGAATAAAACAGAGGTGATTAACAGACAATCCCTATCGTACAGCAGTAGTTACATTTCCTTTTTCATCAAATTCCAATTCCATTGGCTCATCCAAAGCTTCCACCCCCGGATATTTTCCTGCCTTCACATCTTCGTAATATGCCTCTGACAGCATAATCGAGTCTATGTGGAGACTGTTCGGAATACGAACCATCCTGACATGGTTCTGATCAATTTTATTGCAGGTGCGGATACAGATCTGCATCGCCTCCTTATCAGTAGCTACCACACAGGGAATCCGTGCCGATGCCAGCACAGTACTGGTAATACAGTTCGGATACATTTTTTCAATATCCATATCATCAAATATCTTTTTCGTGATTGCACTCGCCAGACCGCATCCGAGAGCATTGCCATGTGATGCTTCACTCAGATTCAGAAAACAGGTCCGCTGTACTTTGATTCCACCGCTCGCATAAGGAGTTGAAAAGGTTCCGGTAATATTGGGGTCCACGCCGGTTCCGCTGAAATTTTTGCCTACTTCATCGACCACCAGCACATCTGATTCTTCAACCATCAGACGGGGCATGTTCGAAAATGCATACTGCAAAAGTTCCGGTTCCCTTGTCAGAATATCTTCCGCCAGAATGGCCTCAATCCGGCAGGTTTCATCATATGCATTTTCAATACAGGGGATTGCAAACAGAATCGGGGCCTTTTCCAGAACAACCTTCGCCATCGTCGGAATATTCTCAGCGATTACATCCATACCATCTGTATGAACCATGGATGCACCTTCCTGCTTTCCCAAACCAACAGTCATCATCTTACACGGCCCGCTTTCATATTTTCCGCGAAATGCATTATGAGGTTTCAGTCGGCAGGAAATAATGATACCGTCAGCCTGATAAGCATATTTATCAATGACCACTCTCCGGTTACGTTCCGAAAATCCCAGATCCACCACTTCCATAGAGGATCTGATCGGACAGCCCATACTCTCTTCCGTAATATTATAACTGGCCAATACCTCCGTCTGCCCCTTTGCATCAGCACCGCCATGACTGCCCATCGCCGGAACAATAAAAGGATGAGCCTCCCTGTCCTTCACAAAATCAACAATTGCCCTGGTTATAATATCAACATTACGTATGCCTCTGCTCCCGGCCGTAATCGCAATGCTCATTCCCGGCCTGATTAAAGCAGCAAAACAATCCTGACTCAGTTCCTGTCTGACCACTTCCGGAATTTCAGCAGGTTCAATCACTTCTCTTTGAAATGTCTGAGAAGCATGAAACATCTTTGGTATCTTTACGTCCCTTAATAATCCTGAAACGGTACCTCCATTCACAACTTCCATTATCCCCTCACACTCCCTATTTAGTCAAGTCTTTTTTCCTTTAAAATAAAGGATTTTTTTATTATAT
>DAMAMW010000073.1:0-15217 GCA_032073745.1 Lachnospiraceae bacterium | reverse complement strand
TAGAATTTTCAGGGTTTTACATACTGTTCAATCTTCTATTTTCAAGGTTCTGTCTGTGTGTTGGCTTTTCAGCTGCAACTTTTATATCTTACCATGCAGACCATTGTTTGTCAACAACTTTTTTTATTTCTTTTTTTGATCTTTTTTCTGAAATCTGCCCCGTTTTGCGGGGCGAATATTATATTACCAAATGCCCATTTAAATGTCAACTGTTTTTTCAACTTTTTTCAACCTTTTTCTCAGATCCCGTTTCAACGACCTTATTTATACCTGGTGCAACTCACATCACATACATTACTGCTTCGCTGGTCTGATTTTCCGATAGCGCAGGTACAAAATACTCAGCGCAGCCCGCTATGCCTCCGTTTTTGCACCTGCACTCCTGCAAAGTCATCCTCATCGAATCAACAAGGTATTTGATGTGAGTTACGCTAGTTTCTTCTATATATAATATAATATATAGAAAAACCCCAGGCATCCGAAAACTGAATTGAACTGATTTACTTAAGTTCATACAGTTTCACGTTCGGTGCCGGGATTTTTGCTGTTGTTTATTCTTCATAAGGAGTAAGGATACTTCCGTGATCTGCTTTTCGCTGAATCATCGGCTTTCCATATGCATCAGCTTTCACCGGATAGTCTGTCCGGTAGTGTGCCCCTCTGCTTTCCTTTCGGGCGTTTGCTGCTTCAGCCATTAATCTGGCTGACCGCAATAAATTCACGGTCTCTATTCGTGACTTATCTGCGGTTATATCACGGGGAGTTGCTGCAATGTTTGTAAGTTCCCGGTCTATAAAAGTCATGAGACGGTTCAGTCCTTCTTCACTGCGGCGAACCAGAAGTTTTTGCACCGCAACATCTTCAGTACACAAAAAAACCGCAGAAGCGATAAACTTCTGCAGTTTTTTAATACCCTATATGTATATTCGGTACTTACGCAAAGAACGAAATAATTAAAGCTACCAAAAATCCAACACTGCCAACTATTGTTTCCATGATCGTCCATGTCTTCAGAGTTGTTTTTTCATCCAGCCCGACCAGTGATTTTACCAGCCAGAATCCGGAGTCGTTAAAGTGAGAGCAAACTGTTGCACCACCGGCTATCGATGCTGTGATGCAGGCAAGGTAAACAGGCGAGAGACCGGCTATCTCCGGCATGGAAGCGATAATTCCGGCAGCCATAGTCATTGCCACCGTTGCGGATCCTACGGCAATTCTTACCAGGGCAGCGACAATAAATGCAACAACTACTATAGGGAGCGATACCGACGATACCGCGTTGCCAATCACTTCACCCAGCCCGGAGTTCTGAAGCATGTATCTGAGCACGCCGCCGCAGGCAGTTACCAGCAAAATCATTCCGGTAGGCTCCAGTGACTTGGTCATGATTTTTTCAAGTTCTTCTTTTTTATATCCCCGGCCAAATCCAAGCAGCAGCATTGCTACAATCACTGCAATGATAAGAGCCATGAACGGTTCGCCCAGAAATGCCAGAACCGGTCTGAAAGATTCCATTGCCGGTACTACTTTGGCAACTGAATTCGCAATGATCAGCACCAGCGGGATCAGAATAATTGCAACAACTGTACCAAAACCCGGCAGTTTTGACTCGTCATAGTCCGGCTGGCTGGCAATATGCTCAGGCACCGGTACATGATATTTTTTCCCGCAGATCGAACCCCATACAGGTCCGGCTGCGATCATTGCAAAGATGCCGCATACGGTTCCGACAATGATCACCCAACCCAGATCAACATTCAGCATCGTTGCTACCAGAACAGGTCCCGGTGTCGGAGGTATAAATGCGTGCCCTACTGCCAGACCGGCCAGAAGCGGAATTGCATAGTACAAAGAGGAACGGTTGGTCTTTTTGGCCAGAGAAAATGCCAGTGGTATCAATATAATCAGTCCGGCATCAAAGAACACCGGCATAGCAATAACCAGACCTGTAATACCTAACGCCCACGCCGCTTTTTCATCACCAAACCGTTTGACCATCGTAACTGCCAGCGTCTGGGCCCCGCCTGATATTTCAAGAATGGCACCGAACATGGAGCCAAGTCCCACCAACAAGGCAATTCCTTTCAGCGTGTTGCCTATACCCATATTTACAGACTCAACAATTGCCTCAAACGGCATTCCGCCAATCAGTCCGATGGCAACAGCTCCCACCAGGATTGCAATCATTGCCTGGACTTTAAAAACAATAATCAGCACCAATAAGATAGCCAGCCCGATAATCGCCGCCGCGACCAACCTCGTCGGATTTAAAGTTCCCATTGCTAAAGCATCCATACTGCTCCTCCTTGTAATACCCGTTTTTTTCTATTATAGATTCACATTCCATCAATAACTTACTCCATATATCCGCCCTTCATCGGCGACACTGCATGCTTAGAATAAATATTCAATACTCCCTTTTTGTACTTCTCTTCCCTTGGAGTCCACGCTTCTTTTCGCCGGGCAAGAACTTCTTCCATTTCTTCTTTTGATACTTCTTTGCCGTTAATACCTACTATTTCAAGCGTACGCCCCGGAATATCAATCCTGATCAGATCATCCTCTTCCAAAAGAGCGATCGGACCGCCTTCTGCCGCTTCCGGCGAGACATGGCCGATTGCCGGCCCTTTGGATGCTCCGGAAAACCTGCCGTCAGTGATAAGGGCAATACTTTTTCCCAGTTCCGGATCGGAAGAGATCGCCTCCGTTGTATAAAACATTTCCGGCATACCCGAGCCCTTTGGCCCTTCGTAACGAATAATTACCGCATCTCCGGGCCGAATCTTTTTTGTCAGCACTGCTTCAATCGCATCTTCTTCACAGTCGAATGGTTTTGCTTTCAGAACTGCCTGAAACATTTCTTTAGGAACTGCAGTATGCTTCACCACAGAACCTTCCGGTGCAAGATTTCCTCTTAATATAGCAATCGTGCCGTCCGTTCCAATCGGCTCATCAAAGGATCTGATTACATCTGTCCGTTTTAAATCCCAGGGTTTCAGATACTTTTCACAGTTTTCATAAAATCCTTTTGCTTTTAATTCTTCGAGATTTTCACCAAGAGTTTTTCCGGTAACCGTCATTACATCCAGATGCAGCATGGATTTGATTTCTTCCATAACTGCCGGTACGCCGCCGGCATAATAGAAGAACTGAGCCGGCCATTTCCCGGCCGGGCGGATATCCAACAGGTAATGCGCCCCCCGATGCATACGGTCAAAGGTATCGCCGTCAATTTCATATCCGAACTCATGGGCAATCGCCGGAATATGAAGAAGTGAATTGGATGATCCGGATATAGCCGCATGAACCATGATTGCATTTTCAAATGACTTCATCGTTACAATCTCGCTGGTCTTGCGCCCTTCTCTGGCAAGTGCGACGGATCGCCGCCCCGCCTCATAAGCCGCCGTTTTTAACTCGGCACAGGTCGCCGGCATAAGCGCCGTTCCAGGAAGCATAAGTCCGAGCGCTTCCGCCATGATCTGCATGGTGGAAGCCGTCCCCATAAACGAACACGCACCACAGGACGGACAGGCATTCTGTTTGTAGTAGGTAAGCTGTTCTTCGGAAATCTCTCCGCGGTGACACATTGCGGAATATGCACCAATCTGTTCCAGTGTCAGCAGGTCGGGCCCCGCCTCCATAACACCTCCGGTCACCACAATTGACGGAATATCAAGCCGTCCGATCCCCATCAGACAAGCCGGCACCGACTTATCACAGCTTGCCACAAATACACCGCTGTCAAAGCCGATTGAATTCCCGTGAATCTCAATCATATTCGCAATCATATCACGATGCACCAGCGAATAATTGATCCCGTCATGGCCCTGTGAAATACCGTCACAAATATCAGTCGCAAAATATCTTGCTCCTTTTCCACCGGCATCGCTGATTCCTTTTACCACCTGTTCCACCAGAACATCCAGATGAGCACTGCCCGGATGGCTGTCCCCAAAAGTACTTTCCACGATGATCTGCGGTTTCGACAAGTCCTGAACCGTCCACCCCATCCCCATCTTTAAAGGATCATTTTCCGGTGCTAACGCTCTGATCTTCTGACTATAAAGTTCGCTCATAACATCCCTCTCTCACTTTTTATTTTCTATCGCCGTTTAACATCTGATGTCTTTTGTGTTTTCATTATAGCACACACCTTTTTCAAGTCAACTCATCTGATGTGTTTCTACTTTTTTGACAGTTTCCAATTGTTTTTCTTATACATATCTTCCAAATATCTCATCATAATCTTTACTCAATTGCGCCTTACGTGCTATTATATGCCATATCTGCCTCTAAAAAAGCAATAATACGTCTGATGTCTTTTTGTTTTTCATTTATTTTAAAATATATTATTCATTCTAACAATACCTTGTAGCACTTTTATGTTGGTTTTAGAGGTTTACCACAAAAAAACCGCACTATTTGAACGGTTACGAAAGGTAATGGGATATGGGTAGCTCCATACTCATCATTCTTTCTCGACCGTCAGATAGTGCAGTCTAAACTAAAAATAAAAAATTCTACATAATCACCGTCATGGCGATCTATTACAGCTCTGAAATGGAAACAGCCCCCTGCACGCTCTCCCAGTCCGTCTGGAAATCTGCTACGGCTTTATCTACCGCCGCCATTTCAAAACATGCATGCAACATAGACGGCTGAACGGTAGCTGCCTGAGCTCCGGCCAGGAACGCCTTGTTAACCTGAGCGATATTTTTAAAACTGGCGGCCAGAATTTTCCCTCTGCTTTTAAAATGCTTGGATTGCTGGTAATACCGGTAATCGGATAATACTGACTGAATTTCTTTATCTCTTCAATATTTGCTGTATCAAATAATAATTCCATCTTGCTTCCTCCATCATATTTTGTTTGAACTCCCGCTGATTCCGGCGGGAGCAATCGTTACGCTGGTATAACTTGTTCCGTTCTTTCGATAATATCATCCTGAGTCTGTTTTGAGAGGACATTGAAGAATGCACTGTAACCGGCCACCCGAACAATCAAATCGCGATGTTCTTCCGGATGAATCTGCGCATCCAGCAGTGTTTCACGAGAGACAACATTATACTGAACATGGTAACCGTGTAAACGGTTGAAGAACGTTCTCAACAACATAATCAGTTTCAGTTTATCCTCTTCTTTTTCCAGCATCTGCGGTGTTACTTTTTGATTCAGCAGTACTCCGCCGGTAATCTTATCGGTCGGCAGTTTTGAAACACTTTTAAATACGGCTGTCGGACCGTTTTTGTCCATGGCATGAGCCGGAGAACAGCCTTCCGCTAATGGTGTTTTGGCATTTCTGCCATCTGGTGTTGCCATGGTTTGCTGTCCCTGGCCAACGTTTGCCGAGATACTGGAGGTTCCTGCATACCGGATGCCGCCAATCGGGCCACGCTGATATCTGGTATTCGGGTATTTCTCAATTTCATCAATATATCTGTTATAAGCATCAACAATCAGCTGATCTGCATAATCTTCATCGTTACCGTATTTCGGCGCCTCGTTGATCAGCATCTTCTGAATCATTTTTCCTTTTTCACTTTGGAAATCTTCCATCATGGCATCCCATAATTCTTCACAGGTGATTTTTTTCTCATCAAAAACCAACTTTTTGATGGCTGCCAGAGAATCCGCCATATTGGCGATTCCCACCTGTAATCCTGAAATGAAGTCATAGATTGCCCCGCCCTCTTTCAGGGTTTTTCCACGGCCGATACAGTCATCAACCAGAGCAGAACAAAGAATATCCGGGACATCTCTTTCAAGTGCCAAATCAATTGCATTCTCAACGATCACACTCATCCTCGTCAATTCACGAACTGTTTTATCCCATGCATCAACAAGTTCTTCATAAGACTTCATATCTTTAAAGTGACCATGTCCCTGAGTAAAACGCTTTCCAGATGTCAGATCAACACCATCATTCATTGCAACCAATAATGCTCTGGGAAAGTTTAAATAACTCATCCCCGTACACCGATATCCCCATTTACCAGGCACTGCCGTTTCCACACAGCCGATGGCACTGTAGTCGTAAGCATCTTCTTCAGTCACCCCCCAATGGATAAAGGACGGGATAATGATTTCATCATTATTAAAAGCAGGCATGCCAAAGCCTAATTTCATTACTTCGATACACTCATTCATAAACCGGTTGTCTAATCCGGAGTGATATCTCACGGTCAGATTTGGCTGCGGCAGCCTGGTCTGAGCAACACTGCGCAGAACCAGATAGGATAATTCGTTGACCGCATCCAATTTATCCCTGGTCTGTCCGCCAATGGTAACATTCTGATACAGGGGACTGCCGGCACTGCTGGCGGTATGCGCCTGACTCCGGACTTTATTGACAGTCAGAGTTTTAATCCACAGATTGGTCAGTAATGTGGCAGCTGCATCTTCCGTAATCCGGCCATTGTCTAAATCGGCTTTCAGGTATGGATACATATACTGGTCGAACCGTCCGTAGGAAAGGGAATGTCCATTTGACTCAATCTGCAGGATCAGCTGGATAAACCAAACACATTGTACAGCTTCTGCAAAAGTCTCAGCTGGTTGATACGGAACCTTTTCACAAATTCTGCTGATTTCCAGAAGTTCCGCCTGGCGGACCGGTTCAGCGACAGCTGCTTTTTCTTTTGCTAATTGTGAAAAACGTTCTGCATAAGTCTTCACAGCATCAATCACAATCTGTACGGCTTTGTAAAACTGATATTTATCTATATTTTCAGTAACTGTTAAGTCTAAGTTTGCTTTCTCTTTTTTGACTCTTTCTTCATAGCCGGCGAGTCCGATTTCCAATACCTTTTTATATTCTACTGCAAGGTGGGCATCACCGGCATTGAGTTTACCCTCCATGCCAAAAAATCCGGTTTCCATAAAAATACTGACTTCTTCCGGCAATAAGGCTCCGCCTTTGGCTCTTAAGTTATTGTTATCCCAGAAATCAGCAATCGAACGAATATCTTCTTTTGTCTGCTCCGTGATGTAAAATACATCGCCGTCACGTTTCTCGAATAAATCCAATTCTTTAAGCACGAATTCCAGGGTGTATTCCGGGAAAATTGGTGCCGCCAGATTTGATGATGCCTGATTACCCACGATCATCGTTTCATCTTCTATGTAAATTGACATCTTTTCCAGAATATTTTTAAGCATCAGTGCTCTCTTCATCACACTTGGCTGATTTTTATGTTCTTTGTAGCTTTCAGTTGCCAACAGTGCCCTTTCAGCACAGATAACCGGCTTTGTTTCTAATACTTCTTCCCGGAAATCATACATCCGTTTGGACAGTGTCCCGAAATAGTTTGATTGCATGTTATTTCCTCCTTTTGCGGGTTGATTTTGAACTAAATTATCTTCTGATTCAAATATATCACCTCCCCTTCATAAAGTCAATTCTTTTCTTTCGTTCGAAAGGATTATATTTTTTTACGAAAATAATTTACTTTTCAAAAAACGTGTGATATAGTAAATTTGTAGCTTTGATACCCATTTAGCAGGGAGAATATTATGACTGCAAATATATTTAATATCCAAAAATTCAGTATTCACGACGGACCGGGAATCCGGACTGCAGTGTTTTTCAAAGGCTGTCCACTGCGTTGTCTCTGGTGTTCCAATCCGGAATCTCAGATTATTCCCCCTCAGATCCTTTGGGATAGCGAAGCATGTACTCACTGCGGTTTGTGTGAACGCTCCTGTCCAACTCATAGCATCACCTTTTCAAATGACTGTTTTACATTTAATCACAATACCTGTGATGCCGGCCAATTATGTACCAGGCGGTGTCCAAATGGTGCCCTGGAATATACCGGAAAGATAATGAACATTAAAGAGGTAATGGCCGAAGTCCGAAAAGATAAAGATTTTTATGAAGAATCTGGTGGCGGGGTTACCTTATCCGGCGGCGAAGTTCTGGTCTGGCACAAATTTGCCAGGGACCTGCTGATCAATCTCTCAGAAGAACAGATCCATTCAGCCCTTGAAACCACCGGATATGCAGCGGAAAAAACGTTTCAGGATGTCGTACAGTATGCCGGGCTTCTGTTATTTGACATGAAGCACCATGATTCGGTTAAACATCGGGAATTCACTGGTGTTTCCAATGAACTGATTCTGACCAACATGGAATGGGCGATTAAGCAAGGTATTCCCGTGATAGCCAGAATTCCGGTTATCCCCGGAGTGAACAATACTTTGGCAGACGCCAAAGCCTTTTGTGAACTCTTACACAAAATCGGTATTACTCAGGTTAACCTGCTGCCCTTTCATCAATTCGGGCAAAAGAAGTACGAAATGTTACAGTTAGAATATGCCTTAAAAGATATAAAGGCACTTCACCCGGAGGATTTGACAGAATACAAAGACATCTTTGCTTCCGATGGGTTTGATGTTAATATATGATTTTTTCTTTTTTAAACCTGGATATCATACAAAAAGATGCGCGCCTGCTCCGGCCCGCACCTTTTTAATTAAAGTCATTATTTTGTTCCGAACAGCAAAGGTTCCCTGCGTTTCGGCGGTTCTAATTCAACTTTTTTATATCCCGCCGTCATAACACACACCAGCTCAAAATCCTCCGGTATCTGATACTGTTCTTTTATCTCCCGGCTATTGAAATAATATTCTGCGAAACCAATCCAGCAAGTGCCGATCCCCATGCTGTGGGCAGCCAGCATAATATTACCCGCAGCCAGAGAACAATCCTCCCGGTAATAATAAGATTCCTTGTTTCCATAAATTACAATCAGATTGCCGGCATGGTTAAACACACTGAATTTGGGATTTTCCAGCCAGGATTTATACTGCTTCAGATGAGGATACTCGTCCAGATTCTCAAGCAGTTCCCGTTTTATCTGTTCCGACATCTCGTTAAGCTCTTCTTTTCCCCGGATGGTTAGGAATCCCCAGGGCTGTAAATTAGATCCGGTGGATGCCTTTGTTCCCAGTTCAATCAGTTCCATCATGGTTTCCTTCGGCAGCAGCTCATCGGTATAGACCCGGACACTGCGTTTGGTACGAATCGCTTCCTTTACGTCCATATTCCACATTCTCCTTTTAATTATTTCACCATTTGATTGTATCACTTTTTGATACCAATAAAAAGATTGTTTCCGCTTTCTTTTTAAGGTCCCCTCACCTTTGTTATTTTTATCAACATAAATAAAGCCATACCGCTTTTCCATTTCACCGGTAGATGCACTTACCAGGTCAATACAGCCCCAGGGAGTATACCCCAGTAAAACCACCTCATCTTCTGTAACTGCCGCTTTCAGTGCCTTGATGTGGGCCCGGAAGAAATCAATCCGGTCCCCGTCATAGATATTTCCATCCTCGGCAATCTGGTCAACGGCACCATATCCGTTTTCCACAATCATCAGCGGCTTACCATACCGGTCATATAAACGGTTCAATGAAATCCGCAGACCGGTCGGATCAATCGGCCAGCCCCATCTGGTGGTTTCCAAAAAAGGATTTGGCAGGGATTTTGCAAGGCCTCCGGCGGCTGACTGCAGTCTTGTATCATCAGCACTGAATACATTCGACATGTAGTAACTGAACCCGATAAAGTCAACGACCCCTTGTCTTAACATCTGCTCATCTTCTTTACTGATTTCTGACATAATACCCAGTTGTTCAAGCTGCCGCTTTTTATAGTTCGGATACTCCCCTTTTGCCATAACATCAGTAAAGAAATAATCTTCCTGTTCGCGCTTCATCGTTGCCAGAACATCATCAGGATTGCAGGTTTCTGCATAATACGGCATATAACCCACCATACAGCCAATCATAAAATCAGGATTAATACTATGTCCCTTCATAACACATCTGGCACTGGCAACAAACATATGATGCACCGCCAGGGCACACAAGCTGTCAGCAGGATCATCATCTTCGCACAATAGTGCTCCGGCCAGCCACATACCCAGCCTGGAATCCGGCTTGCAATGATTAATCTCATTAAATGTCATCCAGTATTTCACCTGTCCCTTATACCTTGTAAATACTGTTTCGGCATACGTTAAGAAGAAGTCAATCAACTTCCGGTTCTTCCAGCCGCCATAATGTTTCACCAGATAATATGGTGTCTCAAAATGCGACAAAGTGATAACCGGTTCAATCTGATACTTCCGGCAGACTGCAAAAAGCCTGTCATAAAATCTCAGCCCCTCCTCATTTGGCTCTGTTTCATCTCCTCTTGGGAAGATCCGGCTCCAGGCAATGGATGTACGGAAACATTTAAACCCCATTTCAGCCATCAATGCAATATCCGGCTCATAATGATGGTAAAAATCAATTCCTTCATGATTCGGATAGTTCTCTCCCGCAACCACACCATCGGTTATCTTCCGCCGGCTGTCCCTGGTACCGGCAGTCATTACATCTGCAATACTCAGTCCTTTACCGCCTTCACGATATGCTCCTTCACACTGATGGGCACTGATTGCACCGCCCCATAAGAAATCATCTGGTAAACCGTTCATTCCATCCTCCTGACTGCCGCTTATTCCATTCGCCTTTGGTTTATCACTTACTTTGACCATGCTCCACATAAGTCAGATCATTAACTGCTGATACCGTATATCCCCCGTCTTTATATTCAACTACAGAAATACTGGCATTTTTCAGACCTGAAGATGGTATCTGTGCGTCTCCGTCCAACTCTTGCAGCAGCGTTGCAATACTCATTCCGTGAGACACAATTAATATGGTATCATCACCATTTTTTACTGCATCTGCAACGATCGCATCCAATCCTTCGGTAAGCCTGGCAACAACCGTACGATAGTCTTCTGCCGCCCAGTTAATGCCATCCTCTACATTGTTCTTATCCAATTCAGCAACCGCATCAGCAAATAATTCACATCCCGGAACAAACCCCTCATCTTCCATGTACTTATAGTAATCATCCAGGGTAAGTCCTACGGTTGCAACTACTGTTTCCATCATCTCATCATTCATCATACCTTCAAAAGTACCAAAATTATACTCCCTGAAACGTTGATCCCGAATAATCTCCATATTGCTCTGTCCATTGTTATTCAGTATCAGTTCCGCCGTCTCAATCGCTCTGCCGCTGTCACTGCTGTAAGCTTTGTCAAAAACCACATCTGATAATCCCTTCCCCAGATTTTCAGCAACTTCTACACCAACCGGTGTCAGCGGAGCATCAATCCATCCCTGAGAGCGGCCAACCGTATTTAACATGGTCTTGCCATGACGGGCAAAATAAATCGTTACCGTATCAGATGATGGAGCGGTTTCCTGCACTGCTGCCTGTGAATCTTTTGCGGAACACCCCATTAAACCCAAACCCATACATAATAATAAAATCGAAATCTTCTTCATTGTTCTATCCTCCTGAAATTTTAATAAATAATTGTCACTACATCTTCCCCGGCTTTGATATCTTTTGTCTCAATACTTAAAACCTCCATGAATTGAGCAGTATTGCTGATAATTACCGGCGTTATCATATCATAGCCTTCCGCTTCCATTGCCTGCTGATCAAATTCCAGCAGCAAGTCACCCTTTTTCACCTTAGCTCCGGCTTCAACCAATGAAGTGAACCCTTTGCCTTCTAATCTGACAGTATCCAAGCCAACATGGATTAACACCTCAACACCATCATCACTAACCAGACCCAAAGCATGCTTTGTATCAAAAACCATCGCTACGGTGCCATCAACCGGGGCATATACTCTTCCCTCATTCGGATAAACAGCCACACCTTTTCCCAATGCCTCACTGGAAAATGCCGCATCGTTAACATCCTTCAAAGGCATTGTCTTTCCTGACAAAGGAGAAGCAATGATTGTTTTTTTAATTGAGCTTCCGGTAGAATCAGCTGCAACAGCCCTATTATCAGCCGACTCTTCATTTTGTCCGCTATTGTCTTCTTCCTCCTCAAAACCCAGAATCCAGGTCAGGGTAAAAGTAACAACGAAACTGATTACCACCGTAATAACTGCGTTGATAATATTTCTCGACCCAACGCTGGCATATGTTAAAAGTGTTGTCAATCCGGGTGTTATCAAAGCCTCTGTGTGGATCCCTGTAATCCCGGCATAAAATCCACCGGCTGCACCGCCGATCAACACAGCAATAAAAGGTTTTTTCAATTTTATATTAACACCATACATGGCCGGTTCCGTTATACCCATAATCGCTGTCAGACCTGCCGAGTAACCAATACTCTTTAATTTCTTGTTTTTAGCTTTCAAGCCAACACAAAGTGCAGCAGCGCCCTGACCAATGTTAGGTGCCAATGCTCCTGCAGCAAATACAGTTTCGGTGCCTGTCAAAGCCAGCTGATTGAGTGATACCGGTAACAGGCTGTAATGCATACCGGTCATAACCAAAAGCGGGAATGTTGCACCAATTACAGTCGGCACAATCCAGCTGGCCACCCCATCCAGCCATTCAATGACAGCTGCAAGTCCGGTACCGACAAAACCGCCTAATGGTGCAATCAGTATCAACGCCACAGGTGCGGTAACAAGCAATGTCATCAAAGGCACAGAGAAGAACTTAATAAACTTAGGCGAAATCTTATCAAAAAACTTCTGTACATAGGACATAAACCACACCACCAGAATGATTGGCAATACAGAAGATGAATAGCTGTTAAGAGCTACCGGCAGACCAAACATCGAAAAATTTTCCCCTGCCGCCACAATTCCGGAAAAGCTTGGATGAAGCAGGACTCCGGCAATTGAAATGGCCACAAACGGGTTACATTGAAATTTAACAGCCGAGGTATATGCAAGCATGACCGGAAGAAAATAAAAGGCGGCATCGCTGATAAATTCTAACGCGGCATATGTTTGTGAGTCACTGCTGATTACCCCAATCATACTGAAAATAATCAAGAATGCCTTTAACATACCGGCACCTGTTATTGCCGGCAGTATTGGTGTGAATATACCTGCCACAGTATCCAGTATTTTATCTAATATTTTTTTATTGTCCTGACCGGCTGATTGGTTATCATCCGTTAATCCGGCAATTTTCTTAATCGCAGCACAGACATTGGCAACATCTGTTCCTATGATTAATTGTAACTGCCCGCCCTTTTCCAAAACATCTACCACACCTTCAACTTTTTTCAAAGCAGGTATATCGGCCTTCTTATGATCCTTCAGATTAAAGCGAAGCCTTGTTGCGCAGTTTGTCAAATGGGCAATATTATTTTTCCCACCCACAAACATCAAAATGCTCTTTGATAATTCTTCATACTTCATTTTTCTTACCTCCCTATTTAGTCAAGTCTTTTTTCCTTTAAAATAAAGGATTTTTTTATTATATATCTCAGATGAATGAGCCATTGCCATGGATATCTCTCTATATCAAGTACGAGAATAGTGGTTTTAGGTACACGAAGTAAAACGTCATTGCTTTTCGTTCTACATGGCCTTTTGTATACCCATCCTCCTACGGCAGCGCACCTCCCGTGTCTACCAGGATCTCCATCCATTTCTGCATGGGCCCTAACTTCCTTCGTTCCGCCTATCCATAACCAGGGTGTCAGCTTAGCTCCTTGTCAGGGTCTTGCCCTATGGAAATTATTCCTGCCGACTACTGGCTCATTCTTTGTAATTTAATGCTTACTGACCCGCTGCTTACCCAGCTCGCTTCCTATGACAGCACTTATTCTGTGGACGTTTTCCTGTCGTATTCTGCTTCTTTTTCTCTCACCCACCCATCGTGGCTGAATTCAGTTTTCAATCCTTGGGGATTCTAAAAACTCAGTTCAACCGCGATAGATTGGTAATTGTGGGACTACTTTTCTATGCTGCTTTTAGCTCTGCTCTTCTTATATCGCTCATCAGCTTCGCCCCATCATAATCCACGCCTTTGGTCAAAATGGCGTAGAATACTCTTAATACCTTACATGCAACCGCTACCACTGACTGCATCTTTTTTAATGGATTCCCACTTCTGGTTTGGTAGTAGTTATGAATTTCCTTGAACTCCGCATTCTTTCCGATCAATGATATCGCTGCTTCATAAAGGACATACCGCAATCGCTTCCTGCCCCGGTAACTGATGTGGCTTTCGCCCTCATGTTTACCGGAACTGCTCTTTACTATCGCATATCCTGCCAGTTTCTGCAGCTGCTTCGGATTATCAAAGCGACTAATGTCACCTACTTCTGCTATAAATCCGCCCACCGTAATCAGACCGACCCCTTTTATCCCTAACAGCTTATCTATATATGGAATTTCCGCAAGCTTTTCCTGTATTTTTTGCAGAATCTCCTCCAGCCTTGCATGATATAATTCATAGTCATTCAACAGATTTTTCAATTCCATTCTTGCACTGTCCGGTGCCTCCTGGCTTCCTACGCTATGCTCTGCCGCCGCTACCAGGGTCTTCGCCCTCTTTAAGCCGGCGCCTCTCAGCTTTGCTTCCCGCCAGATTTTATTCACACCTTCCACACCAAGCTTTTTGATATCGACCGGCAGCGATGCCGTCTTCAGAATCATCATGCCACTCGCAGCTTCTAAATCCCTATAAACGTCTTTGTATTCGGGGAAATAGATACTGAACCATCTGGCAATCCGGTTCTTGATCCGGGTGATCTCTTCCTGTGTTTGAAATCGAAGATTAGATAAACTTCTGATTTCTGCATGAATTCCCGTTGGTATATATGGATAGGAAAATCTTCCTTCATTTACCAGCGCCGCAATTGTTTTGGGATCCTTACGGTCATTTTTACTTGGATTGTTGTCATCCATCTCCTTGGATTTCTTGACATGATGGGGATTCACATGTACGGGTTTCATTCCGTTGTCCTGCAGGTATGATCCCAAGGCAAACCAATAGTGACCAGTTGGCTCCATGCCGGGAATCACAACATTTTTCCCATTCTTTTCTGCGATATCTTCCATCCACGCCTTGAATTCCATAAAGCCAGCCTCATTATTGCTGAACGCTAACGGCTTCCTGGAGTACTCATAATTACGCCAGTCAAATGCTCTTGCATAGTGAGTTTCACTTCCAACATCAATTCCAATAATTAAAGTTTTTTCCGTAATCGATGCGATTTTTGCGTTTTGTGTGTTATAATTCATTTTAGATACCTCTCTGTTCAATAAGATTTTTTTACTAACCGTCGAAGTCAGTAATCTTATTTTACACTGAGGTATTTTTTCTCTCAACCTTCTTTCTTGGATATCCCTATATTTGAATTATACAGGAAGCTCC
>DAMAMW010000072.1:0-15464 GCA_032073745.1 Lachnospiraceae bacterium | reverse complement strand
CCATTATGAATGGGAAATGGTTCTTTGACTACCCACCCAATATTTAGGCGCTTACTTTAAAAGCATTATGATTTGAAGATTCATCTGCCCAACTAATATAATTATCACCTTAACATTATGACTAGCTGCAACCTCTTCAACCGTTATTATCCCACCATATTGACATACAAGAACTGCACTGTCAACCCTTCTTGGTTTCGTTATCTGAAGATGGCCATAAGAAATCGGAATCATCATATACATTAAACGCTGACATTTTTATCTTTCTCCTTATCTTTCTCAGTTGTAAATGTTAATCTTTCTTATCTCTAATAGAATATATACATAGGTCGGCTACCTTTGTCCATTCTTCTTTTTCATTAACGGCGCAATTAAATACACTGTGAATTACATGATTTTTGAATCGTATCACGAACACTTGATTATAGCTTTGTCCATCTAACGTAAAACCAACATATTCAAACCCATATATATCATAACCATATTCCGTTTTGGTTTTGTCAATCGTTTTCGTTTTTATTGCAGGATTTATACTTTTGATTGCTGATTCAAACTGATTCCCAAGCACCCTAATGCTATCTGCTTCCAATGAAATAGGTAAAACATTAAAGCAAAAGTTAACTGTTGTATCAAGGCTTGTCACGATCCATTCCGGAGCTTCTTTAGATGGATATTTCATATTTTTAATTTCAACTGGCATATCAACAAACTGATCTGGTATATAGATTTCATTATCAGTTTCTGGTATATCCCTGAGTGAAAATGTGATTAATTCGTCATCGACATAAACACCTGTATCTAAAGTCGTGTACTGCTCCCGTCTCCGCTGTTTCTTTGACTCAATTATTTCTTCATCAAAATAATCCATATATCTTATTCCCCAATTCTCTTATTTTAAATAATCTTTAAGTTATAAACATCATAAAATCC
The DNA here is from genome assembly GCA_032073745.1 of Lachnospiraceae bacterium. Classification (GTDB taxonomy): domain Bacteria; phylum Bacillota; class Clostridia; order Lachnospirales; family Lachnospiraceae; genus Brotaphodocola. The sequence continues at coordinate 14,534 of DAMAMW010000072.1, read as the reverse complement.
AAAGTTGCCTTTCCAATAAACAAATATAATAGATTAACAACAATTAAAAAGAAACCAATTATAATACTTACCTTCTTAAAATATGTTAACAGACCTGATCCTAAGATATTTATAATTGCAACAGTTGGTGATGTGAAATATGCCAAAAGCATAAGTATCAACACGGGAGAATTATAATAGCAAATAATCTCTGCGTTTAAAACAGGTAACCAAATTAGCAAACTAAGTAAAAGAATTATATAAAAACATTTGCTCTTGACCAAAGTAATTACCTCCGTTTTAACTAATTTATCTTATTTTTATATTCTTCATATTTTGCTACTGCTTGAGGATTATTATAAAATCTAGTCTTATTTTCAAATTCACCACTTGCTGCTGGTACTCCTTCAACATTTCCGTACAATATATATGGTGCTACATCAAACATGCCATGACCAGTTTTATTTTTTTTGGGATGGGAATAATTATATGTCCCCATATTAACAGGGTCATTTGATTCCGTCAACAGTGTACCCGCCCTATTATATACTGCTTCAAACATCCCATCCGCTGATATAAACTTCAAATTAAACTCTCCTTCCTCACCAAACATATGAAAAATTGATTCTTCAATTTCTAATAATTTCCACTTTTCACCGTCACTAGAATTGTTTATTTTTGTTACCATCTCATCTCGCGTTTTAGGGGAGCGGTTGAGCTTATTTCTAAAATAGTGGAGTTCTTTATATGGAACTTCTCCATATTGATTTATTAACAAGTTTAACTTTTCACACAAAGTAGTCCAGTAATTATCAGAAATGCCATCAGTATCACCATAGTTATTCACATCATTCATAATTTTGGTAATTCCCGCATCAAAAACTAATTTCTCACCATTTAATACCCACCAATTTTTTTTTCGAACATCAGATAAATGTTCTTCTAGTTCTCTCATATAAGCTGGTGATCCCAACACAACTTTATCAGTACTACTTTCACCTTTTACCTTTGTTGATCTTGTACTTGTAGCATATAAATAAGAATCATTAGTAAATCCATTTCCTAAGTTATTCGGGTAATTAAACATAAAAGCACCCGTGGAAGCATCTCTTCGCACATTGATTACATTTGACCTGCTTTCACTTCCAAGAGCTTTAACCATTAATGCATTATTATCACTGGCACCGTTCATCGTTGTCATACTACCGTACATTTTTTCAATTTGATTATCAAATTTAGGAGTAAGTTGAACATTTTCCTGTGAAAGCTTGTTATCAAACACTTTCCAATTAGTAGCTCTTAAATAGGTTTTTTGACCTTTCCCATTTATTTCATAACTTAATCGTACAGATCCCTGCTTTTTGCCCATAATACTCTCCTTTGAAATACATTATCTACCCATAAAACAAAAGTCACCATTTCATTATCTCAACCGTCTTTTTGTTTCTATCTATATAACAAAAACTCTCAGCAGCTCCCATATAATCGCCACATACGATGTTTATTCTTTCGTTAAATATTCTCGGATCAAAGTTTATATTATTTACAAGCTCACTCATTACCTGTTTAATTACTTTTTGAAATGCCAACCAAGAATCATTTAACAATAACTGTTTTAAATAAAACAGTTCATGTTTTTCCATTCTAATAAATTTATTTTTAACAAACTTTTGAAGTTGTTGCAAGTCCGCATTCACATTCTCAAATACTGAATTTGGGTACCAATACACAAAGCTTAAATTATCATCTAAATACATCAGCGAATTACAAAACCCAAGAGCAAGTTCATAACTTTCGGTATAATTACTAGTTAGCAACCGGAATATAAATAAAAACTGAATTTTATCCTGATCTTCAGTTTTTCGTAGATCATATTGATCTTCAATTAACTCATCCAATTTGACAGCAAGAGAAGTCCCCATCTTTTCAGATTGTGCTGCCAGCCTATCAGCAATATCATTTATTCTTTTTTGCCTAAATTCTTCCGTATACTCCTTTAGTACACAATTACGATCCACCCTACAACCTCCGCTTCCATTTGTTATCCCTTATATATAACAAGCTCATCTGGTGAACTAATGCTGATTGTCTTTGCACGAAATTTTATTTTACCTGAAGCTGATATATCAAGATTCTGACCTGTATTTGTTTCCATCTCCTGATCTGATATAACAACAGAATGATTTCCACCCCTCGCAAATTCAACACGATTTTTATTAAGTTCTATAGAGTTGCTGTTCAAAATATTAAATTGTCTACATTCAAAATCGGCTTTACCGTATGCTTTTGTCTCGGTTTTATGTACACAATGCACAGCTAATCCAGTTCTTTCATCATGGTTTGGAAAATACAATGATACTGAAGAACCAGTCTCTGGAACTGCGTAGATTGCATTTCCTGAATTTGGACGCCAATCATAAAAATATTCACCGGTATCACAGCCTTGATCAATATCAAAAGAGATACTGACAGACTCGCCCTTTCCATTTCTAACCACGCCTGATATACTCGTTCCAGCCAGTTCATTCAGGTATTGTATATTTACTTTCAAAGTATGTTCATCTGCTAAGAGATAATAAAAATCAAGATGACCATTATGATAATCAATCTTTTTTTCTATAATAACAACATCATGGCCTAAAAACATAGTGTGATCACCTAACTTGAAATTCCTCGAATCTTTCACTTGATAAATAACCGCAGCATTATCTACGAAAACATTATACGATGTATCCATAAAATCAGAAATAACGGAGCCATTGCACATACCAACCCAGAAGCATGGGTTACCGGTTTCTATATCTGGAATAATAGGTACATTAAGATGACTGGATATTCGCTTGAAAAAATCCCAATCGGTTTCATTATACTGAATCATTGGTCTGCCAATTTCTTTGGAATTGTCTGATGCACATATAACTTGGCCTCCTGCTTGAGCAGTTACCAGACTAATTATGTCGTAAAAAGTGCTACTAATATTCTGAAATGATCTGCTGTGTTTTTGGCTTTCCAGAAGAGAAGATGCTGACACACCAGAAATAAATACTTTTATCATTCCTGCCTGAACAGTCTCAGTTATTTTTGATAAAAGACCAAAGAACAATACTTGCTCACGATTCTCCTCTTTCAACCATAACTTTATTTTACTCCCATATAAGGAAGTAGATTTGTAAGCGAAATCCGGATCTACGTATCCATCCAATTCAATATATGCGTGTTCCTGTGGTTTCCATGTTACGGACAGATTCTCACAATTTATCATTGGTATATCTGTTTCTAAATATAAATCTCCAGCCATATTCACTATCATATTAACAGCCTCCTTTATCCTTATAACTTAATTCTGGCTCCCCGCATAGTGAGATCACCACCAAGATTTATCTCTGTATCTCCCTGTTTAAGAGAAATTTTTTTAATAGCGTTGAGTTCAATTGCATCATTAGAACTGGTAATTGTCAGGGATTTCTTAGCGCGAAGCGACACGGAACCCTCACTTCTTATTTCGATACCATTATCATTCATCTCAATATATGAACCATCATTATTTGTTATCAAAATATGTTCGGGAGACATCTGTACCTCTTTACCATCTTTGTTACGCCAAAATTTCACCACCGGATCTTGCCGTAATGTAGCATCACTCTCATGATATGCTGCTTCAGCATAGGCTTCCCCCTCACTACTTGATGGAAAATAAAGCCTAATACGATCCCCTTGTTCTGGCATACAATACCAACCAGTTCCATCTTCAGATGAATATATTGTTGCATAAGAAAACCAGCGTACACCCGATAATGAAGCATTCTCATCATCGTTAATACTTATCTGTACTTGCTCATGCTGCACTTTTAAAACATTTCCAAAAAGAGATATGCCGGCTAAACGTTGATTTAGCTGGTAAGGTTCACATACGCCTACTCTTGTCCTCATATAGTATGTATGGTATAATTCATTGCCTCTTAATATCGTAGATATTTTATAAATATACCGTTCTTTCCCCTCCAGCACTTTATGTTGTCCAAGCTCAAAGATTTCTCGATTCTCCCAAACATAAGATACCATATCCTCCTGTTCTACGGATAAACCCAGAGCTCTTTTTTGATTATACTCTTGCGCATCACTTATTACAGTATATTCACAGGTATTGTCAATCACTTGATCATGTCGATTAGGCAATCCAAAATAAAATTTAGTGCCTCCGGTTTTGTATTCAGGAACTACTACAGAATTAGTTCTGGCAGCCATACGTTTAATGAATTGCCAGTCCGTCTCCTGATACTGCATTACAAACTGGTTTATCTTTTTATTCTTTCCATCTATCATGATAAAATCGTATTGTTTATATCCATTTCCGCAAGCTTTAAGAAGTTGCTGGTAGTTTAACTCTGGATTTTGAAAACTTCTCGTATGTATTTTTTCATCCATTAACGATGATCCAGATTGAACATCCACTTCAACGATACATGTCTGATTTTCAACTTTCATCCGCAAACTGACAATCACTCCGTGAAATAGAGGGTACTCATGAGTATCACTGATAGCAAGAACTTGAACCCATGTCTGTTTCCTTCCGTAGTCAATACACTCTTGTTTCTTCTCGAATGGTATTTGACCAGTGAATGTTAGCCATGCATGATTGTTTACTTGCTTTTCGCTCTTAAATGATAATAATTCAAGATATTCCATTGGATGAATAACTATTTTTTCTTCTCTCATTTTTTCTTCTCTCCAATCTTTTGACTTAAAATAACTTCTTTTAATTCCAGTCCTGTTACATTTCTTCTTAGTAAACTCTCCGCAAAATCCAAAGATATTATTGTATGTCGTGTCAAAGAATCTTGAATCCAAAATATATTTCTATCGAGTTTGTATGTTTTTTTTGATACCGGGTCTTTCATATTACTACACAATCCATCTTGAAATTCGCGATAATGTATTTGAATCTTATCGGTTTCTTGAAATATGGGCAGGAAATACATTTGTGATTCTCCGCTAACTCCATCTAATAAAATTATTTCTCTGGTTATTGCAAAGTCTCCATACATCTTTATAACATCCAACACTAATGGTGAAATTAGCAAGAATGGAAATGTAACAAAGTCAGTAAAAAGCTGCTGTTCCTTTTTATCAACAACGAATAAATGTCGTTCAGGCAATTTATAATAATTCAATAAACTTATATCTCTAACATCAAAACTACCATACCAATTCTTGAGCGTTGGAGCTCTCTGAATCTTTGGTTTTTTCACAACCTCAAAATATTTCACATTAACCTCCATGACTCATGCTGACTTACACCAACAAGCCCGTCTTTTGTATAACACTATTATGACCACTGCCATTACCCTGGCGTTTCCGACTGGATAATCACTTTAACAGGTCTTGATCTCTTCTCAACTCGATTTTATTCTTGTTAATCTATTCTAACAATCTTTACATTCGCACCAGATCTTGTCGGTTTTGCTATTGTACTGTCTTTAGCTGTAGCAATAACAACAACACACACACTCTCTCCAGCAGGTATAGATAGGATCTGTTCTTTTATAAATGCATCACATTCATCAACAAACTCTACTGAATCAATATCAAACAAGACAGCCTCTTCTATAAATACATCACTCTGATACACTACAAAAGTAACTTTTTGATCTGTTGTGGAATGATTTTTCAAAAAGAACGATGAATAAGATTTAATCAAATTATTTTCATCACTATATATAAAACCAGAAGGTTTACGTTTAGATGGGTCGCTCAACCTAACTGGTCTATAAAAATTATTATATAAAAAAATCATAATAAAAATCACAACGGGGACACTGATTATAACAAAGAACATTTTTTTTCTGTGACTTATAAATATTCTTTTAAAATTGTTCATAACAATCTCCTATTCTAAAACCACGACTTAATACACTCTTCAATTTACATTATCAAATGTCTAATTATAATATTCCTTATATTCTTCTTTAATATTATTTAATACATCTGACCATGCCAATCCTTTTATTTTCTCATTATAGACTTGTTCATAATCAATATCATAATAAGTTTTTCTTACTTCTTCTGGCGCATCCTTTACCCAATCTTTTGACCAATTTTTTAACCATCCTGATTTAGTAACTCCTCCTCTTTTGGTTTTTATAGTTGTTACATCATGCCATTTTATCCGAATAACATAAGCTTTGGGGTCACCTATAAAATTGGCCACATCATTTCTTGCTATATCGTCCGAGTAAATAAAATTAGGATCAATGATATCATTCCATGTATATGCAATTGTATATGTCACACCTTCACTATTTCTTTGAATGTACCCATTAACCTGAAAATGACCTACATGGCCATTTGTACCATGCAAAAACTCATAGCCTGTAAAACCACCACCATTTTCTATAATCATTGAAAAGCTCATATCCTTAATTAATCTTGTTTCCCCTTCTTTAACACTATCGCCCATCGGTATTATAACATCACCAACTTTGCCGGCTAATACTTTATTGTCTCTCATGTATTTAGGCCAATTTAAATCTGCCAAAGCAAGAGCTCCAAGCCCCACAGAAAACAATGTATATTTATATAACGAAACCCAAGTTATATCATTAGGATCCAGAATTAACTCGCCAACTTTTTCATCATTGTCAATTTCCCCTATCTCTCGCAAGTAATTTGTAATCTCGTCAGGTGCATCTTTTGTCAGCGCAAGCAGCCACTGTAGTGCAATGAATACACCGTAAAAATCTCCCCCTGCCTCTACATATTCCATTACAGTTTCAAGTACATCATTAACGCTGACATTAGAAGAATATGTACTAAATGAGTAATCACCCATACTACCTTTTGGTATTTCATTGTCTTCAATAGTTGCTATGGTCACTGCCTCAGGAACAGAACCTCCACTAGTAAGCCTCTGCTTAAATCGCTTCAGAGAATTACACAATAACAACTTTATTGTATTTGATGTTATTATAGGGACCTCAACAACCGATATTATTCCCCCATTATAACAAGGTAAAACTGCCGAATCCTTTATAACATCTTCATATTGCTGAGTGTTCTCATTCCAAATTTTTAATATTTTATTTCCATTCTGCAACCACATATTATTTAAAATAGGTTTACACTGTTTATTACAAGAATCTATACAACATTCACATGTACCAAAATTATATATATTTGAACTAGTATTACAATCTGACATAAGCGCTACAGCTGGCTCCACACCGTGATCACTAGACATATCTAAAACCGAATATGAACTCCCTTTATTACATTTTAAAATAGTTCCTCTTAACACATATTTCTCTGTTTTATTTATGCCATTGTAATCTTGATAGCTGGAAATCAGTTCAAAGCTATTTCCATGCAAATGCAATAATTTTTCCTCAAGCCATTCCTTTACCATATAATTCTCCTAGTATTATTAAATATAATAAGCAACTGTTAAATCGCTAAACCCATTGATTTTAATGGTTCTTCTCGCTACATTTATAAATGTCTACTAAATACTACAAATTGTCTTTAAATGATACTTATTCTAACTGCCAGGATATGTTCATTGATGCTTCCGCCTCTTTCTTCACTCTTATGGATCCATAACTCATGCGGACTTAAACTAACAGTACCTTCTTCTGTATCGTACTATCATGACCACTATCTATACCTTGGCTTTTCCGACTGGACAATCCTCTTAACAACTCCTGGTATAGCTCTTCGTTTCCGTCAGCGCTGGTATTCCGTCCCCCTTTAACCATCACATATTGCTTTATAACCATTCGACTTACTCGACCGTCATTAGATAAAAGATTTATCACAAAACTGATATCAAAAGCATCCGATAATCCGTTTTCCATCATCTCCCCTGCATACTGCATGAGGATGTTTGGATTCATCGTAGTTCCTCTCGTACTGGCATATGGAGCATGAATTGTATTAATCGTATCATACTCAGTAGAATAATCCCGAAAATCCTTATACACACTCCGCAACCGAGACCCCTCCTGCAGCCGGAACCGGCACAATTCCATCTCATCCTGCGTTCGTACAGGCTCTCTTCTTAAGTATATGCTTGTTTCCCCGGATACTTTATTCATTTGTTTCTTTTCCTGTTGGAACCGCACTACCAGATAACGCTGCTGATCCTCTGCCCGGCACTCGACCTTATACGGCTGATCCATAAAATAGAGATTCCCATTCCAGTGAATCACACCACTATTTACTGTCAGCCAGCCATCATTCCAGGTCAGTTCACAGCCATTAACGATGCCATTGCCATATCCCTGAAACAATAACGCTGTACACTGTTTTGGGTAATCTCTCAAAAGCTCTAACATTTCTGCCTTTAATAGTTGCTTATCCTTAAACACCGGATATTCATATCGAAACATGATGCCCCTCCTTGTCAACATAACGCAATTTCACCAATCGTCATGGTCTCACCTATGCCAATAATCCCAAAATGATATTCATAATAGATATCCACAACTCCACTTAAGTCAAGAAAATCCGCAATCAGAAACTGCAGTTTTCTCTCCAGCAGCTCTGTCTTTTTTTGTCCTATATAAACAAGCACCTCATTCGTGTTTTCATTATTATGGTAAATAATATTATCAGGAATCAATGCCGTCATCATCTCGCGGAATAAATCAATGGAGCAGCCGGTCAGATATTGCCTTAACATCCCGCTTAGAATCACCTGCTGTTCCGTAATATCAAACAAAGCAATGGCATTTTGTCCCAGCCAGCCATTCTTCCCGGCCAGAATATCCTGCAAAAGCAAGGCCTTATGGTATTCCTCTCTGGTCATGCCTGACAGAACATCATTACCGGCCAGCTGATGAAGAATCAGATTAGCCAAACTGGCCCGCAGATCCTCGCCCTCGTTATAATCCGGTTGGTAAAGGTCCTTAAATATCTCATAAAACCGGTAGTACGGATTAATTTCAATACATTGTTCACGCCCCAGATTTCCCTGGTTGATAAACACATTGGATACCTCTATATAGGCACTAAAGACTTTTGGTATCGTAAAGCGCAGCGATTCCTCCGCCACCGCCTCATTTCTGGCCTGTACCAATACCTCCCATAAGTAGTTCATTCCAACTCTCCTACACACTCATACTCCGGATACAACTCCTGTACCTCTGAAACAATAAAGCTCATTAAATCACGTAACAACCACAGATAAGGAGTAACATTGTCGGGCCGGAAGATCAACAGTAAGCGTTTATTTCTCTTATCCTCCCGGATTTCATCTTTTAGAAAAAAGTTCATGGAATAGGTTTCCAGCGGTGTATCCGGATTCTCAATCACCTTACATTCCTGGTACTGCAGGTAATCATCCAGACCAAACCCCCGGATATAACGTTCCAGCTCCATTTTCGTCTTGACCACTATACCGGCTTTTCGTTGATATCGCTCCGCAAATCCATCCAGGCGCATATTTTCCATAACCGGATATGTATACTTTGCTGTACGGCCCTCACTGCCGGTGCGGATGCTATAGATATCCCATTCCCGAGATTTTTCCTCGGGACTGATCAGAAATATTTTCTGTTCATTTCTCCGGATACTGTGAATTCCCTTTTTGCTGTCCACCAGATACACATATTCATCTCCATACTCGGCAATTGAAATCTCATGCTCATAGTTTTTATGGTCTTTGCAGGCAACCGGAAAACCGATGCTGCCTAAACGCAAGTGCCATACATTCCAGATGGGAACCATATCATAACAAATGGAGGAAGTATAACCGCCCAGATTTACATTGAATGACTCTAAAACAGCTTTATCATCACAATCTCCCGGAATATCAGTCGCATACACATCAACCAGCTTGAATAGATATGGACAATTGACTGTCTGCCAGGGGATTCCGTTCTTTACAAACAAATGGTATAACTGCTCGATCTGGTCTAAATAGCTGCTATTTTGTCCCAAGGTTATGGTAACTTTGTAGTTCTGACCGGCCTGTATGGTACCGGACAACCGATTTCGGTTATTCAAAATCGTTCGGATATCCCGATAATCACATTTTAAGAATACGGTTCCCAAAAGGCACTTGCCGGTTTCGGCAATAACTTTTCTGATCTCTTTTATCGTAACGTCACCTTTGACTAAATCCTGTTCGTGCATCACCGTCATAAAATGATGCGTAGGATCGAGGAATTTCCGTTCTACCAATCCAGTCTTGATAAGATACTGGTTTACATCATAGGACAGATCATTCATCACCCGTTCTTCTAACTGCTTATACATCCGTTCATTTGTTTCAAACAGGGACAAAAATACCCCCTCCATCAGATCCTTCAGTATTACCCGTTGTTCCAGACTACTGATAGAATGAATCTCTTCCCGAATCATCTGTTTCATCTGCTCCTGGCGATCCATATCCACTATTTCCTCCCATCAAAGAAGTTATTCTCCCATGTATCATCCTCAAAATCAAAAAACGTCTCCTCGCCCTTATAAAGCAGATCATTCTCTCTACACACAGGCAACACTGTAAATCCCCACCGCTGGCGGTTCACCCAGATAAAGAACTTCATTTCCCCTTCAAGGATCGTATCGGTCTCATCCTGGATAACGCTGCCTCCGTACTGCTGATCGATCTCCTCCTGGGTAGTTTGATGAAACGCATCAAAACTACACTTAAAGTAACAGGTCTTCAGGTGGATACCGGAACGATCCATCAGATGGATATCCAACTGCCGTCCCACCTTAAACCGGGAAATGTATCCGATATGCCCTTCTCTGTCCATGCTGTGAATCAATGTCTGCGGCTGATTCTCATGGGTGTATACCATAATATCGTACGGCAGTGCCCCCACATCATATCGTGCACTGACATTCATGTAACCAAGCTTCTGGTTAAAGAAGTAAGATAATGCCCCTTCCAGGCAGCACATCTTCAGTTCCGTCCCATCGGTTCTCCTGTCGTTTCTCTGGATCAGCACACCGGGAACATACTCTTTCAATGCCTCTTCAAACAACCGCGACCGGCAGGATTGGCCAGTCAGTTTAATCATGTCATAATTCAGATCATTACTGATAAACTTGTTCTTCAAAAAACGATCCATCAAAAGATAGATATCCGGCCGGAGTATATCCTCCATCTGATATAGATACAGGCGAATGCTGACTTTCTTATCCAGACGTTTTATCCGGTCGTTTTGCATGACAGACAGTTTCCATTTATCCAGAAACAGATCATCCTCTTTTTCTGTACCAACCGCCAGCTCGTATCTGGCTCCCTGCTGGAAGAACATCTTCTTCACCTGTTCTGCCAAATCAAACAGGTAATAATAGTTATTCTTTATATAAAAGTAAGTTGTTCTATCCTTGTCCTCATAATGCCTGAATTGTGTTGGCAGTATCTGTTCTGACATGTTATACTGTTTTTCCCAATCATCATGATCAACTGGTGCTTCAGCCCCCATATGATCCAGTCTGTAAAGTTCCCGGAACAACTCCACTTTTATAAGCTGCAGAATACGATATGTAAGGTTATTGCCGCCAAAATTTGTGTCTCCATTTTCGTAACTGGTTTCCAAATCAATCGCATAGGATACCCGGTTACTCTGGATACGGAAACGACCGGAAGTCAAATCGGTAGTTCCTCCTCCACAGTCAATAATCAGTGCCCGGTACCAGTGATTTGTTTCATATTGCCCCCGCGACAGCAGCTTGTCCACATTGGAGAATAAGACCGCCATTCCTTCATCTAAGCTGGCATCTATCGTCACGCCCGAAATCAGATCACCAAACAGATCCTTGAACTTCTCCTTCTGGCGCACCGGAGCCAATATCTGTACCGTCTCAAACTCACACTTAAACTGCTTTCTTGCCATCTCAATAAGATAGTTAAAGTATGCCTGCAGCATATCTTTACGGCATATTTCCACCTTAATCCCATTATGCAGAAATACCCGCTCCATTCGATCCGGATCACTAATCCAACGTTTGATATCATAAAATACCGGCACGTCCTGATCATGGTAGTTGTTCTGACTCAGCATGATGGCATCATAGTCAAACACATACTGTAATTCTCCCTGCTGCCCGCCGGTAACACCAATGACACTGGGTATCACATGTCCCTCACCACAAACAGCTATTTTCCTGCTTCCATCCGACAGACACATCCCCATAGTTGTATTGCTGCTGCCAAAATCAATAATAAGCGGAAGTTCTGTTTTCTTGGCCACCCTTACGTTCAGTTCCAGCAAAGGGATTCGAATCGCCCGAATGGTCCCAGGGTAAGGACTCTCTAAATCGTGATATTGCTCATACATATATTCTGAACTTCGTTCAGATGGAAAATAAAGAAACGCATAGTGATGTTTCTCTGAATCACGAATCACCGTATCCTTGCCCCGGCAAATCCAATAATTCCCTTGAACCTCCTTTATGTAACAGCATGTATACACCTGCAGGCTTTCATCAACCAAAAGCAGATTTCCTTCATATAACGGCTGATCCACAGATGTAATCTGATATCCGTCCAACTCATCCATAGCCATACCATGATAGAGTACAATGCTGGCCGGAGCACCGATCTTGCCGCTCTCAATGATCTGAAGCGGTATTTTATTTAGAACATCCTGAATCCGCTCTAATCCCTGTTCGCAGTAAGAATCAATCTGCCGGTATTCCTTCCTCCCACGAAAACGCATGATAAGGCGGATAATTCCTTCCCGATCAGTAATTGTTGACGAAGAGGCCAGGCGCTCATTCCGACAGATTTCCTGAAGCTGAAATGTTGTCATCTGCTCCAGCTGACTGCGTTTATAAACCTGCTTATCAACATTATGTTTTCTTGCCGGATTTAGCCGATATGTATATCCCATTAATCTGTCTCCTCTGGTTTATCCTTTATTATCCCAAGTCGTTTCTACTTATACCTTACAGTTAATCCACTCTGACGAATTCCATTACGAACAACAATACTATTGCGATCCTGAACCATCATAATTCCATCATCAGCCTTAACCTTTATCCCCTTACTGCTTTTTAAAGAGATATTATCCTCTGAGTGTATTGACACAGCCTTATCACTTTTTAATTTAATACCCTTTTTATCACTCAATTCTATCGAAGTCCCGTCATGATTCGTCAATAAAATACGGTCAGGCGTCATAAGAATCTCTTTATTATAAATAGTTCTAAATGATTTATGATCGGGATTGGTTCTCAACTGGTTGTCACCTGATTGATAATAGGCTGAAACTGCATATGCAGACTCGGCTACATTGTCAGGGAAATAGATTCTGACAGCATCCCCCTTTTCAGGCATACAATACCACCCTGCATCGGATACTGACGCATATACAGATGCAAAAGAAAACCACTTTTTAGCGTTGTTCAATTTACTGTTTTCTGATTTTATCGACACCCGGACCATTGTTCCTTTAATATCCTCCACCTGTCCGCTGACAGACAGGCCAATAATTTTATCATTCTCAAACCGTGCCATCTTAAGACTTTCCTTGTGGCATAAATAACAGCTCTGAATCAACTCGCCGCCCTTTATAGCACTATCAATTTTATATATTACCCATTGTTGTCCCTGAAATAGAACTGCTTCACATAACTTATAAATTTCTCTGGTTTCAGCAATTACTTCAGCAAATTTACCATTAAAAACCTGGCTATATGAAATCACTTTGATATCATTTGCTGTTCCCGCCTGCGGAAGCCCCCAATACACACGAACAGACTCGTTAACCATAACCGGTACCAGCACCGTATTTTGCCAGGAAGCCAAACGTTTCAGTAGTTCCCAATCGGTTTCCTGATATTGAATCAGAAGTTCATCAATCCGCTTATTTTTTTCTCCCATGTATAAGAAATCTGAACCTTTATACAGCGAAAACAAATAATTGACCATCTCTTTATATGTAGTATCTTTCTCTTGAAAAACTCTAAGGTGTTTTGTTTCATCCATCAGACTGCTAAAAGCAATTGCCTTAAGAGCAATTTGATATTGATCACCTTCCTTTTCCAAAGTAATACTTTGTGCCAGCCCCTGGAAAATATCTTCTTTGTCTCCGCTATCATTAACCGCTGTAACCGTGATGTTCATTTCGCCTTTGGTTTTATTAATGAATATCGCTTCGTCCTCATTGATAATTCCGCGTAACTCCAGTGATGCATGATCATTTACTAAGGCATGAATGTTACAGGCTATAATTATCATATTTTCAAAAGGTTTTACCGTTAAATACACAGCCTTCATTTTTCCTCTCCTCTAGTTTGTCATCAGTGTCTCAGCTATTTTTTTGAAAATCAAATCCCAGTTTGCCCGCTTATCATATTCACAATTAAACATCAACAACATTGATTTGTCAGAAGATGTAATAACCGAAAGATAATTATAAACCTGCCCATTTAGTGAAAAACTATTAAATGTGAACCACTTGCCAGCTCCGTTTTCATGGCCAGTATCTCCGCAAGCACTGCAGTGAATACCAGGCATCGCTCCTTGCATCATATTTTTGGTCTTCTGTTGAGCGACTTTTTAGCATCCATACCGACTGCATCTTTACAACAAATTACGT
>DAMAMW010000071.1:0-15689 GCA_032073745.1 Lachnospiraceae bacterium | reverse complement strand
GGGCCCCTGGAATTCAGTTTTGGAGAACAGAATTCCTCCGCTGAAAATCACTTGCTGCAGCCTAAGAACCAACACCACTTCGTTCAATGTCACAGATTCCGGTCCAACCAAACCTAACGCCCCACGTTCTCCCAGCTACTATGTTGGCTCCCGCTGGGGAGAAAAGCAAAAAGCAAAAAGAAAAAGCAAAAAGAAAAGAGCAAGAAACTAAAAGCAAGAGACGTGAAACCTTGTTTTATAAGATGGTTGGTTTTGGTGGTATGTGAGTGTTGTGTTTTGATTGAAAAGGGAGTTGTGCATGCGGTTATTTGTTGTTGGTGCGGCGGTCTTTTGTTGACAGGAGGAATGGTTTTGGTGAATGCAGGTGGTAAGGTTAAGGCGCGGCATGGCGGTTGGACGAAGCGGAATAAGATTGGGTTTATGTATGTTTGTGTTTGGATATTTGGGTTCTTGGTGTTTCAGTTGTATCCTTTTTTGAGTTCGTTGTTTTATTCGTTTACTGATTATGATATTTTTCATAAGCCGGAGTTTGTGGGGCTGGATAATTATGTCAGGTTGTTTACCAGGGATAAGGAGTTTTGGAATTCTTTGGCGGTGACTTTGAAATATACGTTTGTTACGGTGCCGGGGAAGGTGATTCTGGCTTTGGTTATTGCTATGATTTTGAATCGGGAACTGAAGGGGATTAATTTTATCCGGACGGTTTATTATATTCCTTCTCTGCTGAGCGGGTCGGTGGCGGTGGCTATTCTTTGGAAGGTGCTGTTTATGAATGATGGGTTTATTAACAGCCTGCTGGGTGTTGTGGGGATCGGGCCGGTTAAGTGGCTGGGGACTCCGGTTATGGCGCTGACTACGATTTGTATGCTGGAGATCTGGCAGTTTGGGTCGTCGATGGTGTTGTTTTTGTCGGCACTTAAACAGGTTCCGCAATCGCTTTATGAGGCGGCTCGGATTGATGGGGCATCGAAGGTCAGGATATTTTTTAAGATTACTTTGCCGATGATTACTTCGATTGCATTTTTTAATGTTATTATGCAGTTGATTACGGCGCTGCAGAGTTTTACTTCGGCGTTTGTTGTGACGAATGGCGGTCCGAATAAAGGGACTTATGTGCTGGGGATGAAGTTGTATATTGATGCGTTTAAGTATTTTAAGATGGGGTATGCCTGTGCGACTTCCTGGATTCTGTTTATTATTATTATGATAATGACCCTGATCTTGTTTGCTTCTTCTAAGAAGTGGGTTTATTACGATAATTAGGGGGATGGCAGAGATGAGTGATAGAATGATGAAAAAAGTATTCTCCTATGTCTTTCTGGGGATTTTTGGTGTGGTGATGCTGTTTCCGGTGATCTGGCTGTTTTTTGCCTGCTTTAAAAGCAATAATGAGATTTTTGGAAGTCTTAGTCTGTTGCCGGAGAGTTGGGGGATTGAGGCTTTTGTGAAGGGGTGGAAGACGACGGGGACTTATACTTATGCAAAGTATTTTATTAATACGTTTGCGCTGGTGGTGCCTACCACTTTGCTGACGCTGCTCTCTTGTGGTATTGTTGCATATGGTTTTGCGAGGTTTGATTTTCCTGGTAACCAGCAGTTGTTTATGGTACTGATTGCTACGCTGATGCTGCCGAATGCGGTGATTATTATTCCCCGGTATGCTTTGTTTAATAAGCTGGGCTGGCTGGATAGTTATATGACTTTTTTTGCTCCGGCGGCTGTGGGCTGTTATCCGTTTTTTGTGTTTATGCTGGTGCAGTTTTTTCGGGGATTACCGCGGGATCTGGATGAGTCGGCTTATATGGATGGCTGCGGGCCGTTTCAGTGTTTGATACAGATTTTGCTTCCGCTTTTGAAGCCGGCATTGTTTTCGGCGGGGTTATTTCAGTTCTTATGGACTTGGAATGATTTCTTTAATACTAATATTTATATTAATACGGTGGCAAAGTTTCCGTTGTCTCTGGCGTTGCGGGTTAGTATTGATGTGACTTCCAATATTCAGTGGAATCAGGTGATGGCAATGGCGCTGGTCTCAATTCTGCCGCTGATTTTATTGTTTTTTGCGGCGCAGAAGTATTTTGTGGAAGGCATAGCGACGACAGGATTGAAGGGCTGATAAGGATGGAGGACAGACATGAATATCAGGACAAGGTGGGAGTTTAGTTTCAGCCGTAATGGGGAATGGTATGAGGTTCCGTCTGAGGTGGTTACGGAAAAGGGGTTTTCTTATGTGACAGAGGAGGCCTGTTATGGCTGTGAGCTGGTACCGGCGGATAAAGAGGGGTATTATGATTATACCTTGTTTTTTGAAGCCACTTATCCGACCCAGCTGCGGTTTAAAGTCACGGTTGAGGGGGAAGATGATTACTTTCATGTGATTCCCTGTAATATTTTTGGTGATAACAATGATAAGGAAGCGGCCCCCGGAGAATTTCCGTTTCTGACTTATAACCGGCAGTGGCTTCCGTATAGTTCCCCGCGGTGGGAGTTCCGGGCTGACCGGGCGGCGGCCCCGGTTTCGGCGCTGGCTTTTGCCCGGGGGGCGGCAGGGCTTTCGGTGGAACCATATGCGGATGAGATTTGTCGGGGGGAACATCGGGAGGATGAAGGGACGGAATCCTGTGATTACCTTCATAACGGAGTGTTTGCCGAACTGCCCGCGTCTTTTGGGATATCGCTGGGGTATACCAATGATCCGGTGACATTTACGAATAAAAAAGTTGTTAAATCGCCGACTGCTGAGTTTGCATATAAAGCCAGAACGAAAGGAACTCTTTATCTGCTGGAAGGTAATGGCCGGCTGACGGTTCATCAGATGATTCGGGCAGAATATGAAAAACGTCATGAGCGTCCGGATTTTCATAAGTCTTACAAGGAAGCTGCCACTGCTATGGTGGATGCATTTGTTAATTTTAACTGGAGTCGGGAGACAAAGGAGTATACGAACCGTAAATGCCGGATCCCGGATTATCCTTTGATGGCACCATGGCGGGAAGTGAATGAGATCGGCTGGACCGGCGGAGCAGTTTTAGCTTATCCGCTTATATTAAGCCGGTATGTTGACGGGGTGGTGACGGAAGAAACGTTTCAGGAGGCCCGTTCCGGAGAGGGCATTATTGAACGCATCCTTCATGCGGTTAATCCGCTGACCGGTCTGCTCTACAATTACGCCAAACCAAAACCGGGGGCAGCAAGCTGGAATTACGGCTGGTGGGAGTATGCGGGAGATGTTCATTGTGCTTATACACTGGGAAGTGCGGTTCACTATATCCTGAAAGCAATGGATTTTCTGGAGCGTGTTGGCGGTGATTATCCATGTACCTGGCTGGATGTGTGTCGTTGTGTAACGGATGCTGTTATTGATCTGCAGCGGGAGGATGGCTCTTTTGGATATACATACAGCAGTACGGAACGAAAGGTGACGGATTGGGATGGATTTGCCGGCTGCTGGTTTGCACCGTCAGCGGCTTATCTTTTCAGGTTTACCGGGGATCAGCGCTATCTGGATGCGGCAAAGAAGGCGCTGCGTTTTTACCAGAAAGCAGTTGCTGATCTCAACTGCTATGGTACACCAATGGATACCCGGAAGTCTGTTGACGAGGAGGGGAATCTGGCCTTTGTCCGTGGCTGCCGGCTGGTGTATGAGTATACGCAAGAAGAGGAGTTTCTGCAGTACCTGGTTCAGGGGGCTGAGTATGAGTATTTATGGCGGTATGGTTATCGGGCACGTCCGATGTATGAGCCGTTGAAGGAAGGATGGAATTCCTGCGGCGGTTCGGTGACTTCAGTATCCAATCCCCACATACATCCGATGGGAGTGATTATTGATGCCGATCTCCGCTATCTGGCCGGAGTTACAGGTGATACCTACCACCTGGACCGGGCAGAGGATTCGGTTGCCTGGCTGATGCAGACACTGGAACTTTATCCGGAAAAAACCGGATTCGGCCGATATGGAATTCTGTCAGAACGATGGTGTCCCAGTGATGGTCTGACGATCGAACGATACAGCGATGGTACGCCGTGCAGTACATGGTTCAGCTATAATCTGTGGGCTGCAGCAAATGCACTGGAAGCGGTATGTGAGATATATTTGGAGCAAAAGGGGAATTAGTTATTTTTCGATATGGTTTGAAACCAGGACAAACATTGTAATACAACAATCGGAATTGTTGAATAAGCGGATGGTTAAGCCAGCACATAAAAATACCCTCAAAAGAGTAGAGATGAAATTTCGTTTCCATTCTTTTGAGGGTATTTTCATGTCTGAAGAAGTCTGTATGAATTTTAGAAAGTACGCTGATGCAGCACTTTTTTTGCCGGATTTTATACTATTCGGATAAACCGGAAGCATCCGAAAAAAATTCAATCAGGTATTTACGCATAAGAACAGCAGCTCGTGATACATACTCGCTTTTGCGCCAGGTCATATTGACATAACGGCGGCATCTGGGCTCACTGATTTTAACAATCCTGACATTCGGATCCTTGTCCATGCCCTGCCAGGATACCATTGGGATAAAAGCCAGGCCAACGCCCAGTGCAATCAGTTCCCGTACAGTGCCGGGACTGTCGCTTTCAAGAATGATGTGGGGAGAAAAACCGGCTATCCGGCAGTACTCATCGGTAACCGTTCGCAGCCCCTTGCCTTTGTGCAGGCAGATAAACGGTTCACCGGCAGCATCGGCCAGGGAAATCTCCCGGCGGTTGCTGAGCGGATTGCTGACCGGCAGCGCCAGACAGATCTCTTCCTCCATCAGTGTCATGGTATTGCCGGTATCGGACGGTGGTGTGATGGAAGAAAAAATCATAATATCACATTTACCGGCTGCTTCATCAGGAATGCCCTGCTGGATAATCTGCAGGGAGATATCGGGGTAGCGCTGCTTGAAGCCGCGGATCAGGTCAGGCAGCAGTTTACTGCCGGCAAACATGGACAGGCTGACATGCTGGCTGACCAGTCCCTTCTGTTCCGCCAGCTCTCTGAGGGCATCTTCGACTTCCTGCAGGATAACCCTGGTATGACGCTGAAGTATCTGGCCGTTTTCATTGAGACACAGGTTCTTCCCAACCCGGTCAAAGAGCTGCAGTCCCAGCTCCTGCTCCAGATTGCGCAGGGTACGGCTGAGGGCCGGCTGGGCAATGTGCAGGCTGTTGGCGGCCTGGGTCATATGCTGCAGTTCGGATAATACATGAAAATATTTTAACTGAATTAAGTCCATGGCAACCTCCTGTTTTAATCATAACAAATTTGTTATAAAAAATGTGATAATTGTTATTTTACGTTATAAATTTTCTTTGGTATAGTTATACCAGAAATGGTAAATAAATGCAATACCAATTTATCTGAGGAGGTGAGTGAATGCTGGTTGGCCAGACAATCGGGGCAGGTGAATCCCTGTTGATCTCATTAGTCGGTATGGGCGTAGTTATGCTGGAGCTGGCACTGCTGGCGCTGTTTATCCTTTGTATGACAAAGGTGGTAACCATGCTGTCGGCAAAAAAGGAGACAGAGGTGAAACAGACGGCCGCCGCAGCACCGGCGGTAACGGAACCTGCCGGGTTTAATGCGGATGAAATGGCAGCGGTATTGGCGTGTGTATGTGCGGAGACGGGCAGAAGACCCGAGCAGATACTGATACGTTCGGTGGAATTAAAATAAAACAAAACTGGAGGGAAGGTTATGAGGTATTTAGTTTCAATCAATGGAAAACAAATGGAAGTGAATGTAGATCTGCTTGACGGTGCAGCCTGTGCAGCGGCCCCGGTACAGCCACAGGCTGCTTATGCCACGGCTCCGGCACAGCCGCAGGCAGCTTATGCCACGGCTCCGGTACAGCCACAGGCAGCGTACTCAGCAGCTCCGGCACAGCCGCAGACGGGAACCGACGAGCAGGTACTGAGTCCGATGCCGGGCAGTATATGGGAAGTCCAGGTAGGGGTCGGCCAGCAGGTAACGGCCGGGCAGACGCTTGTGATTCTGGAAGCAATGAAGATGGAAAATGAGATCGTGGCTCCGCGTAACGGAATGGTGAAACAGATTCTGGTGAGCAAAGGCGCGGCAGTTGATACCAATGATGTACTGGTGGTACTCAGCTAAAGGGAGGAGATATCAATGAATGTGCTGGAAGTATTGAGGCAGCTGTTGGAAACATCAGGATTTGCCTCCTTGACATGGCAGCAGGCAACGATGCTTCTCGTATCTTTTGTACTGCTGTATATGGCAATTGTCAGGAAATTCGAACCATTGCTGCTGCTGCCCATATCTTTTGGGATGCTGCTGGTAAACCTGCCGTCAGCCGGATTGATGTATGATGCGACTGCAGCGGCACAGGAAAACCTGGCCGCAGCTCAGGCAGGCGGGAATCAGAATGAGATCATTGCAGCGCTGACGGCGCTTGCCGGTACTCACTGGTATGACTCCGGAGTATTGCGGATCATTTATATGGGAGTGAAAAGTTCGATATTCCCCTGCCTTATCTTTATGGGGATTGGCGCGATGACCGACTTTGGCCCGCTGCTTGCCAATCCGAAAAGTCTGTTTTTGGGTGCGGCGGCCCAGCTGGGTATCTATATTGCGTTTATGGTAGCGAATTTAACCGGGCTGTTTACACCGGAACAGGCAGCTGCAATTGGTATTATCGGCGGTGCCGACGGACCGACAGCGATTTTTCTGGCCAGCCGGATTGCCCCTGAACTGCTGGGGCCGATCGCCGTTGCCGCATATTCTTATATGGCACTGATTCCGCTGATTCAGCCGCCGGTAATGAAGCTTTTGACAACACAAAAAGAACGTGTGGTTAAAATGGAGCAGCTGCGGGTGGTGACAAAGACCGAAAAAATTGTTTTTCCGATTGCAGTGGCTACGATTTGTGTGCTGATGCTGCCGTCGGTGGCCCCGCTGATCGGACTGCTGATGCTGGGAAACCTGTTTCGTGAGAGTGGTGTGGTAGACCGGTTGAGCGATACGGCTCAGAACGCCCTGATTAATATTATCACCATATTACTGGGCGTGTCGGTTGGTGCAACGGCTGACGGCATACAGTTTTTACGGGTTCAGACGCTGGCTATTGTCGGCCTGGGACTGATGGCATTTGTATTTTCCACAGCCGGCGGCGTGTTGCTGGGGAAACTGATGTATGTGCTGACCGGAGGCAAGGTGAATCCGCTGATCGGTTCAGCCGGAGTATCGGCAGTGCCGATGGCCGCCCGGGTGTCGCAGACCGTTGGCAAACAATACAACCCGACCAACTTTTTGCTGATGCATGCGATGGGACCAAATGTGGCCGGAGTAATCGGATCGGCGGTAGCAGCCGGATTTATGCTGTTGTTGTTTGGCGGCTGAGCCGGTTAGCTGCATTGAAACTTTTTAATAAGGAAAACGCTAAGGAAGTGACCATATGAATAATAGCAATATGCAGACTTTGAACCGGGACCGCATTGCCCGGATTCAGGCGGCTATCCCATTAGTTGATATCGGTAAGGTCGTAAAGGCAGAAAATGCCGTGCGTCTATTAGAGACCGTGATCCGTCCCTTCGATATGGTAAATGTTGAAGGTGACAACCAGAAACAGGCGGATTTTTTATCGGACTGTCTGTGCCGGGTGGACACCGGCCGGGTTCATGATTTGCACATTGTACAGAGTGCAATCACCCTGCCCAGCCATCTGGATGTATTTGAAAAAGGGATTGCCAAAAAAATTGACTTTTCATTCTCCGGACCGCAGGCTGACCGTCTGGCCCGGATGATCAGGGAAGGGACGATAAGTGTCGGCAGTATCCATACGTATCTGGAATTGTTTGGCCGGTATTTTATCGATCTGACCCCGCGGGTGGCGCTGACAGCGGCTTATCAGGCTGACCGCAACGGCAATCTGTATACCGGATTTAATACCGAAGACACACCGGCAGTGATCGAGGCAACCAAGTTCAAACAAGGAATCGTGATTGCCCAGGTCAATGAGATCGTAGACCAGCTGCCGCGGGTGGATATTCCCGGTGACTGGGTGGACTTTGTGATTGAAAGTCCGAAACCGTTTTATGTGGAACCGCTGTTTACCCGTGACCCGGCCCTGATAACTGACGTACAGGTGCTGCGGGCAATGATGGCTATCAAGGGGATTTATGCAGAATACGGTATCCAGCGCCTGAACCACGGAATTGGTTTTGATACGGCGGCGATTGAACTGCTGCTGCCGACTTACGGCGAATCGCTGGGGCTCAAAGGGGAGATCTGTTCCTACTTTGCTCTGAATCCGCACCCGACCCTGATTCCTGCGATTGAGAGCGGCTGGGTGAAATCCATCCACTGCTTTGGCGGTGAACTGGGGATGGAAGAGTACATCAGGAGCCGGTCCGATATCTTTTTTACCGGTCCGGACGGCAGCTTAAGAAGCAACCGTGCGTTCGGCCAGGTAGCCGGGCATTACGCACTGGATATGTTTATCGGCGGCACGCTGCAGATTGATAAATACGGCAACAGCAGCACCGCGACCGCTGCCCGGGTGGCCGGTTTCGGCGGCGCCCCTAATATGGGCTGTGATCCGCGGGGCAGGCGGCATGCTTCACCGGCCTGGCTGCGCTGCGGTGAGGAAAACGGTATTCAGGCACAGCTGACCGGCAACATGCCCCGGGGTAAGCGGCTCGTGGTACAGATTCAGGAGACCTTCCGCGAGAAGTGGGCACCGGGTTTTGTTGAAAAGCTGGACGCCTGGGAACTGGCTGAGAATGCCGGTCTGGATCTGCCGCCGGTCATGATATACGGTGATGACCTGACCCATATTCTGACAGAAGAAGGTATTGCCTATCTGCATAAATGTACCTCTCTGGAACAGCGTATGGCAGCGATCCGGGCGGTTGCCGGTTATACGGAACTGGGGCTTTCTGCTGATGAAAATGAGACAAAGGATCTGCGCTATAAGGGCATTGTCAAAACTCCGGAAGACCTTGGCATTGATCTGACGCTGGCAAACCGCAATCTTCTGGCCGCTAAAAATGTCCGGGAACTCGTGAACTGGTCAGGAGGGTTGTACAATCCGCCGCCTCGCTTCAGAAACTGGTAACTAAGGAGGGATAAGGCATGGCTTTACAGGAATTACATTTTACGTTTGATAAGACAAAGGGCAGCGAAAGTATTCCCGGTGAGTGGTTTCATTCCGGTGTTGTCGGTTCCGGTGATATGGAAGTTTTATTGCACCGGATACAGCAGGACGGAGCGGTAACTGCTACGGTCCGCACCCCGGTCCGCGGATATGATAACATCTGGGAAACCGTACTGGAGCGTTTTGTTACCCGTAACAATCTGGGCAACCTGACAATTGAAATCAATGACAACAACGCCACCCCTTATATCGTGTCTCTGCGGTTGGGGCAGGCGCTGCAGGAAGCAAGGGGAGGTGAGACTCTGTGAGAAGCTGGAAAGATCTGCAGAGAAGCAGCTTTTATGAAGCCGGAGCCAGGGAACGGGCAATTGGCCTGGCTGATCAGGATACCTTCCGGGAACTGGCCGGACCGGCTGACCGGATGACGAGTCCGCATCTGCCTGCGCTCGGTGAAGCGGTTTCATTTGATGACGGGGTTGTGACCGGTGTCGGGATGTTCCGCACCCATCCGGCTTTTATCATCTCGCAGGAAGGCAGGTTTATCGGTGGTGCTGTCGGTGAAGTCGGCGGTGCCAAGATTGCCGGACTGTTTGATATTGCTCTTGATTTTTATGAGAAATACGAACAGAAATATTCCGGTAGTGAGAATCGCCGGCCGGTTATTCTCTATTCGTTTGAGACCGGCGGTGTCCGGCTTCATGAGGCCAATGCCGGATTGCTGGCCCATGCGGAGATTATGGAGCAGATCCAGCGCTGCCGCGGAAAGATTCCGGTGATTGCGCTGGTTGGCAGTAAGGTCGGGTGTTTTGGCGGAATGGGATTTGTCTCGGTAGCATGTGATGTGGTGATTATGAGTGAACTGGGGCGGATCGGACTGACCGGGCCGGAAGTTATCGAAGAAGTACTTGGCAAAGCCGAGTTCGATGCGTCCGACCGGGCCCTTATCTACCGGACGACCGGCGGTAAGCATAAATACATTATGCGTGATGCACCATTTCTGGCGGCCGACAGTATCGGTGATTTCCGGGCCAAGGTTATCCGGGTACTGGCAAAACCGTATGAACAGATGGTGCAGTATCGCAGCATCGGCAGCAGTAAGCTGGTGGAAGAGCAGCTGAAACTGGTGGCGCTGGCAGCAGAACTAAAACCGCGCGATGCAGTGGATGTGTGGTCGTATTATGGTAATGAGAATGCTGCCGGGATTCCCGACTTGCCGCTGGAGGCATTTCTGGAGGCAGTAAAACAAAGACCGGAAGGAGGCGCATAGGATGACTGATCAGGAACAGATTAAAACACTTGTCGGCAAGGGGCGTGAGGCGGTCGGTATCATTCTGGATGAAGGCAGTTTTACGGAGAATCTGATTGGTGATTATCATCAGGATCCGGAGCTGGGGCCGGGCGCAATCGTCGGAACCGGAAGGCTGAACGGCCGGACCGTGACGGTGATTTCCAATGATGCCAAGGTCCGCAATCCCCGGTTTCCGGTGGTGATGGCAGGCGTGATTGGTATGGAAGAAGGCTTTAAGATGGCGATGGCAGTATACAAGACCATTGAGGCTGACCGCAGCCGGCCCGCCGGTCAGAAGCGGCCGCTGGTACTGCTGGTGGATTCGCCGGGGAACGGGCCGGGTAAGGTGGAGGAGATCTTCGGTATGAATAAGGCTACCGGAGCATATCAGCTGGCATTGTCCGAAGCCCGCCAGCATGGCCATCCCGTAATTGCCATGATCATCGGTCGGGCAATCAGCGGTGCATTTCTCTGCCACGGGCTGCAGGCAGACCGGATTCTGACTTTGCCGAAGGAGTATGGTACGATGATTCACGTTATGCCGCTATCCAGTATTGCCCGGATTACCAAACGCGATATTGAGACATTGGAAGAACTGTCAAAGACAAATCCCGTATTTGCCTCAGGCGCGGACTTCTTCCACCGGTTAGGCGGGGTGGAAGAGATTGTGCCGGATGTTGCCGGAATGAGGGACGCAATTATCCGTCATATTGATTCTGTGTATCAGGATAATCTGGCCGGGCAGAGCCGGAAGAATGGCCCGTGGGGCCGCGGAACACTGGGCGAAGAACGCGGCGGACGAATCAAACGCGGCAAGGTGATTGCGCGGATGAGAGAGGAGTTTTTAGAACTGGAAGAGGCTCTGCTTGAGTAGCAGGCAGTGAAAAAGAACATCAAAAAGAGCGGCAGGATAGGAGGGATTGAATGACTCAGCTTGACGATTTACGTGAATTTATTCATGAATATTCCACCGCCCCCAGGCTGGCGGATATGCCGCGGCGTTCGCTGGCAGACAAGGGGATTCAGGGGCCGACCGGAGCTCATGTAATCGAGGAAATTCATACTCCGTTTAATTTTGCATATCTGACTGTGACGACAGGCAGTACGGCATTTCAGAATCTCGTTGGCGTTACGCAGCCGGAGATCCCTTCGCGGATAGCGGCCAGTATCAGAGCGTTTGAAATGGCCGGCATTCCGCGCGGCGCCCGGGTGCTGATTACCTATCCGCCGCTGGTTAATGTCTTTCCGGCAGAAGCATTGACTGCGTATGGCATTGACTGGTTCTTCCTTCCGGTATCCAGCCGTGATGCACTGGTATTGGAACTGTGTGAGAGCAAGCCGGAAGTCGTTGTCGGAGAATCAAGCTTTCTCCGCGCGGCACTTGCTGATGCTGATAAGCTGGGACTGACGGAAGAACTGCCGACCGGGGTGAAATTTCTCTGTGCCGGAACCCCGCTCGATCTGGAATTGCTTCCGGTGGCAGCAAAGCTGTGCGGCGGCCAGGTCCATGATCTGTATGGCTGTCAGGAGTTCGGCTGGCTGATGCTGGATGGAATTCCTCTGCGTGATGACATTACCCTGGCACCGGCCGGCGAAGGATATGTGCATCTGCTGGCCGGAGGGCTGCCGACCGGCGACTTCTTCCCGTTTTCGGAGAACGGACATATCTGCAATCCAAACGGCAGGGTAATCACTTATTCCCGGCGGCGGGGCAGTGCTGACTGGGAAGTGACGGTGCTTGCGTCAACTGCAGCCGGACGTGAAACAGTGGAACGTCTGGCAAAGTCGATTCTGCGCATCAAAGCAAAGATTGTCCGGATTGCAGATGATTTGCAGCTGAATGCTCCCGGTACGGTATTGTTCGCTGCCGAATACGGTGCAGATGCGAAAACAGCAGGAAAAAGCTGCATCATTGCGGCAGAACAGAAAACAAAACTGTTTGATGAATTGCTGGCTGCCCAACTGACCTATCAGAGCCAGGGCAAACAGGACCCGTCATGGATAAAAGGCAGGTGACAGAGATGAACAGACATGATATGGTATGGATAACTGACCATGGTCTGCAGTTTGCCAGAGAATATGCCGCCCGGATCTTTGGCGGGGAATTGCCTCATAAGCCTGAGGATGTGATGATATCCGGAATTCCGGCAATCATTACCCGGCAGTCTGTGGACCCGTATTTTATAGAGCATGATAAACTATGGCAGGTTGGTTTTTCGTCCCATAAGAAGTTGGATGGATGCCGTCTGCGCATCGCCTCATCCGTTCCGGAAACGGAGATCCGGACAGTGACAACACCATTTGAAGCAGCTGCCAGGTTATGCCGTCAGGATTCAAAAGCTGCAGCCGTTGTGCGGGAATTGACCGCACTGGGGGAAACGACACAGCTGCAGGTGGGGATCTACGGATCGCTGGCAATGGAAACACTGACCGGCCTGCCTTACTTTACGGATTCTTCAGATTATGATATCTGGATCAGCCCGGCTGACCAGAGGGCTGACGGCACTGAATTTTACCGCCGGATGAAAGAAATGGAAGCTGCTGTTGGAACCAGAATTGACTGTGAAATCAATTGTGATGGTTATGGTGTAAAGTTAAAAGAACTGGCAGCCGGTAGCGCGACAGTTCTGGGAAAAGGTTTATTTGATGTAAGGCTGCTGAAAGCCTGTACATACAGAACACTTTATTTCAATTAGGAGGATTTTAATTATGAGTGAAGCAAAAAACAATCTGAAAGCATTGCTGCGTGAACTTCATGATGTTATGGGAGTATCAGGAAATGAGCAGGAAGTGATCCGTCTGGTTCATGATAAAATTTCACCGTATGCTGATGAAGTACGGTTAAGCAATATCGGCAATATGGTAGCTGTGAAAAAAGGGAGCCGTCCCGGACCGGCGGTAGTAGTAAGTGCTCATATGGATGAAATCGGATTTGTCGTCCGCAACATTCTGCCTAGCGGATTTTTGCTGATTGATAAGATCGGAGGAGTACCGGACAATATCATGCTGGGGCGTAAGGTGCTGGTATCAACCAAACGTATTCCGGGTGTGATCGGCACGAAACCGGGACATCTGCAGACACCGGAAGAGGCCCGTACCGTTCAGTCGATTGCCAAGTGTTATGTTGATCTCGGCTTTAACAGCGGTGATGAAGTACGCGCACTGGGAATCAAGGTTGGCGATCCGGTTATCTTTAAGAGTGATTTTATGGAAATGGCCAATCCTGACCTGGTTGCCACCCGTGCCGTGGATGACCGGATGGGCTGTGCAATTATCATAGAACTGTTTAAGCAATTAAAGGCGGAAGATTTTGCCGGCACCCTGTACGGTGTCTTCACGGTCCGCGAAGAGGTCGGTCTGTTTGGTGCAGCAAATGCGGTAAGCGGGCTGAATGCGGATTATGTCTTGGCACTGGATACGGTTCCTGCCGGCGACACGCCTGATATCAATACAGTTTCCCAGCTGCCGATCTATCTTGGCAAAGGACCGGGCCTGGTGGTAGCAGACAATGTGGGCGCTACATTCTTCCAGTTTATTCATCCGGGTGTCCGCAAGATGATCGAAAAGACGGCGGAAAAAGAAGCAATCAACCTGCAGGAATGTACGATTCTGGGGTATGCGTATACTACCGATGCGGCATCATTTTCCTACGCGAACGGCGAAGGTATTCCGACTGCCGGCATCTCCATCCCGCGCCGTTATTCCCATTCACCGGTCGAACTGGTGAATATGAACGATGCGGCTGATACATACCGTCTGATCAAAGCAATCGTAGAGGATAATGAAAATATCGACTTGTCTTTTGCATCGCTTGACTAATGGGAGGCTGCTGATGAAAACATTTTTTTCGTCTCTGCAATGGATGCTTTTTATTCTGATGGGAAGTATTGTAATTCCCGTTGCGGTAGCTGGGGCATACGGACTGGAGGGGGCAGCGCTGATGGGCTTTGTCTCCCGGGCCTTATTTGTCCTCGGTGTGGCCGGAATCCTGCAGGCGGTCTTCGGACACCGGCTGCCGATTCAGGAAGGTCCGGCCGGTGTGTGGTGGGGGGTTTTTACCCTCTACGCCACACTCGGAGTTGAACTGTATGGCAGCCCTGATACAACCCTTCGGGTTTTAAGTCTGTGCTTTTTTGTCAGTGGTATTTTATTTGTGATTTTATCGGTAACCGGACTGGTTGACAAGATTGCCGGATTATTTACGCCGACCGTTATGGGAGCGTATCTGGTACTTCTGGTGGTACAGCTGTCAGGTACCTTCCTGAAAGGAATGGCCGGTGTCAGCGGTACCGCTCCGATCAATCCGCTGATGTTGATTTTAGCATTGGCTACGGTTGCTATGGCATTTTTATTTGGCAAAATCAAGGCGCTTGGAAGTTATGCGACGATGTGCTCAATTGTAGTTGGGTGGATCTTATTTGCCATATTTGGTCTGGCTCCGGAAGTACATAAGGTCGATTCGCTTGTGCAGTTACCGGCTCTGCTTCCTTTTGGAATGCCTGAGTTTGACCTGTCAATGGCAGTTAACGCGATCTTTTTGACCTTTTTACTGCTGAGCAACCTGCTGGCTTCTATTAATGCGATGAAACAGGTATTTATTGCATTTGAAGAGGAAGTACCGCCGCAGGCCATGCGACGGGCTGGAATTATGTCCGGGATCATTCATTTACTGGCCGGTGCTTTCGGGGCGATTGGTTCCGTGCCGATCTCCGGTTCCGCAGCATTTGTTTCCAGTACAAAAACTACCAGCCAGAAACCGTTTATTATTGGCAATGTGATGATTATTCTGATCAGCTTTTCACCGCTGATTACCTCATTCTTTGCGGCACTGCCGGTGGCGGTTGGTTATGCGGCGCTGGTTCCGACGTTTGGTTTTGGTACGATTGGGATTGCACTGAGCCAGCTGGACCGCGCGGAGGATAAAAAGGTCCGTAATATGGCAGTTGGCGTCAGCTGGTTTATCGGAATTGCGATTATGTTCTTTCCGGCGTCATCATTTGCGGAGTTGTATCCGCTGGTGAGGACGATTCTTAGTAATGGATTGATTATTGGGGCGATTCTGGCGGTTGGAGTTGAGCAGTTTATGATTCGGAAGAAATAGTTGTTTTTGCTTCTATTCCAAAGGAATGATTATTGAAAAAAGTGGGGATGCGAGAGTAGCGGCCCCCACTTTTTTGTGTGATTCTATTTTATTAAAAAATAATTAACCAAATGCAGATGGCTGGTAAACAGTATCATTTTATGCTACAATTGCTTAGAAAAGTATCACAATCAGAGCAGTTGAAAAGAGCAGCTCTGGA
>DAMAMW010000070.1:0-17080 GCA_032073745.1 Lachnospiraceae bacterium | reverse complement strand
CTCTGTTTTGCACAAAGAACACTCATACCCTGTGAGGGGGTTCTGAATAGTTACATAATTATAATGAAAAATATAATCATGAATTTAAATTTGCAACAAAAGAAATAGAACAAAAATTATATGGTAAGTGGAAGATTGGTGGTACTTTAGGATACAGTTTAAAATACGAGGTTACCGGAGGCGCTTTGGACAATGGAAAATTAGATTTATCGAAAGATCTATATACTATTACAATGCTTTCGCCTGTATTAGAAAATATAGATGGAAAAATTTTTGCTACTGGTGATTTTGAAGATCATATTATTGTTTTTAGAACTCCGATTTTTGCATATTACCAAGAAACTGTAGAACAAATGAAGCAAGATGATTTTATTGATGAATATTCAGGAATAGAAGATATTAATCCTAATACCGTTGGTACAATCATAATTGTACTAGGCTTACCAGATGGTTCGCTTGAAGCGTACGATTTTATTGCGACAAAATTTATTATAATTGAGGATTATGTTATAGTTGCTCATCAGTCTACGTTCTATAATTTGACAAAATTAGATTTATGATTCATATATATAATTTATACATACAGCACCTAATGCAGGATGCGACTGGGAAACAAGTGTGGATCTTTAGAAAATGAGGTGTCGATTTATGATGCGGTTATCCATGATTATCGCAAGATACCAACAACAAATTCTTATTTGGTATGCCATTATGGTCAGGGGTGTGTATATCCGGTCGATTCGGGGCAGCGGGTTACGGTTAATAATAATGAGGGTTCGAATAAGATTCTCGACAAATATTATGCTGCTGCTGATGCGAAAATAAGAGCAACACCAAATGGTCAGCAGATAGGCGGAAATAGAATCTTTAAAAAAGGAGCAATCATAAAAGTAGTTGATCCATCTAAAGAGCCTGAGAAGGTTGATGGTTCTGATGAATCCTGGATAAAGGTTTACTACGATGGTAATAATGTCGGATATGTCGCCTTGGGACTTTTGTATGAACTGCCTAAACCTATTACTGGTCATACCTTCAAATACAAATGGGAAAAGTCACAACATGTGACACAAGATTTTAAAGACAAAACGGCAGGAGTTGCCAAGTCTCTAGGTATTGACCCTGATGATTTGATGGCAGTTATGGCATTTGAATCATTTGGTTGCAATCCAGCACAAGGAAATATGGCTGGAGGCTCTGCAGTAGGATTGGTACAATTTATGCCTGATGTGGCGGAAGAATTGAACACAACATCAGCAGAATTGATAACCATGTCTGGGGTTGAGCAGCTCGATTATGTATTCGGATATTTTATAGGCAGGTTATATTCTGTTACAATCTATGAAGATGATGGTCTATATGCTGAGATAAAAGTCGATGGTTTTCAAACCTTATTGCGATTGAAAGCAAAGGTAGAGGGTAATAATGATGTGATCCAATTTAGGTTTATTGATTATTATGAAGAAAAAGATTTTAATAGCATCACCTTTAGTGATGGTGATATTTTAATGAAATTAGAAAATCAAAAAGGTGATTTGATTACTTCGTGGGATAAACTTCAGCCAATCACTACAGAAAACGAAAAACAGGGTGTATATTTTGAAAAAGCAATAAAACATCTTTGTTCGCTCCCGCCCGTCAGTAACCAAGGGGCGGTTGGACACACGTGGTTTGCCCCCCTCGCCCCTTGAATCCTGACTAGGTAATGGCAGTTCCCTGTTGCTTCAACCGGTCAAAATAGTTCGGTTTTGGTTTTGATTTTGGGGGCTGATGATCAGATACTTCTTTTGGAACCCTAGTCAAAATCAGCAGACTATCTTCATGCATAAGCCGAAAATAGTCCCCTGATTGAAATCCGAATTCATCTGTTAAGAACTTACCTTTGATGGTAAGGCAGGGGGAATCCCCTAGCTGCTGCATTGTGTAGTGTCTTTTTTATCGGAATCTCCTTTCTGTGCATCACAAATAAAGTGATAACATGTCAGTGACAAAACCAAGGAAATAAAACGATAAAAACCTACGAATATACAGCAAATACGGGGCTTGATACTAATGAAGATGGGAAAATAACTAAAAAGGAAGCAGTACAAAGTGTGATTAATACAAGAAATAATTATACATAATTAAAACTAGGAGGGGATTCTGGGAAGTCGAAGGATTATTTAAAGATGGAATTTAAAAGTGAGAATGAAAAAATCAATATGTCAGTTTTAATGAACTGAATGGTGAGGTTAAAAGTATGGTGAATTATTAACATAAAGTTAACGGAATGTGCTGAAAACTTGATAAACTCAAAAAGTTGTCTGGTAGTTGCAATGTTTGGTAATTCGAGTCAGCCTATTTGGTATTTAGAACAGGCTATGAACATAAATCATAGCCTGCCTTAAAGTATAGTTGACGTTTATTTTCCTACCGCCCAACACCAACCCCATCCAAATACCCCACCAACCCATTATCCGCACAAATCGTAATCAGCTCCTTATTCCCATACCCATACCCATTATGAATATAAACAATATCTTCAAATCCATAAATCATATAAGTAAAATAATGTCCATACTTCCGTCCATACGGAATCCAGATATTCCATGAATCGGCAAACTTATCAACTCCTGCCTGATTTAAACGTTCTTTCATGCGGGCGGCCTCCGGAGCTTCGGCCGGTTCTAAGGAAAGGCAGTAATTAATGATCTCAAGTTCCTGGTCTGCTGTCAGCTCATAATCTGAACTTCTACCGGTTTTAAATACAGCAATGGTGCCGGGATCTTCGGTGTTGATTACTGAAACGATAAGATCACAGTGCAGCTGATATATTTTCAAAACCGCCGAAGACAACAACAGACCACCGAGCAGTATCATAAGAATCAGTTTTTTGCTTTTATGTAAACAGGTCATAACAATAGTTGTTAAGAATGTCATGATCAGCACAGTAACTATAAAATTGCCATAGCTTGCGGGCTGATTCATTTCGGTTAATCTGAAATTTGAGATCGGGAGCAGCAGCTCCTGAAAAGTACGTGAAAATGAACCTGTCAGCGCATACACGATTAAAAATGCCAGAATAAAGGCTATGCACCAGTCTTTTTTACTCTTAATTTGTATATTCATTATTCGTCCTCGCTCCTTTCGATCGGAAAAATATTTTGAACTCCCAAAAGTTTGCCTGTTTCGTAATATTCTTTTATATAGCTGCCGAACTCTTCTGAAACATGATAATAACTGCCGTTTTCCGTTACCATATAGTTCCGGTCCCAGTTGATATAGGCAATTACATTTCTCAATCCATCGTCAAATAAAATCTGAAACTCATGCTCATTATCAAAGTCCCTGCTGATATTGTAATCGGGATACAATTCATCCATCAGTGCCGTTACCATGATATCACGCCTTTCCGGATCCATAATTGCCTCTCCCTGAGATGGGGTTACCAGGTAAAACCAGGCTATATTTTTCATTTTATCATTATCTGAAACAGCTTTGGCATTTACTCCATACACGCTGCCGACAAACAGTACGATTATGGCACTCCAGACAGCGGTGAACTTAACAAAACGACCTAAGGTAAATACTTCTCTGGCTCCGGTAAAATAACCTATAGTGCCATAAAATGCACCACCGATCAGAACGGGAGTGACTCTTTCGGCGAGAAAAGTAGCCAGCATGCTTTGTGAAAAATAAACATTGATATCAGCCAGCATACTGCCGTATATCGGACGGGCACCGGTTCCGAGGATGCTGGTGTATATTGCCTCACTGATTTTATACGGGATTGCCAGGAGGATTTTGGTCACAATGAAGGTATCTGTATAGTAATTAATGCTGAACCATCCCATCACCAGACCGACAATAGTAAAAACGATTATCCGCTGAGAACCGGCTTTGAATTTCCTGACCCGTCCCAGAAGTTTTTTATCCTGCCCTTCATAGTGAACTTTTGGTATCTGGATTTCCTGTTGTTTTTTGTCCATATGACTCATCCTTTCCTGCTTTTTGGGGCACCTGATCGATTGCTTCATGATACAGCCGCCGGAATTTCTGCCGGGCCCGGTAAATCCGTCCTTTAACAGCATCACTGCTGATCCCGGTTATTTTGGCAATCTCATCGTATGTAAGTCCTTCATAATCACATAGCAGCAAGACTGTCCGTTCGCTTTCATTCAGCGCAATCATAATAGTTTGAATCAGCTCGCGTTTCTCCTGCTGAAGGATATTATCTTCCGGGCCATTTTGATAAGCCGGTATTTCCATTTCCAGTGTCTGTTCTTCCAGCAGTACCGGCTGCTTTTTTCGGGCATATGATAAAAAGGTATTGCGGGCAATTGTCAGTGCCCAGGTCTTTACCTCACAATTTCCTTTGAATTTGGCCAGGCTCAGAAACATTTTCAGAAAGGTTTCCTGGCTTAAGTCTTCGGCCAGCTGAACATTTCTGGTCATATAGAGCAGATATCCGTATACAGAATCCTTGCTGTCTTCGTATGCTTTTGTAAATTTAATCTGAATCAACCCCTCTCTGCACTGTAATCTGCTGATTTTATATTGATAATGTATCGTTGTCTATTAATATAGACGCCGAACCGGAAGAAAAGTTATGCCTGATTTTAATATTTTTTAATAAAGTGTCAAATCTATTGTACATGATTATTCATTGTATCAAACATAATAATAGTAGTTTTTTTGCGATACTGTTATATAATTAATGATAAATGTTAATCATTAATATATTAAACCATGTTTTTTGGTTCAGGAGGGAAAATTTTGAGAGGTGTAGAAACCAGGATTCAGGAAATCCGCCACCGGATATTTACCGAAGTGGCACGGATGGCGTATCATACCGAGTGGTCGGTTGAGAAAAGAATAGAAGAATTACCATATGAGATCATTCCGGGGGAAGTGGGCAGTTTTCGGAATGATGTATTTCTGGAACGGGCAATCGTCGGTGAACGGCTGCGTCTGGCAATGGGGCTGCCCTGCCGCAGCGCCTCAGCTCATTCTCCGATTTCAGATGGAGTTGAAGCGGCGGACAAACCGGAGACGTATTATACACCGCCGCTGGTTAATGTGATCAAGTTTGCCTGCAATGCCTGTTATGAGAAAAAAGTATATGTAACAGACGGATGTCAGGGCTGTCTGGCGCACCCGTGTGTTGAGGTGTGTCCGACTGATGCGGTCAGTCTCGCGCGGACCAATGGCCGGGCGGTGATTGACCAGGAAAAATGTATTAAGTGCGGAAGGTGCGTGGATGTCTGCGCGTATAATGCGATTATTATGCAGGAACGCCCCTGTGCGGTTTCCTGTGGTGTTGATGCGATCAGTTCAGATGAGCATGGTAAAGCGGATATTGATTATGATAAGTGCGTTTCCTGCGGACAATGTCTGGTCAACTGTCCGTTTGGGGCAATCTCTGATAAATCGCAGATTTTCCAGGTGATTCGTTCGATTCAGTCTGGAGAGCGGGTTTACGCGGCGGTGGCACCGGCGTTTGTCGGTCAGTTTGGTCCTAAAGTAACACCCGGCAGACTGCGGGCAGCGATGAAGGAACTTGGATTTGCCGATGTATTCGAGGTGGCAATCGGAGCTGATCTTTGCGCAACCCAGGAAGCAATTGATTTTGTGACTGAAGTTCCTGATCATATTCCTTTTATGGGAACATCCTGCTGTCCGGCGTGGTCGAAGATGGCAAAGGATTTTTTCCCTGAGTTTAAAGACTGTATTTCGATGGCACTGACTCCGATGACATTGACTGCCAGATTGATCAAACGTCATCATGAAAAAGCCAAAGTCGTATTTATCGGCCCGTGTGCCGCAAAAAAACTGGAAGCGATGAGAACAGATGTCAGAAGTGATGTTGATTTTGTCCTGACTTTTGAGGAAATGACGGGGATTTTTAAAGCCAGACAGATTGATCTTGAACACATTGAAGAAGATCCTGAAGGGGTCAGTGATGCCTCCACCGATGGCCGTAACTTTGCGGTGGCAGGCGGCGTAGCAAAATCTGTAGCGGATGTGATCCATGAGAAATATCCTGACCGTGAGATTCAGATCGCAAATGCCGAAGGGCTGCGGGATTGCCGTAAACTGCTGCTGCAGGCGAAAAAGGGCAAGTATAATGGTTATCTGCTGGAAGGAATGGCCTGTCTGGGCGGCTGTGTGGCCGGTCCGGGAACGATGCAGCCAATCAAAAAGTCTCAGATGGCAGTCAATCAGTATGCCGCTAAGGCAAACCATAAGACGTCAAATGAGACTGAACATGTGAAAGAACTTGATAAACTTGTGGATTAGTTCTTGTGTTTCCAGCGCCCGCTGTGGACAAACCACCATCCGATCGGTACGGAGCTGAGCGGAGCCACGGCACAGGCGATAAAGATACCCTCAGCACCCAGCAATCGTTCCAGGATAACGGCCAGGGTCAGCCGGACCAGGATACAGTTCACGAATGAATTCAGCATTACGAAGATGGTATGGCCGGAACTGGTAGCTAAGGTATTGAAGGTAAGAAACATGGCGTAAAATATCTGGGCAAAGATTTCGATCCGCAGATTGGTCACCGCCCAGGTATGAGTCACCGGATCATTGGTAAAGAGCGATACCAGAGATGGAGCAAACAACTGTGTAACGGTGATCAGGATGACGGCGGTGAGCAATGTGATCTTCATACATGTTTTCATGATCTGATAAGCCCGGTCATTAAGCCCGGCGCCCAGATTCTGGGCAATCATTGTGGCTGCCCCGCTTGTCATGGCGGTGATAAACAGCTGACACAGATCTTTCACTTTAGCGGAGATTCCGTTTCCGGCCGAGCAGGCAACATCGTATTTGTTGATCAGAAAAGCAACACTCAGCCAGGAAACACTGGCGATCGTCCACTGCAGGGCGAGCGGAAAGCCGATCCGGACGATATTGATCAGCTTTTCTTTATTTATATGCAGATATTGCCTGCCAAGCCCCAGTTGATCTCGCCTCTGCATTGAAAAAACGAACGCCGCCGCAAAGGCTGTGATCTGGGAGATCAGTGTAGCTAATGCCGCACCTTTGACACCCCATTGAAATACCGCGACAAACAACAGATCCAATACAACATTAACTGTGGTTGAAATAATGATAAAATGCAGCGGCTTGGCGGAGTTTCCAATCGCACGCAGTGAGGATGACAAAGCATTATAGCCAAAAATGAACAGGATGCCGACAGCACAAACGGAAAGATAATCGACTGCTTCTTCCAATGCCGGTGCCCTCATTGCAGTCAGAATCGGCCGTGCACCGAAAAAGACCAGTACCGAAGCAACGATTCCCGTCAACAGGCAGATGCTAAACAGAGTACCGGATGCGGATTTGCGGTTTTCATCGTCGCCGGAACCGAAATACCGGCTGATCAGGATATTTCCGCCAATTGTGAATGCGATAATGATCTGCGTCAGCATGTTCATGACCAGTCCGGCATTATTAATAGCAGAAAGAGCCCCCGGTCCGATAAACTGACCGGCGACTACTGTATCTACTATATTATAGAGCGCCTGCAGCAGGCTTGTAACTACCAGTGGAATAGAATATTGAATTAACTGTCGGCTTACATTTCCGTGAGTCAGCTTTTGCGCTATCATACTGCTATTTCGCTATGGTATTGCTTCAGCGCTTTGGCTAACTGATCCGGGCAGGATGTCGTCTTGAACCCACACTTAATTCCTTCCAGACGTTTGATGGCTTCATCTACATCCATACCTTCAACCAGGCGGGCAATACCCTGCAGATTGCCGGAACATCCGCCGGCATAAGAAACATGAAAGACCTTATTATCTTCTATATCAAAGTTGATCTCTCTGGAACAAACTCCCTTAGGTTTATAAACCATAACATTTTTCCTCCTGTAAGTAACTCCTGTAAGTAACTTTCCTGCCATTTCCCGCTGACAGGAAGTTCTACAATTATAGTACCTTGTGAAAGGAATTGTCAAGACGGCCATGTTTGGGTATAATTGGATCAAACGAGAGAAAGAAGAGGATTTATATATGAAACTTGGAATTATCGGGGCAATGGCCGAGGAGGTAGCCCAGTTAAAAGAAGCAATGGACAGGCCGGAGGTAATAAATCTGGCCGGAATGGATTTTTATAAAGGAACAATCAAAGGCCGGGAAGTCGTAGTTGTCAGATCCGGGATCGGCAAGGTCAATGCTGCCGTCTGTACTCAGGTTCTGATCGGTAATTTTCAGGTAGAAGGCATTGTCAATACCGGAATTGCCGGATCATTAAAGGACGAAATTGATATCGGCGACATCGTTCTGGCTACCGATCTGGTGCAGCACGATGTAGATGCGGCAGAATTCGGTTATGCTCTGGGCCAGATTCCGCAGATGGATGTATTCTCCTTCTCTACCGATGAGCATTTACGCCAGACAGCACTGACCTGTTTTGAGAAACTGCATCCGGAAGCGAAGGCACACTTTGGCAGAATCGTCAGTGGTGACCAGTTTATCTCCGATAAGAAAAAGAAACAGTGGATCTCGGATCAATTCGGCGGATGCTGTACCGAAATGGAGGGCGCGGCGATCGCCCAGGCGGCATATTTAAACAAAATTCCCTGCCTGGTAATCCGCTCGATTTCAGATAAAGCTGACGACAGTGCGCAGATGGTATATGAAGAATTCGAAAAAATGGCAGTAAAACGCAGTGTCAATCTGACGCAGGCTTTGATTGAACGCCTGTAAATAAACGATACTTGAACTTCAGAATCGATTTTTAGCGTAATTTGGCGAACGATTCTAGGCTCCCTGAACTTTTCAAAATGGTTTTGGCCCGCTATAATAAGCATGTCTGAAAAATCAGAGAAAAGAAAGGGGAGCTGTTTTTATGATAGCCTTATTAGAAACAGGACAGGCACTATATGTGCTGATGGCAGTCTGTGTGCTCAGCGTAGCAACCAGACTCATGACAAAAAACCTTTACAAAAGATTAATAAAAGAAACGTCAAACATGACGATGACCAAGAACAAGAGTATGAAGGATTTGAAACAAAAGGCCGAGAGCGCCTACCGTATGAATCAGGGATTACGTGACAGCGCAGCATGGCTGGAACATCAGTTAAATGATTTTCGTTACATAGGAATGACCCTGGCAGGGTGGAACAATTTTTCCAATCAGCTGTCCTGGCTGTGCCTGCTGCTTGGCGGAGCCGGAGCATTCTTCTCCTATTGGTTTAGAATGGATACCTATTATGTAGTAATGTATGGCGGCGGAGCCGTTTTGATGGCAATGCTGACAATGCTGTTTGACAACGGCACCATGAGCGGCAAACGTGAGCAGCTTTCAGCAGCGCTGCAGGATTACCTGGAAAACGTAATGTGCCCCAGACTTGCCAAAAGTCTGAATGAGGATGGCGCCCGTGAGGGAGCAGCTGAACCGGCCAGAGCAGGTACCCGTAACCTGACCAGACTGCCGGACCGCACCGGACAAGCTGACAGAGATGTTGCCGTTAAGAAAAAAGGACGCCTGGCCAGACGTGAGTCGGCGAAGGGAACCACCGCAGTTGCGGCTCAGCCAATGGCAGACAATGGAGGTGATGTTGATCATCTGAAACGCGGTCTGGAGCAGATCGCAGCAAGCCGGGAAAAAGCCAGAACACCGGATCCTGACTGGTTAAAGAATCTAAAACCAGAGGAAGTGGAAATTTTAGGGGAGATATTGAAAGAATATTTGGCGTAATTGACATCGCAATTTAAGCGAGATTATGATATACTGATTCCGATGCATTGAGTGCTTAGTGAGATGCTACCAATTATACAGGAAACAGATGAAAAGGAGACAAAAGCCATGGGAAAAACAGTATCATTTGATTCTTCCAAAGCTGCCGGATTTGTATCAGCAGAAGAAATTAAAAATTTTAGGAGCACCGTGATGTGTGCAAAGGAAACGCTGCTTAATAAAACAGGTGCCGGCAATGATTTTTTGGGATGGATTGATCTGCCAGTCAACTATGATAAGGAAGAATTCGATCGCATTAAGAAAGCTGCAGCTAAGATTCAGAATGATTCTGATGTATTATTAGTCGTTGGTATTGGCGGTTCTTATCTGGGTGCACGTGCGGCTATTGAGTTTTTAACTCACAGCTTCTACAATGTACTGGGTAAGGACAAACGTAAAACTCCTGAGATTTATTTCGTAGGCAATAGTATCAGCAGTAAATATATTAAAGATTTGCAGGATGTATTGGCGGGCAAGGATTTCTCCATCAATATGATTTCAAAATCCGGTACGACCACAGAGCCGGCGATCGCATTCCGTGTATTTAAGGAAATGCTGATTGAGAAGTATGGAAAAGAAGAAGCCAACAAGAGAATCTACACGACCACTGATAAGGCGCGTGGATCCTTAAAAGCATTGGCGAATGAGGAAGGGTATGAATCGTTTGTGGTACCGGATGATGTCGGCGGACGTTTCTCCGTATTGACAGCGGTAGGTTTATTGCCGATCGCAGCAGCCGGTCTTGATATTGATCAGTTAATGGCAGGAGCAGCTTCTGCAAGACAGAAAGCACTGGAAGCTCCGTATGAGAGTAATGATGTATTGCAGTACGCAGCAGTACGCAATATTTTACATAGAAAAGGTAAGTCAATCGAAATTATGGCCAATTATGAGCCATGTATGCATTATGTATCAGAGTGGTGGAAACAGCTGTACGGCGAAAGTGAAGGAAAAGACCAGAAGGGTATATTCCCGGCAGCAGTAGATCTGACGACAGATCTTCATTCAATGGGGCAGTTCATTCAGGACGGTGCCCGCACATTATTTGAAACAGTATTATGTCTGGACGAATCTCCGGCGGAGATTCTTTTAAAAGAGGAAGCAGTGGATACTGACGGTATGAATTACCTGAGGGGCAAGAGCGTAGACTTCGTAAACAAGAGTGCCATGAACGGCACCATATTGGCCCATACAGACGGTAACACACCGAACCTGATCATCCACATTCCGGAGCAGAGTGAATTCTGCCTTGGCGAGTTATTTTATTTCTTTGAGTTCGGCTGCGGTGTCAGCGGATATATTCTGGGCGTGAATCCATTTGACCAACCCGGAGTTGAGAGCTATAAGAAAAATATGTTTGCTTTGCTTGGCAAACCAGGATATGAAGAAGAACGTGAAGCATTATTGAAGAGATTATAGAACGAAAAGTCCAGGACGGCGGGAAATTGTGATTAAAAGCAGCCGTCAAGCTTGCTTGTAAGGCTGTTTTTAATCACAATTTCACATCGGATGGACATCCGATGCTTCTTGAATAGCTTTATCATTCAAGAAGATGGCCGTCCGTAGCAGTAATAATATGTGACAATTAAATAATATAAACTTAACTAAAGAAAAAGATACCATCAATTTGTGGTGTCTTTTTCTATTATATAGATTGATGATGGAGGCATAACAATGACTGTATTATTAGATGTTCGACAGAGTGAAACGAGACAATATGACCCGGGGATTACGGCCAAATGGCTGAAAATGGCTGATCAGGGAAAATCCTTTGAATGGGAAGATATATTTCTGACAGAAAGGGAACAGGCAATCAGCCCGCCCCTTCCGGGACTAACACAGTTAGGTGAAAACAATACCTCTGGAGTTGATCTGTTACCGATCATGGCATTAGAACATTCCGGTGATCGGCTGGAATGTAAAAAATACAAAAAAGGAGAAACTGGAGAAGAGATTAACATTTCAGAAACTCAGGGGCGAAGCAAAGCAATATTGACTCCGATTGCAGGACGAGCCGGCGCTATTGGTGTAAAAGGATCACCGATTGAAAATAATAGCAGTTGATGGATGCTGGATTTATTTCTTAGGAGCATTTTTGATAGAATATCAGTATGTTTAGGCACAGCCGGTCATTGTTGGTAGGACAATGACCGGCTGATTTGATAAAAGATAAAGTATTAAATTGAAATTAAATCGGTGCTGGTAATTCCTGTTTTATTATTGTTTCAATATCATCTTTATTCAAAGATTCCAGACGAAATTTTTCATCGTTAGTATATATACCGAAGAAAGGAATTTCTCGTATTAAATTATGATCCTGATAAATATAAACCATTGAATCGGGTGTTGTACCTCGTGCTGCAGGAAATGAAATGACTTTAAATGTTGTCTGCATATTTTCCAATGTTGTTTTGTCGTCTGTAAACAAATATTCGGCTTTATCAGGATACATTACATTATTGACAATGACCATGACAATATCTGAATTATTATATCGGATTGGAATATCTAACAATGGATAATCAATTATGCCGTAAACATCTTCTTCAGGGGAATCAATTTTATCAGAAACATTCGTATTTGTATTATCAGCTAAAATGACTGATTTACTACTACCTCCACCAATCATAAAATTTGCCAATATCACTATTAAAACCATGTTCAATAAAATACTTATCTTTTTCAAGTCAGACCTCCTGTTTAATTTTCTGGTGTAAATTCAGTGAAATTGTATACAACACTTTGACCCGAGTACATACGAATTGGAGACTGAAAATATCTTCCGTTTTCATATACTTGGCTTGTGTTATTAACGAAACCGAATACTAC
The DNA here is from genome assembly GCA_032073745.1 of Lachnospiraceae bacterium. GTDB lineage: Bacteria > Bacillota > Clostridia > Lachnospirales > Lachnospiraceae > Brotaphodocola. The sequence continues at coordinate 4,522 of DAMAMW010000070.1, read as the reverse complement.
TTTTCCGGTTTTGTTTGAAACTTTCTGCGCAATGGATTCTTTCGATTTTATTCCATCGGTTCCGCCGGAATTACATCCAGTAAATCTTATAAATGCATCATTACGAAAAACAATTGCATCCCAATCACTTCCTGGTACTAATTGATCATCGTATTTCAATGTTATACCATTTGGGTCTGAATGAGCTTCTATTCGCAGATGTGCAATTCCACCCTCTATTGATTGGGAAAGAGAAATTATTTTTTGCATTACCTGGTCGGCAGAACTATATTCGTCTGCATTTATTACCCGAACTTCCATTAAAGGGTTATCATTTTTATGTGTAGCAATATTATCTTTAAAAGCATTATGGCCAGACGCTTTATCCTCGCCAGCTACTGCAATTACTACTCCATTTGATCTCTTGGGTTCATTTAAGTCGGATTCGACAACCCAATAAATAATATTATTGTAGAGTATCTGAATACACTGTTCCCCCTCGGAATCTTTTGTTGTCCTTTTAGGTACTATAACCTTAACTTCCTGACCCTCTGTAAGATGTCCTTTAGGTTTCCAATTAAAATCATGAAAGTTGGTTCCATTCTTAACTGTCCAAATCTCATAATCATTCGGGCCTGTGTTCCCGGATTCAATCAAGTCACTTTCAGTAACCCAATGAGCAGAACCATTATAGAGAAATTGTATACATACATCTCCTTCTGAGTTTATTGCTGTTCTTTTAGGTGTTATAACTTTTACCTCGAAACCTTCCCTAAGGTCACCTTTAATTTGCCAGTTCAAATCATAAAAATTAGTGTCAATCTTTACTATCCGAGTCTCATATAGTTCATCCCCTGAACCTTCTGTTAAGGACGCCAATTCAACCCAGCCGGTATCTTTATTCGCATTATAATAAATCATTACCCAATAGGTTCCATCCATCTCAACTAAATTTACACCAGTGGGAAAATCTACAGTATCACTATAGTAGAGGGTGTCCACCACTTCAGTATTCCCGATGGGGATTGATTTATATACATCCAGTTTGGTTGTATTAACATAGCATGGAATCAGTTGTAAGCGATTATCATTATAAAAGCCCTGCCCCATGTTGTGAAAGATTCTAATCAGTTCTTCAATTCCGATTCTGGGGGTTCTGATCCCGTTTTCCCTTAGCAGGCCAGGCAGTTTATCTAGTGGAATAAAGACTTTAACTTTTTCACCAATAGTAAGGCTTCCAATCGGATTCCCCATACGGTCGGTGATCTCACCGGGGGAGATAACAGTACAGGTTCTGTAACAGGATTCGTCCTGGCTCTCATCAAGCAGCATCGCCAATGCCGACATAATCTCGCCGCCCCAGAAGCTATACCACATATCCTGACCGCTGCCATCCTTCATTCCCCAGGTGCCCTTTAACGGACCGCTTGTTACATGATTTTTCCTTAGATTAACAAAGCATTTCTCCAGCAAGGATACAGCAATGGCCTGATTCTCGGCATCGCCTGTCATTTTACAGGTTTCGCAGGCATAATAAGCCGCCCGCATCAGCAATGATACCATGTGTGGTTCTTCGCCATATGAGGAAATTCTACCATCTTCAGAGAATGTTGTAAAGATCTGCATTTCCCCGGAATTCCACAGGTCATTGATTGCATTTAAGAATTTCATGGTAATCTTCTTTGCCTGATCATTATCCGGGCTGCTATACCAGGTTCGTGCTGCAGTCTCCACTGCCCGATACTGGTATCCGCCCCAGAACGTATTCGGGTCCGGGCCCTCCCAGGTAAATGTGTTGGGCTCCCCGTATTCCCTGGAATCCCAGCGGTCCCATATAAACACAGGGGCAAAGAAGCCGCTGTTTCCGGTGATTCGCTCGTATTCATTCTGAGCGTCCTCCATAAACCGGAGATTTTCCTCCAGCCGGTCTTCTTCATCGCAGTCCAGCCAGAAATAAGGGGCCTGATATCCCACGTAGGGAGTTCCCCGCCAAGCATCTACAACATTGTGGAACGTATCAAGGGTGAATGTAGCAATTGATCCGACATACCGGTATTCTTCCAATGGTGTCGGGCGCAGGTAGTAGAAGGTCAGATCCTGGCTTCGTGAATCAGTGATTTCAAGTAATGCATTTCTGACTGCGGTACCATAGGGATAATGCTCCAGCTTTCCGAAAGAGGACAGGTGGAGTTCTGCCTCAGAACCGGCACCTCCGGATGCATCAAAAAGTACCTCCCGTAATGGAAACGTGATTCTGGATGGTCTGTCGCCATCATTATTCTGATGGGAATGGAAACTGAAATCACTTGCTTCAGCATGAAAGTCCTTCCACGAATCGGTTCTTGGAATCCGGCAGCGCCAGTACCACCCCTCATCATCTTTGATCCGGAGCTGAACATTGCCGGACAGCCGGTAATGAAAAACTGGAATCTCCCAGGGGTTGCGCAGGGCCAGGCTTGGAGCCATCTGTGCCCAACCGTCATAGCTGTATTCATCTTCCTCTTCCAATCCAACATGAAAGACGGTTCTGGTTACCGGAACGGTTCTGCCATCTACAGTATCCGGGACTATCGAACAGCTCACCTCACTGGCATCAGAATAATATCTGGATGCTCCATAGGATGGCAGCCATTCTACCCCCTTATAAAATGCAGAGATCGGGATTTTATAATCTCTGGATGTATCCGACTGTTCCAGGTTAATTGTTGCAATGTATCGGGTATCCGGAGAATATTCACTGGAGGTATCCAGGATCACGTTAATATTGGTGGTGATATTTGATTTCATCCGGAGAGTGAAACTATAATAATCCTGGAGTACATTATTAAGGTCGCCGTTACCGAATTGAACCGGTCCGTTACCGGCAGGAATCTGAACCAGCAGCCCGCCATCTCGTCGGTTTCTTTTATAGGTTGCCCGTGGATTGCGGTCCTGCCATTCATACAGACCGGCCTGGGCAAAGGGATTGTCATTGTGAAAGTCCATGCGGATATAATCACCGATATTTTCAACTTTCAGGGTATAGACAATGGCCTCTTTCATTACGTCCCTGGCCCTCGACCATTTAGCCCTGTTTCTGTTGGAATATTTCGATAATAATGTAAAGCAGTCGTAACACCAGAACAGCGAATCAATCGCACAGGCATTTTCACCGTTTTTCAATTTACGCCAGTGGGGCCAGGCATTATACTGTTCATTTCGTTCAACCGTCTCATTGCTCAGGCATGTATAGGCTACTTTCAGCGGGCCGGTATAAGATTCCTTTAAATAAATATCAAACCGTTCATTCTGGTAAACCTGATATGATTCGACCTCATATTCTTGTCCATCAACTTTACTGAATATATTTTCCCACTCCAGGTTCGCATCCATCGCCCGTACTGAAAATATTTTCCGCGGGCGGCTGACCCGCAGCTGGCCATGTCCATTGGTAAAATTGACGACTTCATGATGGAAGGCCTGCTCAATATTAAAGGTATCGGATGCATTGTAAAGCCAGTGCGGCAGCCACAGGTTATCCTTGGAAAAGGAATGAGGAACAGTGGTGGTGGGAAATAAGTACTTTAATGATGCTTCCATCATGTTTTCCGCCAGATCAAGCCACCGCTCCTCTTTTGTTTTTTCAAAAACAGAAAGGAAACCGCGGATTGACAGAAACTGTCCTTCGCTCGTTCCGCTTTCCGGTGCAAAGTATCCGCCGCGTCCCTCTTCCTCGTGAAACTGGGCACGGGCCAGGTTGGACTGATTAATCATAAGTGGCATAGTGTTTCGGTGATATCGCTGAATAAACTCCCAGTATCCGTCAATCCATGCTTTTACTTCATTTTTGTTTACGTTCATAAAATTTACTCCTTTTTGGTTTAATTGTTTCGCCAGACATATATCGGGCTCGATAGAAATAATACTTTTTTTACTATTAAAAATTATCAAAACGCATTTGTATCAATCACCGCCTTTCCAGATCACTTAGAACCATCCTAAATCTTCATTATGATATTTGTATATTTGAACAAAAGTAATGTATATTGAACTTTGTGGATAAAAAAATAAAATAAATATTAGATATATATAAACCATAATGAATTAATATTTCTTGTTCAAATTATTGATCTATCTTTATAATATCATACATATTAACAAAAATCAATAAGAAATTCAAAAATTTTAACTTTTGTGATGCGTTTTGTTTAAGGAAAGGAACTATCCTATTATTGCTATTCTTCTATTACCTGTATCTCCAAAAAATCAAAATCAATCTCTTCAATAAAATTATCCTTATTAAATCGCGTTTTTGAACTCCGTTGGAAACCGGTAATATTAGCCTTCAGCCAGATCGGCTTCCCCAGATCAAACTCATAACAGATATTATCCAGCGACTGGAAGACCATTTCCGTCCGCGACAAATTATAATCCGAAATACAAATCACAGTATCTTGAAGCATATGGTTATCTTTCCAGATCTTTCCCCACATACGAAACATATAAAGCCCTCCCTATTTAGTCAAGTCTTTTTTCCTTTAAAATAAAGGATTTCTTTATTATA
>DAMAMW010000069.1:0-17147 GCA_032073745.1 Lachnospiraceae bacterium | reverse complement strand
TTTTTGCCGCGAGTTTAGCGGATTACGGGCATGCTTTTTACATTTTCCTGAAAGTTTAGTATTTCTTAGTACTCTGAAACAGCAACCAATTCAAAGCCATTACCGGCTCCGGAAGCAGGCCCGGCGGCCGCTCACTTTGCGATGTCTGTACCTACTGAAATTCATCCGAAGTTTTATAATCCGCCCGCGCCCAATTCGGCGCATTAATCGGCCCCGCCTTAGCGTTCCCGTTTTTAGCCGCCCCCTGAATCTCAGGTACCTGAGTCTGTTCATTTTTCGGGCGTTTCATTTTGTGATGATTCTCTGTCCCGTGATTATTGGAATCATAAGGATCCGGTCTTCTCATACCAGCTTTTGCCATCTTAACACCTCCTGTTCCATCATAGTTTTGGTCTTTTCAGATCAAACTATGCATTTACAGAAGCGGGGAAATATCTCCCTGATAGAACAGATTCAGCCGGTGCAAAGCTCTTGTACTGGCAATATATAACAATTTTTTATCATCCGCTGTGTGATAATGCTCACAGTCCGTATCACAGATTAAAACAGCATCGAATTCAAGTCCCTTCGACATATAAACCGGCATAATAAAGGTTCCATGCAAATCAGTTTCACTCTCGTTTTTCACCAGCTGCACATCAGCTTTATCCTGCAGTTCATCATAAAGTGCCAGGGAATGTTCTTCCGTTTTACAGATCAATCCAACTGACTGATATCCCTGCTCCTGGCAGGCAGCAATTTCTGCGGCAATCAGCTCATTCAATTCCCTGCGATCTGCCGCTCTGATAATCTGCGGCTCATCACCACTACGGTTAAAACTTTTCACACTTAATCCCTCTTCCAGAAACTGTGCCCCGAAATTCAGTATTTCAGTCGTACATCGAAAACTCTTATCCATCGTAACAAGCGAAGAAGTCTTTTTATTAAAAATAGCCTTGATCTGCTCATACAAGGACAAGTCTTCACTTTTCTCCAGCGTCTGATTAATATCACCCAAAACAGTAAATCGCGACTGCCCGAACATCAGATGAAACAACTCAAAATGAAGCGGATAATAATCCTGGGCTTCATCAATGACTACCTGCCTGATATTTTTATAATCATTAGAACCATAAATTTTCAGATTCAGATAAGCCAGCACTGCAGCGTCATCATAATAAATAAAGTGATCGTACAGATTCTCCTGGGTAAATATAAAAATCTCATCCATATTGGCCGGCAGTTCCATCCCCTCTGCCAGCTTTCTGAAGTATTCCTTATCATGGAATAACGCCCGGTAAAGTTCAGTCACTTTTATCGAAGTAAATGCCTTAATTCCGGCCCTGATTTCCTGTTCCTCTTCCTGCCGCAAACGCTTCTTCTTCGTCTCCCGTACCAGTTCTATAATATAGTCGCCCATCAGCTCCAGTTTTTTTCCCAGCGGTGTCTCGCTTCGCCCATGCAGAGTCTTCTCTTTCAGTTTTTCCTTGCTGATAATCAGTTCACTATTACCTGCCGCCGAACGAAGGTGAGGAGGACTTTCCGTGTAATATACATCCTGAAACTCAATAAACCGGTGAGGAATATCCTCAATAAACCGATCAAGCAGGCCAATAAACTGCCATGACATCTTAAACTCAATACAATCCTTGATAATATCCCGATAGTTTGAATCTGAAATCAACTTTTCCAGAAAATGATTACGTGACTGAATCTTCTGATTCCGCAGAATCCGGCTCAGCATATCTTCAAACACCACCGACACCACATTATGCTCCCCAAGCTCCGGCAACACACTGGAAATATACTGTTCAAACAAGGTATTCGGCGAAACAATCAGGATATTCTCCGCCTGCAGTCTGGCTGACAACCCCTGATACATCAGATATGCCGCCCGGTGCAAAGCAATTGAGGTCTTGCCGCTGCCTGCCACGCCCTGCACCATCATCAGGTCCGTCTCCATATCACGGATGACCATATCCTGTTCTTTTTGAATTGTTTCAACAATCGTCTTCATTTTTGATGATGTATTCTTTGACAACAGCTTTCTTAAAAATTCATCAACGATCTGAACCTCTGAATCGAAAAAGTATTCCAGTTCGCTTTTGCTGATCTCATACTGCCGTTTCAGGCTGACTTCTCCCGAGATACGGCCGCCCGGCGCATCATAACCGGCCGGCCCAAGCATATACCGGTAAAAAACACTGGCGATCGGTGATCTCCAGTCATATACAGATATGTCAAATGTCTCTTCATTACGCAGGGAATTCCGCCCGATATATATCTCTTCATGCTCATCTTCATCCTCGAAGCAGAAATCAATCCTGGCAAAATAAGGGGAATCTATCATTTTTTCCAGAACCACCATCTTTTCCGCCAACTTTTCATAATCAGCCACCTTTTCCGTAATCGGATCCATATACTGATTCAATTCAGAAAGAGCCTCAAAATCCTCCCCGTTATATAAATTAGTAAATGAATGGGTAGTATTCTCCCGTAGTTCCCGCTTGGCATCAAGGATAGCCGTCTCAGTATTCTCGCTGCGCTCTCTCGTCTGCTTAAGCTGCCGCTCTGCTAATGCTATCGTCTGTTCTAACCTTTTTGTTTCATACTCAAATGCTGACTGGTTAAGTTCCATTACGAAAACCACCTCTTTTTTAAGATCGGTCAGGGATCTATCCAAAAACCGTCAATGAGAAGTCTAACACAAATGTAAACAGATTTATAGCCTTGTTGTTTCAATTTTCATATGTTATAATTAGGGTGAAGTTAAGAAGGCGGGTAGAGATATAAAATCTCTGCCTGTCTTTCATTTTGTCTCATTAAAAATACAGCAGAATGATCATATTTAATCATTCTGCCGTATTCAAAGTTAAGTAACTTTCTATTTCTCCAGTAATTCAAGGGTTTCACGGGCAATTGCCAACTCTTCATTGGTTGGAATCGCCATTACTTTTACTCTGGAGTCCGGGGTTGATACTACAATGTTTTCACCGGAGATTGAATTCTTTTCCGGATCGAGGGCAATCCCTAAGTACTGCAGGTATCTGCAGACCCGTGTACGCATATTTCTGTCATTTTCTCCGAGTCCGGCGGTGAAACAGATGATATCCACACCATTCATGGCTGCCACGTAGGAACCGATGTATTTGGCTACCTTGTAGGCAAATGTGCTCAGGGCACGGATGGCATTTTCATCACCATCTGCGGCGGCAACATTCAGGTCACGGAAATCGCTGGTGATTTCTGAAAGACCGAGGACACCGGATTCTTTGTTAAGGATTCCAATAATGTGCTCAATATCTGTATTTTCTTTGTGCATCAGATACTCTACTACGGCCGGATCAATATCACCGCTTCGGGTGCCCATGATCAGTCCCTCGAGCGGGGTCATGCCCATTGAGGTATCAACAGAAATACCGCGTTTTACTGCCGTTACGGAAGCACCATTCCCCAAATGACAGACAATTGTTTTTAACTCAGTGAACGGGCGTCCATCCATCAGCGCCGCCTGTTTTGCCACGTAGCTGTGGGAGGTACCATGGAATCCGTATCTTCTTACTTTGTATTTTCTGTAGTATTCATATGGGATACCGTACAGGTAGGCTTCCTGCGGCATCGTCTGATGGAAGGCAGTATCAAAAACTGCAACCATTGGCGTCTCCGGCATCAACTCTTTGCAGGCATGAATTCCGATCAGGTTGGCCGGATTATGTAAGGGCGCCAGTTCGTTGCATTCTTCGATTGCCGCGATCACATCATCACCGATAATTGTTGAGGCGGCAAACTTTTCACCACCATGAACGACACGGTGTCCGACTGCATCGATCTCAGACATGTCTTTCACAACACCGACCTCCGGATCTGCCAGGGTGTTTACGACCAGCTGGATCGCGTCCTTATGATCTGCCATTGGCTGGGTGATGTCTTTCTTCTGTCCATCTTCACGTTTGTAGGTAAAGTGGCTTCCGTCAATGCCGATTCTCTCACATAATCCCTTGGCAATGACGTTCTCTGTTGACATGTCAATCAACTGATACTTAAGAGAGGAACTTCCGCAATTAATTACTAAAATCTTCATAATACATTCTCCTTTAATTGTTGAAACTGATGGCCTGGCAACAATTTGCGTTTGAGCAAGCAAGTCCGTATTGTATAACTTTGTTAAATCATTGTCAAAGTTGTATATTGTATACTTTATACTATAAAGGTTTTTTGCGGATTTGTCCATGGGTTAAATTGTACTTTTTTCAGCAATTGGCAGGAAAAATCGGAAAAACTTTCGATTCTGCCGTCTAATCACCTATAATATCAGCCACCAGATCAAAATTGTCAGTACCGAACCGCATAAACAGCAGATCAGGTCGTTCATGGTATCCACCAGTCCGGCCGGTTGGATGGCAGTTGCCGAGATGTGATTATTGGATGCATTTATCTTCTGCCATCGCTGGGCATTACTGTGCATGATACAATCACAGAGGTATTCGGATACCTCCCAGAAGACATGCAGCGTGACGGAAAAAGTAAAACCAAACAACAGAACACCCATTTTTGTGATACCGGAATGACTTGCTGCCACCGCCATGCCAAAACCAAAAAAACAGACACCCGATAAAAAGTGGACACTTCTGTCCCACCACTTATATTTATCATAGAATTTCAGGGTGCTGCCCAGATATAATGACATCAGCAGAACTGCCAGATAGATAATACGGCTGAACATATCTGTGTGCATCTGAAACAGGGCACTCATCGCCGCCGGTACGAATGACAGGATCAATACCGCCGCCACTGCTTTTATTTTCTTCCAGTCACGTTTGTATAAATGCCAGATCGCAAGGACCAGTAAAACATATTGAAACACTTCTTCATATAAAGTCAGATTTTTCATAATTTTCACCTCATATGTTCATTATGCTCCATAATCCTTCATTCTATGTCTGCCTGTCACTTTTGTCCTGATTAAATCATATGATACTATATAAATTCAACTGTTTTATGAAAGGGGAATCTTCTATGTATCATTGTGGTAAAGGACCGAAAAAAGGCTGTCGTAACAATTGCAGCGGCATTGGCTGCGTACTGATGCTTTTATTGCTGGCAAACTGCAGCGGCAATTGCTGTAAAGGCAGGCCGTTCAGACGCTAAATCTAAGAAACCCGCTGCCTCAGATATCTCTGCACAGCGGGTCTACATATTATATTCGTTATCTTCTTTTCTGCTGGCATACTTTACAATAGTAAGTGCCTCTGCCATGAACCATTTCTTTTGTCACTTCACCGCCGCACTGCGGACATATCTTCTGCATATGTACCTGCAGCTGCACCTGAAACAGACCACTGACACCATTGGCATCAAAGGAGTGAATGGTAGTTCCGCCCTGGTCAATTGCTTTGGCCAGAATATCCTGCGAACACTGAACCATTTCTGCAACCCGTTTTTTGCTGATCTGTTTTCCCGGTGTCTTTGGATTGATCTTCATCTGATAACAGATCTCATTGGCATAGATATTGCCGATTCCGGTCATTATGCTTTGATCCAGCAGCAGGGTTTTAACCGGCAGGATGCTTTTATGTATCCGCTCATATACTGCCTGCGGATCCGCCTCCCATGGCTCCGGACCCAGTTTGGAAAGCGGCAGCTCCTGCCGGTAGGTCTCTCTGTTCACCAGCATCAGGCGGCCGAACTTACGGGTATCATGGTAGCGCAGCTCGGTGCCGTCACTGAAATAAAAGGTAATGTGCTCATGTTTGCTGAGCGGTCTGGATGTCTCGACAATATTATATTTGCCTTCCATCCGCAAGTGAGAAACGAATGCATCCTGATCCAGTACAAAAATCAGATACTTTCCGACTCTGTCAATATCCTGAATTGACTGCCCCTGTAATCTTTCTATAAATTCAGCAGTATCACCATCGACAATTTTGTCATAATGGACATCGATTCTGCTGATCTTCCTGCCATTAATAAAGTTCTTTAACGTCCGGCGGACAGTCTCCACCTCGGGTAATTCCGGCATGTTGATTTACCTGCCTTTCTTGTCATTTGCATCTGTCACTTTATTGAATATCAATATCAAGCGGCTTATCCAGCTCCTGCGAAACATATTTTCCATCTTTTTTCCGTTGCTTCACACATTCCGTTAACAGGTATTCAATCTGTCCATTGACTGATCTGAAATCGTCCTCTGCCCAGGCGGCAATGGCATTATATAACTTTGCGGACAACCGTAGCGGAACCTGTTTTTTTTGTGTATCAGCCATATCAGTATAAGCTTCCTGAATTTATAATCGGCTGAGCATCGTTATTTCCGCACAGAACTACCAGTAGATTTGAAACCATAGCCGCCTTTCGTTCTTCGTCCAACTCAACAACATTATTTTCATTCAAACGATCCAGAGCCATTTCAACCATGCCTACCGCACCGTCAACGATCATCTTTCTGGCATCGATAATAGCAGATGCCTGCTGCCGCTGCAGCATCACGGCGGCTATCTCCGGTGCATATGCCAGATAAGTAATACGGGCTTCAATAATCTCCAGTCCTGCTTCTGCTACCTTCTGCTGAATCTCCTCACGGATGCGGGCGGCCACAATGGTACTGGAACCGCGCAGACTGCCTTCATCGGCAATACCGTCTCCGGTCGTATCAACATTAGGTGCAACATCATACGGATATACCCGGACAATATTCCGCAGGGCACTGTCACACTGCAGTGACAGGTATTCCTTATAATTGTCTACATTAAACGCTGCCTTGGCAGTATCAACAACCCGCCACATAACGGCGATACCTATTTCCACCGGTGTTCCCAGACAATCATTGATCTTCTGGCGGTTGTTATTAAGAGTCATGATTTTTAATGACATCTTTCGGCTGCCTGACTGGGATTCACCGGAAGATGCAGATGTGCCGGACTTAGGCCCGCTTATGTTTACATCACCGCTCTGGCTCAATTTGGTTTTGGCTGCCGGGTTTACACCGGTACAAAACGGATTGACATAATAAAACCCCGGTTCTCTCAAAGTTCCTATATAATTACCGAACAGAGTCAATACCAATGCTTCCTGCGGTTTTATAACTTTCAGGCCCATCATCGGAAACCAGCCCAGACACAACCAAATGATTCCGATTACCAGCACGACCGGATTCCCGGAGTCATCCAGCAGAAAAGATCCCCATATTGTAACAAAAACAGCCACCAGATACAATACGGAAATGACCAGCAACGCTATCATACCATGTTTCTGCCGTCCAATTATTTTCTCCTTCATTACATTTCCCTCCATTCTTTTTGATATCATAATGATATCACTTTATACCACATCCTGTCAAGAGCTAATCATAAACCAGCCGGATAAACAAATAAGAACCGGAAGTATCCCGGTTCTCATTTAGCCGAAGCGTGATGATCAATATAAAAGCGGTCACGGCCGCACTCTTTCGCCCGATACAGAGCCCGGTCGGCAAGTTTCATTAATTCGTAATATCCGTCAGCTTTCCCTTCACAATGGACTGCCCCGATGCTGCATGTAACAGACACCCCCTGATAGTTCATTCTTGCCTTCCTTAATAACCAGTCCAGTTTTTCCGTCAGGGTACTCAGGCTGATATCCTTTACCAGAACAGCGAACTCATCACCGCCAAATCTTGCCACCACATCCATATTCGAAAAATGCACCTGAATCTTCCTGGCAATATCGGTAATCGCCTGATCCCCTGTCAGGTGGCCGCAGATGTCATTAACCCGTTTGAGATGATCCATATCTAAAAATATGATAGCAAAATGCTCGTTTTTATTGGCTGACAGATATTCAATACAGAGGTTTTCAAACGTATTCTTGGTATACAGCCCGGTATATGTATCACGTTTTAAAGCTTCTTCAATTAAAACCATTTTTGACTGCATCAGCTTATCCTGACTGATATCAACACAGTAAAGGATACATTCGAGATCGCCGCTGCCTGGATTCTTCATAATCAGGGCCGTTATGCGGCTCCATACCGCCTTGCCTTCCGCTATATAGAACCGGGCTTCCTGAACAATCTCATGTTTGCCGCTGTGATAGGCCGCTGCCAGAGATTCCACATTGAACCGCGAAAGGAATTCCGATCTGCTTTCATTATCCTCCAGGTATTCGGCAATGGACTCAATTAACCGGTCAGCTTTTTTTATCTGGCTTAATTTTGCCGCAAGCTCACTGCTGCCGCCGGTTCCGGTACAGCTGTTCCTGTCCATATTTATACGAAATACGCTTTGTACATTCAAAATAGAGGCAAATATCCCATCCATCTCATTGTGGTGATTTTCCCTGAGCCGTTTAAGTCCCGTAATATCTGTCGCATACTCAACAACAACGTCACGTCCGTTCCATTGTTCTCGTTTCATCTTTAACAGAAACAGCCCAGTCCCATTATCAATTTCAATGCCGCCTTCATTCTGCCCTGGTGCATCCTGTTTCAGAGGACAAAACGGGCATGGTTCGGAATACCCCATCATATAATCATAACACTGACGTCCTTCAAACGATATACCAGTCTGCCCGGCAAATTCAATTGCCGTCTTGTTGGCATAAAGCATTTCATATGTATTAAGGTCACTGATTTGAATCATCTGATCTGTTTCATCCAGAATATTTTTGAAAAATTGATCTTCCATTGCCTAATTCCAATCTGATTTTTATTCTGGCACAATTACAACCATGGTTATAATGCCGTAAATATACACACTATTATAACACAAAATTTAATTCAGGCAAATTCAAATTTATAGGAAGTATTTTGAAACAAAAAAGAACGGGGCCGCAGCTCCCCGTTCCGCTTTAATCATGCCGCTGATCAGCCCTGTCATATGTCTCACAAAAACGAGCCGCAAATGCCGGATCCCGTCCCCCCGCATATAAATGAGAGGTATCCCCAAAAGCCGTCATCCTAAAACTCGCAGTCCCCTTGCGCCGTTCCTCCGTCACCACAGTTGTCACCGAAGAAGGAGACGCACACGTACCGTGCCACAGCACCATCGGCGAAACATTAATCAAATGTCCCAGCAGCAGACATTCCAGGCCAAAATGACAAAACAGTACCAGGGTATCTTCATTCGCCTCTTCAACCCGGTAATTACATCCATCCCGATGATACCCATGTCCGGCCAGAAGCTGATCGAATTCCTGGATCACCCAGTCAGCCTCTTTTTTCACATTCCCCTGTTCCATAATTTCCGTAGCCGTCCATGCATCCCGGTCAAAATAAGCCGGCTCCTTCGTCCAGATCTCAGGCAGCCAGTCCCAGATACAGTCAGACTCATTCTTCCAGGGTTTTACAATCTGAACCCCGAATTCACGCAGCCACTGACATTCTTCTGCGGTTCTGCCCATCTTCTTAAGTGTCAGGGAGGCCGTATCCTTCGCCCGTCCCAGCGGTGACACATAAAACGCCTTTACATCCAGCCTGCTGATCCGTTCTGCCAGCAGTTCTGCTTCGATCCACCCGGTCTCAGTCAATGAGTCAATCGAATAATCCGGATCTCCATGTCTGATAATCAGTAATTTCATTTTATATTCTCTCTTTCAAATTTAATCCCACCAGAAAAACCAGAATTTGCTTCCATCCAGGCTCCTGGCCAGATTCTCAAGACTGCCCACACCCTGATCCACAATATCATAACAATAAATGTACTGCTCACGTTTCAGCTTTTCCAAAGCCGCCTCATCCGTCACCGGAGTCTCCAGATAATACTGGACAATATCATAAGAAACCGCACACGGCACTGCCCCATATTCCTCATACCACTGCTTCGCAATTGCCAGATGATCCTCATTAGCCGGACAGTCATTAAACCCGCCAATCGGAATATAAGCCAGCACCTCATAAGGTTTATCAGTTGGCACTTTTGCAATATATATATCCTCAATAAAGCTGATATATAAGTCATCCTGCGACTCAGCCTCACCAAGATCACCGATATATTCCATCCCTGCCCCCTGCTCCCATTCCGCATACTCCAGATAAAATTTGCTGTTCTCATTAAAATAATTTTCCGCATCAATCGTCTGATACTCATCCAGCAGCCAGGTCGTATACGCCTCAAGCGAACCATAATCTTCCGCGCTCAACTCCAGACATTCATCCAGCACCGACCTCTCATCCCCGGGCCATTCATCCCGAAGCACAATCAAAGGAGTATACCCCATCTCCCGTCCCTCGGCCTGCATCTCCCGAAAAATCTTCATAATCTTATCCGGATCCTTCTCCTCCACCACAACACACTCCAGCCCGGCATACTCAAGCCCGGCATACTGGGTCACCTCATTCCCCGCCCCGGCCTCGTCTGTCTTACATCCGCTTATAATCACAATCGACATAACAGCCAGCACCGCTAACTTAACAATCTTAATCATCCGTCCCCCTGATTTATCTCATGAAATGTCAGTAAATCTGTTAGCAAAAACCGTTACCATCTTACCACACCAACCACCATCTGTAAACAGATAGAAGCCATGCAAACACCTACCACCTGGTCCACGTTTTTATAATCAGGCAAGGATAAAATTCGGCTGGGCTGTCGCGAAGAGCGAGGCCCCACGTCTGGTTCCGGGGCCGGTGGTGGTCTTGAATCGCTTGCATTTGCAAGGGTGTTAGAGCTGCTTAGATTTCAAAGGAATGTGTTATACCCACACGGAGACGACTGTTTGAACGGCCGCTTTTGCCGTGAGTTTCGCGGAGTGTGGGTATGTTTTTAGCATTCCTTTTAAATCTTAGCAGCTCTTACGCCCTGAAACAGCAAGCGATTCAAGACCACCACCGGCCCCGGAACCAGACGTGGGGCCTCGCTCTTCGCGACAGCCCCTGAGACCACCCTTATCCCCCTCATGATAAATAACAAACCAACTTTTTGAAGATGTCTTTCATATCAATCGGCTTACCAAGATGAGCATTCATCCCAGCCTCCAGACACGTCTCAATATCCTCTTTAAATACATTCGCAGTCATCGCGATAATCGGAACCGCAGCTGCATTTGGAACATCCAGACGCCGAATCCTCCTCGTCGCTTCCAGACCATCCATCACCGGCATCTGAACATCCATCAGGATAGCATCATAACGGTCCGGATTCTGCGCAAATGCATCTACGGCCTCCTGACCATTCTTTACCGTATCAATCGTAAGGTGAGACGGCTCCAGCAGAATGCAGATAATCTCCAGATTGATATCAACATCATCTGCAAGCAGAATCGTCTTGCCGGTAAAATCGGCATCTTCCCATTCTTCATCGGTCACAGGCTGACCGTCTTCTGATGTTGCCACATCTTCTAAAGCAATCTCCGGGATGGTAAAATTGGCTGTAAAATAAAAGCATGAACCTTCTCCCGGGCTGGATTCGACCCAGATCTCTCCGTCCATCAGCTCCAGAATCCGCTTGGAAATGGCCAGCCCCAGACCACTGCCGCCATACTTGCGGGTGGTTCCGGCTTCTGCCTGCTGGAAGATGTTAAACAGCTTCGCCTGCTGCTCCCTGGTCATACCAATTCCGGTATCTTTGACATACATTTGTATATTACAGCTGTTCTGCGCTCTGCTTAACAGCTCTGCATGAAAGGTTATGTGTCCGTTCTCCGGAGTGAATTTTATGGCGTTCGATAATATATTGGTGATAACCTGCGTCAGACGCTGATCATCGCCGTATAAAGCTAATGGAATATCTGGTGCAATCGTCACTGAGAACTGCTGATTTTTCTCATTCATTCTGAGCGTCAGTACACCGGCGATTTTTTCGACCATCTTGCGGAAGTCAAACGTGATATCCGATAACTCCATTTTGCCCGATTCGATCTTGGAGATGTCAAGAATATCATTAATAATTCCAAGTAACAGCGAAGAAGCATCTTCTATTTTATCGAAAGCATAATTTTTCCGTTCCAGGCCATTTTCTTTTTTTCCAATCAGTGTCATACCAATAATCGCATTAATCGGCGTGCGGATTTCATGGCTCATATTGGACAGGAACAGGCTCTTGGCCCTGCTGGCTTCCAACGCTTCTTTCTGGGATCTCTTCAGGTCGGTAATATCATGAAACATAAGCATAGTTCCATTGCTGCTACCGCTTCCGTCATTCATCGGTACCATCAGGCCGGCAAAACTCTCCGCATTATCATCATTATTGAAATAAAAAGCGATATCAAACACATAGGACTCGTTGGTGCGGCTTACCTCTTCGTTATGTAACTGCAGACTGCTGATCATATTTTTATCAAGGAACGGAGACAGTATATCCGTCCACAGCTGCCCCTGTACCTCACTTCTGCTGCCGTAACCGGCCTTATTGATAAAATATTCCGTGCAAAATTCAATTCTGCCCGTTTCGCTTAAAAACAAAATAATACTGGGGGAATTGGCAAGCAGGAGCGCCAGGTAGCGCTCCCGTTCCCGTTGTATGAAAGTACTGGCCTTCTGCTGATTCAAAATCGTCGTGGAAGCAATCTTTTCCTGCATAACGGCAGTCTTCAGATGAGTAATCTCCCGACGAAGTTTACGGTTCTCCCTTTCAAGCTGAGCCAGACGGACGGCAGCATCTTCCGCTTCTTCCCGATTTATTAAATCTTCCTTCATCACACCGTCCTCCTCTTAACTGGTAACATGATATTACAAAAAACTACAATACACAAGCACAGAATGTATAATTGTGAAACCGGTTGCGAAGTTTTCCGTCCGGGCCCGGCATCGGGCAGATCTCACCGCCGGAATATCCCATCATATATGGTTTCCCGGTTCCTGAGAGCCGTTCCTCAATAGCATTAAGCTCCGCCTCCTGATTCGGTGCAAGCATAATATAACGGGTTACACAAGGAAGCAACAGTGTCGCCTGACGGTCCTCAAGTGCTTCAATCTTCCGCAGTCCATCTTCTGCCGATTCAAAAATACCGGGCGCATCGATACTGCCCACAGCAAATGAAGTACCAACCGGCATCTCGCCCCCTGTCAGAACAGAACCATCCTCAAATAAAGTATAGAATCCCAGCGCAACCGGATCTTTTGACTCCTCATAATACATCATCAGCGGTGTTGTCGTAATATTCTCTTTATTAATAATCAGACCGATGCTGGCCAGATAATCAAGAACCGGAATATCATTGATTTCGCGCAATATCGCCCCCTCACTCTTGGTAATAACTGCCCGCTTGCTGTCAATGTTATTCTCCGGAAGGGATGAAACGATAAACTTCGGCTCCACCGGGCCATTGATGAACATCATAGCCAGACCGGCCCGCAATGACCTGCCGTTACAAATCGTATGTACTGTCTCATAGTTAAAGTCGATATTGTTGGTAATCGCCCCCCACATCGGAAGGCCGTGGCAGGCGGTATCCATGGCGGATACCACCTCATAACCTGCAACCTCTCTGATATATGGCATAAATGTCACAATCAGCTTGGGATCTTCATCCACACTGCCTCTGACTGACTGAAACAGCTTATCAGATTCCGTTTTATAATTATCACGATCAATGCTGTCAGTCATACCGGCGGTAAATGTAACCTCGTCACTGGTGAGCACAGTGAGGGTCAGATCGTACAAACTGTAACCATGTTCATCCGCACTGGCCATTGAAGTCATTCCGATCACATCAAATGGCAGAGCATCACAGAGTGCAGCCACCATCCCGCTGTCTACAAAATCAATGTGACAAAAGATAATGCCGCCGGAGTTTTTCTTTAATTCACTAAAATCAATCTGATCTCTGATCTCCTGAATCGCCTCGTCGATTTCATCTATTTCTGAAGTCCGGGCTGTGTACATTTTTACCATAATTTCCCTCTCCTTTACGTAAAAATATTTTGGATAATTTTGGATAATTATAACAAAAATTAGTTATTTTATCAACTTTTCAGGATTTTGTAACCAGTTTTTTCAAACTTTTTATCTTTTTACTGTCAGATCAACCGTTCCATCTCATCCATTAGTTCCGCAAACACATCAAGTGCCGCCTGAATGGGTTCTTTTGTTTCCATGTTGACGCCCGCAATTTTAAGCAGTTCTACCGGAGATTTCGTACAGCCGCCCTTCAAAAACTCCATATAATCCGCAACAGCAGGCTCCCCTTCTTTGAGGATCCGGCGGGCAATTGCTACCGCAGCCGAAAACCCGGTTGCATACTGATACACATAAAAATTGTAATAGAAATGCGGAATTCTTGCCCATTCCATCGCAATCTCATCATCACTGACAATATCCGGGCCATGATACTTACAGTTAAGCTCATAATAAATACGTTTCAGCTCATCTGCCGTCAGGCTTTCCCCTGACTCTGCCAGTTCATTGGTTTTCTTCTCATACTCCGCAAACATCGTCTGCCGGTAAACCGTAGTGCGGAAACTGTCAAGAAAATGATTAATCAGATAAGCTTTTTCCTTTTTATCCGTTGTCGTCTTCAATAAATACTCAATCAGCAGCACCTCATTACAGGTTGATGCCACTTCTGCCACAAAGATCCGGTAGTCAGCATAAGGATACGGCTGTTCCTGATTTGAAAAATGAGAATGCAGGGCATGCCCCATCTCATGAGCCAGCGTAAACATATCATTTAAAATACCATTATAATTCAGCAATACATACGGATGAATCCCGTAAGCGCCGGCAGAATAGGCCCCGCTTCGTTTACCTTCATTCTCATAAACATCAATCCAGCGGTTCTCGAATCCCTGTCTGACCAGTTCCGTATAATGACTGCCCAGCGGAGCCAGAGCCTTTAATACCGTTTCCTTTGCCTCATCGAACGGAATCTTCTTATCTACATCAGAAATCATCGGCACATAAATATCATACATATGCAGTTCATCCAGCCCCAGACACTTCTTGCGCAGCCGGATATAACGATACATCTTGTCTAAATTATCATGAATCGATTCAATCAGATTTTCATAAACCACCGGTGATACGTTGTTAGCCGAAACCGCCGCTTCCAGCGTACTGTCATAATGTCTGGCTCTGCCTTCAAACATCAGCTGTTTCACCTGGCTCTCATATACAGTTGCCAATGTATTCTTAAACTGCTCATAAGTTTTATAAAGACTGGCAAATGCCTCCCGCCTCACTCTGCGGTCAGGACTGTTTAACAGCGTAATGAACCGGCCATGAGTAATGCGAATCTTTTCCCCATGCTCATCTTCAATCTCCGGAAACTGCAAATCAGCATTATTAAAAATAGAAAAGATAGATCCCGGTGCCTGCTGAAGTTCACCCGCCGATGCCAGAAGCGCTTCCATATCCGGACTCAGCCGATGATCTTTCAGTCGCTTAATTTCATCAATATAAAGCCGGTATCCTTCCAGCCGCGGTTCCTCCTGATAAAATGCTGTCAGTTTGTCATCCGGCAGTTCCAGTATCATCGGTTCAAGAAAAGCCAGACGACTGGAAACTTCCACCGCCAGGCTGTCAACCTTGCGGGCATTAGCCAGATTCTTTGTATCCATTGTATCCACATCACTGGCCCGGTGCGCATAATTAGCCGCCAGGTTCAGCTTCCGGGAACACGCCATATAACTTTCAAGAATCGTAAACAATCCGTTCCCGCTCTCCGTTATCTGCGCCCTGGCTGCCTCAATCTCATAACTCAGTGTGCGAATTGCAGCAACATCCTTCTCCCAGAAAGAGAGGCTCTCATACATATCTTCCAAAGCCCAGGTATCTTCACGTTTTACTTCACTTCTTTTCGGTAATTCTTTAGCCATGTTATTCCTCCATCAAGTCTTAAGTGTTAGAATTGTTCTTCCCTGGTAAATTCTGCAAACATCATAAATGCATTCTACCAAAAAGTCAAATATAATGCTACCTAATTCCGTGCATATATAGGGCTTATTATGAACCAATAAATTCCATAGTATTCTTTTTCAGACAGAATGACCCGGAAGTTGATCTTTATTTCAATTATAACAATATCCTACTTATTTTTAATAGAAAAGTCGAGTACTTATGAAAAGATTCTGGTATGATATTGTAAAGAGAGGGGGGATTCATATGCTGTTAAAACTCAATCAGGCCATTGATTATATAGAAGAACATCTTACCGGCGAGTTGTCACTTGAGGCAGTGTCCGGACACATCGGAGTCTCTGACTACCATTTCAGAACCGTATTTTACTATCTCGCCGGTATGACGCTCAGCGAATACATCAAAAACAGGCGGCTTTCAGAAGCTAATAAGGATTTACTTCTAGGTAAGTCAGTCACAGATGTTGCCTATCAATATGGCTACCAGTCACTGGACGGTTTTGCCCGGGCCTTTAAAAAATGGAGCGGCTTTCTGCCTTCTGATGCTGCCAGAAAAAGAATCAGTAAGTCATTCCCAAAACTTTCGTTTATTATCACAGTCAAAGGAGGAAATACTATGGAATTCCATATCGAAGAAAAACCAGCCTTTTATCTGGCCGGTGTCAGTAAACGTATTCCGATGCAATTTGAAGGTGTCAACAATGCAATTGTAGAACTGGCTATGAGTATTACCGATGAACAGAAATCAGAAATGCATGATCTGCAGAACATGGAACCATTTCAGATCGTTAATGCATCTTATGACGCCGACGCCGGTTTCTTAAAAGAAGAAGGCGGTCTGACCCACCTCATCGGTGTGTTAACCACAAGTGAGGATATCAGTAACCGCCTGGAAAGGGTACGAATCGAAGCCGGCACCTGGGCCGTTTTTCCCAATGAAGGACCCTTCCCCGAGACCCTTCAAAACACAATGGCAGGTGTATATGCTGAATGGCTGCCTGCATCCGGCTATGAAATCTTAAACGTTCCAACATTTTCATTTACTATCATGGATCAGAATAAAAAGGACTATGCATACAGTGAAGTCTGGGTGCCTGTTCAGGCTGCATATAGGCAAATCCAATAGAATTGCCATCATCTCCTAAATCCAGAGACTGACAATGAATGTCGAAAGCAAGCCGCCAAGGGCCATAAAAATATTAGAAATGCTAAGGGTTTTAAATCCCGTCTTCATATCATACCCCATACAATTTGTAAACACCCAGAAATAGCTGCAGTTTACATGCATAAATGCCCTGGCTCCGGCGCCTGACGATAAGAATATAATAATTGGATCGATCCCCAGTTGTGCCCCAATCGGAGCCGACAAAGTAGCCGCCGTTACCACTGCAACGGTACCGGA
>DAMAMW010000068.1:0-18308 GCA_032073745.1 Lachnospiraceae bacterium | reverse complement strand
GAGCGCCGCCCTGTCACGGCGGAGGTCGTGGGTTCGAGTCCCATCCGGGTCGCTTTGTTTTAAAAACTGGGATCTTAGCTCAGCTGGGAGAGCATCTGCCTTACAAGCAGAGGGTCACAGGTTCGAGCCCTGTAGGTCCCACTTTTTACCGAGTTTTCTGAGTATTTGCCGATATGGCTCAATTGGCAGAGCAGCTGATTTGTAATCAGCAGGTTATCGGTTCGAGTCCGATTATCGGCTTGCATTGTTTGCTTTGCGAGAGCTCTTACGAGCTTAGCAAACAAGCACACTTGCGAAACGAGCGCGTCTTTTGCGCGACATTGAGCATAGTGTTTCATTAATTTAGTTAATACGAATACCTATTAAGGGGGATTTCCCGAGTGGCCAAAGGGGGCAGACTGTAAATCTGTTAGCTGTGCTTTCGGTGGTTCGAATCCACCATCCCCCACTCAGATAATTGAATATCTGTACTATTAACGCGGGGTGGAGCAGTCTGGAAGCTCGTCGGGCTCATAACCCGAAGGTCACAGGTTCAAATCCTGTCCCCGCAATTCTGTGCCTCGGTAGCTCAGTTGGTAGAGCAGTGGACTGAAAATCCACGTGTCACTGGTTCGATTCCGGTCCGAGGCATACGGGCGTGTAGCTCAGTTGGTAGAGCACTTGACTTTTAATCAAGTTGTCCGGGGTTCGAACCCCCGCACGCTCATGATTAATAGCGGAAATCCGGTATCTGGATTTCCGTTTTTTTGTTTTTAAATTGCAATTAGACAACATTGCAGGGTAAACCGGGGAAAGATTAATGAAAAGGCAGGACACAGACGAGGACAGTTTATCTGTTCCATTATTTGAGGAACTTTATATTTGTACATTTCACGAAGTCTGTTGGCATATCAGTATGCTGATGGACTCTTTTCGTGATGCAAAGGAATTATTGATCCGGGTATATTTAAATGCTTATATCAGTATTAATCAGATTCCGGAGCGGAGCAGCTGGTCTGAATGGGTCTGTGGTATTGCAGATCAGTTGGCTGAATCGAAGTTTGGTGTGGATCAATCAGTAATTGAAGCTGCAGGTGAGGAAGATGCAGTCAGCAGATTAGGAACAAATTTGAGCGTTGACGAGACATCTGTTTATCTTGATATTGAAGAACGAATCAGCTTGTTGAATGAAGATGATGAAACCAGTGAAAAACAAGCCAAAGTACTGAGTAGTATGCAGGGGATTTTTTCGGCATTACTATTGATGGCAGCTGTTACAGTTCTGGCTTTTGGCATCGGTAAGGCCAGGGAACAGCTGGATGTGCTGCGTGAACCGCTGGTAAAACCTCTTGATGATAAAGACGGAAATCCTGTACCAATAGAGGTTCAGGAAATAACGATTACTATTTCAGGTAAAGTGGTTTATTTATCTGATGAAGGTCAGGTTAAGTATTCTTTGCCGTTGGAAACGGGTGAGGAAGAATATACTTCTAATCCGGAGATTCAGAAGAAAGAGGGATGGACTTATTATCTGCCTTTACCGGAGCGGGAAGACAGCAGTCTGTCTGAGGTAGCTCCATTTCTGCACCATACCCTGTATCGAATGAATACACAGGGGGAAGAGATTGAGATTGTTGCAACAGAGGTGGAGGATTATACTTTTTGGGATGATAATATCTATGTATCTCAATTCGGCCGGATCAGGAGAATTAATGACGATGAGGTATTTGAAAAAATTGTACCTGGTATTTATCCGGAAGTAAATAATAATGAAATCTACCTTTATGATATGATTGGAAGACCATTAGGCACCGATAATGACGGAAATATCCGATATGGTGACCGCGTTGTGACAATGACTTCGAATCGAATCGATGAGGTAGAGCCGGCTGTTCAGAAAAGAAATGATACATCTTATTATTTTAAGCGGGTTGATGGTGGTATATCAAAAGAAATTTACCGCAGTATCAATGGCCGTGAGGAAGTATATATTCAACAGAATGAAAGAATTGACAGTTTTTGTGTGGCTGGTGACTGGCTATATTTCAGCGCTTATATACGCAAAGGCGGAAGCGGTGCTCATTATAGTGAATTATATCGCAAAAAGCTGACGGATGACTCTAAACCGGAGAAAGTTCATGACGAATATACCGGCCGGATTCTTCAGATGTATTTTAGTGAAGAAAAAAATCAGATTTATGCAAACTATATCCCGAAGAACTGGAAAAGTAATTATGGGGTTATTGCTGTTATTTCGATGAGTGGCCATATGAGTTATCTGGATGATAAAGAACAGCGCAGTGTGGAAGAAACGACGGGGAATGATATGCTTGAATTTGTCATGGTATATGATAATCAGGTATATTGCTTCTGGAAAGACTGTATCTGGTCACCAGGAGAATCTCCGGTTGCAATCTGGAGAAAGGTCCTGGTGATTCCGGACAGCAGCCGGATTCAGATGGATTGATCATTCCTCAAACTCAACGATAACGTAAAATCCACGTTCATTTTCACGAATATCTTTAATAATGCCTTCGCGGGATTTAATACGGTCTCCTACAGCAAAGCAGCCGGACATGGCTACGGCCGGTTCGATGATATAGCTGTAGGTGACACCTTCCCGTTCAATGATTTCGACACGGTCACCGACATTTACAAGTCCCTGCCGTTCCATTTTGAATTCTATTTCTCTCAATTGCTTCATCTCCTTCTTAATACCCATATATTATAATGAAAATTACAAAAAATGTAAAGATATCCACACTGCCAACAGTTTACGAAAGTATCAATGATATGATACAATTGAAGTTATGAAAAAAGAAGAATTATTATTGGAACGTCTGATATTATACAGCAAGAATAAGATGTATCCTTTTCATATGCCGGGTCATAAGAGAAAGGCTTCTTTTCCGAATCCTTTTGAGATCGATATAACAGAGATCGATGGGTTTGATAATCTGCATCATGCGGAAGGGATTCTGAAAGAATCAATGAAATGGGCAGCATCGGTCTATGGTGCGGACCGGACTTATTATCTGGTGAATGGCAGCAGCAGCGGTATACTGAGCAGTATCAGTGCGGCGACTCATCACGGTGGAAAGATATTAGTCAGCAGGAATGCTCATAAGTCTGTTTATCACGGAATTATCCTCAATCATCTGAAATCTGAGTATGTTTATCCACAAATTATTTCCGAAATGGGGATACAGGGTGGAATTCTTCCGGCTGATGTGGAAAAGATGCTGGACAAACATGAGGATATTGAAGCGGTATTGATTGTATCACCTACCTATGATGGAATTGTATCGGATATACGGGGGATTGCAGATATTGTTCACCGGAGAGGGATTCCGCTTATTGTAGATGAGGCACATGGGGCACATTTTCCATTTCATGAGAGCTTTCCGGTATCAGCATTGTCCTGTGGTGCGGATATTGTGGTACAGAGCCTGCATAAGACGCTTTCTTCGTTTACACAGACTGCGGTAATGCATGTGAAGCGGGGAAATGTGGATATCGAAAAGTTAGAACGGTATCTGCAGATATTTCAGACCAGCAGTCCATCTTATATATTTATGGCGGCGATTGAACATTGTATTTTTGATATGGCAGAAAATGGTCAGGGATATATTTCAGCGTTTAATGAACGTCTGACAGATATGCGTTTACAGTTGGCACAGATGAAACATATGAAGATTGCAGACAGGAAGATTTGTAATCTGGCCGGTGTTTTTGATATTGATCTGTCGAAGGTTGTTATTTCAACATCTGGTTGTTTACGAAATGGTGTGGCGCTGAGCGGTGAAGGACTTGGTGATCTGCTGCGTGATGAATACCATTTAGAAATGGAGATGTGCGGTGCTTATACTGTGACGGCTATTACTACGTGGAAAGACAGCCGACAGGATTTACAGCGGCTGGCCGATGCACTGCTGGAGATTGATGGGCAGTTGGATGATCAGGTAGGGCAGGTGGATCAGCAGAGTGAGGCGGATCGGCAGAGCAAGGCGGGTCAGCTGCCGGAGTCAGAGTGGAAGCTGAATATTCCGCTACAGCTGGTTCCTATGGCTGAGGCGTATGAACATGATTCGGTCCGTTGCCAGCTAAAGGATTGTCAGGGATTGGTGTCGGCTGAGTTTATTTATTTGTATCCACCAGGGATACCGATTATTGCGCCGGGTGAGTTGGTGACGGAGGATATGATTGAGATGATTCAGACGTATCTGCAGATGGGATTGCCGGTGCAGGGGATGGAAGATCATACACATCAGTATTTAAGGGTTATTAAAACGGAAAGACAGGGAGCTTGAGATGGGGAAGATATATTATCTTATGGGGAAAAGTGCATCAGGTAAGGATACACTTTATAAAAGGCTTCTGCAGGAATGTCCTTTACTAAAAACGGTAGTTACTTATACCACGAGGCCGATCAGATATGGGGAGGCCGATGGGGTGGAGTATTATTTTACATCCTTTGAGCAGCTTGACAGTCTGAATCGCGAAGGGAAGGTTATTGAGCAGCGGACTTATCAGACTGTATTTGGACCATGGACTTATGCAACGGTAGATGATGGGCAGATCAATCTGGAGGAAAACAGCTATCTGATTATCGGTACGTTGGAATCTTATCAGGAAATGAAGGTTTATTTCGGGGCAGATTCTCTTGTACCGTTGTACATTCAGGTTGATGACGGGTTGAGGCTGATCCGGGCAATTGAGCGGGAAAAAGAGCAGGCAGAAC
The DNA here is from genome assembly GCA_032073745.1 of Lachnospiraceae bacterium. Taxonomy (GTDB): domain Bacteria; phylum Bacillota; class Clostridia; order Lachnospirales; family Lachnospiraceae; genus Brotaphodocola. The sequence continues at coordinate 13,588 of DAMAMW010000068.1, read as the reverse complement.
CTAAGTATTCTGAAGTATGCCGCCGTTTTCTGGCCGATGAGGAAGATTTCTCGGATGATAAACTTGCTGCCTGTGGAATTACCGGATTTTTTTGCAATGAAGACATTGAAATATGTGTCAGAGAGATTGTGAGTATTATGGAAACAAGGTGATTCTTCTATACAGATATTTGAATTTGTGTTATACTTTCGATGTACGAAAGGAGTCTTCTATGCTGAAATTTAACGATATTCTGGGACATGAACAGGTAAAGGAACATCTGCAGAAAGCGATTGTGGGAAAGAAGGTTTCCCATGCATATATTCTGACCGGAGAGGCCGGGATGGGACGTAAATCGCTGGCGAATGCATTTGCGCTTACTCTTTTGTGTGAGAAGGGGAAGGCAGAGCCTTGTATGGAATGTCATGCCTGCAAGCAGGTACTTAGCGGCAATCATCCGGATCTGATCTATGTCAGCCATGAAAAGCCAACCAGTATCGGTGTAGATGATATCCGCAGCCAGATTAATGATACGATTATGATCCGGCCGTACAGCAGTTATTATAAGGTTTATCTGGTGGATGAAGCAGAGAAGATGACCCAGCAGGCGCAGAATGCCCTGCTTAAGACGATTGAAGAACCGCCGTCTTATGCGGTTATTATACTGTTGACGACAAATCAGGAAGCATTTCTGCCGACGATTCTGTCACGGTGTGTGCAGTTGAAGCTGAAACCGCTGAAGGATTTTGTGATTAAGAGTTATCTGGTTGAGATGATGAATGTTCCTGAGGCGGAAGCTGATGTATATGCGGCTTTTTCGCGGGGGAATCTCGGTAAGGCGATTACTATTGCAGCCTCTGAGGATTTTAAAGAGATGCATAAGGAGCTTTTGCATCTGCTGAAACATATTAAGAACATGGATATTTCAGAACTTCTTGATTATATCCAGAAGCTGAAGGATTCTCATATGGATATTTATGAGTGCCTTGATTTTATGCAGCTCTGGTATCGGGATGTTCTTTTATATAAAGTAACAAAGGATATCAATCTTTTAATATTTAAAGACGAATATAAAACAATTAATGAGATCAGCAAGAAAAGTGCTTATGACGGCATGGAGATGATTTTAGAAGCGATCGACAAGGCCAAGGTGCGCCTGGATGCGAATGTTAATCTCGAACTTGCGATGGAGTTGTTGTTATTAGTTATAAAGGAGAATTAATATATGATAAAAGTAATAGGAGTACGGTTTCGCAATGCCGGTAAGATCTATTATTTTTCTCCGGGCAAGATGGAGATTAAGAATGGTGACCAGGTTATTGTCGAGACAGCCCGTGGAGTTGAGTTTGGGCAGGTAGTATTGGGAAACCGGGAAGTGACGGATGATAAAGTGGTTCAGCCGCTGAAATCTGTGATCAGAATGGCGAATGAAGAGGACAAGGTTAAGGAATCTACCAACCGGAAGAAAGAAAAGGATGCCTTTAAAGTCTGCCAGGAAAAGATCCGCAAGCATAATCTGGAGATGAAACTGATCGATGTAGAGTATACATTCGATAATAATAAGATACTGTTTTATTTTACTGCTGACGGAAGGATTGATTTCCGTGAACTGGTGAAGGATCTGGCTTCTGTGTTTAAGACCAGGATTGAACTGCGTCAGGTTGGTGTCCGCGATGAGACTAAGATTGTCGGCGGTATCGGTGTATGCGGCCGGGCGCTTTGCTGCCATTCTTATTTGTCGGAGTTTATTCCGGTATCGATTAAAATGGCTAAGGAGCAGAATCTATCGCTGAATCCGACTAAGATTTCGGGTGTGTGCGGCCGGCTTATGTGTTGTCTTAAGAATGAAGAGGAAACTTATGAGTACCTCAACAGCAAGCTGCCGGGACTCGGTGATTATGTGACTACCGATGAGGGATTAAAAGGTGAAGTACAGAGTGTCAGCGTGCTGAGACAGCAGGTAAAAGTGATTGTGACCGTGGACAAGGATGAAAAAGAAATCCGCGAATATCCGGTTGACCGGTTAAAGTTTAAACCACGCCGTAAAAAAGGTAAAGTGGATGTTAATGATGCTGAGCTGAAGAAGCTGGAAGCGATGGAGAAAAAGGAAGGAAAATCCAAGTTAGATGATTAATGATATTCTGGAAGATGAACGGATCGATGATTTGCAGCGCAACGGCTACCGCATTATTCAGAAAAAACAGGGATTTTGTTTTGGCATGGATGCAGTGCTGCTGTCCGGATTTGCGAAAGTAAAAAGTGGTGAACGGGCGATTGACCTGGGCACCGGAACGGGGATTATTCCGATCCTGCTTTCGGCAAAGACGGAGGGTGAGCACTTCACCGGTTTAGAAATTCAGGAAGAGATGGCAGAGATGGCCGGGCGTTGTGTCCGACTGAACGAACTGGAGAACCGGGTATCCATTATGCAGGGAGATATAAAGGAAGCCAGCCGGTTATTCGGTAAGGCTTCTTTTGATGTTGTAACATCGAATCCGCCGTATATGAATGATGCTCATGGACTGAAGAATCCTGATCAGGCGAAAGCGATTGCACGGCATGAGGTGTTGTGTACTCTGGATGATGTACTCAGGGAGGTGGCATTGCTCCTGAAACCTGGCGGAAGGTTTTATATGGTACACCGGCCGCACCGGCTGGCGGAAATTATTACGGGGATGCGGGAGTATAAGCTGGAACCGAAACGGATGAAGCTGGTGCATCCGTTTGTTCATAAGGATGCCAATATGGTGCTGATTGAAGCGGCACGGGGCGGGCGTTCGATGATGAAGGTGGAGGCGCCGGTGATTGTTTATAAGGAGCAGGGGGTTTATAGTGAGGAGATTTATGATATTTATGGGTATTAAGAGGGGTTTCGCTCATAGTGGCGGGGGAGAACGTGGGGCGTTTGGTTGGACCGGAATCGCTTCCGTTCTCTCGGTAGGGTGGTTCTAAGACTGCCACAAATGATTTTCAGCGGCACCGGGGCCAGTTGCGCTAAACTCTTGATGACTTTAACGCGCCGGGCCCCTGGAATTCAGTTTTGGAGAACAGAATTCCTCCGCTGAAAATCACTTGCGGCAGCCTAAGAACCACCGTTACCTCGTTCAATGTCACCGATTCCGGTCCAACCAAACGCCCCACGTTCTCCCAGCTACTATGTGGCTACAGCTGGGGAGAAAAGCATAAAGCAAAAACATAAAACAAAGGCATAAAGCAAAGGTATAAAGCGAAGGCATAAAGCAAAAACAAAGAGCAAAACCGTTAAATTAAGAAGCATAAAGAGAAATAGAGTAAATGTAAAATATATGAATAATTAAAGGCTTGTTTAGTGAGATTTATGCCGCTGAGGCAGCATTGGAGGAAATGATGATGGGGGCGGGAAAGTTGTATTTGTGTGCAACGCCGATTGGTAATTTGGATGATATTACTTTGAGAGTGTTGAGGACGTTAAAGGAAGTGGATTTGATTGCGGCTGAGGATACCAGGCATAGTATTAAACTGTTGAATCATTTTGAGATTAAGACGCCGATGACTAGTTATCATGAGTTTAATAAGTTTGATAAGGCGGTTTATCTGGTGGAGAAGATGAGGGAAGGGACTAATCTGGCGCTGATTACTGATGCGGGGACGCCGGGGATTTCGGATCCAGGGGAGGAACTTGTGAAGCAGTGTTATGCGGCGGGGATTGAAGTGACTTCGCTTCCGGGGCCGGCGGCTTGTATTACGGCCCTTACTTTGTCGGGACTGTCGACCAGGCGGTTTTGTTTTGAGGCTTTTTTGCCGACGGATAAGAAGGAGCGGCAGTGGATTCTGGAGGAGTTGAAGGATGAGACCAGGACTATTGTTATTTATGAGGCACCGCATCATTTGATACGGACTTTGGGAGAGTTGGCGGATGTGCTTGGAGGGGAGCGGCGGATTACTATTTGCCGGGAACTGACTAAGAAGTATGAGGAGGCGTTTTGTACTACGTTTGGGGATGCGCTTGGGTATTATGAGAATGAAGATCCTAAGGGTGAGTGTGTGATTGTTATTGAGGGGCGGAAAATTAACGATATCAGGGAGCAGCAGCAGAAAGCATGGGAGGATATGAGCCTGGAGGAGCATATGGAGTTGTATGTTGGACAGGGGATTGACAGGAAGGATGCTATGAAGCGGGTTGCGAAGGACAGAGGAATCAGTAAGCGGGATGTATATCAGAGTTTGATGGTAAAGGACTGATATCTGACGGGAGGGAGCAAATGATGGAAATGAACCGGATTGATGTACTGGTGAAGAATGCTTTGGTGTATAATACTTATTTTAAGACTTTTTACCCGGGGGATGTCTGGATTAAGGATGGGAATGTCTTTTATGTTGATCAGAAGGGGACGGATCCGGTCGAGGCTGGTGAGGTGATTGATGCAAAAGGATATTATATGGTTCCGGGGCTGATTGATATTCATATGCATATTGAGAGTTCGATGATGACGCCGGAGGCGTTTTGTAATTATGTGGCCAGATGCGGCGTTACTACGCTGGTGTCTGAACCGCATGAGATTGCTAATGTGGCCGGAATTCGCGGGATCGAGGCGATGATTGAGGCGGGGAAGAATTCGCCGGTTGATGTGTTTTATGGTATTCCCAGTTGTGTTCCTTCTACTTCGGAGGAACTGGAAACGACGGGAGGGAAAATCACTTGTGAAGAGATGGAACGGCTTAAAGAAAATCCTCATGTGGTTTGTGTCGGTGAGGTGATGAGTTATCGTCAGATTATTAAGGAAAATGATCTGGAGATCGGGCGTTATATTAATAAACTCAGGAAAACGGATAAGATTTTCCCGATTGAGGGGCATTGTCCGTCACTGCTTGATCTTGATCTGGCGAAGTTTTTGTATCTGGGGATTAATGGGGATCATACGGAGCATTCGATTGAGGATCTGCGGCAGCGGTTTGCAGCAGGTATGTTTATGGAAATTCAGGAAAAAATGTTAAAGCAGGAAGTGATTGACCTGATCCTGGATAATCATCTGGAGGAACACTTCTGTTTTGTAACGGATGATGTGATGGCTGATACCCTGGTAACGGAAGGGCATCTGGATTCTTTGATCAGATCAGCGATTAAATTGGGGATGAAACCGGAACAGGTGATTTATAATGCGACTTATACATCGGCACGGCGAATGAATCTGTTGGACCGGGGAGTGTTGGCACCGGGGAAGGTTGCGGACTTTTGTCTGGTCAGTGATCTTTCGGAATTTAAAATTGAATCAGTATATAAAAATGGGCGGCTGGCCTGGTCACCTGATCAGAAAATCAGCAGTGATAAAGCGTATTTTCCGCAGGAGTACTATCATTCAATCAAGTTGGATCAGCAGAAAAAGGAAATTCTGTTGGTGAAACTTGATCTGGAAGATGGAACTTATCCGGTCAGGGTTATGGAGATCAGTTCTGACAGGACGAGGACGAAACAGTCACTGGTTGATATGGAAGTCAAAGATGGTGTGTTAAAATGGGAAGACAGCGGTTGTCTGCTTGTAACAGTATTTGAGCGGTATGGCAAGAATGGCAATGTAGGGTATGGCTTTTTGAATGGAGTCTGTCATAAGCGCGGGGCAGTTGCTTCCAGTTATGCACATGATAATCATAATATTATTGTGGCAGGTAATAATCATCAGGATATTCTGGCTGCGGTTAACCGGGTTATTGAACTGCAGGGTGGTATGGTGGTTGCAGACGGAGGAAATGTTCTGGCTGAACTTGCACTTCCGGTCGGTGGGATTTTATCAGATGAACCGGCGGAGACGATTGGAGCGGAACTTGGACAGGTGAGAGCGGCTATGGAGCAGTTGGGGTATCAGCACTATAATCCGATTATGTCATTTGCTACCCTTACGTTACCGGTCAGTCCGGCACTAAAAATTACTGACTGTGGGTTGATTGATGTGGAGCAGGGGAAAATAATTGACCTTGTTGTACTTGACAGATAAAATGTACGCTTCTATACTAAATACTTAAGAATATGGATGTGCTGCCGGGTCAGTAATGGGCAGCAGCATTCTGAAAGGAACGGAGGTATCAGATGAAAAGGAGCAGTATGTATATGCTGGTGGTGCCGGGACTGGTGATTTTGTTTATCTGTCTGGCTTTGCCGCTGTTAAAGGTATTACTGCCGACACTGGTGGAGGGGGACTATCCGCTTAGTTCTTATGTTGAATTTTTTAAGGATGATTATTATTTGAAGATTTTCTTCCGGACGGTTAAGATTGCTTTGATTACAACGGTTATCTGTATGATACTGGGGATACCTACTTCATATTTTATCAGCCGCTGTGATAAGAAGTGGCGGGGGCTGCTTCTGGCAGTTTCGATTTTTCCGCTGATGACGAATTCGGTTATCCGCAGTTTTGCGTGGATTAATATTCTGGGCAGCAATGGGATTATTAATAGTTTGTTAAAGGCAGCAGGTATGATTGGCCGTCCGCTGAAGCTGTTGTATACGGAATCGGCTATTATTATCGGTTCGGTATATCTGTTTCTGCCGCTGATGATCGTGACGGTTAGCGGTGTTATGGAAAATATTGATAATGATATGATGGAGGCGGCCCAGAGTCTGGGGGCAAGCCGTCTGGTTTCTTTTATGAAGGTTATTTTCCCGCTTAGTCTGCCTGGTATTATTGTCGGCAGTATTCTGGTATTTACCGGAACGCTTACGGCTTATACGACACCTCAGTTGTTGGGAGGCAATAAAAATCTTGTTATGTCGACCTTGATTTATCAAAAGGCGATGGCGATCGGTGATTGGAGCAGTGCAGCTACGATTGCGCTGATTATGATTGTACTTACGGTTCTGGTGATCCGCATTTTTAACGGTGTGGCAGCAAGACTGGATAAGAGGGGGGAATAATATGCGAAAGAATAAAGCACTGACCATATTTGCGGGCTTGGTATTTGCCTTTTTGCTGATTCCGCTGCTGATTATTACGGTGACTGCATTTGGTGGTGAAAGTTCGATTAAGTTTCCGATTACGTCGTTTTCGACGAAGTGGTTTGTGAATGTGTTTAAGACACAGTCGTTCAGAAAATCATTTGGGACAAGTATTGCGATTGCGATTCTGGCAACTTTTATTGCCATGCTGGTGGGGATTCCGGCGGCGTATGCGCTGTCAAAGACGAAATCAAAGTCCAGTGGATTTATTAAGTCTTTGTTTTTGTCACCGACAATTGTGCCGGGAATTGTAATTGGTTTTGTATTGTATCAGTTTTTGGTGATTTCATTTAAGGTTCCGGTTTATCTGGGTCTGCTGACCGGTCATTTTCTGGTGACGCTGCCTTACATTATCCGGGTGGTTGGTTCGAGTCTGGAGCAGTTTGACTACTCGATTGAGGAAGCGGCCTGGAGTCTGGGATGCCGCAAGCCGGAAGCATTTTTTAAGGTGGTACTGCCGAATATTACGTCTGGTATTTCTGCAGCTTTTATGCTTTCCTTTATTAATTCGTTCAATAATATTCCGGTCTCGATGTTTCTGACCGGTCCGGGTGTCAGTACGTTCCCGGCGACTTTGATGAATTATATTGAATATAATTATGATCCTACGGTATCTGCAGTTTCTGTTCTTCTGATGCTCTGTACAATGGCTCTGATGATCATTGTTGACAGGACACTGGGAATTGCTTCACTGGCAGGTTAATGAGGATAACGGAGAGGATAGGAGGAATCATATCATGGCATTTGTAGAGTTGAATAATATAGACGTAACTTATGACAGCAAGAAATTTATTCTGAAGGGGCTGGACCTGCATGTTGAAAAGGGGGAACTGGTGTCTCTGTTGGGGCCTAGCGGCTGCGGTAAGACGACGACACTTCGGGTAGTCGGCGGATTCGTGGAGAATCAGGGCGGCGACTTTATTCTGGATGGTAAGGATCTGACGAAGGTTCCTGTGCATAAGCGGAATTTTGGGTTTGTGTTTCAGAGTTATGCATTGTTTCCGCATCTGAGTGTGTATGATAATGTGGCTTTTGGGTTGAAGCTGAGGAAGCTGGACAAGGCAACAATGGATAAAAAGGTGAATGAGGTCCTGGCAGTCTGTGGTCTGGAGGAGTTTGCGAAGCGGTTTCCGAAGCAGATGTCGGGAGGTCAGAGGCAGCGCGTGGCGCTGGCAAGAGCATTGGTGATTGAGCCAGATCTGCTGCTGCTGGATGAGCCGCTGAGTAACCTTGATGCGAAGCTGCGGATTAATATGCGGATGGAGATTAAGCGGATTCAGAAGCAGCTTGGAATTACTACTTTATTTGTAACGCATGATCAGGAGGAGTGTTTCTCGATATCTGATAAGGTTGCCGTTATGAATAACGGGGTGATCGAACAGTATGACAGTCCGGAGAATATATATCAGAAGCCGAAGACGGAGTTTGTGGCTAGATTTATCGGGTTTGAGAATTTTCTGAATTTAAAGAAGGCGGATAATTCGCTGTATCAGACTGATGATGGTACGGAGTTTGAAGTGGTTCATGCGGCTGATCCGGATAAAGCATGTATTGGAACGATTCGTCCTTCAGATATTGAAGTGGCGGAAGCCGGTCAGGTGAAAAATGTGATCAACGGCAAGATCGGTGTCAGGACATTTTTGGGACAGGATTATCAGTATGAGGTAGTGCTGCCGCAGGGAGATAAGTTCCTGGTTAACTTGAGGACAGAAGAACTATATGAGACGGGGCAGGAGATCAGGCTTCATCTGCCGAAAGAAAAGCTGATTCTGGTAGAAAAATCAGCGGATGAATAAGGTGAAAATTTTTCACAAAAGAAAAGTTTATCATATATTTTAAGGAGGAAAGAAATGAAAAAGATTTTAGCAATGGCGATTTGCGGGACAATGATCCTGACAGCAGGATGCGGTGGTTCTGCACCTGCACCAACGGAAGCAGCAACAGAAGCGACAACAACAGCAGAGGCAGCAGAGGCGGCATCTGAAGGCGGACAGGAAGCAGAGACTTCGGCAGAGGCAGCAGCCGTTACCGGCGGTAACCTGGTAATCTCTACTTTTGGTCTGAGTGAAGATATTACAATCAATGATGTGTACAAACCATTTACCGAACAGACTGGTATTGAAGTAAAGACTGATGTCGGTGGTGCATCTGACCGTTACACCAAATTATCGGCAAACCCGAATCTGGAAGTGGATGTAGTGGAATTATCCCAGTCATTTGCAGCCAGAGGTGTGGCAGAGGGCTTATTTGAAACGATTGATTATTCTAAGGTAAGCAATGCAGCTGATCTGATTCCGGCAGCAAAAGCGGTAGCAGATGAACTGGGATGTGCTCCTTATGTTATCAACAGTATTGGTATTATCTATGATGCAGAGGCTGTTGGTTATGAAATTACCAGTTTTAATGATCTTTGGAATGAAGATCTGAAGGACAGTATTGCGATTCCTGACATTACAACTACTTTTGGTCCGGCTATGGTATATGTAGCTAGTGATTATAAGGGCGTTGACATTGAGAGTGATGACGGTGCAGCAGCATTCGAAGCACTGAATGAGCTGAAACCTAACGTGGTAAAAACATATGCGAAATCTTCCGATCTTGCTAATATGTTCGCATCCGGAGAAATCACAGCAGCGATCGTAGGTGACTTTGCAGTTCCGGTTATTACTGAAGCTAATCCTAATGTGACTTTCTTTGCACCAAACGGAACTTATGCTAACTTTAATGTGCTTTGTGTGAATGCAAATGCAGTTAATAAAGATCAGGCATATGAGTATATCAATTATCGTCTGGGTGCTGAATTACAGAAAACCACAGCCGGTTCTCTGAATGAAGCTCCGACGAACGGAAAGGTAGAATTAACTGAAGAAGAAACAGGCAATATGACTTATGGTGATGTGGCTGCTAATGCAAAAGCACTGAACTATACATTTGTTAATGAGTTACTGGAGAGCTGGATTGACCAGTGGAACCGTATCTTAAACAGCTAATTGCCTATGAAGACGATTGTAAAGAATGTACGGATTGTAACGATGAATGCCGAAAGGCAGGTCATTCAGAACGGTTATGTAGTGATCGAAGGGACTCTGATCCGGGAAATCGGTTCGATGGAAGATGGCTGTCCGGAAGATGGGACAGTGATTGACGGGGAACAGGGGATATTGATGCCGGGTATGATTAATGCTCATACCCACATCGGAATGATCCCGTTTCGGGGGCTTGGCGATGACTGCAAAGACCGGCTTCGACGTTTTTTACTGCCGTTGGAACAAAGGTGTATGACTAAGGAACTGGCCCGGGCTTCGGCACGGTATGCGATGTGTGAACTGTTGTTAGGCGGCGTGACGACATTCTTTGATATGTATTATTTTGAGGATGAGATTGCACAGGCCGCTGAGCAGATGGGAATTCGGGCAGTTCTGGGTGAAACCGTGATAGAACAGGATTTGAGCACAGAATCGGGGGAATCTTACCATTTCCCCGGTTTTGCATATGCAAAGACTTTTATCGGGAAGTGGAACGGTCACCCAAGGATTACTCCTTGTGTTGCTCCGCACGGCACCAGTACCTGTGCACCGGAAACGCTGAAGGAATGTTATCAGCTTGCGAAACAGTATGATCTGCCGATTACGCTGCATGCGTCTGAGATGGATTATGAGATGAGCTATTTCAAAGAACGTTATGGGAAAACTCCGATTGCCTGGATGGCGGAACTGGGGATTCTTGATGAACGGATGGTGGCGGCTCATTGTATTATGGTAAATGAAGACGATATGCAGCTGATGAAAGAGTATGGAGTTTCGGTGGCGCATTGTATCGGGTCGAACAGCAAGGCGGCGAAAGGGGTGGCACCTGTTTCGCGGATGATGGAGCTGGGGATTCCGGTCGGGCTTGGGACTGACGGGCCTTCGAGCGGGAATACGCTGGATATTTTGACGCAGTTTAAGCTGGTTGCTGATTTTCATAAGAATGCTACACGGGACCGGAGTGTTTTTCCGGCGGAAGAGATTGTTTCAATGGGGACGATACAGGGAGCAAAGGCGCTTCGGCTGGATGCTGTAACCGGTTCTGTTGAGGTCGGAAAACAGGCGGATCTGACTCTGATTGAAACAAAATCGGTTAATATGTTTCCTGTTTATGATCCCTGTTCGGCACTTGTTTATAGTGCGAATGCCGGGAATGTGGATACGGTTTTTGTGGCCGGGAAATGTCTGGTCAGGAATAAGAAACTGGTTGATGTAGATCTGGATGAAGTGCGGCAGGAGCTGGTTGATGAGATGGGGCGGTCGCGATTTATGGAAGAGGCAGAAAAACTGCTGGTTTAGAAAATGGGGATGCCGGTAACTAAAATAGTCTGAAACAGCTATTCTAGTTACCGGCATCCCCTCAAATTATATAACTACGATCCCAATAAACAGGTAATTCCATAGAATAACAAAGAAAAATCCTGTTATAAGTATAGAGAAACAAATTCCCAGCAAAATCATACCCCAAATCTTACTTTTTTTCATACCAAATCCTCCTGAGGCTGGTTGGTAATGTCAAGCTTGGTACGTTTTTTAACTATGGGACTTATTAATCACCATACATACAAACGATCGCCCGTTCGTTCTGTTAATTATACTTTGAGTATTTCTTCCAGTCAATATTCTATTTTATTACATTTTTATAATAATTATAAATAAAATGAAAATTTATAATTCAATTCATAGGCCCAGAGGCATCCGCTTAATTCCTGCTTGCGGTTGGAAGTGAGCGACTGGTCGGTGGTGTCACCGGTATTTTTTTAGGTGGCCGATTTCTTCGGCTTAGGCGCAGGCTTTTTGGACAGAGGGGATGTTCTGGCGGATGGTAACTCTTCTGTCATTGATCAGAGCGTCTCTTGCTGTCAAAGGTTTTTCTTTTACAATAAAACCTTTTTTCTTGCTTCTTTCAGTAGTTCTTCATATATCAGTTAATCACTTCCATTCGCTATCGTCATATATTATGTTGTTGTCGTGTTTTATCATCTTATTCGTGATCTTGATATCGGTGCGGTTATGGGCAGCTATAACTTTCAGGTAGTTTTCATTATATTGTAGATTGAAGGATATTTCTGTTGAGGTGTCGAAGTGTTTTACTTTTCCTCTGGTGTTTTATGGACTTGGTGTTTCTTGGGTTAATGATTGCATAAAATTGAAAGTGGTTCAATGTTAAAAACAAAGGTTAAAATAGTTGAAAAAATATATTGACTTGGGGGTACGGGTATGTTATTATATTGTTAGATCAAAACACTTAACTTTATATAGATTAATGTTTAGTATTGATCTGATTTGCAGCTTAAAGTTATTTTTTTTAATAAAATAGTTCAATATTATGAAGTGCTGGGCGTGGGGGATCATATTTTTGAATAATACTTTGGCTGTTTTGAGTTGTTTTTCGAATGGAGGTGGAGGCTAAGAAAGTTTTTTGAATAGAAATTCATAGGATTAAAGGTTAGTAAAAATTGAATTAATGATAAAAGAAAAGGAGAAATAAAATGGCAAGTACAAATAAAACTTCATTAGGATTAAATATGTGGGAGGCATCGGATAAGCCGGTTAGAATGGATTTTAATAGTGATAATAAGATTATTGATGAGAAGATTGCTAAATTAAATAGTGATTTAGATAACTGTGGAGATATAGTTGCTCATAGCGTGGGCAGAGCCATTGGAACAACATCGGATACGATAGGTGGCACAGTATATATTCCATATCCAACTGGATACAATGTTTCAAATTGCTGCCTTTTGTCTTATGCTATCAATAGTGGTGGCAGTTCTAGTGTTGTCAATGGATTTTCTGATAGACTACAGATCCTTTTAACAGAAAATGGCATAATGATTTACACAAATCATAGTTCGCTCGTCAATAGACAAGCAAGGGTGTGGTTATTCAAATAGTGATGGATCAAAACAGCGACGTTATGTGGAAATATCTGCTAAACAACTACTTGTGCAAAATATAAATACCTCCGAAGTGACCACTAATACACTCACTTTTACAGGCGTATAAATGATCATTACGAATATTTAATCGTACCAACCATCAGGCCATCAATCCACACTGTTAAGTCACAACCAGCTGGATTTACTTTGAACTACAAAGTATAATCATCTCCACGTGTTTTAATAACATCCTTGCTTGCCAAATAATCATTAGTTTGAGGTGGGGATGATTAATATTATGATACTGGAAGAGGGTAATAAAATAAAGACGGATCACTACCAGCAGTTGAAAATGTAATACTTGTACCAGATTTTTTTATAGTTATTCCGGCTGCCGCTCTGATAGTAATAAGTAAGCTTGTTCTTGGGGAATACAAATATAAACCGTTGCAATTGTCTGTAGAGTTGTGAGTAAAACATAGAAAACATTGCCTGTTTGATGGTAAATTGTATGTTGATTCAATCCCGCCGGGTGCACCACCAACGAATGTCCAAGTTTTATCAGTTAAATCACTAGTGTTTGCTTTACTAACTAAATCACTATTTAATTGAGTAGGTATTCCCAATATCAAATCCTTCCCCTACAATTACAGGGAAAGGAGGGGGTACCTTGATTGAAAAAATAATTGAAAACGTAGTGAATGAAATGCTGCCGCATCTGGATGACAAACAGT
>DAMAMW010000067.1:0-20169 GCA_032073745.1 Lachnospiraceae bacterium | reverse complement strand
GTCAAAGGTAAGTCCTGTGTCCTGGATATAATCAAGCTTGCTAAATCACTATTTAGTTGCACAATCTGGTTACTTAATGCTGTCCCCATCGGCCCTGCCAATACCGTACTTGGATCGGTCGAAACCAGATCGTTAACAATCTTACTTTTGCTAATCAGATTGTTCATAACTTTATCCGCGATTGCATCAACCAAAGATTGTGCTACAATCACCTGTCCGGCCTGACCAGCCACCCCGTAAGTATCTGTTGCCGTATTACCGCTGAGTGAATCGGTCGCATTGATAAATACGGCCCAGTATTCTCCCGCTACTGGATCAACATTACTCGTATCATCTTTTATACACCGCCAGATATTGTTATAACTGTCATGTATCAAATCATTTGTCATGTATGTAACACCGGAATCATATATACCCTTGTCGGTAAAGCCAACAAAATCCAATGCTACATACCCATCAGGTATTGCCATTCTATTTCCCTCCTTATGCGATCTTCCAGCAGATCCGGTTATCAATCACGACAAAATCCAGTACCGAATCCTGTTTCATATACAGGCGATTATTTTCGATAATGAAACTCGGTTCATGGACATTTGCGTACTGCTCTGCACGCACGGCCTGTTCTGCCGCCTTTTCGCTGTAATATTTGCTGTTGTCGTTGTTCTCGCCATCCCGGCTGTCAGTACCGCCCACCGCCCAGCTCTGTGAGTTAATAGCACTTTCAGCGGCAGCATCGGCCTGTTTGGTTGCACCGGTCAACACATTATCAGCATGGTCTAATGTTTCATTCGCCCGTTTCGTAGTATCGTTGGCTGTGCTTATCGCATCAACAGCAGCCTGGGTTGTTTCCTTTACATCACTTGTGGCCTTATCTAATCCCTGAATCGCATCGTTTACAGCCCCTTCTGTCTTTTCAAGGGCAGATATCGCCGCCCCCCTAACATCTTCACCGCGCCGGGCAGCTCGCCATGTGCTAATCTCCGGTTGTAGATTAATCTTTTCAATTGCCATGTAATCACCCCTTTCTGGCATACAAAAAGAGCGGGGTTTTATCCTCGCTCTCAAGTGGACTGTTATTATATATTACTGATATATCCAAACTTCAACTGAAACTATTGTTACCTTATTCTTTTCAATATCACGATTGTATTCCATTTCTCGTAGTAACTCATCCGTAATATTGATTGCTTTATCGTGAATCAGGTGACACCAGAGATATCCATCTATTAAAATACTCTCTCCATCAGATGTGTTACATTTTATTTTCTTATTAACTTCAGCTCTGTCACCGATTCCACCAGCTTCAATTCCAGTGTACGCAATAGGAACCCCTTCCTCGGTCACTTTTATTTCATTGATTTTAATTATACTCCCTGACTCTGTTTGATAGGAATCATTATAATGAATAGTAACTGGAACCTCGCGGCCAATAGGCAATACTGATCCATCATCTTTGTAACCTATTCCCGTTGCGCTTGTTTCTATAATATTCTGATATTCAATATTAATCACGCTTATCTCCTCTTTTTTATCAGCAAAAGAAGTAAAAGACATCATTAACACAAATAAAATAACTGGTATTATTTTTTTCATTTGATTGCCCCTTTTTTCTTTTACTATACACTAATTATTTTCACATTGCAACTATTCACCTGTATCTATATTTCTTATTTCCTCTAGCAATTCATCTAATGCCTCATATAATGTTTTTCCAGCCCACCGCCTAGAAGAGGTATTAATGCTATTATTCAGGGTACAATCACCTGTGATATACCCAGCAGTTAGGTATTCTATATTAGCCGCCCTCTCTGTCAGTTTAGTCCCTCCATTAATTGACAGGGTTGGTTCTGGTCCTAACGGCCCACTCCCTTCTGCCTGGAAAGCGATTGACCCATCGTTTGACCGGAATACGTTGCTACCATCTGCGGATACATAGAAATCACCGAAGATAACTTCATCTTCGTTAGCTTCAAATGGCCCCACCGACAAGTTCCCCTTGCTGATATACAGCCCGTCTTTATCCCACCGGCCAATTCTGCGCCCACTGGCATCTACTACCTCAATCGCGCCATTCTGGTTATTCACACCGCCAAAGATTGCGCTTACTCCCTGCAGGATACCTCTAAGGATCGTAAGGCCGGTTTTGTCCCAACTACCAATCATTTCCCCCGATGTATCCCGGACAATGATCTGACCATCTCTGCCAAGTCCAATACCGCCAAGTTCCAGAGTTCCGCCCCTGATCCGGTCGGCAAGCATCGTTCCGGCAGTAATAAAATCCGCTACCAGATTCCCGTCAATGGTCCAGGCGTTGCGGTATGGCCCATTAATACCGGTTGTGGAAAAACCAAGGCCATTCTGATTCAGCTGAATCACATTGCTGGCGGTTTCCTTGTCTGGGGTATTCATGATTAAAATGCGCCATGGGTGCATCCGTTCCCCCGTGTCTGGATCGGTGACATCCAGAACAACATAACCACCTTTTCCGCCCGTAATCAGTGCTGTAGCATTCTCCACCTTGGCATTAATCTCCTTACTGGCATTATCGGCTACCTTTTCAATCGATTGTGATATCGCTATCTGTTTTTTAACGGAAGATTCTGTAAAAGTGGGGATGGTCCGGCCTAACACCACCTCATCCCGTCCCGGATTATCAAGGTGGATCACCTTTTTTGCTAGTAGAAACTGTTTACTGATATTGTGCGGTCTGCTCTCCACCTGTGTCCAATATCCTACCTTCAACCGTTCCACATTCACATCTACCATGCTTAAATCAACCGCTGTCAGTTCCAGGGTAAGCGGTAAAGTGATACACTCCCGTAAATAAGCCCGTGCTTTTTGCATCAAGGCATCTGCATCCACGGTATCATCAAAGGTTTGCTTCCCCCAGATCCACCCATATTCGTCTTTTGCCGCCTGATCAACGATATAATCCTTGCCATCATTCACACTTGTAATATCAAGCCTTTTCTTTTCTCCGGCCTCACCGGTTTCGATCATTGCACCATACGGGACAAGAGCGGTTATGATTGCGGTTGGATCTTCTGTACTTTTCAAATCCAGCAGATTTTCACGGAACCGAATTACCTGAGTGTTATACCCGCCGTAATCATGGACATAATCCAGATACTTTTTGCCATTTGCATACCGTACCCTTAAATGACCGCCGATCAGCTCTGTGCAGTATGCCTTTAGAATTTCAAGTGTATTCTTTAATTCGGTACTGGTTCTGGTAATGGATGCCTCCGTATCGGCTACTGTTATGTTCCCTACCTCAAATTGTTTCCGCGCTTCTACCTGGCTGTTATGGGTATGTACGACCTGGGTAAAGAACTCAACCAGATTTCCGCTAAATTCAAAGGGGCGTTGTAAGCTGTCTACGAGATAAGATAATTCCCCTTCACAGCCTACCGCCCCAAAATTGTAAAAATCACTCTCATGCCCCACATGCCGGCCACAGAACAAGATTTCGCCATCCTGATACACACGGATTTCACTTTTCAACGGTACTACCTTATCCCGGTTCTCATGATTTGGGGGAATCCTGAATTTAAACATACCGGATTTCCCTATCTGCATGGTCACCTCCGGCTCCAATATCTGTAAATTATCGTCCCGTGGATCATAAAGCAAGTACTCAACACCATTTAGTATCGTTGTTACTCTATACATTTATAGGCTTCCTCCTGTAAATTCAATTGTCACCGTTCCATTTCCCGTAAAGGTCAGGGTGTATTCCCCATCCCGAATCTCAATATCATAAATCTTATTTGATCCGGCAACAAGGGAATACGTGTTACTCTCAAATGTCACTGTCATGGCAGCACTTGTTATAATCGTTGGAACAACCTGTCTCTCCGATCCAATCACGATAACGTCAGTCGTCCCACTGACAGCAATATCTTTATATCCACGGATAATCCCCGTTTCTAAATCAAACGGGTCCCATAACCAATCATCGGTGGATGATAGCAGCTCATACTTATAGGGATCTGCCGTAATCGAAAAGGACAGAATACCAAGACTTTTGTCTACTACCCACTCGGAAAAGTTTACCCGGCCAAGATAATAAAAGGCCGGGTCTTCATCCATAATGATTTTCATTTTTTTACCATGCAGCTGATTTGCGATCTGACTGTTACGGGTATATCGGTATGCGTATCCCTTTGTAAAAGCAAAGGACAAATTTAAAATACGCTGATTATAGCGGATTCCCCCGAATGCCTCGGTAAGATCCAGTGCACCGTCAGCACCGGGTATATCCACCTCGTACAACTTGGCTTCCGGGTTCGGCAGTGCCACCGATGTTAGTATCAAACCAAAATCATTGTAAGAATGGTATTCATCAAACATAATGCCGTTCATTAATTTCCTCGCTTTCCATCTGTTTCAAACCGATTTAAGTTCTTATCAACTTTCGGGGTCATTGCCCCAGCAACAACACCAGTATCTAATACCACCTGTCCAGATCCCATCTTAGGAAGATAAGAACCAAGCAGATCAAGCATCTGGCTTAATAGTTCTTCTGTCTGTCCTCCACCACCCAGCAGACTGTCACTGCTCGACAATGGTCTTACCTTTGCACCAGCTGGCAAATCAATCAACTCCGGCCCTGCATCACCGACAATCGCCTGACCGGACATAAGAGCGGTACCGCCTTTTGCAAGCAACGGAATTTCTGATATATTAACACTCTTTCCACCAACACCCGGAACCCAATCAGGAAGCTGAATGCCATTGATTCTTGAAATAAATTTGTTAATAATTCCGATGATGGTATTTAGCGGTGTCTTTGCAAGCGTAATCATGCCATTAAACGCACCGGAAACAATACTGGACAGACCATCAAAGGCCATCTGCCAGTTACCTGTAAACACGCCTGTAATAAAGTCAGTAATGCCAGTAAATACCGGCTTTAACGTGCCTTCCCATAAGGTCTGAATCGCTTTAAATGCGGAATCAACCGCCGGAGCAATCACCGTATCAAAGACAAAGACAAACGCCGGTGCCAGAACGTTCTGAATAAACTGACCGATTGCATCAAAGCATGGTTTCAGGTTATTTTCCCAGATGGTAGAAATATCAGTAACCATCTGCGTGAAAAATTGGGACATTTCCGGCATCTTTGAAGCAAAGTAATCTCCGACCGTACCGACAATCAGCATAATCGAATCAAAGATTGGCTGTCCCAGCGTAGTCCACAAATCCTGTAACACGGTGCAGACTGTCTCAAATACGCTTTGTACCGTAGCGAATACTGTTTCAAATGTGATTCCGCTTTCTTCGGCGGCAGATGTAAAGCCTTGGAAGATTGTTTGCAATACAGTCCCAACCGTTGTTACCAATAATTCAATGCCGCCAAATACGGTTGTCATGACTTCCTGAATCATCGGCATATTAACCATTACCCAATCAAGCAGTTGTTGGAAGATCGGCATAACTCCCGCCCCGATCTTAACCGTAATCGCCTCCAAAGACCGCTTGGCCTGATCCACTGTATCTGTAAACACTACTCCGGCATCTATGGCATCGTCCGATAAAACCAATCCCAAATCATGGGCCTGTTGCTTCATGGCTTCAATCGATCCCTCTGCCCCGTTAAGCATCGGCATTAATTCTGTACCGGCCTTACCAAACAAATCTACTGCAAGGGCTGCTTTCTGGGTCTGATCGTCCATGCCCTGTAATGCAGACATGGCTTCCCACATCATTTCTTCCTGGGATTTTAACTTTCCGTTTCCATCTTCCCAGCTTAATCCAAGGGCATCAAAAGCGGCGGTCGCTGTCTTACTCCCCTCAGAAGCACTCTGCATCTGGTTTGTCAGGGTTTTGATACCAGCTTTCAGGTTATCAACACTCGTACCACTCTGCGAACAGATAAAATCAAGTTCTTGATACGCCTGTCGGCTAATACCAATCTTTTGTGACATCTTATCAATGTTGTCCGTAACAGCAGCCGTCTTTACCGCCATTCCGGCCAGAGCTGCCGCACCGGCACCGGCAGCGGCAACTAATCCTGCGCCAAACTTGGCAGCGGTCGATATCCCGGATGCCAGACGACTGCCTAACCCTTCCGCGCTTTTATCTGTCGCCTGTATACTACTGTTTGCCTGTGCGGAATCAACAAAGATGGAACCAACCAGTTTAAATATTTCCATGTATGTTCACCCCATTTCCCATGCGCTTATGTGCGTTCCTGATCTCTTCCATGATCTCTGCAGCCGGTCGCCGGTCAATGTTCTTTCCGGTCAGGATATCTTTATACTCCTGATAGGAAATTCGCTTTTGCATGTGTGGCAATTCAAGGCACCACCGGAAATATAGTTTTTCATCCAGTTCCTTTTCACTGGCAAAATTGATAAACTCTAAAAACTCAAGCAATTCCATGTTTAGAATCACTTCATAATTGTGGTATCTTCGTAGCAGCAGTTCTTTGATTTTTACTTCATCAAACCCGCTGCACGTGTAAAAAAGGCCCGCCACTTCTCCGGTGTTGCTGCCTCTGTAATCCCGGCCATTAAATCAACCGGGTCCATCTGTGCAATTTCTTTTATATCCAGTTCAAAGATACCGGCTAAAAAGGCATATACCGCCTGTTCTGATTTCTCTAATGTTGCTTTTTCAAATACGGTATAAATAACCTCAAATCCGGTGTCCCACGCATCTGCGCCGGTAGCATTCTTTGCCATCTGCTTTAACTCTTCTTTCAGATTCAGGACTTTTAAAAGTCTGCAAAAGCTAAAAATATCCGATGCCTGTAATTTCCTCATTCTTTACCTCCAAAAATTAAGACCTCCCAAATGGAAGATCTCTGTTTAATCGTTATTCAGTTGCGGTTTCCATAGCCGGGTAGAGGCTTGTGATATTGGTTAATATCTGCAATGTGTTAAGCGTCAGCGTTGCCCGCTCTGCATCAATCACAATCCTGTCTTTTACCGGCCCCCGGTCGCCGTCCGCGTTGATTTCCCGAAACTCCCGTTCAGAAGAAAACTTACCGCCGCCCCTGGTCAAAGCTACTTCCACATCATCAATGTAGAACAGTCCCACGCCTGTGAGAATTTCGGATGCCCCCTTGGTTAATCCGCCCTCAATTTCAATTGTATATGGAGCTGCCTTGCTCGTTGCGGCCTGATCGGTATTGTCATAGACAGCAGTCAGCACAATCTCCGCTACCGTATCGTCTTTCTCTGCAAACGTCCAGTCGATGTTCCCCATATTGAGTGCACAGGGAATATCAATAGTTATTGCTTTCCCGGCCTTTGTCACTCCGACATACTTACAGTGTTTATAATCTGCGGCGGTTATTTCGCCGGTTGATCTGTATTTCATTTCCTACACCTTCCTTTCATAATTTTGTACCTGTACGCGAATCAGGCGGTGCCGGATTTTCTTATCTTCATCCGGTACCACCTTTCGATCTATCAGGTAACATGTTGGCAGGATTGTTTCCTGGGGAAGATTCTGCCGGTGAAACAAATCTTCCACCTGATCCGCTAAATCCTCGATCAGAACTGCCGAATCTCCTTTGTCCCAGATATCAATATCCATATAAAAATCGGCTCTGCTTAAATCTCCCGTATTGATACTGCCAAAATCAAATACAATGTGTGGATACATTTTTTCATTGTTTGCCGTTTCGTAATACACATTTGGACAGACCGTATTGAGCCTTGCCTTTACAAACTTCCGCAAATCGTTTGTTCTACTCATCTGCGCCCCCCTGGTATTCTTCTTCACTGATCATTGCCAGTGCTGCCGCTTCGTCTTCCAGTGCACTTAAATACTGACTTTCGATTTTGATGATTTCTGCCACGTTTTCATGTGCCGTACTGGTAAGGATAGACCGCTTTGGCTGCTTGGACGTTCCAAGCTCCTGAGCAACTCCGTACCAGGTATCGTGTTTGATTCCGACCTGTAAATCACACTCCTGTTTTCTGGCCCAATACTGGAATGCCGATTTTCCACCTCTCACACGTCTGGATCTGGCAAGGCCAGGAAGTTTCTGAGCCTTTTCGTTACATCTGCGGCACAGGAATTTTCCAACATCACGTAAGGCGGCGCGGGTCAGTTCTGTTATGGTGTATTCAGCCCTGTCACAACTGGATGTGTATTCCACACCTTTTTTGCTTAGTTTTATTACTGATTTTGGTAATCCCATTAATCAACACCCCGCTTACAGGTAATTTCCAGTTCTCTGCCATTACGATAGGTGCGGATAATCGAATATTCTTCACATTCCGCACCAAACGGCGCATATAGCAACGTCTTCTCACCTTTGTAGTCCAGATAGTCAGCAATCTTAAATTTGATTTCTGGCTTCTTTCCGACCGCCTGAGCCTGGTAAAATTCGGTTGTTCCTATGCTTTTTACTTCGACATATACCATGCGCTCTGTGCGGTTCGTAACCATATCGCCATAGTCATTCACTTTTTTTTCTTCTGAAATTAAACTGATTTGTTCGTTGTACATCGGTATACCCCCGCTAAACTCATAGAATCCCGTAGCTGCTCATAGTTCTTTTGGTATCGGTCGCCCTTACCTTCAAAGTCGAACTGCCATTTACAATATAACTCACATGCTTTGTCTAGGAGTTTCGTGTCCTTAGATTCATCAACACCAACACGGGCAATGTCCAGAAGGCAAGTTGCTATATTCCCTTCAATTTCTTTGTTCAGGGCATCATGGGATATTCTTAACATGCCCTTAATCTCTGCGGCCGTGATCATGTTACACCTCCCTGCTCTGTCAGGAAACTGTTGATAAGGACAGCTTTTGTACTTCCGCTGATACGATAACCCAACTCACCAGCAAGATCCTTGATCTGCGATATAGTCATTTCAGATAGGATCTCACTGGTATATGTTGTTGTGGTATCAGCGGTTATTAGTTTTTTCCTTTCAGAACCACCAGAGAATTCTTATCAATCACCTTTCCGTCTGCCAGCATGATTGCTTTGGTAATCTCATCATCGGTATCATGATCTGTATATCTGGTAATGGTCACGTTCATGTTTGTGTTGAGCATGTAATCCTCAAAGCGGAAAATAAATGCTACGGTGTCCTCTGCATCAATGTTAATTACAAAGGCTTTTACATCCTCGCTAAATTCAACCGGACGGCCCAGAATGGAATATTCCGGCTTTCCGCTGGTTCCGGCATTCACACGTGCAATCGGCTGTCCGGTTGTATCAACCATCCCCCAAATCTGGCTCATAAATGTTTTTTTGTTCATGCACCAAACCGCATTATCATATGCAGCTGGAAGTTTTCCTTCTGCTTCACAAAGAATATCCCAGGTAATCTTGTTACCTACTGTAATTGATACCACCTGATCAGCGATCGGTTCTTCTGCCAACACGCCCTTAGGCTGACCAATACCAGTTCCTTTGATAATAGCAGTTTCCAGTGCTTTAATAATGGCTTCTGAAATATTGTTAGCCAGTGTGGATTCAAAAATATCCATGGTCACATTCGCAACCATAATAGATACGGACACCTGCACTTTCAGTTTGTAGTAACTGAAAACAATGGAACCGGTCGGTTTTTTCTGTTTATCCGTAGTGCCGCTTTCCGTTGTCCAGGTTGCAGTTGGTTTAGCCGATGAGGTAGGAACTGTCACGCCTCCTTTGTAGTAGGTAGGGGTTACCCTTGCCAGAATGTTACCAGCTTTTTCCATCTTCTCAACAATACGGTTCATGATCGTATTTGGAATAACAGCCCCCACATCCTCAGTCATGGTATTGGCATCTGCATTCGTCATCTGGATCGGTGTGCCGGTCATGACATAGTTCATAAAAGCTTTGCGGTATTCCATGTCACCATCTGTTTGTGTCTGGCCTACATTTACCGTTCCCATAGTTCCAATTGCCGGTGGGTTTACTGCGCCCTGTAATGCCGTCAGGTTTGCCCGTTCCTGCGCGATCTGTTCATATGCGGTATCCATATTTTCCACAGATGTCACTGCCGCCTTATAGGCATCCATATCACCATTGGTAAGATGGGTCTGTGCCTCATTGATTAATGCATCTCTCTGCTGTTTGTAATCCTCAAAATTAATAAATTTCATAATGTATTGCTCCTTTCATTTTTAAAAGATTTAGTTTTTCTGTTGCTATTAAAAAATCCGGGTCCGCCGTCTGATTCTGGCTTCCCGGATTTCCTACACTATTCCTGATTTTCTGTTTCACTTCTTCACTTAAAATGTGTGCGGTTGAATTGTACATATTGATCTGTGTTGCAAGCACACCATTATCGCCTATGATTTCATCCACAAACCCGTATTCTTTTGCTTTGGTGGCATCCAGATAGGTTTCGCGGTTCATTAGTTCAAGCAATTCGTTTTCCGTCATGCCGGTTTTCAGCCGGTACGCATTCGAGATTGTTCTATTTGCGTTTTTAAGCAGGTCTGACATGTGATCCATTACCCTGTAATCACCGCTGCCGGTCGCACTAACGTTATGGATCATGTATTGTACACTTGGAATGGCGCGGACGCAATCAGCACCACAGCATACTACGGTTGCAGCCGAAGCGGCGTAGATTACATCAACCGTAACTGTCCCTTCATGGGTTGCAAGCAGATAATACATCTCATTACCGGCAACCAGATCCCCACCACCAGAATTCACCTGTATTGTCACCGGCTGACCAGCTGCGGCCTTTAACGCTTGCCGTATATCAGCCGGGCATGTTGCATCAATTTCAAAATATTCATAAATCCATTTATCATTGTTTGGCACAATCGTTCCTGACAGCATAATCTCATTCATTTGTTTCACCTCCTTCACCAGCAACGCCAGTATCTTTTCTAAGCAGCGGAGTATCTCCACCTGGAAGCGGTGCCATATTTAAGCACCGGCGTACATCATTAGGTGTTAATATCCGGCGGTCAACGAAAGCAACCAGACCAAGCTTGGTTGACATGCTGGCAAATGTCAGGTTGCTTGATTCAAAAATAATCTGATTGCCACATCCGCGCTCTCTGCGGGTAAATAGCTTTCTGCTGTACTCATTCGACATCTGTGTACCAACCGGCTCTATACATTGTTCATAGTAAGAGATCCATTCGTTTTCCCCGTAACTTGACTGGACGATCTTTTCGTTGGTATTAAAAAAAGCATAGATCCGTTTGGTCTGCTTATCCATCTGCGCTGCATTCGGCACATAATCACTGGATGTAATCTGCGTTGCCTCTGCCTTTGCATCCACGGCAGCAACCCCCAGATTGCCAGAGGACAGGGATAAATAATTGCTTGCAAATTCCTGCGCCCTTACTTTCAGATCTTCGTCACGCATAGAAGCGGAAAACTTAAGCAGCCAGCGGATAATGCCACTATTTTTTATGGCATTTACTATGCCCTGATCGATGGTTGTGACAACATTCATAAGCTGCGTTAAGGCAAGTGCCGGTGATTCCCCGAAAATATCATTATCCACGTAATCATCACGAATGTGTATGATCTCTGTATATGGAAACTGTGACCATTTACCGTTTGGATAATAAAACTTAAGGTGCAGTTCATTCTGATCATCATATTTCGCTTCTACGCTTGTCGCCGGAATCGGATATAATCCACATGGATAACCAAATGAATCCCGGATAATCAATATGAATGCGTTGCCGTTTAGGGCAAGTTGGTTCGCTACTTTTTCCTGCATCATCTGTCCGGTCATAAACTGGTTTGGTTCTTCCAGCAGAAAGCGGATATACGGCTGAGGATTTACTTCAATCTGTGTCTCATCATCTTTGACCGTTGTTCGGATATGTTTCGCAACCATTTTTCCGATTGCCTTTGTTTTCGGCTTGATACAGGCACGGATAATATCCGACTGATATAGTTTTCCGTTCCAGGCATAAAAGCCATTCCCAACTTCTGTTACCATACGGTAGACTGCCTGTTCTGTTGCATTTTGCTGTTTCAGGTTTCGTTTAAATAATCCCATTTCTCCCTCCTTTCTATATCATTGATAAATACTCTTCCAGATTGTTTTCAAGGATCACATAAGCATCCAAAAGTCCGGCCAGTCCGTCTATTCGTCTGGTTCCCAAGTTACCTTTACAGGGCTGAATGTTATCATTCCGGTCAATATCCACGGAAGTATTCGCCAAACACCATTTAAGGATTGGATTATTATTGTAAATAATCTTCTTTCGTTCCAGATCAGCGCCTAAAGATTTCATCGGACTTGACAAGGTTTTCTTTCCCTGAATAACTGGCTCCATCACCACCGGGCCGAATGCATTTTTCATATCTTCGACAAAGTAGGTAGCTGACCAGCTGTCATACCCACATTTAAACAGGTAGATATCAAGTTCGTTCTGAACCTCTTCATACCATTCCTTCACATACTTATAATGGACTTTGTTACCCGGACAGGTTCTAAGCAGCTGTTGCTCCGCCCATAAATCATATGGTATCTTATCTTCCCGGACACGCTGCTCTAATAAGTCCTCCGGCAACCAGTACATTTGTAGCACATAGATGTTTTCATCTCCCGGAACCATAAAAATAACCGTGGCATTTGTCAGATCGGTTGTGCTGGATAAATCGCACCCGCCGATTCCATACCTCGGTTTTAACTGCTCCAAATCAAAAAGGAGCGTATTATTTAATTGTTCAAATGTCAGCCATGCTTCTGATGATGTTTCTCGGATATTAAACTCTTTGCATACAAGATTTTTAACCAGCTTTGGGTTTTCTTTTGCCTTTGACACCTTGGATGCCAGGGTATCCAGTTTCTTTATGGTTCCAAGTCCGGGATTTGCTTTCTTCCAGCTGTCCGGGTCCGTCCATTCCTTCCGGCTGTCAAGCTCATAAATGAATGGATAGAAATGTGGATCTTTGTATCCCACCTCATCAAACAGGCCGTTAATCACCCGTTCCGCCTCATCGTATTTATCATCATAAATATCTTCCCGGACAGTCCCGGCAGTTGATGTAATATAAATAAGCGGTTGATCTCTGGCAGTAACGCCATCTGCCATAATATCATACAAGGCTTTCCCGTTTTTCCATTGGTGGATTTCATCCATCAACACGCAATGGACATTCAGGCCGTCAAGTGTATCGCTGTCAGATGCCAACGGCTTAAACGTGCCATCATTGTAAAGTTCGCTTGATAGTTCTGCCACCAGCGGTTTAATTCTCTTAAGCAATGCCGGTGATTTGCGGACCATCCGTTTTGATTCATTCCAGATGATTTTCGCCTGATCCTTTTTAGTAGCGACCGCGTATACTTCCGGCCCCGGCTCTCCATCTCCGACAAGCATATATAATCCTACAATGGATGCCAGCAGAGACTTACCGTTTTTCTTACCAACGATCAGCACCGATTCCCGGCACTGACGATACCCATTAATGTCTACAAATCCAAACACCGCCGCCAGGTGTGCTTTTTCCCATAATTCAAGCTGCACTGCTTTTCCAGCACCGGCACCCTTGGACAGCTTGCAGTAATTCTCCGCAAACTCCAATACATGGTTGGCTCTGGCCGGACTATAAAAATACTCACCCGGATTATTTGCCTGAATCGCCAGATACTGATACCATACGTATATCTTCCTGCTGACAACTTCCTTGCCGCTCTCAATCAGGTTCCAGTATTCAAGGATGGGATTATAAGCCAATGGGTAATTGATCCGTTTACCGGCCACTAGATTTCCTCTCTGCCATTTACAAAATCGTCAAAACCGTCTTCGGATTCTTTGGGCGGCGCATCCTTTGGCAGTAAATCCGTCAGCTGCTTAATCACTTTCTGATAAGCGGTATTCATGGTATTGTACAGATCGGCGGTGGGCCTCTTCCTTTCATACGGTTCCTGCTCTCCCTGGCTGAACATTTCAACATACCCGTTCTTATCCAGATCGGCTACAAAATCATCCAGTGTTATTCTCATGCGTGCGGCCTGATCAATCAGTCCGGCAACAATGGCTTTCTTTTTTCCGTCTATTTCTTTGTAGATTCCGTCTAATCGCTTCCGTTCGGCCTTAATCCTTTCTTCTTTCGTTTTCTTTCTTATTGGGGGCACATTCTCACCTTCTTTCTTTGGGTAGGGGGGACTCTATTTTTTTCCTGCGTGTTACAGAAATCTCCCCCCTCGGTCCTGAGCGAAATATTTTTGAAAAAATTTTAGGGGGGATGGTCGATCTCTCGCAATGAAATTGGTTGACCGGAAGAATCAAACATCACCAATGGTTTTATTTTTTTATTACCAACTCCATGACCGTCATACTCATCGTGACAATCTTTACAGACATAACCCAAGTGATTATGATTAAGTGATACCTCTGGCATTGTTATGTTCTCCGGTGTCAGCAGAATCTTATGATGTACGATGTATCCTAATTGTTTGTGACACTCTTCACACATCCCACCATCAACCGCTATACGTTCCTGTATGTATGACTGCCTACACTTAAGCCATGCATTCTTTTTATAGAACGCCTTTGCAAAGTCTTTAGCCAATAGATAGTATCTCCTTTCCCTTTTTTCTTTTAATTACACTTATGACAGTTATGACAGATATTATTAAATTCTTTATGAATATAAAAATAATACGTATAAAGAATTGAAAAAGCTGTCATTTCTGTCATAACTGTCACAGCAATACCACTCAAACCCATATAGAATATAGGTTTCTGGTCATTTGTGTGACACCACCAAAACTGTCACTAACCTGTCACCTACCTGTCATTAATCAGTAATTTGCAGTAAGTCATGATTGATATGCTTCAATCTGGCTATATTACACCCACAATCACTGATAGGATAAGGCTTTGCTATGCTTTTATGTTCTTCTTCTTGATTGACATATCTGCAATTTTGTAAACCGCCGTCCGCATCCATTCCTACTAATTAATGCAAACAGTTTTCACTATGCCGTTTTAACACTAATTCTTTTATGTCAATCGAAACGTATAAAAAATAAACATCACCGCCTAAACGATAATGTATTGTAGACCTTATCTTTCGTCTCCTGATTCACGCCAATGTAGCGAAGTGTTGTATGAACATCAGAATGATTAAAGATATCCATTAACATAGCTGCGTCTTTGGTTTTCTGGTAGATATGATAGCCAAAGGTTTTTCTAAGCGTATGAGTTCCAATACTCTCCACGCCAAAGTTATCCCCCGCCATAGCAAGAACGTTATAAGCCTGTTGCCTGGAGATTGGCTTATTCTTATATGGATTCTTAAACAGGTATTCGTAATCCCTTTTGCCATCAACATAGTCTCTTAGGATCGGTTGCAGCTCCTTATTAATCGGGAACTGTTTTTCTTTACCTGTCTTCTTCTCCCGGATACGTATCACTTTCTTATCCCGGACATCCCGCACCCGAAACTTTAAAATGTCAGAAATCCTCAACCCTGAATAAATCCCAAACATAAACATGACATAATCCCGTTCGTTTCGTTCTTTCAGATATTCTGCAATGTCTATGACGGTATCCAGATCCCGGATCGGCTCCACTGTATTCACTCAATCACCTCTTTTCTCAGGAGGCCGACCGGTCTGAGTTTCACCCGGTCGGATCAATGTGCGTTAAAAAGGCACCCATTTCTGGATGCCTGTCAATGTATTAGTAAAGTATTAATTTAGCCGCCCGGCTTTTTCGCCTTTGGCTCAATTCTATTGTACAACGATATTTCCGATATAAACGATGTATTTTCACGAAATCCCACATTTTTTTAAATATGCATCTCGAATATACAATCTCGGATAATTCGGATTACCAGCATAACCCGTTTTTGCCGCAATCTTTTCCCACTCCATACCATCTATGTACTTCATGCGGAATACACAACGAGTTTGTCCCTCTTCGATTGCCTCAATCCAATCTTTTACCGCCTGGATTTTTTCTTTCTTACTTTCCAGAACCATTTTTCTCCGCTCATAAAGCGGCCAATCAAAACCCCTGACTCCTTCCGGAACTGGATAGCCTGATTGATAATTTAGTATCGTACTAATCCCCATCCCTGAATCTGTAGTCTGCATTTCCTTAAGTTCGTACTCAAGAATGGGAATCTCACGCCTTAACCGCCGATAATTCTTCAGTAACTTCTTAGTTATTTTAATTTGTAAATGCTGTGCTGCTGACAACCGATCACTCCTTTACGCTACTTTTAGTTTTTCATATCTTACTGTATCAATTGTTGCCTGTGCATAATATGTAGATGTGACAGCCGTACTCTGATGTCCCATAATCTCTTTGATAACATCCAGGCTGACACCTTTGTTTAACAGGTTCATCCCTAACGTTTTCCGCCACTTATGCGGATATACTCTTACTTTCAGGCCAGCCCGTTTGCCGATCAGTTTAAACAGGCTCCTATATCCGCATGTCCCCATATTTTCATACGGCGCACGTGAATGAACAAACATATGCGGATTCTGGTCCGTACGGGTCGATAAGTACAGTTTGTAATAATATCTTGCCACCGGATCAAGAAAGATCGTTCTCATCCTTCCACCTTTTTCCCCGATAATTGTTATATCGCCAGTATCAAGGTTAACCTGATCCAGTGTGATTTCTGCAATCTCTCCCACTCTGGCCCCGCTGCTTCTGAACACCTCAAGGATTGCCCTTTCCCTGATATCCTTACAGGCATCCCGTAACTGTGCTACTTCATCATCGGAAAAGTAATCAATCTTTCTCAACGTAACCTTCATAGGCTCCATACACTCCACCGGATTTTCTGTAATGATTTTAGCTTTTCGCATCCATGTGAAGAATGCAGACAGAAAGCGCATTTCGTTGTTTACTGTTGTTGGCTTATTTAGTTTTCCACCATGTATCACATTCCTACGCTCATACACATTTAAGTACCACTCAATGTCATTTTCGTCCATCTGGTCAAGGGATTTATAATCTATGGCCGTAATCAGCCTTTTTATTGCATTCAAGTAATCTTCCTTTGTCTTAGGTCTGAGCCGCTTCTTTTTTACCAAAAACAGCTTAATGATATATTCGTTTTTCTCCATCACATCACCTTTATACTCGACCGGCAGTGTCGTTATTTCCTGCACCTGGACTGTCGCCAGTTCGTCCATGATAATGCGTTCCAGCATGTGTAATGGCTCTGTTTCGAGATATTCCATCATTGACACCAAGATATTATCGACAATCTTACTTTTAGCTGATTTGCTCATAGTTTTATCCTCCTGTACTTGCTTAAGGATTTGAGTTATGATACAATTTCCTTAAGCGTGAAGCGGTGCATGATACTTTGGTCGGTAGGTGCACCGCTGTTTGTTGTTTTATAGCATCTTTATATGTATAACTCTCCACCTGGGCGCTATCGCGGATCTGGACATAGTTCCGTATAACAGTAAGGTGGCATTTTGGTAAACCAGTTATCTACCTCTGGATCACATTCCAGATCCCGCATCCGAAGATACTGGGATTGTGTTTCTGTTAGCTGCTCTTTTAGCAAGCAAAGTCACCTCCTCTTATATTTCTTCATCATTGCTTATATTATATTTAATCCTTAACCAATACAGCGCAGTAATGAATACATTCTTTTTCGCAAAGTGGTTTTCCACCATCCCAACCACCAAAGTTATGCATCACTGACGCACAATTGCTAGATGAAATTTTAAAGCCATCATCCAGATAACGTTGAACTGTATCTTGAAAATTATTTGAATTACTATAGCTAAATTGTTGGTACCTATCTATTGTTATAATTTTCTGTGTCAGTATTTTATCTTTCTCCACTGGTCTATACAAATCATGCCGGACCTCGCCACAAACAATCTGCTCGCCGGTTTCGGTCCTGATTGTTACAGTCCTGTCCCTGAACCGACAAGTATCCATTATTACGCCACGTTTCCATTCATCATTGTGGTGTATCTCTACTGGCTGTCCCTTCTTGTATGGAAAATCCATGTCACACCTTCTCTCTTAAACTTTAGTCTACAAGCAATTTTGTATTGTCCCTTACTGTACATGCCAACATATAACACAACTCTGTTTCATCGTCCTCTTTAGCATCTTCATTTAACACTTCCAAAAAATCACATAATTTACTCAGCCACTCTTTTCTTATCATTTATCCACCTCATAAAATTAATTTACTGAATCAATTGCAATTCTGTCTGACCTGCATCGTAGTTCATCCACAAGGTTTCTATTCTTTTTCTGCCACCTTCAGCTTGGGTTGTTTTTTGTACTTTCCGCCATTCCGGAAGCAAATCATTGTATAGTTGGTTATCATATCCGGATAAAAGAATTCGTCCGGGATGATTTCTTAAAAGCTGCAATAATTCTTCATGATCCTTTTTCTTCATTTCGTGCCGGTATAAGTAATTTTTACGTGTGCCATGCAAATACGGCGGATCAATATACATAAATACATCATCCGTATCATACCTACTTATCAGCTCTACGGCCGGCAGATTCTCGATCTGTACTCCCTTCAAACGCTTAGTCGCTACTGCCACTGTCTCCGATAGCTCGCCCCATGCCTTGGCCGGATTTGGTGACTTTTTTTGTTGGCCAGTTTTGAATCCATTTTGATATAAGTTCCCGCAGCCGAATCCCATCCAACACTTAACTACGAACCGACGCGCCCTTTCGACATCGTTATCGGCCGGAGTATAAGCGTTTTCATATTCGCGCCGGGAGAATGGTGTCAATTCAATAACTTGCTGAAGAACTTCGCTTTTGTCCCGCAGAACATGATAAAAGTTCGTTATTTCACCATCCAAATCATTTACTGTTTCAATATGGCATCGCTCTTTATTAAAAAACACAGCCAGGCTACCTGCGAATGGTTCTAAATACACATCATGTCTGGGTATGTATTCACAGATCCAGGGAGCAAGTCGGTTCTTTGCTCCTGGATACTTTAAAACGCTTTTCATCCTTCACCCTCTTTCATCAAATCTTAATTGTCCAATTCTTTTAAAATAAGACCTTTGACATACTCATTAAAACTTTTCACTTCACGTTTTTCCTTGTAAACCCTGTTGCATAAATCATAAAGATCATTAAAATAACTGCGGCTGAATAACTCCTTGTTTATTTCTTCTGGTTCAAGTCCCGTATCCTCATATTCTGCTAACCGTTGCAATACCTCGTGCCGGTTGGCCTTCCAGCCTTCTGGCTCAGGCGTTGGTTTTTTATACACCGCACAGCCGTTTTCTGTTCGTTCTGTCAATCTATTCATTTTTCCTCCAAAAATTAATTTATTTTAACTACTCTGCTTCGCTACCGTTCATAACTTCGATGGCATCCTCCGATAAATCACTAAGAGGAAAACTATGTGTCAGTTTACAAGGGTAATATCCATTATCATCGGTCTCTGTTCCATACCGGTTACCTTCTTGTGGTTCTTTTTGATATCCCACCCAAAATTCCAAAGTACTATTATCCAGGTTTATTATGTAGCCATATTCACAAAAAAGACTATCTTTGATGAAGTCATGATCATCACTCATATATTTTAGACCTCTGGTATATGCAGACAAATCTCCTTGTGATTTTCGCAATAAGCAATACCAATCGTTCAGACTTTGTTCTGACACATTCAAATCAGACCACTTCTTGCAACTTTCTATTTGCTCTGCGGTTGGTTTTTCCTTGGAATTGATTAAGACAATATTGTCATAAATCTTACTTAGGTTTTGTTCATCAATCGCTTTACAAAAATTAACAACCTCGGCTCCCAATCCATCTGGATAACTGTCAAAATGATTGTAAGTTATTTTATCAACATTATTTTTTCTGAATCCATAAATACCTCTAGTTCCCATATTTTCTTCCCTCCGTAAAAATTAATTCTCCCACTTAATCCGCTGGCCGCATTCTGGGCAACGAGTTATTGTTGTTACATTGTAATCCTCTATAAGTGATCCGCAAGTTGGGCAATCCGCTTCGGTATCATCTTCATAATATCCCTGTCTCGGCACCTCTTTTTTCAATGCTTCAATCGCTTTATCAAAATCATAGTTAAGTTCTTTTACGTCCTCTTCACCTTCTCCATCCAAGTTCACAGTCCGTATTCTTTTAATCATTGCGGCCCGGACGCCCTCTAAATTTTCTATTGTTTGCTCGACACTCCAAGGCAATTCGATATATCCATCCATCAACGTTCCCCTTTCTCACATAAATTTAATTTAGTCGCTCGATCTCTGCTATCGTCTTGAAGATCGGATATGCTTGTTG
>DAMAMW010000066.1:13198-22700 GCA_032073745.1 Lachnospiraceae bacterium | reverse complement strand
TGGGACATAATCACGTGTGGCATATAAGGACATTATCATAAATCGATCAGAAAGAAATAAGCAGTATTATTTTTCCGTTTGACAAGGATATTTTGTTATGCTAGAATACGTCTATCACAAACAGCAAATTTCATAGCAATCAAACAATACAGCGAAGATGATGTATAAAATCATTGGAGTCTGTATTTTTTTTGTCTTGCACTTCAATAATGCAAAGTGTTAATTGGATAAACTATAGGGATCACGGAGGTCAGATCAATGAAAGGTTATGTAATAACGGTAGCCCGTGGATTCGGCAGCGGCGGAAAAGAGATATCGCTCAGGTTGTCGAGGAAGCTTGGGATTCCCTGTTACGATCAGGAGATTCTTCGGATGGCTTCGGAGTACAGTGGTATCAATGAGCTTTTGTTTGCCCGTTCTGATGAAAAGATCAAGGGCAGTTTCCTGTATCAGCTGGTAATGAAAAGCCGTTCCAGGGAAATTGCTGATCCCGGCAGCAGGGAGTTTGTGTCGGATGATAACCTGTATAATATTCAGGCTGAGATTATCCGGCGGCTGGCGGATACCGAGTCATGTATCATCGTCGGTAAATGTGCCAACGATCTGCTGCGTGATTATCCGAATGTAATCAGTGTCTACATAGAAGCGCCTCGTGCCGCATGTTTAAAGGCTGTAATGGAAAAGTATGATGTCGATGAAACAAAGGCGGCAAAGATGATTCAGAAGACGGATAAATACCGTTCTGACTATTATACCTATTATACCGGAGGCAAGAAGTGGACGGATCCGATTGCATATGATATGACTCTGAACAGTGACCGGGTCGGGTATGATGACTGCGTAAGACTGATAACTGAATACAGAAACATTAAATTTGGTGAAGATGCCATTAACCGCAAAGACGGTTAGTGGCATTTTTATATTGCACAGAGAATTGCAAAGAGAATTTCCTGTGCGGAATTTCAATTTAAGGAGGACATTATGAAAAAGGATCGTGCAAAGAAAGTATTAGGATTAATCCTTGGCGGAGTGATGGTATTGTCGCTGGC
The DNA here is from genome assembly GCA_032073745.1 of Lachnospiraceae bacterium. Lineage (GTDB taxonomy): Bacteria > Bacillota > Clostridia > Lachnospirales > Lachnospiraceae > Brotaphodocola. The sequence continues at coordinate 21,651 of DAMAMW010000066.1, read as the reverse complement.
AGGCTGCGGCGGAGAAAAGACACCGGCAGCAGCAGAAGCCGGCAGCAGCCAGGCCAGTCAGGCCGGAACGGAAGGGCCATCAACAGAGGCCGCTGCGGCAGCGGCCGGGGAAACGGTAAAAGTCGGCCTGCTTCATTCATTGACCGGTTCCATGGCGATCAGTGAGGTTTCGGTAAGGGATGCAGAACTGCTGGCAATCGAAGAAATCAATGCGGCCGGCGGTGTCCTGGGATGCCAGATTCAGGCGGTTGAAGAAGATGGTGCCTCAGATCCTTCCGTGTTTGCGACAAAGGCAGAGAAGCTGATTGTTGAAGATGAAGTTGCAACTGTATTTGGCTGCTGGACTTCTTCATCCAGAAAAGCAGTAAAACAGATTTTTGAAGATTATGAGAGTCTGCTGTGGTATCCGGTTCAGTATGAAGGTATGGAAGCATCTCCGAATATTATGTATTTCGGTGCGGCACCGAACCAGCAGATTGTACCAGCGATAGAATATCTGGCAGAACAGGGATACAGCAAGTTCTTCCTGCTTGGTTCCGATTATGTATTTCCGCGGACAGCCAACATGATCATCAAGGCACAGGTGGATCATCTGGGACTTGAAACGGTTGGTGAAGAATATGCCGCTATGGATCAGACAGAGTTTTCCTCCATTCTGGCAAAGATCGAGGAAGCGCAGCCGGATGTGATTATCAATACCTTAAATGGTGCAAGTAACGTCTCTTTCTTTAAACAGATGAGCGAAAAGAATATTACGGCTGATGATCTGATGACGATGTCTTTCTCAATTGCTGAGGAAGAAGTGAAAACGATTGGTTCAGATATTCTGAAAGGGCATATGGTGTCATGGAACTATTATCAGACTACAGAAGGCGACAGAAATACAGCTTTTGTAGCAGCCTATAAAGCTAAATTCGGTGAAAACAGAGTGACTTCAGATCCTGCAGAAGCAGCTTATACGGCAGTATATGCATGGGCGAAAGCGTGTGAGGCTGCCGGCAGTTTTGAGGTGGAAGCGGTAAAGGCGGCGGCTGCCGGTCTGAGCGTGGATGCACCGGAAGGAACTGTCATTATCAATGGCGGGAATCAGCATCTGGCAAAAACAGTCCGGATCGGGCAGGTTTCAGAAGACGGGTTGATCTATGAAGTTTATGCGACCGGTTCCGTCGTGGAACCTGATCCATATCTGCAGTCTTATGAGTGGGCTGTGAATGCCAATATCCAGCCGTTAGAGTAACGAAAAATATCCAGGCAACGGAAATTCAGCGGGGCTGCAGCCAGCAGCCCCCAAAGCAGAGGAGCCAGACAGATGAATCAGATCATACTTACATTGTTTAACGGGCTGAGTGCCAGTTCCATAATTCTTTTGACTTCCCTGGGGCTGGCGGTAACGTTTGGCCTGATGGGCGTCATTAACATGGCCCACGGGGAATTTATTATGATTGGTGCCTATACGACTTATATGGTCCATGAATTGTTCCGTTTATATTGCCCGGCGGCGGTTTTTGACTGTTATTATCTGGCGGCGATACCGGCAGCCTTTATTCTTGCTTTTATTCTGGGAGCACTTCTTGAGAAACTGGTAATATCCAGACTATATGGCCGGGAGGTTGACAGTTTGCTGGCCACCTGGGGCGTCAGTCTGGTACTGCAGCAGGCGGCCAGAAGCATCTTCGGATCTCAGGGCGTGGCGGTAACCAGCCCGGGATTTTTATCGGGAGGGCTTAAGATAGGGCAGGCGGTATTTTCCTACAACCGGTTATTTATCATTGTACTGGTACTGATATGTCTGTTTCTGGTATGGCTGTTGATGTATCGTTCCGGTTTTGGTGCCCAGATGCGGGCTACCATGCAGAATCGTGCGATGGCACAGTCACTCGGCATTAACTCCCGCAAAGTGGACAGTATTACCTTTGCCTGCGGCTCCGGCCTGGCCGGAATTGCCGGCTGTACGATTGCGCTGCTTGGTTCGGTGGACTCCATGGTCGGCCAGAATTATATTGTAAACTCATTTATGGCAGTTGTCCTGGGCGGTGTGGGAAAACTGCTGGGAACGTTCCTGGGGGCCAATATCATCGGCTTTTCCAGTATATTTGTAGAAAATTATACATCGTCATCCATTGCAAAAGCGATTGTACTGCTGATTGTAATCGTATTCCTGCAGAAGCGGCCGAAAGGATTATTTGTGGTTCGCAGCAGAGCACTGGAGGAATAGGAGGGAAGATCATGCTGATAAAACATTTTAAGAATATCCTGTTTTCGATTATTATTGCGGGGCTGGCCTGTCTGCCGCTGCTGCTTCTGGCAGGGACGGTCAAAAGTACAATGGTTATCTTTTTCGGTAAATGCATCGCTTATGCGATCGTGGCAATCGGGCTGGATATGATCTGGGGGTATACCGGGATTCTCAGTCTGGGCCATGGACTTTATTTTGCCCTTGGTGCGTATGGCATGGGGATGTATTTAAAACTTCAGGCCACCGGCGGAGCGATAACCGATTTTATGAGGGTAGGCGGGATGACAAAGCTGCCGCTGATCTGGAAACCATTTCTGACAGTGCCGGGAACGGCTGTGATGCTGCTGTTAATACCGGGGCTGCTGGCCGGTCTGATCGGATATTTTACGTTTAAAAACCGTGTCAAAGGTGTCTATTTCTCAATAATTTCCCAGGCCCTTACGTGGGCGGCCTATTCACTTTTTATTGCCTTATCACCGTATACCAACGGCAATGTCGGGATTACCGAGATTCAGTCAGTCATCGGCAGTATTAAGGGCAATAAAAACACGGATAAGCTGATTTTACTATTTTATATCGGGCTGGTGATACTGGTTCTGGTGTATGCGATTGCATCACGGCTGGTGGCAACGAAATTCGGCAAGATCCTGATTGCGATTCGTGACGGCGAGAACCGGACATGTTTTTCCGGCTACAGTGTCAGTACCTATAAGACGTTTATATATGTGGTTTCAGCTGTGTTTGCAGCAATTGCCGGAGCGGTATTTATCAACTTCAACGGGTCTGTTACCCCGACAACAATGACAATATCGTATTCGGTCACAATGGTTATCTGGGTGGCAATCGGCGGCCGGGGTACCCTTGTCGGGCCGGTGTTGGGAGCAATCCTGATTAATTTCTGTGAGTACCGGTTCAGTTCCGGAACCATGGTAGAGATGTGGCAGTATATGATCGGCGTTTTATTTATTGTTTCAGTAGTATTTTTCAAAAACGGGATAGTGGGAGGACTCTATGGCAGACTGCGTGTTGGAAATCAATAAGATATCAGTGGAGTTTGACGGATTTAAGGCGCTGTCGGAAGTGACCTGTGGTGTCAAGCGTAATACCATCCATTTTTTTATCGGACCGAACGGAGCCGGAAAGACAACATTGCTTGATATCATCTGCGGCAAAACGAAGCAGACCTACGGTAAAGTCTATTATTATCCTGAGCCGGGCGAGAAAAAGGTTCTGACCGGGATGAAGGAATACAAAATTGTTCAGGAAGGCGTTGGACGGAAGTTCCAGGTCCCTTCCGTATTTCAGAATCTGACGGTTTATGACAATATGGAGTTGTCATTAAAAGGCAACAAAAAAGTGGCAGACTGCATTTTTCACAAACCGACCCGTGAAGAACGTGACAGTATAAAAGAGATACTTGAGATGGTAAACCTTGCTGACAAGCAGCAGACAATCGCCGGTTATCTGGCCCATGGTGAAAAACAATGGCTGGAGATCGCCATGCAGCTGGTGCAGAAACCCAGTGTGATAATGCTGGATGAGCCGGCGGCCGGGATGGGCAAGCCGGAGACGTTTAAGACCGGTGAGATCTTAAAGAGTATTAAGCAGGAATGTACGGTTATTGTCGTGGAACATGATATGCAGTTTGTCAAACAGGTAGCCGATATGGTTACGGTGCTGCATGAAGGCCGGATCCTGATGGAAGGAAATATCGATGACGTGCTTGCCGACCAGACCGTGCAGGCGGTATATCTGGGCAGGGGAGGTGAACGAAATGCTGCGGGTTGAGAATATGGATGCTTATTACGGCGAAAGCAACATTATCAGCGGGCTGAATCTGGAGGTATTCCCGGGGAAGATCGTCTGTCTGATCGGGCGCAACGGCGTAGGCAAGAGTACTGCATTAAAGAGTATCATGGGGCATGTAAAAACACCGTCCGGCAGTATCAGTCTGGATGGTCAGGAAATGATCCGGATGAAACCTTATGACCGGGCCCGGCTTGGCATTGGTTATGTACCGCAGGGCCGTGATATCTTTCCGCAGATGACGGTGGAGGAGAATCTGCAGCTGGGTTTGCAGCCCAAAGGCGGTAAAGGAAAAGTTCCTGATTACGTCAGGGAACTGTTTCCGGTTCTCGAAAAGTTTGCCAGACGCCGCGGCGGTGATCTGTCAGGCGGTCAGCAGCAGCAGCTCGCCATCGCCAGGGCACTTGCTTCTGAACCGAAACTGCTGATTCTGGATGAGCCGACGGAAGGAATTCAGCCTTCAATCATCCAGGATATCGGAGCGGCAATCTGCAAGGTGAATCAGATGCGCGGACTGACAATTCTGATTGTTGAGCAGTATCTGGAGTTTGTCCTGGGAATCTCGGACTACATTTATGTGATGGAAAAAGGGACAATTATTCTAAACGGGGAAACAAAAGATCTTGATGCAATGGATGTACAGCGCAGGATGACAGAGTAACCGGTACATGATACCGGAAGGGGAGGATAACAGATTATGCATATGACGCCGAAAGAACAGGAGAAACTGATGCTTCATATGGCCGGGAATCTGGCTAAGGAACGGATGGCCAGGGGGCTGAAGCTTAACTATATTGAAGCGGTCAGCCTGATCAGTTCAGAGCTGCTGGAACTGGCCAGAGACGGCCGGACGGTCTCGGAACTGATGGCATCCGGCAGTGAGATACTGACGGCAGAACAAGTGATGGATGGGGTGGCGGATATGCTGGAAGAGGTGCAGATCGAAGCAACATTTCCCGACGGCACCAAACTGGTAACCGTCCATCATCCGATTCGCTGAGAGGGAGGCAGTATGAAAGTTGGAGAGATTATCTGCCGGGAAGGAACAATCGAACTCAACCGGGGCAGGGAAACGCTTGAGGTGATGGTGGCCAATACCGGCGACCGTCCGATCCAGATCGGAAGCCACTATCATTTTTTTGAGGTAAACAGGCTGTTATTATTTGACCGCAAGAAGGCATACGGATTCCGGCTTGATATTCCGTCAGGGACATCCAGACGGTTTGAACCGGGGGAAGAATGTCTGGTTTCTTTAGTCCGCCTGGGCGGCAGCGGTGAGGTATACGGATTAAATGATCTGGTATGCGGAAAGCTTGATAAACGATGGGCAGAAGCGTTACTGGAAGCAGAAAAACAAGGATTTCGAAAGGGGGAATCCCGATGAGTGTAAAAATCAGCAGAGAAAAATATGCTGCCATGTTCGGCCCGACCACAGGTGACAAGATCCGGCTGGCCGATACGGAGCTGTTGATAGAGGTGGAACAGGATTTCACCGTATATGGTGAGGAGGTCAAGTTCGGCGGCGGAAAAACGCTGCGTGACGGTATGGGGCAGTCCGTTCGTTCGGTCAGGTCAGACGGGGTGCTTGATTTGGTTATTACCAATGCCGTTATTCTTGATTATACCGGCATTATCAAAGCGGATATCGGCATCAGGGACGGGAAAATCGCCGGTATCGGAAAAGCCGGCAACCCCGACGTAATGGATGGGGTTACTCCGGGGATGACAGTCGGTGCGGCTACGGAAGCACTGGCCGGAGAGAACTTGATTGTGACTGCCGGCGGTGTGGATACACATATCCATTTTATCTGTCCGCAGCAGATTGACTGCGCACTGTACAGCGGTGTCACGACGATGATCGGCGGCGGAACCGGACCGGCAGACGGCACGAATGCGACGACCTGTACGCCCGGGGAATGGAATATCGGCATGATGCTTCAGGCGGCTGAAGAATACCCGGTTAATCTGGGGTTTCTGGGGAAAGGCAACTGTTCTGCTTATCAGCCTTTGGCGGAGCAGATAAAAGCCGGAGCGATTGGCCTGAAGATCCATGAAGACTGGGGGGCGACACCGGCGGTAATCAATCATTGCCTGAACGTAGCTGATGATTACGATGTTCAGGTATCCATCCATACCGATACGCTGAATGAGGGCGGCTGTGTGGAGGATACGGTGGCGGCGATTGCCGGCCGGACGATTCATACCTACCATACGGAAGGAGCCGGCGGCGGTCATGCCCCGGATATTATCAAAGCGGCGGGCGAGTCCAATATTCTGCCGTCATCAACCAATCCGACGATGCCGTATACGGTCAATACACTGGATGAACACCTCGATATGCTGATGGTCTGCCATCATCTCGACAGCAGCATTGCCGAGGATATGGCTTTTGCGGATTCCCGGATCCGGCCGGAGACGATAGCGGCTGAGGATGTCCTTCACGATATGGGCATATTCAGCATGATGAGTTCTGACTCCCAGGCGATGGGCCGGGTCGGCGAGGTGATTACCCGGACCTGGCAGACGGCTCATAAAATGAAGCTTGAGCGGGGACCTTTGCCGGAAGATCCGGCAGGAAATGATAATTACCGGGCTAAACGGTATGTCGCGAAATATACGATTAATCCGGCAATTACTCACGGTATCGCAAGTTATGTCGGTTCAGTAGAAACCGGCAAGTATGCCGATCTGGTTTTGTGGAAGCCGGCGTTCTTCGGGGTAAAACCGGAACTGGTGTTAAAGGGCGGGATGATCGCCGCAGCCAGAATGGGCGATGCCAATGCGTCAATCCCGACGACACAGCCGGTCACGTACCGGCCGATGTTCGCTGCTCACGGCAAGGCACGGTTTCAGTCGTGTATTACGTTTATGTCAAAGGCAGCAGTGGACCGGAACATAGCAGGAAAGCTGGGACTGCAAAAGACCGTTCTGGCAGTGGAAAACTGCCGTAATATCAGTAAGGCAGATATGAAGTATAATAACCGGACACCGCGGATAGAGGTCGATCCGGAAAGCTATCAGGTAACGGCAGACGGTGAGGCGATCGTATCCCGGCCGGCAAACACACTGCCGATGACACAGTTGTATCATTTGTTTTAGTGCCATGATACCGGCACTGCATTTATGGAGGGAAGAAATGATTTGTGAAAAAATAATCGGAAATCTGGCGGAAGACCGCTTCGCCGGCTGCCGGGTAGACTATGTGGAGATTGAGTGGCATGAGGCCTTTAAAAAGCTGCACAAGAAGATAACAACCGGTGATAAGGCGGTGGGAATCCGCCTTGACAACGAGATCCTGACCCGTGGTTTTCGCGAAGGAGATGTACTGTATGCTGACGGCAGGGAGGTCATCGCGGTACATATTCCGGCGTGTGACAGTATTGTAATCAGGATCAGTGAAGGTCATATGCGGCAGGCATTGAAGGTTTGTTATGAGATCGGAAACAAACATGCGGCTTTGTTTTATGGTGATACGGATGATACCTTTATTACCCCGTACAATGCGCCTGCTTTCGAGATGCTGCAAAAGATGCATGGTGTCAGTATCAGCCGGGAAATGATGGCGCTTGACTTTGATAAAAGCATTGCATCGGCGATTCACAACCATACACATTAACCCGCAGTGAGGTAGACATGACGGAGAGTGAAAAACGATTGCTGCTGCTGCAGGTTACAGATTCGGTGTTTCCGATCGGGGCGTATTCCCATTCCTATGGTGTTGAGACCTATGTACAGGCCGGGATCGTGACAGATGCCGGGCAGGCCGGGGCACTGGTCGGAAGCTATATCAGGTATTCTCTGGTATACAATGATTTGATGGCGATTCGTTTCGCATATGAAAGAGCCGGATGTGCAGATGCTCTGGCTGAGCTGGAAGAACAGATCGGGGCGGCCAGGGCGGCAATGGAAATCCGCAGTGCCGGGAATAAGCTGGCGGCACGTTTTATCAAAACAGCAGGCGGTTACCTTCCCGAAGAAAAAAAAGCGGTGTGGCAGACGTATGCTGCGGGGCGAAAGGGCAGTGTGCACCAGTATGCGGTATCCTATGGTGTATTTTGTGCACTTGCCGGAATCGGTCTGACTGACAGCCTGACTTTCTATGCCTACAGCCAGGTTTCAGGGATGGTTGTCAACTGTGTGAAGATGATTCCGCTCAGCCAGACCGTCGGCCAGAATCTGCTGTTTTCCTTTCATGGGACGATCGCAGATGCGGTTGCGGCAGCTGTAACCTCACCGGAAAAGTATTTTTTACGGTCGGCACCCGGTTTTGAACTGCGCGGAATGCAGCACGAGGGGTTGTATTCCAGGATATACATGTCATAATCCAGGACGGCGGGAAATTTCATGCAAGAACAGGCGTCAAGCTAGCTTGTAAGCCTGTTCTTGCATGAAATTTCCCATCGGATGGATA
>DAMAMW010000066.1:0-13098 GCA_032073745.1 Lachnospiraceae bacterium | reverse complement strand
TCCGATGCTTCTTGACTGGCTTTATCAGTCAAGAAGATAGCCGTCCGGAACAGCACGAATACAGGTGTCAAGCTAGCTTGTAAGCCTGTTCTTGTATGAAATTTCCCATCGGATGGATATCCGATGCTTCTTGACTGGCTTTATCAGTCAAGAAGATAGCCGTCCGGAACAGCAACAATATGTCCAAAAAAGCAAAGGAGCCCAAAAAAATGTCATATACAAAAATAGGCGTAGCCGGACCGGTCGGTTCCGGGAAAACCGCCCTGATTGAAGCACTCACAAGAAGACTGTCATCAGACTACAGCATCGGTGTAATCACCAATGATATCTACACTCAGGAAGACGCCGAGTTCCTGTGCAAAAACAGTGTCATCGAACGGGACCGGATCATCGGTGTTGAGACCGGCGGCTGTCCTCATACAGCAATCCGCGAAGATGCTTCGATGAATCTGGAAGCAGTAGAGGAACTGCTGGAACGTTTTCCGGATATTGAGCTGATGTTTATTGAGAGCGGCGGTGACAACCTCTCCGCGACATTCAGTCCGGAACTGGTTGAGGCGACCATCTTTGTCATTGATGTGGCGGAAGGTGACAAAATCCCCAGAAAGGGAGGACCCGGGATCACCCGGTCCGATCTGCTGGTGATCAATAAGATCGATCTGGCTCCTTATGTCGGAGCAGATTTGCAGGTAATGGAAACCGATTCGAAAAGAATGAGGGGCAGCAGGCCGTTTATATTTACCAACATCAGAGGCGGTGAAGGTCTGGATGAGGTGATAAACTGGATTAAAAACGATGTGCTGTTTGAGGGAACTGCCGATGGCTGATAACCAGTATGGAAACGTATCGGTTCTGGATGTGGAGTTTGTCAGGAAAGGCGGCAGAACCTGCCTGGCATCAAACCGGTTCACAGCCCCTTTTAAAGTAATGAAGCCTTTTTATGTAAGTAAAGACGGCAAAGATATCCTTCAGCTTACCCTGGTCTCGGTTTCGGCCGGAATCATGGCGGGTGATGACCAGAATATCAGAATCAGAACCGGTGAACATACCATGGCGGAGATTAATTCCCAGTCATTTGAAAAAGTCCACAAGATGCCTGAAGGAGAAGCACACCGGCAGACCAGTCTGGCGATCGGGAGCAATTCTTTTTGTTATTATAATCCATTGCCGGTAATTCCTTTTGCCGGTTCGGCATTTGTATCAGATACGGATATTCGGCTGTCCGATGAGTCGTCGGTTCTCATTTACCGGGAAATCATTGCCGGCGGGCGCAGGGCTTTCGGCGAATCATTTGCGTACCGGAAGTACGAAAACAAGGTTCAGATCCGGATGGGCAGGAAACTGCTCTATTTTGACAATACGATTTTTGAACCGGCGGAAATGGAAATGGCGGGATTTGGTCTGTTGGAAGGATATTCGCATCTGGGGAATATGATTTTCTGTAATTCAGGATCGGAGGCAGCTATGATAAAAACGATCCGGGAAGAGATATCCGAACGGGGGATCTCTGCCGGAATCAGTCGGATGGATAATGGCATTACAGTTTTGCGGATGTTTGGTAACCGGGCAGATGATATTATTTGCTTTTTTGACTGGGTTTATGACTGCTGTGTATCAGCTTCTGATCGTATTTCGTGAAAGTATATAAAAGATTATTAGTGAGAAAAATTATCACTTTGTATTGTACAATTCATACAAATATGATAAAATTAACCCAAACTTGGGGGGACATTATAACAAGCCATCGATCCGGTCAACGGTGGAAGGTTGTTATAATGCCTTTTTTTGTTGCTTTTTTATAGAAAAGGGGGAGTTTTAAACAAAAAATGGAGGAGAAGTGAATATGATGAAGCACAAAACAAAAAAGCGCTTACGACAAGTGATCAGTACCGTTCTGATCACCGCCATGCTGCTGCCGGATACCGCCGCACTGGTATCTTACGGCCAGTACTGGCTGAACAACCGGCCGAGGACCGTGGATTTTAGCCGTCCCCAGCCTTTGACGCTGGCAGAACTTGAACTGGCCAGCGGATCAAATACATCCAATGTCGTTGTGACCGATCAGACGGCAGATGATAAAAACACAGTAACGGCCTCATCAAGTAATGCTACACTTCGTGAGCCGGAGTTTTACTATGACGTGGAACCGGATGAACCGGACGGGGAGCTGGTTCAGTTTACCGACAGCTACCGCACCTATCAGATTGATGAAGGTGTGTACACCACAGTCTTTGGCGGTTATTCCGGTTATTATGAAGATGAGGACGGGACCCTCTGGATGGTCGACAACACCTTTACACTGGATGGCGGGCGGAGCACGTCAGGTGCGAAGACAGAAGCGGAAGACGAGGAAGAAGACGATCCATATGCGGACGGGGAACTGATTAATGACCTGGGTACGTTCCTGAATGACCGGAGAACATGGGCCAGAACCGCTGCCGCAACCGCGTCCTCTTCCAACGCATCACAGCAGCCAAGAAGCGTTTCGGCATATGAGAACCGGGCCGGAGCCATGCAGGTGAGCATTCCAAAGGAGATCACCCGCAGCGAAGGAATCCGGATCAGCGGCAAAGGTTACGAGATGGAATTAATCCCGACGGAAGGGGACTTTTCCCGCAGCATGGCCATGGATAATGCCGTCCGGTTTACCGATGTGTTTGAACATATCGACTACCAGTATACAATGCTTGGCAAGGTCGTGAAAGAAGATATTATCCTGATGGAACCGACCGACCGCCATTCGTTTTCCTTCCGGTTGAAACTGGACGGACAGAGGGCGGTACAGAACGGCAATTACATAGAAATCAGGGATCCGGACAGCGGTGAGACCCTGTTCTTTTTGGAGGCGCCGTCAATGACGGATGCCGAAGGAGAGCGAAGCCTTGACCTGCGGCTGAAGCTGTCCGGTTCATCCGGCAGCTATACGGTTACAGTGACTGCCGATGAGGAATGGCTTTTGGATGCGGACCGTGCCTATCCGGTCAGAATCGATCCGGCCCCGGGGATTCCGGCGGATGAGTTTCTGATGGTGATGGTATCCGAAGGCCTTCCAAAGACCTACTTTGGCTGGGGACAGACACCGATGGTGGGTTATGTAGAGGGCAAGCATAAAAACAGCCGGGTGTTCCTGGCTTTTAATGAATTAAATGACCAGTACATGCGTGAAATTGTGACCGGAGCAACGGCCTGTCTGGAAGCGGAGCTGACGGTCACCACCATGACCAATAACAGCAATGGAGACACGCCGATACAGCTGTACGCGCCGATTGGGGCCTGGAACGCCAGAAACCTTGTCTGGGACCGGATGCCGGCACTCAGCAGTATACCGGAACAGATCCAGACCGGCCATCCGGCAGGAATTGATCAGCCAATCAGTTATGATATCACCAGCATATTAAACGGCTGGATTGCTGGAACCCAGCTGCAGGCGGGATTTATGCTGCGGACGGATGTCGAGGCAGAGGATGACGGGGTAAGTTCCGGTCACCGCAGAACCCCCGAGGCCCTGTACAGCCAGACGGATGCAAACTACGGGCCGAAGATCACCGTGACCTGGGAAGGGGAACTGCCGGATGGTGCGGATCTGGCCGGCCGGACTCCGGATGATATCACGGTCCTGGTAGACCCGGCAATGGAGGCGACTAAGATCGATGGCCGCACCGTATCGGGAGTCATCACCCACGGTCTGGCGCAGGCAGGAGCCGATGTTTTCTACACACTGATTCAGGAAGGCGAAGACATCGAAGAATGGCAGACACCGGCAGAAAGCAGCCTGACCTACATTGACTTTGCCGTGGCAGGGCTGGAATCGGCTAAAACACCGGTTAAGAAATCCAACTGGCAGTCCGACGGATTTGAAGTCAGCATCGGGGCACCGCTGGAACTGGATACGATCTATCAGTACCGGGCCTATGCCGTAGGCCAGCCGCTGGATGAAGACGGGGAAGTGGATGAGGACGCCGAACCGGTGGAAGGAACCCCAAAACCCAGTGATCGGTTCCTGCTCTACGAGGTACAGCAGCATGACCTGGTCAAACGCATTGCCAGGCATTACGGGGTGAATCCAAACCAGATCGCCAGGGATAACCAGCTCATTGACAATCAGCTGACGGAGGCCCAGACGATCCTGTTTATCCGGAACCCGGAGAAGTCCGAACCTTACAGCCCGGCGCCGATGACCCCGCAGGATCAGCTGATTCTGGATTCGTTACTGCTTGGATTTAATCCGGAGTGTGAACTGGATCTGGAGCCGGTCAACATGAATACCGGCAACTTTGTGATGCAGCAGACCGACAGCAGTCTGGAGGAATTAAACGGAATCGTATCGATTCAGCGTAACTACAACTCACAGGACAACGAATACCGCTCCGCGTTCGGTATGGGCTGGTGTTCGCCGCTGGAGGCACATCTTACCGTACTGCCGGATGGGCGGGTGCTGTATAAGCGCGGCGACGGAGCCGGAATCGTCTTTCAAAAGGACGGTGATACCTGGCTGGGACCGGATGGCCGTGATACGATTCTGGAGACGATGGACAGTCTGGATATCATAATCGACGACGAGGATGACGACGAGGATGAGACAGCGGAAGAAACGGAGGAGGGGACGAATCCGGATGATGAGGACGTGTCAGGAGAAGAGGAAACAGCGGGCAGGCTGGGCCGCAGTAGCCGGTTGTCTGATTTTACCACCATGGATACCGAGTATGAAGACGATGGGGATGGCAGTGACGGAGAAGAAGAGGCAGAGGTAACCAAACTCGAGAATCCGGCCGGATGGAAGATGACCGATCTTGACGGAACGGTTCATGTGTTTGACGCCCTAGGATTTCTTCAGTACATCGAGAACCGCAAAGGCCACCGGACCACCTATATCTACAACAATGACTATGAGCTGCGAAAGATTGAGACGGCTACCGGAAAGGTATTCGAATTCACCATGGATGAGGATTACCAGATCACGGAAATCTCTTTGCCGGACGGTGGAACACTCAGTTATGAGTATGACGATGACCGGAACCTGATCAGCGCCACGAATCCAAACGGCCAAAATCGCCGCTATGAGTATGATCAGAATCACCGGATGACCGCCTGGTATGATGAGGACGGAACCAGAATCACAGCCAACCATTATGACGATGAGGGACGTGTCGTGGTTCAGACCGATGCCAACGGGGATACTGCCTATCTGGATTACCAGGGAACGGAAACCCGGATGACGGACAACCGGGGAAATGTGACCATCTATCACTACGACGACCAGAACCGGTCGGTCGGAATCACGTACCCGGATGGAAGCAGAACCGGGAAACGTTATGATGAAAATGGCCGCCTGGCCAGCAAGACCGATGAGGAAGGCAATACCACCAGCTATACCTATGATGAACGGGGCAATGTCATCCGGGAACATCGCGCAGACGGGGCCGATGCTGTCTTTGCCTATGATGAAGAAAACCGGCTTTTGTCAGCCAGGGATTATAATGGCTGCACCACCCGTTTTACCTATGATGATAACGGCAACATGCTCTCGATGACCGATGGTGCAGGCAATACCACCCGGTACGATTATGATGAGGAAAACCGCTTAACCACCCTGACTGACGGACGTGGAAACAGCAACCACTACAGCTATGACGGCGCGGCTGTGACCTCACTTCGGGACGGGGAAGGAAATACCTGGAGCTTTTCCTATGACGGAATGTACCGGATGACGGCACAAACCGATCCGCTTGGCAATACCACCACCTATGAATATGATGACAAGGGGCGGAAACTTAGCGAAACCGCAGCTGATGGCGGTACCACCACCTATGAGTATGATGATGCCGGGAATGTTCTGGCAATCACCGATGCGAACGGCGTGCTGACCAGCTTTACCTATGATGAGATGTACAACATCCTGTCCGGGGAAGATGCATTAGGGGCTACCCTTACCTATACGTATGATGAGAACTACAACCGGATATCGGAAACCGATGCCAAAGGGAATGTAACCGGGTACCATTACGACAGCAAAAACCGCCTGACCGGAATCACCGATGCCATGGGCCAGGAGATCTCTTATGAACTGGACCGCAATGGCAATATCATCCGGACGACGGACCGCAGGGGAAATGAAACCACCATTACCTATGATACCGTGCTGGGACTGCCGGTGTCAGAAACAGATGCGCTTGGTCATACGACCAGTTACAGCTATGATAAAAACGGCAACCGGACAGCCGTAAGCTATCCGGACGGGAGCCTCGAAACCTACCGTTATGACGGAGCCGGGCGGATGACATATATGCAGGCAAAAAATGGTCTGGAGACCCGGATCACCTATGACGGTGCCGGCAATATCACCCGGATTACCGATGATGACACCCGGATCTTCCAGTTTCGATATAACGGCAATAACCAGGTGTCGGAGAGTATTGATCCGCTGGGGAATGCGACCCGGTATCATTATGACGGAACCGGACGCCAGACGGGGATGACCGATGCCAGAGGCAGCCAGACCAGCTATGAATTTGATGCGGTGGGGCGGCTTATACAGGTGCAGGATGCGTTAAACGGAACCGCTGCCGTTACCTATGATAAGATGGGGCGGGTTTTATCCGAGACCGACCAGAATGGTCATGGAACCAGTTATTACTATGATGTGATCGGACAGTTACTGGCTCGTGAAGACGCCGCCGGATCTGTAACCGCCATCGAATACGACATGCTGGGGAACGTAACGAAGCAGACCGATGCGCTGAAAGGGGAAACAACGTTTGAACTGGATAGTCTTGGCCGTACCGTAACCAAAACGGATGCCATGGGCGGTGTTTACGAATACCGGTATGATGAAAACGGCAACCTGCTGTCCATTCTTCTGCCCGACGGCGACCGGATATCCATGTCTTATGATGCAAAAAACCAGCTGACTCATCTGCGCGACGAAGCCGATGTGGTGACCCGTTATGAGTATGACAGTATGGGGCGGATTACCCTGGCTGTGGATACCATCGGCAACCGGATGGAGTATGAATACGACGAAAGCGGCAATCTGATCCGCCAGACCGATACCATTGGCCGGGATGCCATCTATGAATACGACCGGTTCGGCCATCTGGTAAGCGTGACCGGAACCGATCTGGCAACAACCAGGTATACCTATGATCCGCTTGACCGCCTGACATCGGTTACCCAGGCAGACAATACGGTTACGACCTATGAGTATGATGAGGTGGGCAACCTGATCCGGATGACAGAACCGGGCGAGGCTGTTTACACCTACGCTTACGATGCCATCAACCGGCTGACCGGAGAGGTTAATCCGCTTGGTGCCGCGACGGCCTTCCAGTATGATGCCAAAGGCAATCTGACGGAAACGACGGATGCCGAGAACAATACCACCCACTATGTCTATGATGAAATTGACCGGATGATCCGCCAGAGAGATGGCCGGGGCAATGATACGGTCTATGACTATGATGAGCTGTCCCGGCTGATCGCCCATACAACCGCAGAGGGAAGTTTGAGGGAATACCGCTACGATAGTCTTGGCCGGATGACAAAGGAAAAGGATGCCAATGGCCTGATCACGGAACATGTGTATGACAGCATGGGCAACCGCCTGCAGTCCATCTCACCAAAGGGACTGGTTACCGCCTATACGTATGATAAACACGATGAGGTAACCGGGATCAAAGATACCGTTGGCAATCAGACGCTTTATGAGGTGGATTTAAACCGCCGGGTAACCCAGATGACCCAGAAAAACGGCGGAGTCTATACCTATACCTACGATGCGGTACACCGTCTGACCGGGATGACAACGCCGCTTGGTTTTGAACGGCAGTTTACTTATGACGTGGCTGACAACATCATCCAGGAAACCGACAACTTAGGCCGCACAAGCAGTTTCGAATACGATATCATGCACCGGATGACAAAAACGGTGGATGCCGAGGGAGGTGTCACGGCTTACGGTTATGATATCCGCGGCAACCAGAACCAGCTTACCAATGCACTGGGCTATACCTGGAACTACCAGTACGATCTGGTTGACCAGTTAACGGCCAGTGTGGATCCGGAAGGAAAGGCAACCGGGACCGTCTATAACCTGGTCGGGGAGCTTTCTGAGGTAACCAAACCGGGCGGCAGAACCACCCGCTATAGCTATGACGGCAACTATAATGCGACGGCGATTACCGATCCGAAGGGATATGTTTATGCCTATACCTACGATAAAGACAACCGCCTGATTGAAGCGAAAGATCCGCTGGGACAGACCGAACAAACGGCCTACGATCCCGGAAGCCGCCTGACTTCGGTCACCGACAAGATGGGACTGACCGAACGCTACGCCTATGATCCCCATGGCAACGTGCTGAAAGTAACCGGAACGAGCGGCCTTAACACCTGGTTTGATTATGACGTGCTTGACAACCTGATTAAGGTAACGATGCCGAGTAATCTGAAAGCCACTTATACCTATGATGTGATGGGAAACCGGACCAGCGATACGGATACGATGGGCCGGACGACCAGCTATACGTATGATCTTGAAGGAAATATGACGAGCCTCACCGATGCCAGTGGCCGGACGGAACAGATGGGGTATGATGTGGCAGGAAGACTGACCAGCCATCAGAGCAATGCAGGAAATAAGATTTCTTATGACTATGATAAGCTAAACAACCTGATTGAGAAAGCTTACGAAGACCAGCGCGATCCAAACGGAGAGGAAGGCGTGATCTATGCCTACGATGCCCTGGGACAACGCACATCGATGATGAACCGGTCAGGGGAAAGTAAGTATGAATACGACGGCCTTGGGCGGATTACAAAGGTAACAACCGGGTCGGGCGAAGTGACCTCGTATGCCTATGACGGCAGTGACCAGCTAAAGAGCATTACCTATCCGGACGGAAAAAAGGTATCTTATGAATATGATAAGAATGACAACCTGACCAAAGTCATTGACCGGGACGGCAGTGAAACGGTTTATCAATATGATGCCATCAACCGGGTGACCGAGGTGATCCGGCCAAACGGTGTAACCACTTATAATACCTATAATGCCAGAGACCAGATCGTTATTCTTAAGAACATCTGTGTAGACTGCGACTGGGTGATCAGTGAGTATCATTATACGTATGATGACCGGGGCTTTATCGTTGGTGAAGACGTGATCGAATCACTGGCCGGATATGCCTGGGATGACAAGCATGACGGCAAGCATGAAAACGGCCGGCATGATCATTACTATCCTCATGGAGGCCAGCATACCGGCAAACATGACAAGGACGGGGAGTATCATTTCCAGATCATAGAGACGAACCGGACGTTTGCGTATGATGATGACGGGAAGCTGTTAAAAGCGACAGAAAAAGAAGAACGTCAGGGAACTTATGTGTATACGTTCCAATATGACGACATGGGTAACCGCTTAAAGTATGCCAAAACAAGAAACGGGATCCTGGCAGAAAGTGCCGAGTATACCTACAATCAGTCGAATCAGATGACGGCAGCAAAGATCTATGACGGTAAAAAGAATACCAACATGAAGTATGAGTACGATGCTGACGGCAACCGGATCAGCGAGACCGGAAAGGTCGGAACGGATAAGGTGGAGCTGACCTACCTGTATACCGTAGAGAACCGGTTAAAGGCGATCTATGATGCGGATGAGCTACTGGTGGCGATGGCGTATGATGGAGACGGGAACCGGATCTTCCAGCTAAACTATAACCTGCATACGGATGATGACTGGAAGGGCAACAGCGGGAATGGAAATGGCAATAATAAGGACAATTCCGGCAGCGGTAATAGTGGCAATGGCAGCGGAAGTACCGGGACTGGAAGCACGGAAGCAGAAACTGAGAATGGTAACAGCGGAAATGGCAACTCAGGAAACGGTAATTCCGGAAATGGCAACTCAGGCAATCAGAACAATAATGGAAACGGAAATACGAACGGGAATAACGGAAACCATTATGGCTGGGCCAATGGCAATAACGGCAACGGTAACAACGGTAATGGCAATGACGGAAATGGAAACAGCAATAACAACGGCAATGGCTCGGAAACAGAGACCGGTGCTGAAACAGACAATAATACCGATAATACCAACACAAGTACCGGAACCGGCAATGACAACAATGGAAATGCCAATGGCAATACCAACAATACCGGCGGCAGCCAGAACCAGAGCGGAATCCTGTTCCCGATCGACGGCGAAGTATCAGAGCTGGAGGAAGAACTGATCGGTATGATCAAAACAACCGGAAAGCATAAGAACTATGAGCTGATGGAGTATGTCAATGATGTCAACCGGGAACATGTGGAAGTCTTGCAGGAACTCAACATCAATGGTATCATGGATACATCGTATACCTATGGGAATGAACGGCTGACGAATGAGCGGTTTACCGGTGAAGTTGGTTCCTATCTGTATGATCCGAGAGGAAGTGTCAGTGGTCTTACGGATGAAGGGGGAATGCTGTGGCAGTCTTACCGTTACGATCCGTTTGGTAATATCGATTTTGGCAAGCCGGATCATAATAATATCTATGCTTATAACGCGGAGAATTATAATGGCAATACGGAACATCAGTATCTGCGGGCGAGGTATTATGATACGGATACGGCAGATTTCCTGACAGAGGACAGTTACCTTGGCGAGGTGAAAGATCCGCTGAGTCTGAACCGGTATAACTATGTGAAGAGCAGCCCGCTTAACTATACGGATCCGAGTGGGCATTGGACAAATCCGCTTACTGCTGTAAAGAATGCAGCCCAAAGTGCGTTTGATCAATTGAAGGCATTTGTTGAACAGTACATCAGCATTGATGGAAACATCGTTACGATTACGATTGGTGCTGGTGACAGTAGTTTAACAACAAAGATTGAAATGGCAGAAGGGCTGTCAGCAACCGAAATCTGTGAGCTTGCAATCAGTTTTGCGATTGGAGCAGTCATACAGAATGGACAGTTTTATCATATATTAGGGCCGACTGCTTTTATTGGGGGGCTCCCAAACAAGTGGATTCTGGATTTTATTACATGGAGTGGGGCTGAAGATTATCTGGTAGAGCATTTCTTGAACAGCCAGATGTACTATCTGGGGAAATATGCGTCAGCCCTGTATAATGTTATGGTGGCGAATACGGTTTTAAGCGTATCATCGTCAGTTATGAATAAAGCGAAAGACCTGCTTGATAATTCAAGCCAGCAGTTGCTGGATAGTACTCCGGGGCTTAAGCAGAATCAGATGGGGGCGAGTGCAGGTGTTTTAGCAGGCGCAGCATTAACGAAGGAAACGATAACAGCTCTTATTGCTGAGGAGGGCGCGGGTATTTCCAGCTTGTTAGGTGGTATAGAAATCACATTGATAATAGCTGGAGCTGCAGTAACAACAGTTCTTATGGCAGGAGAGAACTCTGCGATGGGGCAGACTTATCTTGAGAGTAGTCGGGAGAAGATTGAAGCGGCTGATGCTATAGCTGTGGACTTAGGAGATATAGCAGGTAAATATAAGGATCAGGAGAAATGCGATAAGGCTGCAGAAGAAATGGCTATCTATCTAGATGGAAGAAAAGTAGAATATGAATGGGTAACGATAAATTATAGTGTGAAAGCGGGGATGTATAGTATAACATATAATAAAAGAATTAGTTCAACCGGTATGCACTGTGGTATTTATGTTAAGGAGCTAGATAAAATATTTTGTAATTGGCATCTCTTGGGCTTGCCTCCGTTTCAATGGGTAAATGATTTTGAAGGGAGGGGAATTAGGTCAGTAACACCAATAAAGTTTAATTATCCACAACAAATTTATTATCCATAAGTTAAGGAGGTTATCGTGACTGTATACGAGTTAATTAACATAATTAAAAAAAGACCAGAAATTTATATAAAGGAAGTTTCTTTGAATTATCTTAGGCCTTTTATAGATGGGTACTTAATGTGCCAGAATATGAGTGATCCGAGTAAGGAAGAGGATATATATAATGGATTTCAAGAATATTTACAAAATCACTACAAAATTATAACAACTAAGGGGTGGGAGGATATAATAAGGTTTTTTGCGACTGGTGAAGAAACAGCTTTTGAAAACTTTTATAGATTGTATGAAGACTATAAATTGCAGTGTGATAGTAAAAAGAATAAATGAACTTTGTTAGTGACGTGAAAGGTATTAGCATAATAGTAAGAAGTTTTTGAATTTTATTTTTAAAATAAGGGTATCCTAATTGTAAAATTGGAGGATACCCTTGAAACTGAAGGGAGCTGTTATCTCTAAGGGTAAACGTAAAACCATGCGCCCCACCTCAAACAAACGCTACTTTTAGCGGCATTTGTTTGAGGTGGGGCGCATGGTTTTACGTTTACAATAATTCATTGTTCTAATATCATAATAAATCAATGATAAAGGCGGGAAATAAACTACTCTTTGTCAGTTAGAGAATTAAAAGCATATAAGTTTTTTTGCTAGCAACCAGAACTAAAGTGGAATTCTATTCATGATTGATGGCTAAGTGTCAGAACTGATCGGTATGATCAAGACAACCGGAAAGCATAAGAACTATGAGCTGATGGAGTATGTCAACGATGTTAATCGGGAGCATGCGGAAGTCTTGCAGGAACTGAATATCAATGGTATCATGGATACATCGTATACCTATGGGAATGAACGGCTGACGAATGAGCGGTTTACCGGGGAGATCGGTTCCTATCTGTACGATCCGAGAGGAAGTGTCAGCGGTCTTACGGATGAAGAGGGGATGCTGTGGCAGTCGTATCGGTATGATCCGTTTGGTAACGTTGACTTTGGCAAGCCGGATCATAATAATATCTATGCTTATAACGCAGAGAACTATAACGGAAATACAGAACATCAGTATCTGCGGGCGAGGTATTATGATACGGATACAGCAGACTTTTTGACAGAGGACAGTTACCTTGGAGAGGTGAAAGATCCGCTGAGTCTGAACCGGTATAATTATGTGAAGAGCAGTCCGCTAAACTATACGGATCCGAGTGGGCATTGGACAAATCCGCTTACTGCTGTTAAGAATGCAGCCCAAAGTGCGTTTGATCAATTGAAGGCATTTGTTGAACAGTACA
>DAMAMW010000065.1:0-22949 GCA_032073745.1 Lachnospiraceae bacterium | reverse complement strand
CAAGGTGCTTTTGGAGTCACGTAAGGTTTATTACCTTTTGACGCTTAAATCATATTATCGGGGAGTATTATGTTTAATTCTTCGGAATTATAATTATTTCCCACAACAATGATTTCGATATTGTATGGGATAGTTGCCATTAGTGTTTTTATACAAAATTTGAGCATATCCGCATTTTTGTGGAATGGTACAATGATACTTTGACTTTTCATTTGTTTGACCCTTTCATGGAACATCTTATAGTGAAGCAAGATAATCAAGTATTATCTATTGTTTATAATAAAATTGAAACAAAACTTTCATTTATAATACCAAAGCAGTATAATAAATTAAAAACCAAAGGTGACCATATGAAAAAATACGCATACCTCATCGGCAACGGCCTAAACCGAGCAACAGACAACACCGCATGGGTAGACATGTTAGAAGAATTACGTAAAAAGTATAAAGTAGAATCGCCAGACATCTGCACAAACCTGCCACTAGAGTTCGAGCGCATTTATTTAGAGGCCCTTAGCTCTGGAAACATTTCAAAAGTCTATGAACTGAAATCAGATGTAGCACGTTATCTGCCGCAGGTAACGGATCTGTCACTTCACCAGAAGTTCTTAGAACTGCCGGTCAGTGATATTCTAACGACGAATTACGATTATTATATTGAAAAAGCGCTTGATTCAAATTTCAAACGGAAGAATTTTAAGTCCGTTACGAATGAAAAGAAACATAGTATTTTAAGATGCATCATGGTAAGGAATAAAAACATCTGGCATATACATGGCGAAGCAGAGCGGCCGGCATCCATATGTTTAGGTTATGATCAATATGGTACATACTTATCACGGGTAATCGCATCGTTAACCACACCGCAGCAGGGGATGGGCAGTAATAAGCCATATTTGCGATATTTTTTTGAACGTAATGCAGGTGAAGATAATATCTGGCTGACAAAATTATTTACACATGATATTTTCATTTTCGGCCTTTCATTATCATTTATTGAAAGTGAATTATGGTGGTTATTAAGTTACCGGCGAAGGTTTATGTTGGAGAATACACAGTATCATATATCTAACAGAATCTATTATTTTTATGCAGTTACGAAAGATAAATGTGACCAGGAGCAGCTCAATTTATTAGACAGTATGGGGGTTGAACTTTGCCCGATTCAGCTCACTAAGAATAACTGGGGCAAGTTATACCAAAAGATATTATCCGAGATAAAGAAGATCATAAACCAAAATAAACGGGATGAGGTAGACGGTAAGTGAAACGCTTCAACTATATATTAAGCATCATATGTGTATTTATTCTGGCAGCATGCAGCAAAAATACACCCACCGAAGAGACTATTAAAAAAGACATAGAAACAACATACAGCAAAGCGATTTTAAACAAGCAGATAGAATACGCCGGATCAAACACCGTCTACGACAAATGGTCGGTACTGAATCAGATCGTGAGTTATCAAACCACACTGGAATCCATAAAAATAGATAAAACCCAGACCTCAGACCAGGAAAATAAGTTATGGTGTGAAATTCTGTCAAGCAATAATAATTTTAGCTGCAAATCATATTACATTTTTAATTACCAAAAAGGTGAGAAGAATAACTGGGAATTGGAATCCATTGAAAAATACGAAGACGATAGTTATGATTTTGCAAAAGGCATAGATCTGGACTATCTGATGTCAGTATTTCCATATGATGATCCGGAGATTATAGACCAGTCAATACAGGAAAACAACATTCATAACATCAAAATCAAAAGTCATAACCCCGAAGGATATATCAGTGCAGTGACGGGAACGATCCTGTATGAACCGGTGGAACTTATATTAGATCTGGAATTCATTTTTACTAACGGCAGATGGCTGCTTAATAACCGCAGCACAACCGGAGTATCTGCAGATGCAATAGATAAAGCACAAATCCAGATAATGCTGGCAGAAGATTATCAAAGCCAGCTCGATGAATCAGCATCAATTGAGTTATCCTTAAATGAAGATTACCAAAATTCCAATGAACTGATATACAATATAAATGTTATTTACCCAGATCATACGGATACCGGATTAATCAAAGCTATATATGAGACAAGAACAGAATTTATATATACAGGATATGAGGAGTTGACAGCACCCGGACAGGCAGCGCCGTAGATTTCAATAATAAATAAAAAAATCACATTGTTTTTAAAAGCCTTACCCATTATAATATACGGGAAAGGCTTTTTTAACACTAAAAGGAGGTTATATTTATGGCTGCGATTTTAGTAACAGGCGGTGCCGGATACATTGGGAGTCATACCTGTATCGAACTGCTGAATGCGGGACACGAGGTTATAGTAGTTGACAATCTCTGCAATTCCAGTCGGGAATCATTAAAAAGGGTTGAGGAAATTACAGGCAAAGTAGTTACATTTTACGAAGTAGATCTGCTGGACGAACCGGCTCTTGACAATGTCTTTAAAAACGAAAAAATCGATGCAGTTATTCATTTTGCCGGGCTGAAGGCAGTGGGTGAATCCGTATATAAACCCCTGGAATATTACCACAATAATATTACCGGAACTTTGATTCTTTGTGATACCATGCGTAAATATGGTGTTAAGAATATCGTGTTCAGTTCATCAGCAACCGTATACGGGGATCCGGCATTTGTACCGATTACTGAAGAATGTCCGATGGGCAAGATCACCAATCCTTATGGGCGTACCAAAGCAATGCTGGAACAGATTCTGACCGACCTGCACACCGCAGATCCGGAATGGAAGGTTATTCTGCTGCGTTACTTTAACCCGATCGGAGCGCACAAATCAGGCCGAATCGGCGAGAATCCGAAGGGAATTCCGAACAATCTGCTGCCATATATCACTCAGGTTGCAGTAGGCAAGCTGGTATGTCTTGGCGTATTTGGAAACGATTATGATACACCTGACGGAACCTGCGTCCGTGACTATATTCACGTCGTAGATCTGGCGGAAGGCCATGTCAATGCCCTGATTAAGTTAAAAGAAAAAAATGGCGGCGTCTGGATCTACAATCTCGGAACCGGCGATGGTTACAGTGTACTTGACGTCATCAATGCATTCGAAGAGGCCAACGATCTGAAGATCAATTATGTATTTAAAGACCGCCGTGCCGGAGATATACCAGCCTGTTATGCCAATCCGTCGAAAGCAGAAAAAGAACTTGGCTGGAAAGCAAAACATACATTAAAAGAGATGTGTCAGGATTCATGGCGCTGGCAAAAACAAAATCCCAACGGATATGAGCGCTGATCAAATGACAGATCTGAAGGAGCAGTAATGACAAGCAAGGTATATTTAGACATTATCGCCATTTTGGAAACCACCCTCAACTACGTTGACCGACGCCTGATTGACCACGGAAAACGGGTGGCATATCTGGTCTGCAAAACGCTGGAGCAGCAGAAGGAACTGACGGATGAACAGATCCGGGATATCTGTCTGCTGGCCACGATCCATGATATCGGTGCATATAAAACAGAAGAGATTGACCAGATGCTGCAGTTTGAGACAGAAGATGTCTGGAACCATTCCATATATGGTTACCTGTTTGTGAATTTTCTGTCACCCCTCAGTTATCTGGCACCGGCCCTTTTGTTTCATCATGCGGATCTGCGGGTGCTGAAGCACCTGCATCCGTCCTACCGTAATCTTGCCCAGCTTATTTTTGTGGCAGACCGGATCGATATCGTCCGCCAGACCAGCGCAGCCGGGAAAGCTGCGATATTTGCGGAGATTGATACCCATACCAGTACATTGTTTGACCCCGCGATCGTACAGCGAGTGTCAGATATTGATGTCGACTGGGACGCACAGGATTTCGGCTGCAGTCAGGATGCGGCATATCAGGAAGTGCATCATGGTTTCAACAGCAGCTATACAAGAGAAGAGCAGTATGAGCTGCTTAAGATGATCATCTATTCCATGGAATTCCGCAGTCCCCAGACCGTCAGCCATACCGTAACATCTACCCAGGCAGGCGTGGCGATTGCCCGGCTGGCCGG
This sequence comes from Lachnospiraceae bacterium, assembly GCA_032073745.1. Taxonomy (GTDB): domain Bacteria; phylum Bacillota; class Clostridia; order Lachnospirales; family Lachnospiraceae; genus Brotaphodocola. Next base: position 18,915 of record DAMAMW010000065.1, on the reverse strand, counting down.
TTTGTCACCGGAACAGCTGGAAGTAGTCAGACTGGGCAGTATGATTCATGACATTGGCAAGATAGGCATTCCGATCGCGATTCTGGAAAGCCCGAACCGCTTTACGGAAACAGAATATCAGGTCATGAAAACGCATGTATCAATCAGTGTTGAGATTCTGGAAGGAAAAGTGGATCCGGACGTTATCGGTCTGGCGGCCCGCCACCATGAGCGAATGAATGGATCGGGATATCCCAAGGGTGTTGCCGGAGATAATCTGACAATTGAAGAACGTATTATTGCGGTAGCAGATGTGGTCAGTGCCCTTTGCGGGACCCGCACATACAAGGATTCATACCCGAAGACGAAAGTAGTACATATTCTCGAAGACAGCCGCGACCGTAATCAGCTGGACGGCGAGATGGTTGATCTGTGCATTGCCCATTATGAAGAGATTGTTCAGGACATGAAAAAAGCTTCCCTGCCGCTGCTGGAAGCTTATAGACAAATTCATTCCGGGTATGTGTATCTGAAAGAGACAACTGCAATGATTTCACAGCCTGACAGCGGACTATCCTATCTGCTGGATCAGAAACTGACGGCGTTTAAACTTTGAACTTTATATAAGCCGTTTACGGCAGGTTGACAGGGGATTTATTCACGCATTAACGTCTTCATGACAAATGAATAGATCTCCTGACTGCGGTCCTGCCAGCGGGCACACATCTGCTCGGCCTGTTCCTTATCCGGTACGGATATATCCAGATCGATCAGTGTCCCCTTGCCTTCACGGACTTCGCAGTGGACAATGTAATCCTGTCCGACCGCCTTATAGTAATCGGCGACGATGCCGACCTCGTTGCGCATCCGGAAACGGTTCTCCTTCAGGTAGTTATCCATATCCTCAACGATTGCTGCGGAAATGTTCTTGCCGAAGAAGTTAAGGGTCTCTTCACCCTCTCTGGTGATCTCATACCGGGTACTGTTATGGGTAGATTCGGTACGGATCAGTCCGGAATCCTGCAGCTCATTAAGTGCCTGTTGCAGCGTGAAATAAGTCGCATACTCATGTTTCAGGAAAAATTCGGTCAACTGAGCATTGGTTAACGGAAAGTTAACCTGTTTTAACATATATAGATTCATCAGCTTGTACAGGGTCATGGGTTCGGATAACATAAGGTCACGTCTCTTTCATCAATAAGTTTTTCTTAATCATACCAATTTACTCCTTTTAAATCAAGCTAAAATATGCTAATATATATTAGATAATGAGCAATTTCAGACAGGTGATACTATGAGAGAACGAATAAACCGCCTGGCAAAAGGGATTATCGACATAGAACTCCCGGACCTGAGACTGGACCCGGAGGAGCTCGATGAAACTATTGTCGCCGGAGAAGTTACGAGAAGAGAAATATTTATATCGGATGCCAACGGACTGCACATCAAAGGTTTGGTATATTCTACAAACACCCGTGTACGTGTAGGCAATGCAGCATTTGGCGGGAATCGTAATCATGTTACATACGAAGTGGATGGTACCCACCTGAATCAGGAAGATATTATTGAGGGAGCCTTCTTTCTGGTAACGAACGGCGGGGAGAAGAAGATACCTTACCGCTTCCGGGTATGTCCGGAGATTTCGGGGAGAACGCTGACAGGCCTTATAAAGGCAGAAGATTTTGGCACGATTGCAAAACAGGATATGGATATGGCACTGCGTTTATTTGAATATCGGGACTTTGTTGAGGCTCCGTTTATGCAGGATATGCATATCAGGGCTATTTATGACGGCTTAAAAGGGCATTCTAACCGCCCCAATCTGCTGGAGGAGTTCCTGGTAGCGCTTGGTGTTAAGGAGTCCGTATCTTTGAGATGCAAAGATGAACTGATTGAATATCATGAACTGCAGGCACCGGAGACCGGTGTTTTGAATATAAAAAGCAATACCTGGGGATATGTACAGTTTGAAGTTACTGCAGACGGCGATTTTCTGGAATTGCCGAAGAAGTCTTTTTCGGCACAGGATTTTAAAGACGGCGTCTGTCCGGTTGTTTATACAGTGAACCCGGCCCGGTTCCATAAGGGCAGGAACATGGGAGCCATCACGGTTACGACAATACGCGAATCGTTTTCCGTACGTTTTGAGGTGCAGGGAGATGATCAGAAGAAAGACAGCAGCCTGCTGCTGTGGCAGGAAGAGCTGAACCGTTATATGATGGTGCGGCTGGAGTATGAGACCGGTTTGTATGAAGACCGTCTGCTGATGAACCAGATGCTTCAGGCGATTGAACGGATGCGCAGGCATTGCGGTGAGAATCCCTTCACTCAGCTTCTGTATGCCGAGCTGTGTCTGATGCAGGGGCATAAGGATGATGCCCTGACGGTTCTGGACGAATGCAAACATGCGGTTATGGATGTACGCCAGGAGCAGGTGGAATGGTACTGCTACTATCAATATCTGATGTTTCTGATTCAAAAGAAAGACGGACAGCGGGATACCCTGATCAGACTGATACGAAAGTACCTGATGGAAGAGAAAGGACATGCATATCTTTTCTTTTTGTGGCTGAAGTTAGAGCCCAGTTTGAAGGATGATCCGCATGACCTGCTGGACCGGATGGAAGAGCTGTTTCGGGATTCATGCAGCAGTCCGTTTTTATATTTGACTGCATTTCAGCTGTTTGACAGAGATCATACGCTGCTTAGGAAGCTTGGTACCTTTGAGCAGCAGGTATTGTATTTTGCCGCCAGACGGGATTTGATTGACCGGGATCTGGCACTGTCAGCGGCCCGGATGTCCGGACAGATCCGGCATTCTTTCCGGCTGTACTACCGGATTATGAGCCGCCTGTACGATAAGTATCCGGAAAAGGAGCTTTTAGATGCGATTTGTTCCGTATTAATAAGAGGTGACAGCCGGGCACCGGAGTATTTTCACTGGTACCGGGATGCCTTAAAGCAGGGCATCAGCCTGACCAGGCTGTATGAGTATTATCTTTATGCACTGCCGGCAGATTATGATTCACTGCTGCCCAAAGAAGTGCTGCTGTATTTTTCGTATGAAAAGGATCTGGATGACAAGACCCGCCTTGTACTATATACTAATATTTTAAAATATATGAAGCCGGAAGCGGCTTTGTATGGTCAGTATGAACGAGATATGGAACAGTTTGCGATGGAGCAGCTATTGAAGTCCCGGATCAACCGGCGACTTGTTTTGCTGTATCAACGCATGGTTTACCGGGAGATGATTGACGACAAGGTAGCCAGAGTGCTGCCGGGAATTTTAAAGTCTTATGGAGTCCGTGTAAAGAACCGTAATATAAAGTATGTGGTAGTCCGTTATGAGGAGCTGGAGGGGGAGGATGTCTTCCCGATCCGTGACGGAGTGGCATATGTACCGCTGTTTTCTGAGCATACGGTTCTGCTGTTCCAGGATGCCTACGGCAATCGTTACACCAATATCTCTCATCGAAAATATCCGGCGATGGATTCTGCCGATATTCAGGAGCTGGAAGACCGGTGCTATGATATTTATCCGGCCCATCCGATGCTTAAATTACAGGAATGTGAAGAGATTTTGGCAGCCGGAGTGCAGAATGAAGCAGATGTAGTGACACTGCGCAGAGCGATGGCTGACCTTGGACTTCACCCGCTGTCAATGAAGCGGATGCTGTCAGGACTGATTGAATATTATCAGAAGCAGATCAGGGCTGAAGCACCGTTGGAAGCCGGTGATCTGGAATTTCTGCTGGAACTGGATCTGTCAGGACTGAGCCGCAAGGAGCGGGCAGCAGTATGCGAGATCCTGATTCAGAAAGAATATATTCAGGAAGCCTATGACTGTATCCGGCAGTATGGCTGTGAGGGGATCCGCAGCAGCCGTCTGCTCAAGCTCTGTACTAAGATGATTCTGAACCGCCTGTTTGATGAGGATGATATCCTGCTTCAGCTGGCATGCCTGGTTTTTTCAGAAGACAAGTATGATGGTGTGGTTCTGGACTATCTGTGTGAGCATTTTAACGGCTCGACCAAGCAGATGTACAAGGTTCTCAATCAGGGAATCCGTGAACACGTTGATGTATATGATATGCCGGAGCGCCTGCTGGCACAGATGATATTCACCGGTGAGACCGGAAGGATGGATCAGGTATTTGACTGGTATGCGTCCGGCAGATCGACCAGTGATAACATCGTCAGGGCCTATTTTACACTGAAGTCAGCCGATTACTTCCTGCATGGCAATGCTACCGATGATAAGGTTTTTGCATGGCTGGAAGGTGCGCTGAACGGAACATCGGACAAGAGCCGGGTGCCGACGATCTATCTGCTGGCACTGACGCATTACTATTCCGGACTGAAAGCGCTTACGAAAGCGCAGGAAGAGTTGTGCCGGAATATGCTGGAGCTGCTGTTTGCTGAGGACCGGGTCTTCCCATATTACAAGCAGTTGGGGCGTCTGGTACCGATGCCGGATTCCATTATGAATCAGGTTATGGTTGAATATAAAGGCAATAAAGATTCACGGCCGGAGCTGTGGGTACGGGTTCTTCCGGAAGAGGAAGAGTATACGTACGAAGAGATGAAACGGGTATATCCGGGCGTCTTTATCCGCCAGAAAGTACTGTTTGAGGGTGAACTGATGGAATATCAGATCTACGACAATAAGGACGGAAAGCGAACTCTTTTGGATGAAGGAAGCATTGCCCGGGATCCGGATGAAGGCGGCCGCTCTGACAGCCGTTTTACGATTCTGAATGAAATGGGACTCTGCCTTTCATTAAAAGAAGAAGCGACACTAAAAGATAAAATGAAGAAATACGCAGCCGACAGTGCTATTGCGGAGGAATTGTTTGCCCTCCTGTAGCAGTCCGGCTGCCAGGGATAAGGGGGACTGTCGATGGACGGGCTGATACTTGGGATAGACCTGTGTGATGAATATACACAGGTCAGCTGTGTGACGGAAGAAAAGTCATGGACGATTCCTACAGTGATCTGTAAACATAAAACTACCGATGACTGGTATGTTGGCGAGGAAGCTTATGCACATACCCTGATCGGAGATGGCATCATTGTTGATAAGCTGGTAAAGCTGCTGCTGAAAGACGGCACAGCAACACTGGGTGAGGTTCGTTATACCGGACTTCAGCTGCTTGAACTATATTTAAAGAAGGTTCTGGAACTGCCGGAACAGGAATTTGGTACCATGCATGTAAAACAGCTGGTATTTACCGTCAGAAAGCTTTCGCCTAAGCTTCTCGAAGCGCTGCATACCTGCGCCCGGAATCTGGATATTCCGGAGAACCGTGTGCATGTACTGAGTCATACGGAGAGTTTTGTATATTACATTTTAAGCCAGAAGCGGGAACTGTGGAACAATCTGGTGGGAATGTTCGATTTATCTGAGGGCCGGCTGTGCTATTATGAGATGAAGGTCAGCCGCGGTATGAAGAAAACTACTGTGATTGCAGAATACGAGAATCTGGAAGAAGGTTTTAATCTCGATATTCTTGAGACACCGGCCGGTGCCAGGCTGGCGGATAAGATTCTGTGTTCCTGCGGTGAGCGCCTGATGAACAAGAAGCTTTATTCTTCGGTATTTTTATGCGGCAAAGGTTTCCGGACTCAGGACTGGGCCAGTGACTTCATGAAGCTGGTCTGTTCCAAACGAAGGGTTTATATGGAGTCGGAACTGTTTGCCAAAGGTGCTGCTTATAAGGCGATGGATTATCTGAATGAAAAATCATCATATCCGTTTACCTTTATCTGTGAAGGCAGACTGCAGACCACAGTATCAATACCGGTTCAGCACAAGGGGGAGGAATCTTCCGTGGTAGTGGCAGCTGCCGGGGATAACTGGTATGAAAAAAATACTCTGCTTGATGTGATTCCGGATAATCAGGAGACGGTTGACCTGCTGCTGACCTCGCTGGACACCAGGAACAAACGGCTGGTGAAGATACCGCTTGAAGGATTTCCCAAACGTCCCAACCGTACTACAAAGGTCCGGGTCAGGATTTCTTTTCTGGATGACAGAACGATGGAAGTGGTGCTTAAAGATCAGGGCTTTGGCGAACTGTTTCCGGCAACCGACATACAAATCAGACAAGAGGTAATGCTATGAGTTTATGGATCTGCCGTCCGGAGACGGTGAAGCACCCATATTACATGGAATTATTAGGCATACATCTATACTCGTCCCAGGAGCTGAGTTATGTGATTTACAATCACCCGCTGCTTGTGCTGGAGGGATTTGTAGACGATAATCTGCTGACTTTTATGCGTGATGAACTGAATCAGGGCTTTTTGGCATTGAAGATCGAGCGTTGGCTTAAGAGCAATGAGAACCCTGATGATGTATTGATCATGATGCTTCAGGAATTTGATTACTATACTGCCGGGGAGATTACCCGCTACCGCCAGCAGCTGCTTGGCCTGCGTAAATTACCGCCGGGCGAATTTAAAAAGAAACGGGCAGACAGTCTGTTTGCCATACAGCAGTACGGCAGGGCAGAAGCACAGTATCGGGAGCTGCTTGAAGAAACCGGTGCTGCTGATGAATCACTGGCCGGCAAGTTATGGGCGAATATCGGGACCTGTTATGCGCGGATGTTTTATACGGAAAAAGCGTTTCAGGCATTTCAAAAAGCATTCATTAAAACAAAAGACACCGTTATGCTGGAAAAACTCTACCATCTGACGAAGCTGGATGAGTCACTGACCCTTGAAGAACGGGATCTGGCACAGATCACACCGGAGCTTAAAGAAGCGTGGGATGCACGGTTAAGCGAGGCCAGAACGAAGGCTCTTGAATCAGAACAGATGCAGCAGTTAAATGAATTATTCGGGAAAGATCCGATCAGGCGGCAGGCGGGAATGAGCCAGCTGGTCACAAAATGGAAGCGCGAATATCGTTCCATGGTATAACATACTTGACAAACATCAAAGAACACACTATTATATTACTAATATAAAATGGCAAGGAAGAAGAGGAGTACGTACCCGAACCTGTCAGAGAAGATTATCCACTGGCTGAAAGATAATCTCAGGGGAATGTAGCGGAAGGTAGCTTTGGAGCCGGGATTCTGAAACTGCAGAGACTTGCAGCAAGGAATCTCCGTTGATCCGCGTTAAGGATGCAGTTGAGTGATTCTGCCATACGGCAGGATAATAAAGGTGGTACCGCGGAAACTATATTCGCCCTTTATACAGATGATCTGTATAGAGGGGTTTTTTTATGGAAAAGGAGAAAAGATGAAAGAACTGGAAAAGAATTACAACCCGTCAGAAATCGAAGAAAAACTCTATCAAAAATGGCTGGACAATAAATATTTTCACGCCAGGGTAAACAAAGACAAGAAACCATTTACCATCGTGATGCCGCCGCCAAACATTACCGGCCAGCTTCATATGGGGCATGCTCTTGATAATGCGATGCAGGACATCCTGACCCGCTACAAACGGATGCAGGGATATGAGGCCCTGTGGCAGCCCGGCACCGACCACGCTGCGATAGCTACTGAGGTTAAGGTAATTGAAAAGCTGCGTGAGGAAGGTATTGATAAGCAGGATCTGGGCCGGGAAAAATTCCTGGATGCCTGCTGGGACTGGAAACAGGATTACGGTACCCGTATTATCAAACAGCTGCATAAACTGGGATCGTCAGCAGATTGGGACAGAGAACGTTTTACTATGGATGATGGCTGTTCCGAAGCAGTGCTTGAAGTCTTTATCCGGCTGTATGAAAAAGGATATATTTATAAAGGATCCCGTATTATCAACTGGTGCCCGGTATGTCAGACGTCGATCTCTGATGCAGAAGTAGAACATCAGGAGCAGAACGGATTCTTCTGGCATATCAAATACCCGATTGTCGGCGAAGAAAACCGTTTTGTTGAGATTGCCACCACCCGTCCGGAGACGATGCTGGGTGATACGGCAGTTGCGGTTAATCCGGATGATGAACGGTATCAGGACCTGATCGGACGGATGCTCAAGCTGCCGCTGACAGACAGAGAGATTCCGGTTGTGGCAGATTCCTATGTAGACCGTGAATTTGGTACCGGCTGCGTAAAGATCACTCCGGCTCATGACCCGAATGACTTCGAAGTAGGCAAACGCCACAACCTGCCGGAAGTGTGTATGATGCATGACGATGCCACGATTCTCTGCCCGGGCAGTAAGTATGACGGAATGGACCGTTACGAAGCCAGAGCATTGATCGTTGAAGACCTGAAAGCACAGGGACTGCTGGTTAAAGTGGAACCGCACAGCCATAATGTCGGAACCCATGACCGCTGTAAGACAACGGTTGAACCGATGGTTAAGCAGCAGTGGTTTGTCCGGATGGAAGAGATGGCAAAACCGGCGATTGAAGCTTTAAAGACCGGTGAACTGAAAATTGTTCCGGAAAGCTTTGGCAAGACTTATCTGCACTGGCTTGAAGGAATCCGTGACTGGTGTATCTCCAGACAGCTCTGGTGGGGACACCGGATTCCGGCATATTACTGTCAGGACTGCGGTAAAATTATAGTTTCCAAAGAGGCACCGTCTGTTTGTCCGGATTGCGGCAAGAGCAATCTGAAACAGGATGAAGATACTCTGGATACCTGGTTCTCCTCTGCGCTGTGGCCGTTTTCAACACTTGGCTGGCCGGAGAAAACAGCAGAACTGGATTATTTTTATCCGACCGATGTGCTCGTAACCGGGTATGATATTATCTTCTTCTGGGTTATCAGAATGGTATTCTCAGGTATTGAGCAGACCGGCAAACTGCCGTTTCACACGGTATTAATCCACGGACTGGTTCGTGACAGCGAAGGCCGCAAGATGAGCAAGTCCCTGGGCAATGGTATTGATCCGTTAGAGGTGATTGACAAATACGGTGCCGATGCGCTGAGAATGACTTTGATTACCGGAAATGCACCGGGCAATGATATGCGTTTTTATTGGGAGCGGGTTGAAGCCAGCAGAAACTTTGCCAATAAGATCTGGAATGCATCGCGTTTCATTATGATGAACATTGAAAGGGCACCGGCGGGAGAGGTTGCTCTTTCTGACCTGACGATTGCTGATCAGTGGATTCTTTCTAAAGTGAATACTCTGGCGAAAGATGTTACCGAGAATCTGGATAAATTCGAACTTGGGATTGCCCTGCAGAAGGTATATGACTTCATTTGGGAAGAATTCTGTGACTGGTATATCGAAATGGTAAAACCACGACTCTGGGATGATGCTGATACCACTAAGGCAGCTGCGATCTGGACTCTGAGAACAGTATTGATTGCATCACTGAAGATGCTCCATCCGTATATGCCGTTTATCACAGAGGAGATTTTCTGCAACCTGCAGGATGAAGAAGCGTCGATTATGATTTCGGCATGGCCGGAGTATCAGGACAGCTGGAATTTTGCTGCTCAGGAGAACGAGGTAGAGACAATTAAGGAAGCTGTCCGGGCAATTCGTAATGTCCGTGCATCGATGAATGTACCGCCGAGCAAAAAAGCAAAGGTGTATGTTGTGTCTGAGGATGCTGCGGTACTGAATATTTTTGAACGCAGTAAAGTGTTCTTCGCCATGCTGGGTTATGCCAGCGAGGTTGTGCTGCAGAGTACAAAGGACGGCATTGCCGATGATGCAGTTTCGGCAGTGATTCCACAGGCGGTTATCTATATGCCGTTTGCTGAACTCGTGGATATCGCAAAGGAAAAAGAACGCCTTTCCAAAGAAAAAGAACGTCTTTCTAAAGAACTGGCCCGCGTCAACGGAATGCTGAACAACGAGAAATTTACCAGCAAGGCACCGGCGGAGAAGATTCAGGAAGAAAAAGCCAAGCAGGAGAAATACACACAGATGATGGAGCAGGTAGAGGAACGGCTGAAACAATTGTCATAAGACCGGAGTCTGCAGCATATAATGTAGTTAGGATTGGAGCGTTTATGAGACCTGATGCTTTAGAATATCTGGAGCAGATCCCGATGTGGACAAGAAAGAAAAATTCGCTGGCTCAGCTGCGTGATCTGCTCGGGGAGCTGGGGCACCCTGACCGGCACCTTAAGATGATCCACGTCGCCGGAACCAACGGCAAAGGATCTGTCTGCAGCGATCTGACCTTTATGCTGATGGAAGCCGGATACCGGGTTGGCACTTTTGTGTCGCCGCATCTGATTCATCTGCGGGAACGCTGTCTGCTGAACGGTGAGATGGTGGACGGGGATCGGTTTCAGTCTTCATTTGAGCATGTTTATGATATGGTTCAAAAGATGATGGGACAGGGCTACTGCCATCCGACTTATTTTGAATTTTTATTTCTGGTGGCAGTTGATGTGTTTGCTGACTGGAAACCGGATTATGTCATACTGGAAACCGGACTTGGCGGAAGGTTTGATACGACCAATGTGATCGAACGGCCCAAGGCCTGTGTGATCACGTCAATCGGCCTGGAGCATACGCAGTATCTGGGCAGCACCATAGCTGAAATTGCCGGCCAGAAAGCAGGTATTATCAAGCCCGGGATACCGGTTATCTATGATGATAACCGGCCCGGGGCTTCGGCGGTTATCCGGCAGACCGCAGCAGAACTGGGAGCACCGGCATATCCGGTGGATGAAGCCGGTTCCTGTCTGGATGTGGAATTTGCCGCACCTTACCAGGCAATGAATGCCGCGTTGGCGGTTAAGACGCTTGAGGTGCTAAAAATACCGGGAGTGACCTGCCCGGTCTGCCTTTCGGGACTTCGGAAAGTGAAGTGGCCGGGGCGGATGGAAGCGGCCGGTTCGGACATCTGGCTGGATGGGGCGCATAATCCTGATGGAATAACCGCCTTTATCCGGGCTGCCAGGAAGATGCAGGATGAAAATCCCCGGAATATTCAAATATTGTTTGCAGCCGTTGATGATAAGGATTATAATGAGATGATACGGATGCTTGTTCAGGAACTTGCACCGGTCCGGGTGACGATTGCCCGGATTGAGAGCGAGCGGAGCATGGAATCCGATACGCTGGCAGAATGTTTCAGACAGTCTGGTCTGGCTGCTGTGGAAGGTTATCCTGACACGGCTCAGGCACTGGATGCCGCACTGCTGCATAAGACAGATGCGGACAGGCTGTTTGTTATCGGTTCTCTGTATTTAATCGGAGAGATCAAAGAACAGATTAGGAGGAAAGATAATGCTGGACTTCGAAGAGGAAATAGGCCGCTTTAAACCAAGCCTGGAAGTCGGATCTGTAGAGGATGCGATCAAAAAGGAAGATTTGACGGATATGAATGACCTGATGGTAGAACTTTTAAAAGGGACAAGAGAATAGGCGGACAGGCGAATGGATAGAACAATAACCAGGAACTATCAGATTGCCAACAGTTATTACAACCGTGGACTTGAGCAGGCCCGGCAGCGGGATCTTTCCGGTGCAGTCCGGCAGCTGAAGCGAAGCCTGATGTTTAATAAGTATCAGACCGATGCCAGGAATCTGCTGGGATTGATATATTTTGAAATAGGCGAGGTGGGATCCGCGCTGTCCCAATGGGTAATCAGCGTGAATCTGCAGCAGCAGGACAACCTGGCGGAAGAATATCTGCAGCGGCTGTATGCAGCACACAGTTATCTGGAGATGACGGATCAGGCCGGCAAGAAGTTCAATCAGTCGCTGGTTTATGCGCAGAATGACAATCAGGATCTGGCGATTCTTTTGCTGATGCGGCTGGTCAGTGATCTGCCGCGCTACGTCAAGGCTCAGCAGCTGCTGGCACTTTTGTACATGGAACATGAGGATTATACCAAAGCCGGTCGCTGTCTTTATCAGGCGCTGAAGGTGGACAAGCATAATCCACGAACACTGCGTTATATGGCAATTGTAAAAGAGAACACCGGCCGGGCGGAGATTGAACGGCGCAAGCTGAAGAATGCGTTTTCCCACCGGCAGATGCAGGATGATGATATTATCATACCGCCAAGCTACAAAGAAAACACCGGTTGGCAGTCGATCTTAAATATTTTGGTAGGCCTTGTGATGGGAGCGGCTGTGATATTTTTTCTGGTACTTCCGGCGACCCGTGAATCACTTAACAACAAACACAATGATGAGCTGAACCGCTATATGGAGCAGCTGAATCAGAAAAATATCGAAATTGATGACTTAAACCGCCAGATGGCGGATGCCGGTACGGCACAGCAGCGGGCAGAGGATACCCTGCAGAATCTGCTTGATGAAAATGGCGGCGTATTGAGCCAGTATCAGTCACTGGCTCAGATTTTAAAAGCCTATCTCGATGAGGACATGCGTACAGCAGTGGTATTGTTTACCGATCTGGATGCTTCGGTATTGGCAGATGGTGTTCTCAATGAAACCATAACATGGCTGACTCAGGATATGCAGCAGAATGGATTTCCGGTGCTGATGCAGATGGGAGACGAGGCTCTGGCTTCGGAAAATGGTGCCCGGCAGGCGATCGATTATTATCAGCGGGGACTGAAGATCCTGCCGGATAATCCCCAGGCCATCTTCCAGATAGGTATGGCTTATACAGCCCTTGACAATACCGATACAGCGAATCAGTACTTTGGTGATATTATTATGAACCATCCTGATTCAGAATATGCCCAGCGGGCCAGAGAGCAGCGGGGATACTAAAATACTGAATTTTCCGCCGGGCGCAGGCGAGGGGGACTTACCACAGATAAGGGTACTACAGATAAGTATGAACTGTAGTATCTTTTTTTGTACAAAAATTGTCAATTTTACGGAAAAACAGGAGGTATCATATATGGCACAGCAATTATTTACGTATGAAGCACAGGGGCAGATTCTGATTATTCATCTGCCGAAGGAACTGGACAATCACAACTGCCGGAATCTGAAATATGAGACAGATCTGCTTCTGGCAGAGAATTATATTAACAAGGTGGTGTTTGATTTCAGTAAGACGGAATTTATGGATTCATCGGGAATCGGTGTTTTGCTGAACCGGTATAAGCAGATGGCCAGAAGCGGCGGGAAGGTGACCCTGTACGGCGCCGGGGCTCAGGTGGGCAGAATCCTGACAATCGGCGGAATCCCCAAACTGATGGAACACTTCGACTCAAAAGAGGCGGCAATTGCAGGATAATAGAAAGCTAAAGGTGGAGGATACGAAAATGGAACGTTTTCGGATGGAAATTGAGAGTTTGTCAAAGAATGAGGAGTTTGCCAGAGTGGTGATGGCAGTATTTTTAAGCCGTCTGAATCCAACCCTGGAGGAGATCGATGATGTTAAAACTGCGGTATCAGAAGCAGTAACGAATGCGGAGATTCACGGCTACGGGGGTAATGACGGGATGATCTGGCTGGAGGGGCAGGCCGAAGAGTCACAGCTTACGGTAATTGTCAAAGATGCCGGAGTCGGGATCAGTAATGTGAAACGGGCGATGGAACCGATGTATACCACGGATGCCAGCGGAGAGCGGTCGGGTATGGGATTTTCTTTTATGGAAGCTTTTATGGACGAAGTGAGCGTGGAGTCAGAACCCGGCAAAGGGACGACCGTGACAATGAAAAAGAAAATTGGCGGGTGATTTGCGATGGACGACACCTTAAGACTGATTAGCCTTGCACACGAAGGGGATAAAAATGCCAGAGAGCAGGTAGTGCTGGACAATGTGGGACTGGTCTGGAGTGTTGTTCGCCATTTCTCAAACCGGGGATATGAGCTGGAAGATTTATTTCAAATCGGCAGCATCGGGTTACTGAAGGCAATTGATAAATTTGATATGTCATATGATGTAAAATTTTCGACCTATGCGGTACCCATGATAACCGGAGAGATCAAACGCTTTTTGCGGGATGACGGCATGATTAAAGTGAGTCGTTCGGTGAAGGAACTGGGAATCAAGGTCAGGACGATCCGCGAAAAGCTGAGCGGTGAACTGGGCCGGGAACCGAATCTGGAAGAGCTGGCAAACAGTGTCGGTGCCAGCCGTGAAGAAGTTGCTGCATCCCTGGAGGCCGGAGCTCAGGTCGAATCACTGTATAAGACAGTCGGCAGCGGTGAGGATCAGAATATCTGTCTGATGGACAAAATACCGGATGAAGATGAAGCCCAGGAACGGATTATGAATCAGATGGTTTTAAAAGACTTATTAATGAAATTATCTGGCAAAGACCGGGAAATTATTGTCCGCAGATATTATGAAAACCAGACGCAGAGCCAGATTGCGGCCGATTTAAATATATCGCAGGTACAAGTGTCGAGACTTGAAAAAAAGATTCTGCGGCAAATGAGAGAATATCTGAATCCATAATCAGGCATACTAAATTCCAGGAATACAAAACTTAGCTGGAAAAGGGTGTGAGACTATGGAATTTATAAAACGCAAAGTTGGTATTTTAACAGTAGTGGCCTGTGTGCTGTTACTGGCGGCGGTTATCTGGTTTTGTCTGGATGCTGCCTCACGTTCTTCCACACCGGATGGAACACTGGTAAAATACCGGTCAGAGACGGCGGAGGTGTTGCTATGAGCAGTACCTCTACCGTCTATTTGAATATCGCAAAAATCACGGAAGTCAGAACCAAAGATGTCTTTTTAAAGGATGTAGCAAAGGTATACTGCAGTGATACAACGATTCAAAACAAATGCAATGCGGTAAAGCTGCGCACAATACGTGATGACAGACCGTACAGCTATGTCGAAAATGTTTTGGACGTGATCGAAAAGCTGGAAAAAATTGACCCGTCGATTCAGATAAATAATGTTGGCGAAGTTGATTATATTATTGACTATATTCCCCCCGCCAAACCAAATCATGCCTGGCAATGGCTGAAAACAATATTTGTCTGTCTGGTCTGTTTCTTTGGTGCGGCTTTTGCAATTATGACATTTAATAACGATGTCAGTGCCAGTGATATTTTCAAACAGATATATCTGCTGGTAACAGGAGTTGAATCAGATGGTTTTACCATTATTGAGATCAGTTATTCGATCGGTCTTGCGATCGGTATTATCTTATTCTTTAATCATTTTGCCAAGTGGAAGGTAAATACAGACCCGACACCGCTCGAAGTAGAAATGCGTCTTTATGAAGATAATATCAGCAAAACCGTGATTCAGAATGATGGCAGGAAGGAGCAGCAGATCGATGTTCAATAACCTGTTTCTCGCATTGATCGGGATGAGTGCGGGCGGAATTATTGCTGCCGGTGTGTTTTCTTTCCTGGCAATGATCGGCATTTTCCCGAGACTGATTGCAAAGACCCATACCAATCGACATATTATGCTTTATGAGACGGTCATCATCATCGGCGGAATGACCGGAAACCTGCTTTATCTGTACCCGGTGACCATTGGTTTCGGTGGTGTACCGGTACTGGCGATCAGTGGTTTGTCGATCGGCATATTCGTCGGAATGCTGGTCATGTCCCTGGCTGAAACCCTGAAAGCAGTGCCGGTTATCAGCCGGCGGATTCATCTGGCAGTAGGGCTGCAGTATGTTATTCTGGCTTTTGGTATCGGTAAGATGCTGGGAGCGCTGCTTTTCTTTGCGAAACAAATGGCAGCCTGATACAACGAATTGCGGAGATGACATTACATCTGAACGATTTAATTTACGAAAGGAGTAATCATGGAATTAAATAAACAGGAATATGGTGAGTATGTAAAACAGATTACGCCAACCCATTCCATTCCTATGGCAATGCTGCGGGCATTTATTGTCGGCGGACTAATCTGCACGTTTGGTCAGCTGATGACGACAGGAATGATGAATCTTTGGGGGATGGAGAAGGAAACAGCAGCGGCCTGGACTCAGCTTGAGCTGATTCTGTTAAGTGTTGTGCTGACCGGATTTAATATTTATCCGAAGATCGTAAAATGGGGCGGTGCCGGAGCACTGGTTCCGATTACCGGATTTGCAAACTCCGTTGTGGCACCGGCGATCGAATACAAATCAGAAGGCCATGTATTCGGTATTGGCTGTAAGATCTTTACGATTGCAGGGCCGGTCATACTGTTTGGATTATTTACCAGCTGGATATTAGGCCTGATTCACTACTGGACAGGATTTGGATTTTTTGTAGGATGAGACATTAGGAGGACATAAGATGCAGAAAGGAAAAGCAAGTCTGGAATTTGAAAATCAGGCTTTTATCACTTCAACGGCATCCATTGCCGGAAAAAAAGAAGGCGAAGGACCGTTGGGAAACTATATTGATGTCATTGAACAGGATCCGATGTTCGGAGCGGACAGCTGGGAACAGGCAGAGAGTGCGATGCAGAAGCAGGCGGCAGATCTGGCCCTGGAAAAAGGAGACATCCACCGGCGCGATATCCGTTATCTGTTTGCCGGTGATTTATTGGGACAGCTGATCGCTACTTCATTCGGTACGGTAGATCTGCAGATCCCGTTATTTGGACTTTATGGTGCCTGCTCAACTATGGGAGAGGCATTGACACTTGGGGCAATGACAATTGATGCCGGACATGCAGACCGGGTACTGGCGATCGCATCCAGTCATTTTGCCACAGCTGAAAAACAGTTTCGTTTCCCGCTTGGTTACGGGAATCAGCGTCCACAGAGTACTACCTGGACCGTAACCGGCAGTGCAGCAGCTGTTCTGTCCAATAAAGGGGACGATTCGGATATTCGAATTACCGGAGTGACGACCGGGAAAATGGTCGATTTGGGATATAAGGATTCGATGAATATGGGAGCGGCGATGGCACCGGCAGCCTGGGATACGATCCGCCAGAATCTTGAAGATTTTGATGTAAAGCCTGACTATTATGATAAAATCATTACGGGTGATCTTGGTGAAATCGGCAGGAAAATTCTCCTCGATTTTATGAAACAGGAGGGATATGATCTGACTGACAGGCATATGGACTGCGGCATTGAGATCTTTGATAAGGAATCGCAGGACACTCATTCCGGCGGCAGCGGCTGTGGTTGTGCAGCAGTCACATTATGTGCAATGATTCTTCCCCGCCTGAAGGACGGTACCTGGAAACGGGTATTATATCTGCCGACCGGAGCACTTCTTTCAACGGTCAGTTACAATGAAGGCCAGAGTATTCCCGGCATTGCCCATGCAGTTGTTCTGGAAGGACCGGCAGCGAAAGGAGGAAAATAATATGGATTATGTAAAAGCGTTTGTCGTCGGTGGTATCATCTGTGCGCTGGTGCAGATATTGATGGATAAGACCAAGCTGATGCCCGGACGTATTATGGTTCTTTTGGTAGTGAGCGGTACCATTCTTGGATTTCTGGGAATCTATCAGCCGTTTGCAGATTGGGCGGGAGCCGGGGCAACCGTGCCGCTGTTGGGCTTTGGCAATACGCTCTGGAAGGGTGTGGCGGAAGCCATTGGCGAAGACGGTCTTCTGGGGATATTTAAAGGCGGCCTGACCTCAACGGCGGCCGGTATTGACGGAGCACTGATATTTGGATATCTTGGGGCACTGATATTTAAACCTAAGATGAAAACCTGATAAAATAAAAGGGAGAACTGCAAAATTTGAAATTTTAATTTTGCAGCCCGCCCTTTTTTTAATTATAATAATATTGTAGCTGATCTATTTCCAATAGAAAGGATGAGACTAATGGATAACATGACATTAGATGATATTGGCTATTTCGCAGATTTTCTGGCCAGCGAAGAACGCAGTATAAATACAATTGAAAAATACAGTCGTGACATTCGCCGTTTTTGCATGTATCTAAATGGCGATTTCGGGATTACGAAAGAAAAGATAATTGGATATAAAGCATTTTTGGCAACAAATTATAAAGTCAGCAGTGCCAACTCAATGCTTGCAGCAGTCAATAAATATCTGGAATGGAAGGGGCTTCATGAATACCGGGTCAAAAGTCTGAAGGTTCAGAAGCAGATTTTCCGTGATAAGGGCCGCGAACTGAGCCGGAAGGAGTATGAGTGTCTGATCAGAACAGCCAGGAAGCAAAAGAAGTTCCGGTTGGAAATGATTATGCAGACGATCTGCGGAACCGGTATCCGCATCGGTGAACTTCCTTTTATTACGGTAGAGGCCGTGAAGCTGGGCGAGGCGATGGTTTTAGGCAAAGGGAAGCGGCGGGTGATCTTCATTACGGCACAATTAAGAAAGTATCTGCTCGAATATTGCCGGAGTAATGATATCAGTACAGGGTCCGTATTTATTACAAAAAACGGACAGCCATTGAATCGAAGCAATATCTGGACTGAGATGAAACGCCTGTGTAAAACTGCCGGTGTGGACCGGTTTAAAGTATTTCCTCATAATCTGCGTCATCTGTTTGCCCGTATCTGTTATCAGAAGAAAAAGAATATTGCTTATCTGGCTGATATCCTGGGCCACAGCAGTATAGAGACCACTAGGATCTATACTATCACCAGCGGCGGCGAACACAAAAAGATGCTGGCCAGCCTCGGCCTGGTTATTTAGATCGTTAATATTGGTAACAAATATTCTTATATCTGGTTTCATTCAAATCTGAAAATAAAAATACAACATAATATTTATTATGTTGTAAATCAATTCTTCCGTTATCCCCAAAATGTATTTCTTAATCAAATTGTACGTGAAGCGTAATCAATTGTCAATCCTAAATTTACGAAATGGTTAAAAAATTTTTGCCCAAATCACATTTTTTGTCCAAAAAATATATTTTTCCGCAAAGAATCAGACCCCACTCTAATGGGATTTAAAATCTTTTTCTGTATTTTCCCTTATAAATCAAGGGTTTTCTCCCAGTTTACGCTCCAGCTCCGGCAATAATACAACATAATAAATATTATGTTGTGTTCCGTTTTATTACCCCCCAAAACTATGGAAACCTGTAAAAGTAGAGTGGAGGGACAGATGAAAAAGAACGTACACAGCTATTCGGATTTTGGTAAGCAGGTCAAGATTGCAATGATCCAGATGGGCCTGACAAATAAGGAGATGGCCAGACGGCTGGGGTATA
>DAMAMW010000064.1:0-24227 GCA_032073745.1 Lachnospiraceae bacterium | reverse complement strand
TTTTGCACAAAGAACACTCATACCCTGTGAGGGGGTTCTGAATAGTTACAATATAATAAAAGAAAACAAACCGCCTGCAGATTTTAGCATTAATATAAAGAAAGTATCAGCAGCAACCGGTACCGCCTTAACCGGTGCGGCTTTTGAATTGTATTACAGGTCAAAAGGCAGCAGCGGTGAATGGATAATGCTGTATAATAATCTGGTCACAACCGGAGAGAATGGCACTATTAGTGTTACGCTGCCAACGAGGCAGGCAGATTATGAATACATACTGGAAGAAACAAAGGCACCAAATGGCTATAGTAAATCCAGAGTTGGAACGATAACGTTTACGGTAAATGAAAGTGGGTTGATCGATGATATGGATCATTCAGGTACGGACGGTTATGTTGCTGTATCTGAAGATATGCTGACACTGGTAGTTAAAAATCATAAGACAGGAGGAGGAGGCGGAGGAGGTGGCGGAGATAAGCCAACACCAACCTAGCCGCAGCCAACCAGCCCGCCGCCTGTCGACCCGACGGCACCAACCATTGTACCTGATCCGGAGATACCATTGATTCCGTATAATCCGGGCGATCCGGTTCCGGAAGGGAAACAGGTGGTAACCGTTATCGGTGATGACGGCGTACCCCGATCATATCTGATGGATATACCGGTACCGTTAAGCGGTCTGGTCAAAACCGGTGATGACAGTGCATCGGTTCTTCAGCTTACGTTTACGATGCTGGCGGCATTTGGAATGTCAGCAGCCGTAGTTTATAAGAAACGAAAAGAGTCATAACATATGAATGATACACCTCCCGGCAGCCAGTGGCAGAAGAGATTCTGGATCAGGATGCCGGGAGATTTTTTCTGCCGGAAGGTATAGATTAATATACCAGATAAGGATTAACTGCGTACTTTTCTTTCTGTTAATATCAAATATAATAAGAGATGGACTTGGACACGTAGAAATAAATTTATATGAGGAGAATTAGAAAATGATTTTAATTAATGAACGGGTAGTTAAGCTGATCAACAATCAGGAGATACTTATGTATGTATCAACCTGTACAGATAATGTGCCGAATGTAGTTCCTGTCGGGTTTAAACATGTTGATCATGATAAAATTATTATTGGTGATATTTTATTAAATGAAACATTAAAAAATCTGGCCGCCAATAAAAATATCGCTGTTGCAATCAGTGATCCGGCTTCAATTGCCGGCTTTCAGATTAAAGGAACTGCAGAATACATAAACCAGGGGGAATATGTAGATTATTATAAAGAGGTGTCAGACAAGATGTTTAAAGGAAAACTGCCTGTGAAAGGTGTTCTTATCATAACACCGGAAATGGTTATTACAACAACACCCGGGCCAGGCTGCGGGAAGGTGGTAATGAAGCTTTAGTAGACGACAGTCAAAATATATATTATTTATCATCTCAAGGATTATTTATTGTGAATATTTTATCAAGCTAAAGTATTGACAAATATTTAACGATCGCGTATACTACACATAGTAACATTGTTAAAAAAATAACAGATTAATATAACAGGCGCAACCTTGGGAGGAAATAAGTGATGGCTAAGAAGGAAAAAACAGTGGTTCCTGAAATCGTCGACGGTGTCGAAAGCTTACAGGCAAAGATGAATGCAATGCGTGAGGCTCAGAAAGTGTTCGCAACATTTACTCAGGAGCAGGTGGATAAAATCTTTTTCGAAGCTGCATCGGCAGCAAATAAAATGAGAATTCCGCTGGCTAAGATGGCAGTTGCCGAGACCGGTATGGGCATTGTTGAAGATAAAGTTATTAAAAATAATTACGCAGCAGAGTATATTTATAATGCCTATAAAAATACAAAAACAGTCGGTATTGTAGAAGAAAATGCGGCTTACGGCACAAAGAAGATCTATGAGCCGATCGGCCTGGTAGCAGCGGTTATTCCAACTACCAATCCGACTTCAACCGCAATCTTCAAAACCCTGATCTGCTTAAAGACCAGAAATGCGATTATTATTTCCCCACATCCACGGGCTAAGAACTGTACAATAGAAGCAGCTAAGATCGTTTTGGAAGCAGCAGTAAAAGCAGGGGCTCCGGAAGGTATCATCGGCTGGATTGATGTACCGTCACTGGAAATGACCAATACCGTAATGAAAGAAGCTGACATTATTCTGGCAACCGGTGGTCCCGGTATGGTAAAAGCGGCTTACTCCTCAGGCAAACCGGCTATCGGCGTTGGTGCCGGCAATACTCCGGTTATCATCGATGATACAGCTGATATCCAGATGGCAGTTAACTCGATTATCCATTCCAAGACTTTCGATAATGGTATGATCTGTGCTTCAGAACAGTCTGTAACAGTTCTGGAACCGATCTATGAGAAAGTGAAAAAAGAATTTGCATATCGTGGCTGCTACTTCTTAAAAGGTGAGGAACTCGATAAAGTAAGAAAGACAATTATCATCAACGGCGCATTAAATGCGAAAATTGTTGGTCAGAGTGCATATAACATTGCAAAACTTGCCGGCGTAGATGTACCGGAAGCAAGCAAGATCCTGATCGGTGAAGTAGAGTCCGTTGATATCAGTGAGGAATTTGCTCAT
The DNA here is from genome assembly GCA_032073745.1 of Lachnospiraceae bacterium. Classification (GTDB taxonomy): domain Bacteria; phylum Bacillota; class Clostridia; order Lachnospirales; family Lachnospiraceae; genus Brotaphodocola. The sequence continues at coordinate 21,631 of DAMAMW010000064.1, read as the reverse complement.
GAGAAACTGTCACCGGTACTGGCTATGTACAAAGCAAAGACTTTTGATGAGGCAATTGCCAAAGCGGAGCAGCTGGTAGCTGACGGCGGATATGGCCATACTTCTTCCTTATATGTGAATGTGAATGAAACGGAAAAGATCAACAAACATGCAGCGGCTATGAAGACTGCAAGAATCGTAATCAATACCCCATCTTCTCATGGCGGTATCGGTGATTTATATAACTTTAACCTGGCACCTTCTCTGACTCTTGGCTGTGGAAGCTGGGGTGGAAACTCCGTATCCGAAAACGTAGGTGTAAAACACCTGTTAAACATCAAGACTGTGGCTGAGAGGAGAGAGAATATGCAGTGGTTCCGTGTACCTGGTAAGGTTTATCAGAAAAAAGGATGTATGCCGGTTGCTTTGGATGAACTGGGTACGATCATGAATAAGAAGAGAGCATTTATCGTAACCGATAATTTCTTATTCGCAAATGGTTATACAAAACCGGTAACGGATAAACTGGATCAGATGGGCATCGTTCATCAGACGTTCTACGATGTACAGCCGGATCCGACGCTTGCTAATGCCGAAGCCGGTGCAAAAGCAATGACAGCATTCCAGCCAGACGTAATCATCGCATTCGGTGGTGGTTCGGCAATGGATGCGGCAAAGATCATGTGGGTTCTGTATGAGCATCCGGAAGTAGATTTCCAGGATATGGCGATGCGTTTCATTGACATCAGAAAACGTGTTTATACCTTCCCGAAAATGGGTGAGAAAGCATACTTTGTTGCAGTTCCGACTTCCTCTGGTACCGGTTCTGAGGTGACTGCATTTGCGGTTATTACAGATCAGGAAACCGGTATTAAATATCCGCTGGCAGATTATGAATTACTGCCGAACATGGCAATCGTTGACGCTGATAACATGATGAGTCAGCCAAAAGGCCTGACCAGTGCATCCGGTCTGGACGTATTAGTTCACTCTTTAGAGGCGTATGTATCGGTAATGGCAACTGATTATACCGATGGTCTGGCATTAAAAGCAATGAAGTCCGTATTTGAATATCTGCCAATTGCTTATGAAGACGGCAGCAATGTAGAAGCCCGTCAGAAAATGGCTGATGCTTCCTGCCTGGCCGGTATGGCATTCAATAATGCATTCCTTGGTGTATGTCACTCAATGGCTCATAAACTGGGTGCATTCCATCACCTGCCGCATGGTGCTGCCAATGCAGTGCTGCTGAGCCTGGTAATTGATTTCAATGCTGATGAGAACCCGACTAAGATGGGAACCTTCTCCCAGTATCAGTATCCTCATACAAGAGCAAGATATGCTGAGTGTGCAAGATTCTGCGGTATCAATGCGAAGGATGATGCTGAGGCAGTTCAGAAGCTGATCGAGAAGATTGAAGCGCTGAAAGAGACTGTTGGAATTAAGAAGACGATTAAGGAATATGGTGTTGATGAGAAGTATTTCCTTGATACACTTGATGATATGGTTGAGCAGGCATTTGATGATCAGTGTACGGGGGCTAATCCTCGGTATCCGCTGCTTCGTGAGATTAAGGATATGTATTTGAAGGCTTATTACGGCTGATTTTTGAAATAGTTGGGGAATCATAGTGGCGAGGGAGAACGTGGGGCGTTGGTTTGGTGCAGAACCTGACTCCGTTCTCTCGATGGGCTGGCTCTAAGACTACAGAAAGCAATTTACATGGGCACCGGTGCCAGTCGCTGGAGAACCTTTGATAGGTTCTCCACTCCGGGCACCTGAAATCCTGTCTTTGAGGACAGAATTTCTCCCATGTAAATTGCTTTCTGTAGTCTAAGAGCCAGCACCATCTCGTTCAATGTCGCCAGGTTCTGCACCAAACCAACGCCCCACGTTCTCCCCAGCGACTATGTAGCTCCCGCTAGGTAGAAAAGCAAAAACATAAAAGCAAATGCATAAAAGCAAAAAGAGAGCATCTTATCAGAGGATTAATATATCTGAATAATAGGATGCTCTTTTGTTTGTTACATAGTTTTTGTTATATATTGTATGACTTGATCGAGATTATCAGGTGTGGCGAATGAGATGTCTTTGCCGTAATTTTCTATAACTTGTTGTTGGTCTTTTGTGCGTTGATCGACTGGAGTTTTTTCTGCTTCCATTTTTGGTGCTTTCATTAGCAAGCGGTGGAGGAAACTCATTTTGCTGAAGTTTTGGTTGCCGCGCAGGGCGAATGGTTTGATGATTGACTGGTATTCGGTGGGGACATTTTTTTTGAATATTTCATCGTATTGTTCTTGTTCGCTGGGGTTTGTCATTCCTACCATGCATAGTACCAGATTTTTGTCGGTTAGCTTTGGCAGGTGCTTTTTTAATTTGGAAAATCCCAGGATGTTGCCGGCGTACAGGCTGCCGATGTGGATGATGGTGTCGTAGGTGAGTAATTCTTCGGCAGTGGCTTCCTGGATTGTTTTGGATTGGCATTTGAGGGAGTTGGCAAGCCATTGGGCGTATTGTTTGCTGCTTCCGTATTTGGATTGGTATAGAATGATTGTATTCATGGGGGACCTCCTGGATTGTTTGTGTTTGGTGGTTTTTGTTGATTATATGTAATTGGGGGATTGTTGTCAAGAACAGCTGATTCCTGCGGTAGAAAAGAATGGACAATAATGCTTTGCTATGCTAACATAATAACGTGATAAAAACACGAAAATGAGGAGGATTTAATTATGAAGAAAAGAGTATTGGCACTTGTTATGACGGCAGCTATGGCATTGTCTCTGGCAGCTTGCGGCGGCAGTAAAACGGAACCGACTACGGCAGCACCGGCAACAGAGGCTACAGAAGCCGAGTCTGTGACAGATGATACGGCGGCTGAGAGTGAGTCGGCGGATGCTTCTGAAGAGGCAGAGAGTACGGCTACGACAGCAGGTGAAGTGGTAACCGCTACAGCAGGTAAGTTTACGGTTGGATTTGATCAGGATTTCCCGCCGATGGGTTATGTAGGTGATGATGGTGAGTTTACCGGATTTGACCTGGAACTGGCTGCTGAAGTGGCAAAGAGACTGGATCTTGAGTTTGTTCCTCAGCCGATTGCATGGGATTCTAAGGATATGGAACTTGATGCAGGAAATATTGACTGTATCTGGAATGGTTTTACGATGAACGGGCGCGAGGATGGTTATACCTGGACGGATGCTTATATGAATAATGAGCAGGTGTTTGTTGTGGCAGAGGATAGTGATATTCAGAAGGTTGCTGATCTTGCCGGACAGGTTGTGACGGTTCAGGCAGATTCTTCTGCGGAAGCAGCTCTTAAGGATGATCCGGAACTGACAGCTACTTTTGGAACGCTGCAGACAGCTCCTGATTATAATACTGCTTTACAGGATCTTGAGATGGGGGCGGTTAATGCGGTTGTTATGGACTCTATCGTGGCAAGATTCCAGATTGAGCAGCGCGGCGGCGGTTTCCGTCTGCTTGATGAGACTCTGTCAGCGGAAGAGTATGGTGTTGGATTTAAGAAAGGTAATGACGCTTTGAGAGATACGGTTCAGGCTACTCTGGAAGAGATGGCGGCTGATGGTACTCTGGCTGAGATTTCAACAAAATGGTTTTCTGAAGATATTACTACGATCGGGAAATAAAGATAAATAAAACAGAGACGGTGGGGATTCACATGACAATTCAGATGATGATATTACAATTGGCAAAGGGTATGCTGACAAGCATTCAGATCTTTATGGTAACTTTGATTTTTTCGCTGCCGTTGGGACTGGTTGTGGCGTTTGGCCGGATGTCAAAGAACAGACTGATCAGTATGATCGTTAAATTTTATATCTCTGTCATGAGGGGAACTCCGTTGATGCTTCAGCTTATGGTGGTGTATTTTGGTCCTTATTATATCTTTGGGATCAAAGTGTCCAATTCCTACCGTCTCTGGGCTACTTTTATTGGATTTACGATTAACTATGCGGCTTATTTTGCGGAGATCTACCGGAGCGGGATTCAGTCGATGCCGGTGGGGCAGTATGAAGCTGCGAAGTTGTTGGGGTATAAAAAGCATCAGACTTTTTTCCGGATTATTCTGCCGCAGGTAATTAAGCGGATTATGCCGTCGGTGACGAATGAAGTGATTACCCTGGTGAAGGATACTTCGCTGGCGTTTACGATCAGTGTGTCGGAGATGTTTAATATTGCGAAGGCACTGGCGTCTTCACAGACGAGTATGATGCCGTTTATTGCGGCCGGGTTGTTTTATTATATTTTTAATCTGCTTGTGGCGGTGGTTATGGAGTGGATTGAGAAGAAGCTTTCTTATTACCAGTAAAGGGGGAGGACGATATGAATCTGTTGGAAATGAATCATGTGAAGAAATCATTTGATAATCTGGAAGTCATAAAGGATATCTCCCTGGCGGTAAGTAAGGGGGAGATCGTATCAATTATAGGTCCGTCGGGATCGGGTAAGTCTACTCTGCTTCGCTGTGCTACGATGCTTGAGACGATGGACAGTGGTGAGCTGGTTTATCTGGGAGAGAAGGCGGCCTGGAATGGTCAGGACGGCAAGGCGGTTTATGCTTCAAAGAAGGATCGCCGGAAGATTCGTGAGAATTATGGACTGGTGTTTCAGAATTTTAATCTGTTTCCGCATTATTCGGTGATGAAGAATATTACGGATGCCCCGATCAATGTTCAGAAGCGGGATAAAAAGGAAGCGTTTGAAAGTGCCCGTGAACTGCTGCGGAAGATGGGGCTGGAGGATAAGGAGAATGCTTATCCCTGCCAGTTGTCGGGCGGGCAGAGCCAGCGGGTGGCGATTGCCAGGGCGTTGGCACTGAATCCGAAGATTTTGTTTTTTGATGAGCCGACTTCGGCACTGGATCCGGAATTGACCGGCGAGGTACTGAAGGTGATCCGTTCGCTGGCTGATCTGGATATTACGATGGTGATTGTGACGCATGAGATGGCCTTTGCCAGAGATATTTCTGACCGGGTTATTTTTATGGCGGATGGCCTGATTGTGGAGGAAGGAAGGCCGGAAGATGTATTTTCTTCTTCTAATGAACGGACAAAAAGCTTTTTGGGTCATTATGGCAGTATCGATTAGATTTTCTTCCACAAAAACTTGATAAAAACGTTATAAATTGTGGAAAAAGGCTTGCAAAATCAGGATTTTCCTGTAAAATGAATATGGTACAACGAATGGGGACATTAAGATGCCCCCTTTTTTATTGAGAGGTAAGTAAATCATGATAAGTGCAAATGGTGTGACACTCCGTTTGGGAAAAAAGGCATTATTTGAAGACGTAAATATTAAATTTACAGAGGGCAACTGCTATGGTCTGATCGGGGCCAATGGAGCAGGTAAATCTACATTTTTGAAAATATTATCCGGGCAGCTTGAGCCGACAAATGGTGATATTGTCATTTCTACGGGACAGCGTCTGTCATTCCTGCAGCAGGATCATTATAAATATGATGAGTATCAGGTTCTGGATGCTGTTATTATGGGCAATCAGAGATTGTATGCCGTTATGAAGGAAAAAGATCTTATATATATGAAGGAAGACTTTACGGATGAGGACGGTATTAAGGCAGCGGAACTGGAAGCTGAGTTTGCTGAGATGAATGGTTGGGAAGCAGAATCGGATGCGGCCAACATGCTTAACGGACTTGGTATTGATACCGAATTCCACTACAGCTATCTGAAAGACCTGACCGGTGCACAGAAGGTAAAGATCCTGCTTGCTCAGGCATTGTTTGGTAATCCTGACATTCTGCTGCTTGATGAGCCGACCAACCACCTGGATCTTGATGCGATTGCGTGGCTTGAGGACTTTTTGATTAATTTTGAGAATACCGTAGTGGTGGTATCCCATGACCGTTATTTCCTGAATAAGGTCTGTACCAATATTGCTGATATTGACTATGGCAAGATCCAGCTCTATGCCGGTAACTATGATTTCTGGTATGAGTCCAGTCAGCTGATGGTAAAGCAGATGAAGGAAGCGAACCGGAAGAAAGAAGATAAGATCAAGGAACTGCAGGAGTTTATCCAGCGTTTCTCGGCGAATGCTTCCAAGTCAAAGCAGGCTACTTCCCGTAAGAAGGCTTTGGAGAAGATCGAGCTGGATGATATCCGTCCGTCAAGCCGTAAGTATCCATATATTGATTTCCGTCCGGAACGTGAGATTGGTAATGAAGTGCTGACGGTAGAAGGATTGTCAAAGACAATTGATGGCGAGAAGATTTTAGATAATTTGAGTTTTACTTTGAACCGTACTGACAAAGTAGCTCTGGTAGGGCCGAATGAGCGGGCGAAGACTGTATTGTTCCAGATTCTGGCCGGTGAGATGGAGCCGGATGAAGGAAGTTATAAATGGGGTCTGACCACCAGCCAGGCGTATTTCCCGAAGGACAACAGTTCTGAGTTTAATAATGATGATACGATTGTTGACTGGCTGACCCAGTATTCACCGGAAAAGGATGCTACTTATGTACGTGGTTTCCTGGGCAGAATGCTGTTTGCCGGTGAAGATGGTGTTAAAAAAGTAAAGGTACTTTCCGGTGGTGAAAAAGTACGTTGTATGTTGTCGAAGCTGATGATTTCGGCAGCAAATGTACTGATGCTGGATGAGCCGACTGACCACCTTGATATGGAATCGATTACGGCGCTCAATAATGGTCTGGTTAAATTTCCGGGTGTGCTGATTTTCTCATCCCGTGACCATCAGATCGTTGAGACTACAGCAAATCGTATTATGGAGATTGTTAACGGAAATCTGATCGACAAGATCACGACTTATGATGAATATCTGGAAAGTGATGAGATGGCGAGAAAACGTTTTGTCTTCTCTGTTTCAGAAGCGACCAAAGCACAGGATTAATTGCATAATAAAAGGGCAGCTCGTTTGATGATCAGAGACGGCTGCCCTTTTAATTATGACCGGTTTCGCGTTGCATAACTCCTCCTTAGCTGGAAAATATTCTTTCGATTTTTTTCTGGGCTGCCAGCTCGTCCATACCGTTGAAATAGAATGATATGGAGCAGTTGTTCCCCCGCAGATGCTCATGTAAGTCATCGTAATTCTTTACATCTACCTGTTGGTTCTCGAACTCTATGAAAATATCACAGGTAAATGCATTCGCTGTCTTGACCAGAAATGAAATAGGTATTGGATAATACCGCCTCTGAGTGTCGATGGTTTTACAAATCATGACCTCGCCTTCTTTCTAAATAGACAAAATGCTGTAAAGCAACTCGATATGTAATACTAGTTTAACACAACGGAAATCAGAAAACAAGTTTACACAAATAAAAAAATCTTATAAATTAATTAAATATTTGAGAAGTTTGATTTATTTCATTTTATAAAGAAAATAACTGATATAATTTAATTTTAAACTGTAATAATGCATGTTTTTTATGATATAATTTAGGAACATTTGATGAATGAGGCGTTATGATACGAATACCAATAGTATAAAAGGAGCACAGCCATGAATTTAGTTACGATAGAACACCTGACAAAATCCTACACGGAACGTCTGCTGTTTGATGATACATCGTTTGCCGTCAATGAGGAAGATAAGATCGGGATTATCGGAATCAACGGAACGGGGAAGTCCACGCTGCTGAAGATTGTGGCCGGTCTGGAACAGCCGGATTCCGGTTCCGTGGTGAGAACAAGGAATCTGAATATCCGATATCTGCCGCAAAATCCGGAATTTCATGAGGGAGATACGATCCTGGAAAGTATCGTCCGCTCTAATGAGGGCGATGATCCGGTCTGGGATCTGGAAAGTCAGGCCAAATCAATTCTGACCCGGCTTGGTATTTATGATTTTGATGCAAAGGTAGAAACTTTATCGGGAGGTCAGAAGAAGCGGGTGGCACTGACTGCCGTACTGCTTTCTACGGCCGATCTGCTGATCCTGGACGAGCCGACCAACCATCTGGACAGTGAGATGGCAGACTGGCTGGAAGAGTATCTTAAGAAGTTTCGGGGAGCACTTCTGATGATTACCCATGACCGTTATTTCCTGGATAGTGTGACGAATCAGATTGTTGAGCTGGATCAGGGCAAACTATACCGTTATCAGACGAACTATGCCGGTTTTGTAAAAATGAAGGCAGAGCGGATGGATATGGCCCAGGCGACGGAGCGGAAACGGCAGTCTATCTTGCGGGTAGAGCTGGAATGGATGCAGCGGGGGGCGCGGGCCCGGTCGACGAAGCAGAAGGCTCATATTCAGCGGTATGAGACCCTGAGAGACCAGAAGGGACCGGAGCTTGATCAGAAGGTGGAGATGGATTCGGTATCAAGCCGGCTGGGACGTACCACGGTAGAGGTGGAACATCTTTCAAAAGCTTATGGTGATAAGGTTCTGCTTAAGGATTTTTCCTATATATTTTTAAAGAATGACCGGATTGGTATTATCGGTGCTAACGGTAAAGGAAAATCGACACTGATGAAAATCATTGCCGGATGGGTGGAGCCGGATGCGGGCACAATTGAGATCGGGCAGACGGTTAAGATGGGGTATTTTTCCCAGGAAAATGAAGCGATGGATGAGAGTCTCAGGGTCATTGATTATATTAAGAATGTGGCTGAGTATGTCCAGACCAGAGACGGCAGTATCAGTGCATCACAGATGCTGGAGCGGTTTTTGTTTCCGGCCGGTGTTCAGTATATGACGGTGGGAAGATTGTCAGGCGGTGAAAAAAGACGTCTCTATTTGCTGCGGATTCTGATGGATGCACCTAATGTACTGCTTCTTGATGAACCGACCAATGATCTTGATATTCAGACGCTGACTATTTTAGAGGATTATCTTGATCATTTTCAGGGAATTGTTATTGCTGTCTCACATGACCGTTATTTCCTTGACCGGGTTGTCCGCCGGATTTTTGCGTTTGAGGAAGAGGGACAGGTGGTGCAGTACGAGGGCGGTTATACCGATTATCAGATTGCTTATCAGTTAAAGCATCCGGATGAGCAGGAGGATATTGCAGGGACGAAAAAATCAGTTCCGGCCGGGACCGGTAAGGAAGAATCGGGAAGAGATTCACGCAGCAGCCGTAAGTTAAAGTTCTCTTATAATGAGCAGCGGGAATGGGAAACCATTGATGATGAGATTGCAGCGATAGAAGCGGCAATTACGGTACTGGATCAGGAGATTGAAGCTTCAGCGACAAGTTATGATAAACTAAACCGCCTGATGAAAGAGAAGGAAGAGCAGGAAGAACTGCTTGAAACAAGGATGGAACGCTGGATTTACCTGAATGAACTGGCGGAAAAACTTAATAATATAAAGTGATTGCTAAAGAATCTAAGGGATAAACTTCCAATTCTTGACTTTAGCACGCTAAACTGTTATACTTTCAAAGACTTTTTGTGACGGTAATGGAGGAACACCTGATATGAAATCGAGTATAAAGACAGCTTTACAAGCGGGCTTGACAGCTGTCTTTATACTCGATTCTCCGCCGTCCCGAACGGTTACGAATTAAGAAAAGAGAAAGAGGAGGTTTTCGGATGTCATATGTAGACGAGATTTATGCAAGAGTAGTGGAACAGAATCCGAGTGAAACAGAATTCCATCAGGCGGTAAAAGAGGTACTTGACTCTTTAAAGCTTGTGATTGATGCGAATGAAGACAAATACCGTAAAATGGCGTTATTGGAGAGATTAACCGAACCGGAGAGAGTAATTTCCTTCCGTGTTCCGTGGGTAGATGATAATGGTCAGGTACAGGTAAACAGAGGTTATCGTGTTCAGTTCAACAGCGCAATTGGCCCATACAAAGGCGGACTCCGTCTCCATCCTTCCGTAACCCAGGGAATCTTAAAATTCTTAGGCTTCGAGCAGACATTTAAAAATTCATTAACCGGACTGCCAATCGGTGGCGGTAAAGGTGGTTCCAACTTCGATCCAAAAGGAAAATCAGACCGTGAAGTAATGGCATTCTGCCAGAGCTTTATGACAGAATTGTATAAATATATCGGCGCAGATCAGGATATCCCGGCCGGTGATATTGGTGTTGGTGCAAGAGAGATCGGCTTCCTGTACGGACAGTACAAACGTCTGACCGGCTTATATGAAGGTGTCCTGACCGGTAAAGGTCTTAACTATGGCGGTTCCCTGGTCAGAACCCAGGCAACAGGATATGGCCTTGTATACATTGTTGATGAGATGCTTAAGAAGAATGGCAAAGATATTGCCGGTAAAACCGTAGTAGTATCCGGATCCGGAAACGTTGCAATCTACGCAACCGAAAAAGTACAGCAGTTAGGTGCTAAAGTAGTGGCACTGAATGATTCCAACGGTTATATCTATGATGCCAACGGCATCAACCTGGATTTAGTAAAAGAAATCAAAGAAGTACGCCGCGGCCGCATCAAAGAATATGCTGATGCAGTTCCGGGTGCAGTATATACAGAGGGCAAGGGCATCTGGACGATTCCATGTGATATCGCACTGCCTTGTGCAACCCAGAATGAACTTGATCTGGAAGATGCTAAAACATTGAAGGCAAATGGCTGTTTCGCTGTTGCAGAAGGTGCAAATATGCCGTCTACCAGAGAAGCAACCGATTTCTTTGTTGAGAACGGTATTCTGTTTATGCCGGGTAAGGCTGCCAACGCCGGCGGTGTAGCTACTTCTGCTCTGGAAATGAGCCAGAACAGCCAGAGACTTTCCTGGACATTTGAAGAAGTGGATTCCAGACTGAAAGATATCATGATCAACATCTTTGCAAAAGCAGATGATGCGGCAAGACGTTATGGTGTTGAGGGCAACTATGTAGCAGGCGCTAATATTGCCGGATTTGAAAAAGTAGTTGATGGTATGATGGCACAGGGGATTGTGTAAATAATTGAATGACTGATAAGGGGCGCTGCTTGATAATTGAGTAATCAATTATCAAGCAGCGCTTCTTTTTGTTGTGATGAATAAATTTGCGGATATTTTCTTCGGAAAATGTGGATAACTTATTTAATATGGAAAGAAATGAGGATAACAAAATAATTAAATATCAGGCACATGGATACATTCACTTCCGAAATGAGAGGTTATAGTGTATAATATAGAAATACAAATTTTAAGCGATTACTTTTTGGAAGGATATAAAAAGTAAGAGTCAGGAGAGAGGTGAGAGAATGCACAGATTTTTGCGTTCTATAGGGTTCAGTATGTATCAGAATAAGCGGGCGGTTGGGCGCTTACTGGATGAACTTGAACAAAAAGCAGTGTCCATACGACAGATACAGATGGATGAAGATACGACATTATGCGAGATCCGCGGTGAGGCAGCACCTGGAATGGGAGTTGTTATGGTCGGGGAGATGAATGAAAATGATGAATTTAAACGAGAATACTATTATCCGTATCTGATCCATGAGGAGATTTCCTCTGAGATGGAATGCGCGGTTCAGAGACATACGGAGAAGGAAACCTACGCCGGACTGTTGGACGAATACAAAGTGGGTATCTCTTTGATCTTTTATCTGGAAAATGGTTTTGAGTATCGCAAACGAAAGTTGGAGCGTCAGTCCAGGCAGATTAAATCAGTGAGCCTGACTGGCCTGTGTGTATCAGGGAAGATTCTGCTTCCGCTGCATAAGACAAGAAAACAGATCGAAAAAGCCCAGGTGGCTGCGAAAGACCGCAGCAGTTTATTAGAGGCGGCAAAAAATGGTGATGAAGATGCAATGGAGACACTCACGATTGAGGATATCGATATGTATTCCCAGATATCGCGCCGTGTGATAAAGGAAGATGTCTATTCTATCGTTGATTCCAGCTTTATGCCCTGCGGGATCGAATGTGATCAGTATTCGATTATCGGAGAGATTATCAAAGTGGAGTCAAAGAAAAATGAGATCAGCGGTGAGATCGTCTACGATCTGACTCTTGATTGTAATGATCTGCGGTTTCATGTAGGGGTTACAAAAAATGATTTGCTGGGAGAGCCGAAAGTGGGACGGAGATTTAAGGGACAGATCTGGATGCAGGGAACTGCGGTTTTTGAATCTGCCTGAGATAAAAACGGGGGATTGCAATATGCCAAAATATAATGATACGCAAAAGGCCATTATGGACGCAGGTAAGCAGGAGTTTTTAGAAAAGGGATATAAGGATGCGAATCTGCGTGATATTGCGGCCAGAGCGGGGGTTACCACAGGTGCAATCTATGGCTGCTTTGCTGATAAACAGGCGTTGTTCAGCCGCCTGGTTGAACCGGTGGCATCAGATTTTGCGGCATCATTTGCAGAAACCCTGGATCAGTTCACCGGGATGCCGGAACAGGAACAGATCGATATGATGCACAGATACAGTGACAACGCTTTAAGTGAGTTTTTTGATTATGTATATGAGCATTTTGATGTGTTCCGGCTGATCCGGTGCTGCAGTGCCGGGACGGAATATGAGTTTTATGTTGAAAAGCTGGTAGAGAAAGAGGCGGAATGTACCCGGTTGTTTATATCGCTGCTGAAACGTCATGGTTTTGCTGCGACGGACCTGAGTGATAATCTGCTTCATATTCTGGCAAATGCGTATTTTTCTGCTATCTTTGAAGTCGTGGAACATAACATGGAAAAAGAGGAAGCGAAGGCTTATATCGGGCATATTACGACGTTTTTTTCGGCGGGATGGGATTCACTTTTGATATATAAAACTCCGATAAATGAGAAATTGTCTTGACGGAAATGGAAAATGTTCTTATAATGGATAGGGTATTTATAAATTGTTTCCGTAGCTCAGCTGGATAGAGCGACCGCCTCCTAATACTCGGATGATCAGAATCCTCTGGGGCAAAAAAATGAATATCACCGTTATCAGTCTCCGTAGCTCAGCTGGATAGAGCACACGCCTCCTAAGCGTGGGGTCGGAAGTTCAAATCTTCTCGGGGACGCTAGAAATGTCGTAAAATCAAGGGTTTGCGGCATTTCTTTTTTTGTTTTCTTTCATCGAAGATTGAAAAAATCAGAGCTTCAATATCAGTCCTTTGGAAGGTTGAAAAAGGTTTTTTGCCTCAGAGGATTAGAACGTTTTTTTGCAAAATCTTGTGTCTGCTAATCATTCTGCTAATTTGTATTGCCGCAGCCTGATAAGTTGTCTTGTGCTGTTTCATGTCTTTTATATACCACTCATTTGTTTTGCTAATTGACTCATAATTTCTGAACCGTACTGCTCAATGAATTTCTGTGTAAATGCATCCATTAACTGTGGTGTGGATTCTAGTTGCTTAAGCAGGTCATCCGGGGAATTTAAGGTAGCTTGGTTATGCATACTTTTTTCGACTTCCCGCATATCCGGATTCGTGTAAAATGCCATATCAAATTTCTGGGAATTTATCTTTCTGTCCTCATCCAGAATATGTGCGTAGATATCCGTTATCATATCAACCTGAGAATGACCGGTATCGCCTTGTGTGGCTTTGATATCCCCTTTATTGAGCTTCAACTTATATGTGGTACTGGAATGCCGTAGAGAATGGAAAACGACGTCAGGAAGGTTCGCTGATTTCTTTAAACGCTCGAATTGATTTCCAACAATGCGATCCTCGCAAGGGCGACCGGTTTCCTGAGCCAGTACCAGATTGTAATCAATATAATCTACACCCATAAATGCCTTTAACTGATCCTGCTTTTCTTTCCATTCACGTAAAATGACTGCAAGAGTTTTAGGTAACCAGACTTTTCGGATACTACTGTCTGTCTTTGGCCTTTTTAATACCAAGCGGGTAGATGATTTTCCGCCCATCAGCCGGGGGAAGACAAACAGGATATCTTTGTCGCCAAGTGCATCAATTGAAATCTGGTCTACTCGTGCCAGTTCTTTATCAATCCACACATGTGCATCATCACGAGCGATATCATCGTCAGAAATGTGTACGCAATCCCATTGCAGCCCAGTTATCTCACCTAAACGCATTGAGCAGGCAAAGGCTAAATTGATTGCAATATACAATCGGCCCTCGGAGCAGTTGTCAAGTGCTTGCCGGATGATATCGGCTGTCCAGATTGCCCGGACCTTTTTCTCTTTCTTAGGAAGAATAGCACCTTCAAAAGGATTCTTGCCAATCATATCCCAATGGACGGCTTGTCCAAAAGCACATCTCAAAAGCTTCATAATCTTTTCGATGGTGCATGGGGTTATGTATTCCGTTTTTGCATGCCGGTATGCAATGTCTACTGGTGCGGTTTTTTGAAGTGTTAGAATATATTTATCAACAGTCCGGCGATTGATATCCTGAATAAAATCATCACCAATGATAGGATTGATATAATTTCGGATCAAAGAGCTATTGCCAGCATAAGTTGATAAGCCCCAACGCTTGGAACCATATAATTCTACAAAATCTTTCAGAAAGTCTTTCACAGTTATATCATTAGGTGCAGTGAATGTACCATTGTTGAGTTCATTCTCCACCGCAGCCTTTCTTTTTAATGCTTCCTTCTTAGTCGAGAAGGTTTCCCATTTTTGCCGCTTGCAACCATTGAGATCTTCATAACTGTAAACGACAGAGTATTTTTTACCTCGCTTTTGTATTGATGCCATAATTCATAGGCCTCCTTTCAATGTTTAGCCAATACCATCGAGCCATTCATCAAAAGATTTTTTTGAGATTCTAAGTTTTTTTCCAATGCGGACAGCTTTAAAATCCCCATTTTCACAGAGGTTGTAAATTGAACGATTGCTCACACCTAAAATCTCTGCAGCTTCGGAAACAGAATAGCTTCTCTTTTCTGGATGCTCTGGGTTATGACTGTTAATTGGTTGGTTTTCTGCCACAGTTACCTCCTTTCCGGGCAGCAGGAAGAGCCTATGATTCCCTACATAATATACTATACGTTTTTCTTCCTGCGTTCCCAACAAATTTATGGATAAATGTTCGAATACTAAAATTATTTGTTGTCATGGTGTATCAGGTCATTTCCTGTGCCAGTCCTTCCGCCACGTATTTGCAGGAGACTGCTGTGCAGTCATTTAGCTTTGGGTATGCTTATAATTGATTGGTCATCGCATACTGTCCAAAAGCTCCTGTATGACCCCTGATTCATGTTGTGAAATTGTCAAGGTACGAATTCATTTTTTCTTTTGTTTGCATTAGCTGTTTTGATGTCTACATTAATTAAATAAAGAATTTTTTTTGTTATTCTGCAAATTTGAAAAAATAATTGAACTTTTTTGTCGGAAAGTAGATTGGGTTTTAGACGGCAAGAAAAATTGAAATTTAAAAGGCTGCTTTATAACCCAAATAGTTATAAGAGCAGCTTGATTATTTAAGGCTTTTCAGTTGGAACACGTATTAATTACAGTTTGAGCAGGTGTAGTGAGGGATAATCATCGTATCATGTGGGAGCCGGTACAGATTAAAAATCTCCTTAATCATTTCAGTATTATCAACATAACATTCATCCAGAAACAATACCCTGGTTGAAAAATGTACTGAGGTTCGTCCTCTTGGCAGAGCTTTTTCGTTCATGTAATATTTGAGTTCAGGAAATTTTTTAGTCATGTATTTTTGGTGGAATGTCAATAAATACATCTGTCGTCTAATGTCATTATATGAACGGTAACAATTCATAAAAACTGATTCAGACTCTAGGCATTCGGTATAGTAGTCGGGAATTATTTTATTTTGGTAGATGAAAAAGATTCCTTCTATTGGTTCGGTGCTGTCTTGTATATATTGGTTTCTGTTTTCATATTTTTCCAGACATAAATCTGGGATTACGGTATTCATAGGTACCTCATCTGCTGGGGCAGTATGTTTATCTGGAAAAATAATACAAGAGACTTTTTGGAGTAAGGTCATTATCATTCCTCTTTTCGTTTTTTTGTATTATCGCTGGTAGATAAATATTTTAATATAAGTTGATTAAAAATATCGGGTTAACAACGTATATATTGAGAATATGATTATTAAAATACCCGTCAAACAGGTTGCTCCGGAACATATAAGATATAGGGGCTTATCTCTATATACCTGATTTGCATACGGTTCTCGAAGAATTTTATAACCTGTTTTAGCAGCCAAAGCACCAAATAACAATATCTCTGCTTTATGTCTTGGAGGTGTAACATAAATAAGCCATAAATGGTTTACGGTAAATAATAATACTGCAATTATGTAAAATCGCATCATTGTTAGACTTTCTTTATAAGACTCAAAATCATCAAGAAGTAAAAATGTATATGCAAGAATCGAAAGGATCGCTCCCTCGCGTTCAAAAAATACATAAAAATTATACATAGAATCTCCTTTGTTATGGTGTATATATCGAAGTGAAAATGGAGGTACCACGGTTCCATTCTCGTAATAGTTTGGTTTCATCTCCAAGTGAACAAAATATTCTTACGGTTTTTATATGCTCTTCGGTATTGCTTAGGATTTCAATTTCATGCTGCTCTAAATATATGATATTTGTATCTTCAGCAGCAAAAACATAGTACCTGGAATTGCTTTTGAATACTTCGGGAAAATAGCGTTTTACAAATGGTGTTGATTCAATTTTTTTTGTCATAGGTATACCTCGTTGAAATATCAGGGGCCAGAATCCAAGCCCCTGTATGTTTGATAACTAACTTAATCCTCAAGTTCTATGTTCATTTTCATGGATTCTGGCATCTCCGGAGCATGATGCCAATAAACATAGCAGGCAGTGCTAAATACTGGTTGTAATGCTAAAAGTAATAACAATACATTTGTGCAGATAGTAAATTTGGATTGATTCTTAAAAATCTTATTCCATATTTTTTTTAACTGTATTTTAAGCGAACCTAACACGTTCTCACCTCCTTTCCCCAAAGATATAAAATGTCAGTGGAAGAATATTGATCCCCTCTGCAATGATGGCTAAAACAATTAATATCCGGTATATTTCGGAAAGGAAATGCTGAATGATAAATAGTAAGCAAATGTAAATTAACACTTGCCTTTTTAAAACAGTTTTCTGCCCATTTTTTAAAATTTGCTTTTTCGATACCGCTGGTGCGTAAAAATAGTAGATTGTTAGGGCAGCAGAATATGATATAAAATAAAATATAGGGTTTTGCATTGATTTGCTAAGATGTAATGACAAATAAATGCAGCCGTAGTATGTGACAGCACCACTTAATAAACATAGAAATGAGCTTTCCAGATGTGCCCCAAAACTAAAATATTTGAGACTTCCATAGATAACTGCAAAGAAGAAAAAGTATTTTTCAATACCAAGTACAAAAGCGATTACCCCTGTCACCAATAGTTTTGAGAAATTTTCATATAGAACAGCAAGTATATATTTTGCATTGCAATATTCATCTGAAGTTCTGTCGATTTCTTTACCAGCTCCTTGAAACAGGAAATCTAATAGGTTAATCTGAAGATCTTCAATTAAGTTAATCCATTTGATTTTCATAGTAAGTCCTTTTCTCGCAAATAAGATATCAGTTAAAGTTCCAGCCTTTGGATAAACCAGCCGGCTTCAATGGTGGTGCTGTAATCAATAGAATGTTTGTCCAAAATCTCTTTTGTATATTTGAGCCCAAAATCCAGATGATTTACTTTATAAAGCTTGTTTATATTTGTTTCGAAACAGTTGTTGGCAATTTCAATATAAGTACCAACATCATTCTGGCAAATATAGATTTTTATGATACCGTTTTGATGTTGATTGATATGAGTTAATGCATTATTTATATATTCGCTTAGAACCACAAACAAGTCTACTTCTGAAATGATTTCATTGTTGATGTTTATCACACCAACGATGGTTAGTTGGATTTTTTCACTTCTCGCCAGTAATTCATATAACAAGGCATAAATCAGTTCCATTTTTATTAAATCAAGCTGTTGGATCTGGGTATCGACAATGTGTCTGGAATTTAATGGGGCGATATATTTTTCATAGAGCAGTTTTAACCCATCTAAATCATTTTCATCCAGAAATTTTCTCATGGTAGCAATCGCCGGGGTGATGAAGTGAAGGCTCTTGCCATAATTTCTGATTAAGAGTTCCTTTTGTAAAATGGCATTTTCTTTCCGGATTTCAAACTCATTTTTCTGAATTACAATTTTCATCGTATAAGTAACAAGGATAGCGACCATGACGGTATAGATAAATAGCAGAGAAGTGGCGATGAGTAATTGCTCTTTGCTATTCAAATACTTATAAAACAAAGCAATTGGTATAGCGGTCATCAGTTCGATTATCACAATATATTGCTTTAGTGAATTGGGAATGGCAATAATGTACGGTCTTTTTGCTTGAAGCAGCCGTTTAAAAAAATAAGATACAATTAAAACCAGCAGTGCAATAGCACTATTGTAAATCCACATATGGGAAATATGAGGATTGAGGTATATAAGTGGTCCGACAAGAAATGTGGAAGCCATTATTATTATTTCTGCAGTAGTTACATAAAAGAGAGCGTTGCTCCATTTTGTCTGGTGAATTCGGAGGATAAATGCACCAACTATGATGCGGTATAACAAACTGTTGATGCCTTTGCTGCTTAGGAAGAGATCTCCCAAGCCAACGATTATAAAGTATAAAGCGGATATATTCTTTGATAAGCAGTTAAATCCGGACAATATTAGTAATATGGCGGTTAAGCTGACAATAATATTATGTATTAAAACAACCATTTCTCTATTCGACTCCTTACCATCGGAACAGCCATTCCGTTTTTCATAATAATTTTTTGATCTGAAAAACGGTATTCACTAATTTGTTTTATATTTACCAGATAGGAACGGTGACATTGAATAAAATTTGAATCCAATTTATTCTTTATCATATTCAGTGTTGCTCTAAATGAATAACTCCCGTCCTCGTGGATGAGGTTAATCTTTCCGTTTATTGATTCAATATAATAAATCCCGGACATTGTAATTGATATTTTGCTGAACTTGTTTTTATAGATGAATAAGTTGCATCTTTTTATTCGATTTTCTGCAAGCAGCAATGTTTGCGGCAGCTCGTTTAATCTATTCTTATCAATAAACGAAAATGAGCCTATTTTTAGTATTGGATTTTCCATTACATAGTTCGGAAAATTTGTTATAAATACACACAGGTTATCGTGAATTGAATTACGGAGGAGATTGAAAACCTGTTTACCAAGGGGTTTATGGGAGATGAATATATCAACCAAATACAATTCCGCTATTTCTGAAAATAGGACATGATTTTGTAATATGTTCCAATCCCCTGTGTTCAGGACAACTTTATAACCGCATTCATGAACCTTTGACTCGATTTGTATTGCGAAATATTCATCGTCTTCAAAAATTACAATATTCATCTGTTTTGAACCACATTTCATCTATAATTTTTCTTTTTACGCTTAAAATCGTTATGATAAAATCATGCAAATAATTAAACAGTATAATTCTTTCGACACCAGCTTGCACATATTAGAATATATGTATTAAATCACAGTAATCAGAATTACTGTATTAGATTATATCTTACGGGGTTATTGTATCAGGTGTATACTAGAGCTGTCAATTGAAATGCTTTAAAAATGTTTGAAAATGGCGACATAGGGAGGCCAGCTAATGTCTGAATATGGAACGATCAAGATAAAATTGAGTGAAATGATAAAGCAGTCTGGCTTAAGTAAAAGTAAGTTAGGCCATAGAGCAGAAATGCAAATTGCACAAATAAATAATTATTGCAGTAATGAGATAACCAGGTTGGATATAGATGTACTTGCCCGGTTATGCACAGTGTTAGAATGTGAAATAAATGATTTGCTGGAGTTTATACCACCGAAGAAGTAAGTGAATA
Organism: Lachnospiraceae bacterium; assembly: GCA_032073745.1. Classification (GTDB taxonomy): domain Bacteria; phylum Bacillota; class Clostridia; order Lachnospirales; family Lachnospiraceae; genus Brotaphodocola. The sequence continues at coordinate 1,861 of DAMAMW010000064.1, read as the reverse complement.
GGATGATGATATGAAATATGGTAAGGTGAAAATAAATTTAGAGTCGTTGATTGAGGGTGCTGGTATAAGCAAAAGCAAGCTCGGTCACAGAGCAGAAATGCAAAGGACTCAGATTAACAATTATTGTAAAAATAAAGTTACTCGTATTGATATTGATGTATTAGCCCGAATGTGTACAGTTTTAAATTGCACTGTGGGGGATTTGCTGGAATTCATTCCGCCAGATGAAGAAAATAGTCTTTAAATAACTTGTGGATATTATTCACAAAAGAAAGCAGGGGCATGGGTTATGCTCCTGCTTTTCTAAATGCGGATAAGGTGTCTGAAATCATTGCTAAAGTCTGGTCATCAAGTGATGGTTTTACAGATTTTGGAGTTGGTTCTTCTTTAGGTTGTAAGTTTATCGCGGGTGGTTCGGCAGTAAAGATTTTATCGCTGGTTTGTGGATGAGAAAGTCCCTGTTGGCTTAATATCTCAAGCACTATTTCTTTAATATATGTTTTGTCAGCAGTCTGAGCAGATAGGATATCCAGTGTTTGCGGGCAGTGTATGTAATGCAAAATGGCATTGGCAATAAATGGTGCTTTACTATGGGGACCCTGTTCCTCCAGTATTTTTATAACAATATTATGTGAGGGGTCTTTCTCGTTAAACTTAATGGAAAAACGTCCGCGGTCTTTTTTGGCAGCCATAATGATCACCTTCCTGCCGCTTCAAGCTGATATAGAAATTCATAACCTTTTGCATTGGCGTTGATGTCGTTGATAAATAATGTATCGTTTACTTTGCCGGACGCTTCAATTTGCTTGCGTAATAAGATTGCTCCGCCGCCGACAAAGACAACTTTGCCAGTCCGCAAGTCTAACATTCGTTCTCGAAGAGTGCTGAATAAGTCGTTGATAAATTCCTGGGCCTGAAATTCTACGATTTGTACCAATTCAGGTTTGAATTGGCTGTTCTGTCCTTTGAGAATCGTATCTATGTCACTTTCTTCAAGTAGTATATCTAGTTCCGCATTTACTTTGGAACGTATTTTATTATAAAGTAAAATCACACCATTTTCTAATGAGTCGCAAGTGGATAAATCTGCTTTTCCATAACGCATCAATAAATAGTCAGCTGTGAATCCCCCAATATCTAAAATAATTACTTTAGGGCAGTCAATCAGAAGTTGAATCATTGTGACTGCAGCAGCATATGCCTGCGGAAAACAAATGATTTTATCAATGTAAATGCTGTATGGTTTATCACAGTATTCATACATTATGATATCCCGTCTGCTAAAATACTGAGTAAATATTTTGTTCTGCGAGCCATAATGAGAAGGCGGTAATCCAATGGCCAATTGAATTTTCATTAAGTCGTTAGAGTAGCAGTTCAAAGCTTCAATTTCTCTTGCAATGGCCATCTGCGAAAGAATAAAGAAACGGTCGTCCTCCGTTTTATCTTTGCGGTATGGTATCCGCTGTTCGGAATGAGTAAAATAGGTTCCCTGATATTTCAAAATTTCGGGGGTAAATGGTTTGGTAATGCTTTGCTGAAGTCCGGATACAAAGGGGGAGCAGTGTACAGTTTTGATTTGCTTGTTGCCATGATCGATTGAAATTAACATAGTCTAACATCTCCTTTTGGTTTTATACTTATTCTTTACGTTTTAAATGCGTATTCTTTCAACAATAATGCTTATTTTTATATAGGAGTAAACGATATTATTAAAAATATTTGTTTTTTGGACAAAACGCACTAAAAGATGTTTTAAGTTTGTAGATTTTTATATATTGTCATTTAACATTAGAGCGATATATAATGATTTAAGCGTCAAAAGGTAATAAACCTTACGTGACTCCAAAAGCACCTTGAG
>DAMAMW010000063.1:0-26305 GCA_032073745.1 Lachnospiraceae bacterium | reverse complement strand
TATTAGAATTTTCAGGGTTTTACATACTGTTCAATCTTCTATTTTCAAGGTTCTGCTTGTGTGTTGTGTTTTAGCGACAACTTCCTTATTCTATCACAGTGAGTTTTCTTTGTCAACACTTTTTTTCTGGAAGTTTTTTATCTTCACAGCCACCCGCTCGGTGGACATTAAATATACCACTTACCCTATCAATTTGTCAAGGATATTTGTTTGATTTTTTTAAACAATTTTTCAACCTACTAAATATGCGATTTCTCCATTATTTCAACTACATTTTGTGGTCACATTTTAACGTCTCCGAGAAAATACAAAAGGAATTTCACTTATTGTACAAACGAAATATACAATAAATAAAATTCCACAGATCAACAAATCATATCAAATTTCTTAATATACCGTTCAAAAGCCAATTAAAAATATTGTTCTGATATAAAAATGACAGCCAGATACTCTGATTAATTTGCTCCAAAACGGGGACAGTCCATGCCGATCCGGATGAAAATGATATCACCAGACAGCCGCACCATAATATCAGCAGCCCCTGGACTCCGCCCAACAGAGCACCGGCAATCTGGTTGATGCCTGCAATAATCGGAATCTTTGCAATCAGATCAAGCCATCTGACAACCAGACGCAGTCCTACATATACAATAATAAACAACAGGATGGAACCGATAATTGTTAAAATCATATTAGCAATATAAGCACTGATATAATCAAAAAAAGCATCGACGCCCAGAATCCGATAGACTTCATTATTATTATTTTCAATCAGGGCTTCTTTCATCTGCTCCGGAATCCGCAGCTGCTCAATCACCAACCGCTGCGCGGCAGGGAGGGCAGTCTCTTCAGGAGATACTTCAGAAATCCCCCCTGCTGCTCCGGTCAGATTCAGTACACCTTTTTGAATAACACTTTGAACTGCGGTATTCTGTTTCAAAAAATCTGTTACATAAGGGGTGGCCAGTCTGACAATAACCAGCGACAAGACCAATGCCGTCATGGAAACTGCAATTTTTAGAAAGCCGCGATAATGACCATGCAGCACCATTGCGAGCAAAAAAACACCTACGCCTGCCGCAAGCCAGTGTTCTAAAATGAACTCCATATATTCTCTCCGTTAGTGTTAAACATCAAGAACCAACTTTCTAATGGCATCAGCCACACCATCTTCCTGGTTCGTGAGTGTTATATAATCAGCTGCTGCTTTCACACCCGCTTCTGCATTCCCCATTGCAACACCAACCCCCGACATCTGCATCATTGTCATGTCGTTGTCACCATCACCGATTCCCATCGTCTCTTCCATATCTAATCCGAGATAATTTGCCAGAAAGGCAATTCCATCCCCTTTGGTTGCCCCAACCGCATTGATCTCAAGGTTGTTGGACAGCGAAGAGCTCACGACTACATCGCCGCGCTTACGCAATTCCTGCCGCACTGTCTCACGTAACGCCAGATCAGCGAAAAAGTAGTTGACTTTTTCGGCCGGACAGTTACACGCCCTGACATACTCCTGAATGCTTGGCACAATCGTTCTGGTATCAAGTACCATCTGCTGAACGGTTGGAGATATCCCATACTCACTCATGTGTTCAATGAAACGGCTTTCAGATATCCCGCATCCCTTGATATATGCATCATACATAATATGGTAATTACCGGCAAAGTCCAGCATCTCCATTGCCAGTTCATTACTCAGGTAGCATTTATGCAATTCTTTATTTTCCTGCCGGTCATATATTAATGCTCCGTTTACAGTAATTGCATAGCGGATTCCTTCTATATTCTTAATGAAGTCAGGAACCCCCTTCCATATTCTGCCGGTACAGGGCACGATATGGATGCCACGCCTGATACACTCCCTTAAAACCGTTTCGTTTTCATAAGACAGACGCTTCTGGTCATCCAGAAGCGTTCCGTCCAAATCCAATGCTATTAATTTTATTGTTTTCTTCATTATATAAAATGCTCTTCCTTCAATATTAATAAACCGTCTTTATCATATTTGGCAGAAAAGATTCCGGTGAGGCGTTTGCCAATCGGCGGACGTTCCGCACGGTCGGCAGCTTCTTCAATCAATTCTTCAGCACTGGTTCTGGTCAGAGGAATATTGTCCTCTTCCATGATTTCAATTCTTTCATATAGAGCCAGCATACTCTTGCCGGTTATACTGCAGTCGATCTCGCCGGCGTATTTGCAGGCGTACTGGGCAAATTCATCAATATCCATCTCTGTTTCGTCTTCCGGTTCCGCATCTGGTTCCGTCTCCGGCATTTCAATCCGGTCCGGGACACGCATTGCAGAATCACGGTTCGGGACTATATGCCTTACCGGTCTGTCATCCACTTCCGGTGCCTGTACCGGTGCCTGTGTTTCCACCGGCCTCTCCACCGGAGCTTCCGGCATTTCTTTTATGATCGGTGCTGCCTGCTTTGGCATAATATCATCACTGCCGATACATTCAAACCTGCTTGCCAGAGAAGTATTCTGTGCATGCAGCTGCTGCATCTGTTTGGGATTGTCAATCAAAATGATCCGCATGCCGCTGATATCCTCTGCCATCAGCTGTTCCAGCTCTTTCAGCTGAACCTGGTCAAGATCCCCGGCTTCTTCAATTACAAGATCTTTTCCGGCTAATTTATCACGACTTGCCAGAATCCCTCTTTTATTCATCTTTTCACCGGTTATTTTGGCAACCGGATTCTTTATACCGGTTTCGAGCTGGATCTGTTTTAAGGTTTCCAACGCTTTCTCAAAACCGCGCCGAGGATTCTTCGCCTCAATCATTACATGGTTGCCCGGTTTTGCCAGCTCCGGCTCAAAATCGAGATCGTCCGTTGTCTCCGGAACCGGCTGTGCCATTGGCTCCGGTATTGGTTCCGGAATCGGCTCCTCCTTTGGTTCTGCACGGGAAATCTTAGGCAGAATCATGGTTTCCTGATCTAAGATATGAGCCCTTTTAATATCACCGAGAACACGGGTATTCCCCTGCTCATCAGCATCGGCAGCATAACCATCCACCGAAAGCCTGGACATCTCCTGGGCCAGGTGTTCCTCAACCTCTGCCTGCTTCACCTCTGCCACGAGCACTTCCCGCTCATATGGTCGGGTGTCCTCTTCTTCGGTGATTTCAAGCACCGGCTGCGGTTCTTCTCTGACCGGTTCCGGCTCTGATTCCGGTTCCGGCTCAGCAGAATAATCGGTCTCCAGTTCCGGGCCCGGACCATCCATTCCATAAGACTGTTCTACCGCCCGGAGTTTTTCTTCATATTTTTCGCGGTTCTCTACCAGATCCATCTGGTATTTGGTCAGGGGGGCATACTGGATTTTGAGTTCCATTGCCTTATCTACATACTTTCCAAGACCAAACATCAGCATAATTTTGTCACAGGTAGATACACACATCGTTTCATTGCCCATCTCGTGATACAATTCAGCCAGCTCGTACAGCCACTTTTCATCCAGTTCTTCGGTGGTGTAACTCTCAAGCGAATGAATCAGCTGTTCCGGCGGTGCATCTTTTGCTTTTAAAATCATATATCTGAGCAGGTACTGACGGGGATCGTCAGCTGACAGATCACAAAACTCCCTGTAATATGCCTCTGCTTCTTCCAGGTTGCCTTCTTTTACTGCAAGCTCAGCAAGTTTGTAGAGCAGCCGCTTTCCAATCGGGGCACGCTCAAATGCCAGCAGCAAAATATCTTTGGCATCCTGATATTCTTCGTTTTTCTCGTAGACCAGTGCAACCATCGACAACAAATTGGCATTGCGCACCTTCTTCCAGTCAATGCCGTCTGCTATTTTCATCGCAGTTTCGTAGTCTTCTTTATTCACCAGCTTGCGGATCTGTTCTACTTTTACATTAAACTCGTATTTATCCATCTTTTGCATCTCCTTACACTGAACCTGCATTGATTACAACTCAATCCGGCCCTCTAACGCTCTTAACAATGTCACTTCATCAATATATTCCAGATCGCCGCCAACCGGTACTCCACTGGCAATTCTGCTCACTTTGATTCCGGTAGGTTTTATAAGTTTACTGATGTACATGGCTGTCGTTTCACCTTCCAGACTGGAATTAGTTGCAATAATAACTTCTGTTATCTCACCCTGCAGCCGCTGCATCAGTTCTTTCAGCTTGATATCATTCGGCCCGATGCCAAGCATCGGCGATATGGCACCATGAAGCACATGATAGACACCTTCATACTTGCCGGTCTTTTCATAGGCTGCCAGGTCACGGGTATTCTCCACTACCATAATGACGGCATGGTCCCGTGTGTCACTTCTGCAAATCGGACACAATTCACGGTCCGTCAGCGTAAAACATTCGTTGCAGTAACGGACATTTAATTTTGCCTGGGTGATTGCTTCACTCAGGCCTGTCACCTGCTCCTCGGGCATATTAATAATATGAAACGCCAGACGCTGTGCTGACTTCGCTCCTACTCCGGGCAGTTTGGACAGTTCTTCTATTAATTTGGTGATCTGACTGCTGTAATAATCCATCTTAGAATGGGAATCCTCCGCCCATACCGCCGAGACCGCCGGTCAGTTTGGCCATCGCCGAGCCGGAATCTTCTTCCATCTGGCGGAACGCTTCATTGGTAGCTGCCATAATCAGGTCCTGGAGCATCTCGATATCATCCGGATCCACAACCTCTTCAGCCAATACTACGGAGGTGACTTCTTTTTTTCCTGATACGGTAACGGTTACTGCTCCGCCGCCGGCAGATGCTGTATATTCTTTGGATTCCAGTTCTTTCGTTGTCTCTTCCATCTGGCGCTGCATCTTCTGCGCCTGTTTCATCAAATTGTTCATGTTGCCCGGCATACCTCCGGAAAATCCTCCACGTTTTGCCATGATAAAATATCCTCCTGATTTATTAGTCTTCTATATCTTCTATTGTAATATCCATGTGAATGGCATCTTTTAGTTCTTCGTCACTGACGTAGATCGTATTCAGCCGTTCACCGGCATCTTTCGCTCTGGTTTTAAAATAGATCTCTTTGCCATATGTCTGGCTGACATACTCCTCCAGTTCGCCGATAACGGTCGGCCTGCTACCGATCGCATAACTGTCAGGATTGGAAAACACAATACACAGGCAGCTCTCACCGCTTGGTTCTACCACTGTATCCCTGAAACTCGGACGAATCGCCCGGCCCAGTTCACGAATGATCTTGCCCCAGTCAGTACGGATCAACTGCAGGTCTTCAATCTGGCCCTTGGGAAGAACGACCTTTTGGGCCTGAACTTCAGGTTCAGACTGAGTCATTCCTGGTGATGGTGCGGCGGCTGATATATTCATCTGTGCCATCTGCTGCATCATATCCGGCGAAACCGACAGACCTTCTTCCATCCGGTCCTCCAGCTCGTTCAGCCGCTGCAAAATGGCATCGAGATTATGTTCCATCTGAGGTTTGGTTAATTTGATCAATGCCAGTTCGATCAATACCCGCTTCTGGCTGGCATACCTCAGCTGATTGGACAATTCTGAAAAGACACGGATATAACGCATCAGGGTCTCGGCATCGATCAGTTCGGCTTCTTCCTGAAGCTGCTTTAAATTTTCCTCTGACATTTCCAGCATTGACTCAGCATCTCGCGCGGTCTTTAGTAATAGCAGGTTGCGCAGATACCAGATAAAATCGGTGACAAACTGTCCTAATTCACGCCCCTGAATGACCATCTCTTCCAAACTCCGGATACATTCCGTTGTCTGACCACCGATCACTGCCCGGAGCAGCTGGCTGAATACGCTGGAATCAACAGCACCTAAAACCTCTAAGGCATTCTCATAGGTCAGGGTGGTATCATAGTGAAATGCCACACACTGGTCAAGCAGGCTGAGCGCATCACGCATCGATCCGTCGGCTGCTTTGGCCAGATAGGTCAGTGCCTTGTCCTCGGCCGGTATCTGTTCGGCTTCGGTCAGCTCTTTTAACCTGGCACTGATTGTCTCAATTGTAATTCGTTTAAAATCATATCGCTGGCAGCGGGACAGAACAGTAATTGGAATCTTATGAACTTCTGTTGTTGCCAGAATAAAGATAACATAGGACGGCGGTTCTTCGAGGGTCTTTAACAGGGCATTGAATGCTCCAGTTGAAAGCATATGAACCTCATCTATAATATAAACACGATATTTACCTTCTGTCGGCGGATACTGGACCTGATCACGGATCTCACGGATATTCTCCACACCGTTGTTCGATGCCGCATCGATCTCCACCACATTCATTGAACTGCCGGACTGGATACCGCGGCAGGTCGGACACTCATTACACGGGCTGCCGTCATTGGGCTGCTCGCAATTCACTGCGCGGGCATAAATCTTGGCGATACTTGTCTTACCGGTTCCGCGGGTACCGCAGAACAGATAGGCATGCCCGATCCGCTGTGATACTATCTGATTTTTTAATGTCTGCACAATATGGTCCTGGCCCTTAACATCCTCGAATGTGGACGGCCGCCATTTGCGGTACAGAGCCATATATGACATAGCATGCGCTCCTTAATCGATTTCCTTACTCGTCGCCGAAGCTGATTCCCACCATTCTGGCTTCCCGAATCATCGAACAATCCGGATCTACCATTTTTAATCTTCCCGCCACGTCCTGAAGCGGTGATGCGGAGATATCATTTCCTTTGACGGTTACCATAAAACCATAAGTCTTATCCTGAATCATTTTTGCTGCTGCTGCGCCGAGGCGGGTTGACAGCACGCGGTCATAAGGGCAGGGTTCGCCCCCGCGCTGGGTATGTCCCGGTACGGTGACACGGACTTCCTGGCCGGTCAGTTCCGTAATACGGGCACCGATTTCATATGCTACGGACGGGTAAACAATCCGGTTTTTCTTTTTTTCTTTTCTTTCCTTCTTGCTTAAAGCAGCATCTTCTTTGGAAATCGCGCCTTCAGCAACGGCAATAATGGAAAAACGTTTGCCCTGCTCACCGCGCTTTTTCAGTGCTGCCACCACAATATCAATATCATAAGGAACTTCCGGAAGCAGGATAATATCTGCTCCGCCGGCAATACCGGCATGAAGGGTCAGCCATCCGACCTTATGCCCCATCACTTCCACGATAAATACACGGCCATGGGAAGCAGCCGTGGTATGAATACAATCAATTGCATTGGTCGCTACGTTTACGGCGCTCTGAAATCCGAACGTCATATCGGTGCCCCAAAGGTCATTATCAATGGTCTTTGGCAGGGATACGATGTTAAGGCCTTCTTCGCGCAGCAGATTCGCCGTCTTCTGGCTTCCGTTGCCGCCAAGTACTACCAGGCATTCCAGATTTAACTTCCGGTATGTCTGTTTCATCGCCTCTACTTTATCGAGCCCGTTAGCATCGGGCACCCGCATCAGCTTAAACGGCTGTCTGGAAGTCCCGAGAATGGTCCCTCCCTTTGTCAGGATGCCGGAGAAATCAGATGGTTTGAGGATCCGGTAGTCGCTGTAAATCAGCCCTTTGAACCCGTCTTCAAAACCTATAATCTCCACATCATCGAATATCTTGTACAAGGATTTGGCTACACCGCGCATCGTCGCATTCAGACTCTGGCAGTCTCCGCCGCTGGTTAACATTCCAACTCTCATAAAGGCTCATCCTTTCCGACTGTATTCGGGGCGGGCACAATACACCCATTCTGATATTATAATACAACATGAATAACGGGGCAAGGGGAAATTCCAATTGAACATAAGCTGCAGGTATGGTATCTCCTGTGAATCAAAAAAACATTGTCAGGATGACTTTCTGCTGAAAGACCGCTGCAATGTTTTTAAAATGCTGTTATTATTTTAAATCCGTGCGCTTTGCTTTGAATAATTACCATAGACGTTACTCTTGCAGCCAGCTCGGCCCAGGCTGCCTTGCGGCACACAAAAGGTTCTACTTAGTGCTGCTGCATTCCTGCCCTGACACGGTTCATAGATTTCTGTTGCGCAAGACCCAGACGTCAACGCCGCTTACAAAAGGCAGCTCTACAGTAAAATACCCGAGGCAAAGCATCACCCCTGCTAGAGCGGATTGCAGGTACAGGGCACCGCTATCTCCCCGGCTGCACGGAAGCTTTATGACATACATTGAGTGCTTAGCGAGCTCGCCTTTGCGAGCTTAGCAATCAAGTACACCTGCGAAACGAGCGCGTCTTTTGCGCGACATTAAGCATGGTGTTTCCTTTTCAACTGCTTTTACGCTCATCTAGTATACCCCAGCCATCCCCATTTGTCAAGGAACCATCTCCGCCTTCTCCCTCGCCTTTTTCTTCCTCAGCATTTTGAAAAAATCTTTGAGCATATGGGAGCAGGTCTCTCCCAGCAAACCGATATGGGTTTCCACCTGATGATTGAAACCGTCTTCATGCAGCATGTCCAGTACGGAACCGGCGCAGCCTGCTTTCGGATTCATGCAGCCGATCGCCACCGCCGGGATTCTGGCCTGGACAATCGCCCCGGCACACATCGGACACGGTTCCAACGTCACATACATCGTACACTCCTCAAGCCGCCAGTCACCCATTTTTTTACAGGCTTTTTTGATTGCTATCATCTCGGCATGGGCCAGGACGTTTTTGTCGATCGTCCGCCGGTTGTAACCCCGGCCGATAATCTTGTCCTGGAAGACAATCACACAGCCGATCGGGACTTCTCCCAGAAGGGCGGCTTTTTTCGCCTGCCGGATGGCTTCTTTCATATATTTATCGTTCCATTCAGTCATTTCGTTTCAAAAACCTCACATTTTTCCTGTTCCCTTTTTTGCGGAACGTGCTATAGTAAGTATATACGAAAACCGATGAAATGGAAATGATAAAATGAGAGAGATCAAAATCTGCGGACTGCAGAAAACAACATTACTTGACTATCCTGGCCATGTTGCCGCAACAATATTCTTAGGCGGCTGTAATTTCCGCTGTCCTTACTGTCACAATGCTGATCTGCTGGATATCAACACTCCGTCCGAGTTCAGTCGTGAGGAAATTCTCGCCTTTCTAAAAAAGCGGCACGGCGTTCTGGAGGGAGTCTGCATCACCGGCGGCGAACCGACCATGCAGGCTGCTTCACTTACCGGACTGATCCGGGAGATCCGGTCTCTTGGTCTTCTGGTCAAACTGGATACCAACGGCACCAGACCGGATGTGCTCAGACAGCTGGATCAGGATGGACTGCTGGACTTTATCTCGATGGATATTAAGGCCGGCCCTGACGGGTATGCTGCGGCCTGCGGCCGGCCTGAAATAAACCTGAAACCAATACAGGAAAGTGCCGCCTGGCTGATTGCCGGGACACTTCCCTATGAGTTTCGCACTACGGTGGTAAAGGGCCTTCATACATACAGGGATTTCGAAGCAATCGGCCCCTGGATTAACGGCTGCAAAAACTATTACCTGCAGAATTATACTGCCTCCGAACGGGTATTAAACCCTGACGGGTTTGACAGTTTTACAAAGGATGAACTGCTGCAGTTTGCCGCTGTTGTCAGACCTTATGTGACTAATGTTTCCCTGCGCGGAATTGACTATTGATTTACAGTTTAATATCCGTATACCAGTAACCAAAACGGCCGTCTTCTTCCGGCTGTTTTTTAGCCAGTACAAAATGCGGGAAACCAAACATCGATGCCATATATTTCTCATTGCTGAAATAATGCCCAGGTACGCCCAGCAGATATCTTGGCCTGCCCTGCGGATTGTTTAATTTGGCCAGAATCAGGTGGCGGTAATTATAGTATCCGTGAAGCAGGAAGCTGTTATTGCCGTATATCCAGATTTCTCTTGGCAGCAACCCGATATCCTGCGGTTTGATTGATAAGATCTCACATCCGTGGTCATAATCAAACGCAAATATTTTAATATACCGATGGGACATCTGATCCCAGACCGGCATATTGTTGATCTCTTCCTCTTCCATTCGATCCAGCGCTTCCAGCTGCCGGGGATTGCCCGGTTCCGGAACATATGTATTATCTTCTTCGGCGCAGTCGGTTGCCTGAACGGGTTCCGGCGGCGTTTCTTTTTCAGCTTCTTTTCCGGCAAGCTGGCTGAGCAGTTCTACCATTGCCGCCTGTTTCACATTTTGCCGCGGCAGTTCGGCTTGTGCGGTCATATCCGTTTTTTCTGCCGCTCTCAGCTGTTCGACACCATCCATCAGCTGAATCTCTGCCGGTTTTTCGGCAACAGCTTCTTTTTCTGCCGGTTTATCATCCCAGGGCGCAATATTGGCCAGTTTTTTCTCTTCGGCCTCAATCTCTCGGGCAATCTCATCCGCGACTGACTTGCGGGGAATTGCATCTTCAGTTTTCCCCTCTTTTTCCCTGGCCTTTTCCGATGTTACATCTGCCAGCTGGATTTCTGCACTCTGGCTGACTGCATCATCCCATATTGTCGTATAGCACTGCCAGGTACTGCCTACATCATGAATCGTAAGCCCATAACACTGGTCACTGTCAAAGCCGCTGTCTTCAATATTATCAGCGTCTGCATTGGCCCGGAATTCGCCCAGACCGCTGCGGACAAATATTTTGCCCAACATAATTTCATGACCCGGTGCCAGCAGGTATACGCCGATATCACTGCTTCCTACGTAGATGTTTTTCACATTGACGTGGATTTTGCAACGCCCGTTCCGGACTTCTATTTTTGCATATCCTACGTTCTTTCCTTTTTTACCGCCTTCATATGAATAAATATATGAAATTAGTCTTCGATAATTAGACATGCTATCACCCCTCTGATAAATATTCTATGCATCTACCCATTGCAACTATGCCTTAAAAATGTTATTTTATAGGTAACAGTTAAGAACAGCGTGAAAAATCAAGAAGACAGCTGTCCTGAACTGATCATAGAATATATTTTATGGAGGCGGTTAACATGAGAATCTACAAAGTGAAAGATTATAAAGAGATGAGCCGGAAGGCGTCCAATGTCATTGCTGCTCAGGTAATCACGAAACCAGACTGCGTTTTAGGTCTTGCAACCGGGTCTACTCCGATCGGTACTTATCAGCAGCTGATCGAAAAGTATAATGAGGGAGACCTTGACTTTCAGGATGTAAAAAGCGCCAATCTTGACGAGTACAGAGGAATTTCCCGGGATAATGACCAGAGCTATTACTATTTTATGTACAACAATCTGTTCAAACACATCAATATCAACATAGATAATACCAATATTCCGGACGGAACCGAACCGGACAGCGAAAAAGAGTGCAGCCGTTATGAGCAGGCGATCGCACAGCTTGGCGGTATCGATATGCAGCTGCTCGGTCTGGGACACAACGGACACATTGGTTTTAATGAGCCGGATGAAGCATTTGCAAAAACAACACATTGTGTTGATCTGCAGGAAAGCACCATCGAAGCCAACAAACGATTCTTTGATAATATCGATGATGTACCGAAACAGGCTTATACCATGGGTATCGGCACAATCATGCAGGCTAAAAAGATCCTTCTTCTGGTCAGCGGGGCTGAAAAAGCCGACATTTTGTTCAAGGCATTATATGGTCCGGTGACACCGATGGTACCGGCATCGATTCTGCAGCTGCATAATGATGTTATTGTTGTTGCTGATGAGGCCGCATTGGCAAAATGCCCGGTGTAAGTAAACAGAATAAATATTAAGATTGATATACAAAAGGGTGTTGCTCGAATGCAACACCCTTTTGCTATAGAGATATCATCTACCCAAGATCTACTCAATATACCACCCCAATGAATACCACTGCCCTTTAGCCGGATTAACAAGCCGTGAACCGTTGATTTTTTGCAGGGCAAGGTCGGCATCTTTCAGATATTCATCTGTACCTGATCGCTCCGGGAACACTTCTTTATACCGGTCAAAAGCTTCATGGTGTGACGGGAAATAAAGCTGGGCATGGTATCTTGATAATACTCCTGCCAGATTCTGTGGACTGCCAAGGCGGGTAGCCTGGCGGATTACAATGTTGGGAGCAAATTGTTTAGCATGTTCAAATGCATTATGATAAATCGTGCGTCCAGAACCATCCTGCAGCGCACCGCTGGATACCATAATCCGCATATTATCTCTTGTGGTGATGAAATAATCCAGAGAAAACAACGAACCATATTCATTAAGCAGAGTCTGATCACCCACGCCATCAATTACCGGTAGGTCGGCAGCTATCATTTCGTGAACCAGTTCCGGTCCCCGGCCGGGCATCGGCTGGGGTGCAACATTGTGTTTGGATCGTGAAGTATTAAGGGTAAAATCCTCAAAATAATAGGTTTCACCAGGAAATACCGGATAAATATTATCATAGTTAATGTTAAAGCAGTGAGCCAGAGCATTGGCCGCCGAACCTTCAACGATTACTTTGGAATTATATTTGACCGTCAGGCTGCGAACATCAGAAGTGTGGTCAAAGTGGGTATGGGTCAGCAAAATATAGTCCGCCCCTTGAATCTGCTCCCAGTCAAAGGGAGCACGGGGATTTCCTGTCAGAAAAGGATCCATGACTATTGTTGCACCACCCGGCAGTTTTATTTCATAACCTACGGCATCAAGCCAGCGTATCTTCAGGGAATTTGTCTTCATTGCCAAGTTTCCTTTCTAAATTCTTACCAATCCTTTACCGCACCGTCATATGCCCGTTTTGCTTCATTACTGCCGCGCTGACAGGACGGACAGAGAGCATCTGCATCTTCAGACAATTCGATGCCGATTCCCGGCGCGTCAGGGATCATCATATACCCCTGATCAAATTGCAGAGGTTTTGTTACCATGTCATCTTCTGTTCCATTCAAGCAAAAATCAGGCAGTTCCTGAATACCCAGATTCGGAATGCATGCACATAACTGCAGGCAGGCCGCAGTGGATACCGGCCCCAACGGGTTGTGGGGAATCACCAGGACATCATGAGCCTCGGCAACTGCACACACCTTTTTCGCAACCGATATGCCGCCGATGGCACAGACATCCGGTCGGACATATTGAGCGGCCCTTCTGGTCAGGAGCATTTCAAATTCTCTCAGGCTGATAAAACGTTCTCCGGTTGCGATCGGGATATTTACTTTGGAAGCAACTTCTGCCATGGAATCAATATTATCCGGACCGATCGGATCTTCAAATACCATCGGGCGGTATTGTTCAGCGGCCCTGCCAAAGGCAACAGCTTCTGGCACTGTCATTCCGCGATGCGCCTCCAGAATAAAATCAAAATCATTTCCTACGGCTTCCCGGCAGAGACGGACTTTTTCCAGTTCGTTTTCAACCCGGTTATTGTAGTATTCGTCCCTTCCGCCATTCTCACTTTTTACGGGACCATTTACAAATATTTTAGCTGCGGTGAATCCATCGTTTTTCAGCTCTGCATATTTTTCGGCCAATTGAGCGAGGTTTTCTGTTTTGGTCATAACCGAGGCATAGACACGGATCTTATTCCTTGTCTTACCACCAAGCAGCTCATAGACCGGAACACCAAGCTTTTTACCTTTGATATCCCAAAGGGCAATATCAATTGCAGAGATTGCACTCATCACGACAGAACCGCGAAAGTAAACCGAACGCAGGAAGTTCTGGTTGATATCTTCAATGGCAAAGGGATCTTTTCCAATCAGATAAGCGGAGAATTTTTCTATTGCCGCCGCTGTGGCATCAAGGTATCCCCAGTTGCCTACTTCACCAAGGCCGGTAATTCCTTCATCTGTATAGATCTGAATGAAGAGGTAGTGTTTCGCATAAATCAGTTTGATGTCAGTTATTTTCATTGGATAATCCTCCAGTTATTGTTATTCCGGTACTGTTTGTCAAAATGGCGGAAATACGGTCATTACATAAAACACGTAAACGACCATCAATAGTATGGTGACAAGCCATCCGCCTTTGAGCAGGTCTTTCAGGTCATATCCGCCCTGTGCCATCGCCATCGGGATTGCCGGGGTCGCCATTGGCGTCAAAAATGCGGTCAGGCAGCCGGCAGTGACCAGAATCATCGGACCAACCGGGTCCGCACCGAGTGCTTTACAGGCCAGAATACAGATCGGAGTGAATACCTGAACAACCGCCCGGTTTAACATAAACTGGGTAATGATAAATGGTACGATAAAAAACAATGCGCCGATAACATAACCGTTTTGTGTTCCGCCAACAGCTACGCTCAGCCATTCACCAATCACATCACCGGCGCCGGTTTCGCTGAGTGCACTGCCCAAACCAAGCGCGCCGACAAAAAGCAGGATCATGTCAAGCGGCAGCGAGTCCATTGCCTCTTTTGAGTTCAGGGTACCGCAAAGTACCATCAGAATGCCGCCGATGCAGGCAATGATCCAGCTGGCAACCCCGATCTGCGGCGAAAAAAACAAGGCAATAATCGTTACAAAGAATATAAAAATACCAGCCTGATTTGAAAAACGGGACAGCTCCCTCACTGTTGCGTTACCGGATTTTCCGGTACCAATATTGATCGGCAGGGTCGGCTGGTCAGGCAGAAACTTAGGTGCAATAAACAATGCCCATAGCGGTAAAACAATCAGCATCGGCCATTTTGCTTTCAGAAAATCCATTGGCTCAATGACATATTGACTCATCTCGTATGTAGCCAGAAAAGCATTGTTCTGACTGGCCTGGGTAATGGCTGCATCGGTTGGAAAGATCATACAGCAGCCGATCGCAACGACACAGATAGGAAATATAGCCTTTGACGGGCTGACATCACTCTCCTCACACAACGCTGCAACCAGTGGTGCTACAATGGAAAACACAACCATCGGGCTGGAAATAAAATTGGTCAGCAAAACAGTAATGATAATATAGCCAAAGTATGCCTTGGTAAAAGAACCGTTTGTTAACTTCATGATTGAGGTACAGAGGCTTTTAACAAATGTGGTTTTTCTTAATCCGGCAGCTACCATAAACATTCCGGCCATTAAAATCGTATTAGAGTTTGAAAATCCACTTAAAGCCGTTGCGGGCTGCAGGCACCCGGTCAGGACGAGAAGCAGCATAGAAGCCATAGCCGTTACCCACATCGGGATTTTATTAAGAATATAAAACAACAGCGTTATTGCAAATATAACAATACAGATCGTTAGTTGCGTACTCATACTTCCTCCTTTTGTTCTTACAGTTTGCGCTTCCCGGCCGGGATTCAGCGATTTGATAAGATTAGAATACAGAAAAACTATGGATTAATCGTTGGAAATATCAACAATTTTGGACTGGCAAAAATACAGAATCACTTCAAAACCAACAAATGATATTCGATATTGACCGGATTGATCGAAATATTCAGAATGTCCATTCGAAAAGATATGGTCGCAACACCAAGATAAATATAGATGAAATTAAAATCACACTATTTTCAACGCTCAGAATCATCTAAATAAATTACATGTTGAAAATATTTGGATATGATATACTGAAAAAATAAAATCATGATCTTTAGCATGTTAGGGGGAACAGCTATGGAATATGCCAGCTTTAATCTGAAATGGCCAAAAGAGAATATATTTTTAACCTTGTATGCCCATGAACTGTCACGTTATACGTTTCACTGGCATGAATCAGAATATGAAATAAACGTAATTCTGAAGGGACAGGCAGAATACAGTTGTGAGGGTAAGCTTTATCTTGTGGAAGAAGATGATGTCATTTTGATAAACCGAAATGAAGGGCATGGCTCGTTTGCGCTCGCCCCCGGGACTTTATCTGTGTCATTCAAATTTTCTGCGGACAGCCTGCGTGATTATGCGAAACCGGGAGAGGGATTTCAGTTTCACTGTATTTCTGATGCCGCAAGCAGAAACAGACCGGAATTCTGTAAAATCCGGTACTTTATTTTTCAGATTATGGATGCGGCAATTACCAACAATTCCTACTCAGAGATGACGGCTAAAGCATCTGTACAAATGTTATTTTCAACCTTATTTCATTTTTTTCAGACGGGCATGGTACCGGTCGCCTCACCACGCGATGAAAGCAGGCATAAAGCAATCCGCAACATCATGAAGTATATTGACCGCAATTATACCTATAAGATCACGCTGGATGATCTGGCACGGGTCTCTCAATATAACCGCACCTACGTCTCAACCTTTTTCAAACACAATGTCGGGGTTAATTTCTATGATTATCTGACCAGAGTACGATTTCGCCATGCCATTTTTCAGCTTGATGATGTGGAAAAGAATTTAACTGAAATTGCGATCGGCAATGGCTTTCCTGATCTTAAGACTTTTAATTATATATTTCTGGAGTATTTTCATATGTATCCGGCCGAGTACCGGGCCCGGGCCCTCACTGTTACACCGCGGGAAGGGCATGAGAAACTCCGTTATTGTACTCAGGATGACAAAGTTTTAAATTATAAAATGAATAAGTATTTATCCATAAGCGGTGCTGATTCATAACTCTCTCCATACTTCAATTGAGCTCAATTAAATTTAACTTGACATTTTTTTGATGGCAGGTCTATACTTAAGCAATGAACCAGGCATAGAAAACACAAATGGAGAAAATAATAATATGGATACCTTGAAACTGGAGCATCAGCTATGTTTCCCTCTTTACGCAGCTTCGCGGGAAGTCGTAAAACAATACACACCTTTTCTGGCTGATATCGGGCTGACTTACACCCAGTATATCGTGATGATGGTCATGTGGGAGCACCGGCAGATCGGAGCCAAACAGCTTGGCGAACTGCTGTATCTTGATTCCGGCACGATCACGCCGGTTGTTAAAAAGCTGGAACAGTTGGGTCTTGTGATACGCAGACGTTCGGCCACGGATGAACGGACTGTTAATATTGAATTAACTGCACAGGGTTTGACGTTAAGGGAAAAGGCGGTTGATATCCCCCGGCAGATGGAACAATGTATCAATCTCGATCAGGAAGAAGCAGCGATGTTATATAAACTGCTGTACAAAATGCTGGATCAATTTCGATGAGAGGAGAAACAGAAATGAATATTTATGATTTTACAGTAAGAAATAACAAGGGCGAAGATATTTCACTTGGCCAGTATCAGGGCAAGGTTTTATTAGTGGTAAATACCGCTACCAAATGCGGGCTGACACCGCAATATGACGCATTGGAGGCCATATACGAAGAGTATCAGGATAAAGGATTTGAAATCCTTGACTTTCCCTGCAATCAGTTTCTGGGCCAGGCTCCGGGCAGTGACGAAGAAATCTCCGAATTCTGCACCTTAAATCACGGGACTACCTTCCCGCGTTTTGCCAAAATAGAGGTCAACGGCAAGGATGCGGCACCGCTTTATCAGTGGCTGAAAGAACAGGCGCCGGAAGATAAGGGTGACGATGAGACACTTGCGTTTGAAAAGAAGGTCAAGCTGCTGAAACCATTTGCAAAAGCGGGCGATATCAAATGGAATTTCGGCAAGTTCCTCATTGATAAGGAAGGCCGTGTCCATGCCAGATATTCACCCGCATATAAACCGGAACAATTGAAGGCAGACATCGAAGCACTGCTGAATTAATGTTCCTTCATATATTCAACACAACTCTTAATGGAATTCTCCACCATATCGCTGACTGAATGGTCGGTATAAAAAGCCATATGAGGCATCATCAGGACATTAGGCAGGAAGTTCAGTACCGCCATATCATGCTGGCTGATCGGCTCGCCTTTTCTGTCGCGGTAATAGATCAGCCGGTCTCCGTCAAATACGTCGAGGCCGGCACCACCCAGTTTGCCGCTTTCAACTGCTTCGATTAATGCTTTGGAATCAACGAGATCACCACGGGCCGTATTGATCAGGACTGCATTTTGTTTCATTTTATTAAATACTGCCGCATTGATTATGTACTTGTTTTCTTCGGTTGACGGCATATGCAGCGATATGATATCACTGTTTCGATATAAGGTGTCCAGATCCGTATATTCTGCGATTCCGGTCAGGGCTTCATTCGGATATGGATCATAAGCCATAATCCGGCAGCCAAATCCGGTCAGCAGCTCTGCTACCCTTGACCCGATCTTTCCGGTTCCCATGATCCCGACAGTCAGGTCGGAAATCAGGCGGCCGCGGGTGATCCCTGATATGGTATAATCCTGGCCCTGCATACGGGTCGTTAAGTGTTTGGCATTGCGCAGCACCATCAGCATCATCATGACTGCGAATTCTGCAACACTGCTTGGGGTATAAGAGACATTTCCGACACCGATGCCGATCTTTTTCGCATACTCCACATCGATATGTTCGAAACCTACGGTTCTGGTTGAGACAAAGCGGACTCCCAGCGCCTTATAGCGGTCCAGCATTTCTTTGGTGATGAATGTATTGGTGATAATACTGATACACTGGCACCCTTTGGCGCGGTCAGTTGTCTCCGGTACCGGATTTACATCGATCATTTCTATTTCCACACCATATTGTCTGGAAAATTTGTCGATAAATTCTTTTTCATCTTCTCTGGCACTGTATACGCCTATTCTCATCCTTATACTCCTCCCTGTTCAACAAGATAATCTGCCAGCGCCGCAAACTGCAAAAGCGTCAGCGTCTCTCCCCTTACTGTCGGCGAGACTCCCAGATGTTCAATTGCGGCGATGATCTGCTCTTTTGTATAAACGATATCCGGTGAATTATTCAGGCCGTTTTGCAGTGTTTTTCTGCGCTGGTTAAACGAAGCCCGGATCAGGCGGAACATCAGTGCTGCGTCTTTTACTGTGACCGGCGGCTGCGTATGCCTGGTCAGACGGATCACTGCCGATCCTACATTCGGCCGGGGAATAAAGCAGTTGGGCGGTACATTGGCCACAATATACGGTTCGGCAAAAAACTGAACTGCCAGCGAAAGTGCACCATAGTCTTTTGTCCCCGGTCCTACCTGCATCCGGTCGGCCACCTCTTTTTGCACCATAACGGTGATATTGTCCAGCGGAACATCACTTTCAAACAGGCCCATGATAATGGGTGTTGTAATATAGTAAGGAAGGTTGGCCACTACTTTGATCGGACGGCCTTCATTATAGCGGTCTGCCAGTTCACGGATATCAACTTTCAAAATATCATCATTGATGATTGTGATATTATCGTAGTCGTGTAAAGTCTCCTCTAAAATCGGGATCAGATTTTTGTCAATTTCCACCGCGACTACCTGACGAGCAGCCTCAGCCAGATACTGGGTCATCGTTCCGATCCCCGGGCCGATCTCAAGCACCATGTCATCTCCTGTGATGCCTGCTGCCGAAATAATCTTTTCCAGCACATGGGTATCGATCAGAAAATTCTGGCCGAACTTTTTCTGAAACATAAATTCATATTTTTGAATAATTTCAATCGTATTTTTGGGGTTTCCCAATGTCGGCATTGTGCTCCTCCTATATCCGGTACATTGTTCTGGCATTTTGCCTGGTAATAGCAATCACCTGCTCCGGCGGAATCTGTTTGATCTCACTGATGGCTTCCACCACATAGGGCAGGTTCAGCGATGAGTTTCGTTTGCCGCGATTAGGTACCGGCGCCAGGTATGGACAGTCCGTTTCCAGTACCAGCTGTTCCATCGGCATGTATTCTACAACTTCTTTTAATTTTTTCGCATTTTTAAAAGTCAGTACCCCGCCGATTCCCAGGTAAAATCCCATATTAAGGTAATCGCGCGCAATCTCCACGCCATAGGAAAAGCAGTGAATTACCCCTCCCATGTCAGCGGCATGTTCCGCCTTTATTATATCCAGGGTGTCTTTCGCAGCATCACGGCTGTGGACTACGATCGGAAGATTAACCTGCCGGGCCACATCCAGCTGTCTGACAAACCAGTGCTTCTGCAATTCACGTTCCGGTTCATCCCAATAGTAATCAAGGCCGATTTCCCCGATTGCCACCACCCGGTCTTTTTTCGCTACATGGATCAGCCAGTCCAGCAGATGGTCATTCAGTTCGGCACATTCACTGGGGTGTACCCCGACAGCGCCGTATATAAAAGGATATTTTTTGATCAGCTCCAGGGTGTTTTTCGTTGACTGGATACTGGCGCCGATATTTACTACAGCTTCAATGTTATGTTTGGTCAGACTTGCCAGCAGCTGGTCACGGTCTTCCTGAAATGCCTCGTCATCATAGTGGGCATGGGTATCAAATATCATGTTTTGTCTTTCCCTCTCAATTTCTGTCTATCTCAAAATCATGTTGCCGGCAAATGTTATTACGACCATATGGACCGGATAAAACCAATAGAAAAACCACCGCGCCCCGCGCCATTCGCTCCCCCGTTCACCATTATAAAAATACAGCAGGGCAAACGGAATCAGCAGGGCAATCCGGAACTGCCATATTGTGGCCGACCACAGCATACAGATATATCCGGTCAGGCATTGCAGGACCCGCTCACTTCTGAACCAGTAAAAAACTGCAATCAGCATAATTCCGGTATAATCATAATCGCAGCGGATTAATTTGGCAATAACGCAAAATGCTGCAATAGACATAACCTGTATGGCCGGTCCTTCCGGCCCCGTTGCTCTTGCGGCAATTTCACGAATCACCGCCATCATCAGTACCCCCAAAAACAGGGTCCAGAATACATTCTGCCCCTGGAAGTCAAGCCATTTACCATAGACCATATAGTCAAACGGGAGTTCAGATATCAATGCAAATATACCAAGCCTTGCTGCATACTTCTTCCAGTCTCTGGTGTGAAAAAAACCTTCCGCAATCAGAAAACAAAAGATCGGAAATGCAATCCGGCCAATACTGCGCATCAGGATATAGATTGTGTTCCAAAACAGGTAACGGTCAGTCCCCAGGTATAACTGCGGAAATATCCGCTGGGCGATAATCAGACCGGCATGGTCAATAAGCATAACAGCAACGGCAATCAGTTTTAACTGATTGCCGTTCAACCCTTTTCTTAACATACCTCAGCTCCGGACGGCATCTCTTTCTCCGGTATCATCAGAGCCAGATGGCCTTCAGCATCTTCGGCACACAAAAGCATGCCTTCCGACATAACTCCGGCCAGCTTCGCCGGCTTCAGGTTCACAACTACCATGACCTTTTTTCCGACCATTTCTTCCGGTGTGTAATCAGCTTTGATACCGCTGACAATCTGTCTCATCTGGCTGCCGATCTTCACCTGAGAACATAATAGTTTTTTTGATTTCGGCACTGCTTCGCAAGAGATAATCTCACCAACCTGGAACTGCAGTTTGGCAAAATCATCATAAGTGATCTCTGCTTTCGGCTCAATATCAATACCGGTTTCATCTGCTTCCGGTTCTGCCTTTGGCTGCATCTCTTCTACTTTTGCCAGAACTTCATTGATATCGAGACGGGCAAACAGAATCTCCGGCTTGTCAGTGACCTTTCCGCCATCGGCATACAGGCCAAAGCTGGTCATCTCATCCAGGGTTCTTTTCGTTGCATTCAGCTGGGTCAGAACCTTTTCAGATGTCTCAGGCATAAAGGAACCGAGCAGGGAGGCACCGATCGTAATCGCTTCTACCAGATTGTACAAAACAGTTGCCAGACGGTCTTTCTGCGCTTCTTCCTTGGCCAGTGTCCATGGCATGGTTTCATCAATATATTTATTGCTGCGGCGGAAGATATTGAAGATCTCACTGATTGCGTCAGCAACCCTTAAGTCATTCATTTTTGCATCCGCTTTCTTTACGGATTCCAGTACTACTGCTTTTAAATCCTCATCAAAGGTATCGGCAGCTTGTCCGTTTCTGACTACACCGTCAAAGTATTTATTTGACATGGAAACGGTACGGTTGACCAGGTTGCCCAGGACATTAGCCAGGTCAGAATTCATCCGCTCTACCATCAGCTCCCAGGAGATAACTCCGTCATTGTCAAACGGCATCTCATGCAGAACGAAATAGCGGACTGCATCGACTCCGAAAAAGTCTACCAGGGTATCGGCATACAGCACGTTGCCTTTGGACTTGCTCATCTTGCCTTCGCCCTGCAGCAGCCAGGGATGGCCAAAGATCTGCTTTGGCAGCGGCACATCGAGAGCCATTAAAAAGATCGGCCAGTAAATCGTATGGAAACGGATGATGTCTTTTCCGATCAAATGCAGGTCGGCCGGCCAGAAACGCTTGAAGTCTTCACCGTGGTTGCCGTCACAGTCATAGTTCAGTCCGGTGATATAGTTGGTTAACGCATCCAGCCAGACATAGGTCACGTGTTTCGGATCGAAGCTTACCGGGATGCCCCAGGTGAAGGAGGTTCTGGATACACACAGATCCTGCAGTCCGGGAAGCAGGAAGTTGTTCATCATCTCGTTTTTGCGGGATACGGGCTGGATGAACTCAGGGTGTTCGTTAATGTGAGCGATTAAACGGTCGGCATATTTGCTCATCTTGAAGAAGTATGCCTCTTCCTGGGCAGGCTGTACTTCGCGGCCACAGTCAGGGCATTTACCGTCGGTCAGCTGGGATTCGGTAAAAAAGGATTCACACGGGGTACAGTACAGACCCTCATAGTGTCCTTTGTAGATGTCGCCCTGCTCGTATAGTTTTTTGAATATTTTCTGTACCTGCTCCTCATGGTATGGATCGGTGGTGCGGATGAAACGGTCGTAGGATGTATTCATCAGGTTCCAGAGCACTTTAATGTCTTCGGCTACGCCGTCAACGAAGTCTTTGGGGCTGACGCCGGCTGCCTGTGCATTCATCTCTATCTTTTGGCCGTGTTCGTCGGTTCCGGTCTGGAATAATACGTCGTAGCCTTGTTCGCGCTTATATCTTGCGATACTGTCTGCCAATACAATTTCATAGGTGTTGCCGATATGGGGCTTGCCTGATGTATATGCAATCGCAGTTGTGATATAGTAGGGTTTTTTTGAATTACAATTCTGATTTTGACACATGAGTCATTTCCTCCAAATTATAAATAAAGTATTTTCGAAATTACGAGTAATGAAACTATAGCATAAAGTTGGAAAAACCGCAAGGAATCGCGGGCCGGTAATGCAATATACATTAAATAAGAGGCCCCCTGATAACTGGAGACCTCAAATAAATAATCAATCTTCTAATTCAAGTTGTAACAACTCTAAAAATTGAAGTGGTTCATAAACGGTTATCGGCGAAAGGATATAATCTTTAATATTCCTTGTCACGATACAATCTATCCCTGAACGTATTGCTGTTTCCACCATGACCGCATCTTCATAATCAGACACGTCGGAAGATAGTGCTAATTTACAGTCCGCAGCAGTAGTCTTCAATACATTAAAAATAATAAAAAGATTACTAAGTACTTCTCTGCTTTTTGACTTGCTATGTAAGGACCTATTGATTATATAGTAAATATCCGTACATGAATTAGCGGTAATAAATCCCTCAAACTCATCATTTGCTGCAGCTAAAAATATTTTTTCAGCTGCAGCAGCAAATGGCTCCCGGCTCTGAATCGAGTCAAGAATAACACATGTGTCTATTAACACTTTCATAATCTTTCAAGCCTTTCTTTATGAGCTTCATCATATGTTATATCCGATGGAATAATACCAAACAATGATTTGGCTACTGACACCTTATCATGTTTGGGGCTGGTCAATTTTGCAACCACTTTTCCATCACGCGTAATTGTTATTTCTTCACTCTCAGCCAGACCAATGTATCTATTAACATCTTTTGCTAAATCCGCATCTGTTATTATCATATTAATGTCTCCTTTCTACTACAACTCCATATTTCACCTAATTTAATAATACACACCCGACAGACAAAAATCAAGATATACCTCATCTATCCAACAGTAATGTAATATTCGCAGGAGCTTAGTCTATCTTGATAAAACAAAAAATATACTATATACTAGACTACAATCACTCAGGAGGATATACCATGATTGCAAAACGAAAGCGGATCATTTCTATACTATTAGCTATGACGCTCTTGTGCTCGGCCATTTTGACCGGGTGCGGACCGAAACAGACTGCTCCTGCAGCAACTACTGCTGCCCCTTATTCGGAGGGTTCTGCTGATGCCCAGAAGTCTTCAGAACAGGATAAACTGGCGGTGCAGCAGGAGTTTGACCGGATTACGAATGAATTTTTTAAGGACCTGATCGGCGGTAACCGCCTTGATCTGCATTTCCTGATCAAGGATCCTGCGGCATACGGAGTGGAGGAAGCACCTTCGCTGTACGGATCACTGGCTCTCGAAGATATGATTCAGGATAACCGGGATCTTCTGGCCTTAAATAAGGAACTGGACAAAATTGATATCGGTCTGCTGACAAACAGCCAGAAGCTGACCTACCGGATCATGCAAAGTCAGCTGCAGACTGCAGCCAAAAGCTCCGGTCTGGAACAATACTATCAGCCCGTCAGCAATACCATCGGTATTCAGGCCCAGCTGCCGATTCTGCTGTCCGAATATGCTTTCTATGATAAGCAGGATGTTGATGAGTATCTGGAACTGCTTGGAGGAATTGATGAATATTATGCCGAACTGGTCTTATATGAACAGGAACTGGCCAAGGCCGGACTGATGATGGCGGACCATGCCATTGACAATGTCATCCTCTCCTGTGAGAGCTACCTGCTGACTCCCGGGGATAATTTCTTAATTGATACATTTAATACCCGGCTGGATACCGTCAGCGGCCTGACTGAAGAAGAGAAACAGGCATACAGAGACCAGAACGCATCATTACTGGATAATGCTTTTGTTCCGGCATATCAGCTGTTAATTGATGGTATGACCGCACTGAAAGGAACCTGTACTTACGAAGGCGGCATGTCAAATATGCCCGATGGTAAGAAGTATTATGAATATCTGGTATATTCCAATACCGGTACTTCCTATAATTCAGTGGAAGAAATGCTGACAGCAATGGAAGCCTGTCTGAATGAAAATCTGATCGAAATCACCACCATCGGCAGAAAACATCCGGAATTACTGGAGCAGGTGGATAATTATCAGTTCCGGCAAAGTGACCCGGAAGCAATGCTTGAGGAGTTAAAACAGCTGACCAAACAGGATTTCCCGGCGCTTCCGGAGTGCAGTTATACGCTGAAGATTGTGCCTGAGTCGTTAGAATCTACATTAAGTCCGGCATTTTACCTGACACCGCCGATTGATGATTATAAAAATAATACGATCTATATCAATCAGAATGAACGATTCGATAAGAATACATATTATACGACCCTGGCACATGAAGGTTATCCGGGACACCTGTATCAGAGTGTTTATTTCCGGGCCAGCTGTGAAGATCCGCTCAGACAAATTCTTCCGGCGGTAGGTTATAAAGAAGGATGGGCGACTTATGTTGAACATTATTCTTATACCCTTGATAATGGACTTGATCCGGAGCTGGGAAAACTGCTTGCTGCAAACATGATCGCTACACTAGGGCTGCAGGCCTGCCTGGATGTGTATATCAACTATATGGGCTGGACGGAAGCTGAGGTGGCTGAATATCTGAGCAGTTATTATCAGAATCCGGAACCGCTGGCTGCAGCGATCTATCAGTCGATGATTGAGAATCCGACCAACTTCCTTTCCTACTATGTGGGGTATATGGAATTTGATAATATGAAGTCACTGGCAGAATTGCAGCTGGGTGATAAATTTAATTTGAAAGAGTTTCATACGTTTTTGCTGGAGATCGGTCCGGCACCGTTTGATGTGATTCAGCCTTATTTTTCTTCTTGGCTGACGTATCAGAAATAATTGATTCGGGTTATAAGAAATGCTTGATAAGGCAGCGGATCTTGACTGGTCTCCTGCCTTATTTTAATATAATATTTTGATGTCTTTCATTCTTGATAAAGTGGATTGCCAGTACATTCGATCTTTGAGAACTCTAATTACTATTACTGAATTGTCTGTGATAAAATAGAATATCAGATAGGTATCAGATGACTTGTAGTATATTACATGGGATTCATAGACAAAACCTGTTTTCCTGTGTCCCGTGGCTGCTATATCCAATGAGTTTACTGCAGCACGTATTTTCCTTGAAAAATTATTGGCATATTCCTGATAGCGAAATGTTTTTATAATGTACAGCTTTATATTCTTGATATCATCTCGCGCATCAGAAGTCAAAAATACATTGTATCTCTTCATAGTCTCCTTAAACGCTGTCAATATCAGCCCAAGCTTCATCAATTGTTAATAGCTTTCCATCTTTGTAGCTCTGCAAGCCTTTTCTAAGTTCGCATTCTAACGCTTCGATGGATCCATCAGATTTTTGATATGCGATATCCAGTCCATCAGTTTTTTTTATTGTCAGACTCATACAAATTCCCCCCTTCTTAGTTTTCTTAATATATAATGTTTTATTGTACCAAGCCGCTAGCGCGGCGGCTAGCCCCAGGTACATGATTCCTCTACC
>DAMAMW010000062.1:0-26339 GCA_032073745.1 Lachnospiraceae bacterium | reverse complement strand
TTAAAGTCATCAAGAGTTTAGCGCAACTGGCCCCGGTGCCGCTGAAAATTGCTTGCTGCAGCCTTAGAACCAGCCCATCGAGAGAACGGAAGCGATTCCGGTCCAACCAAACCTAACGCCCCACGTTCTCCCCACCACTATGAGCACCGCCCCTTAATTCCCAGACAAGCTAACCTTTATAGCATCAATCTGCGCCTGCGAAACCCCGCAGGAAAGCATATAATCATTGGCCCCCTTAGCCAGATCAACCGTATTCAGATCAGTCCCTTTGTCAACACCGGCAATTGTACAAAGCATAACATCAAGATGTTTTGTCTGGATCAGATTGTACTTGTCACTGCCTCTTTCAACCCAGTAGTAATTCACATAACTGGTCATATAATCGTATCGGATCTCATCAAGACTGGCTCCCATCAACGCTTCCAACAGAGCTGATGCAAACCCGGCCCGGTCTTTTCCTTCATTACAATGCAGCAGATAAGGACCTTTGTGCTCAGACATAAAGATCAGTCCGCTGCCAAGCTTCTCCTTAAAATCAGCTGAAGTATAAGAAACAGGCATACTCAGACAGACCACTCCGCCCTTGTCATAGACACTCTTGTAATAAGGTGAGTTAAAATCTTCCGCGGCAAAGTATTCTGCAATATTCTCCTGCGAATCCGCCAGATTAATAAAAGTAGCGATACCGGCCTGCTCTGCCAGTGCGCTGGCATAAGCTGCCCGTCCAAGTTCCGGATTCACCGGGCTGGAAGAACGATACAGAGTGCCGTCAGCAATATTTCCAACGTTAATCGGCCGGAAATTGGCAAATACCTCATCACTGGAATAATCGTTCCGGTCATTGGTGCGCTCCAGCTGATACATCTCATACTGCGCAAGGTAACCTTCTTTTTCCTTCATGGATATGGTAACTGTGCTGCCGATGCCAACACCGGCGACTTCGTTCATCTTGCCATAGTTAACACAGATTGCCACATAGGTATGTCCCTGGTAACCCCGAACCAGGTATTCGCCGTGATCAACAAAATAATCCGGCAGATATGGTGCATCCAGTGTAAAACCATTATCATATGTAACGGTCAGAATGTCACCAAACTTGAATGGCATCTCTGCGATCGTGATGTCGGTTACGGCATGTCCGTACTTTTCAATCTCGGTAACTGTGCCGGAGATTGATTCTGCCCGCACCTGACCGCCCTGCGTAATAACCTGCGAATCATACGTTGTAAAGCCTGCCGGACCGGCGTAAGCAGGTGCCACTGACAAAACCATCATCATACCGGTCAATACTAACGATAATACCCTCTTCCTCATAACAAAACCCCTTTCTTCTTATGGTAATATATGGTTCTTTTATGGTAACAGAATAGGGGTAAATTTTCAAGCTCTAAACATGGGGAATAAAGGCGGATTTCTCCCCTGAGTACAGTAACTTCAGCTGATGCATGGCCCTGGTGCAGGCGACATACAGCAGACTGCGGTCATGCTCCGATTTATATGTCCGGCTGTCGGCATCAGGAATCACAACCGCATCAAATTCCAGCCCCTTTGACATCCGCACCGATGTCACCGAAATCCCGTTCTCAAACCCGCTGCTGCCGGGTTCAATCAGGTTGACATTACGTTTGGTACGAAGGATTTCATATAGCTTTCCGGCTGCTTTGTCGGTTTTAACAATGATTCCCATCGTATTGCCGCTGCCCTTATGAAATGCATCAATTATACTGCAGATTTGTTTAATCTGATCGCTGTCATCCTTATATCTGATGATCTCCGGCATTTCTCCATGCCGTTCCATTGCCTCGATGTCTTCTCCGGGCTGTATCTTCCCGGCAAAACTGATAATCTCATAGGTCGAGCGGTAGCTCTTGTTGAGCCTGACAAGTTCCGCCTCCTGATACAGCTGCTGCAGGTCAGCCAGCGTATGATTAAAATCAGGGTTAATGGATTGGCCGAAATCACCAAGTATGGTCTTCTGGCAGCGGAATAAACGGTTTAGTACGGCAAATTGCACCGGAGTATAATCCTGCATCTCATCTACCACCAGGTGGCGGATCAGCTGGCTCTCCTGCAGACCCCAAAATGCTGCGTGCAGATAGAGAAAGGGAAAAACATCATTCCATTCCAGCGTCTTTTTATCAGGCATGACCAGCATTTCAGGTACACCGGCCTGATTGTAAAAATCCTTATATAATGAAAGGGTATTTTTAAATCTCAGCATGGTTTTCAGATTCTTCAGTATCGTCCGGACTCCCGGCAGATCGTCTTCCTGGATATTATTGCTGTCAAAATACTCATGAATGTCTTCCGCCACCACCGCCAGACGCCGCATCAGCGGCTGGCCGGGGTATGCCCCAAACCGGGTCCGGATCCACTCAGCACTGACCGAGAAGCGGTTATACCGGTACTCTTTTGGATCAAGCACCCGCTCCGGCAGCCGGGCAATGTATTCATCCATCTGCCTGACAAATGAAAGTGTTGATTTATATTGTACCCGCCTGCGCCATTCCTTTTCATCCTTTCGCCGGTCCACTCTGTCCGGTTCGAATCCGATCACATTCTCCAGCTGTACTTCAGCCAGATCGTTAAAACTGATTTCAAAAATCGGCTCTTCGCCAAGTTCCGGGAGAACGTTGGAGATGTAGTCGCCAAAGACCCGGTTCGGTGAAATTATGGTTACATTGTGAGCGGACAGCCGTTCCTTAAACCGGTAGAGGAGATAGGCAATCCGGTGCAGCGCAATCGATGTCTTACCGGAACCTGCCACTCCCTGTATGATTAATGTCGATGCTTTTTCGTTACGGATAATCCGGTTCTGTTCCTTTTGGATTGTCAGGATAATCGATTTCATCTTTTCATCTGAAGTATTGGAAAGTTCCCTGGAAAGCACATCATCCTGGACGTTGTCGGAGCTTTCCAGCGCATACTCCATCACACCATTGCTGATTTTAAACTGGCGTTTTCTGATCAGTTCCCCTTCGATCCTGCCGCAGGGAGCCTGATATTCTGCCGGTCCGGTCTCATACTCATAGAAAATACCGGCCACCGGCGCCCGCCAGTCAAAAATAAGCAGTTCCTTCTGGTAATGAAATGCAAAACGGCCGATATAAAATGGCTGCGGTTCGGAATCCTCTTCTTTAAAATCAATTCTGCCAAAGTACGGCGATGCCTGCAGTTTCGCCAGCCTGTCCCTGACTTCAACGGCAAAAGCACCGGAATAATCAATCTGCTTTAAATCCAACTCATTCTGAAACATCTCATGGGGGTCGATCTCCCCCCGGTATTGAGCCATATAACGTTTTGCCGCCATATAGTCACGATCGATATTTGTCACCGATTCTTCGGCCTGTTCCAGCGCTGCCGCAAGCTTCTCCTGTATCTGTGAAAGATGAATCAATTCATCCGGAAACTTCACTTCACTTTCTGTCTGAGGTTTTACTGTCATTTTTTGTTCCTGTTTCATCACTAGTTCTCCTTTCGACAGCCGGCCTGTCCTAAAAAAAGTTTAACAGGAAATCAAAAAAATACTAGACTTATACTTTGGGATATGGTATGTTATATAATACTCGTGCCTAAAATCAGGACGGCCTGTGAAGGGCCGGATTACTATTATAATTATATTGAGAAGTCAACCATTTTGTGCTGTTTGAGAGCATGTGGCTGGCTTCTCTTTTATTTCAATATCATTCAAGAATCTTTCTAAAAGTCATGATATAATAGGGTTCGGACTTGTAAAGGAGTAATTAAAATGGACAAACGAATGGCTTGTTATGACGAAGATCTGGGGATTGAGGCCTGTTCTTTTCAGGGCATTATGCAGAAGTTTCCGAACCACTTCCATGAATATTATGTGATTGGTTTTATCAACGCGGGAAAGCGGGGGCTGACCTGCAAAGGGCAGAATTACGTGGCTGAACCGGGTGATCTTTTATTATTTAATCCGCTGGATAACCATGCCTGTGAACAGCTCGATGACCTGGCGCTGGACTGGCGCAGTCTGAATATCAATAAAAACATTATGCAGAATGCCGTTGCAGAGATTACGGGCAGGAAGTTTCTGCCGGTATTTAATTCCCCGGTGATCCGGGACCGGGAAACGCTGCTGGTGCTGAGTGACCTTCACGATATGATAATGGCAAAGCAATGCTGTCTGAATAAAGAGGAGACCTTTTGTTTCCTGATTGGCCAGCTGATTTCGGAATATACGGATCCGGATTCTGAGATGATCGCCTCCTCCTGTGATGAAGTTCAGAAAATCTGTGACTACATAGAAAACAATTACGGGGACAGTATTTCTCTGGGGGACTTAAGCGACATATCCGGATGGAATAAATATGTACTGCTGAGAAAGTTTACACAGCAGCGGGGAATCACACCTTATCAATATCTTTCAACGGTTCGGATCGGCCACGCCAGACAGCTGCTTGAGTCCGGGGTCGCCCCGGCAGAGACCGCATTACAATGCGGCTTTTCGGACCAGAGCCACTTCTCCAGATTTTTTAAAACATTTATCGGGCTGACGCCCAGGGTTTACCAGAATATATTTACAGAAAAACATAAGGGTATAAGGGGACAACGATGAAGACAAACGCAAAGACGGGCGGACACATTTATGCACTGATAACTATCATAATCTGGGGGACCACGTTTATTTCAACCAAGGTTTTACTGACTGATTTTACACCGATTGAAATTCTGTTCTATCGCTTCTGTATCGGATATGCGGCGCTGTGGATCGTCTGTCCGCACCGGCTGAAAGGTACTTCAGCCAAACAGGAGCTGCTGATGGCTGCGGCCGGACTGTCCGGGGTCACCCTGTATTATCTGCTGGAAAATATGGCATTGACCTATACATCGGCTTCCAATGTCGGCGTGATTATTTCCGCGGCACCTTTTTTCACCGCTTTGCTGGCCGGACATTTTCTGGAAGGTGAACGGCCGGGCTTTTCGTTTTTAATCGGATTTATATTTGCGCTGCTGGGTATTTCACTGATCAGTTTTAATGGCAGTGCTAATTTAAGTTTTAACCCGTTTGGTGACTTTCTGGCACTGCTGGCTGCTGCATTCTGGGCTGTATACTCTGTTCTTTCGCGTAAAATAAGCCAGTTTGGCCTGCCGACGATTCAGACGACAAGGCGTGTATTTTCTTATGGCCTGATATTTATGATGATGATGCTGTATCCGCTTGACTTTAAATGGGGACTGGTCCGCTTTACCCGGCCGGTACTGGCAGGCAATATTCTGTTTCTGGGTTTTGGTGCTTCCGCACTCTGTTTTGTGACCTGGAATCTGGCAGTCAAAAGCTTAGGGGCCGTCAAAACATCTATTTATATCTATATGGTTCCGGTTATTACCATTGTCACTTCCGTACTGATTCTCGGAGAGACAATCACCTGGATGTCAGCACTGGGAACGGGACTGACTCTGGCCGGATTGTTTCTGTCTGAGCGGGAACGTTTTGTTTCTGATAAAATATCGTGAATTCCATTTTTTTCTGGTTTTTGGACCTGTTATCGTGTAAAATAGGGAATGACTAAATTATTCGATAATCACAGGAGGTACATATGAGTAAAATCAGAATTGGAATTGCCGGATACGGAAATCTTGGACGAGGCGTGGAACTGGCCGTTATGCAGAATCCGGATATGGAACTGGCCGGAGTGTTCACACGGAGGAATCCGGCGGATGTGACCTTACTCACACCGGGTGTACAGGCTTATCATGTGGATGATGCGATAAACCATAAGGATGATATCGATGTAATGATTCTGTGCGGCGGCAGTGCAACCGACCTGCCGGTACAGGGGCCGGAATTCGCAAAGCATTTCCATACCATTGACAGTTTTGATACCCATGCTAAGATACCGGAGTATTTTGCCAGTGTTGATGCTTCCTGTAAAGAAGCCGGGACGGTTGGTATTATCTCTGTCGGCTGGGATCCGGGACTGTTTTCGATTAACCGGATTTATGTTGAATCTATTCTTCCGGCTGGTAATACCTATACCTTCTGGGGCAAAGGTGTCAGCCAGGGACATTCGGATGCGGTCCGCCGGGTGGCCGGTGTGAAAAATGCCGTTCAGTACACGGTTCCGGTTGAAAAAGCAATGGATGATGTCCGCAGCTGTAAAAATCCGGAACTGACAACAAGGGAAAAACATCTGCGTGAGTGTTTTGTTGTTGCGGAGGATGGTGCTGATCAGGCGGTAATTGCGGAAACGATTAAGACAATGCCGAACTATTTCTCAGATTATGATACTACGGTGACTTTTATCTCTGAAGAGGAGTTTAAGGCAAATCACTGTACTATGCCGCATGGCGGGTTTGTGATGCGCAGCGGTAATACCGGAGTCGGGAATGCCACGAATCAGATGATTGAGTATTCGCTGAAACTGGAGTCTAATCCGGAGTTTACTTCGAGTGTTCTGGTGGCTTATGCGAGGGCGGCTTATCGGATGGCGGTTGAGGGGATCACGGGTGCTAAGAGTGTTTTTGATGTGGCGCCGGGGTATTTATCGATTAAGAGTGGCGCGGATCTTCGCAGAGAACTATTGTAGGAAGAACAGGTTGTTGCCAGGGGGAAGACGGGGTATTTTGGTTGTGATCGGCTCCGGTCATGATGTAGGATGGCATGATTCGGATTTCTTTGTAGTATAGTTTTGTGTTGCGTGACATGTGGTGTCAGGATATCGCTTTTTTTATTAAAACTTTTTTGGCGGAATGTGGTAAAATGGTCTTAATATTGATGGAGGTGCCGCTATGACTAAAAAGCAGAGTTTGGCTGAGACTGATCTTATTACTAAAGTACGGGATTTTATTGAGGATAATCTGGAGCGGGATATCAGTCTGGATGAGGTGGCGGATTTTGCCGGGTATTCTAAATATCATTTGAACAGACTTTTTACGGAAGCTATGGATTGTACGATTCATAAATATATACAGACACGGCGGCTGGATGTTGCGGCCAGGCAATTGGTGGTGACGGACCGGCGGATTATTGATATTGCGTTGGAGGCGGGGTATGGCAGTCAGCAGGCGTTTACACTGGCTTTTCGTAAGGTATATCTGATCTCGCCGCAGCAGTACCGGATGCGGAAGCTTTATATCACTTCACTGTATTCACGGACTTCCTTTACTTCTTTGTGGAGGGCAGCGGCATGAGTACGATTCCTTATGTGATTCAAAAGACCGGCAGCGGGGAACGTAGTTTTGATATTTATTCGCGGCTGCTGGCTGATCGGATTGTATTTTTAGGCGAAGAGGTTTCGAGTCCGCTGGCCAGTATTGTTACGGCACAGCTTCTGTTTCTGGAGGCGGAGGATCCGGGGAAGGATATTTTCCTGTATATTAATAGTCCCGGCGGTTCTGTGACTGCGGGGTTTGCGATACTTGATACGATGAATTATGTGAAATGTGATGTGTCAACGATATGTCTGGGAATGGCGGCCAGTTTTGCTGCTGTCCTGCTTTCTGCGGGGGCTCCGGGCAAACGTCTGGCGCTGCCGAATGCGGAAATTATGATTCACCAGCCGGCGATTCATGGCGGCGGGATTCAGGGGCAGGCGACGGATATCAAGATTGTATCAGACCACATTCAAAAGAATAAGCAGCATTTGAATGAAATTCTGGCGGCTAATACCGGACAGGAGGTATCGCTGATTGAACGCGATACCGATCGTGATAATTTTATGACTGCCCAGGAAGCGCTTGATTATGGTCTGATTGATAAGATCATGTATTCCCGGTGATCAGGTTAACTCGATGTAGAATGGAATGATGTCTTCGTAATGACCGTCGTCCATGCGGAAACCGCCGGGGATTGTGCCCAGCTGCGTGAATCCCAGCTTCTCATATAAATGAATAGCGCCTTTATTGGTGGCAACTACTGCATTGAACTGAAGCAGCCTGAAGTTCAGTGATGCAGCGGTTGCCATTGAATGTTTTACGAGGTGCTCGCCGATGTGTCTCCCGCGCTGTCCGTTTTTTACTGCGTAGGAGGAATTGGCGATGTGACCGCAGCGGCCGATGTTGTTGGGATGGAGAATATAGAGGCCAACGATTTCGCTGTTGTCTTCGGCTACTCCGGTGTAGGACTGCTCCGCGAAAAATGCTCCGGCACGGTTATCGTCCAGGATCTCTGTCTGGGGGAATGCGATCCCGTCTTCCACTACACGGTTCCAGATCTGCTTCATCTGCGGCAGGTCTGCCGCCTGATATTGTCTTATTGTGATCTCCATACTGATTCCTCCTGTGTTCGGGACTTTTCCGTTTATTATAACTTGACAGCTGGAATTGTGTCAAATTAAAACTGGTACATTGCTGCTATGTTTATGCAGCGGTGTACCAGCTTTTTCTTGTCTTAATTATCGCCGCCAGTATAGCAGTAAACCAACTGCACAGACAATTATTTCGGTGGCGGGAAATACACACCAAACGCCAGTCATTCCGCCAATTGCGGACAGCAGGAATGCCATCGGGATGATAATAACAAATCCGCGCAGTACGGAGATGAGGTTTGCCGGACGGGCTCTTTCGGTGGATGTAAAGTAAACGGCAAGGATGATATTAACACCGGCAAAGAGGCAGGCGGTGAAATAAAGGCGTAATCCGTAGACCGCGATCTGCTGCAGCATCTGGTTTTGTTCGCGGTTGAATATCGCAGCAATCCGGTCAGCACCGAAAAATACGGTTGCGTACACGGCTGCCGATACAAATACAGCCGTGATCAGGGCATAACGCAGGATTGACTGCACGTTTTCTTTATTGCCGACACCATAATTGCGGCTGATCAGCGGCTGTATTCCCTGCGCGATTCCGGTATAGACAGAGATCACAACAAGTGACAGATTGGCAATGACGCCGTATGCCGCTACCCCGATATTGCCCTGCAGACGCAGAATAATAATGTTAAATACAATGATAACAATGCCGGATGACATTTCCGTGATCAGCGACGGCAGTCCGCCGGACACGATCTGGCTGCTCAGTTCTGCAGCAACCGGGTATTTCTTCAGGTGGAACTTGTTTTTCCTGCTGATAAAGTACGGGGACAGGATCAGCATACTGATTACCGGGGCAATGCCGGTTGCCAGGACTGCACCAAAGATTCCCATTCCAAACGGAAAGATAAAAATATAATCCAGTATTATGTTTGACAGGCTGCCGCCGATCATTGCCATCATGGACAGCTGGGGGGCACCGTCGTTTCTTACAAAACAAAGTAATACGTTGTTCATCATGAACATAGGGGCAAACAGCAGAATCACCTGCAGATAGGTCTTGCTCATCTGATAGACTACGGCATCTGCGCCCAACAGCTTTGTAATCTGGCCGGAAAAGAGGATGCCGGTTGCGAAAAATGCCGCGGCCAGAACCAGGGCAAGTATTACTGTGTTGGTGAAAATCCTGTTGCCATGGTCACTGTTTTTCTGGCTTTTGGCGATCGCATACTTGGTTGCACCGCCCATTCCGAACATCAGGCCGCTGCCGTGAATGAAGCTGTAAATCGGAATTGCCAGATTCAGGGCGGTCAGTCCGTCCGCTCCCAGTCCCTTGGAGACAAAATAGGTATCGGCCAGTATGTAGCAGGATAAACCAATCATCCCCATGACATTGAGTGATGCATACTTTGCAAAATCTTTAAAACATGAAACCTGTTTCATTTAAAACCTTCCTTTCTTTCATTTGTCTGCGTCTTCCTGATATGGCAGGCTTGCTGTCGGCAGACAAAAAAAACGCCAGTCCTTCATATCTTCTATGGCCTATCGATATGAAGTCTGACGTTATGCTCTTTTACCCGGCGGTAAAAAATCAGTCACTAAAATATTAAATTTCCAAGTCAGTATAGCACAGCTTTTTGCAGTTGTCAAAACAATGTCTGCTGTTCATACTCAATTTTTTTCTTCAGCATTACCGGAGTCTGTCCAAGGATCTGTTCGGTCCGGTCATTATTGAATATCCAGTCATTCAGCTCTTCCCGTTCCAGAATCAGGGGCATCCGCTCGTGAGTCGATTTCATTGACTCATTGGCCTCAGTTGTCAGGATTACAAACCGGTCGCCGTCTTCAAACGGACTGCAGAAACCGGCCATATACATAACCGGTGCGTCTGCCCGGTGGAATGTCACCTTTTCTTTATTGCGGTTCCATTCGTAAAACCAGGTGGCAGGCACGACGATCCGGTGATTGTGGATTCCGGCCTGAAACATCCGTTTGTCCATAACCGTCTCGGCTCTGGCATTGAAAATGACCTGTTTTCCGGTAAATCCCGGAAAGCCGAAACGCTGCCAGGATACCTGCACGCCATTCCCCCGCTGCGCTAATACCGGTGCCGTATCGGTGGGATGGATGTCCCTGCCGGGCAGCCCGTTCCTGAGTCTGTCATCAATGTCTTTTACCAGTTGTTCGATCGCTTTTACTGTCTCATCATCAACATAGTATCTGCCGCACATAGTCCACCTGCTTTATGATTATTGTTTAGAGATATATTATCTGAAATGATACCAGGCCCTGCTCGGTCAGGGACATTGTATATAAAAGACCACTTGGCAATGTCTTCTGGACTGCTGATGGCATATTGTTGCGGTTGTCCCACGCTTCGTCCCAGATCTCGTCGGCAAATGTCTTCGCTTCTTCCGGAGTCAGGGTGTTGTCTCCTGCCATCAGTACCAGCTGCATCTCCTGCTTAAACCATGTTTCGTCATTCGGATAGCCGGCGTACCAGATCATTTTAGAATTCGGTGAAATCTGGGCGATCAGCATCGGGCCTTCGCTCATATCTATTGTAACCATTTCCGGATCGTCTATTTCATACACCAGATCATTATGATCTGCTTTGATACCGGAGCTTTCCGCTGCCCGTACACAATCTTCCTGGAATGCCTGAATCAGGTCGTCCAGCGTACCGTCTGCACTCACCGCTTCCATCTTGCTGATTGATGCCGCCTGCTCTGCTGTCTGTGTTTCTGTTTCTGCTGCTTTTGTCTCTTCTGTTGATTCTGCTGTCTCTTCAGTCGCCTCTGATGTTACTTCTGCTGTCGTTTCTGTTGCCGGTGCCTGAGCTGCTTCTAATGCCTTATTTCCCTGGCACCCGGATAAAACAACCGCAGCCGACATAGCCAGAATAATTGCCTTCTTATACATTACGTTCCTCCACTTTTATAAATCGAATCCCCAAAAGCGTACTAAAGAAACGAACGCTTGTCAAGGATATTGATATAAAGCTGCCTTGACATCAGTATCCCTCATATAATTTGCGCTGCGAATACGGCCATCACAATATCCGTCAGCTCCTCCGGAGAGTTCTTTGCCCCCTGCTTAAGCCACTCATTCATGATGTTCCAGAACCCGCCGATATGATAAGCCAGCCTGTATGAGGAGTTAAAATACGGTGTTTGCTGCTCTTCGGGGGAATGATACCGGAGATGCATATCCGGAAAGATCTGATTCAGCTCAGCCAGAAACAGATGATTCAGATTCTGCCGGTGGAGCAGCAGAAAGAAGTCCCGGTACTTCTGACAGACGCAGAAAAATGCATGGGCAATATCTCTGACCCCGCTGATCTTTTGAGTCCGGTGCAGTTCATGGTAATCCTGAACCCCTTTTGAAACAGCATATCTTAAAACATCCTCTTTACTTTTAAAATGGCGGTAAAAGGTGCGCCGGTCAAGATCAGCTTTTTCAGCAATTTCTTTGATCGAAATCTCCGCAAACGGCCGTTCCTGCATCAAGTCCAGCAGCGCATCATGCAGCCATTCCCGTGATCTTACGGAGCTCGGATTCTCTCTCAGATTCTCTCTCATTTTCTATCTCCCCTTCTGTCACAAATCCGGGATAATGTAGCACTTATCCCGGATCAATTGACTTGCTTTTATTTCATCATTATACTACAAATAAAAAATGTCGCAAGTGTGACAGTCAGGAGTTTATTATCTATGAAGAAAAAAATATGTCCCTGGTATATCGGCTGGTTTCTCGCCAGTCCGGTCCGCAAACTGATGTATCACCCCGAAGCAATCACTGCCCCCTATCTGAAAAAAGGAATGAAAGCGCTGGATATCGGATCCGGCATGGGGTACTTTACACTTCCCATGGCAGAACTTGTCGGCAGTGATGGTATGGTGGTCGCTGCAGATATACAGCCGCAGATGCTGAATGGATTAATGAAACGGGCAAAGAAAAAAAGACTGACAGACCGGATTCAGACCCGTCAGTGTAACTTCGAAACGCTAAACCTGACAGATCTGCCGGGGCAAATCGACTTTGCACTGTGTTTTGCCGTTGTTCATGAACTGCCGGATCAGCACCGGGCCTTCCGGGAAGTCTGTGATGCTTTAAAACCCGGCGGCCTCGTCTTATTTGCCGAACCCGACAAGCATGTAACAAAAGATGCCTTTGATCGTTCCGTTGCCGCTGCTGCCATGGCAGGCCTCTCGGTCAAAAAGCAGCTTCCGGTACGTGCAAGCCATGCCGTGCTACTGCAGGCCGGTATCTGATTCAGGCCTGCATCTGGTACAATGGTAATTATCAATAATCATAACTTCTTCGGGCAGACGATACAGGGTTTTGATCGCCTCGACCAGTTCCTGATCATTGCAGTAACAGGCATCAATAAACAGAGCAATCGTGCCGAACAGGGAGACCCGCCCTCTTGGCACATGCTCGTGATTCGATATTAAATCCGGAAATTTCTTCAGCATATAATCGCGAAAAAAATACTTGTGATACATATGTCTCTTCCTCCAGCTGTCTTCCGACTCCAGACATTCCGAATAATGATCACAAATAATCCTGCCGTCATGCAGGTAAAATATACCCTCGATCGGTTCCGTACCGGCCGCTACCTCTTCCCGCCTGATCTCATACCGGGACAAAGTATCCTCCGGCGGTTCTTCCTTCTCATAGCGGGGTTTCGTAACAGTGCCGGCTGCCCGTGAAGTCTTTGTTTTTACCCATTCAAAAAAGCTCATACCCCTGACTTTCAACTCCTTTCTGCATAGTTTTACCCCTAAAGCGTAATAATTATATTGTAGCTTATTTTATCGCTGTCGGCAACCGTTAAAATAAACATAAAATATAATTAAATGGAGAGGTGCAAAAATGAGCGAACAACACAAAATAGAAAATCCTGATAAGTTCGAAGTTGGTAAAAGAGTACGCCGCGTAAGAGAAAGCCATAATTTCACCCGGGAGAAGTTTTCTGAGATAATCAGCATTTCCCCGCAGTTCCTGGCCGAGATTGAAAACGGGACAAAGGGTATGTCATTTGAAACCCTTTCCAGAATATGCCGTTATTATGCTTCTGCCGATTATATTCTGTTCGGACGCCAGAGTACGGAACTTCAGACACCGGCTTCCCAGGCCCTGGTCAGCATACCGGAGAAATACACCGAAGAAGTATCGACAATTATGGATGCACTGCTGTCCATTACCAATAAAGCAGAAAAGTAAAAGTAAGAAGCCTTTTTGAAGCCTCCCGGAGCTGTCCGGGGGGCTTTTGTTTCGCTAAAAATACCACCGTTTTATTTATGTTGCCTTTTTTATTACAAACCTCATGGAAAAAGGCGAAAAATTATGATTCTCGTCATCGACAAAACATAGACTGCTAGTGTATAATTAGGCTTAGTATTCAGCAACGATACAGTATCGTACGTGAAATTATCCATACAGGAGGAATATAATATGTTGAATTTTTATTCGGCTAATGTCCGCATTGCCAGTACCGAAAGAGCTATCACAGAATGTTTGAAAAAGGCATTCGGAGCGTCCACACCTCCAGACTTGCAGCTGATTGTTGTATATGCGACACTGGGCCACAAATTAAAAAAGATCAATGATATTTTAAAGGATCAACTACCGGGAGTGGCAGTACTCGGTGCCTCCTGCGGCGGCGTGATCGGGCCTGAAGGACCGGGCGAATCGATGAACGAACTTGCTGTATTTGCAATATCAGGACCGGCAGATGAACTGGCCATCGGCACCATTCACGATGTATTTCCGGACAATTCAGAGGAAAAAGCCACTGAACTGGCCGGGATGCTTAAGTCAGCCAATGCCAATATAAACGCCCTGTTTATTACCGTCCCCGGTCTCGACTGCGCCTGCGACAGTGTGGTTGCCGGCTTTGACAAGGTGATCGGTGAAACGATTCCGATCTTCGGCGGTGTTTCTTCTGACAATATGAAAAATATTACCAGCTACCAGCTGTCTGAAGACACAGTAAGGGAGCATTCAATCTGGGCCGTCGGTCTGGCCGATCCTACCATCGGTACAGTCAGCCGGGCGACTCATGGTTTTGATGTGATCGGCGAACCGTTTACTATTACGAAAACCGAAGGTCTGCGGAT
The DNA here is from genome assembly GCA_032073745.1 of Lachnospiraceae bacterium. Taxonomy (GTDB): domain Bacteria; phylum Bacillota; class Clostridia; order Lachnospirales; family Lachnospiraceae; genus Brotaphodocola. The sequence goes on along the minus strand of DAMAMW010000062.1, from coordinate 11,998 downwards.
TCAGGAAATTGACGGTATCAACGCTTTTCAGGCTTATGCACAGCGTTTTAAACTGACCGAAGAAGCCGGTATTTCCGAAGTTATGCCTTTTGGTGCTCTGGCAGAGCTCCTTCCGAAAGAACTCTGGGAGGAATACGGCAGTCCTTACATATTACATGGAATCATTGGCAAAACCGACGAAGGCGAGCTGCTATACCGGAATCATTTCAAAGCAGGCACCGAGCTGAGACTGGCGATTCGTGACGAGGCGCTGATTTTCTCTGAGATGAAGCGGATTCTGGCTGAGATGTGTGAAGCCATTGATGGCGAAGTCCTGGCTGTTTTGCAGGCAGACTGTATTGCCAGGGGCCGTTTTTCCTTAAATGCGATTATGAAAGATGAGCTGATCGGCCTGATGCAGGATGCACTGGTTGATGATGCAGGCAAGGTTCCGGCCTGGCTTGGCATGTACGGATTCGGCGAATTTGCCATGCTTGGCGGCAAAAACAGGAATCACACCTTCACCTCTTCTCTGATGGCTCTTTACAGAAAAAACACAGCTAAGTGAAAGGCGAGATATCATGCTGAAAAACGAAGATGATATAGTAAAAAGACAACGAAAAATCATTGATGAATTACAGACCAGGATGGCCAGATATGAGATGGTCGAACAGAACCTGCGCGATACCCAGAGCCGGCTTGATGCCAAGATCGACATGCTTGACCGCATCCATCAGTATACGCAGATGGCATTTAAGCAGAATGAAGCAGGCCTGTTGCCGATTATTGCAGAAGGTATCGTTGATATCTTCCAGCTGGAAGTAGGCGCTGTCTTTTCTGTCGATTACCAGAAAAAGTCACTGGTGCTGGACGAGGCCTGCAATCTGGATCGGCCGGATCAGGTGCTGCCTCTCTCCGACCAGGGCGCATGGAATAAAAATTACGCGTTTGAGGAGCAGGTTGTTTTCTGTGAAATGCCGGTAACTGACCCGCTATGGGCACCATTTGATCTCCATAGCATCATTTACATGCCGCTTTTGGATAATGACCGCAATCTTCAGGGTGTTATAATGGGCGGGCTGACTCAGGAGAATCATGCCTTTTACAGCGTTTCTTATGAAGAACTGATCTCCCCGTTTACAGTTTTCTGCCAGCAGATGAACGGTATTATGAATAATACCGAAGCCCTTCATAAAGCCAGGGCCGCCGGCCTTGCCCGGACTCGTTTTCTGGCCAATCTGAGCCACGAGATCCGGACGCCGATGAATGCCATCAATGGTATGCTTCAGGTCGCTGAGCGGAGCGGTGATAAAGATAAGATTATGGAATGCCTGTCTACGATACGGGTTGCTTCCGACCGCCTGCTGGAAATGCTGGGAGATGTCCTTGATATTTCCAGAATCGAAGAAGACCGCCTGACACTGGGCCACGACTCCTTTGACCTGGCTGCCTCCATTACCGCTTTATCTGAAACTTTTAAAGCCGATGCCGGGGCCCGTAAACAGACCTTTACCGTAAGCCTTCATAATATTAATGCGATGATTGTCCAGGCTGATAAGATGCGCCTGGAACAGGTCCTGTCCAATCTACTGTCAAATGCAATCAAGTTCACCGGTGAAGGCGGTGAGATCAAACTGGAAGCCGAGCGGATAAAACGCGACGGCGACAAAGTACTGCTTCGATTTAGCGTTACCGACAACGGAATCGGTATTAAAGATGAACTTCTGGAAACGATCTTTGTTGCCTTTGAGCAGGCTGATACCTCATCCTCCCGCAAATACGGCGGTTCCGGGCTGGGGCTTGCCATCAGCCAGCATATTGTCGGCCTTATGGGCGGCAGGATCCGGGTCGAAAGCGAAGAAGGAAAAGGGTCCGCCTTCCACTTCAGTGTCTGGCTGGATCTGATTGAAGAGCAGATGGATGACTGTTCTGCTGCCGAAGTGGAACCCGTTGCTTCTTATGACTTCACCGGCCATAAGATTATGGTGGTAGATGACGTTGAAATGAACCGGATGATTATCCGCACCTTTCTTGAGGACACCAATGCCATACTGATTGAAGCTGACAATGGAGAAGAAGCGCTTGAATGCTTCAAACAGTCGGAGGAACACGAGATCTGCGCTATCCTGATGGATATCCAGATGCCGGTTATGGACGGCCACACCGCCACCCGGATGATCCGTGCCCTGCCCAGAAAAGATGCCCAGGATGTCGGCATTCTGGCGATGACAGCCAATGTCTTCCAGGAGGACGTCCAGCAGGCCCTTGATGCCGGCATGAATGCCCATATCGGGAAACCTGTTGACTATGCAAATATTATGAGGCATCTGGCCTTTTACATTAACCGGGAGGAGTCTAAATGATTGAGATGCGTACGGCATTTACACTGGAAATCGATGACGAGGAGGATGCTGTTGCTGAAATACTTGATCAGCTGCAGCTGGAACAGGGACTGCGGGCAAATACAGTTGGAATCATCAACTGCTTTTCCGATGCCGTCGATACGGGTGTGATGCAGGCGGTAAGCCGGAGTCTGCCGTTTGACACCGTTGGATTTACCAGTTCCGGCATGGCTTCCGGACATCAAACTGCTACGATCATGCTTACCGTTTCTGTCTTAACCAGTGATGATGTCTGCTTTGCCACTGTCGGTACGGAATCGCTGATGGAAGAACAGATAACACCTGTCTCAAAAGCATATCAGGAAGGACTCGAAAAACTGAATGTGGATAAAGCCGATCTTATTCTCGCCTATGCCCCAATGATTCATCATGTGGGCGGGGAATTGCTGCTGCAGACACTCGATCAGGTCTGTCAGGGAACCCCGGTATTCGGTTCCATTGCTGCCGACCACACGGAACTGCATGACACCTGCAAAATATTCTGCAATGGCGTGGCCAGCGATACTTCGATGTGTTTTATCCTTATGAGCGGAGCGGTGCAGCCGCATTTTATCGTGGAAACACTGCCTGATGAGAAGGTGCAGAAACAAAAAGCGATTATAACGAAATCAGACAACAATATTATCTATGAAGTAAACGACATGCCGTTTCTGGAATATATGAAAACCCTGGGACTGAGCGAAGGCGAAGGAATAGAAGGCGCTGCCTCGATCCCGATTATTGTGGACTACAAGGACGGGACCAGGCCGGTCGCCCGTGTGATTTTCACTATCTTAGAAGGCGGCGGGGCCGTCTGCGGCGGGGCGATGCCGGAGAATGCAACGCTTGCGATCGGGTCACTGGATTATGAGGATATCTTATCCACTGCCCGCATCAAAGTTGCTGAAATTGCCGCTTTAAAGGGATATGGCGGTGCGCTGCTTTATCCCTGTCTCGCCCGGGCCTTTGTGCTGGGAGCTGAAATGGAAGCAGAACTAGATATCATCCGCGATGCATTAGATGGTGTTATCCCATATCAGGCCGCTTATTCCGGCGGCGAGATGTGCCCGCTCTATTTATCAGGCGGAGGAACGGTCAATCGTTTTCACAACTTTACATTTACGGCCTGCCTGTTTTAAGAATGACTGAAAGGTATTGATATGAGTATAGAAACCAACCCTGAAGAAATCGAACAGCTGAAAGCAGAAATAAAACAGCTGACGAAACAGAATAAAAAGCTGGCGCGTGAAAACCAGCTTCTTTCGGTCACCCTTGCCCGCAGCCAGTCAACCATACACGCCAAGGAAAACCTTCAGGCCGTACTGAATGCAGACCGCGCCAAACGTGACAAGTATATGCAGCTTCTGATGGACAACAGCACCGACGTCATCATCCTGCTGGATGAGCAGAACCGATTTGCATATTGTACCGAGACTTTCCTGCGGTATCTGGGCATTAAGAATTTCGGTCTGATCAACGGACACACGTTTGAAGATGTCTTTAATAAATATGCCAGTGAAAATGACGTAACAACAACGGTAGCGGTATTTAATGCGGCCCGTGAAAACAGGGAGGATGTCAAGCTTGAGCAGAGTTTTTATGATCCCTCTACCCAAAAAACGCTGCATTATTCCATTCATTACACTCCCATGCTCGGCAGCGAAGGTTGTGTCGAAGGTTCCATGGTACTCTTCCATGACCTGACTGAGGTAATCAATGCCAAAGAAGAAGCAGTCAGAGCCAGCAGCGCCAAGAGTGATTTTCTTGCCAATATGTCACATGAGATCCGGACACCGATGAATGCCATTATCGGCATGACCAACATTGCCCTGACCAGTGATGATGCGGCAAAAAAGGATTATTGCCTGGAAAAGATTGATGCTGCATCTGCCCATCTGCTGGGAGTTATTAATGATATTCTGGATATGTCTAAGATTGAATCCGGGAAGTTTACTTTATCAGAAACAGACTTTTCGTTTGAGAAGATGCTGATGAATGTGACGAATGTCAATGACTACAGGCTGGCGGAGAAACACTTGAACTTTTCCGTGCAGCTTGAGGAAGATCTGCCGGATTACATACATGCCGATGAACAGCGGCTGGCCCAGGTGATTACCAATCTGCTCTCTAATGCGATTAAATTCACGCCGGAATATGGTTCGATAACACTGTCTGCCAGAAAACTCGCTGAAAGTGATGGCTGCTATACACTTGAAATTGCACTGGCCGATACCGGTATCGGAATATCTGCGGAACAAAAAACACGTCTGTTCCGTTCCTTCGAACAGGCCGACGGAAGCATCTCCCGGAAGTTTGGCGGAACGGGACTGGGGCTTGCTATATCGAAGCAGATTGTGGAGATGATGGGCGGAACGGTTGACGTTGAGTCTGTTCTGGGGGAAGGATCTACCTTTATCTTTACGATTCAGGTAGAGGCGGCCAAAGAGTCTCGTCCGGAACAGGAAGCCAATGCCAGAGAACATAGCCGCAACTCTCTTTCTGAACTCCGGCAGCACTGTAATGGCAGGCGTATTCTGCTTGCTGAAGATATTGATATTAACCGGGAAATTGTCGCTGCGATGCTGGATCCGGTTGGGCTTATCATTGATACGGCTGAAAACGGCCAGCTGGCAGTGGAATGTTTTAAGGCAAATCCTGAGATTTACGATATGATATTTATGGATATTCAGATGCCGGTTATGGGCGGATTTGAGGCTACTAAGCAGATCAGAGCGTCAGGAATGCCGAATGCGGAAACGATTCCGATTGTGGCGATGACGGCTAATGTGTTCCGGGAGGATGTTGAGAAAAGTCTGGCGGCGGGGATGAATGATCATATCGGGAAACCGCTGGAGATGGGGGAATTGTTGGAGAAGCTTTATAAGTATATGGTGGGTTGAAATTGATAGCCCCGGGATCAGGCGATTGGTTTGGTCCCGGGGTTTTCTGTTGGGGTAATGTATTCAACGCCGTCAATGGTCAGCTCTGATAGGTGTTCCAGTGAATAGACAGATTCCATGTCAGTGATACTGCAGTTTTCCAATATCAGTACTTTTAATGTATGTGGCAAGCCAATCAGATCTGTCAAATTTATATCTTCAAGATACAATATTTTTAGTGACTCCGGAAGAGTTGGCAGACATTGAATTGAAGTGTTTTCTATTTTCATGGACAGCAAGCTATCCATGTTCTCTAAAGAAGAAAATTCTGTTATATCACCACCGATCAGATGAATCCTTTGCAGATCTTTTAAGTTCTGATACTCCGGAAAATGTTCCAGTGACATATCCTGCAGCGTTAAATTCATGAGAGTGGGCATCTGGTCCAATACTGTTATGTCCTCTACCGGAAGGTTATTAAGGGTAAGGGCATACAGAAAATTTAGTTTTGCCAATGGTTGTATCGAATGAATGGATACATCATGAAGTTCAAGTTCCACCAGTTGTTTCATCCTTGATATGGATCTTAAATCTGTCATATTTCCGCCTATTATTTTCAAGCCGTGAATATTTTGCATTGACTCTAATGGCGTAAAATCAGTTACACGTGTGTTTTTTATGGTGAGGCTGGTTAGCCCAACGAAATGCCTGAGGTCACTGAGGCTTTTGATATCTTTACCTTCGAGAATTATTTCTTCAAGATGTGACTGCTCCCAGTCCCTTGTATCGCCTGCCCGGATAGCCTTATCTCCGGGCAGCGACATGACGTCTTTCATGATGGCCTCTACGGCCGGATCATTGAATTCGATGATGGTGTTGTCCTGTATCTGTGTGATGATGTATTCGGCGAAGAATTTGTGGCAGTAAAAGAGTATTAGTATGCATGCGGAGAATATCAGTATTGCATTTGTTAATTTATTGATTATTTTGATGTGTCTTATGTTGTTCATTATAGCGCCTTTCTAAATACAAGGGCAGATATTTATTACTGTTCTTTTGCTTACTACGTATTGGGCACTATCTCCAGGATCCAGCCTTCGGCTAAGTGTTCTGTAAAAATATCTGCTCCTCCCCAGAATGTATTGTCAGGATCATAAACGTACCATCCCCGATAATTCTTTGGTGGATTATTCAAAACATATTGGATATAACCTTCTCTTATACTGATACATGAAATTTCATTCGTTAAAAACAGTTTTTTTATATCTTCCACTACTTGACTTTGAACTTCCAGATCCAGTTCTCCGCTGTCAAGTTCTATTGATATTTTCTTTTTTGCTTCTGATCTTATCTCACCTGGTATATTTAGCACCAATAAATCATTTGATATTGACTGCAGCAGATCGCAGTTTTGTTCAAAAAACAAGTGATAATCCGATTCTTTTTTTGATAGTGCTAAATAACAGGATATTGACACAATTACTGTTGATAAAATCACTATTATCTTCAGGGTTTTTGGTCTCGTCATTATTTTTCCAGGTTTTCTTGATCTATTAACAGCACAATGCCGTCTTTTGCCGCACCGTAACCACTTCTATAATTGACCAGACCGACATCTGATTGCCATATGAAGGTTTCATAAAATCCTGTTTCTGTTAAATCATTATAGCTGTGGTATTCCCGCCTGTCGCCATTAACCAGTATGTATTTATGCATCCCTTTTACATCAGCATTTGGATCTGCCAATTCTTCGTTTTGACAAACTAATTCTCCATTTGATACGATGTAATCTTCTGATTTAATCTCATCTAAAATATGGTCCCCTCTAAGCATGTAAATTTTGTCATTTAGAACGTAAAAGTAGCCTAAATGAAATCTGTCCCACTCGTAATCAATTCTACCGGGAAAATCAATATTATAATCGATTTTCATTTCATAGAGTACTCCATTATCGAAACTCAGTAATTCTGTAACAGCTAACACTACTTTGTCAGGTAAATAATCGGCTGATGAAAAAGTGAATTCTGATGTATAGCTTATTCTTTGTTCGCTGCCAAAGAAAAAATGATTTTCTATATTTTCTTTCTCATATAAATTAACCGGCAAATTTTTAGTTAATACATATCCTGATGTTAAACTGCCGGCACATCCTGGTAAACTTATTACTGCACACAATAGGCAAAACAAAACCTTTCTTTTCATACCAATCACACTCCCCTCTCACTATCATTCATATGCCGCCAAGTACTTCCACGAATTAATAACGATTTCATTAGCCTTTATTTCACCAACATCATTAAGGGCCCCTACAGAACCATATTTTTGCATCAAACCAAGATATTCCTGTTCGGTAATACTGACTTCCTCACCATTAACCTCCCTCGTGTGGCTGTATGTAATGTCATCAACCATATCATATTGATCAAATCTTCCATATGTGTAAAGTTTGTCAAGCATTAGTAATGTATCATTTTTATCAATCTTATAGAAATACTCCTCAACATAATCAATGTGTGTTCCTGAGATTATTTTAAGAATACAATTATTACTGTTGACAGTTAAGATGTTAAGCTGGCTCCAGGCACCTATTTGAATGAGTGATACAGGCTTACCGTCATTCAAACCATATATTCCGGTAATAAAAACACTTGGCAGTACAGTCTCATCTGCCGCCCCCATTTCTGCCCCAATCAGCAGTTCCGGTAATCCATTGCCATTAAGATCATAAAATGCATACATCAAAGATGGTTTTGTTTCATAGCCAATAAAATATGAGCCACTGCCATTCGGTATCAGACAAACATCATCGCCCAAAATACTTTCATCGTACGAAGTATAGCCGCTCCGCTCCAGATCAATGTACGCGTTAACAACAGAGTTATATTGGTCGATGTAATTGTCATCGCTCACGCTGCCCGCTTCTATAATTGGAACATTCCCCATAGACTGATTAGTATATAAACAACCTGTTGTAAATACGGTCAATGCAATAATACTAATGATTTTTTTGCTCATTGTAACTCGCTCCTTTGCTATTATTGTGGAGATAGCTTCTGTCATACCAGCAGTTTTAGCGCCTGTGATTTCACTCATTTGTATTAAGGAACCAGAAACAAGCAAGATCTATCGTTTACCGATCAATAAAAACTGGCGCTACCTTAGTTTCCTGATTTCTTCTGCTTTGATTTATTTTTAAATATAACCGCCACAATCACTACAATGACCAGTACGATCACCACAGCTGCACCCATTTTCACTTTTTCAAACTTGGCATCTCGCTCCTGCATATATTGTTCTGCCAGTTCATTCGCTACATTTTCATTGTGCCGCTCTCTTTCTTTTGTATCTAATTCGTCCAGTTGGGCCTGTAATTCTGCTTTTATAGCTGCATCCTGTTCCGATATAATCTTAGCTTGCAATTCTCTTCTTTCTGTTTCGAATTTAAATTGAGCTTCCTGTTCTTCTGCCAAAATAGTTGCTTGAGCAGTACCGGCATTTAACAGATTAACAGAAAATGCAGCCGGCTGGATCTCTCCTTGTATTGGTTGTGTAATGTCTAATCCCTGGTAAGTAATTGTCATGGGAACTCCTTTTGTATTTAGTTTGTTTAATTATTATTAAGGTATTGTGCGGATGTACTCTACCCTTATTATTACATTATCGTTTCGGCTTATTACTAATTACCAAATAAATCAACAAGATTGTTTATCCCTTCTTTTTTTGCCCATCCTATGATTCTATATTCCTCACTGTCTGTTGGATAAAATATAGTTTCATTTGTTGCGAGGTTTTTGATATAATACCCCGTTGGAACTTGCGAATAATATGGTTCCATATCAATATCATACCAAACTGGCCCCCGATATGCTAAGTAATTGCCATCAGGTGATAAAACGGGATCAAAAATTACAGTTCCAAGACATATGTTTTCTGTTCCATCAATATTTATTAAATACGCATTCATAAAAAAAGCATCACTCTCATCCCATTCATCATCCACAGTATTTGCTGGCTCTGTTACCAATGCTATCCGATTTTCCAAAAGCTGTAATAAAGAATATTTGTTATCACATTCAAACGTAGTTATTAGACTTCCATCAAATAATGAGTATAACTCATAAGAATTTAGATCCGTTTGATTTTTGACGGGAGGCATAGATATATATTCATTGCTGTTAAAAATAATTTTGGACATCATATCTATAGGCAGTTTTGTCTCTGTTTTATTGTCAAATTGATTGAATATTATTCCATTATCTTCCGAGACAAAGAGACAGCCTCTCAGGCTTGGAACTGACATAAATCTTTTATCGGCAGAAAAACCTTTATTTTGCTTATAGGAATAAATCAATACATCTCCTTCAAACACCTCATATACGGTATTCCATTCTGCCCAATAAACTGCCCGATTCTCTTCATTATCCTGGTATGAGAAACAAAGAACCCGTTGGCCATCCTCAGAAATCTGTATTACTCTTCGTTCAAAAAAATATTTATTAAACTTTTCAGTTGTCTCAGCTCCTCTTGGTAAAGAATCAGGTTCAAAAACAGGATATGACTTTGTGTAGATATTATTTATTTGATTATAAAATTCTCTCCCCTCATTCAGACTATAGATTCCTTCTCCAAGAAAAGCATACGTATATTCAGGAACATTTTCAGCTCCTGATGGGTTGGTTTCCTCTTCTACCATCACAAGTATTCACTATGCATAAATTCTTCAACAGATACCGTTTCTGTAAAATCTGCTGTACTTATTTGTGATACGTATACTTCACTAGTTGTTTGAGTTACTTCTTCTGATGGTTGTGAAGCAAGTCTGGTACAAGAAGTTAACAATATAAAGCTTGTTAAGAATAATATACTTCTCATCAATATCCGCCTTTATGTTGGTATTTTTAAGAGATCTTTGGTTCCTTACTCATCATACTTCTGTCGAATACATATACAACATTTATATGTGCTAAATCTGCTCTACCCAGCCCCTTAATTCCCGAATAGGCAATCTCATCAGCAGCACTTTGTTTAATAAAACCAACTTTCTTTCCGAAAGTCACATGATCAGATGTATGGACAAGTTTACGGCCCTCAGACCACCCCTTCCCTGGTGTAAGGTTTGGATTATTTCTCCCGTATGAATATTAAATCCATTCCCTTTACATACTTCTCCATATTTCCATGTATCCCAGTCACCATTGTGTTTTAAAGCCACATATGTATTTCTATACAATTCTGAAAAATAGTTATAAACACCATCTTGAACTACTTTATAGTTTTTACCATCATCCGGTAAGTTACTGGCTTTATTCGTTACATAAACCACTTTATTCTCTTTTGTAACAACCACTTTCGCCCCATGCATTCCATTCGGATGATATTCATTTGTTCCATGTGCATAGCTCCCTTTAACCTCAAAAGCATATATACAGACTTTATTATTTTCAAATGCATTATCTACTTCAGAATTTTTTCTTATCGGTTTTTGCGAACCATACCTATTTTTTCTTGCAGCTCGTGTACCACTTCCTCTTTGTAAATCGGTTAATGAATGTCCTTCAGCGACTGCATTGTCCAGCATAGCAGCATGATTTGGATATTGCTATCTGGAAACTTCGAAGACAGGATTCTGTCCATCTTCGGAGAAACTAGGTATCAGACAATTAGGATCTCTGGTATAGCCACTCGAATCATAGTAAGTTACTGGGTTATTGGCACAGTAAGCATAGAGGTTAAGACCATCGCCGCGGTATACACCCTCCTGGGTAAATCTGCCCAGATCGGGTCTATAAACCTCGGCCGGAAAAAGCTGGTGGGTGGTGAACAAAGGCTGATGTTCTATTTTTGATTTATAATATTGTATACATAGGTATATTATGAAGAATCCTGAGCACGTGTTCCCGTCGTCAGGATTTTCTGTTTCTATATCTAATTAATTTATTAAATATTCCTATTTCTGATTCTTTTACAGAAATCTTTAAATGAAGGGGCAACTACAATTGCATCATCAGGATTAAAACTTTCTTCAAAATTTGTATATTTGATTTCTCCTGTTTGAATATCAATCCAAAAAGGGTTATCAACTACATCAAGCGCAAACGGTATATGAAATAAAACAAAGTCTTCATAAGCTATATATTTATCTACTACATTATCTTTAATATCTTCCATATCCAGTTCTTTAAATTGCCCATTATTCCCTGCAGTTGGAAGTGGAAGAAAAACCCCCACTGTAATATATGGATCACCTTTTAATACATGATAACCTTCCTCTGGAACAAACCAAGCTCCATACGTGAAATCGCCACCGTTATGGATACTGTAAAAATCAATAAATTCTTCCTTTCCGGGAAAATCATCAATTTCGTTTATATCGTCCTCACTAATTTTTTCACCAAAGTAATTAAAAACTATTTCTTCTGCAAAAAATATATTCTTCAAATCTTTCACCTTAATTCCTCCACTTTCCCTTCAGATAAATTTTAGTTTTGTAATAAGCTTAATAAATATTGAATATTTTTGGGCGTTGCTGCATCTACCGCACCATTACTCCCATATTTAAACCCTGTATAAAACTCAAACACAGCAGCCCCTCCAACATGTGAAATGCCATGATATGAACCATGTACAAATTACATTCTCATTGTATTTGAGTTTGGATCATATTCAATAAGATGTGCTTTCCGGACATTTCCATTCGGTACACTGTAAGCGCTTAAATATTGGGTGGGTAGACAAAAACTTCGGCTGTATTAATACAAC
>DAMAMW010000061.1:0-28261 GCA_032073745.1 Lachnospiraceae bacterium | reverse complement strand
CTCCGGCATTGGAACTGCTGGCCAGGGCAATCGTGAATTCATACTGCTGGTCCAGAGGCATTTCGTTTCCACCGGATGCATGCAGCAGTTTCTTGGTCAGTTCCAGCCCGGCTTCTGCCGGATTGAATGTGTTTACAAAGGTTACTGCTGTGCTTCGTTCGCCGGTAAGATCGCCATTTACATAGCTGTCATAGTATTCGACGGAAGTGCTCATCACCTTCGTCTGAGGATCCTGCGTTACCGTAATGACACCGTAATACTTTGCCGTGTCATAGGATACACCGGCCATCGTTCCATGGTCTTCCGACATCTCAAAGATGTAGGTTCCCGGCTTGGTAAAGGTGGTTTCGCTAAAGCTTATGGTTCCGTCTGCCGCATTGGATGCGGTTGCCACACTCAGGCTGCTTCCGCCGGTCAGTGGAGCTCCCTGCGGGTCAAAGGCTGCCACAAGTTCTGCTTTAAAGGTGAAGTCTCCTGCTTCCAGTGTTTGGTTCTCCAGTTCTTTTTCTGCCCCGAGGTTTTCCTTTACCTCCTCGACACGGTTGATAAAGGCATTACTTTCCGTAGCCAGCCGCGGTGATTTTTCATAGGTGACCGTATTATCTTTCAGGTAAAGGATCCCCTCCCCACTGTCAACGTCAACGGTAAAGGTCACAGTGACGATACCTTCATCATAACGGATTCCGGCTGTCTGCGGGTCCTCTTCATGGATTTCATAATGGTAGGTTCCCGCCTTGTTAATTCCCTGAATAACAAAGTCGATCGTACCGGTCGGATCATTTTGTACGCGCGCAGTCACCGGGCCGGCATTACTGCCTTCCGGGATTCCTCCCGCAGCTTCTGCTATTACAAACCAGTACCGGTCAATGTCACTTAAAACCGAACCATCTGCTCCCCATACCTGTTTGTTCAGCTCCAGCGGAACCTGCAGGCCGGCCGGGGTATAGGTATTGGCAAAGATAACCGCTTCCGGATCGATCGGATTCTCTCCTGCCACACCTTTCGGCTGGAAGTTATAATAGGTAACGGATTCAATGCTTAATACACCATTGCTGCCGGCCGTAACGTTTACCAATACATAGTACGGATTGGTTGCATAAGTAATGTTCGGGTCGGCTCCCTTTTTCTCGGTCAGCTTAAAGATATAGCTGCCGGCCTTGTCGTAGGTTGCCGCTTTAAAGATCACCGCTCCATTGGCTGCATTTTTTGCATCCTCCAGATAACCCTTGTCATTGTCACCGGCAATCAGGGATTTGATTGCCCCTTCAATATCGGTGGTGACTGTGGCTCCTGCCGGTGCCTCAACCAGCTGGGCACGGAAGATAAACTCATCCGCCTTCAGATCCCTTCCGGTCAGGTTCTTGTTTGCCTGGAATCCAACGGAAACCGGCTTGATTTTGTTGACAAAGGTCTCATCCCCTTCTCCCGGATCCAGGACCTGGCCGGTTTTGATATAGGAGATTCCCTTGTCAGTAACGACATAATTACCAGTTCCAGGATCCTTCTTGATTTCAAAGGATACGGCGATTTCATAACCATCATAGGTGATACCGGTATTGGTCTTGTTGGCTTCCCTGATGGTAAAACTGTAAGTTCCTTCCTTGTTGATTCCGGTGACTGCAAATGAAATACTGCCGTTATCACTCTGTGCTGTTGATGGAACCGATGCGCTGCTGTCGGAAGGTTTTGTAAAACTATCAATCTCAAAATCATAGACCGGCACCGGAGTTAAGCTGGTACCATCAGCATTCAGCACCTGTTTGTTCAGTGTAATGTCCACGCTTCCGGCATCCGGAAGATACGTATTTTCAAAGACTACTGCTGACTCGTTGATCGGAGATTGATCCTTATCAAGATAGGCAACATCTGCATCCATCGATTTCGTAATATCGTTCCAGGTGAAAGTTACCTTTGCATAGTATACTTCATTACTGTAGGTCATACCCGGCTCCGCTGGTGACGGAATCTTCTCCCGGATGGTAAAGACCACCGTATCGCTTTCTGTGATTCCGGTAAAGGTCACCTTCGGGAATGTAATGCCTCCGGTCTGTACGTTTTGAGCCGGTATCTTCTGGCCAATGGTCACCGGTACCTCTGTTTCGTATTTTGCGGTTGCTCCGACCGGAAGCTCAGTCAGCTCTGCTTCAAAAGTAAACTCATCAGCCTTCAGATCACGCCCGTTCAGCGTTTTTATCGCTTTCATGGTAATATCGGCCTTTGGTGCCACAAACGTGTTCTCAAATGCTGCCAGTGCCGAAGTTTTGCCATCCTGATCCTGGTATGTTATCTTGGCCTCCAGTGCATTGACACCGGATTTCATTGATACGGTCACGTTTACCTTATACAGCACTTCACTGTAGGTCATACCATGTTCCGCAGGGGAAGGAATGATCTCTTTTACTTCAAAGACATAGGTTCCTTCTTTATTAAAGCTCAGCGTCGGGAAATTGATCGCTCCGCCATCCTGATTGGTTGCCTCCACGTACTTTTGGGGCGCTTTAATCAGATCGGTTCCATCGCTGGTTTTGACGGTGGCTCCTTCTGGTAAGTTTGTTGTATCCAGGGTTGCCCGGAAGGTAAACTCTCCGACGGCCAGATCACGGCCGGTTAATCCTTTAGATCCCTTGATAACCGCTTCTGCCTCAGTTGGAGTTGCTTTATAGTTCTTTGCTTTAATCTGAATCTGGTTTAATGTTCCGGTTGTCACAACCGAATAATCACTGTTTTGATCCACTGCATTAAATACATAGGTACCATCTTCATCCTGAGTTACCTTCAATTTAATTACATAAGGTGTTTCAGGCTCTGCATCCTTGCCGCCCAGACCAAAATAATCCTGCGGTGCTTTTGTTTCTTTCAGATACAGGTAATAACAGTCATCAGCGGCATCTTTTTTATCAGGATTCAGATAGAATTCAGCTGAGGCTGTTCCATCCGCAATCGTTTTGAAATCAACTGCCGCACCGTCTGTTCCGCCCGTTTTTACTGGAGATGTATCTTCATAGAATAGAGCAAACTCTGCTCCTGCAAGCCCTTTTGATTCATTATTTGCATCAACCTTGGTCAGATCTAGTCTAAGCGGTACTTTAACCTCTGTTGTTCCGCCAAAGGTATTACTGATAGTTGTACCATGCGGAACCTTACCATAAACAACGGTAAAGACTACTTCATATATGCCGCTGCCATTCGGAACTGCATTGGTATTGAGAATTGTCAGACTCGTTTTATCTGCTGACGGCACTGCCGTAAAGATCGCTGTGTCTTCATCCACTTCCGGAGAACCTTCTTCCATCTCGCCATTATAATAGCGGATGTCTTTTATATCCTTAATATTACCATTTCCCAATCCCAGGTTCGAAATATAATCATACAGCCGAAGGGCCTTCTCAGGAAATCCCTGAGTGGAGCTAACATTAACAGACAGCTTATAAGTTACCGCAACGGTCTCTCCAATATGATCAGTAACATTATAGGAAGCTACCCACTCATCATTCGGAGACAAAACAAGTTTTCCATATAGAAGTCCGGCACTGTCGCCCCATTTGGTTAAATCCACAGATGAAGTTTCTTCCTTGTCGTCCCAGTTTACAGTGGCTTTATTATGATAGACATTACTGCGTTCATTTACTACGCCAAAATAAGTAACCCGGAATGCATTATTACTGATATCACCAAACGTAACGCTCAACGAGTTATCTGTCGGGTTAATACCGTATACCCATGTATTATCCGGTCTGATCCCTGACGGTTTTTCAGTGGCAACACCTGCTTTGGTAGTATATTCATCGTATCTTAAATCTTTGACCACAACGAATTCGGCAAAATTGTAGTCAATGATCTCTACTGTTTCCAGAATTCCATCGCCGTTAGTGTCCATCTGAACCTGTGCCCTGGCCCCAGTCTCAACAATTTCTTCAATCATAACTACCGGTTCTCCGTCCGGCCTTGTCAGGAAATTCATACTATCCGGCAACGTATCCGTAAACGATACTCCTGACATCGTCCGGGAACCATCTCCGTTGATATATACGACATATGGTACGATGGTGTTCAGACTCGTCAATGCACCATTAGTATCCAGATAATTATAACTGTCATAGTAGCCGCTTTGGATACTGTCCAATGCTCCTTTGATATCGGCTGCCGAGTATGATGTTGCAATGGCTTTCCAGATCGCCTTCTCCTGATCAACCTCGACATCATAATTCACATACAGGGTAGCATAGTCAAAATCATCCTGATCAGCATCTGACCATGGATTAAGGTACCTGCCGGACCCCGAAAAGATATGTGCACTCACAGCCTGATCAACCTCTCCAAGCTCATAAATCGTATATACCCACAATCGGCTGTTTTTAATTTTACCAGTAGCATGATTAAACCAGTCGTTAAAAGGATCGTTATCATTTATTGAATCTTCATCCGGAACTGTTATTGCTGTTTCCATATTTGTTTCATCAATATCGACGATATCACTCACTTCCGCGGTCAGCAGATATCCATATTGCTGTGCATACAACCGCTGGGTTTCAGTGGCTAAGTCAGGATTAATGTTCATATTCTGAAGAATTTCATCAATCCCCAGTACCTCGCAGGTTAAAAACAAGGTTGTCGCACCAGGTTTTATAACACTGATATTCTCCGGTTTATAAGTATACCTGTCTACAGAATAAAAATCACTGTATTCATAGCCTGTATTGAGATCACTAAACGCAAATGATCCGGTCTTATTCAGATATTTATTAATATGACTTGTTCCTGACGGATCCTGATCCGGTGCCAGTGAATCCTGCGCACTCTTTGCATAACGGTATGCGGGTGGTAAATCCCCTTCATCGATCAGTTTCAAACCGGCCGGAATATAGACACTCAATTCCCTAAGCTTAAAGTCTGTATTTCCCTGGCTATAGACATTTACTATGTAGGTTACGATATCTCCGTCTGCGACCTTGAAATTGGGGTTATACTCATTATTGGGATATGTAGCCGGAGATTTCATAACCTCTGCTGCATTACCTCCTGCCTTCATTTTTGTGGTACTGTTGACCGTTAATGCTGCATCATACCACTTATCAGTTGAAACACCTTTGCTGGTGGTTTTCCCTTCCCACAGTATCCAGTTCCGGTAATCATCTTTATCTGCACCCGCAGGAATATCATCCCTAACCTTCAGACAAAGAAACATACTGATCGTATTTTCAGTATCGCCCTCCTTATACGGAATAAACAACTCCTGATTATTCCAATAGGCAACGCCTTCTCCATCAGGATATGGATAACTGGCTCCACCCGGAAGTGCCGGAAGGGTACCATCACTGAACCAGTCCTTATACTTGGCGTCAAGTGCCAATACGTATCCTAATTGATCTTTTGCATCCTGCGGCATAGATGCAAGACTCGGGTCAATGTCCTCCGCACTTAACGCACTTTTGATATCAACAAAATCAAAGATGTTTTTATTGAAATAATCATACAGTTCCTTTTGCTTAACCGGATATCCTTCCTTTGGTATATTTTTCACCTTGGCATCGATCTTTTACATAATATAATCCCCTGCCGATACCGCCCGTTCTGAAGTTGTCAGGCCATCCTTGTTAAAGATACCCACAATATTTTTAGCCGGCACCAATTCAGGATCCTTTTTCCCGGACTCTGTATATACGATCTCACAAGAATCAGATGTTTCATTTGGCGTATACTTAATGGTTATCTCTTCATTTGATACAAAACCAAAAGATACCCAGCCATACGGTGCCTTGGAATTCCCCTTGCCGCTCAGATCTCTAAGCCCCTGTGTGAAAGACACTTTGACCGTCAGCGGGTCCGCTTCATTATCAAGCACGGTATATTCAAACATCTCTGCATCACCGAAATGAATACTTTCAAATTGACCACCGAACTTTTCATAGATTGCCTTCGGCAGCGTAAAATAAAATTCTTCATTAAAACTGTCGCTGCTTCCGGATTTCGCACTAACAGACATCATAAATTTCACAGTATCGCCGATACCAATATCCACTGCTTCCCCATATGATATACTTTCCGGATCACCTCCGCCTGCCCGCGTTACACTCAGAGACCAGGTAACATTCCACTCAGAATTCAGATCCAGCGTCATAACCGGCGCATCGGTAATCGCAAGAATCTCACATGAATACCCGTCGGGCGTACAAATCAGTATCATATCCTGTGGTGCCGTAAAGGAAACTGTATGATCTGTATCCTCAACTTCCACATCCTGCGGAGCCGACTCATTCCTCAGTTCTTTGGCAAACATAAATTCCAGTTCAACAGTACTGTCATCAGCATTCGATGCGCTGGCATTACTGTCAGAACTGCGGCGGCTTCTGGAGTTTGATGTACTGGCCACCTCTTCCTTGAGTTCAAACAGATAATCACTCTCGGATATATCGTTCTCAAACCACTCATCCGGATCACCGTTTTCATCCACCAGCGCATCATAGACTTCCCTGGGAAGCTCCCATTTAAAGGTATCCTTAAACCGCTTCTGGTCTTCTTCATTGTTAACCAGCAGCTGCATCGTCAGAAATACTTCCTGACCTTCTTTTACGGGCAGAATGATATTCCCGTCATTATTGCCCACTGCAATTCCTTCATCTTCCGACAGGCTCAGAGAATAGGATACCTCCCAGCCATCGGACTTCTTTTCTGTCGCAAATACAAATCCGGCCGGATTGATGGCCGTAATAATCATTACAATAGCCAGTATCCATGCAGTTGTCCTGCGCAGCGATTCAATCCTTACTTTTTGAATCCGCTCTTTCATACATCATACTCCCTTTCAAATTCTGAATTTTTCATTTTCTTTTTCGTAATAATACGATTTTGTTGCATCGTTAATATTCAACCGTTAATCATCCACAGCCCCTTTCCGTATTAATACGATTTTAGACAAAAAGAAAGCGAAAAAGTAAACCTCTGCAATCTCTTCACCATTTTTCTTACATATTTATTAATATTTTATAATTATCATTATACGGATAATAGTAATTATTTACAATTACTTTTTTCTTACGAAAACATTTACTAATTGTTATTTTTCACGCGATTTGTACCCTTTTTCATCATATATAATAAAAATAGGAGAAACCGGTGACTGCCATTACAACAGTCACCGGTTTCTCCTATTTTTATTGTCAAATTTGCTTTAATTCTGCCGTTTCTTACGATGATAAATGACTGCTCCAATTCCTGCTCCGGCCACCAGCATAGCTGACAGTAATACACCCAGCCGGATTCCGTCATCACCGGTTTTCACCAGTCCGGCCAGCGGAACTTCATCATCTTCAATCGTAACCGGTGCTTCTGCCAGCGGAACTTCATTGTCCTGGATGGTAGCTGTCTGGGCGCTGACATTGCCACCGCCGCCTCCGCCGCCTCCGCCGCCGCCACCTCTGGTATAGGTATTGGTAAAGGAAGCTTCGCCGGTTGTTTCCGAAACAATGACTCCGGTGTCACCAACAACTGCTGTCAGTCTGAATCCTGAGACGGATGCCTCTGTAACCACATAACTGACGCCCTCCGGCAGACCGGAGATATGGAACTTCTGACCGCCTCTGATGACAATAGCACCGTCATCACCTGTTATCTGAGCCTCTTCAGTCATAACCGGATCTTCGTTGGCTCCGGAAATCCTGTATTCACCGGTATAAACCTGATCCTGACCATTGATATTCAGGGTTACATAGAAGGTGAATTCACGGTCACTTCCGCCTACCCGGATCTTTGTCACTGACAGTGAACCGGTACGCTGTGTGTTGGTAATATCAAATCCATCGCCGCCATACCCGGCATCATAACCAGGTACTGTTTCTTCGCGTACCGTGTAAACAATATCTGCACCATCCTGATCCTTCTGCGGCAGACCTTCTGCTTTCCAGGTCCATTCATCGGAACCGGCCGGTCTGTTCCACTCAAGCTGCGGCTGAACAGCCATATCTGTTCCATTGGCCTGAATAATCAGGTTGATGGTTTCCGGTCTCATAACGTACCGGTTGCCCTGGTCACTCCAGACCTTTGTTCCGGCAATATCTGTGACCGTCAGTTTATTCGTGATCTCAGTCCGGTCATGTTCACCCTCGCCCCGATCGGAATACTGATAGCTGACTTCATATCCCAGGGCGGTGTCATTGGTGACATCCGTCTGATCCATGCGGATTTCTGCGGACCGGTAACTGTATCTTACATATTCACGGACCTCAGTGTCATAAAGGTATAACGGAAGGTTTTCAAAGGTCACGGCCGTAATTCCGCCTGCGACATCGATATCCTGATATGCCCCTTCAACCGGATACCAGTCTCTGCCGTCAGCCGAATACTCCAGCTGTACGGTTATTGTTTCCGGTCTCCTGCCGTAGTAATTATCCTGGTCATCCCAGTTTTTCTCTACGGTCAGTTCTGTAAGCTCCAGGGTATTGGTAATTACCGTGTTGCTGCCGGTCGCCCGGTCGGCTGCTTCTGTTGGTAACGGGTCTTCGGTTACACCGGCAAATTCATAGCTTCCGATCATACCGTTCTGAGCCTGTGCATTCTCTGGTACTGCCTGAATCACAGTGCCGTCCTGCAGCGTAAATGAAACTTCAACCACCCGATACCGGAACTCATGACCTTCCACATCATATCTTGGCAGGTTCTCAAAAATCACATCCATCTCATCGTCACCGGAAACCGGCAGTGCTTTAGTCGACACTCCGGTCCAGTCGCCGGTCACCTTATCCTGATACTGCAGTTCAAAGGTAATCTCGCTGATCTGATCCGTTCGGTCGTAAGGAATCCATTCAGAGGTCTCTTCCACCCACCGTTTGACTGCTGTGACGTCAATTGTAGCGGTCAGTCGGTTTGTGATGGTGATATGGGCATCATTATCCGTTCCCGGCGTGATATTCCCGATGACACCATGCTCCATTTCCACTCCGTCTACAGTATAGTAATAAGAATATACTTCGTAGCCGGAAGGCCGTTCCTCCACGACCCGGTACTCAATCTGCCGACTGACATTTCCGTCCAGGCCTTTAACCGGTACTTCTGTCCAGACTGCTGAATAATTTTCAGCTGCGGTTACCGTCTGGGCGGTACTTGGTGTTGCCGGGGAAACGTCTGCCCAGCTGTTATCATCCTCACCGTAGAATCTGCTCTGCAGGCTATAGGTAAGTGACTCTGCTTTTGCCACATCCACCTGAAGCTCTGTCGTACCATCTTCTCCCACCCATTTTTTGCCGGCGGTAATCGTCATTGTTGCCGGTTCATAGCTGTTAGTGATGTAGATATTACTGCTGTCTTCCTTCGGAACTACCAGAATCTTCTGCTCCAGCGGTTCGCCCAGATAATTGTCGGTAAAGTCAGTAGAATATCCAACCGTATACCATGACAGGGTCTCACCCGGACTGCTGTCCGGTAATTCCACAACATAGTACTTGTATACCTGGTTGTCAGGCGAATGGGTCGGCAAACCGCTCCAGCCGGCAGTCCAGTCATTTGCTTCGGACAGGGTAACAATTGCATCGGCACCATTGTCCTGTACTGCTTTGGCATCTTTTATATCGCCGGTGGCAGTAACAAAAAGCTGTACCCGTACCTGTACCGGACGAATACCGTCCTGATTATCATAGTCGGCCCATCGTTTGGTGACATTGATGCTGCCGGACTTTAAGGTATTAGTAATGGTAGTCTTTCCTGACGAAGTTCCGGCTTCGCTCTGATAGCCGCTGTCAGGATCGATCTCTACTGCACGGTATTCATATTGTACCAGTTCTTTTCCGCTTTCCGTTTCAACTACTGCATATTGCGGCAGCCCCTTAAATGTTACGCTCCAGCCATTATCGCCGGTACTGCTGCCGGTGATTACTTCTCGCCATGCAGCCGATGTCTGCGGATTCATGACCGTTTCATATTCACTGCCGGATGGTTTTACCAGTCTGCGCTGAAGTTCAACGGTAATGCTTGTTGGACGGGTACCATACCGATTGCTGCCATCCTGCCAGACCTTTACGGTCTGCAGTTCTGTTATCATCAGCTTATTTGTCATGTTGAACGTTTTTACTGTTCCGTTCGTACTGCTGGTAATCCTGCCGGATTGAATGGTATATCCCGGCGCGGTTTCGCCATCTTCCATCACATAGTAGATATATGCTTTGCCACTGGTTGTGTAACGGTAGAATGGCTGGGTCGTTTCTTCAAATACATAGGTCCAGGTTGTTGCAGAATCATCTTTCTTCCAGACCAGTTTCGCTTCTACTTTTTCTGCCGTCAATACATTATTGCCGGATTGATAGCGATACAGAGTCAGGGTAATATCATCAGGTCTTGTATTCCATCCGATATCATTCTCCCAGGTCTTGGTTCCTTCGATGCTGACGGTTTCCTGTGTATAGGTATTGGTAACCTCAAATTCATTTGCATTCGATCCGGTCGCCAGCTGCCCCTTCAGATCAATTTCACTCACCGGCTTATAACCGTTTATTGCATTCTCGGTTACATAGTAGCGGAATGGCCGGCCGTTTTGTCCGAAATACGGGAGATTATTAAATTCAACATAACCCTTGGAAATATCCAATGTTGCGGAATCCACCCGATCCGGTGCATAACCGGAATCCACATACTGTCCGTTATCATCCATGATCTGAATCTTGCGGTACAGGGTAAATGTAACCGTCGGGTATTCCTTCTTATCCGCTTCGGTTCCAACGAACTGATTGTTTTCGCTGTCCCAGCCGGATGGTGTGGCCGGACCAAAGTCCCAGAGTTTGTTCAGTTTGATTGATACTTCCCCGGTTTCTTCATATACGTTCTGAAGCTGGAAGTCTGAGGTGTGCTCGATCCATGTGAATCCGCCGATCTCACCCTCGCCTGTCGGAGTCTCAGATACTCTGTATTGAATTCTGGATCCGGTCTTCAGATCAAATCTTGGCAATGTGCCAAATGAGTACGTATATCTGCCGCTGCGGTCAGGTTCAGATGACAATCTGGCAGTCATCTGATTACCATACTCATCCAACTTCGGCATGGACTCACCATACTCACCGGTCGTATCATCCATAATTGCATACCAGAGACTGAGTTCAATTTCCGGGTAATCCTCATGTTCAAGTTTACCCATGTTCTTCCAGATCTTCCGGCCGTTAATATCTGTTTCTGAGTTTCTGTAGTTGACTACAATGCCGTCAACAGGTGTATTTGAGGTATTATCTGCCTCTTCAAGCGGAATCATCTTATCATAACCCGACATTCCGTCAGGAAGTTCGCCGAAGTATGCTTTTTCCCAGCCGCCGCTGGTTGCTGCCGGCATTCCTTCTTCGGCATAATAGATATAAGCATATCCATCGTTATCGTATTTCGGCAGATCACCATAGCTGCATACCCAGTGATAACCATCCACCTGCTGCCACACCGGACGGTAGATCAGCGGATCTAAGAACTCCTGACTCCCCAGTTCTGTCTCACTTATCACTCCATCATCGTCCAGATCAACGGCACGGTAAAACATGAAGTAGATATCCGGTCGGCCCGATCCGTCCTTTTTGTTGTTGTCTTTCCAGATCTTATGGAACTGGGCTTCGCTTGTTCCTGATTTACGGTTTGTTATATTGTAATTGTATTGGTCATTGGTATGCTGGTTGCTGCCATATGTGATATCTTCTTCTGCCGATATCGATAAACCACTGCCGCGGACCGGCTCATCATTTTCATCCAGCACATAATAGGTCTCATCAGCCAGATGCCAACGATACATCACACCGTCATCATTGTATTTCGGCAAACTGCAGCGGGAATCCTGCCAGCTGTTGCCGCCGGAAAGGATCACTTTGTATTCCTCGTTCAGCCCATCCGCTTTAAATGTAAACTCTGAACTGTAAGGCCGTGTGATTCCGACTGCCCAGTTCTTCTTGGCATGAATATCGATGGTTCCGATCCGGAGATTTGTAATCTCCCAAGTCTGATCCTTTGCGGAATAGCTCTCATTAACGTAGTAATAATGTTCATCTGTCCGGATATAATCTGCTGTGTCATCCCGTTCTGGATAGGCCTCGGCGATACGATTCCACTCATCACTGCTGGTATCAACTGAAATTCCTCGTTCATAATCACCAATCTTCACTTCCCGAACTTCGTATTCTCCATCGTCCGGCAGAGTCACCCAGGTGGTCCAGACATTGGCTTTATTCAGGACAAAATCTCCGTCGTCAGGAATCGGCTCATCTCCCCCTTTCGGATATACAGCAAATACAACATCTTCCCGATGCAGGGTATCTCTGTCATCCAGCCAGGTCTTGATAACCCTGATCTCCCTGCCGGATCCGCCGCCATCCTTGGTATTAGTCACATCAGCGCCATAGTGGTCATAATTCAGGCGTCCCTTGTCATACCAAAGAACAGTTCGGCTGCTGTAGCCATCCAGTTTAAATTCTTCGATTGTATAAACATACTCATTACCATGTTCATCATACTTATCCAGATCTTTGATCCGGAGATAGCCGGTTTTTATATCTCCCGGATCAGGGGTGCCGCTCCAGTCTGATGCCTTCATTACCAGACCGCCTTCATGGCTTCCGTCACCATTATCACATTCCGGATTATGTTCAATACAGATATCCACACCATCACGGAACAGATGGAAACGAATCTCTTCTATATCTCCCGGATCACTCTTCCAATGTTTGATAATCTCTACATCAGTAATTCCGGACAGCTGGTTGACAATCGTTCCATCCGGCTGTACCGTACGCTTCAGTGAGTAGATATCATCGCCAAACTTGATTTCAAAAGAAGCTGGATATCGGTTAGCCGGTAAGTCAACTGTCTGCACCTCACCATCAGCTTTTATCTGGATCGTAACCTTAGTTTCCACAACCCGGTATTCATATTCGTTGCCCTCTTCATCGAACAGCGGATAGTTACCCATATAGAAACTTTCTTCCATCTTTTCAGCACAGAATCCATCGAGAATTTTTGTTATTACATTACCATTCTCATCTTCGACCGCTTCCCAGTTTTTTTCTGCCTCAATTAAGTCACGGCTTTGACCGACCAGCTCTGCAATGTTCCCGGCTATTTTCTGCTCCGGTTTGATCCGGCGCTGCAGCTCAACCGTAACAGTAGCTTCCTTCATTCCCTGAATTGCCTTGGCGACCCATACTTTGTTCCCGCCTACCGATATCGTTCCGGACAGGGTATTAGTCAAAACACCATTATTAAAAGTCAGTTTTCCGTCATATCCGGGCTGATCGCTAAACGCCTGGTTATTGTTCTCAATTGTGCAGGTATATCTGCCGGCATTCGTCCCCGACATTGCCTCTCTGATAAAGTAGATATACTCCTGCCCCGCATCATCAAACGCCGGAAGATTCGGGATATCAATGTCATAAGCCCCGGCCTCTTCATTCCAGGTCATTACTGCATCTACCATAACCCATGCCGCTGCAGTGTAATTATGTTCCAGCTCGTTTGTATCCCCCTTGGTATAACGCCAGAGAGTAATGGTTATATCCGGGCGTGCCTTCTGGTTGCTGCCGCTGGCCACGCTGCCGTCCTTCCAAATCTTAGATGCATGGAATGCCATGGTTGCTGACAGTCGGTTGCTGATGGTCCCCTTCAGATAAGCCCCATCCGTTTCAGTATTATAATTCCCGGTATTGCGATAACCGGATTTATACGATATATCTGTAACATCATTGAGTAATGTCCGGCCGTCACTGACCTCAATACTGTCCTGGGTCACGTAATAGGTATAAGGATAACCGTCTTCATCATATTCAGCCAGACCATTGATACCAACAGCCCAGGTAACATCTGTAGAAACTGTTATGACAAATTCATCTGCAGCATCTGCGATCGCTACCACTTCATCTAATCCCGATGTATCAGGGTTGGTGCTGATCCGATGCAGGATAACGGTTTCTTTCCAGGTTTCCTGATCCGGTCTGGTGTGATTCTGAAGATCATCGTCCCACCATTGAACGGAAAAATCGAGGTCAGTTTTCACCGTATAAGTGAACTTCCAGGAATCCGTTCTGGTATCAGGATTTTCCAGCTTGCCATGTTTTGTCAGCAGATATCCGTCAACATCATCAATATCATACCAGTAGCTGATTTTCAGTAATGTACCATCTTCCAGTACCGTGTAGGCAGGAAGTTCATCGGCAATGTAATACCAGTCAGATGCATCCTGGCTGATCTCTCTTAATTCCGAAAGAATATCCCAGGATTCAAGTCCCAGTAAAGGATAACTGACATTCATCGGATATCCTGAGATTTCACTCAGATAACCGTCGCCTGCTGTATAACTGTTTCCAGACTCGTCTTCCAGTGTAAAATACAGGTGAATCTTTCCTGATTCCTGATAGGCCTTTAATGTATCATACGTTCTGGCACCGGAATAATTATTATTGTCATTCCAGACGATCCCCAGCTGCTCGCCGGTCAGAATCGCATTCCAGAACGTGAATCTGGTTGGCACATCCGGATCATCTGTCTCAGTCTTTAAGTAAACAGCCCCTGACTTATCCGGTAAGGTTTGCTCCACCCAGATGGCCGTATCCTCTTCCGTGTCGATCAGTTCTATGGTTACTGATGCACCGGCACCGATTGACAGGTATGGATTATCTTCATCAATGACACCTCTAACTACACTGCCGGAGGAATCCGTACCCTCATAGCGTCCCTGATAAGGTTTCTGCCCCGTCTCCGTTTCCATAAAAATCTGATACAGTGGACTGACTACCTGAGTATCACTGATCCCCAAAACGGTATTGGTGATTTCAATTGTGCGCGGATCACTGACCATAAATTCAAATGCCGGAATCTCCAGATCCTGGCTGGCCTTAAAGGCAATGCCGACATCACTGCAGTCAGATGGGCTGGCCCGGTATCCCTCCGGAATATTGGATGCGATATAATAATCCCTGCCGGTCTTTAGTCCTGTAACTGTATAATTCCACTCGCTGCTTTCTGCCTCTGAAGTGATCTCAACTGTTATATCTGAACCACTCTCAGACAGCAGATTTCCATTCTCATCCAGAATCTCAAGTTCAAGCATTCCCGTATCAGGACGTTTCTCATACTTATTGTCCATATCAATCCAGACAATGGATCCTGTCGCTGAGCAAATCAAACTGTAGAACGATATCACATCATTATTGTACGCATATTCCTCTTCATCCGGATCTTCATCACCGCTGCCATAGCGGATACCAACATCGTCCGGCAATCGTGATATATCTGCCTGAACACGCCAGACCAGTTCCTGGCCTGTCTCCGGGTCGAAACGGATGGCATCGTCAATCGCCCACGTTTCCTTTTTCGTATCAATACGATTTGTAGATATGCCAATATAGTCATCATAATCATTATCATCTGAACCAACAATATCAGTTGAAAGATTAAGATCTTCCAGGGAAACTCCGGTATCATTGCTGAATGTACCTGAAACAGTGGTTTTTCTCACATATACCAGGTTCCGGGCGTCTTCATCCCAGTTCTCACCGGTCCGGTCAATAACGGTTCCGGTACTGTCAGTATAAAACTGTGCATATGTATCGGCAATATTACTCGGAGTCGCATTGGCCGGAGTTGCCGGATGATAGGAAAGCTCTCTGATTGAATAGGTGTGCTCCTCCTCATCATTCGCCTTGCCAAGAACGTAATAACTCCACCTGCGGAATTCTGTCTTGCCGCTGCCGCCATCGTCGCTCACATCATCATAAAGATCGTTGATAATCGGCGTCGCATCTGAATCTGTAGCATATATCGTCCCGCTCTTGTCGATATGAACTTTCAGATCCGGGTTATACCTGCCGTCTTCCCATACACCCAGCTTCAGATCACTTTCTTTCAGCCAGTTGGACGGCGTCGCATCCATAATTGTGATCGATCCGGATAACAACAGTACTTCCTCCGAACCGCCCGAACTGCCGCCGGTATCTGCTATCGCCAGTGAAGTTCCCATCTGGGTACACAGCATACTGCAGACAAGCAGTGCAGCCACCCGGCGCCGGAGCAGGTCACGGCTTATTTCTCCTTTCAGCCATTTTCTAATCTGGTTCATAAATCCCATTTTTTCCTCCTGTCTTTTTCCCCCATTATGCCGTTTATACCATGTTGTCTGTGGGTTTGCTTTACTTTGCTGATCACAAAATTAAGCAGAGGCTACCGCTTTCGGATACTCCTCTATGTCAACCTCATCTTAAGTATATGTTACAGTAAATTTACCTCATTATAACATGAAAACCGCAAAAATACGAGATAATTTTCTAGAAATTACCACAAATAGTAACTTGTTACCATATTGTAACCAAGATGTCTATTTTCGACAAAAAATGACTGAGGACGAATATCGTTCCCAGCCATTTTTCTACTATAAGATATAATAACCTATTATTTCTTCCATTGTAACAGTAACGATGAATGGATAATGACAAAGATTGAACCGGCATTGTGTACGAGCGCTCCCAATACGGGATTGAGTACTCCTGTCATCGCCAGAATAATAGCGATAAAATTTAGTGTCATCGAAAAACCCAAATTATATTTGATCGTTACCATCATCTTTTTTGACAGCCTGATCAAATGCGGCAGTTCTTTGATTTCATCATTGACCAGAGCTATATCCGCGGCATCCACCGCAATATCACTGCCGATTCCCCCCATGGCAATGCCGACAAATGCTCGTTTTAATGCCGGTGCATCATTGACTCCGTCACCAATCATACATACCTGTTTCTTCTGATTCTGATACGTATCGATCAATCTGAGCTTGTCCTCCGGCAGACATTCTGCATGTACATCCTCAATTTCAAGCATACCGGCAATATGCCTTGCCGCATTCTGATGGTCACCGGTCAGTAAAACGGGTGTCACACCTGCAGCTTTTATCTGTGTGATCATGGCCCCTGCTTCTTCACGCAGAGTATCCGACAGCGCCAGAAAACCGGACAAAACCTGATCAATACTCAGGTAAATCACCGTACACCCCTGTTTCAGCCAAACCTCCGTCTGATGCAGACAGGATTCATCGATCTCAATCCGGTTGTCCCGCATCATTTCTGTATTGCCGGCAAGAATGATCTTTCCACTAATTCCGGCACGTACCCCGCGGCCCGGAATCATCTGGAAATCGTTCGTCTGCAGAAGATCCTGCTGATTCTGCTCCTGATAACTGCGCACAATAGCCTTGCCAAGCGGATGTTCGGAACGATGTTCCGCGCTGGCAGCATATAAAAATATACGCTCATCCGGACAATTATTCACTACACTTTTTACTGCTGCTACACGGGGACTTCCGTATGTAAGGGTACCGGTCTTATCAAAAGCTATATTGGTGACTGTCGCCAGCCGCTCCAGGGCATCCCCTTCTCTTACCAGGAAACCATGTTTTGTTGCATTTCCGATCGCCGCCATAATAGCAGTCGGAGTCGCCAGAACGAGGGCGCAGGGACAAAACACAACCAGAATCGTTACAGCCCTGATCACCTCGCCGGTGATAATCCATGTTCCTGCCGCCGAAACCAGGGCAATCACAACAATCCAGGTCGCCCACCGGTCAGCAATTCCGACGATCTTTGCTTTTCCCGCATCTGCCGACTGTACCAGACGGATCATCCGCTGGATCGAGCTGTCTTCACCGACTTTTGTCGCCTTCATGTCAAATGAGCCAAACTGGTTCACAGTACCGCTGGAGACCTCATCGCCCACACCTTTATCAACTGGAAGCGATTCCCCTGTCATCACGGCCTGATCAACCGCAGTCTCGCCAAAACAGACGATTCCGTCCGCCGGAATCATTTCCCCCGGCAGCACCCGCAGCAAATCTCCCATCTTAACCTGTTCGGCCGGTATCACAGTTTCTTCCGTTCCGTCAATCCGCCTTGCTGTCTGCGGTGTCAGGTTAACCAGCTTTTCAATCCCTGCCCGGGCTTTCGCCACGGTCAGATCTTCAAGCAAGGCACCGAGCTGCATAATAAATGCCACTTCGCCCGCAGCAAAATCTTCCCGGATAATCACTGCAGCAATCAGGGCCAGTGACACCAGAACATCCGCTTTTATATCAAATTCCGTAACCAGTCCTACAACTGCCTCCAACACAATCGGAAGACCACACAAAATAATCGCCACCCAGGCCCAGTCCACACCAATCGGCAGCAATCCAGTCAAACTGATCACCAGAGCCACTCCCGACAGAACAAGACAGACTACGTCTTTCTTTATACCGCCCCACTCCAGCCAATTCTCCAAGCGTTCCATATTCGTATCTCTCCTATCCCATATTATTTGTAACCTGCTTTCACAAGTATACCCATAGGGGTATAGGTTGTCAAGATGAGATTTTATTGAAAATGAATTTAATTTGTGTTAAGGTTGATATATCCGAAAAACATACAAATTTTATCAGTAAAGGGAGTGTCAGAATGTCTTTGGAATTACAAATGAAACAGAGTCAGACTTTATCACAGCGAATGATCCAGTCTGTTAAAATACTGCAGATGACTGCACCGGAGCTTGACCACTATATCGGTGACCTGGCCCTTGAAAATCCGGTGATTGATGTTAAGGAAAAGCCGAAAGAATCGATTGAAGAACAGCAGTGGCTGAACTCGCTGAATGAAGGAAGCCACTATTTATATCAGCGCCAGAACAATGACGATGATTATGATCCGAAAGACAACTGGAATATTAATACTGATCATGGCGAAACCCTCTATGAGTATTTATGGTCCCAACTGATCACCAGTGACTTTACCAATGAAGAACAGCAGATCATTCATTTTATGCTGGAAAGCTTAAATGATCAGGGATATCTCACGGAATCAACGGATGATATTGCCGGTTATTTTCATGTTGAACCACAGATGGTTGAATCCCTGCTCAGTAAATTACAGGAACTGGAACCGGTCGGTGTCTGCGCCCGTGACCTGCCTGAATGCCTGAAACTACAGCTAAAATCCCGGCAGATTCTGACTCCTGTTCTGGAACAGCTGATTGATGAATGTCTTGATTTAATGGCTAAAAATAAGATACCGGCGATCGCCCGCAAACTGCATCTTACTGCTGCGGAAGTCACCGGATACTGTCAGATTATTAAATCCCTGAATCCAAAGCCCGGCAGTGCTTTTTTTAACCGCGAAGAAATGAAGTATATTATTCCGGATGTCACCATTGTTAAGTTTGACAATCATTTTGATATTTTACTTAACGAATCGATGTATCCGGAAATTGAAGTCAACCAGTATTACCGGAAGATGAATACCGAATCAGATAATAAGGAAGTCAAGGACTACCTGGAGAATAAAATCCGCCAGGTGGAATGGGTCAAACAGTGTATTGCCCAGCGTAGTCAGACGCTGATGTCTGTATCCATGGAGATCCTGAAAAATCAGGAGGATTTTTTCATCAAAGGCCCCGGCCACCTGCACCCGCTGAAGCTGGCTGATGTTGCACAGGCAGCCGGAATTCATGAGTCTACCGTAAGCCGTGCCGTTGATAAAAAATATCTGCAGTGTTCCTGGGGGATTTATCCGTTGAGTTTCTTTTTTCAGCGCAATGTTACTGCCGGCAGCGGTGATGCCGATTCAGCAGATCAAAATCTTACCAACGCTGATATCAAACGAATGCTTCATAAGATTATTAATGAAGAAAATAAGAAGAAACCTTACAGTGACCGTATTTTAAGTGAAATGCTTTCTGAACGGGGAATGCCCATATCGCGGAGAACCGTTGCCAAGTATCGTGACGAGGAAGGGATTCCGGATACTACCGGTCGAAAATCTTACTAGAAAAAAAATCAGAACCAGGCCTAAAAAGCCTGGTTCCTTTTATTTTCTGTGTTTAATATCCCAATTCTGATATGAGATCATTTAAAACATCTTTATCTGCCTTATCACAATAGGCATTGATAAAAGTCTTTTCAACACGGATGATTGAATAGAAGCTTTCGGATGTTGTCAGGGAATATCTCTGGTATTTGCCGGAGCTTACTGATGATTCACTTCCAGCGGATTTAAAACCTTCCACGCGCTCCTTGTTGCCGTTGAAGATTCCGGCTGCGCTGTCATTGCTGTTGAGTTCACAAAACTCTATTACGGTGTTGCCTCGCTCTGCATGCAGTACCTTTGTAATATGTTCTGAGTCACTGTACTCATTTGAGATGTCAGTAACGGTAAATTCCTGCTTTTCCATGCTTTCCTGAAATTGTGCTGCGGTGATGGGTGTTCTTGACTTGCAGCCGGTTAGTGACAGTGTGAACAGCAGGGCCATCGCCATGCAAATCCGTCTCAATGTAGTTGCTGTCATTTTAGTCCTCTTTTCCATAATCCTTTTTGTTTTCCCTTTTCTTTTTTATATATTTGCGAACCGTTCGACTGCTTTGGTAAAACTCTCAATCGTTTTGTCGGTATCACCATGTTCAATTCCGTCTTTCACACAATGTCTGATGTGCCCTTCCAGGACTACCTGGCCGGCCCGGTGAAGTGCGGATTTTGCCGCATTGATCTGTGACAGGATATCTTCACAGGGAATATCCTCATCTATCATACGGTCAATTGCCTGAACCTGACCGATGATCTTTTTCAGTCGCCGGTGCAGATTATCTGAATCCATGCATTGCTTCATTATTAACCCTCCAGTTGTGATGTCCATCCGATGGGAAAGTGTATAAGAACACTGCTTTACAAGTAAACTTGACAGCTGTGTTCATATACACTTTCCCGCCACCTGGACTGTTACGTTCTATTTTACAAAAAAATTGCATTTTTTACAAGGGAAAAAAATATCGCTTCATACAAACTTTGTATGAAGCGATACCAGTTTAACCATTTACTTTTTATGCCTGCGTCTTCGATAACCAATCACGCCAAAACCAGTGGCTGCCAAAACCATCATAACTACCAGCATTAAGGCAGGAATTCCATAATCACCAGTCTTTACCAACCCGGCCAGCGGTATGGCTTCCTCGATAAAGTTTGTCAGCTGGGACAGTGGCGTGTTTCCTTCATCAATGGTCGAGATTGAATTATCTGAGCCACTGCTCCCCGGCCCGCCAGGTGTCGACGGTGGGGTTCCGCCACCGCCACCGCCGCCACCGCCACCGCCGCCGCCGGTGGTGTGGTTTTTAACAATGATTGTCGCATCTTCCGCCTCAATTACCACATATCCTTCGGTGCCGTCATGACTCCATTTTAGAATTGTACCGTCTTCCGACATCGTAAACAGAATTGTTCCCACCCGGGTTCTACTGTAACCAGCCGGTGCTTTTGTCTCAATCAGGCGATATTCATACTCCATAAAATCTTGCGGCAAATCTGCCGTAACACTTCCGTCACTGCCGGCCGTTGTCCAGGTACCGCCATGCCGGACCCAATCACTGTCATCAGTACTTCCTGCCGGCCGCATAAACAGCTCAAACTGTGCCCCGGTCAGCAAAACTCCGCTGGAAAATGACACTTTCCTGATCGTCACCCGGGCATCCTTAGGTTTCGCAGGATCAACCGGTTTGTCTGTATCCGTCTCATTTATAAATTCTGGTACATCGGCCAGTATTCCGCTGATCTCATGATTAGTTGAATCATAGCCGGATCCATATGTCACCGTTGCAGTCAAATCGCCGCTACGGTTCTTTGTCACAACAACTTTTGCGAAGTAGACTGCTGTATCATAGGTGACGCTGGTATCAGATCCCTTTGTCTCTGAAATTCCGACAATGCAGGTGCCCTCCTGCGTAAAGCTAAGAGGCTCAAACATTATATTTCCCACATCATCGTTAACTGCACTTATTTCGAAATCCCTCACCATATTTGCCGGACTTGCATATAATAATTCCGCTTTAAAACTGAATTCATCTTTTTTCAGCGCTCTGCCGTTCAGCCTCTTCTTTGCCTCCAGTACGGCCAGTGCCGGTGCCGGTATGTGCTCCGGGATCCTGAAGTTTAAGAAGGTAGTATCTGGTGCATCTGTATCATAATGTATTACATCATTTGCATCCAGAACCTTCTTATACGCTGTCACTCCCTCCTGATACAGAAGACCGTTATCACCATTACGCTTTATTACTACTGTTGCCGTAATGATACCGGGATCATAACTGGTGTTGCCATCCCCAGGATGTTCTATATCCGGAACAACTTCCTTAATTTCGAACGTATAGGTTCCGGCATCGGCAATCTCAATGCCGCTAAAAACCACCTTGCCATCGGCAGTACTGTTCGAAGCACTGGCCGTCGTCGGATTTACCGCTTCCCCATTATTGCTGGTCAGGTTCATGGTAAAATCATATTCCTCAAGTGCCAGTTCTGCTCCAGTCTCTGCATCAAGCAGTTTCTTAAACACCTCCAGGCCAATTTCCAGACTTTCGTTCAGGGTATAGTTCTTAGCCTTGATTTCGATCTGATTATCCTTTCCAGCCACCAGTTCGAAAAAGTCATCATCGGTATCTTCTGCCTGGAATTGATAGTTTCCGTTCTCGTCAGGAAAAACTTTTATTTTGATCACATATGGTACTGCCGGTTCACTGGTCTTTCCACCCAGCTGGAAATATCCATACGGCGGATCCGTCTCAGTCAGCAAGAGGTAATAATAATCTTTATCTGCTTCCATTTTATCTGAATCCAGATAAAACTCGGCAGCAGCAGTTCCGTCCTCTCCGGTCTTAATTGTGACTGCAACACTGTCATCGGCTGCACTCATAACCGGGTCTCCATTCGCATACGTCAGTTTAAATCCGGCGTTCTTAAGCCGCTTTGATTCTTTGTCACCATCGACCTTGGTCAGATCCAGTTTTAACGGAACTTCAACTTCAGTCGTCACGCCAAAGGTATTTCTGATTGTTGCACCATAAGGAACATCCTCATAAACAACGGTGAATACCAGATCATGTGTCCGGCCACCGGACGGAACATCTTTCTGATTATAAACAATCAGCCGTTTATTATCGCCAGAGAGCTTTACCGCGAAAACCGAATCCGCCTTACTCACAGGTGAAACTCCACCCTGCAGCTTTTCATTGTAATAAGTAATATCTTTAATTTCTTTGATATTTTCTGTACCTATTCCCAGATCCGAGATGTAATCATACAGCATAAGAGTTTCCGCCGGAAAACCATTGCCTGAATCACTCATGATACTCAGCTTGTAAGTAAACTCCTTTTCGGTTCCGGAAAAAGTATCCATCCGATAACTGTTGACCCAATCTCCGGCGGAATTTAATACCGCTTTGCCATACGCCAGACCGGAACTGGTCCCCCACTTACTGAAATCATTGTAAGCAGACTCACTGCCTTCATCCCATTTTACCATAGCTGTATTATGGTATACGTTGCTGCGGTCCCTTACAACTGCAAAATAAGTAATTTTAAATGCGTTATTGTCAATATCCTTAAATTCAACGTTCAGAGTCTCCTTCCCGCCACTTGTCGTTACATTTGTAATCCATTTACCGTCCTTAATGCCTGACGGCATCTTGGCCCCCTTATCAATAGCAGCAGTCTGATATTCATCATACCTGATGTCCTTAACCACGATCCGCTCCGAAAAATCCGGGTCAATAATCTCTACCAGTTCAAAAGATCCATTTTTATCCAGATCCATCATAACCTGCATCCGGGCACCTGTTTCAACAATTTCTTCAATCTGCACTACCGGCTTATCCGTTGGTGTCCGTAAAAACTCCATCGTTTCCGGAAGTTCATCCCAGAACTCAACCCCGCTCATAGTTCGGGCCCCATCAGGATTTATATAGATTGTATAGGGTATAATCGTATCCACATGATCAAGCACCCCGTTTATATCCAGATAATGATAGGAGTCATAAAAACCACTGTTTGTAATACTTTTAAGCATACCTTCGATTTCCTGAACCGTCAAGTCACTTGATACCGATTTTGATATTACGTCCTGCGTCTCGGTTTCTTCTGCTTCTGCTATATATAAGGTCGCAAAATCAAAATCATCCTCATCATATCTCGGCCATGCCGCAAATTGATTCGTCAACGATCTTGCATGCGCCAGAACATACTGGTCACTCTCACCATCATTGCTGCCAAACCACAGATTTCCGTTTTTGATACCTCCGTCCCGCATATTAAACCAGTCGTTAAACGGGAGATTGTCATTCCAGGAATCTTCATCATCCACACTTTGTGCATGTTCTACATCCATTTCATCAATATCAACGATATCACTTACCTCTGCTGATATCAGATATCCGTATTGCCACGCATACCGGCGCTGCTCTTCGGTCGCCTCGGCTGGATTAATCCGTATACTTTCCAGAATCTTATCAACCCCCACGACTTCACAGGTAATATAAAACTTCTCCTCTCCGCCGGACTTTGTTACACTTAAGTCTTGTGGTTTGTATGTATATCGGGTTACTGAATAAAAATCTTCATAAGGCTGTTCAGCAAATGTCCACTCATCATGTGTATCGCTAAAGTCAAAGGTATCACCTTTAACAAAAATACCGTTCATATGCCGTTCATGCGACAGCGGCTGAGCCGGAACACCGGACTCCTCTGCTTTCAGCGCAAAATGATAATTATCAAGCCGTTGGTCTGTTACATCCATTACTTTAAGGCCAATGGGAAGATACAAACTCAGTTCCTTCAGCTTGAAGTCAGTATTCCCCTGACTGCCAACGGAAATCACATAGGTAATAATATCTCCGTCATTTACTTTAAATGTCGGATTCGTCTCATTCCCCTTGTATATATACGGGGCTTTCATCGAAAATGGGGTATCGGTTCCCGCCCTCATTCTGGTAGTACTGTTGATTTTGATTGCGGCATCATACCATTTAAACCCGGTAATCGGTTCCTTCGTCCCCATATCCTGCCATAATGCCCAATTTTTGTAGTCGTTGTTGTCCTGCTGTTCCGGTAAGTCATCATTTAAACGCAGACAGATAACCATCGTCACATAATAACTTGTCTTGCCCTCCTCATAAGAAATGTCAAATCCCTGCTCATTTGTATAGGCCCGGCCATTTGAAAAGTTGGGAATAGAGTCATTTTTGATTGTTGGTAAACTGTCAACGTCTGCTGACTTCCACGCCTTGTACTTAGCTTCTCTGGCCAGAGATTTCTCGATTTCCTGTTTTGCAGGAGAATCCGGCATTGCCGACAAGCCAGAGGCAATGTCTTCCAGACTTGTTGCTTCACTGATATCGACATAGGAAAAAATATCGGCATTAAAGTAATCATAGATTTCACCCGGTAATATCACATACCCCTCTTCCGGAATATTATACATACCGGCTGTAATGGTATAAAGAATATATTCGCCAGGCTCCACCGCCCGTGAATCCGTAGTCGCGCCATCTTTGTTAAAGATGACAGATGCTCCCTTTTGTAAAGAAAACGTCTGTTTCGGTTTTTCAATTTCACTAAATTTCAATTCACAGGAATCAGAATCTTCCTTGGGCTCATATTCCAAAACGATCCGTTCTTCAGAGGTGAATCCAAATGAAATATCACCTGATTGTACTGCCATGCTATTCTTCCGGTCTTTTATCGCCTGCGTAAACGCAACGGTGACTGTCACCGGTTCATTCGGTGAATCGTCTGAATATTCCAGAAGGTCATCATCATCAATTTTAATCGTACTATACTCACCGCCAAACATATTGTATATCGCCTGCGGTAAGGTAAATGTAAATGTCTCATCAAAACTGCTGCTTGATTCATCTTTTGCATAAATGGACATTTTAAAATCTACTTTGTCGCCGATTTCGATCTGTATGGCTTCACCTTCTGACGGGCTGACATCATTCCCTTCTCTGGTAACCTTCAGTTCCCATCTGACTTCCCATTCAGAACTCACATTTTGCACACCGATCTGACTTGTCGTACTGATTTCACAATTATACTTGTCTGCCGCCAATACCAGCAGCATATCCTCTGCCGCGGTAAAAGATACCCGGTATTCCATATCAACCAGTTCAACCGTTTCAGGCTCAGTTTCTCTTCTAAGTTCTTCAACAAATTGAAAATCCAATTCGACGATGCCATCATTTGCATTTGTTTCGCTGGCATTGCTCGCTGAACTGAGCCGATTCCTTTTAGTGTTCGATCCGGTTGCCGTATCTTCTTTTAATTCCAGCAGATATGCCGCTTCTGTCACATCGCTTTCAAACCATTCGTCCGGATTGCCATTCTCATCTACCAGCGAGTCATACACCGTTTCAGGTATCTTTAATTGGAATGTATCCTTAAACCGCTTTGCATTATCCTCGTTGTTTACCAGCATCTGCATGGTAAAATACACTTCCTGGCCTTCTTTCACCGAAAGTACTATTTCACCGTCTTCATTTCCGACAGCAATGCCTTCTTCCTCATCCAGGCTGAGGGAATAGAAAACCTCCCAACTGTCTGAATTATTCTCTGTTGCAAAAACAAAACCAGCCGGATTGATACAAGTAAGTATCATAACAACTGCCAGCATCCATGCAGTAGCCCGGCGCAGTGATTTTGTCTTTATTCTGCTTATCAGTTCGTTCATGTTTCATTCTCCCGTCCAAAACTTTTTCATCTCTCATCAAGTATATTTTATATGTTAAAAATCTCTATAGTTCGTAATAATACGCATCGCATCTCAAAAAAACAGCCCCTCCCCTCCTTCTCTTCATTCGTATAAATACGCTTTGTTCTGAAAAAATAATTTCTGTCCGACTATTTACACACACAGAAATTAACTAAATTACAAAATATTGTTATTTATTTGAAATTATTATATTATTGAACCTACTCAAGCACAATAACATTTTTCTTACATATTTTATTTTCCCGTAAGAAAAAAGTTATATTTATCAGTTAAATCATTTATATGGTAAACTACGGCTCACAACTTGATGAAAAAGAGAGTTCACCGGCCCCCCGTGAACTCCCCTCTTTTTATTTAACAATATATCCGCCCTCATCCCACAGATCATGCCAGTCCCCGGCACTTTCCCAGAGAAATACATGTCCCTTAACCAGGCGGTTATTTCTTTCAAGACCAGCCATTTTCGCCATCTCTGCCTCACTGAGCGGATCTTCGGTCATTGCTTTTAAATTGCTGATATATTCCATTTCATGAATAGAGAACGGAATCGGTATCTGTCCTCTCTGCCGTGCCCATTTCAGTGCGATAACTGCCGGATGTACACCATGTGCTCTCGCAATTTCCTGAATCTCCGGCATCTGCAGATCGGCCACATCTCCCGGACACATATCCCGTTCCGGACGCTGCGGCGAACCAAGCGGCATAAAACCGATTGGCTGAATATTATGTGCCACCAGATAGTCAAACAGTTCCTGCTGCTGGAAGCATGGATGAAGTTCCGTCTCGCAGGCCACCGGCATTACTTTCATCTGCGGCAGGACTGCTTCCAGTTTTGGAATTGTCATATTGGAGATCCCGATATTGCGAATCAGGCCTTTTTCCAAAAGTGCCTCACATTGCCGGTAAGTGCTGATAAATTCATCCGCACTGAACGGTCTGGAATCATGATTTCTTGCATCCACATCACAATACGGCGCATGGTAGTTGGGAAATGGCCAGTGAATGAAAAAAAGATCAATATAATCACACTGCAGATCTGCAATACTCTTTATACAGGATTCCTCAACCCGGTCATGCATATCGTTCCACACTTTTGTCATGATAAAGAGTTCTTTTCGTTCAACTACGCCCTCATCGAAGGCTGCTTTAAATACTTTGCCGATCTGATTTTCGTTTCCATAACATGCGGCACAGTCAAATAACCGGTAACCGCAGCGGATCGCTCCCGCCACAGCAGCGGACACCTGCTCCGGCTCAAACCGGTCGGAACCAAATGTTCCCATTCCAACACAGGGGATTTCCTCTCCTGTCGACAGTGTTACGTTCGGAATAATTTCCGGATTAATGAATTCACCCATTTTACGTTCTCCTTTATATGTCATTGTCTGTATTTCCATTTTTATTAATTATATCAGTTTTGCATAAAATAGTTAGTAAAATACCAGACATTCTGCACTTTTATATGTCGTATAATCGAACATTATCAAAATTAAAATTTCACACATAATAAAATGCCCCTCGGTATTTCAAACTTTCTTGTGACACGAAAAATGGCAGGTTCCGGAGAACCTGCCATTTACAACTCTTTCATCATTCGGTTTTGATCATATCAGTTATCTTTCCAATGCTCCCAGCGGCTTATCACCACCGGCCCCATACTGCCACCGCCCGTCCGCTCCATTCCAGATCCAGCCGGAGTACTCCGGGCTGTTCTCATTGA
>DAMAMW010000060.1:0-28286 GCA_032073745.1 Lachnospiraceae bacterium | reverse complement strand
GCGAAGTGGATACGCCTGTAAGAATAAGGGTAGCTTAGGTACCAAACTTCTTAAAAGGGGTCGATAGACCTCCGGAAGCTCCCACTTCAAAGTTTGGTTACAAACTTAA
This sequence comes from Lachnospiraceae bacterium, assembly GCA_032073745.1. GTDB lineage: Bacteria > Bacillota > Clostridia > Lachnospirales > Lachnospiraceae > Brotaphodocola. Next base: position 28,177 of record DAMAMW010000060.1, on the reverse strand, counting down.
GTGGTGAGTAATTCACAAGTTAGATGATACAAAGAAAGCAGCTCCTTTATTCGAAGGCTGGGAGGAAACGATGATCGATTCCTGTCTGCAGCAGGTGATGGGAGAGGTATTTGCAGATGATTTGGCAGCGCCGCAATCAGCAGTTGCGATACTGGCTGACTTCTGTTTTTTTGCCGGAGTGCCGAATGAAAATCTGGTATCAGTTCCTTTGTCAGAAGGACGGGCGGATTTTGTGATTATGGTGCCGCAGAATCCGGCATGGGGCGAGGTGATTGCGGGGCAAAAGGGGGTAACAGTTACTCCGGTTACCCGTTATGCAATCAAGAAGGAGCCGGGGATATTCGACCGGGATTTGCTTAATGCTGCGGTGGCTTCGCTGGCGGATGGTTATTGTCTGGAGATGATGGATGAGAGGAACTTTAATCTGTGCAGGAATTCTCGCTGGAGCCGTGATCTGGTGTCTCAGTATACTGATTTTGCAATGTATCGGGAATTGGGTGTGGGAGCAGTTGTTACAAAGGATGGTGAAGTTGTGGCCGGTGCCTCTTCGTATACCAGATACCGGGAGGGAATTGAGATTGAAATTGACACAAGAATGGACTGCAGGCGGCAGGGACTGGCTTTGGCCTGCGGTGCCAGACTGATTCTGGAATGCCTGGACCTGGGAATGTATCCCAGTTGGGACGCGCAGAATCAGGAGTCTGTGGCATTGGCAGAGAAACTTGGTTATCATTTCAGTCATGAATATCCGGCATTTGAAGTATGTAAAGAAGAGAGCTAAGTGGTGGCTTAGAGAAGTTCAGTTGAAAGATTGGAAGCAAGGTGACCGGTTTGATATATGTCTGGTCACCTTGCTTCAACATTACCATAGTGGGAGTATTATCGAAACATGTTCTCAACATAATTACGCATTTCATCACGCGATTCAACGCTGCGGGCTCCATTTACTATGGAGTTCTGTTCTGCTTTGGGCAGTCCGGCAAATTTGTTGAGCGAATCTGAGTGCTGTGCCAGTTCCATGGTAAAGCCGATTGGCAATTCCTGATTATCTATCATTTTCATCACCTCGATATTAGAGTGTGTCAAAAATATTTATTTCATTCAATCAAAAAGTTTCCAACATGAATATGCAGAATCTAAGTTGTTTGTAAGAGCAATTTTTAACTATCATAAAGCAATTATATGTAATGATTATGGGGAAATAATTGTTTATTATTAAAGCAAGAATAAAAAGCTGGAACGTTCATGCTATAATGGGGAAAATGATGTCAGGGGGGCTGAGTTTATGAAGAGGGGCTGGAACAGGATAAAAAATATATTCTATCAGCAGACCATTACCACACGAATTATTCTGGTGATTGCTATGCTGAGTATGATCTCCAATATGGCTTTTGTCGGCGGTATTTTTCTGGTGATGAAAAACCAATTGCTGACAAAAACCAAGTCGGAGAATGCGAAGGATATTCTGATGATTGAAAAGCAGCTGGAGATGTTTTTTCAGGGCATCCGGAATGATGCGGTAGCTGTGCTGGTAAGTGAGAGCTGCCAGACGCTGCTGTCGAATTCGGCGGAGTTTCTGGAAGAGGATACGACAACGCAGTACCGGAAATATAAGCTGATGCAGAGCATGATAATGAGTACGATCGGGCAGCGGACGGAATACAACACGATTGTGTTTTATGATCTGGACGGAAATTGTTATGCGGATGACCGGCTGCTTGTATCCGGTGAATATCTGGCTGACAAACAAGACCGGGTAATTGAGTTTCTGGCCGGCAGTCAGAATGAGGCTGTTCTGCCGATTCATAAAAGTGCATGGCGCAAGAAAAAGGAAGCGGAGTTTAAAGACTGTATCAGTTATCTGCGGAAGGTTTACAATAAGGAACAGGGAAAATTGATCGGGGTGGTGGAGCTTGAGATACCGAATGAGGTGGTCTATGAACTTTACCGCCCGATTATGGAAAATGGCAGTACCGTATATCTGGCTGCCGGTGACTCCATTATCTCAGCGATGGAGACGGACATGCTGTATCAGGATCTGAACCAGGAAGACTGGTATGGCAGCCTGATGTGCGAAGATTCGGTGAATGGATTAAAGATTCTGATGATGGAGAGGAATCTCTATTTTCAGAAGCCGTACAGTGAATTTGGCTGGATGATTATTGATGTGGTGCCGACTTCCAGTTATATGCGGGATGTTATGGTGTATGCGTGCATCGATGTGATGATCGGTATTTTTCTGCTGTTTGCCAATATTTACATATCGCGGATTTTGATTGTGTCAATTACCAAACCGTTGAGCAAGATTACGGCAACGATTGTTAATATCGGCCAGGGGGATTTTGAGCAGCGGGTACAGGTGCGGGATGGTGGAGAGATCGGAACTCTGGCAAGTGAATTTAACCGCATGCTTGATAAAACGCAGCAGCTGATGAGACAGATTGTCAGTACCGAACAGAAGAAGCGGGAGTCGGAGCTGGCACTGATTCAGATGCAGATGACACCGCATTTTTTTTATAATATTCTGGAAAGTATCTGTGGCCTGATTGTGTTGGACGATAAGAAAACGGCGATCCGTACGATCAGTCTGCTGTCTGATTTTTACCGCGGAGTATTGAATAAGGGGCGGGAAATAATTGAAATCAGCCAGGAACTGGCGATCTCGGTGAACTATCTGCGGATCATGAAGATCTGCCATCCGGGAAAATTTGAATATCGGATTGACTGCCCGGATGAGATCAGGAATTGCCATATTACCAAGCTGACGCTGCAGCCGATTCTGGAGAATGCGATTCATCACGGATTTGCCCATATGCAGGAGCCGGGACGGATTACGATCGAGGGATTTTTGCAGGGCGGTAACGTGATTCTGGAGATCAGTGACAATGGCCGGGGAATCGGCCTGCTGTCACTGGATGAACTGCAGCCGGAACAGGAATTTCATATGGAGAGTTTTGGTCTTAAAAATACAAATGAACGGATCAGGCTTTATTTTGGGGATGCTTATGGGATTACCATTATTCAGCAGGCGGTCGGGACTAAAATCCGGATTGTGCTGCCGGCAAGGGGGGAATGAAGATGCTGAAAGTGATTGTGGTTGATGATGAAATGCTGATCCGCAAACGGATTGTATTTGGCTTTGAGTGGGAAAAGATGGGGTATCAGATTGAGGATGAGGCTGGTACCGGAGCAGAGGCGCTTGCGCTGATGGAACTGAAACATTATGATGTGGCAATTGTTGATATTGCAATGCCGGGGATGACCGGTATTGAACTGTCCCGTGAGATCAAAGACCGGGGATATGAGATCAATGTGATTATTCTGACCGGACACAGCGACTTTACTTATGCCAGGCAGTCACTGCAAAACGGTGTTTTTGACTATATCTTAAAACCGATTCATGAGGAGGAATTTACCGGCTCTCTGCTTCGGCTGGCGCAGAAAATCGGGGAAGAGAAAAGGCAGAAGGTGCGGCTTGGCCAGCTTGATATCGTGATGCAGTCCAAGTTGTTCAGTGATTATTTTCATGGTATGGCCCGGGACGAGGATGTCCCGGCAATCAATGAGAGCCTTTGTCAGGCGGGAATTGATGAGGCGGATAAGTATGTGATGATTCTTTTTCGGGCAGAGGCATTTATAAAGCACGGGATGGAGCCGGGGCAGCAGGCTGTGGTGTTTCAGGATATCAGCCGGGAAGTATTGGCGGATCGCTGCCGGCTGATTACCGGGGATATATATGAGGATTATCTGGCACTGATTCTGCATTATGAGGATCATTTGCCGGAAGATTATATAAAACGGTGTGTCGTGCAGATCAATTCACGGCTGCGGCAGGAGACGGGGGCCACGGTACTAAGCGGGATCAGCCTGGTTCACCGGACCGGAACAGAGCTTCAGATGGCTTATCGGGAGGCTTTTTCAGCGATTAATAATGCCATGGTATTGAAGCAGGATGTGCTGGCCTATCAGGCCGTGCAGGACAGAAGGCAGGTACATTATAAAATCGCCTATCAGGAGCTGAAGGATTTGCAGCACTGTATCGGTAAAAATGACTTTGACGGATGTCAGGAGCTGGTCCGGATGATTTTCGGGGAAATGCAGGCACGTGAGAGCAGCTTTGAAAGTATTCTGCATAATGTCAGCCGTCTCTTTATGGAACTGGTTGATATGGGGGTGATGTCGGATCTGGATATTCAACGTTTTTTTCATGGCTATCATGGAATCGAACAGGCATTGTCCAATATGGAAAGTGTGGCGGAGATGGCGGAGTGGTGTGAAAACATCCTGTTTCATCTGATGGAGAATGAGATCAGGACTTCAGTGGAGAGCAAAAGTCTGCCGATTGTGGAACAGGCCTGTACCTATATCCGGGCGAATTTTCATGATGCAGGACTGAATCAGAGCGAGATTGCGGGGGCGCTGGCTGTGACGACTTCTTATCTGAGCGGTGTTTTTAAGAAAGCAATGGGGATTACGATGATTCAGTATATTACCATGGTAAGGATGGAGAAGGCCAGAGAGCTGCTGCTGGACGAGGATCTGGATGTAAAGGAGGTAGCGGAAAAGACTGGATACCATGATGAATACTATTTCAGCAGGTGTTTTAAAAAGCAGTATGGGTTATCGCCGATGCATATCAAAAAAATTTCTGATTCCAGAAGAGTTAGAAAATTTTACTAAAATGGAAGAAATATCTCAATTGTAAACGAGTGGTATTTTATATATAGTTATATTACATAAACACCATGGTGAAATTGAGAAACTGTTAAACGAAATGCACAAAAGGTGAGGGAAGGTCATGAAAAAAAGAATAAGTATACTGGCGGTATCAGCAGTTCTTGCAGGCGCTCTCCTGACAGGATGCGGACAGACGAAAGAGACGAATACAGCAGACACAGGTCAGACAACGGCAGAAGCCAGGACAGAAACCCCGGCAGCCCAGGATTCCAAGAATCAGATAAAGGTGCGGATTCTGACCCGTTTCAGCAATCCGGATAATGTCAGGGAAAAGTATTTTATGGATATGGTAGCAAAGTTCCAGCAGGAGAACCCGGATATATTACTTGAGGATGTTTCTATCTCCGATGAGGAATCACGGGATACATTATTTAAAACGGCAGTAGCAGCCGGTGATCCGATTGAAGTCTTTAACTTTTTAGGTTATGCAGCTAACGTTGATTACGTTAAGAACGGTGTTGTAACGGACATTGCCGGTTTAATTGCAGAAGATCCGGCCTGGACAGAAAATTATATTGATGCTTTATTTGCACCGGTTGATTACACAGCATTTGATATTGACGGCGTCTATGGTCTGCCGACAACTCCTTATGGTGTATGCTGTTTCTATAACAAGGCAATTTTTGATGAAATGGGCATGGAGCTGCCGGAAACATGGGAAGATATCGAGGCAGCCGCACCGGCTCTGATAGAAAAAGGTTATATTCCAATGACATTCGGAGCCAAGGATAATTACCGTGCCGGTCACTTTCTGACAGCACTTTCGATGAAGTATTACGGCGACACCTTAAAAGGTGACCTGATCAGCGGCACTACAAAGTGGAATGATCCGGAAACCGTAGTTTTAATCGAAATGATGGAAAAATGGTACAATGACGGACTCTTCGGCAGCAACAACCTGGCCTATGATGCCAACGGCGAGCTGGCAAAACTGGAGAATGGCGAAGCAGCAATCATTTTCTCCGGATCCTGGAACATCGGCACAATCAATACATTTGGCAATGCATCAGACCTTGTCTGCAAAGGTTTCCCATCGTTTGCCGCTAAACCGGAATTCAAAGACGAGTGGATGGGCGGCCCCGATGACTTTATGGCAATGTCAGCCAAACCAGGCGATGACAACTACGAAGCATCCGTACGCGTACTAAAATTCTTCTCCTCCCAGGAATACTGGCAGGGCCTGTACGAACTTCAAAACGGTGGCGGAACCTACCCCGTAACATTTGATAATGTTATCAGCACAGATGCGTTAACAACTCAGTTCAACGAATACTATGGCAATGCCACCAACATGATCGGAGAAATCGAACAATTCTCCCCGATGGCATCACTAATGGATATCGTCAGAACCGAAGTAACCTCCCTATTTGCCGGAGACAGCGCACAAGATATCGGTGACCGTATCCAAGCGGAGGTGGATGCATATAATGCAGCACAGTAAAAACAGCGACTAATTAAACAGAATCTAATCAGTTATGGGGCTGTCACATAATTTCAGTTGTGACATCCCCTTCACTTTAAACATGGTTTTGTTTTTTACTAAATGGAGCCAACATAGTTGCTGGGAGAACGTGGGGCGTTTGGTTGAACCGGAATTGGTGACATTGAACGAGGTGACGGTGGTTCTTAGGCTGCAGCAAGTGATTTTCAGCGGAGGAATTCTGCTCTCCAAAGCTGAATTCCAGGGGCCCGGCGCGTCAAAGTTATAAAAAGTTTGGCGCAACTGGCCCCGGTGCCGCTGAAAATTACTTGCTGCAGCCTTAGAACCACCTCGCCGAGAGAACGGAATCAATTCCGGTTCAACCAAACGTCCCACGTTCTCCTCTACCACTATGAGCGACATCCCCACAATAATTTTAGAAAAGAGGTGTATCCACTTGCTTGGTATCGTAAACAAAAAAAGAAAATTAGAGAGTATCCTGCTAAGTCTGCCAGCATTCATCCTGTACTCCTTTATATTTATATATCCGATGATTTCAGTATTTCGTCTGTCCCTGTTTAAATGGAACGGGATTCCCAGTTCACCGCTGGAATACGTAGGGCTGAGGAATTTCGCGGCATTGTTCCGTGACCCGCGTTTTCTGGTGGCGGCGAGGAATGTAGGGATTTTTATTCTGTCAGGTTTCTTTCTGCTCTTACCGGTTTCTTTGTTCCTGGCAACGGTTATTCAGTCGGAGGGAAGAGGAAAAAGGATCTTAAAGACCAGTTATTTCATGCCTCAGGTTATCAGCCGGACGGCAATTGCCCTGATGTGGTATTTTCTGCTGTATCCGGAAGGCGGCCCGGTCGCGACTTTGTTTGAGGCGATTGGATTTGATCATATCAATGTCAATTTCCTGGGCAATAAAACTTATGCGATTTATGCAATTACAGTTATCAATGCGTGGACTTATGCCGGTTTTAATATGCTGATATTTTCGGCTGGGATTACCGGAATTCCGCGAGATGTATATGAGGCAGCGACAGTTGACGGGGCATCATCGGCGCAGCGGCTGCGTTATATCACCGTTCCGTTGTTAAAGAGCAGTTTCCAGATCTTTGCGTTAAATTGTATTATCGGTTCGATCACGACGTTTGAGATGGTTTATGTTACAACTGGCGGCGGGCCGGGCAATGCTTCGGAAGTGTTCGGAACTTTGCTGTATAAAAATGCTTTTACCTACAACAACTACGGCTATTCGAATGCAATGGGATCATTTTTGATCATAACTTCATTTTTAGCCAGTGTATTACTGACCGGTCTGTTTGCAAGAGCGAACAGAGATGACTAAGGGGGGACACAGAATGAGAAAATGGACAATCGGTAAAGTCGTGTACTGGCTGTTTGCAGTCCTGTTTTGCTTCATTTTTATTTATCCGGTATACTTCACTATCGTTTCCTCATTTAAAAATAATAATGAAATCTGGAATACGATGTTTGCTTTGCCATCGGTGATTGAATGGAAGAACTATACCTCAGCCATCTTTGATGTACAGATTCTGCGGGCGGTGGCGAACTCGTTTATCTTTTCTGCCGGGGCCTGTCTGGTGGTTGTGCTGTTTGTGACGATGGCGGCGTATGTGGTGGCAAGAAAAATGCTTCGGGGAACGACATTTCTGCGGCTTTATTATCTGCTGGGGCTGATGATTCCGCCTTATGCGATGCTGATTCCGGTGGTTACGATGTTTACTACCTTTCATATGCGTGATAAGTATCTGCCGATGATTTTTCTGTATGCGGGAATTAATATTCCGATGAGTTTTTATCTGATTACCGGTTTTATTCAGAACATCAGCAAGGAACTGGATGAGGCGGCGATTATGGATGGAGCGAGTACGTTTGGTATTGTGTTTAAGATCATTTTTCCGATTGCGAAGCCGGGGATTTTTACCGGGGCGATTATGGCGTTTCTGACGGTTTATAATGAACTGGTATTTGCCAATACCCTGCTCAGTACCAAGTCGATGAAGACGATATCGGTGCGGCTGCTGGGACTGCAGGGTGAACGGTTTACCAGTTACGGGCCTATGTTTGCGGCGATTGTGATGTCGATTGTGCCGATTCTGATTATCTATCTGCTGTTTCAAGAGAAGATTGAAGGTGGGGCTGTGGCGGGAGCTGTTAAAGGGTGATTCGGGATTTTGAAAAGGAGGGATTATGGTTACTATAAAGAATTTACAGCATATTGGAATTCTTGTTCCGGATGTGGATGAGGCCAGCCGGTGGTACATTGAGAAATCTGGGTTTGTTAAGCGGGCGGAGTTTATGGTCGGCGGCAGCCGGGTGATCTTTGTTTTTAATGAAGCGAGTGGTATTTTGTGTGAACTGATTCAGCGTCCGGACGGGAGTAAGGAAGCCAGGGATATTGAAGCAAATGGCGGCCGGATTGACCATATTGCTTATGAAGTTGAGGATCTGGAAAAGGAACTGGCGGCGGCAAAGGCAGCCGGAATGGAGATTATTGAAGGAATCGAACAGGTGCCGGAATTCTGGGATCATGGTTTTGCTTATATACTGACCCGGGCGGCAGGCGGCGAAAAGGTTGAGTACTGTAAGGTGCTGTAGAAACATACAATGGAGGCGTGGTTATGAATAAGGAGAAAGCGAGAATTATTCCGCTGCGGTTTGTCGATGCTGAGGAGAAGGAATTTTACAGGATATTAGATGCTTTGAGAGAAATATATGCGGAGGAGGTTGACTTCCTGGAGCCGCAGATGGCCGGGGAGGAGATAAAGGCAGAAGCGGATGCGGTGATCTTTCCGGTGATGTGGACGAATGTGTATACAGACATTGATCGATTGCTGGAGACGATTTCGCTGCCGGTGATTGTTCTGACGACAACGGTGGGCGTTTCCCTGATGTTTGACTGGGAAGCTGTGGCATATATGAAACAAAAGGGCCTTCAGGTCTTTAATCCGCATAGTGTGGAGCTGGCGAAGACGATCTTTAAATCGCTGGCACTGAAACGGGCGATGAAACACCAGAAGTTTATGGTATTCCATGATTCGAAAGGGGAAGGGCTGATCCCGGAACAGTTTAAGATCTTTTACTGGTGGAATGATGAGAATATCAATACGATTAAAGATAAATTTGGCATTACGATTGTTCACCGGTCATTTAAGGCGCTTGGGGAAGCGGCCCGCGCGATTAGTGATGAAGCGGCACGGGAAGAGCTGAAACGCTGGCAGTTTGATGAGGATGTGCCTTATGCCAGGCCGGTGCTGGCATCGATTAAGCTGTTTATGGCGATACGTGATGAAGTGGATGCGGAAGGCGATGTAGTCGGCTGTGGTGTGAACTGTCTGAATGAAGGTTTTTACAGCGATACAACACCTTGTCTGGCCTGGAGTCTGTTGTATCAGGACCGTGGGGTGATGTGGATCTGCGAGAGTGATACATCGGCTCTGATGACGCAGTATCTGATCGGCAGTACGATTGACAGTGCGATCTTTACGACCAATATCTATCCGTTCCTGTCCGGTATGCCGGCATTGTCACATGAGAAGATTCAGGAGTTTCCGGATGTGGAAGACCCGGATGACCATGCGCTTTTGGTTCATTGCGGATATCTGGGATGTATTGCCCGGCCGATGTGTACGAAGTGGGTGCTCAGGCCGCCGGTGCTGGGATGGCATTCCTGGGATATTGTCGGGGAGGACTCGATTGTGATTGATGCAGAGGTGGAGAAGGGCGATATAACACTGTGCAAGCTGCATTCGGATTATAAGGGGATCTGGGTTGAAAAGGGCGTGCTGGAAGATTATGTGCAGTATCCCGGCTCTGATTGTCGCAACGGCGGCCTGATCCGCGTTCCTGACGGATACCGGTTGATGGAGAGTATTCGTTCTCATCATGTGATTGTAACGACCGGGAAACGGAGTAATCAGATGAAGGCAGTGGCAGAGATTTTTGGTTTGTTGTTTGATGCATAAAAGAGAGAGCCGCCCGTTGTTTCCGGAAATTACCCGGAAGCAGCGGGCGGTCTCCGGATATGACGGGCTGGATAGTTGTTGAACAAAATTTCGAGAATGAATATTATTCATTGACATATATTCATTGATGTGTTATATTGTGTTTAAGCTGAAGGAGGATTTGAATGTGACAAGAGTGTTAAAAGACCCGGAGGTTCGGAAACAGGAGATCCTGGATACGGCAATGAAGCTGTTTCGGGAGAAGGGATACGATGCCACCTCAATTGCAGATATTGCAAAAGCAATGAATGTAGTACCCGGTCTCTGCTACCGGTATTTTTCTTCCAAACAGGAGATTTTTGATACGGCGGTTAAAGAATATGCGAAAGAGTCGTGCCAGGATTTTATTGCAGTGGTCACAGATCGCAGCAGGAACTTTAAGGAGCGCCTGGATATGTTCTGTGAAGTGATGCTGACAAAAGAGGATAACAGCAGACATCACGAGTTTTTCCATTCTGCCGGCAATGAGACATTTCATCTGCAGCTCAGCATAGAAATGTTTAAATACCTGACCCCATTTATCAGTAAGGAGATTGCCGAGCTTAATAAAACAGGTGAAATATCGGTGGAAGATCCGGAATTTATGACACAGTTTATGTTGTATGGTCAGGTGGCTTTATGGCTGTCACCGACGAATCCGGTGAATTTTGAGGACCATCCATTAAAAGATAGAATTAAGCAGGTTCGCGGATATATCTATGATCTTTGCAAAGTAAAACAATAAAGAATGCCCTGATGATTGTAGTCTGATGATCATCAGGGTAAAAAAATAAAATAAGAATGAATATCCGTCATTGATTGATGTTCATTGAAAGCGTCAAAGGATGAAACGTTATTCAGATGCCCTGGCATTGAATATAAAAACAATCAGAGAGGAGTTTTATCTATGCAGATGAACGACACAAAATTAGAATTAATCAGAAACGAGAAGGTCCCCAGGGTCCTGCTTAAATTAGGTCTTCCGGCCATGATCGGGATGCTTGTCAGTGCCCTGTATAATGTCGTGGATGCTTATTTTGTCGGAGGATTGGGGACCAGTCAGATGGCAGCTGTTGCGGTTGCATTTCCGATCGGGCAAATCATCATCGGGCTGGGAATGACGTTTGGCAGCGGGGCGGCCTCTTATATATCACGCTTACTTGGGGAAGGTGACCGGAAGCGGGCAGATAAGACCGCTTCAACCGCATTGTTTACCAGTCTGGTGACCGGTGTTTTATGTATCATAGCGGCCCTTTGCAGTATGGACCGGCTGTTATCGGCGTTAGGTGCAACGGATACTATTTTGCCGTATGCAAAGGCGTATGGTGTAATCTATATTGCCGGTTCCATCTTTAACATCTTTAATGTAACAGTTAATCATACGATTATATCGGAAGGTGCGGCGAAGCTGACGATGACAGCGATGATAGTCGGCGGTGGTTTGAATATCGTGCTGGATCCTGTTTTTATCTATACCTTGGGATACGGCGTACAGGGAGCGGCAGTGGCAACTGTGATATCCCAGGCTGTTACGTCACTGATTTATCTGTGGTATCTGGTTGGCAGGAAAGGCGCACTGGAATTTTCAATCCGTAATATTGCACCTGACAGAACCATGTATACAGAGATATTGAAGGTAGGAATACCGGGCCTGGTCTTTCAGCTTCTGGTCAGTGCCTCAACGGCACTGACAAATACAGCAGCCAGCAACTATGGTGATGCAGCTGTTGCGGCTATGGGGGTGGTCATTCGAGTACTTACCGTAGGAAATTATGTTGTATTTGGATTTATGCGTGGTTTTCAGCCGGTTGCCGGATTCAGTTACGGGGCAAAACTTTATGACCGGTTAAATGAGGCGGTACACACAATACTAAAATGGGCAACCTGGTTTTGCGGTATATCAGCACTGCTGATGTTAATCTTCGCACCTCAGATTATTTCAGCTTTCAGCAGCGACATGTCAGTGATCGGTATAGGCAGCAGGGCACTTCGGATTAATGCGGTTCTGTTTGTATTTTATGGTTATCAGATTGTATATACGGTTTTGTTTATGGCAACCGGAATGGCGAAGCAGGGCGGTCTGCTCAGCATTGGCCGGCAGGGGATCTTCTTTATTCCTCTGATTATGATACTTCCCCGCTTTTTTGGCATGGATGGCCTGATCTTCACACAGGCGGCTGCGGATATTCTGTCTGTGGTATTGTGCAGTATTTTCGCATTTAAAATGAACAGACGGCTGCATGACGAATCAGAGGCTTTTCCTGACAGTGATTGCCGGACAGCATAAACCCGGATACCTGTGATTTTGTCACAGATAAAATAACTGACATCCTGTATTATATAATCAAAGATGTGAAACATGATTGATTGTACACAGGAGGTCTAAAGTGAAAGTTCTTATTATAGGTGGTGCGGCAGGTGGCGCATCAGCAGCAGCGAGACTGCGCCGTTTGGATGAAACAGCAGAAATTATTATAATTGAAAGGGGAGCGTATGTATCTTATGCCAACTGCGGCCTTCCCTATTATATAGGCGGTGTTATTACTCAGAAGAGTGCCCTGACGGTTCAGACTCCGGAAAGTTTAAACACACGTCTTAATCTGGAGGTGCGGACGATGCAGGAAGCGGTACGTATTGATCCGGCAGCAAAACAGATTGAGATTGTTAATTTAAAAGATCAAACGATTTATATTGAAAGTTATGACAAATTGATTCTGTCTCCGGGGGCAGAACCGGTCCGGCCGCCTTTTCCCGGGGCAAATGATGAGCGGGTGTTTACCCTGAGGACAATCCCGGATACTTATCGGATTGATTCCTATATTAAAAAGAAAAATCCAAAGCGTGCTCTTGTGGTCGGCGGCGGATTTATCGGGCTTGAGATGGCAGAGAATCTGGTGAAAGCGGGCCTTCATGTAGTTCTGGCAGAAAAGGCAGATCATGTCATTGCGGCACTTGACCGGGAAATGGCTTTGGATCTGCATGATGAACTCCGGCAGAATGGAGTGGAGCTTTTACTGTCTAACGGAATACAGGCGATTGAGCCGCAGCAAAGTCATCTGCATATAAAGCTGGATCAGGGAGAACTTGACACCGACCTTGTTCTGCTGAGTATCGGCGTTCGTCCGGAAAGCGGGCTGGCAGGAGCTGCCGGACTAATGGTCAATGAGCGGGGGGCAGTCCTTGTGGACCAATATCTTCGTACTTCTGATCCTGATATCTATGCATTGGGAGATGCGATTGCAGTAAAGAATGTGGTTACTGAGCAGCCTGTATATACTCCGCTTGCGGGACCGGCTAATAAACAGGGACGGATTGCAGCTGACCATATAGCCGGTATTCCGCGGGAATACAGTGGAACCCAGGGCAGTGCAATTGTAAAGATATTTGGCCTGGCTGCCGGAACGACCGGAATCAATGAAGAGACGGCCGGGAATCTGGGGATTTCATATGACAAGGTGTATTTGTCGGCGGCTTCTCACGCAGATTATTATCCCGGGGCTATGCCTCTGAATATAAAAATATTGTTTGAGACTACAAGTGGGCGGATACTTGGGGCCCAGATTATTGGAAAGGAGGGTGTTGATAAACGGATTGATGTACTGGCAGTTGCTGTTCGCCATCGTATGACAGCTTATGATCTGGCGGAGCTGGAATTGGCATATGCGCCGCCGTTTTCATCAGCGAAGGATCCGGTCAACATAGCAGGATTTATGATTGAGAATTTATTGGCAGGCAGAGCGAAGCAATTCCATTGGAATGACTTGGCGCAGCTTAAAAAAGATGGAGCACAGCTGGTTGATGTCAGAACTGCGGCAGAATATGCCATGGGGCATATTGAAGGGGCTGTCAATATCCCGCTCGATCAGCTGCGCAGCCGGCAAGGTGAACTGGATATTAAACGTACCGTATATCTCTATTGTCATAGCGGACAACGAAGCTACACAGCTTTGCGGATTCTGGCATCAAGTGGATTTGAAGTAAAACATCTGGCCGGCGGGTACCGTCTGTATGCCAGGAGCACTTGACACCAACCCCCTCTCACAACTATACTCTTTTTATAGGGATAGGAGAGGGGGATTTTTTATGGATCAGAAATTACCGTCGGCAGAGGCCTTTTTTCCATTTTGGAATGAGTTAACATATGAACAGCAGTCGGATCTGGAGAATTTTTCATCAGAACGGATTATGGAAAAAGGGAGTATTATCATTCCTTCCCGGGAAAACTGTCTGGGACTTATCCTGGTGCAGGACGGCAGACTGAGAAGTTTTATGATCTCGGAGGAAGGCAAGGAAGTTACGTTGTATCGTTTATATGAGTATGATATCTGTCTGTTCTCGGCGGCCTGTGTGATGAAAAATATTCAGTTCGATATACATATTGAAGCAGAGAAGGATACCCGTGTCCTGATTGTTCCTACTGTACTATATAAACGTCTGGTGGAGCAGTCGATTGCTTTTTCCAATTATACCAACCAGCTGCTTTCGGCTCGTTTTTCCGATGTTATGTGGACGCTGGAGCAGATTCTGTTTAAGAATATGGACAGCCGGATCGCCCAGGCATTGCTGGGCCAGTATTATGATGAAGGGACAACGACGCTCGCTGTTACCCATGAAGCCATTGCCAGGGATCTGGGAACTGCCCGTGAGGTGGTAACCCGCATCCTTAAATATTTTAAAGGTGATGGAATGATAGAGCTGTCCAGAGGAAAGATTGAGTTAACTGATATTAAAAGACTGGAGGCTCTGGTTGGGTAAAAACGGCCGGACGGGTAATGTGACAATATCACAGTAAGACATTTTTTTATCTGTTATACTTAGGCCATCAAATAAGTAAACAATGTTGGAGGGAATAAATTTATGATGATAAAAGAATGCAGACACTGTAAAAATCAGGTATTAGTATTACACGACTCAGGCGCACCGATGACCTGCTGTGGTGAGGAAATGAAAGAAGTTCAGGCAGGTGTAACGGATGCCGCACAGGAAAAACATGTACCTTATGTGGTAGTGAAGGGCAATATCATGGAAGTAACTGTTGGTGAAGTAGAACATCCGATGACAGAACCGCACTATATCACTTGGATTGCGGTAGAACAGGATAATAAATTACAGATCGTGAATCTGACACCGGCTGATGAACCAAAGGCAACATTTATTATAGATCCGGATTTGGGTTATACCGTTTATGAATACTGTAATCTTCATGGATTATGGAAAAAGGAGGGATGATTGAGAGGGGATGGTGCAAAATGAGCGTTCCCCGCCCCGGCCTCCGGAGCCGCTAACAGCCTTGAATCAGGCGCCGTTTCAGAGAATAAGAACTACTAAACTTTCAGGAAAATGTTAAAAACATGCCGGTACTCCGCTAAACTCGCGGCAAGGGCAGCCGCTCAAACAGTCGTCTGCGTACCGGCATAACACATTGTCCTGAAAGCTAAGTAGTTCTAATCCTCCTCCAAATGCGCTTGATTCAAGGCTGTTAGCAGCTCCGGAGGCCGGGGCGGGGAACGCTCATTTTGCACCATCCGCTAACATACATCCTGTATAAATAAAGGGCAAGGTCAAAGGCGATTCAAATTGGTAATATTCTTATTTGGCGGCCTATTCTGTGACATTCGTCTCCATACTGACGTATACAGCTGAAACCAGGTTGGTATCGGATTCGACCCAGATGCAGACAAAACGGGTACTGCCGGGTATTGTTACACGATATTCATCTACTCCGCTGTTATATTCCGCAGTGAATGAGAAGTTGGTTCCTTCGAGAACCTGTTCTACCTGGGTTCTGGTGCTGCCTGCTTTGATTTGGCCGGGTAAGGCCATACCCTCGTATTCATAGCCGGATGACATGGTGTCGATAAATAAATTGTTTCTGGTGGTTGGCACGCTGCTGTAGTTGTACGCGAAATCATATATAGTATCAAGTCCCCGGGTCAGCATAATATTGGCAGATTCTCCGGGGGCGATCTTGCCGGGATCGTCAGCAGCAAGGTGCCAGCCGTTCGCAATAAGGGCCGATACCGGAATCGGGAACTGATACAAATCACCGCCGAATTCGACAATACGGCTGGTAATATCTGTACCTAGTTCGGAAGGGACCTGATAGGCAGCGACTTCCGGTGTGGGCGGATCAAAAGACTGGGAGTCCTGATCCTGGATCAGCTGTCTTCTGGTGTTTAATGGTTTATAGTTGGAGTATGTCAGGTACTCAATGGAATACGGTTCGTAATCATAAAAACCAAATGAGAAACTTTCATCTTTGGATAAAGCGTAATCGTAAAAGCGGATATCGCTGGAATCATGCCGGGAGTTACCGGTTTCCTCTCCATAGATGGTTTTTATGTCAGAAGGTCTGGTATCAAGGGAAATTAATAAACCTTCCGGCAGTTCGATCTGCATATCCATGTCCCGGATATCGTCTTTTGTAAACTGAATACTTAATATGGTACATTCTGACATAGGTTTACTTTTTTCGTCACAGTTTCCTGCGGTTATTTTTATTAAGGTATTTCCTTTATATAAAAAGCCATCCTCCATGTTGCCAGGAATGATATCGGTTGCTGCCAGGGCTGCGTCTGTCAGTGCCCAACCATCCTGAGTCATCTGCTGATAGGGGATCGGCAGCGTGATGGTACTATCAGCCAGTTTGATGAAGCTGCGGGAAATCTGTTCTTCATTGTTTGCAGATGCTCCCTTCGATGATCCGGACTGTCCCGGTCCCTGTAGTGCTGCAGCGGTTAAGGTAAGTGAATTGGGACTGCGGTCTAAGTGTTTGACATTAGACCCTGTTATCTGTTTTCCGCATCCGGTCATACCAGCTGCGATGGTAATGGCACATAATATAAAAGTTACTTTTCTCACCAGAATTCCTCCGATTTCCATTTAATTGCAAATATCTAAATATGTTATATCCAATATTTTACATTTATTCAATAAACGTTTCCTTAAGATAAACGGTCAATTTCTAATGAACTTTACCAATCGGTGAATCTGCGTTATACTTAAAGGATAAAAATATACTAATTATGAGCAGGGGTGACACCTATGTATAAGATTGTTTCGCGATTATTGATTTACGGTGATATGCCAAAAGATTCTATTTTGATGGAACTTGGTGATATCATCCGGTGTATGGATGAAGGCAGCCAAACGAAAGAGGATTTGCTGGCCCGTTCATTAACTCAGATCAGGCATTTGCTGCAGGTGGCGACTGATTATGGTTTTGATGAAAATCTATGGCACAATTACCTGACTTATCTGTTGATAACCAATGAGAATCCGTTTAGTATCACCTGTGAGAAAACCGGTGCGAAAGAAGGCAGTGTTAATGTATTTGCCAAAAGTGATTTTAAAGCATTTCAGGAATTATTCCAGTATGATTTTGGCCAGCTGGAGCGTTTTCTGGGAGTCGATTGTTTTTCGAGGATATCTGATTACAAAGCAATTGTAAAAAGTGAGTTGATGTACAATAAAAATGTAAGCACCAAGGTGCGGGCACTCAGCCGTAAGCTGGAACAGGCAAAGAATGAAGATGAGTTTTTTGCTGCAGTGACGGATTTTTATAAGGCATATGGAGTTGGGATGTTTGGCCTCAATAAGGCGTTCCGTATTCTTTCAGGAGACAATAATGAGGTCAGTTTCTGTCCGATTAACAATATGGATACGGTGATGCTGGATGATCTGATCGGATATGAACTGCAGAAGAAAAAACTGATTGACAATACGCGTGCTTTTGTGTCTGGGAAAAAGGCCAATAATGTGTTGCTTTATGGCGATAGCGGGACTGGAAAGTCAACCAGCATAAAAGCGATTGTGAACGAATTCTATGATTCCGGACTGCGTATGATAGAGATTTACAAACACCAGTTTAAGGATCTGTCTGCGATCATCGCTCAGATTAAGAACCGCAATTATCGGTTTATTATTTATATGGATGATTTGTCATTCGAAGAATTTGAGGTCGAATATAAATTTTTAAAAGCAGTAATTGAAGGCGGAGTTGAGACCCGGCCGGATAATATTTTAATTTATGCAACTTCGAACCGGCGCCACCTGATCAAGGAAAACTGGAGTGACCGGGATGATATGGAGACCTCAGACAGTATGCACCGCTCTGATACTCTGGAAGAGAAGTTGTCGCTGTTCCACCGGTTTGGTGTCAGCATTAACTATTCGAAGCCGACCCAGAAAGAGTATTTCCACATTGTAGTGGAACTGGCTGCGAAAGCCGGGATTAATATGACGGAGGAAGCGTTGTGTGCGGAAGCGAATAAGTGGGAGCTGAGCCACGGCGGAATATCAGGCCGAACGGCGCAGCAGTTTATCAACTATTTAGCGGGTCTGCAATAACATTACCTTACTGATTAAAAAATTACAGGACTGCATAACGGTGAAATTCCCTAATCCGGGGATTTTGCTGGTATGCAGTCTGTTTTATTATGTTAACGAATAACCGGCTCTTTCAGTATCTGCTTATTGAAAAAAGTTGAATAACAGTAAATAACAAAAAAAATTAGGTATTCTAAAAAAAAGTAAGGATCAGCTATTGATTTTTGTTAAACTTGTGGTAAGATAGAGATATTAATAACCGTTTATTGATAAAAATAACGGTCGAAATGGTTAAAAAATAAACGATGTATAGGGTCAGGAGTCCATAGCGGGCGGCATCGCAGCTGTAGTGGGGATGCAGTTGGTCTGTTATCATGATGCACCGGCAGGTGGGGTATAAAAGGAGGTTGGATTATTCTTGGAAAACAGCAGAAAAAGAAAAGCAAAGAAGACAGCAGTCGTTTTGTGTCAGGGTGGAAACAATGCGAAACGAAAGATTGGCGCGGCGGAATTAACCGGGGACTGTACCGGGGTATTAGAGCAGTATCCGGAAGGTGTGCTGGAATGTGCCTGGGACAGGGAAGTTGTGTATCAACATGTAAATTTAATGCAATACAGATTAATGATCTGGGCGTTGCTGAAGTAGCAGATCATCTGTGCAAAGGGTGCGGCCAATGTGTAAAGATTTGTCCTAAAGGGCTGATTCAGATGATATCATCGGAGAATACTATAATGCCGCGTTGTTCCAATCAGGATAAGGGCAGTGCTGCCAGAAATGTCTGCTCGGTAAGTTGTATCGCTTGTGGTATCTGTGAACGGAATTGTCCGGTCGGGGCAGTCTCAGTGACTGACAATTGTGCAGTCATTGATCCGGCTCTGTGTGTCGCATGCGGGATGTGTGCAGTAAAATGTCCGCGTAATGTGATTGTAGATGCTGACGGGATATTTACCGTCAGGGGATACGGTCAGAAGTTAAAGGAGGCGTAAGTAATATGTGTGAAAAGTATTGTTTCACAGTTAATGGTACTTTGTGCGAAACAACACAAAAGAAATCACTTCTCAAATATCTGAGAGAAGATTTAAACCTGACTTCCGTGAAAGATGGCTGCAGCGAAGGCGCTTGCGGGACCTGTACCATTATTGTGGACGGCAAGGCAATCAAATCGTGTGTACTTACAACTGAAAAAGCAGTCGGACGAAATATTCTGACAGTAGAAGGCTTAAACGAGAAAGAAAAAGAAGCCTTTGTTTATGCTTTTGGAAATAAAGGGGCAGTGCAATGCGGTTTTTGTATCCCCGGTATGGTGATGGCAGGAAAGGCATTGATTGACCGGATTCCGGATCCTACAGAGCAGGATATCAAGGTTGCGATAAAGGGAAATATATGCCGTTGTACCGGATATAAAAAGATTATCGAGGGCATTCAGTTAGCAGCCGCGATTATCCGCGGAGATGAGGTGATCTGTCCGGATCTGGAAAAAGGCGATGAGTTTGGTATAGGAAAACGGGCTTTCCGGGTTGATGTCCGTGAAAAAGTGCTGGGTTATGGCGAGTATACCGATGATATCAGGATGGAGGGCATGGTTCATGGATCAGCTGTCCGTTCCAAATATCCCAGAGCCAGAGTTCTTGATATTGATGCGTCAAAAGCATTGGCACTGCCGGGCGTACTGGCGGTACTGACAGCAGAGGACGTGCCGAATAATAAGGTGGGACATATCCAGCAGGACTGGGATGTGTTTATTGCCAGGGGTGATATCACCAGGATGATGGGTGATGCGATCTGTCTGGTTGTGGCAGAGACAGAAGAAGTGCTGGAGAAGGCGAAAAAGCTGGTCAAAGTTGACTATGAACCGTTGGAACCAGTGCGCAGCATTCAGGAAGCAAGAGCTGAAGGGGCACCGAAGATTCATGAAAAGGGCAATCTCTGCCAGACCCGTCACGTGACCAGGGGCGATGCTAAAAAAGCACTGGCGGAATCGAAGTATGTGG
Organism: Lachnospiraceae bacterium; assembly: GCA_032073745.1. Taxonomy (GTDB): domain Bacteria; phylum Bacillota; class Clostridia; order Lachnospirales; family Lachnospiraceae; genus Brotaphodocola. The sequence goes on along the minus strand of DAMAMW010000060.1, from coordinate 7,690 downwards.
TAACAAAAAGCTATACCACGCCATTTACAGAGCATGCTTTTCTGGAACCGGAGTGTGCGGTTGCATTTCCTTATAAAGACGGGGTAAAAGTGTACACATCCGATCAGGGAGTTTACGATACCCGGCATGAGATTGCAATTATGCTTGGCTGGGATGCGGAACGGATTGTGGTGGAGAATAAGCTGGTTGGCGGAGGTTTCGGCGGTAAAGAGGACGTTTCGGTACAGCATCTGGCGGTGCTGGCGGCGTTAAAGACAGGAAAAACAGTTAAGGTTAAGCTGACCCGTCAGGAGTCGCTGAATTTCCATCCGAAACGTCATCCGATGGAAGGAACATTTACTCTGGGCTGTGATGAGAATGGTATATTTACCGCGCTTGACTGTGAGATAAACTTTGACACAGGAGCCTATGCTTCTTTGTGCGGGCCGGTACTGGAACGTGCATGTACGCATTCTGTCGGACCATACTGTTATCAGAATACTGATATCAGAGGTTTTGGTTACTACACCAATAATCCTCCGGCAGGTGCATTCAGAGGTTTTGGTGTATGTCAGAGTGAGTTTGCCCTGGAATCCAACATCAATCTGCTGGCAGAGATGGTGGGCATATCACCATGGGAGATCCGCTACCGCAATGCGATTGAACCAGGCAAGGTTCTGCCTAATGGTCAGATTGCAGACTGCTCGACGGCATTAAAAGAGACGCTGGAAGCTGTCAGGGAAGTATATGAGAATAATCCGGGCCGTGCCGGAATTGCCTGTGCGATGAAGAATGCCGGGGTTGGAGTTGGTCTGCCGGATAAAGGCCGGGCGAAGCTGATCGTTAATGATAACCGGATCGAGATCTATGCCGCTGCCTCTGATATCGGACAGGGATGTTCGACAGTATTTATTCAAATGGTAGTTGAGGCTGTTGGCGTAAAACTTGAACAGGTGAAAAATATGGGCAGCAATTCGGAACTTGCACCTGACTCAGGAACCACTTCGGGATCACGGCAGACACTGATCACCGGAGAGGCTGTACGGATGGCGGCCGCTGAGCTGAAGGTAGCATTGGATGAGGCTGGCGGCGATCTGGCAAAACTGAACGGACGGGAATTTTTTGCGGAATTCTTTGATCCTACTGATTCGCTGTCTTCTGATAAGGAGAATCCAAAGAGCCATATAGCTTATGGTTTTGCCACTCATGTGGTGATTCTGGATGACGATGGCAGAGTGGCTGAAGTTTATGCCGCGCACGACTCAGGAAAGGTAGTTAATCCGATTGCTATTCAGGGACAGATTGAAGGCGGTGTACTGATGGGATTAGGGTATGCCCTGACTGAAGATTTCCCGTTGAAGGATTCCGTGCCTCAGGCTAAGTATGGTACCCTGGGATTGATGCGGGCTCATCAGATTCCGGATATTCATGCGATTTATATTGAAAAAGAAGAGCTGCTGAATTTTGCTTATGGTGCAAAGGGGATCGGTGAGATAGCCACGATTCCGACAGCTCCGGCGGCACAGGGGGCTTATTATGCGATGGATCATAAGCTGAGGACGGATCTGCCGATGGAGGATACTTTTTATCGGAAGGCGAAAAAATAAACGGTATGAGATGAAATGAAAATAAGCTGAGTAAGATAAAAACATGCTTGACAAGCTGGAGTATATACGCTATACTATATAACGTTGCCGAACTAATTTATGTTAGTAAAAGCAGCCATATAATATGTGTGTGTAGCTCAGCTGGATAGAGCACTTGGCTACGGACCAAGGTGTCGGGAGTTCGAATCTTCTCACGCACGTATAAAAAACCTCGTAAGCATAAGGCCTGCGAGGTTTTTTGTTTGCTTAAAATCAGTTCGAAATAGAGTGATAATAGCGTTTGACTAACACTTGACTAACGTCTCATTTTTTTTTGGGGGGGGGATTTAATAGATTTCCCAGGCATCACCCAAGGAAAGGCGTTCTTCCAGCTGCTCTTCACGGTATGCCACAATGCCAGATTGAAAGATACTTTGAATTGGGTGGGGATATCCTTATGTTCGGAATATGCGTTCACATGATAGTGTTTGCCGGTATCATTGATCCGGTCATGTGTTTTCTTAGTTATGGTTACACCGTTGCTTAATGTGTCCAGAATAATGCTCCAATTCTTTGCAACAGTATATACAGCACAGATTGTATTATGAATGTGCCGAATTGTTTTTATTTATTGGAGTAGTTTGCGTATTAATAATTGTATAATGTCAGCCAAATTCATTTCAATTATGTAGGTGTTGTTACCTTGCTGTAAAAAGAGGTTATTTTCATCAGACGCTACACTGGTTAGATAACCTAATGGAAATTCAAATCCCTGTTGAGTATTAATAAAAGCAATCCGCTGGTTTGAGATGGAGAGAACACCGCATCATCAGTGAACCGGATGCCGGAACTGAAGTGTTAGTCTGTATTAAAGTCCTGGAGGGGATATTCATGAGCTTAAGAGTACTGATCGTTGATGATGAGAAGTTGGAGCGGGTACTGATCCGGAATGGCTATCAGTGGGAAGAACATGGCCTGGAAGTAATCGGCGAAGCCGAGTCCGGGGCAGAAGCCCTGGAATTTGCCAGGATCCGCCAGCCGGATATTATTCTGACGGATATTAATATGCCTGGTATGGACGGGCTGGAACTTACAAAACAAATCAGGGCGTTGTATCCGGAATGCCGGATTATCATTATCACCGGTTTCCGTGAATTTGAATATGCAAGACAGGCAGTCAAATTAGGTGTGGAAGATTTTTTGCTGAAGCCGATTAATGTGCTGGTCATTGCCAATGCCATCGAGCGGCTGAAGGCAGAAATCGAAAAAGAAGATAAAAAGAATCAGGAAATCAGGGAACTTAAAAAGAATATTCTGATTGACCGGGATGTTTTGATGGAAAGTTTTTTTCAGCGCCTGGTTGAACGGCGTATTCCTGAAGATGAGGCAAAACGCCGGCTGATGATGTACGATTGCAGCAGGCTGGCTGACCAGTCTGTGTGTATCAATATAAAGATACTGAATAAACCGGACCATCTGCATACGGATAAAATACTCAGCCTGATCCGTCAGCAGAACTGGGCTGATGCCTTATATTTTGTACACTATATGAATAACATACTGCTGTTTTTTATGGAGCGGGATGCTGCAGCGGCAAAGGAAGCCGGTATCCGGCTGCATCAGGAAATTGATAATCAGCTGGAGCTGGAGACGACTATCGGCATGAGTGATCTGAACACCGGCTATGACGGAATATCCAATTCATTTTACCAGTCAGAAAATGCCTGTGGTGCCTCTGTATTGCTGGGAAGGAACCAGTTTATTTCCTATGAAACATATCAGGAGATAATGTCCCATGATGCCCCGATCGGCGATCTTGACTGGGACCGTTTTATATTTGCGATAAGCAACTGTATCTACGAACAGGTGGAGGAGTTCATAAGCAATTTTTCCACAGTCCTAAAACGGTCCGGTAATGCCAATGCAGAATATCTGCGCCTGAATGCGACGGACCTGCTGTCAAAAGCAGGAGGAACCCTGAATAAATACGGCCTGGATATAACTGAATTAACCGGCGGGGAGGAGCTGTATCAGCTGATTCAGAACCATTCGACGTTAGATGAAATCATCAGATTTACCAGAGATATTGTAATTCAAATTACCGATTATCATGATAAGCTGAAAGTTAAAAAAGAGAACAAAGTGGTCAAAGAGGCACTGCAGTATATTGAGGATCATTTATGCGATCCTGAACTGTCCCTGAAAACTATTGCGTCCAATATATATGCCAATGAAAGCTATTTGAGCCGGATGTTTAAAAAGGAGCAGGGGATCAGCATCATCGCGTATATTATGAAGCTGCGGATCGATGAAAGCATCCGTTTATTAAAAACCACAGATCTGATGGTATACGAGATTGCTGAAAAAATCGGATTCCGGGAAGCACATTACTTCAGCATTTGTTTTAAGAAACAGACCGGCCTGACCGTTAAAGAATTTAAGACAGGTAAAAAATAAAAGCAGTAAAAATATTTACCTTTTGCTACAAGATATTGAATTGAGGTTTTTTAAAAATACCAGTATACTCTAGTTAACATTTAATCAGGAGGAGACAGGTATGAAAAGAAAACCATTAAAACGAATGATCAGCATAGGTACCGCGGCGGCCATGCTTTTATTAACAGCATGCGGATCTGCCAGCACGGGTACTGATGCCAAAACGACAGATAAAGCAGCCGATGCAGTAGTATCGGAGGGCGGCGAAGTAATATTAAATGTGTGGCACCAGTGGGCGAATGATACCATGGAGCTGAAGCGCCTTTATGATGATGCGGTTGCTGATTATATGGCTGAGAATCCAAATGTGAAGATTGTTACCCAGACATTGGATACAGAAGCTTATAAGACCAAGATTGCTGCGGAGTTTACAGGGGATGCGAGCGGTATCGATGTATTCTATTACTGGGGAGCAGGTACTGCCAGAAAACTGGTCAATGCAGATAAACTGCTTCCGCTTGATGAGTATTTGACAGCTGAAACAAAAGCTAAGATTCTGCCTGGTTCTACTGCTGCATTTGAGTTTAATGGGAACCTGTATTCGGTACCTTCATTTTCCTGGTATATGACACTGTTCTGCAATACCGAATTGTTTGATCAGGCCGGAGCGAAAATACCGGAGACGTATGATGAGCTGATGGAAGCCTGTACCAAACTGAGTGAACTCGATGGTGTGACACCTCTGGTCGGCGGTGCTAAAGATGGCTGGAATGCAGCATTTATTTATCAGGCACTTGCGATGCGGGAAGTCGGAGCCGATAAAATAAACCGGATGCTGAATGGCGAAGAAGACTTTACGGCCGACGGATATAAAGACGCAGCAGAGAAAGTCATTGAACTTTACAATATTGGCGCATTCGGAAAAAATCCATTGGAAACAAGCGGCGACGATGCCAACTCATCTTTTATCAGCGGAAAAGCCGGCATGAGAATTATGGGCAGCTGGTTTGCCAATCAGGTATATACCGATGAGGCAGCAACAATTGATCCTGCAGTAGTTACCGCAGTCAAAATACCGATGATCAGCGGTAAAGGAAATGAAACTGACTATTGCGGTGGTTTTGTTGAATCCTTCTGGGTCAATAATAAAACACAATACAAAGAAGAAGCTGCTAAATTTGCTATTTATATCAATGAGCGGATCGGCAAAGCAGCATATGAAACCGGAACAGGATTTTGCGGATGGGACGTGGAGCTGGACGAAAGCAACTTAAATCCATTATTTATCCAGATCAAAGATCTGGTTACGGAAGGGGAGAACGGTGTTCTGGCATGGGATACTTCACTGGATGCCAACCCGGCAACCATACATAATGAGCAGGCACAGACACTATTTTCACCAGGAGCAGATCCGGAAATTTTCATAGAAGAGCATATGGATGCTATCAATTAATGAAAGCTGCATTCTATGATGAAAAGGATCGTCACTTACCTGACGGTCCTTTTTTGACCCAAAGCTTAATCTGAGGAGGTATATTTTGGATAAAGTGCTTAGCAATAAAAAATATGTCGCAATGTTCGTCCTTCCGGCATTTATCATGTTTGCGGGATTTACCCTGATTCCATTACTGATGACCGGGATTTACAGTTTATTTGAATATGACGGGATCGGTACAATGAAGTTTCTTGGTCTTGGCAATTATATCAATCTTTTTAACGGCGACAGATATTTCCCGAAAGCTTTTATGAACTCATTGGTTCTGGCAGGGACATCCATTTTAATTCAGCTTCCGTTATCACTGATATTAGCGCTGGTTCTGGCCAGGGGTGTCAGGGGGGAGCAGTTCTTCCGGACAGTATACTTCGTTCCGGTAGTAATCTCCAGTATGGTAATCGGCCAGCTGTGGATGAAGATTTTTCACAGTGAATACGGACTTTTAAATATGCTGATCACAACCGTCACCGGAAAGGTCTTTGATTACTCCTGGCTGGCGACACCAGCCACGGCATTTATCAGTACGGTAGTGCCGGCGGTCTGGCAGTATGTCGGGTATCATATGCTGATCTTTTATGCCGGGATTAAGTCGATTTCACCGGAATATTATGAGGCCGCACAAATTGACGGGGCTACCAAGCTGCAGACCGATTTTAAAATCACATTTCCGCTGCTGGCACCGGTTATGAAAACCTGTATCGTATTTTCGCTGACCGGTTCACTGAGAGCGTTTGACCTGATCTATGTTATGACCGGCGGTGGGCCGAATCATGCCAGTGAAGTACCGGCTACATTGATGTATAATAACCTGTTCCGGAGAGGGCTTTACGGGTATGGCAGTGCACAGGCATTCTTCATTGTTATCGAATGTCTGGTATTCAGTCTGATTATTGCCAGAATATTTAAAAAGGCAGAAAACAATGCATCTGCAATATAAGGAGGGGAAATGGTGAAAGGCAGGAAGGTAAAAAGAACAACATTATATATTGTGCTTATTATGGTAGCAGCCATTCAGTTATTCCCACTATATTGGCTGCTGACATTTTCATTAAAAAGTAACGTGGAGATTTTTGGCGAAAACATCATCGGGCTGCCCAGAAGCTGGCGGTTTCAGAATTATGCAACGGCATTGACCGATGGCGGGATTTTAAGGTATTTTATCAATTCAGTCATCTACTCAGGTCTGACCGTATTTTTTGTGGGACTGCTGTCATCAATGGCGGCATATACCATTGCCAGAATGAAGTGGAAGCTGAAGGGGATTGTATTTGCCCTGTTTACACTTGGTATCATGGTACCAACGCAGGCGACGCTGCTGCCGTTGTTTCAGCTGTTGGATAAAGTCGGTCTGAAAGGCGGATACCTGGGTTTGCTTATCCCGTATATTTCATTTGGTTTACCGATGAGTACGATGATTTTGACCGGTTTCTTTAAAGGGGTGCCCAAAGAAATGGAAGAGGCGGCCTATATGGATGGCTGCGGCATCGCCCGCTGCTTTGCCGTCATTATGATCCCGATTATTAAACCGGCGCTGGCGACGGCTTCAATATTCACATTTCTGGGAACCTGGAATGAATTGATGTTTGCCAATACTCTGGTAGACAAAGCAACTTACCGGACGCTTCCGGTCGGAATTATGTCCTTTGCCGGGCAGTATTCGACCGACTGGGGGCTGATCGGTGCCGGAATGGTGATTGCTACATTACCAACAATTTTAATATATTTCTTATTGAGTAATCAGGTTCAGGAGAGCCTGGTGGCCGGAGCAGTGAAAGGTTAGGAGGAAAAGAAAAATGGCATTTAGAGATGGATTTTTATGGGGCGCGGCAACTGCCGCGAATCAATGTGAAGGCGGCTGTCAGGAAGACGGCAGAGGATTGGCTAACGTGGATCTGCTGCCATGGGGAGCCGACCGGAAGGCAATAATCAGCGGTGAGATGAAAATGTATCAGTTTGACCGGGATCATTACTATCCGGCCGGTGAAGCTATTGATATGTATCACCGGTATAAAGAAGATATTGCATTATTCAGTGAGATGGGTTTTAAGGTATACCGCCTGTCAATCGCCTGGAGCAGAATCTTTCCGCGCGGGGATGAGCAGGAACCCAATGAAGCCGGATTGAAATATTATGAAGATTTATTGTAACTATTCAGAACCCCCTCACAGGGTATGAGTGTTCTTTGTGCAAAACA
>DAMAMW010000059.1:0-29069 GCA_032073745.1 Lachnospiraceae bacterium | reverse complement strand
TAACCGGTGCTTATAAATCAACTTTTATGGGACATTTTCAAAAATCGTTGACACTCTTATTTTATCCAGCTTGTGATTTTATCTAGCAAATTCGTTTGTTTACATCAGCAATCCATTGGCATAGATCTGAAGCATTTCGGTGTAACCAGTTTTTCTTTCTGTGTAAGTTTCCTGTCCTGAGGCAATCGCTTTGATCAGATCAAATAACCTTTCGCCAACCTGTTCTACAGACTCTTTCCCTCTAAGGATATCACCAGCGTATATATCGAAATGGTCTTTTTCATCCTCGTCATCACAACTGCCAAGCACCTTGACCGTTGGCAGCGGGGTCAGTCCCGGAGGATAGGACGGCAGGCCGCGCATTCTGGCCGGCAGACCTCCGCCATAACTGAAGATTTGAATCTGTGCGCCGGCTGCAAACATCCCTAAAAACAGCTGGGACGCCTGGGTTGTCCCATTCATGAAATAAAGTCCCGGTCCTGCCGGTCTTTCTGCATATTCGATTACGTCAATCAACGGTGTGGTTCCGCCTTTTACAATTGCGCCAAGTGACTTCTCCTCAATCGTGGTCAGACCGTTCTTGATATTTCCCTGTGTCGGCTCCGAGCCCAGAATATCAACACCATAGCTGGCTATCTCATCTTTCATATCCTGGACGATATCCAGAACCTTCTGCTGCACCTCAGGAGTAATTCCTCTCTTGGCAAAAACACGTTCTGCCCCGATCAGTTCGGCTGTCTCGGTGAATATCACGGTTCCGCCCTGTTCAATCAGCAGATCTGCTGCTTTTCCCACTGACGGATTGCTGGCGATAGCGGAAACAGCCCCTGATCCGCCGCACTTGATACCAATCGTAAGTTCTGAGAGACTGCACGATACCCGTTTTTCCTTTCGGGATGCCTCCATCATTTCAGCCAGGAGTGACTCACCTCTGTCAACAACCCCTTCATAGTTTCCAAGTTCGTCGAGTGACACGTAATGTACTGTCTTTCCACTGACTGCAATTTCATCTGTAAGTTCCTTCGGCCGGATCGGTTCGCATCCCAATCCCACTACCAGAATCGAGTGGATGTTAGGATTCATACCGATTCCCACCAGTGTTTTCTTCGCGCGTTCTGCATCCTTCCCCAAACGAATGCAGGCATGGTTATGTAACAGCGGAATACTTCCCGGCACTTTAGCCGCTATGGTATGTGCAATTTCATTTGCACAACCGATTGTCGGCAATACAACAACATGATTACGTATCCCAACACTTCCATCCGGACGCCTGTACCCCATAAACGTCATATTTACACCTCTCCTTTATCCTGGTTAACTGAAACTACCTTCTCCGATCCTTCGATACTGACAATATTATGTACATGTGCATACCCGCCAAGCGGTATGTCCATGGTCGCTTTACCGATCAGCTGACCATACTTCACGATCTTGTCCCCCTGCCTGATATCAGTCAGGCTGATCTTGTGGGCAAAGGGAATCTCATCGACAGCCACTACCGTACCGACTTCATTCATCTTTGTATCGGCAATGGTCATGTGGTCCCCAGCCACAGTCTTGTGAATCACCGTTGCCACATTGTCTTTCAGATCCATAATGATGCAGTCTACCATGAATCAGTCACTCCTCTCCTTTACTCGTACCTCCTTGTTTCAGCAGCTGCAGGGACTTCATCGCCATACTCAGATCATTGCTTTTAAATATCCGGCTGAAATTGAGTTCCGCATTACGCATATGCAGTTCTGCTGCCTGCTTTGCCTTTGAGATATCATTTTCCTTCAGTGCCATAATTAGTGTTTCGTGCTCCATGAGGGAATCCATATAGCCCGGCTGGACCACTGTCAGCCACCTTGCCCGCGCAATCTGCAGCCTCAATTTGTCAAAATACTCAATGAGTCTGCTATTGTGGGTATACTCCAGGATGGCAGCGTGGAACATGTCGTCGTACTTAAAATTCATATCATAATCGTTTTGGACAATACATTCACGCATCTTTTCATTCAGATCATTCAGATGAGCGAGCTGATCCGATGTGAGTCCGCCCTCACTGATAATGATATCGACAGCCTTACATTCCAGCGCTTCACGTACCTGACAGATCTCCCTGATATCCTGCTCCGTCAAAGGACTGACAATCATCCGGCTGCCGCTCTGCCGGATCAGCCCTTCACTGACCAGACGCTGAATGGCCTCGCGGATCGGAGTCCGGCTGATCATCAATTCCTGAGACAGGGCATAATCAGAGACGGTGTCTCCCATCATCATGTGAAAGGATAAGATCCTTTCCTTAATAATGTCATACGCAGTATCTGCTGCAGGTCCTTTTTTCCTTGCCATACGCTCCTCCATTTTTGTATACAATTATTTCCCTTAATTGTATACAATTATCGTATCTATAATTATACATGATGACAATAAAATTGTCAATATTAGAACTTCGTTTGGTAATTTTGATCATTATTGTTTGCTGTTTAAGAAATTGATTTTCTTATTGAGAGGGATTGACAGTGAGATACGCAAAGTATATAATATCCTTAACAAGACAGCCGATAGATAGTTCAAAGCTATCCACTTCGGTAAAGTGAAACTAAAAAATAGACGTTTACTTTGCGAGAGTAGGGCGTCTATTTTTTATGTGTATAATTGAGAATCGCAATTATTACTAATGCTGTTGTAAGCATAATCTGAAATTCTTCATATGTACTCATAATACACCACTCCTTTCGAAATTCTCGAAATGAATAGCAAGAACGCCCCATCGGCTGCCCGATTAAATATATTATATTATAATTTTCCTTCAGGGTAATTGTTTAAGTATGAAATACTTAATGGAAAAGGCAGAATCCTTTTCGTGTTTAAGATTATAGCACACCAAAGTCCGGGCCGCAACCCGGACTTTCTCCATTCCTAAAATAATTACATATTCTTATTTTGCTATCACGCTGCTCTTCATCTGTGCTGCACATGCCCTTGATACGGCCAGCGAAACCGCAGACTGTACAGTATCTCCGCCTTCCCTATCCTCGCTGTCTACCTTCCAGTCTGTCGCATTGCTATTTACATGATGTTTATACGAATCTGTCGATACCAGATTCTTTGCCAATGTTGTTTTTATATAATCAAGTGTCTCTACTGCTGAACCCGCTCCGGCCGGTACTATTGCCCGGCCGGCCGCTCCACCGCCCAGATGAACCACTACCTCAATCTCATTTTTATCTTTTTCTCCGGCATATGGCCTCGCATATACCCCGGATATTTCAAAGTCTCCCTGCATAAAAAAATGGCCTCCTTACATTATACTATTCGTATAATGTAAGGGTTGCCATTTATCAGTTCCTTATGCACGGAGCTGGATTCCCAGACTTTCCAGACCATTTAATATTTTTTTCATTGATGCATTGACGTCTTCATCAGTCAGTGTACGGTCTTTAGCACGGAACATAATCGAATAAGCCACCGACTTATGACCGGCCAGAATCTGAGCACCTTCATAAATATCGAATAAATGATAGCTTTCAAGAATCTTACCGCCGCGCTGATCGATCATATCTTCAATCTGACCAACCAGAATTTCTTTAGGCACTACCATGCTGATATCCCTGGTTACTGCCGGATATTTGGCAATTCCGGTGTATTTTCTGTCGAAGTCAGCAAATGGAATCACTGCCGGCATATCAAGCACTGCAATATAGGTACGCTCGCCAAGCTTATAATTGTCCATGACTTCCGGATGAATCTCACCGATATAACCAACAACTGTTCCCTGGTATACAATATCAGCCTTACGTCCCGGATGAAGGAACATGTATGGGCGGATGCCTTCCGGATTGTATTGTACCTTGCCGGACATTCCCAGCTTTCTGAACAGCTCTTCTACCACACCCTTCATCGTATAGAAATCGCCATCGCCATACATACCCATGGCAAGCTGCATTCTTTCTTCCGGCAGCTCAGTCAGCGGCAGTGCTTTCGGCAGGTAGATATTTGCCAGTTCATATAATCTGACATTTTTATTTCGGCGATTATAGTTGGTTGACAGTGAATTCAGCAGACCATTTATCGGTGATGTCCGCATAATGCTGAAATCTTCTCCCAGCGGATTCATAATCGTTACGACATTACGCAGTGGACAATCAGCAGGTAACAGCAGTTTATCAAACACCTTAGGACTTTCGAATGAATAAGTCATGCTTTCACTGAAACCGGAAAATTCCGCTACCGTTCTGGCAATATCTTCAATTCTCAGCTTATATGATAATTTTCCGGTCGTTGCTTCGCCTGACGGAAGTGTGGTCGGAATATTGTCATAACCGTAGAATCTGGCAACTTCCTCCGCAATATCGGCCGGACATTCCAGATCCTGACGGAAGGTGGGGATCTGTACTTCCTGTGTTGCTTCATCGAAACCTAAATCAAGCTTCTTCAGGTAACCCTTCATGGTCTCAGCGCTGATATCAGTACCGAGCAATGCATTAATCTTTTCAGCACTAAATGGGATCGTGATTCCCTCTTTCTTAACCGGATAGACATCGATCATACCGCCGACAACCTCTCCGGCTCCCAGTTCTTCGACCAGCTGGCAGGCCCGGTTGATTGCTGCTTCGGCATTGTTCGGATCCAGTCCTTTTTCGAACTTTCCGGAAGCGTCGGTTCTGAGGCCGACTTTCTTGGCTGACAGACGGATGTTGGTACCATCAAAGCAGGCTGCTTCGAATACCATAGTTGAAACATCATCTGTGATCTTGGAGTTTTCACCGCCCATGATTCCGGCGATTCCGACTTCTTTCTCAGCGTCATGAATCATCAGAATGCTGCTGTCTAATGCCCGTACCTGACCATCCAGGGTCTCAAACTGATCACCGTCATTTGCACATTTTACAACGATTTTGTGACCGCCGATCAGATCGTAATCATATGCATGCATCGGCTGGCCGAATTCTTCCATAACATAGTTTGTAATATCAACGATATTGTTAATCGGACGGATTCCGCTGGCTGCCAGACGGCGCTGCATCCAGTCCGGTGATGGGGCAATCTTGATATTTTTAACCATTCTGGCGCAATAACGCGGGCACAGAGTGGTGTTCTGGATATCTACTTCCAGGTAATCATTGATGTCTTCATTGTTGCCGGTTTCGGTTACCACTGGTGGATGAAATTCCTTATTGAAAGTGGCTGCTGCTTCTCTGGCAATACCGATTACGCTGTAGCAGTCTACACGGTTGGAAGTCACTTCGTATTCAAAAGTAATATCATGCAGTCCCAGCAATTCCACTGCATCGGCTCCGACCTGTACATCTGCCGGCAGGATATAGATGCCGTCTTCCGGTGCATCCGGATACATTTCGTGGGTAGATCCCAGTTCTTCAATGGAACACATCATACCACACGATTCAATCCCGCGCAGCTTTCCTTTTTTAATCTTGATACCGGCTTCCGGCATTGCACTGCCGTCATGGCCTCCGGCTACTTTACCGCCGTCCAGTACTACCGGCACCTTGTCGCCTTCTTTGACATTAGGTGCACCGGTTACGATCTGAATTGTCTCAGTGCCGATATCTACCTGACATACAATCAGTTTGTCGGCATCGGGATGACGTTCAATCTTTGTAATCAGTCCTACGACGATCTTTTCCAGATTCTTGTCAAGGCAGACACTGCCTTCTACCTTGGTACCGGATAAGGTCATGGCATCGGTGTATTCCTGCTCGGTCACATCCAGATCCGGAACATATGCTTTTATCCATGATAATGCTGTATTCATATGGCTATTCTCCTTCTATTTTCTGATTATCTTAGAACTGTTTTAAGAAACGGATATCATTCTCATACAACAGTCTCATATCATCGATTTCATATTTCAGCAGAGCGATACGCTCCAGACCTGCACCGAATGCAAATCCGCTGTATTCTTCCGGATCAATGCCGCACATTCTGAGTACGTTCGGATGCACCATACCGCAGCCAAGAATCTCGATCCAGCCGGTGCCTTTACAGAACCGGCAGCCGCTGCTGCCGCACTTGAAGCAGGAAACATCCACTTCTGCACTTGGTTCTGTGAAGTTGAAATGATGCGGGCGGAATTTCACCCTGGTGTCTTCGCCGAACAATTCTCTGGCGAATTCTGCGAGGGTTCCTTTTAAATCAGCAAAGGTGATATGTTTGTCAACAACCAGCCCTTCAACCTGATGGAAGGATGGTGAGTGAGTCGCATCTACTTCATCCGAACGGAATACGCGTCCGGGAGCGATCATACGGATCGGCAGTTTGCCCTGTTCCATGACACGGGCCTGAACCGGGGAAGTCTGGGTCCGCAGCAGGATTTCTTTATTAATATAGAAGGTGTCCTGCTCGTCTTTAGCCGGATGATTCGCCGGGATGTTGAGTTTTTCGAAGTTGTATTCATCATACTCCACGTCCGGGCCTTCCACTACTTCGTAGCCCATACCAATGAAAATGCGCTCTACTTCTTTGAGAGCCATGGTATTTGGATGGCTGTGGCCGATGTTTGCTGCCTTTGCCGGCAGGGTTACATCGATAACCTCTGTCTTCAGTTGCTCATCTCTGGCTTTTTTAGCCAGCGCGGCTCTGGTTTCCTCCAGTTTGCCTTCGATGATTTCTCTGGCTTCATTGACCATCTGTCCTACTTTGGGACGGTCCTCCGCTGCAACATCTTTCATGCTTTTTAAAACTGAGGTGAGTTCCCCTTTTTTGCCCAGATACGCAACACGGATCTCGTTCAGTGTTTCCAGTGCGCTTGTCGCTTCAATCTTTTTGAGGGCTTCGGATTTGATTTTTTCTAATTGTTCTCTCATGATTCCCTTCCTTTCGATAAATATAGAGTAATACAGGATGCAGACAAAAGCTTTTTAAATACAAAAAAGCCCCTGTGCATCAATTGCACAGGGACGATATAATCGCGGTACCACCCTGATTCCCGTAAGAATAATGTTCTCACAGACTCTCTTTTCAGCGTAACGTGCTGTCTACGTCATAGTCTACTAACCATGTAAAAGGGTTCGACCATGCAGCTCCGGTGTGAAATTCATGCGTTTATCTGAACTGAAAGGAGCTTACAGCCGGTGACTCCTTCTCTCTGGCAGGAAATAAACCACTACTTAGACACTTTCATTGCTTTTTTCTATGTCTCATTGTAGCTATGGTGTTCGCAAAAGTCAAGTGTTAATTTTGAAAAAAGTGAAATTATAATGTCATTTAAGTACAGCTTCTGTTGCTCTTCAACTATTTAAACCAGAAATTGTGTATCGTACTATCTTATTTAAATACAGCTTCTGTTACTCTTCAACCAACTGAAATCATACAGTTACAATATTAGTACATCTCAAAAACCCATACTAATCCAACACTTTTCTTTTTTCACCAACCCATAACTATATTTTATCATCTTAGATGAATCACTGTCAAACCTTATATTTAACAAACCCTTTACTTCTCTTCATAATTTTCTGCCTGGTGAAAATCACAGAATCAAGCCCTCCCCCTTCTCCAAACACATTATCATGCAACGACAGTAATACTTTCTCCACATTAAAATAAAATTGTATATATACATGATTTCATTTTCTAATAGCAAAGGCTGAATCGGTACTTTAGTTTCAATTCAGCCCTTTACGATACAGTTAAACCCTAAGATAGTTTTCAAGTATAAATAAAACCACAAAATCATTATACCTGTATACACTACCCATCCACTCAATACCCAGAAGCATCCTCTTCCTTCACCAGCTTCACAATCCGGCTGGTCCCCAGCCGGGTCGCCCCAAGCTCAACAAACTTCTCAGCATCCTCCAACGAACTAATACCTCCAGCTGCCTTAATCCTAACACCTTCACCGACATATTTCGCAAACAGCTCCACATCCTTAAAAGTAGCCCCCTGAGCAGCAAACCCAGTCGATGTCTTAATAAAATCCGCCCCTGCATCAGTAACCACCTGACACATCTTAACAATCTCCTCTTCCGTCAGCAGGCAGGTCTCAATAATCACCTTCAACAACCGCCCTTGACAAGCCACTTTTATTGCTTTAATCTCGGCTTCTATCTTATCAAAGTTTTGATCCTTCAAATCCCCAAGATTGATCACCATATCAATCTCATCGGCGCCATTTGCCACCGCGTCCTCAGTTTCAAAGACCTTAACCGCAGTTGTACTGTAACCGTTAGGAAAACCAATAACCGTACAAACCGGAAGCTGTCCCTTCGTATACTCCTTCGCCCGTTTCACATAAGACGCCGGAATACAGACGGTTGCCGTCTTATACTCCATCGCATCATCACAGAGACAACGAATCTCGTCCCAAGTTGCGGTCTGGGTCAACAATGTATGGTCGACCATACCTAAAATATCTTTAATCTCCACTTTCTATCCCCTTTATTTTATCCAGATAACTGGTACCATTTTTCAGCCCCGTTACCTTGAAATTTTCTGCGATGGTAGCACCAATGCATGCATAGGTCTCTCCCACCGGCAGGGCACCATTGCCCACCAGCCTTTTCCCATGAATCAGCCAGGGAATATATTCTCTGGTGTGATCACTGCCCCGATAAGTCGGATCCGTACCATGGTCAGCCGTAATCATCAGCAGATCATCATCCTTGAGCGTTCCCAGAATATCAGTCAACTGACGGTCAAACTCCTCCAGACACTTTCCATATCCAACCGGATTACGGCGATGTCCATACATCGCATCAAAATCCACCAGATTCACGAAAATAAGTCCTTCCGAATCATCTCCGACCAACTCCCCAAGTATTTCCATACCATGGGCATTAGACTTAATCGGATAAGATCTGGTGATTCCCTCGCCATCAAAAATATCATTGATCTTACCAACGCTGATAACATCGTATCCTGAATCTTTCAAAAGATCAAGTGTTGTCCGGTCAAAAGGTTTTACCGCATAGTCATGGCGATTCGAGGTTCTGGTAAATTGCCCCTTGCCGCTGCCGACATAAGGTCTGGCAATAATCCGTCCCACCTTCCACTCATCCCTCATGGTAAGCTCTCTGGTCTTTTTACAGATATCCCACAGTTCCTCAATCGGAATCACATCCTCATGAGCAGCGATCTGCAACACGGAATCCGCCGATGTATACACAATCAAATCACCGGTCTTCATCTGATGTTCGCCGTATTCTTCGATAATTTCAGTACCCGATGCCGATTTGTTACCGACAATATTTCTGCCGCTGGCTTTAGTGATCTCGTCCAGAAGTTCCTTCGGAAATCCGGTTTCGGTAAATGTGATAAACGGACTCGTCACTTTCAGTCCCATCATCTCCCAATGTCCGGTCATCGTATCTTTTCCCAGCGAAGCTTCTTTCAGCTTAGTAAAATATCCTGTCTCCGGCATTACTTTGGGAATATCCGCACATCCGGTCAGATTACCAATGCCCATACTCAGCAGATTCGGAATCTCGATCCCGTTATTATACTCCCAGATATGCCCAAGAGTATCTGCTCCGACATCGTTATAATCCACCGCATCCGGCAACTCACCTACGCCTACAGAATCCAGCACAATTACAATTATCCTTTTAAAATCCATATCTCTTCCTCTCTAAAGCGCCGCTGTTCCAAGTGCTATTTTGATCATCTCCGTAAATGACTGTTCGCGTTCCTCCGAAGTGGTAGCTTCATGAGTGACCAGAGAATCTGAAATAGTCAGGATACATGCCGCCTGCTTACCGGTGATATTAGCATTATGAAAAAGTGCAAATGCCTCCATCTCCACACAAAGACAGCCCTTCTCTTCGTATACCTTCCGGAAAGCATCCGGATCCTGTTTATAAAAAACTTCACAGGAATGGATCCGCCCTTTTTTATAAGCAATCCCCTGATCCGCCGCCGATTGTTCCATCAGCGCCACAAGTTCGGCATCCGGTGTCATAATATCACTGTCACACTCACCATCCTGAGTCCTGGCAAAATTGGACTCACTGTATACATCTTCAGCCAGCACAATATCATACATCTTCAGTTCATCGGTATATGCCCCCGCACTGCCGACACGGATAATGCGGTCCACATCATAAAAACGGAATAATTCATAGGAATAAATCCCGATTGAAGACAGCCCCATCCCCGAGCCAAACACAGTCACCGGCGTTCCGTTATACAGACCGGTATATCCCAGCATGTTGCGAACGTGATTAATTGGTTTTACATCAGTCAAAAAGTTCTCTGCAATATATTTCGCCCGCAGCGGATCGCCAGGCATAAGCACGGTTTTCGCAATCTGACTTTTATCTTTCACTTCAATATGTGGTGTCGGTATCACTTATCTTTCTCCTTTATTATATGGTTTTCCTACTGCTGCCGGAGCGACTGACTTGCCGATCAGACCGGCCAGTACGATCAGCGTAATGATATAAGGAATCATTGCCGTCATCTGATTCGGGATATTAATTACGGTTGAAATGGAGATCTGGAAGGCATCTGCCAGCGCAAACAAAAATGCTGCCGCAAAGATCGAAACCGGATGCCACTTACCGATAATCAATACCGCCAGAGCCATAAATCCCCGTCCGGAAGTCATATTCCGCTGGAAGGTATCACCATCGCCCAGAGACAGATAGGAACCGGCCAGCCCGGCCAGCGCACCGCTGATCATCACGGATAAATACCGGATCTTCTCTACTTTAATGCCCATGGTATCCGCCGCCTGCGGATGTTCTCCCACCGCCCGGATATGAAGACCGAATTTGGTCTTAAAAATGATGTACCAGGACACCGGAACCAGAATAAATGACAGATATACCACCGGATTAAACGAAAACTCGCCGATTCCCCAGGAAGGTAGCTTCGCTACCGGCGGGGTGATTCCCTCCGTCTGAAAAATCAACCGCATCAGATAAACGGTCATGGAAGAAGCCAGAATATTGATCGCAGTACCGCTGATCGTCTGGTTTCCTTTGTATTTAATCGAAACAACAGCATGAACCAGCGACAATGCCACGCCTGCCACTACACCACCAAGTACACCCAGAAAAGCATTATTGGTATAATACGACACAACCACTGCCATAAATGCACCGGTCAGCATCAGACCTTCAATCGCAATATTTACAACTCCTGACTTCTCAGAAAACATTCCGCCTAACGCACCGATGGTCAGAGGCGTCTGGATTCTGATTGCAGACATGAAAATAAATGTAACACTCATTAAGAAAGCTTCCATCTATTTGCCTCCTTTCGCTGCCTGTAAGGTTCCGTCCTGAGTTTCATTCTTCCGGCTTCTGAACAGCTTTTTAAAGTTAATAAACTCGCCAGCCTGACTGATTGCTGCAAACAGAATGATCAGACCCTGAATAATTCCCACAATATCAATCGAAGCGTTGGTTTCAAAACTCATATACTGTCCGCCGCTGGAAAGTGCGCCAAATAAAATCGCCGAAAAGATAATACCAACCGGATTATTCTTGGCCAGCAATGCTACCGCAATTCCTTCAAAACCAAAGTTGGTCGAAATACCTGACAGATAAGTCCGGTGAACCCCCAAAACCCGTTCTGTACCGGCAAGTCCCGCGAACATACCACTGAGCAGCATAACCGTAATAATCTTTTTATTCAGACTGATTCCGGCATCTTCAGCCGCCAGCGGACTAAAGCCCATCGCTCTCAGTTCATAACCGAAAACAGTTTTATTGATCACTATATACAAAATAATCGCACAGATAACAGCAATAACAAAGCCCATATTCAGGTTTGTATTACGGACCGACTCAAACAGTTCCGATACTTTTAAAAGCCTGGCTGTCGGAAGTACATCAGGAGTCTGCGGCATTTCATTTGTCCGCAGCTTTTCAATCATAAATCCACCAATATGAACCGCTATGTAATTCATCATGATCGTACTGATAACTTCATGAACACCTTTTTTTGCTCTGAGGACCGCAGGAATCGCTGCCCACGCCATTCCGCCTGCCATACCGGCCAGAATGCTGAGAGGCAGATGGATAATCATCGGAACCTTCAGCGCATATCCGACAATCGCCGCGCAGAGTGCACCGGCCGCCAGCTGACCTTCGGCACCAATATTAAACATGCCGCCGCGAAAAGCAAATCCGATCGCCAGACCGGTAAAAATAATCGGTGTAGCTCTACCCAGTGTGTCAAAGAAATTTCGCATATTGCCGAACGCACCAAACATCAGCGCACCATAAGCAGCAATCGGATTGATCCCGGAGGCAAGCAGCACAATGCTGCCGATCAGCAGCGCAATCAAAACCGATGCTGCTGCAGTCAGAATGCCTTCAAACTTTTTAATTATTTGCAATATTCTCACCGTCCCCTTCCCCGACTGCACTGCCGCTGGCACCTGACATCATCAGTCCCAGCTTCATCTCAGTTGCATCTTTCGCATCAATCACATCAGCAAATTCGCCCTCATAGATAACAGCAATGCGGTCAGACAATGACATAACCTCATTAAGATCTGCAGAAATCAGAAGAACTGCCTTGCCGCTGTCCCTGGATTCCAAAATCTTCTGATGGATAAATTCGATCGCCCCGACATCAACCCCTCTGGTCGGCTGAGAGGCAATCAGAAACTCGTGATCCTGATTAAATTCCCTGGCAATGATAATCTTCTGCTGATTGCCGCCGGACAGGGAACCGGCACTTACCAGTTTGCCGCCGCCCCGGATATCGAACCGTTCGATCAGTTCATCCGCATTTTTGCTGATCTCCGCATCCTTTAAGAAACCGTGTTTCGTTGCAAATCTTGGTTTGTAATGGATACCGGAAACGAGATTTTCCTGAACAGTAAAGTTTAATACCAGCCCCCGTTTGTGGCGGTCTTCAGGAATATGAATAATTTTATTTTCGCGGATTTGTCTGGGGCTTTTGCCGGAAATTGTTGTTCCGCATACTTTTACACTGCCTGATTTCGGTTTTCTGAGCCCGGTCAACACTTCCAGCAATTCAGTCTGGCCATTACCTTCAATCCCGGCAATGCCAAGAATCTCGCCTCTTTTAATCTCAAATGACAGATTTTTTATTTCACCGGAACGCCGTTTCCCTTCCACGCACAGCTGATCGGCAACGACTACAACTTCACCCGGCTCCTTATCCTTTTTATCAACCCGCAGAACAACTTTTCTGCCTACCATAATCTGAGCCAGCTCTTCTTTGGAAGTTTCGGTCTTTTTAACCGTCCCTACTGTTTTCCCCTTACGGAGTACTGTGATCATATCGGATATCGCCATAACCTCATCCAGCTTATGGGTAATAAAAATAATCGTCTTACCCTGATTGGTCAGTTCTTTCAGTGTTTCAAACAATTCCAGCGTCTCTTTTGGCGTCAGAACAGCTGTCGGTTCATCCAGAATCAGGATCTCCGCCTTGCGATACAGCGCTTTGATGATCTCCACCCGCTGCTGAATCCCAAGCGGCAGTTCCCCGACCTTCTGGGTGACATCGATATCCAGCCCGTACTGCCTTACCACTTCGTCACATTTTTTGATTGCTTCCTGCTTATCAATGGCCATGCCCTTTACCGGCTCCAGACCCAGGATAATATTCTCATAAACTGACAAGGTGGGAACCAGCATAAAATGCTGGAATACCATTCCGATCCCAAGTTCAATCGCCCGCTTGGGAGAATCGATATGTTCCTTGTTTCCGTTAACAAATATTTCCCCTTTGTCCGGTTGATAATGGCCGTATAATATACTCATCAGGGTGGATTTTCCGGCACCATTTTCACCGACGATGGCGAGAATCTTCCCCTTCTCCACATCCAGCCATACGTCGTCATTAGCAATAACTCCAGGAAACCCCTTTGTGATCCCTTTCATTTCTAATGCTTTTCCCATATAAACTCCAATCTGCCAAGCGGCAAATATGTATCCCCTCCGGTTCTCGGAGGGGAGTCATTTATCTACTGTCTCACTGATGGTACTTCCAGTTTGCCTTCAACAATCTGAGCCTTAAAGTCTTCGATCTTTGCTTTGGTGTCATCAGAGATGCCGGCCTTTACGTCTTTGATCTTCTGCTGATCTTCGTCACTGATACCATTGGTCTCTTCTTCGCTGAGTTCGGTTAAATCAGTTAAAGATACACCATTTGTATCCAGTCCGTAAACCTGAGCTGTTCCCATCTCCAAAGTGCCGTCCAATTCTGCTTTTACAACATCAAATACGGCATTATCAACACGTTTTAACATACTGGCGATAACGGTTCCCGGTTTTACCCAGTTCTGGTTGGAATCTACACCGATTGCCAGAATACCTTTTTCATTGGCTGCATCCAGCATTCCCTGGCCGCTTCCGCCTGCTGCATGGTAGATCACGTCAGCATTTTTACTGATCATGTTAAGGGCGATCTCTTTTGCTCTGGACGGGTTGTTGAATCCGCTGGCATCAGAACTTACATACTGAATCAGAACTTCTGCATCCGGTTTCGCTGCTTTTACACCGGCCTGGAAGCCAACTTCAAACTTCTGGATCAGAGGTGACTCCATACCGCCAACAAATCCAACTACATTGGATTCAGACTGCTCAGCTGCCAGAACTCCGGCCAGGAAGGAACCTTCTTCCTCCTTAAAAATCAATGATTTTAAGTTGTCCTGGAAACCATCTTTAAAATCATGGTCAATAATTACAAATTTAATGTCAGGATAATTAGGAGCAACGTTGCTGAGCGCAGTTGCTGAGTTAAAGCCTACTGTAAAGATGATTTCGTAACCGGCATTAGCCAGATTCTCGATTGACTTTTCAATCTCTGAAGCTTCTTTTGGCTGAACCTCTTTGTATTCAATTCCCAGCTCACTCTTGGCTCTCTCAAGACCGGCTATTGCGGAATCATTAAAGGACTTGTCCCCTTTACCGCTGGTGGTCAGTACGATCCCCACCTTCATCCCGGAAGCTGCTTCTGCCGCCTTCGTCTCAGTGCTGCCGCCTGATGCAGAACTGGATGCGGAACCGCATGCGGTGGTCAAAACGGCCATACCTAATACAAGTGCTAATGAGATTGCTGCCTTCATTTTCTTCATAAATATTCTCCTTTTTCGCTCCCCTGACCTCCCGGTGGGGACATTTACGTTTTTAAGACCCTGATCTTTTTTTCTCTGTAAATCCGCTCTGCTTCTTTTGAGATCTGCTGGTCTGTGATAATTGTCTGAAACTGATCCAGATCGGCAAAATACGCCGGTTTTACCTGATTATGTTTGGATGAGTCAAACACCAGAATCTTCTCGACGGAAGATTCAATCACCGCCCGTTTCAGCGGCACCTCATATGAATTCATACAGGTAATTCCCAGATCCTCAGATACCCCTGCTGCAGAAATAAATGCTTTGTTGATCCGGTATTTTCGAATAAGACGGACTGCCTCTTCGCTTTCAAAGGTCTGGCTGTATTCACGAAATACGCCGCCGCCGAAAATAATCTTTGAAATCTGATTGTGCCGAAGCCGGGTCAGGATATTAAAGGAATAACAAAGTACTGTAATATCCAGCTCTGCAGCCAGAAATCTGGCAATCTGCTCGGTGGTTGTCCCGACATCCAGGGCAATCACTTCCTTGGGCCGGATAATCGATGCCGCAAGCCTGCCAATCGCTTCCTTCTCCATTCCCCGCCTGCTTCCGGCAACTGACAATTCATAGGCATCCTCCTCGCTGGAAGGATTTTTTATAATCACACCATTGACCAGGGAAAGATTCTCCGCCGGTTCATACTGGTTAAAATCACGCCGTATTGTCATCTCTGACACCTGAAGTGCTTCTGATAATTCTCTGATCGGTATATATGCCTTCTCTTCCAAAATGCTGTGAATATGTACTAATCGCTGTTTTTGTTTATCATTCATTGATTGTCGCTCCGTTTCCAGTATTTAGTAAGGTACATATACCATTATACCATCTATATCCTTTTCACAAAAGCAGTTAACAGGCTGATAAAGCTGCTTGCTACCTGACGCCCCACCTCCATTACTTCTTCGTGGCTGGTCTTGCTTTTCGAAATCACGCTGGTCATGTTGGTGATACAGGAAATTCCCAGTACCCTCATGCCGCAGTTGATTGCAACAGCAGTTTCGCCGACGGTAGACATTCCGACCACATCGGCTCCCAGTGCCATATAAGCTCTGATCTCCGCAGGTGTCTCATAAGTCGGGCCGTGCCAGAATGCATATACACCTTTCTGAACTTTAATACCAAGTTCGTCTGCACATTCCTCTGCAAGCTTTATGTACTCCCGGTCATATGGTTCACTCATATCGGTAAACCTTGGTCCGAACTCATCCAGATGAGCACCTCTGAGCGGTGACGGACAGAAATTGGAAATATGATCCTCGATAATCATCAGCTGTCCGGCTTTAAAATGTTTGTTCACGCCGCCGCAGGCATTGGTCAGTAAAATGTTCCCGATTCCCAGTTTGGAAAATACTCTGACCGGAAATGTCAGGGTCTGTGTGTCGTATCCTTCATAATAATGATACCGTCCCTGCATCACCAGAACACACTTGCCTTCCAGCTTACCGATAAACAGTTTCCCGCCATGGCCTTCTACTGTCGGCTTGGGAAAATACGGAATTGTCTCAAAATCGATAACAACCGCATCTGACAACTCCTCTGCAAAAGCTCCCAGACCTGAACCCAGTACCAAAGCAATCTCAGGCTGTTCAGTGATCTTTGCTTTGATAAAATCAGCAGCTTCACCGATCGCCTTCTGCATGAAAGCTTTATCCATGTAATCTAAATTAACTTGTACCATCATGTTCCTCCGTTTTGTTATTATGTTTGGATCTTAACATTTTTATGTTAGGATGTCAACATTAATTGTGCATATTAATTATTTATTTTTATTTTATTGATTTTTCTATATGTATTTTTACTTTTTATTATTTATATCAATACAATCCTCATTGTACAATACAAACATTTGAACAATAAAAAAACGAAGAAACCTCAGCTGTTAAGCAAGATTCCTTCGTTCTGTTTTTATTTACTATATTATCTGATACCCTGCACCGGAGAGCACTTCCAATGCCTTATTAAAATTTTCTTTCTTCGTCAAAATATAATCTGTGTTGAATGTTGATATGGCAAAGATTCCTATGCTGTTGTCTGCCAGCAGTGTAGATATCTTTGAGAGTATACCAATCAGAGAAAAATCCAAAGTTCCCTGTACTCTAAATGCTTTCCAACCATCATCCTGATCGGTCACATTGCCGGGCACATCTTCGGTAATGCAAACGAGGGAGTTTTCTTCATCGGTTTTGCTGATGAAACAATATTCTTTATCAAGGTTTACCATTGAATAGTCCTGCACTTTACACACTGAAAAATCATAATCGATCTTTTTGATTTCCATTTATGTTCTCCTTCCAGCGCTTCACCTGAATCTGGCACATCTTCATCGTCAGCAGCGCTGCTTCATGCGATTCGACTGTTACTCCTGCACAGCAATCCTCATAAACAAAAATATCCATCTCCGGCAATGCCGCCTTCAATAGCAATGCATTAGAAACAACACAGATATCCGTACACAATCCCACCATCGTCACCGTTATCGGCTCCTGCTCTGCCCTTCTTTTGATGGCATCGACCAGTTCATAAGAACCAAAGGAAGGCTTATCAATAATATGTGCCTGCTCCAAAGATGATAAATTCCGGTCAAAATGCCATCCTTCTGTGTCCCTGATACAATGAGCCACCGGCAGGTATTTCCCTTCCATCGTCTCCAGATAATTTTCTTCATGGGTATCTCTTGTTGCATAGATATCTTCGGGTTTATATGATTTTATAACTTCCTGTACCAACGGAACAATCGCCTGTGCTTCCCCGGTACCAAGACTGCCATCAATAAAATCCTTCTGCATATCGACTACTATTAAAATTGATCTGCTCATCTTTTACATCCTCGCTTTCTTTGTTTACTGGAAAACTGCCTGTGCTTCGTCCAGACGTAATGCAAATTCCTGATAAAAATCAGCCTCTGTATATGCTTTCATATAAAACAGCTTGAGCAGATACATACTCGCCTGTTTAGCAAAGTCTTCATCTACCCCCAGCTCCGTCCGCTCCTGAATTCCTTTGAGAAAATAGTGCCACTGATTGATAAACGTCTCATACTTCTGAATATCAGGTGTATCAATCCACTTCTTCACCTTTATTTTTGTCCGGTTGTCCTTTTTACACTCATGTGTCTGTAAAAAATACCGGAAAGAATCACCTTCATAATAACGACCAAGCGGAAACAACCGGCAGATTCCCGGCCTGATCTGATGCACAAGACATCTGCCCTGCTCATCCAGAAAGGTACACGCATCCCCTTGTTCTGCCATTTTAAGGTTCGGCAAAATAACACCGTCAACAACTCCCAGTTCCACATGTGACTGAAGTAACTGTTCAAAAGTAATGCCAAGGCCCTGAGTCAGGCGCCAGGTATCCAGCGGATCCAGGGTGATCGAACTGCCCATCCCGCGGCAGCAGGCAGAACAACCCTCGCAATCATTACAGTCCGCTTTGACCATATCATTAAGACCATATAATTTCCCGTCAGAGATTTCCTCTAAAGTGACCGCTCGTTTCATTTGATGTTTCCTTTCTCATATGCATCTGACGCTTTTCGCCCTAATGCTTCTCCCGCATCAAATATATCACAAATTCACAAAGATTTAAATACCCGAATACCGATACCTGATCTGCACCTGAACTGTACCTGAACTACTGTCTGGATTCCCGGACAAAATACAATATACCAATACCAATTCCCACCGCTGAAGACATAAGACCATACAGATATGCATTATTGTATCCACCGCCCGTTACCAGCAATGGCGCTGCAATTCCAGCCAGACTGAAAATAGAAAACATGACACTGTAATTTTCACCTAACGTAGCTGCACCAAATGCATCAGCAGTCGCCGGAGCCAGCAATGTAGAAAAACCGCCGAAACTAAATACCGTAAGTCCCATTGCTGCAATGTGAACCGCCGAACCATCCGCCATAGTCAGCAGGCCAAATCCAAGCAGGCAGCAGGCATGCATAATAAGTACCGACGTAGTTTTCCTTATTTTATCAGAGACAGCACCCCAAAGGATTCTGCCGAATGTATTAACCAGTGCCAATCCACCGACGATACCGGCTGCTGTTTTAGCTGTAATTCCCTGCGAATCCTGCAAAAGCGGCGATGCCTGCGTCACTACCATAGTTCCGTTCACAATACCAATCAGATAAACCAGATAAATAATGTAAAATAACGGTGTACGAATCATGGCTGAACGTGTCAGTGACCTCTTTGTTTCTGCTGGTTTCATCTGCGTATTTTCATGCTGAGACTGCGATGCCTGCTTCGAGTCCGCCGCCACATTGTTATCTGGTTCATAAATACACAGGCAAAGTAAAAAGATAGCGGCCAGAAATACACATCCCAGAATAATAAATGCTTTCGAAATATCGTGCGTACGCTCATATACCGCATGAATCACAGGTGCCAGTACAAACGGACCGCAGCCATATCCGGCCACAACAATTCCGCTTGCCAGACCGGATCGTTCCGGAAACAAACGCACGGCGTAAGAAGTAAGCGTCGGATAAAGAATCGCAGTTCCGGTTCCGACAAGAATACCATAGTAAAGATACAACTCCATCACAGAACTCCGGATCAGTCCGCACCCCAGCGTTCCGCCGCCATAACAAAGGCACCCCAGAAGCAAAAAGCGCCGGATTCCCAGTCGTTTCATCAACGGACTGGCCAGCAGCAAAGTGAACCAAAGCATAACCACGCTGCTGATTGAATAGGCAACCGCTGTCTGCGGAAGTGCCCAGCCATATTTTTCAGCCAGCAGATTCTGAAACACACTCCAGCTGTAAGGCAGACCGGCACAAAGTTCAATCAATACACTTGCAAATAATGCAATCCATCGTTTATTTTTCCCCATATTTACCTCCATTTTGGCAATAAAAAGAACCCAGAGCATCCATACTCCAGGCTCATCATGTAAACCCTTATTCCTCTTTAATATGATATTTCTGTAATTTACGGGAGATGGTGGCGCGGCTGACCTTCAATTCTTTGGCAATCTTTCTGCTGGTATGCAATTCTGCCTTCGCTTTCGTCAGAAGTTTCCGTTCCATATATTCCACGGCCTCTTCCAGCGGAACCAGCCTGCTGATTGAGACACTGACCGCCGCCATGCCCTCTCCATCATTCCCTTCATACTTATTCATATCCGTTTCTTTTTCCCATTCCCATTCATCCGCAAACATTAAATCTGCCGTTTCGATGGTATCATTATCACTGGTCACAACCATCCGTTCTACCATATTTTTCAGTTCACGGATATTTCCCGGCCAGCGGTATGACTGGAGCACTGCCATAGCCTCCCGGCTGATTTTTTTGACCATATTGTACATATGATTGTACCTGTTGAGATAAAAAAGTAACAGTGGCCGGATATCATCGCTGCGTTCACGCAAAGGCGGAATCGAGATCGTCACCACATTCAGGCGGTAATAAAGATCCTCACGAAAATTTCCCTCTCTGACCATTTTAGACAGATTCTTGTTCGTTGCAGTAATGATACGTGTATTTACCGGAACCGCAGTATAATCACCCACACGGGTAATCGTTTTCGTTTCAATTGCCCGCAAAAGTTTCACCTGCAGATTAGGCGATATATCTCCGATTTCATCAAGGAACAATACGCCATTGTGAGCCGCCTCAAACAGGCCTTTTTTGCCTTCCCGTCTGGCACCGGTAAAACTGCCGCCGGTATAACCAAACAGCTCCGATTCCAGAAGATGTTCCGGCAGGGCACTGCAGTTCACTGCAATATATGGCTTATCCTTATACGTTCCGCTGCCATGGATAAACTTTGCCACCACATCTTTTCCTACCCCGGATTCTCCCAGCAGCATAACCGTTGAACCAACATTCTTCACCTTCCCCGCCAGTTCAAACACTGTCTGCATCCGCCTGCTGACAACCACTACATCAGAACCGTAATCCGGCCCGCTGCGCCCTTCAAAATCACGCTTTTCCGCATGTTCCTCCAGCAAACGAATCTGCCGTTTCAATTCGGTCAGCTCCGTATTGTTTCGCGCATGCGTCAGGGTCATCTCAACATTTCCATCTTTATCTATGACCGGAGTTGACGTAACAAAAGCAGTCTGATCATTACGGATTACCGTGAGCATGGAAACCTTCCGCTTCTGCTCCAGGGCCATCAGGGCACTGGAACGTTTGATGTCTCCACGTTCGATATATTCTCTCAGGTTATGGCCGATCATGCTTTCCATATCCATGCTCACCGCACGCAGGTAGGCCGTATTATGATAACTGACACACCCTTCCCGGTCCATGATCATATAACCGTCCTCCGCCAGATCAACCAGCATTTTCAGCGCTTCCAGAATATTCTGTTCTTTCATTTCGCCACCCCCGTTTTTTATTACTATCAGTATATCAGATGATCGTACCGTTTAACAGGGGCGGCAGCTGGCAAATAAGACTATACGATCTTATTTGATGCTCTCCAGATCCGGCCTTTTTCCGCCGCCTTTAATAATTCATCCTGGAAATCAGGATGGGCAATCTCCACCAGTGCCTCTACCTTGGCCCAGGTGGAAAGTCCCTTGAGATTGGCAATGCCGTTTTCTGTTACTACATAGTTGGTGGTATTGCCTGATACCGTAATCTGGGTTCCCGGCTGATGATTGATCACGATATTAGAACTGCGTGTACCATCCTTATTTTCCTTTACAGAAGGCATACAGACAAATCCCTTGCCGCCCTCAGAATGGAAGGATGCATAGTGATAGTCCCACTGCCCTCCGGTTCCGGAGATCTGCCGGTATCCCACGGATTCAGAGGATACATTACCAAACAGATCCACTGCAATACAGCTGCAGATCGAGTATACTTTCTCATTTTTAGCAATGATATTAGGATTGTTGGTATAAGAAACCGGCAGGCAGCGCAAGCTTGGGTTTTCATTCATAAATTCATAAAGCTCAGCTGACCCCATGCCAAAGGTAAAGACACTTTTACCGATATCCAGCTGTTTTCTTGCATTCGTCAGCTTGCCGGCATGAAACAGATCCATATAAGCATCCACGAACATTTCCGAATGGCACCCCAGATCTTTTAAATCACTCTCCGCAATCATTTTACCAACCAGATTGGGCATGCCGCCGATTCCCAGCTGCAGACATGCGCCATCCACCATTTCATTCATCACATGACCGGCAATCCTGGCATCAATATCAGTTGCCTCCAGCTTGGGGATTGCCGTCAGCGGACGGGGATTGCTTGTCTCAATAACTGCATCAATTTCACTGATATGTAAATAATTATCGCCCTGAACCAGCGGCAGTTTCTCATTCACCTCAAGAATTACTTTCAGGTTTTTCTGGGTTGTGGATCTGGCCCGGATCATATCCATCTGACTGGAACAGGAGGTACTCATATTGAAAAACCCATCCTTATCCATCGGGGTAACGGCAAGGAATAAATAATCATTGTGAAGCAAACCCTTCGTGTGATGCAGCGGTGCCTCATGATAAAGGCTGGGATTGATATACACCTCGCCCTGAGACTTCATTTTCCGGGTCAGGGCACTGAAGGAACCATCACAGAAAAGGAAGGTCTCCCCCTGGGGATCTGCCTTATAAGTCTCCGGAATAAACATCAGGGTACTGCTGCGCAGATAGACCTTGCTCAGCTCATCTTTGCGTTTTGCCAGGGCTGCATCCAGATCCCAGGGGATCGTAACAAACGGGGAATACTCTACAAAATCTCCGTTTTTAACAAGTTTTACAGCTTCCTCTGCAGTTGTTAATTTCTGCTTATATAAATTCTGCCATACGTTCATGAAACATCCTCCTTCTTTAATATACCTTTTTTCACATCTTCAAATGCGTACAGGGCGGCTCCCAAAGCACCGATCAATTGAGGGTTCCTGGCAACGGTAACAGGAACACGCAGTTCTCTGGCAATCTCCTTTACCACACCGCTATTCTGAGCCACTCCTCCACTCATAATCACATCCGGTTCCACACCTGCGCGGAAGGCCAGACTACTGGCTTTGCTGGCAACAGATCTATGTACTCCGGCGATAATATCGGCTTTGGCTGTTCCTGCCGACAGCTGGGATATCACCTCTGATTCCGCAAATACCGTACAGGTATTGCTGATGGCAGCCGGGGCGGTGGCACGGTCATGCCACTGCGCCATTTCTGCCAGCGGGACCTCCAGAACCCGGGCCATTACCTCCAGAAAACGACCGGTTCCGGCAGCACATTTGTCATTCATAAAAAAGCGGGTTAATGTACCGGTCTTTCCCAGGCTTATGACCTTGGCATCCTGACCGCCGATATCAATGATGGTCTGGGCATTCGGATAAAGACTGGCAATCCCTTTGGCATGACAACTGATCTCACTGACCTCCCGTTTCGTCCATGGACAGCTGCGCCGTCCGTAACCGGTAGCTACGGCGGCATCCACCTGATCCAGACTGATGCCGGCTTCAGCCAGAGCCAGATCAAGGGCCGCCTGCGGACCGCTGCTGCCGGTCCCCGACTGCACAACCTGACTGCCGATCACACGGTCACCATCCTCCAGAATAACTACTTTAGACGATGCCGATCCTATATCAATTCCCATTGTAATCATTGCACTTCACCTCCTGACTCCAAAACAGTTTTATTGTTATGCCCTGTTATACCCCACTTTTCAACTGTCTGATTTCCGCTG
This sequence comes from Lachnospiraceae bacterium, assembly GCA_032073745.1. Lineage (GTDB taxonomy): Bacteria > Bacillota > Clostridia > Lachnospirales > Lachnospiraceae > Brotaphodocola. The sequence goes on along the minus strand of DAMAMW010000059.1, from coordinate 5,345 downwards.
TCAAAGCCGGAATGACCTCAAACAGATTGCCGACTATGCCATAATCAGCCACATCGAAAATAGGGGCATCGGGATCACTGTTGATCGCAATAATCGTCTCGGAAGCACTCATTCCCGCCAGATGCTGAATCGCTCCAGAAATGCCACAGGCGATATAGACTCTCGGCTGTACCGTTTTACCGGTCTGGCCGACCTGATGAATATGGCTGATCCATCCGGCATCCACAACCGCCCGGGATGCACCTGCTGCACCGCCCAGAGATTCCGCCAGTTCATAAATGTATGAAAAGTTCTCCGGCTTGCCAAGTCCCCTGCCGCCGGATACAATCACCTGGGCTTCTTCCAGATTAACCATTTCACCGGCCAGTTCCTGAATTACCTCAATCAGTTTCGTCTTCACCAGGCCAGACGGCACCGGCATGTTCTCACGGATAACAGGAGCCGTCCTGGCGGAATCTGCCTCAGCCTTTTTAAAGACTCCCGGACGGACGGTTCCAATCTGCGGCCGGTGATCCGGACACATAATCGTTGCCATCAGATTGCCGCCAAATGCCGGACGGGTCCAGGCGATGTTGCCGCTGCCTTCATCAATTCCCAACGCCGTACAATCTGCTGTCAGGCCGGTGCTAAGACGGCAGGACAACCGCGGGCCGACATCACGGCCATTATTCGTTGCTCCGATCAGGATGGCTGACGGCAGGTGTTTTTTCACCAGCTGTTCCATCGCATAGGTGTAAGCTTCGGTATTATAGAAAGCATAATCATCATGATCTACAACAATAATTTCATCCGGTCCATATGACATAACCTGCTGTGTGACTGCATCCAGCCCCTTGCCAATAACAACTGCAACCAGCTTCTCTCCTAGCTGATCCGCCAGATGCCGGCCCGGCGCCATCAGTTCAAGGCCGACACTTTTGGCCTTGCTGTTTTCTGTTTCTATATATACCCATAAATTCTTATAGTCTTTCATTTTGACCTCCTATATTGCCTTGATATCGGCAAGAAATGCTGCTGCCTGCCGGGCACACTCACAGACATCTTCAGCCGTCACTTTCACACCGCTCTTTCTGAGGTCAGGAGTGAATGTTTTTTTCACCTTTGTGGGAGACCCCTTCAGGCCGATCCGGGTTCTGTCTATCGCCGCAAGCTGATCGGCAGTAATCACAGGAATCTCCGCCCGACGGGCTTCCATCTTGCTTTTTAATGTTCCGTACCGCGGCTCCCTGGCTGTTTTAATTACAGTCATAAGTGCGGGTAACTCCGTCTCCAGTACCTCGCGGCAGCTGTCCCCTTCCCGAATAACACGGACGGTCTTCTCATCTTTCATTTCCGCCTCTGCCACATAAGTCAGCTGCGTGATTCCCAGGTGCTCAGCAATCTCCGGCCCCACCTGGCCGGTGTCACCGTCGATCGCCTGCATACCACAGAAGATCAGGTCGAATTTGCCCAGGTCCTGTTCCAGATGCTTAAGCGCGCAGCTGAGAATATAGCTGGTCGCCAGTGTATCCGAACCGCCAAACACCCGGTCACTGACCAGATAAGCCCGGTCAGCCCCAACTGTCAGACAACTGCGCAGCGCTTCTCCAGCCTGCTCAGGCCCCATTGATAAGACCGTAACTGTGCCGCCATGTTTCTCTTTCAGGCAGACTGCCATCTCCAAAGCATAACCATCAAAGGGATTGACGATACTCGGCACTCCCGCCCGGATTAAGGTATTGGTTACCGGATCGATTTTGATCTCTGTCGTATCCGGAACCTGTTTCACACAAACTAAAATATTCACAAGCTGCTCTCCTTTACTTACAATCGTTCAAATACCCCGGCGGCACCCTGTCCGCCGCCGATACACATGCTGACAACTCCGTATTGTTTTCCCTGCCGTTTAAGTTCCCGCAAAAGCCGGACGGTCAGAGCGCTGCCGGTACATCCCAGCGGGTGCCCCAGGGCTATTGCACCGCCGTTTACATTGACTTTTTCCGGGTCCAGCCCCAGCACATCCATACAGGCCAGGGCCTGGGATGCAAACGCTTCATTCAATTCAATCAGGTCCACCATATCTGTGGTGATTCCTGCCAATTCCAGTGCTTTCGGAATGGCTTTCACCGGTCCGATTCCCATCAACTCCGGCTCCACTCCTGCCACTGCAAAGGATACAAACCGCGCGATCGGTTCCAGGCCCAGCGCTTCTGCCGTCTCCCGTTCCATCAGCAATACGGCAGCAGCACCGTCAGTCATCTGCGATGCATTTCCGGCTGTGACTGTTCCGCCCTTTTTAAATACTGTCCTTAACTTACCCAGGCTTTCTATCGTGCTCTGCGGACGGATTCCTTCATCCGTATCAAACCTGACCCGCTCCAGGCTGCCCGCTCCGGGCCGGACTGCATTTACCGGGATGATTTCAGAAGCCAGACGGCCTTCATCCTGAGCAGCTTTGGCTTTTTGATGGCTTGCTGCCGCAAAAGCATCCATACGTGTTCTTGTAATTCCATATTTCTCCGCCACATTTTCAGCCGTCAGCCCCATTGAAATATAATACTCCGGGTGCTGTTCCAGCAGATCAGGGTTTGGCAGATTACGGGCACCACCCATGGGGATGGTACTCATACTTTCCACTCCGCCGGCCAGAACCACCTTCTGCTGGCCCGACATTATGGCGTTAGCTGCCACCGCAATGGCCTGCAATCCGGAAGAACAATAACGGTTCAGTGTCTGTCCCGCCACACTGACAGGCAGACCGGCCAGACCGGCCACATTTCTGGCCATGTTGGCTCCCTGCTGCCCCTCCGGATAAGCACAGCCAAGTACAAAATCTTCAATCTCAGCTCTGACCTCAAAGGGTACCTGATTCAATACTCCTGTAACCACCTGGGCGCACAGATCCTCCGGTCTGGTATCCCGCAGACTGCCGCGGATTTTCCCAAATGCCGAGCGGCCGCAGGCTACAATCACTGCTTGCTTCATCATTTTATCCCCCTTTAATTTCTCACCGGACGGCCGGTATCCAAAAGTCCTCTGATCCGCTCCCTGGTCTCAGGCCGCCTGCACAGCCGGACAAATGCCTCCCGCTCCAGACGCAGCATTTCAGTTTCACTTAACAACGTTCCCTCCGGGACATCTCCACCGGTCAGAACCGCCGCAATTTGTCCGGCAATGAAACCGTCATATTCACTGATAAACCCGCCGGCAACCTGGTCATTTACCGCCACCATAACTGCGGCATAACCGGTCCGGCCATAGACAGAGATCTTTTCCGGAACTGCCGGTATAAATGAATTGGTCAATGAAAGCGCCTCTTCTTTAGCTGCTGTCAGAAGATGGTCACGATTGGCGACCAGCCGGTCAGCCGGTGTCAAAAGTCCCAGCTCTGCAGCATGGAGTGCACTGGTGGAAACCGTACTGCTGCTGACGATTCCGGCATACTTTTTAACCATTGGCATCATAAACAAATCTGCTGCAAACTTTTTCCAGGAAGAACACCGTGCCGCCAGTTCCTTTAACCCGCCGCCAGCCGGTAAAAGCCCGACCTGCGGTTCTACCAGGCCGATTCTGGTTTCATTCCATGCCACCACTTTATGGGCGTGCAGACAGATTTCTGTGCCGCCTCCCATCACACTGCCGAATGCTGCCGCAACAACCGGAATGGATGCATATCTGATGACCCTTGTCATCTCCTGGAAGCGGGCTACATTTTCATCCAGTGTATCCCATGCCTGCCGGTCGATCTGTTCCAGAATCCCCTGCAAATCTGCGCCGACACAGAAATTTTTGCCCGGACTGGTGATTACTGCACCATCGCACAGTCTTTCTGCCGCCGCTACTGCCCGGATCATATTAGCTGCTGCCCGGTCATTAATCGCAGAATGAGGTGTAATCAGGATAATTCCGCCGATTCCATCGCCCAGATCCTTAAGTACCACATCTTCCGATTCCCATAATACCGGCAGTCCTGCATCCGCTGCTGACAGATGTCGGGGCTGTAACGTGCCGAAGCCTTCTTCGGCATAAAACTTTCTGCCATATTTCTGCAAATGAGCTTCCACCCATTCCGGCAGCCTGACTCCATCAAGTTCCATACGGCGGATCATTTCATCTGCGCCCAGGACTTCCCACAATTGGAAAGGACCATAAGTCCAGTTATACCCAAGCTGCATGGCAAGGTCTATTTTGCGGAAATCCGCAGTGATTTCCGGTACCCGATTAGCCGAATATGTAAAAATACCTTTCAGGATATACCACAGATAACTTCCTTCCGGTGTTTCACTGTCCAGCACGGCTATGATCCGGTCTTTAAATGAAACCGTTTTATCCATATCACTTAAAACCGGCGGCAGTTCTAGCCTGCGTGGAATATATTCCTGTTTATTCCGATCCCACATCAACGGCTCACGATTCGGACCCTTTGCAAAAAATCCCCGGCCCGATTTGTCACCCAGCATACCGTTTTCCATCATGCTGACAAAATAATCCGGCAATATCATCAGATCCCGTTCGTCTGCTATCGTTTCGGCAGCATAATTGGTTGCTGCCGTCGCTTTGACAATATCAAAACCAACTAAATCACAGGTTCTGAGAGTCCCTGCTGCCGGACGCCCGATCAGTCGGCCGGTCAAAAAGTCTGCCGCGGCAAAACTGATATCATACTGCTCCAGTCCATGCAGAACATAAGCATTGTTGCCCACGCCAATACGGTTGGCGATAAAATTGGCAGTATCATTAACAATCACAACGGATTTGCCCAGCCGTCTTTCGGCAAACTCAGTAAATGCTTTCATCAATTCAGGGTCTGTTTCGTTTGCCGGAATCAGCTCCAGCAGGTTCATATACCGGGGCGGATTGAAAAAATGTGTTCCCAGAAAATGACTGCGCCGGATAGCTGGAATCCCCTGAGCAATCGCATCAATCGATATCCCTGATGTATTGCTGGAAAGAATACATGATTCACCGGTCAGTTCAGCCACTCTGGCAAAAAGATCTGTTTTCGGCTCCAGACGTTCCACAATTGCTTCGATCACCCAGTCTGCTTCCGCAACCAGTCCCAGATCATCCTCAAGGTTTCCGGTAATAATCCTGTTTCCGGCCTCTTTGGCATACAGCAGCCGGGTTTTCGGATTGAGCAGACGCTTTTGGGCTTCATTAGCAAGTCTGCTGCGATCACCGCCGTCATTCATGGCCATATCCAGCAGAACCACCGTTATTCCGTTGCCGGCCAGGTGTGCCGCGATCGATGCCCCCATAACTCCGGCCCCCAGCACCACCGCTTTGCGAATATCTAATCGTCTCATCTTTACCCTCCCTATTTAGTCAAGTCTTTTTTCCTTTAAAATAAAGGATTTTTTTATTAT
>DAMAMW010000058.1:0-30879 GCA_032073745.1 Lachnospiraceae bacterium | reverse complement strand
TATACCCCAGCCGTCTGGCCATCTCCTTATTTGTCAGGCCCATCTGGATCATTGCGATCTTGACCTGTTTTCCAAAATCCGAGTAGCTGTGTACGTTCTTTTTCATCTGTCCCTCCATCCTATATTCACGGGTTGCCTTGGTTTTCAGAGTAACAAAACGGAACACAACATAATATTTATTATGTTGTAAAACCGCATACGGACGAATATAAAAGTAAGGAAAACATTGGTTTTATCAGGAAAATAAAGGATAAAATAGGAGAATCCCATTCTGGTGGGGTTTGATTAACTGAGGGAAAATATACTTTTTGAGAAAAAAATATACTTTTTCTATAATTTTTTTAACCTTTTCGTAAATTTAGGATTGACAATTGGTTAGGCTTCACGTACAATTTGATTAACAACAATATTTTTAGGATAACTGGGGAATTGATTTACAACATAATAAATATTATGTTGTTTTTTTATTTTCAGATTCGACTGTAACCAGATAAAAGAATATTTGTTACCATTTTCTATTGCTTCAGATAATCAGGCCAAGGCTGGCCAGCATCTTCTTATGCTCACTGCCGCTGCTGATGGTGTATATCCTGGTTGTTTCTATATTACTGTGGCCAAGAATATCAGCGAGGTAAGCGATGTCCTTTTTCTTTTGATAGCAGATCCGTGCAAACAGATGGCGCAGGTTATGCGGAAAAACCTTAAACGCCTCTACTCCTGCTGATTTACAGATCCCCTTCATCTCAGTCCAGATATTGCTGCGGTTGATTGGCTGCCCGCCCTTTGTTATAAATACCGCACCTGCTTTGATATGATTTTGCTGACAATAATCCAGCAGATATTTACGCAATTGGGCTGTAATAAAGATCACACGCCGTTTCCCTTTTCCCAGCACCACTGCTTCGCCCTGCCGCACGGCTTCCACTGTGATATAGGACAGCTCTCCGATCCGGATGCCGGTTCCGCAGATGGTCTGCATAATCATCTCCAGCCGGAACTTGTTCTGCTTCCTGGCAGTTCTGATCAGTCGTTCATATTCTTTTCGGCTCAGTTCACGTCCCTTATCACGGAAAATCTGCTTTTGTACTTTCAGACTTTTGACCCGGTATTCGTGAAACCCTTTCCAGTCAAGAAATTTATTAACTGCAGCCAACATCGAATTAGCACTGCTGACCTTATAATTTGCGGCCAGAAACATCTTATAACCAATCACTTTATCTTTTGTAATCTCATAATCACCATTCATATACAGATAAAATCGCTGTACATCACGACAGTACTTTTCAATGGTTTTTTCACTGCGTTCTTCCCCTGCCAGGGAATCCGCGAAATAACCAATGTCATCAAAGGTTACGTTATCCATAAATCCCATCCTTTCTTTATTACAATACATAGATTTTTTAACATTTCTCTAAATAGTATACTTGAAGCTAATACAAAAATGCACCAATTATAATGAAATAAAATCCATAAATAATACAAATTCCAGATACCTTTAAAAAGATACCTGGAACCAGCTTTACTTCTTTATTTCTATCAAATTATCCTGCCCAACGCTGATACTGCTGACATCCTTTTCATAGTTATCCTCGCTGACTTTTATTCGATTTTTATTGATTAACAGGTCTAAAAATAATTTCATCGCCGGACTCTGCCATTTATTTTTATGATATGCGTAAACAGCTGTTATTTCTCCATTTTTGATCTCTGTCTCAATTTCATCCAGAAGGTGTGCCCCAAGTTCTGCTTCAACTGTAAAGCGCGGCAGTAATGCAACGCCTAGGTTGCTCATCACACTGCGTTTGATTGCTTCTATACTCCATAATTCAAGTTCTGTTTCCAGCGTAATATTTTTTTCATTTAAATATCCATGCAGAATTTTCAGATACAATGCATCGGGATCATTCTGAATGTGGCAGACTGATTTTTTCTGGTCCGGTGAAACAAAATCTCTCTGGCTGTCTGCCAGTTCCGGTGATGAAACCATAACCACAGGATATGTCTCCAGTACTTCAGTAACAATATTAGGCGGATATTTTCCGACATCATAATGAATGGCGATGTCAATGCTGCCTTTTACCAGTTCATCATAAATTGCATAACAATTCATCACCTGAAGCGACAATCTGACACCGGGAGCCTTTTCTTTAAATTGTTTTAATAATGGCTGCAGCTGATATGTAACGATGGTCTCCGGCAGCGCTACTCTTAACGATCCCCGCAGTTCCCTGCCGGTGTTATTATAATAAAGAAGCTCATCGCACGCTGATATCACCCGGTCAATCAGCGGGACGATCTCTTTTCCCGCCTCCGTCAGCACCATTCGATTGCCATGTTTTTCGAACAGTTGGACAGACAACTCCTCTTCCAGCTGCCTGACCTGAAATGTGATGGTTGACTGCGCATAGTTCAGTGCCCTGGCGGCATTCTGAAAACTTCCGGTTTCTATTATTTTTCTGACAGTATAGAGATATTTTAATTCCAATTCTTCCCCTCCTTCATTTTCATTGAACTCTGATATCAATTAATTCAATTTGACCGAATACTACTATTAAAATATAATATCATTCAGAGCCCGGGATCTCAACATATAAAATCCAATCCAGAAAAGGACCTCCGATGAAAACTCAATCCAACCGTACCCGTTTATTTTTGAAACTGACAACCTCTGCCTGCCTTCTCTATGCGGTCAGTGCCGGTTTTCGCGGCAATTATGGCATTATGCTCGGCGCTGTATCAGCATCAACCGGGGTTGATTACCCTGATGTCAGCTTCGTTATTGCTATCGCTCAGCTTATGTTTGGTATCATGCAGCCGGTATTTGGTATGGCTGCATTAAAAAAGTCAAATTCATTTGTACTGATATCCGGCTGCATACTGATGACTCTGGGATTTGCCGGAATTCCCTTCTGCACAAACAAGTGGATGCTGCTGATTTTTCTGGGTGTTTTATTGTCATCCGGTACCGGGGCACTTTCTTTTGGTATTATTGTCGGGGCACTTACCCCACGACTTGGAACTGCACGGGCTGCTTCTGCCTCCGGTTTTATCAATGCCGGCAGCGGTGTCGGGAACATCATATTAGCCCCTTTCATCCAGTCACTGTTCGAATCAGTCGGACTGAAAACATCGATGTTGATATTCAGCCTGTTAATGGCAGCATTAATTCCTGTATCAGGATGGATTGGTAAAGAACCCGGACACATTGACAGCGGCTCCGGCCAATCCGGATCCGATACACATACCGGAAAGATGCTGGCAAAAGCCATCCGAGATAAAAACTACCTGTATCTGATGTTTGGATTTTTCACCTGCGGTTTTCATATGGCAATCATCGAGACACACCTGTATTCACAATTTCTGTCATACAATATCGCCGGCTCTCTGGCCGCAATTGCATTTTCCGTCTATGGGTTTGCATCAGTGGCCGGATCACTCATCAGTGGGTTTCTAAGCAGCCGGTACCAGATGAACTATATTGTCGGTTCCCTGTATGGCAGCCGATGCCTTATCATCCCTGTATTTCTGCTGCTGCCTAAAACACCGGCTGTTTTGTTCGGATTCATCACCCTTCTTGGCCTGACCGGTGCGGCTACGGTGACACCAACCTCCAGTCTCGTCAGCCGGCTGTTTGGCGCCGAAAATCTTGGCGTACTGTTTGGGATCGTCTTTCTCAGCCATCAGTTTGGCAGCTTCTTCAGTTCATGGCTGGGCGGACGAAGTGTGACTGCAACCGGCGGTTATACGCTGATATGGAGTATTTCAGCATCTCTGTCTTTTGCAGCTATGATTGTCAGCTATCGTATATCGGCAAAAAAACAGAACTGCACCTGAATACAGTCCTGCTCCTTTTAACACGTCATAATATAAATTGATTCATCATCTGCAGCACCTGAGCCATATCAAGAGGTTTCCCCACATGGCCGTTCATTCCGGCCAGCCTGCAGCGTTCGATATCTTCTTTGAAAACATTTGCTGTCATGGCAACAATCGGGATCGTTTTTGCTCTGGCGTGATCCATTGCCCGGATCTGAATTGTGGCCTCAACGCCGTCAAGTTCCGGCATTTGCATATCCATGAATATCATCTGATATTTATCCGGATTATCCTCAAACATCCTGACTGCCTCCAGACCATTGACAGCAAAGTCAATCCGAACCTCTGTTTCCTCCAGAAATGCCGCAACTATTTCACGGTTGATTTCCACATCTTCTGCCAGCAGAATGCAGCGTCCGGCATAAATGCCCGCAATGTCTGTCAGCTCTTCCTTTCGTTCGGTAGCAGCAGAAAGTCCCATGCAATCATTAATCACATCTACCACGGAAGACGGAAACAACGGTTTTGGCAATATCTTATCGACACCGGCAGACCTGGCCTGCTCTTCAATTGATGCCCAGTCAGCAGCCGTAATCATAATCACAGCAGCACCGTCAGGCTGATATTCCTTCAATTTAGCTGTCAGTTCAATACCATCCATAACCGGCATCCGCCAGTCAATAAAGTATATATCATAGCTGCCATTTTGTTTTATCAGCTCCAAAGCCGCAGCACCACCCTCAGCCGCATCACACTGAATATTGAGTACATTTGTAACTTCCAGAAAGGCTGCCCGGATATCGGGATCATCATCCACAACCATGGTACGGATATTATCCCAGTTGCGGCCGGGACTCAGAAGCGATTCATTGGCAGCAGCCCGCCCCAGCCAGACCGTAAAACTGAATGTTGACCCTTCTCCCGGTTCTGAATCCACCCAGATGTCACCATCCATAAGTTCAACAATATGTTTGGATATGGACAGACCCAGCCCGGTTCCGCCATATTTGCGGGAGGTCCCGCTTTCGGCCTGCTGAAAGGCTGAAAATAAGCGTTCCTGCTGTTCCTGACTGATACCAATCCCGTCATCTTTGACACTGATCCTGATCTTGCAGCGGTCTCCCTGCTCTTCAATTAATTCTGTCCGCAGCCAGACAGAGCCTTCTTCCGGAGTGAACTTTACTGCATTTCCCAAAAGATTCGTTACTACCTGTGCCAGCCGCTGATCATCACCAATCAGCCTTCGGGGAATAGACTGGTCAATAAAAACCCTGAAATCCAGATGTTTTTCATCCATCCGGAAGTTGATAACATTGACCACCTGCTGCAGCATCTTTTCAAAATCGAAGTCGGCGCTGGCAATCTCCATCTTCCCGGCTTCCACTTTCGACATATCAAGAATATCATTAATTACGCCCAACAGATGATGGGAAGCATCTTCTATCTTTCCAAATGCATAATCTTTGCGTTCTATATCGGAAGCATTTTTCCCCACCGTAGTCATTCCCGTGATGGCATTCATCGGGGTTCGGATTTCATGACTCATATTGGCCAGGAATTCACTCTTGGCCTTTGTCGCCGCCTGCGCCACCTCGATCCGGTGCTGCAGTGTATCTACCATTACCCTTAATGATTCTGCCAGCTTTCTGCTCTCCCCCTCGCCGGTTACATTCAGCTTCCGGGCCAGCTGCTGCCGCAGTTCATCAGACTTTTCATATTCACCACTCGATATAATCTCCGAAGCCTCAGTCAGTTCTTCAATCGGACGGGCGATTCGGCGGGCAATAAACACCGCCCACACAAGGGCGAAGATAAATACTATCGTTGCCGTAATCAGTATTGCTTCCAGAAGATTTCGGGAAGAGGTCATCATCTCCGCTCTGTCAAATACGACTGCCAGCGTCCACCCCGGTGACTCCATCTTATATGTAACAATATATTCCTCAATCCCTCTGGTCCCGACATTACTCATTGAGGTCGTTCCCTCATGAGCCATCCGTTTGCGGGAATCGGGATAATCCTCCGGATCTAATTCAATATATTCCGGATGATGTCCGTCAATCATGATCGTTCTATTTTCATCAAAAACAACGATATATCCTGTCTCCAGAATCTGGCGGGTGCTTAAATCACCGGTCAGGCTGTCAAGGCTGTAATCAATGCCAACCATCCCCAGCGGCTTATTATCAAGGTCATAGGTTCTTGCCATAATACTGCAGACCATTCCGCCTCCGGTTGTCAGATAAGGCGATGAAATCATCAGATCTTTTTCATTGGCCATTACCTCTTTATACCAGGACCGCTCACGCGGATCATAATGCGGAGTTTTATATGATCCTTCCGGAGCCTGGGCATATTGTCCGTCATCATTTGCCATAAATACCAGACCATAGTTTTTGTTTAAATTATGAATATCAATAAACAGATCATAGACCTGCTGTTCATACGGCGGATGGTTCTTATACCATAGTGTCGTCTGCTCGGTAGTATCCAGATAACTGGTCAGCTTGCCTCTTGAATCACGGATCAGTTCCCGTTCAGACAGATACTGCACGTTCATCTCTCCCGGCTCCAGAAATGTCTGGATCCGCTCTTCGATGCGTTTTAATTCACTGACTGATAAATTATAAAAAGAATCAACCGCTGACTGCCTTGCCACCATATAGGCAACTGTCGCCATACTGCCGCATACCAGAAACAGGCCGATGGCAATTGTTAAGATTAAACGCTTTCGTATCGACACGTCGGAACCTCCATTTCATCTCGCATCTTTACTTGAATCTATCATAAATTTACGAAAATGTAAACAAACACCGCTCTTTTCAGGTAATAAATAACTCAAGTCAGCACACTTTGTTATTCGTGCACTCACAAGGGGTAGATTTTTCATCATCATTATCATACAATATTTAAATAACATGATGAAAGGAGGCAGACTCAATGAAAATCCAGAACATAACTGACGTCGAAAAATTTTTCAAAGTTATCGATGAATGCAAAGGTACTGTAGAACTGGTTTCCCCCGAAGGAGACAGAATCAATCTGAAATCAAAATTATCCCAGTACCTTTCCATGGCAACAATATTTTCTAACGGTTACATCAAAGAACTAGATCTGGTAGCCCATGACAAAGAAGACATAGACCGCCTGATCAGATACCTGTATCAGGGAGAATAGATTAATCTGTCAGGTCTGGTGTGCTGCCAGGCTATCCAGTCCATCAAATGTATGACGAAACATAAATGTTATGCCGATCATGATTGCTCCTGCCAGATAGAATGGGAGGTAATTGTGGCTGCCTATGTGTTCAAAGATGATTCCATATACGAACTGGCCCAGGGGGCTGGTGCACATTACTACGCACATGAAGCAGGAAACTACTTTTCCGATCAGGGCTTTGGGGGTTATGAAGTTCTCCATGATTGCTGATGCCAGAAAGCAAATGATGCTTACATATAAAATGATGTTGAGGCCGAATAATGACAGTAACAGTCCGCCTATAACGGGGCCTGCCATGCTGGCGATGGAGTTTACCATGTCGACAATTGAATTTGCTTTCATGATGTGTTCCTTTTCTACCAGAATAGGGACACTTGCTTTTACTGCTGGCTGATATGCGCCCTGAATCCCGTATAGTATGATCATAGTGGATCCCATTAGCAGTACGATGTCGATCCGTTCTGACAGAAGGCAGAATATGAAAATCAGGATTGCTGTGCCAAAATCCAGTGCTACCATAATATTTCGTTTGTTGATACGGTCGGCGATAATTCCTCCGACGAAATAATCTGCCCTATTACGATCAGGATAAAATCTTTCGAGAATATCGATCTCTCGTACATGTTACTCCTCCTTTGGATGGTGATTGACTCTTCGTTTTACAAAACTCTGATGATACTGCAGGATAATATCTGCCTGGCTCTCATCATGATTCAGCGCCTCTTCGGCCTCTTCCTGCACAATACCGTCGAAACGGTACAGTTTCTGAAGTAGTTTGCAAAACTGTTCTAATTCATCCGTGTTAAATTCGTGAAATATATCTGCCAGAAATTCATCTGTCCGCTCGGAACATGTCCCAAAAGCCATACGGCCTGCTGCCGTGACCGAAACGTTGACAGCACGTCTGTCGACTTCACTTGGTCCTACCGTCAGATAACCCTTTTTTTCCATTGCGTCTACAATTTGTTTTGCACTTTGTTTTGTTGTCCCTAATTTACGTGCAATATAATTTATTGTTGCTTTTCCCTCCGGAGCATGAATAATTGCCGGTATTGCCAGCATCTGGCGAATGGTGATGTCCTGTAAATATTTATCGCCCTGCATCTGCAGCTTGTTTGTCACTGAAAAAAGCGTGACCAGTACTTGTTGTGCATAAAGAAGATCCTTTGCTATCGTCATAGTTTTTGTCCCTCCCACATTAGACAGTATATTGTCATTAATCGCAGTATAGCACTTCATTTATACATTGTCAATATACTGTCTTTATATATAGTTAAGTCGATTTTATTTAGTCTGATTACTTATTAAGTTGCATAATTCTTCTCGTATGATAAACTATATAGAGGGGATGCATCGTATGTATAAATCAGTCGATAAAGAAATGCACAGAAAGATAGATGAAATCGATTTTTATAGAAGGCTAAATACTTTGCTGATAAGTTATGCACTTATCGTTTTCTTTGTTTATTTAATATTATTTTCATGGAAATTAGCAACTAAACATATCATTGTAATCTCTATTTATATTACTGTTATCTTACTTGTGATATTTATAATCTGCTTTAGTTCTATTCGTACATCCACAATAAAATTTGCTGATAAAAAACTTTACTATTGCTTGGGAGTATGTACTTCTAAAGTTTTAATTATGGGTGGTCGTTCTATATGTAAAAGCAGATTAACGATCACACCTGATGACAATCATGTTTTAGATAATATTTCTGTAATTCCAAATATAGTAGATAATTGCGAGACTGGTGAGTTATTATTACTCATATTTGATGAAGAAAGCTTTGAAGTACCTTCAAAAATATATCGTGTGGACCAATCTAAACCGGGGTCAGCTCTCCATCGATGGTAGTTTTATCGTCTTTCATACGTAAAAAAGATACAAATAATAATACATAACAAATGTATAATATTTGTATCTTTTTATTTACCGTTTATCAGATCATTCCTGGCACTAATCTCTTTTGCTTCTTCGGAAATATACTCATCACAGCTCTTTTGCATTCGATTCTGTCAAGTAATGTGCTGAATGCTGCTGCGTCTAATTGCTTACTGTTACACAATACTTCCATTTCCATACCGTTCAAATCCAGATTATAATCGGTTTCGTTAAAGCCATTTCGAAGATAAAACTGTTTGCGGGATCTGCGTTGTTCTATGTTATCAGCTGTTTCATCAATATTTTCTATATCCAATACAATCTGATACTCCGGAAATTTTTCTTTCATCAGAGCCAGGGTTCTGCTTCCGTACCCTTTCGACCGCTGATTCGGATCCATTGCCAAAAAGAAAACATATGCAACCGGCCGGTAAAGCACTATTACAAAAAATCCTACCAGACAATCTAAATCATAGACTGCATGAATCTCCAGCTTTTTATCATGTACCATCTGCAGCAATTCCTCTACAGGAATATGTTCCTCTTCCGGAAACGCTTCGTCATTAATTTGTTTGAGTAACTTTATATCCTTAAAGTCAGCAGTTACTTTTTTTGTATGTAAACTCATTTCTTCCAGTTCTCCTGTTATTAGATTAGGATCTAGTATAACACAAGTTGCCGGATTCGCAATAACTAATTACTCCAATCTGCTATTGATACATCTTCATGTAATCCCCATGTGCCTCAATCATCTCGTCACACATAGCCCTGATATCATCAAGCGAAAGCTCAGCTGCCGTATGCGGATCCATCATCGCTGCCTGGTAGATCTTTTCTTTGCTCTTCGTATATGCCGCTTCAATCGTCAGTAGATGAACATTGATATTAGACATATTCATAGCTGCCAGCTGCGTCGGAAGTTTTCCGACGTAGCACGGATTGACTCCGGTATTGTCAACCAGACAGGGAACTTCTACACATGCATCGACCGGTAAGTTCTCAATCAAACCGGTGTTCATAACATTTCCGCCGATTTTGTATGGATTTCCAGTTACTACGGCTTCCATAATGTACGAAGCGTATTCCTTTGAACGTTCATGGGTTATTTTGCCATCATCAAGAATGTTATTTTTCTCTTCTTCCCAGTCTTTGATCTGATTGACACATCTGCGCGGATATTCGTCCAGGGGGATGTTGAATCTGTCGATCAGTTCGGGATAGCGGCTTTTGATAAAGAACGGGTTGTATTCTGCATTGTGCTCACTGGACTCAGTGCAGTAATGGCCCAGGTGACGGATATATTCATAGCGGACCATATCGTCGTGTTTTTCTGTATCGTTCTTTTTCAGTGCGCGTTTTTTGATTTCGGGATACAGGTCGTTTCCGTCTTTATCTTTAATGTCTAACAGCCAGGCCATATGATTGATTCCGGCGATCAGTTCTGACCGGCCTTCCATAAGGTCTTCCATCTCCAGTGCTTTCATCAGAGTCGAGGAGCATACCTGAACACTGTGGCACAGGCCGACGGTTTTTATCTTTGTGTATTTTTGTATGTATCCGGTCAGCATTGACATCGGATTAGTATAGTTCATGAACAATGCTTCCGGACAGACTTCTTCCATATCTCTGGCAAAGTCTTCAAGTACCGGGATGGTTCTGAGTGCTCTCATAATGCCGCCGATGCCCAGGGTATCTGCAATGGTCTGGCGCAGGCCGTATTTTTTAGGGATTTCAAAATCAATTACGGTTGATGGCTCATATCCGCCAACCTGGATTGCGTTGACTACAAAGTCGGCATTTCTCAGGGAATCCTTCCGGTTTTCAACTCCCAGGTATTTTTTGATTACGGAACGTCCCTCGTTGACGTTCTGATTGATGGCACTGAGGATGATAAAAGATTCATCCAAGCGCTGCTCATCGATATCATAGAGCGCAATCTCAGCATTTTGCAGTGCCGGAGTGCACATGCAGTCTCCAAGGACATTTCTGGCAAATACGGTGCTGCCTGCACCTAAAAAAGTGATTTTAATCATAATTCCTCCATTCGAATTCCAATTATTTTTTAATCTGTTCTGCTTCACACAAATCTGTTTCGCGGAGATAGAATTGAACCGCCAGATAATCTCCGGTTACATGCGGAATCGAAATGCCGCCATACATCAATGCTGCACCGCTGTAACCCGGCTGATAACTGTCGTCACCCCCGCTTTCCGGTGTTCTGCAATCATCGTCCAACCATATCAGCTGATACCTGTTGTCAGGTTTCAGCCCTTTTAATTTCAGGCGGCTTCCCGGCCAGTTTGCCCGTACATGAGTGATTACTGCACTTACCAGCGTTTCATTTTGCTCAGGGCTTACTATTTGCCATGCAGTTATCTTCTGATTATCAAACGGACTCTCCAGACGATAATAAGTACCGTTATGGATCAGAGACTGATATCTGATATATCGTTTTACCTGAGTCCTGATCTGCTGCCTTTCGGCCTCGTCAAGCAATGCCGGATCCAGCTCGTAACCGAAGCTTCCGGCCATCGCAACAACCGATCTGGTGTGAAGCGGAACCGTCCTTCCGGTCTGGTGGTTGGGACATGCCGAAACATGGGAACCAACCGATGACACCGGATAAAAGAATGACGTTCCGTGCTGGATCTCCAGCCGGTCAATCGCATCGGTATTATCACTGCACCAGATCTGCGGTGTATAATATAACATTCCGGCGTCAAATCTGCCGCCGCCACCACTGCAGCCCTCAAATAATATCTCCGGAAATCTTGCCGTCAGGCGTTCCAGCAGGTCATAAATTCCCAGTACAAACCGGTGAAGCCCCTCTCCCTGACGTTCGGCAGGCAATGCATGTGAATAAAAGTCTGACAGGCTGCGGTTAAAATCCCATTTCACATATTCAATCGGAGCACTGGTTAAAATCGCCTCGAGTCTTTCATACAGATAACTGCGGACATCTGCGCGTCCCATATCCAGAACCAGCTGCATCCGCCCCCTGGCCGGCTTTCTGCCGGGAATGGATATCGCCCAGTCAGGATGCTCCCGGTACAGATCACTGTCTTCGGAAATCATCTCCGGCTCTACCCACAGCCCGAATTTTAATCCCATTTCATTGATCCGTGATACCAGCGGAGCCAGTCCTCCGGCCAGTTTCTGCTCGTTGACATACCAGTCGCCAAGGGCTGCATTATCAGCGTTTCGCTGCCCGAACCAGCCATCATCCAGCACCAGCATCTCAATTCCCAGATCTGCTGCCTGCACGGCAAGATCTAATATCTTTGTTTCATTAAAGTCAAAATATGCTGCTTCCCAGCTGTTCAGCAAAACCGGACACCTCGTCACTTGATACCGGCCGCGGCAGATATGTTGGCGAATGAAATGATGAAACCGGTGTGACAAAGCAGCAAATCCCTGATCTGAACAGGTCATCAGCACCTGCGGCGCCGAAAACACCGCTCCCGCTCCCAGCGGATACCGGAAATGTTCGGGGTTGATACCAACAGAAGCCCTGATCTGATTCATCTGATCGCACTGGGTATCAATGCTGAAATTGCCGCTGTACAGCAATGTCATTCCATAACAGATGCCGTAATCCTCTCCGGCATCCCGGCTGCATATGATCGCGGACGGATTATGCTGGTGGCTTGAGGTTCCTCTCCGGCTTCCGATAGAAAACGTACCGTGCCCCAGTGATACCCGCTCAGACATCCGTTCCATGTTGTGTCTGCCATGGAAATGAACGAGATCCCATGTTCCGCAAGGCAGATCCAGGCAGGCGGAATGAATCTTTTCCACCCACAGCTGTTTGCTGCCGTGATTTTCAAGGCGGACGGATCTGGTAATCATGTCAGTCTCTTCAAACACACCGTAGAACAGCGTCACCACCAGCTCAGAAGCTACATCTTTCAGCCGGATCACCAGCGTCTGGCCTCTGCCGTCTTCGGTATGTGCCGCCGGCAGGCCTTCTATTCCATATACCGTATCAACAATCTCATGAGAGAGGAAGCGCAGCTCGGCCGCCCGGCTGCCATCCTCATGCTGCACATGCAGCCCGGTATTGCGATAGTCTCCAACACCAAAGGAAGGATATTCCTGAGGCAGCAGATCAAGGCTGTAAGTCCGGTCTGTGCCTGCATCATATGGGTTCGGTGAGAATCCGGTGTCAGCATATTGAATCAGATAATCCATATTCTCATCATCCACCCGCCGCCCATAGTACAAATGTAAAAGCGTGCCGTAATGATCTGCCTTCATCTGATAAGTCGTATTCTTTGTCTGCAGGGTAAAGATCCGTTCCCTGTCATTGTATCTGATAGCCATGCTGCCATTCTCCTTTATTCAGTCTTTTTTACAATTTTCCGCCGCTTGTTGCAATTCCTTCGATAAACTGTTTCTGGAACAGCAGATACAGAATAATCATTGGAATACATGCCAGCAGCGAAGCTGCCATCAGCTGCGGATAATTATTGGTATACTGCCCCTGCATCTTGGCAAGTGCCGCCGACAGCGGCATTACATTACGGTTGCAGATCAACGGCCACATCAGGTCTTTATAAGCAAATACTGTGGTAAAGATCCCCAGGGCGACCATTCCGGAACGGGTCAGCGGTGCCATGATATAGATAAAGGACTGACCGATATTGCACCCGTCCAGGCGGGCTGCTTCTTCCAGTTCCTTAGGCAGTCCGAGAAATGACTGCCGCAGCAGAAAGGTACCGAATGCCGTTACCATACCGGGAAATACCAGAGCAAAAATGGTATCGAGCTGCCCCAGCTTGCTGACCATCAGATACTGCGGAATAATAAAGATCTGTCCCGGCACCATCATCTGGAAAAGAACCAGTGAAAACATCAGTTTTTTCCCGGGAAACTCAAGCCGGGCAAAGGCATATCCTGCCAGTGTGGCTGTCAGCACCGCACACAATACTCTTCCCAGAATCATCAGCAGCGTATTTAAATACAACCGCGGAAAACTCATATTGTTCATAACCGTAGTAAAGTTATCTATTTTCCACTCACTCGGCAGAATAACAAAGGGCGATACACTGGTGGACTCTGTGACCGTTTTAAAAGCGGTCAGTGCCATCCAGACAAACGGTACCAGCATCGTAATGGATACTAGGATCAGGATGATCTGAATCAGCAGTTTATTAAACAGTTTCTTTTTCTCCATCTCAGGACCTCCCTCTAATTATAATAAACATGCTTTTGCAGCCGCATCTGCAATACGGTGATGATCATAACGATCACCAGCAGAATCACTACTACTGCCGATCCCATTCCTTTGTTGTTGTTGACAAAGGAATACTGATAAAACAGATATACCAGTGACTGCGTCTTGTAAAGGGCCGGATTGTTGCGGTCCATTACCATAAAGATCAGATCGAACACCTGAAAACCGCCGATCACCCGTGTCACGGTCACAAAAAAGATCGTTGGCGACAGCAGCGGTATCGTGATATGTAAGAACCGGCAGATGCCGTTAGCTCCGTCAATACTTGCCGCCTCATAGTAGTCCCGGGGCACTTCCTGAAGTCCGGCTAAAAATAAGACCATATTATAACCGATAATCGACCACACACCGATCACTGCAATCGCAAACACTGCGATCTTCGGATCTGAGATCCAGTTGACTTTCAGTCCGAAAACATTATTGATCAACCCGAATTCTGAATTGTACAGCCAACGCCACACCATCGCAACCGCTGCCGGCGCCGCCACCATCGGCAGGAAAAAGATCGTGCGGTAAGCCGACCGGCCGGCTATCTTCTCATTTAAGAAGACAGCCAGAACCAGGGCAATCGCGATTGAAAACGGCACCTCGACAATTGCATATTTAAAGGTATTAATTACCGCCTGCCACAATTCCGTATCAGCGAACAGTTTCTGGTAATTTGCCAGCCCCACAAACACATTGCCTTTTCCAAAATCACCGGTTTTATAAAAACTCTCCATGATTGTCTTAAATATCGGATAGATATTCAGGATAATCAGGCCAAGCATCGTCGGAAGAATAAAAGCCCACCCCCAGATGCATTCGCTCTTTTGCCGGCCACTCATCCGGAAACTTCTTTTCGTTGTTTCATTTGCCATGTGATTCTCCTCCTTGTTGTGGCCGAAACTACTCCTCTGAAATCGCCTGATTCATCTCCTGAGTTATCTTGGCGCATACATCTTCCATACTCATCTCACCGGACCATGCGGACCGCAGCTCAGCAATAATCATGTTGTTCCATGTCAGGGTTGAACGGGTATAAGGACGGAATACCACATCCTCACGCATATCCAGGTATGGCTGCAGATTAAACAGGTCGGTATTATTCTTCCATTCCTCGGATACTCCCTCATATGCTGACATCGTTACCCCCAGCTGAGCCTGTTTCAACTGCATTTCTTTTGTTCCGAACCATTCAATCAGAGCCCACGCCGCATCCGGATTTTTCGTATTGGCATTGGCTGCCCATCCCAGACCGTTATAGATCGAAACCCGTCTGCCGGACTCAGCATCCATCGGCAGTACTGCCACATCGCAGTTTGCTGCTACATAGTCATTTTCTTTGAATGCCGGTACCATCCAGGACCCCTGGCTCAGCATCGCAATCTTACCGGAATTTAATAATACATCAGTACCTGTCTCAGCCATCACAGTAGCCGGAGGCATTGCATTTTTCAACAGCTTATCTACAAAGTTCATCGCTATTATCGTATTCGGATCATCAAAACCTGATTGACGGTCATCTGTCAGAACTGAACCGCCCATCGAATAGATCATGTTATAATATCCGTCCTGGTCGTTCGACGGATTCATCGCCGTACCGTACTGGCTGCCGTCCTCTTTGGTCAGCTTTACAGCCGCATCATAGAAATCATCCCAGGTCCAGGTTTCATCCGGATATGCCATCCCGGCCTCATCAAACATCGTCTTGTTATACCATAATGCTATTGTATCAACGTCTTTTGGCACAGCATAGGTCTTGCCGTTCGACTGATACAGATTTTTGATATCTTCCGGAAATTTATCCATCTCCAGTTTATCGCTGGCAGCAATCCGATCAGTCAGGTCCAGCAGAATATCATTTTCCATATACTTCTGCACCTCATTGCTGTGCATCCAGAATACGTCAGGCATATCGCCGCCGGATGCCCCTGCTGCCAGAAGTGTCCAATAGCTGTCCCAGGTGATTACCTGGGTCTCCGTTTCGATCCCTGTCGCTTCGGTAAATTCCTGCATTATCTCGTCAAGTCCTGCTTTCTGGCCATTGTCCCAGAACGCCACGGTTATCTTCTGCTTACCGTTATTATTATCGGCTGCCGCGGAACTGCCTTCTGCCGATGCCTGACCGGAACCATTTCCCCCACATGCCGCAAGTGACAATACCATTGCCAGACACCCCATTGATTTCATCGCAGTTTTCATAATACTGTTCATATTCTCTCCTCCTGATTATAATTTGGACCGGTGTCTGACAGTGGCCTTCCGGCAAACACACTTTGTTAATTTTACCGATGACGTCTCGTTTATCTATTTAAAGATTAGCATTTTTGCCATATACAGTAAATGTATAATCACTCTGAAAATATACCAAAATGCTATTTTGCAAGTAATATATTGAAGTCTGCTAGCATTTTGGATATACTCATGGTAAGAACTGATTCATTATTAAATGAACGGAGGGGAAATTTTGGATAAAACTACTGATAATGCCCACGGTGAAAGAATAAACCAGCAGCAGTATATTTTTAATGTTTTTCACGAGCGGAAATATGTAGACTGCACGATTCTGCAATATGGCTGGCAGCAGTGTGAATCGCTGCATTCCTTTGGCCCTGCTGTCAGAAATCATTACCTGTTTCACTATATAATCTCAGGACAGGGAACTCTGGTCTCTACCAACAGCCGGAATGAGGATTACACCTATCACCTTCGCGCCGGACAGGGATTTTTGATCTGCCCGGGGCAGCGCAACCATTATTTCGCTGATGAACTGCAGCCATGGCAGTATACCTGGCTGGAATTTGACGGAATCAAGGCTCAGGAATTTATCAGTCTGGCTGGACTCGACTACGATTCGCCGGTTTATAACAGCAACGTACCTTCCATGCAGCAGGTTGTCCGCGAGGAACTGATGTATATCTCCCATCACGGCAATGAAAGTGATATGAACCTGATCGGCCATATGTATCTGTTTATGGATGCCCTGCAAAAATCATCGACCCGGAGGAAAACCTCCATCGGCAAAAACCTGAAAGATTATTACATAAACGAAGCTATTGAATTTATTGAGAACAACTACTTTAACGCAATAACGATCGAAGACGTCGCCGCCTTCTGTAACCTGAACCGGAGTTATTTTGGCAAGATATTTAAAGATGCACACGGAATCACCCCACAGGAATTCCTGATCCGTTACCGGACCACCAAGGCCTGCGAATACCTGGAGACAACGGATTTGCTCATCGGACAGATCAGCAATATGGTCGGTTACCCAAGTCAGCTGCATTTTTCCAGGGCATTTAAGAATGTATATGGAATATCTCCGCGCGAATGGCGGCTGACACATATGAAGAAATAAGATAATTCATCACTGCAACAAAATACGGGTATGTCAAGACGTGAACGAACTGACATACCCGTGACTATTCTATTTATATTTCCTGTATCTTATACTCAACCTAATGACTGTCACCGTGATGAGCATACAAGCCTTCTAACCACCTGTCTTCCTGATTGTCACATTCCACACTGCCGATCTCAATCGTTGGTTTATTCTTTCCATGAAAGTCGCTTCCGCAGGTGACCGCAAGCCCCATCCGTTCCGCCTGATCCCTGTAAAAAGCAGTCTGTTCGGCATTATGATAGCTGCTGAACACTTCAATCCCGCTGACACCGGCATCAATAATGCCACGCAGCAAAGTCTCATCTTCGTGAATATTATTGCCGGGATGAGCCAGCACCGCTATGCCTCCGGCCTTGTGAATGTGTTCCACCGCTTGCTGCAGTGTGATAAAATAAAGCGGAACATAAGCCGGTTTCCCCTTCGCACACAGATTCCAGTAAAAACTCACGAAAGGACTGTCAGCAAACTCACCCCCCGGCAGATATGGTGCCATATGGGGATTGGCCTGGTTGCGCTCATCTTCAAGAGCCACCTCGGCAATCAGTTCACCCGGAACAACACCATCTATGGCTCGGCTCATCACACTGGCTTCTTCTACGTATATACCAACCTCATTTACCAGCCGGATTCGCTCAGCTGCAGCCTTTTGCTCCTGCAGCATAATATCTGCTCCGATTTCTGCGAATGGTTCATAATCCGGGTCTATGAAATAGCCCAGCACATGCAGGTTCACCTCACCAAAGGTACAATCAAGCTCAATACTCGGAATCAATGTGATTCCGTTGACGGCAGCATGAATCTCTGCCTCCCTGACACCGGCAGCCGTGTTGTGATCAGCCAGTGCAGCCGTGCGTACCTGTTCACGCCGGCAGCGTTCCATCAATTCCTGCGGAGTAAACTCCCCATCGTCACTGCAGCAGCTGTGTAAATGCAAATCAAGCCAGCTCATATTATCCATCCCCTCTTTCACATGACTTTTAAAGGACACATCTACAAATTTCTTTCATTTTAGATGATTGACTTGCGGTTGTCAAGTGATATGAGTGGTGGCATTTCATTCCTTTTGTTTTCTTCCTGTTTACCTTTAGGAATAGCTTTCCTTCGATAAACGGAAGTATGTTTTCTAAGGTTCTCTCTGCGCTCTTTTTACTCTTGCAAAATATCATACAATCATCTGCAAAACGTACGAATCTATGTCCTCTGCGTTCCAGTTCCTTATCTAACTCATTTAGCATAACGTTACTAAGTAATAGACTGAGTGGGCCCCCTTGTGATAGTCCTATTCCTGTTTTTTCAAACATCCCGTTTGCAATAACCCCCGCATTGAGATATTTGTGTATTAAGGAAATCAGTCTGCCATCTTTAATAGTTCTTCCCAACACCTCAATAAGTTTACTCTGGCATACTGTGTCAAAGAACTTTTCCAAGTCCATATCCACCACATATACATAACCGTCATTTACATTCTTTTGGCATTGTTTAAGGGCATTATGCTGTCCTCGTTTCGGTCGAAAACCAAAGCTATTTTCCGAGAATTGCTCCTCGTATATTGGAGTTAGTTCCTGTGCAATCGCCTGCTGAATCACTCTGTCAACTACCGTTGGAACTCCTAGCTTTCGAAACTCGCCTTTTGTCTCTTTTGGTATTTCTACCCTTCGAACTGGGTTTGGCTTGTATTCACCTTCCCTTATCCCTCGAATTAGGGATTCTTGGTTTTCTCTTAGGAAGGGCAGAAGTTCATCCACCTGCATACCATCGATTCCACCTTTACCCTTATTTGACTTCACTCTTTTATATGCCTTATTAAGGTTGTCTTTTCGCAAAATCAAATCCAAAAGATTGTTCGTCCAATAATTTGTGATGATACCGCTCTTTTCAGTAATCTTCCCGTAGTCGAACACTTCTGCATACTCTTTCTGTTCCGCAGATACCATTTGCAGATAGTCCTCAATATGAAGTTGTCTGTTCTTAAATCTACTTTCAGTTACTTTCATTGCTTGCATCTCCTAAAGTTCAGCCCTTCTCCGACGTTTGCAACCATCGGTTTACTATGGCTTCTGCTGACTTCTCGCCATTCGTTGTTACTACAAGCTTCATACTCTGTTTCCGCTTGCTGACGAGACCTCCCTGGGTACCACACGTCACTTTCTCTCCATATATCTGCCACATTTACTATAGTTAATTCCGAGTAGTTATTGGACTTTGACTCGTTTAGCAGCCTTATCCTTAACTATAGCCTGATGTGATTTCTGTTCGTCAGACCAGAGATTTGCCTCCACCTTCCTTCAGATTCCACCTCACGATGGACACCCTTGGTCTTGGCTATATCCTTCCCACTACTAGGGTGGATTCGGAACTTTCATCCGTTAGCGACGTGCGCCGCCAGGCGCACTAAAAGAAACGGTTGATGAGAATAATTCTCCATCAACCGTTTTTTGTCTGTTTTATATTTTTATAAATTCCTGTTAAAAAATTCTTCTACCTCAACCACAACGGTATCCTCATCTGCCCCCTCTACAATCACGGTTATCGTCTGTCCTTTTTTCACTCCCATCCCCATCACAGCCATCAGCCGTTTGACATTTTCCCGCCTGCTGCCGCTGTCGATGACGATCATGCTCTGACATGTTTCCGCCAGCATCGCCAGCTCCCCTGCCGGTCTGGCATGGATTCCAAGCTCATCCTGAATACAGTAGGTAAATGATCTCATTCGCTCTTACCTCCATCTCAGAGTTCTTCTCCATTTGTGCGGATCACGTTCTGAAGCCAGGCAAAACTATCTTTTTTAATTCGTTTTCCGCTGCCCTTTCCATAATCATCCAGATCCACATAGATAAATCCGTAACGTTTGCTTAATTCTGAAGAGGAACAGCTGACAATATCAAGCGGCCCCCACACATAATACCCGCGCAGATCAACACCATCGGCAATTGCTTCCTTCATCTGTTCAATATGAGCTTTGTAATATTCAACCCGGTAAGGATCATGGATGGCTCCGCCTTCCAACTTGTCATAATAGCCGCAGCCGTTTTCGGTAATGTAAATCGGACACTGGTAGCGGTCATAATATTCATTCAGCGTATAACGCAGCCCCAGCGGATCGATCGACCAGCCCCATTCATTAGCCGGCAGTTCCGGATTCCGGAATGCGCTGTTGTCTTTTTCAAAATGTTCTTTATCCATAATCCTGGTATAGTAATAGGAGAAAGAAAGGAAATCCGCCGCATTCTTCAGATCTTCCTCATCCTCCGGCCCAAACTCGATATTCAGTCCGCGCTCTTCAAAGAAGCGGAACGCATAACCGGGATATTTGCCGCGCATGAGCACATCCGTAAAGTAATACTCCATCTGATTGTGACGCAGAGTCGCCAGCATATCCTCCGGTTTGCTTGACGCCGGATAAGCCGGACCGCCGCACTGCATCATACCGATCTGCAGTCCCTTATTCAGGCTGTGGGCATAACGGGTCGCCCTTGCGCAGGATACCATCTCATTATGGACAGCCTGGTATTTGGCTTCCAGAACATTGTCCACCACATCTTCGGCCACACCAAGGTGGTTAAAGGATTCATGAACAATTAGATTGATCTGGTTCACAATAATCCACAGTTTAACCTTATCGCCATACCGGTCAAACAATACCTTACAGTATCGTTCAAAAAAATCAATAACTTCTCTGGAATACCATCCCTTATAATTAAGCGTCAGATTCAGCGGCATTTCATAATGTGATATGGTGATCAACGGCTCCATATCGTTTTTGATAATCTCATCAATCAGGTCATCATAGAATTTAAGGCCTTCTTCATTTGGTTCTGTCTCATCACCGTTAGGGAAAATACGCGCCCAGTTGATCGAGGTCCGGTATGTCTGAAGTCCCAGTTCCTTTAGCAGTGCCAGATCTTCTTTGTATGTATGATAGAAATCTATGCCGAACCGTTTCGGGAATATCCGTTCCGGACCTGCCTCCATAGCCTTTCTGACATACTCTGTCGTCACCTCTTCATTGTATTTTTTATCAATCGGAATATCGTTTACAAACTCATTGATATCCGCTACACACGGGCCTTTGCCGCCTTCCTGCCAGGCGCCTTCCATCTGATTGGCGGCAAAAGCCCCGCCCCATAAGAAATTTTCCGGGAAACCTTTTGGTACTCTGCTCATATTATTTACCTCCTTGATTCTTCCAGTTGTTTAATACGGTCATCCAGTTTCTCATACATGGCTGTCATTTGTTTGACAACCATAATCTCACTGTAAATTGTCATCAAAGTGTCCTGTGCATGAGCAAACAGAACATTATATTCAAAATCTTCCCCGCGAACGGCTCCCTGAATACAGTCTGTCTGAACCTGATGAGCCAGTGTAATCTCAGTCTCCGCTTCTTTTAGTTTCGCTTTACTTTCGTCCGTCCGGCCTTCCAACAGACTTTCCATGGCCCGCCTATATGCCAGTCTCGCATCACCGGCATGCATAATAATATCCATTGCTTTATCAACCATCTGATCATTCATCATATCACCTCCGGATTCACATCATATTGATTTTGGGTTATGCCGCTATTTCTTTGCAGCTGCTGCCGCTTCTTCCTGTAAAATATTGTTCTCGTATGCTTTAAAGAACGGGAACCAGATCAGTGAAGAAACCGCCACGGAAATAATCAGGAAAATAACTGCCCGGAAGGAACCAGTATTAATCCAGGTCGAAATCGGATACGGGCAGTACCACAATTCAAACTGAACCTTGGGAATCGGTGCAAAAGCAATCACCTTACAGGCAAACCAGGTCAGCAGCGGAATGATAATTCCCTGCAGCCACATCGGCAGCATCAGATACGGATTCCAGGCAATGCAGCCAAAGATAACCGGCTCATTAATATTGAAAATACCGGGCACCAGACAGGCTTTGCCAAGTGCACTCAGTTCCTTTGACTTTGAACGGATCAGCATAATGACCAGTGGTAGGGTACAGCCAATCCCGCCAACCCACATATACGTACAATAAATCAGACCTTCCGTGAACATATTCAGGTTTGCAGCGGTTGCTGTCCCGGCGGCAACCAGTGCCAGGTTTGCCGTAATACCGGCCATTTTAACCGGCTGTGCAATCGGTGTAAGCACCCAGCTGGAAATTCCCATCGAATAAATAAAACACACAAAGAAGGTGAAAAAAGTAAATCCATACCACTCCTGCATAAAGTTCTGCAGCGGCATAAAAATAGATACGATAATCTGGTAAATATCAATATTCAAGATCAATACCAGAATCCAGCCGATACAAATGGTCACACCGATCGGAAGCAATGCATCGAACCACTGACGGACGAAATCCGGCACTGCCGAATCATCTTTAAAGAAAGAAAAGCTTGCAAAGGCACCAAAGACCACACTGGCAACAATGCCTGTTACAATCGCACAGAACATACCACCGGCACCAAGAGCACTATGACCAAATCCAACCGTTCCGTCTTTGACGACCTCGGGTGTGATTACCATCATAAACAGCAGCATTCCGGATAGTCCGGCGATCAGCCTCTGCTTGCGGAACCGCTTCTTCTCACAATAGTTAAACGGAATCAGAAATGCCACCAGCAAAGATATCTTGCTCATTGTCCAGCCAAACGGAGTCCAGAATGAAAACGGCAGTGTAATGTAGTCCTCAATGATGGCCAGACAGCAGAATATCGAACCCAGGAAAATGAAGGGCAGCGTCTGCATGATGGAATCTTTCAGGGTTACGATCCAGATGTTATTATTAACCTTACTCATTCTGGGTGCAAAATTATTTTCGAGCCATGATATTAATGCTTTCATTATTTTTTATCCCCCTCTGTTCTTTTTGTGTTAAAGGTCTTTACGCCAAACCAAACATCACCATAATCTGATCAACAGCCATATCACCATTCAGTTTGGAATAACATTCCTTGCTGATGATATCACATTTAATATCGTATCCTTCAATATCTTCCAGAATGGCATCATAGTTGGATGCCAGATGCGGGCCGACCAGCAGGCAATTGATATCCTCCACATAGTTCAATATCTCTGATTCACTTCTGGCCGTTACCTTCATGGTCAGGCCTCTGGCCGCTGCCGCCTTTCTGATATTGGCTGCCATAAATCCGCTGCTTGCACCTGATCCACATACCAACAATACATTCATCTCCATAATCTTATTCCTTTCCTGTTTTCATTGCCGGTGTCCTGTCTGTATCCCTGCACCGGTTTGCTATGAACTCATTATGCCAAAATAAAAAAACAAAATCAAACCGTCGTTTGCACCCCCCGGGGGCAAAAAACTGCACACGAACGGTTTGCTTTTTTCCCAGTTATTGGTTACTATTATAATAAGCAACCCGTATACCCGAACCACAGGGAGACGTCTATATGGAAGTGAAATACCTCGAACTGATAAAACTGCTCTTTGAAAAAAATGCCTGGATTACCGCCGGTTCCTTATCTGATTCATTGAATCTTTCGGTACGAACCATTAAAAGCTACATTAGAGAGCTGAACACCGCTTATCCCGGCATCATTTCCTCTTCCTCAAACGGTTATCTGATCAATACTGATATCGCGGCTGCGGCCCTTAAAGATAAAAAATCTCAGATTCCTCAGACGGCAAGAGAACGGGCATCCTATGTGATTATCCGGATCCTGAAAAATAATGCGCCAATGTCGGCCTATGACCTGTGCGAGGAACTTTTCATCAGTTACACAACATTTCGCACCGTCCTCAAGCGCATCAAACGCCAGCTCGAGTCCTTTGACCTGACCCTGGACACATCCGGCGACCTGATCTCAATCGGTGGCTTCGAAAAGAACAAACGTCGCCTGCTCAGTTCCTTTCTTTATCATGAATCGAATGAGAATTTTGTGAACTTTGAAGCGATTAAAACTGTATTTGTGGATATTGATATTGAATTCATCAGGCAGACGATCCTCGATGTATTAAATGAATATCAGTATTTTATCAATGATTATTCACTTAATAATCTGGTTCTGCACTTCACCATTGCAATCGGCAGGATTCAGAATCAGCAGATCGATCCTGATGTCAATTTTGTAGAACCGGAACAGCATCTGCTCTCCCACGAATATGAGCTTTCTAAAAAAGTCATAAAAAAACTGGAAGGGCATTTCCAGGTTACCTTTTCGCCAGGCGAAATATATGAGATGACATTATTACTGATCTCACGGGCAACGTCATTGAATTACGAGACAATTACCATGGATAATCTGGCCCTCTTCATCGGTCAGGACTGTATCGATCTGATCCATGAGCTGATCAACTGTATTTCGGCTTACTACTACATCAATCTGTATGAGCCGGAATTTTTCGTACGTTTTGCCCTGCATATCAAGAATCTGCTGATCCGCTCACAGAATAACTGCTTCAGCAAAAATCCGCTGACTCATAATATCAAGGTTACCTGCCCGCTGATCTATGATGATGCCGTGGTACTGTCAAGTGTTATTAAAGAATGGACCGGTCTCTCCGTCAACGAAGATGAGATTGCCTATATCGCCTTTCATATCGGCAGCGCACTCGAAGCCCAGAAAGAACTGGCCTCCCGCCTTGCTACCATTATCTACTGCCCTAATTACTACAATATGGGAACACGGTTATACGACACGCTGAATCAGCGTTTTAACAGCGATCTTCTGATTGCCAATGTTGCAACCGAAGAGTCAGAACTTGCAAAGATCGCCAGATGTGACCTGATCATCGCTACGGCACCATTTAATTCACTGCTGCCAATTCCTCACGTGCAGGTACAGCCGTTTTTAAGCGAAGCTGATATTCAGACCATTTATCAGAAAATTACTGAGATTAAGTTTTCAAAAAAGCGGGAAACTTTTACTGCGTACTTAAAGCAGATCGTTCTGCCTGATTTCTTTGAACACAGCAGCATACCCCGGAACCGGGAGGAGACGATCCACTATCTCTGCCAGCGTCTTTATCAGCAGGGATATGTCGATCAGAATTTCGAATCAGAAGTATTGGAACGGGAAAAGATGTCTTCTACCGGATTCCAGAATTTCGCGATTCCGCATGCACTGAAAATGAATGCGATCAAGACCGGTATGTATATCTATGTCAGCGATGTGCCGATCGATTGGAGCGGCGTTCCGGTGTCACTGGTGATTCTTCTGTGCTTTAACCGCGAGGAACGCTATATCTTCAATGAAATATTTGAACCGCTGACAATGATTCTTACGAATGGTTCTAATATAAAAAAACTGCTCTCATTGTCGGATTATGATTCTTTTATCCGGTTTTTGAGCAGCAGTTTTTGATGGCTGATTTATGCAGGGGACACTTTGTACTGTCCCCTGTATTTTTATGCTCAATGCTTATCCCTTCCGTGTACTAATAATTTTCATTCATACTGCCATCATCATTAAACATAGGAATGATTTCTCCCGTAAAAATATCCACTTGATACCAATTGCCAGTTGAAGTATGACCTTCTCCCGATTCAGGGTCATCAATCACAAATTCATATTCATGAATCAAATGGTATTGATCATTCATTATCGAGTCATATTGGATCATATAATTGCTATTTCTATATTTGTACGTCAAAGAATCTGAAGAACTAAGCGGTTCAAATATTGAATCGTCTCCGCCTGCAATATAATTTTTCACTAAATTTAATGCTTCTAATTCTGAATAAATAACTGTATCAGTATCAACTTTATAAATTTCCATCCAGCTTGCCTTTTCATCTGAAGTCTCTAAACAAAATCTCACCCAATAACCTTGAATCTCATAATCCAATAATAAGTAATTGCTGAACTCTCCTTCTTCATCAAAACTCTCAAAGTTTGGAACACCCAGCATAGAAATTAGTTCATCTCGGTTTTTGTCAAGTGATACGCCGTCAATCTCACATACATCCGGCGACATAGTAATATATCCTATTGGAGTATTATCGTCAACATGAAAATACAGCCTGTCATATACATATATACCCGCCACATCCGTTGAAGGTGGTCTTGAAGCGACATCTAAAGGTTCACCCAAAACATCAATCACCTCAGATATGTCAGCCCCCATAAATTGCAGTATTGGAATGTCAACATATAAAATCTCTCCTTGATATAAGTTTGTCACTTCAGATTTATACATATCCACATTATCTGACAATGGTGACGGAGATAATGATTCTGATGTGGTCTCAGGGGATAGATTATCTGCTGCCACATTAGCAGAACAAGCGCTCATAAGTACAAAGAGAGTAAGTATTGGTATGATGATTTTGAAGATTACTTTCATTTTATTAGTCCTCCCCTGCTGTTACCGGAGTCCATAGTTCACAAACTCCATCTTGATTATAAAACTCAAAATACCTTCCGTGAGCAGCATCCGGTCTAACGCCAAGCGCAGGCAGCTCAATTTCAAAATATTCCGTCCATGCTTCTCCCGCAGTCATCCCACCCGGAACAACCGCTACAGCAAATTGTGCTGCCGGGATTTCAACAGACATTGTTTGCTCATCAGTTAGCTTGTTATTCCTTTGTTCGATACCAAGAAGGTAATAATAACCGTGATTTTCCGTATACCACAACACACCATACAGACATGACCTGCTTTCCGGATCAGCAAGCAAATGCGTTCTATATGTATGCCAAAGCTCACCCAAATCCTTATCATTTGATGTATGATTAGTTTCTACCGCATAACCCGCCACAACAAATGCTTCTCTGTTTACAAAACGAATGTCCATTATACTTTATCTCCAATTCTAACTTATTTGTTCTTATCATCAAATTCCGCTTTTAAAACAGAATACCATACAGAGTCCACGATCCCCTGATTATTCTTTCCCCCACTGCGCCATACCCCCTCGCATGTCATACCGATTTTTTGCATAACTCGTCCCGACTGAGTATTATTTTTGTCATGGCTTGCTGCGATACGATTGAATCCAATTTCATCAAACAGGTACGACAGTATTCTTTTTGCTGCTTCAGGCATTAATCCCTGTCCCCACCACTTGCTTCCCAAACACCATCCCAGTATAGCAGCAGAAATATCCTCCTGAATCTGCACTACGGAAATACTTCCAATCAGCTCACCGGTAGATTTCAGCTCTATACCCCAATGAAAATAGTCAGGATTTTTATAGCTCCTAATCCAATCGCTCAATACTATTCTTGTCTCTTCTTCATCTCTGTGTGCAGGCCAGCTCAGATACTTTGTCACCTCATCTTCTGATGCCCAATTGCGGTACATCGCATTAGCATCTGATATCACAAACTCACGTAAAACAAGTCGTTCTGTATTTAGTGTTTTCGTCCCTTGATAGTCCATATACTCCTCCATCATATTTACTTGTATTCAGGATACACACAACGCAATGCATAAACCCGGTTATTATACTCCGCTAAAGGAACCAGCGTATCATATTGACTAAGCGGATCTATACAATAAAACATACCATATGTTGATTCAACAATCAAAACATAATGAAAATTCCCGCTCCCATTCATTCTGACTCTGGCAATCGGATACCGTCCTTCCAGAAGACATGTCTGTATCAGCTCTGTTGATACGGTATCATAAACATCAACTTGAAAATAATCTAATTTACGAAGTTCTTCCCACTGCAGATTTCCTTTTGAATCATAAACATTATTCTGACTCAGATACCGATTAAGTTCACCCGGATCTTCTCTCCAAGGCATATCATCTGCACTGATGTTCGTCAGCGCATCCTCTCCGGCATCTGACATTTCCATTGCTATAGCAATACAGGTAACCAGGCATCCTGATGATCCCATAGTACTTTGGGATTCCCCCAGAAAATCCGCCGCCCACCGTTCATCATCCTGCCGATAGAAAACCGCTTCTTCACCTGATATATCCTGGTCAGGAATCACCCGTACGCTGCCTCTCTGTCGAAATAATATAGCTAAAATACCAATACAGACTGCTGCAAATACAAACACCACACCCACCAATATGTACTTTTTCTTACTTTTCATTACGTAATTTCATCCTCCGTTTCCCACCTTTGCTGTCGGTATATTACTTGATTATTATATTATAATCCCATTCACAACAAATAAAAAGATACAAATAATAATACATCACAGATGCATCAAATTTGTATCTTCCTAATCCGTTATTTATCTAATAATAGCAAGAATACTCCCGCTTCTTAAGCGGTGAGATGAATTGCCGATTTTTAATGTTGTGCATCGCTCTTAATTCTTAATTTTGACAATACTTAAATGAAAAACTAAATTCCAGTATCCCAAAACTCCTGTAAATATGCAGGATTGAATTCCATTTTGTACCTTAACAATTTCATGTTTTTGCTTTATAATGGACTGATAAGCACATAATCTACTGAATTTGTTGCACGCCAAGGGGGCATCTGGAAATAGTGTGCAAGACTAAATTCCACATACCTTCGTGCAAGACTAAATTCGGGTGCAGTGAAATCTGCCTGTGCTTTACCTATTTTATTTCAACAAATTCGGGCTGAGGTTTACATCATCAGGGAGGATTCGTTCCAACCCCAAATTTTCATGTAACTGATTGTCCAGGAGCAGGAGAGATAGTTCATACGGGCTATGACCGTTAAGGCTGTCTCTCTTCTCGCTGTTTATATGGTTTAGTAATGTCATAATCTGGCTACTTGTCAAATCTTCAAAGGAACTTCCTTTTGGAAGGACATATCGGATGTACTCATGGTTTTTTTCCAGAGCACCTTTTTGCCAGAAGCAATACGGATCACAATAGAAAACCGTGGTACTTTTGCTTCCATCACAGAATTCTTCCATTTCCTTCCTGGCTGAGAACTCAGAGCCGCCGTCGGTCAGAATGACGGGAAAGAGTTTCTTAAACGTGGACTGCCCTAATACTGTCTCAAGCCAGATAAACACTTCAAGAACGCATTCCTGATTCTGATTTTCGAGAAGGAACATCAACATTAGATTACAGTTGCGAAAAAGCATGGTCAGCAATACTTTGCCACCTTTTATGCCTTCCACACAGTCCATTTCCACCACTGCAGTATCCGGATGCTCTTTCATATATCTCTCAAAATCCTCATAATTGTGACCTCTTCGGTAAGAACGGTCTTTTGCGCTGGTGTTTGTTGGTTTTTTCCTTATTTTGTAACGTACTACACGCCTTAAATCGATGTTTCTCACATCAAATATACCATCATTAATGTAGCCATAAAGTGTCCGTCTGGAACAGCCGATTTCATCTGCATGTGTGGCATATACATGTGCGATAGACTGATGTTTTTCTTTCAGTAGCGGCACAAGCAGGTTATTCATTGCCTGGATGGCTTCCGGAGTCTGATTGATTCCCTGACGACAGGATACCAGCGTATTCCGATAACCATCATTTGCATACTTGGAAGAATAAAACCTCCTTGGCATAAGACAATGAACTTTCTTTCCACAGCCGTTACAGACATAGGGCGGTTTTTTAAGTTTTTCACAAACCGCGGTTTCATAATTAGGACAGACATGGATGCATTTCATGTCCGGTTTCTTGCAAACCTTGCACATGGAGCCGCACTGTTCCTGGCACAGGCAGCTAAGCTTGCAGGTACGACGATTGATGCAGGGGGCTGACGTATAACCGGAATCCTGTCGTTCCTTTTCTCGGGAATGACGTCGTACTTCTTTTGAGACAGTAGATGGATCTTTGCCAATGATTCCGGCAATAGCTGAGAAGCTTTTGTTTTCGGTAAGCCCTTTCTCTATCTCCATTCTCTGGCTAAGATCTAAATGTTTCTGATTGCCTTTTTTACTCATGATAATCTCCAGTCTGCACAGGCAGGCAATCAGCCGCAAGTGTATTATAAAGAGATATATCAAGTATGACAATAGGAAAAAGCCTGAAGGATCCACAGGTACGAACACGCTTTGTCTGGAAATTTAGCATCATTATCTAGTTATTAGTTCTATCTTGTGTTTCTGCGGTGGTTATACTATCAGAAGCTAATATTCATTTCAAGGATGCTGCGCACCGCTTTGCGGCCAGTCCTTGACATAAATATTTTCTTCTGATGATGGTTAATCAAGCAGAAATAAGGTGAATTCTGCACTTTATGCCATCTTTGAGAGTGTGGAGCTAGTTCCTTGTTAGGTTCGTATCAAATCTTCGTGCAGGAGTAATTTCCAGAACTATAGAATTTACTCTTGCAAACGACTTGAAACTGGAATTTAGTTTTTCATTTTAGTTAATTTTGACAATGAATTAGTACTTTAAATCAATTCAAAATTACCAGAACATATGTTTGCTTCTCTTCCGTAGATATGGTATGATAAACATAGCCTAATTACCACACGAAGAAGCGAG
>DAMAMW010000057.1:0-31675 GCA_032073745.1 Lachnospiraceae bacterium | reverse complement strand
CTGATTCAAGGCAGTTAACGATTCCGGAGGCCGGGACGGGGACGCTCATTTTGCGTCATCCCCTCACCAATCATCCCCCTAATTTCAAAGCTTCCCTTCAACAGCAGTCTTCAATATCTCAGCATCGTTTTCTTCCGACTCCCCTTCAATCCGAAATTCCACTTCGCTCTCATATTTCACCCCAATGCGCATCAATGAAAGCAGATTTTTACAGTCAGCACTGTTTCCATTATACTCCATTGTGATTTTACTTCCCAGCTTCACTGCCGTCTGCATCAGGCTGCTGGCCGGCCGGGCATGCATGCCCGCTTTATCTGTAATGACATATCGGAATGTTACCATTTGATTTCCCTCCTCATAGTACCGCCTTGATATTGTCAAATGCCTGTTTCAGCATCCTGGTATCGGTCAGTTTTGTCTCTTTATCAATAATCGATGAGTAGATGTGAGGAATGACCCGTTCCATACCGGCATCAAGGCAGACCTTTACGATCGGAGCAATATTATCAACATCGATTCCTCCGGTCGGTTCCAGAATCGGCAGCCCGAACCTGACACAGGCTTCTGCCAGCAGTTTCAGATCTTCTATATATTTCATCCCCTGCATATTAAAAAACTTGATCGAAGGCAGATTTAAATCTCGCATCATGCATACTGCTGTTTCCACATCAACAATACCCTTTTTATGGGAGTCACTGACAGATCCGGTAGAAATCTGTACCATGCCGGGTGTTCCGGTCGGATAGATCATACAGTTTGTAACCGTATCGCAGCAGTTTCTTCCCTGCAGCAAACCTTCGGTGTACATGGCCCCGGTAAAAGTCTGATTAACATGTCCGGGATTGGTCAGCGATGCTACTTCTGCCGCCATCCGCCACTGCTTCGGGTCACCGCCGCCAAGGCCGACGGAAACATTGTCCATATGTTTTAAATATTCCTGTACGACTAAAACACAGGCCTCTACCGTCTCATAATCCTTTGATAAAATGCCGACCAGCCCATGACCGTCCAGAACATCCATCACTTCGATGGCATTGTCCAGGTCTCTGGCCAGAAGATTTACACAGACCTTATCCTGATAAAAACTGATTCGATTATAATTCATATCTTTTCTCCACCACTTTCTTTATTTGCGGGCAGCTGACTGTCCATCCGCCAATACATCCTTAAGCTTCTGAATCACAACAGCAGCATCACCCGGGAGCATCGGCCGCGGATCAATATAAATGATCCCGACATTGGCATAATGATCCCTGGTGTAGACAGCCGGATCACCCTGACGCAGCCGGATTACGATCTCCTCTGCTGACCAGGGGCATTCCCCGCCGACTTCCAGTTTTACCCGGTAAATCCTGCGGCCGGCCTCATCCTGTGAGGTACTGGCTTTGATGCCGGGAAGGTCTTTGATGCCGCCGATAATCTCATCAATAATGGCAAGCTGGCGCTGCTCTTCCTGCACCTCATCTCTGCGGCCATACAGTTCAAGGGCTTTTACGATACCCATAATTCCCTCTTTGCCGATCTTGGCTGCCCGGCCTACACCCTTATACTGCCGTTTGCACATTGCAATCAACCCTTTGCTGCCGGTAATAAATCCTGAGGTCGGCCCTTCAATGGCCTTTGCCCCGCTGTATATCACCAGGTCGGCCCCCTTCCGCAGATATATCTTCAAATCTTCTTCGGCAGCGGCATCCACGATCAGCGGAAGGCCGTTTTTATGTGCGGCTTCGGCCATATCCTCAATCGATACCATCCCCTTCTGAACACAATGATGCGACTTGCAGTAAAACAGTGCTGCAGTATTTTCCGTAATCGCTGCCTGCAGATGTTCTCCGGTCACCTTGTTGGCCTGCCCGCACTCAATCACACGGGCTCCGCCCATCCTGAGCATCTGGGTGATGCTGGCATTAAAGTTTATGGCATGCCCCTTTTGGATGATGATTTCATTCTTCATCCCGGTACTGTCAGGCAGCTGTTCAATTCTGGCAATATTATCACCGGCAATACAGGCTGCCGCCGCAATCATGATACCTGCCGATGCACATACAGTCACACAGGAATCCTCGCCGCCGGTATGACGGCTGATCAGTTCGCCGGCCCGGTCAATCAGTTCATCAATTACTACATAGTTCTGCGCTGCCTGGACCACGGCCTGCCCGACATCATCATGGATCGTCGATACGCCAAGAGCCGTCATCCGCCCGCAGGCATTAATCACCCGTCTGATTCCATTTTGCTGATAGATTGTAGCCATGTTCCTGTCCCCTCCTTCTAAGCTGCAACCGGGAACAGCATTGCGAGCAGCAATGCGCCCAGGATTGCTCCGCCGACAATTTCCTTTTTCATTTTATAGAATAATGCTGATCCGATCACGGCACCAATACCGGCGGGAATACTGTATTTTGCTGCAAACAGAATAATCAACGGCCCCAGATAACGGCCGGTCGCATTGCCTGCCCCCATCATAATATTGGTACCGGAAGCAGCCATACCTGACGGCATTGCCTTCTTTACCGCAATAACCACACCACCGATCACCAGACCGATCACTGCGCCGGTCGCCAGCGCCAGCGGAAAACTCTCAACCAGAATGTTCATTCCGGATGCCATACACAACCCGACCAGACCGGTGCCCACGCCGGTCATGATCGAACCGCCGATGTCGAGAATACCAACCAGAGGACCTTCGAGAACCCTGGCGATCAGAAATCCTGCAGCAAATCCCACCGGTGCGGCGAAATCGCCCGTTTCCAATCCGGCCCGGATCATCTCCGCCTGTGATATTTCATTAAAAAAACCAAACCCATGTACTACAAACATATGACCGCCGGCAAATACTGCGGCACAAAGCAGTGCTGTCAGCAGCGGAAATGCATTATTTTTCATCAACAGATCATTTATTTTCTTCAACATATGTCCTCCCTATATCAAGATTCCGAGCAAGGTTGCCCAAAAGCCCCTGAAGTATCCGATCAAAACAAACAGTACAACGACTACTGAAATCATAACTTTCGCACTCTTAGACATGCCATTGTCCTGAATCGTCTGTCCGATAATAATACCAAGCACTGCTCCGGGAGTTGCATTTCCCATGATAATATGAGAAAGTCCGCCCAGAACCAGGCCCCAGGTACCGGTAATACGTCCGGCATCCAATGCTGCAAGAATAAAGATAATCGGCATCACGATTTCGATCATCATGGCTGATGCCGGGCCCAGAATTCCCTGAGCAATGACTGACAATGACTGCGGAACGATTGATGCTGCTGAGTTCAGTGCTGCCACTACCACAGCACCGATTACACCTCCGACCACTGCCATCTTGCCGGGATGATACAAGGTCTCCTCAACCCGCTTGTCTTTCAGCAGCAAAACTCCGGCCGACCAGTTCGGAATAACCCGGTGCAGAACATCCTGGGTAAGGGCCCCGCTGCCCACTACAGCTCCGGCTGCATTGAACAAAAATCCCATACCAAAAGTAAAATGGGCAATCGGATCCCCTTTACAGGCATTTAACTCTCCCATGGAACGGAACGCACCCATGGCCTGTACCTCCGGAGCGTGAAACATTCTGGCTGCACCGGCGGCAACTGCCGAACCGCCCAGTGCACCGATAATCAGTGATTTTAACAGAACTCCTAACATGTATGTCCTCCTTTGACTCTATGATGGAATAAATTTTATAACGACCGCCACCCGGATCTTAATATAATGATTCTGGATTTGTCTTGGTTTGAAATAACCGGCCAGCTTCTCGGCCCCGGTTTTTTCCACGTCGGCGATCAGGTAAACATCCTCGGGCTCCATATGGATAATGAGTCCGTCTACCATCGCATATGCCTTCTTTTTCAAAGCTGCAAAAGCCTTGCCAAAGGCATCATTCCGGTCTTTCCCATATACTTCCAGTTCGATCGTATGATGTTCTGTAATCAAAATAGATCTTCCTTCATTATCCATATCAGCCACTCCTTTTTATTCTGATTTATTCTTCCGGTTTGCCGTGAATCGAATAGTATGTTTCAACCAGACGACGGCCCAGCTCTTCCACATCCATAAAGCCAAAACCAAGTACCTGATTTCCTTCTTTTACTGCTGTCACACCTTCATCAATCGAACGCAGGTGATGTTTGCCCTTATACCCATACTTATTGGATGCCATCAGGGCTCCGGCCCCGCCGCTTCCGCAGAAACTGATTCCCAGATCAGCATTTTTCTCATGCATGACATCTCCCAGCTTCATATCGGCTGCCATACCGGGAATCACATGAGCTTCCCCGCCTGCCGCTTCAATTCCTTTTGCTACATTCTGTCCCTTTCCCATGCGTTCTCCAATGACTATAACTACTTTTTTCCCCATGTTTATTCCTCCTTAAATTATTTACTTTCCGCCATGATTTCCATTGCTGTATGAATATGGATTGCTGCCAGAATCATTTCTGCGACATCAACACAACCATATTGCGCTTCTATCCGGGTGACCAGCTCCCGGGTGACTTCCACCGCTTTCGGCGAAAGCTGGTCTAAAACTTCAGGCCCCATTTCCGGCACTTTTTCACCGGTTGTAAGACGGTGCAAAAGTGTAACCGTATGATTGACAAATGCAAGCAGGTTGTCTTCCGGGAACTCGATTCCGTGATGATCCAGACGATTAAATACATCCGCTATCATAACAGTATGACGTTCGAATTCTGCTTCATCAACATCCATTTCCGCCTTCACCCGGTCCAGGATCCGCTGCCTGAGAGCAGCTTTTTCCTGCTGTGTCCTATCCATTCTGATCTGACCGCCTATCACGGCATAACGGACATTGATCTGCGTTGAACCAGTCAATTGATTTCCCAGTGAGTCTTCAAACTCATATACACCACTGTCCAGTTTAAATATTGTGAAGTCGGCAATATTGCCGCAGGCGATTCTGCCCAGCCCTTTCAGCTGCAGATAACGGGACGGTCGTTCAGTCACCGCATCCACACACCAGCCCAGCGAATACCCCAGTGCCATCATCTTATCCAGGGTAACCGCAAGGCTGTAAACCGGGCCGTCAACATTTTTGACATGCAGGTCACTGCTGACAATGTCCGGATCAAACCCGGCATCACGGGCCTGACGTGCTGTTTCAAAGCTGAAGCTCTCTTTTCCATGCCCCACATCAAATAAAACACCTCTGGTCCTCGCCGCGACTGTCGCTTCCTTCGGCTGTCCGTCTTGAAACAGATTGTTGGTTTTGCCATGAAACGCATGGGTGATAATATCACCCGGTTCCATCAGATCAAGCACTTCCTCAACAAGCGGCGGCATATTGCCGATATGTACCATCATCGGAATCCCCAGCCGCTGTCCCAGGCTTTTTCCGGCCTGGATGGATCGAATTCCCAGCTTGCCGGTACAGGAGTTGCTCGCCCGCGCTTTAATTGCCACAATATAATCTTTATATTTCTGACAGACTTCCGCCGCCAGATCGAGGTCGAATTTTTCTTCTGAATCTGCTTCCGGAGGATTCAGAAGACCCGTTCTGGCATAATGCATCGCTGAGAATACCCGGGTCCGGCTGGTGCGGATATCCCGCTCCAGAAAATCCTTAAAGTTTTCCGGACCGGCTGAGCCCGCATCCACAACAGTGGTTACACCGGTTTCAATGCCGATGCGGTCGGCCGGTACTCCTAATGAGACACCGGTATAAACATGTGCATGGATATCAATAAAACCCGGTGCCACATATTCACCCTGCAATGTCAGAACTTCCACTCCTTCGATCGGATCGATGCGGTCAGCGATGGAATAGATCCGTCCGCCCCTGACCAGAATGTCTTTGGCAACACCGTTATAACCATTGGCGGGATTTATCACCTTTCCGCCTTTTATCAATAAATCAATCCCCATTTAGAACTCCTTATCGTATTAACTGCTATTCTTTCAGATACCGTACAATCGGGTAGACCTCTCCTTTCCCGATCGGATACTGAAATACTTCCGAAACACTTTCCAAAAACCGTTCCACCATCTGAAACAGGCGCTTCCCTTCCTGTGTCTGCGGATGGTTTCCTTTTTCCAGATAAAAATCTTTCTTTTCCCACCGGGGTATCGACATGATCACATGGATCGTCAGGCCGATTGTCGTTTCAAAATAGAGATCATTTCCAGTCTCATTTTTGAAATCCTGAAACAGGCCGGCAAGCTTGACAACTACCATAGCTGCCTGATAAGAATACTGTTCTTTGATCATCGTGCTGTTTTCCTGGGACACAACTCCGGACTGGGCCGAAAGAAAATAATCCAGCTCCCGGCGAATCGGTTTCAGCTGCGCCACGTCAATGTACTTTGACAGAATTGTAATAACAGCATTTTTTAAATAGTTATCCTTTTTCTGATCTTCATCTACCAG
Source organism: Lachnospiraceae bacterium (assembly GCA_032073745.1). Lineage (GTDB taxonomy): Bacteria > Bacillota > Clostridia > Lachnospirales > Lachnospiraceae > Brotaphodocola. The sequence goes on along the minus strand of DAMAMW010000057.1, from coordinate 25,293 downwards.
ATCAATCGTTTTCGCACCGGTCATATAATCCGAAATGTTTTTAATATCGGGAATACTGATAATCGGATTAACCCGGAACACCGGCAGCGTAATATCCGGCAGTTCAACTGTACTGATCACAAAATCAACATCGTCCAGCAGCTGTTCTGACTGATTCAGTTCATACAAAGACAGCAGTGCTCTGATCTCCAGCCCGGGCAGATTGTTTTTAATCCGGTTTCTCAGGAGCAGCGAGAGTCCCTTATCCTCATTGCAGACAATAATTGCCCGCCTGCGTTCCATCTTTTCCATATCCGCATAAGCAGCCAGATAGATTGTCATTGTTGCAATCTCGCCGGCGGTAAGCGCAACCCCTTCCCGCACCTTAAACTGCGTTGCCATCCGCTCCGCTTCCTGATACAATTCCGGATATCCTGCCAGAATCTGAGCCAGCATCGGATTTTGCGAGCCTATCTTCAAACGTCGTTTCCGAAGCAGCAGACTCAGATATTCATACAAATCACTTTTTAATCCAGCCAGTGACTCCTGGGAAAACTGTACCTGGTCATCATCGATCAGCACCTGCAGCATAAGACTGACCGTATCTTCCAGTGCTCCCGCCGGGAATCCCGAATCGTCCCGCGTAAGGCCGACATTACAGCTGATCAGTTTCAGACAGGTAAAACTGATTTCATACTTGTTGCAGTGAATATCATAAAACTCCTCCAGCTGCTCACAAATCCCGCGGGCCAGAACATAACGTTTTATCTCTTCTTTTTTGTCGATCAGAACAACCTCTTCTCTATTCACCGAATGGTCATCCTTTAACCGTTTCACCTGCACCGCAATACATAAAAACAGTTCAAAAGAATCCGCATCCGATATCGATATCCCTTCATCTTTACGCAGCAGATTCAGGATTTCAATAATACCGCTGACTTCGATCTCACGCAGACAGGAAAGTGCCAGTGACAGATCAGAAACTTCCTGATCCGGTTCCTCTTTCAGCAGCTGATATAATCGTTCATAACTCTGAATCTGCCTTTTCATAAAGATCTTAACCAGCGTTTCCACGATCTTGTTGCGCAAAACAGATTCCTTGCCGCCGATCCAGTAACCCTTTCCCTTTTTCACTTCCAGCACCAGATCCATTTCCGCTGCGGTCTGTTCCACCTTTTTAAGATCCGCCAGTACGGTCGGCCGGCTCACCTGAAGTTCATCAGCCAGTTCCTCACTGATCACCACCCGGCCAGATAAAATCAATTTGTTCCATATGTACTCCAGCCGCTCCGGCTGAAGAAAGACATGAAACTCAGCTGCATTCTGAAACAAGTCTCCCAGAATCACCTTCTTTGCGTTTTCATCCCCCTGAAAATGAAGCCCCTGGGACTTGCTGCTTTTTACAAAACCTCCCTTCTGCTTTAACCATGAATTAATGTAATCAATATCATAATGAATTGTCCGTTCACTCATCTGATATTCCGAGGCGATCTTCTTAATCGATATCTTATCCTTACTTTCCAGAATGTAATAAAGAATCGCCTCTTGCCTCTTGGTCAAGTTAAACATAATCCTTCAACTCCAATCCTATTTTTTGTTGAATTTGACCTTTAACTTATGTCTATTATAATAACAACTATCCACTTTACACAACGATAAAGGTTTTCGTGGTTTTCTGCAAAAATCTTACTTGTCCGGGTGCAAGTTAAATTTTTTCACGGTTTACTGCAACCGGATTTACTTGTCTTGATTATAAGGGGGGAATGTGCGGAATGACAATTGGGATAATTGCTAATAAATAATAGAGTTGTACATTTTCGCGGGGGGAAAGGGGGCTGTTTGGGTGGGAATCGGCTCCGTTCGTTCACTGGGGCATTCCTAAGATTCCAGACCGGGTGATACAGCGGCACCGGCTCGAAATCACGCGAAATCTGAAGATTTCACGCGATCCTCACCTGGATTTCTGATTGGAGTACAGAAATCCTCCGCTGTATCACCCGGTCTGGAATCTAAGGAATGCCGACAGCTCTCTCAATGTCGCCAATTCCCACCCAAACATCCCCCTTTCCCCTGCCATAATATTCGCGTCCTTTGGGTATAAAAGCAAGGACAATGACATACCGGAAATTTTGCTCATACAGTGAATACATTTTATGGTCTTGAATCATTTAATGCCCTTGACCTGGTCCTTTACTAATGCAGGATGCAGGTTGGCGGATGGCGTAAAATGAGCGTTCTCCGGGCCGGCTTCCGGAGCGTTAACTGCCTTGAATCAGGCGCATTTGCAGGAGGATTAGAACTGCTTGGCTTTCAGGACTATGTGTTATGCCCACACGCAGACAACTGTTTGAGCGGCTGCTCTTGCCGCGAGTTTCGCGGAGTGTGGCATGATTTTAACATTTTCCTGAAAGTCTAGCAGTTCTTATCCTCCGAAACAGCGCCTGATTCAAGGCAGTTAACGCTCCGGAAGCCGGCCCGGAGAACGCTCATTTTACGCCACCCACCGGGACTCATTACTCACTTATTTGTTTTTAATAGGAATCCAGATCTCACTTAAATAATCAGCATCTGTTGTATCCCCCAAAGAGTACCACTCAATATTGATACCGGCCGCCATCTGGTAGTCGGGATTGCCTGGCAGCCATTCTTTGAAGATTCTTTCGTTGATTGTCTGCAGGGCTCCCGGCATTGGGCCTACGCATTTAAAACGTGCCCATTGCATGGATGGAATTTCGGTTATGGTCATGCCTTCAGGTACATCACCGCCCCGATACCGGCCGCCAATGATATAACGAAATGACGGGGAACCTTTTTCGCCGTCAAGGCAGACCGCAAATTCACCGACATTGTGATGCCTGATGGCTTTTGCTGTCTCACTCTGATTATCCGGCTTCTGAAAATATGTCTGGCACATTTCTGTCCAGAATTGCGGACATAGCTGAAACGATGTTTCATAAGGGACCTGCTTTTCCAGGCCGATGACCTGAAACGCTTCCATTTGTTCTACAATATAATCCATGTCATATCCTCCTTTGATTTCAACAACAATTCTCAGGGGCAGGAATGGTTTGATATTGCTGACATTGTTTTTGATCTGAGCCGGTGACACACCGTGGAATCTTCCGAACGCCCGGGTAAAACTTTCGGGGGTATCGTATCCATAGTGATAGGCCAGATCAATTACTTTTATTTTTCCGGTCAGGGCATCCAGTGCAGCCAGATACAGACGACGGTTGCGGATGTACTCTCCGACGGTATATCCGGTCATGATTTTGAATCCCTTCTGGAAATAAAATGAGGAAATATTCAGATCTTTCGCCACTTCTTCTGCTCCGATCGGTTCCATCAAATGTTCTTCCATGTAATCGACAGCCCGTCTCAGACTCTCAGTCCAATCCATTCTACTACCTCCTGTTCTGACTTATCTTAACACAGATGAAAGAAATATTCCTGTCTTTTTCTGTCTCAAATTGTCCGTCTCTAACGGGTAAGTCCGACCAGGCCAAATGCTCCCGGGCCGCCGTGGGTTGTGATGACGCAGCCGGTCTGAATCCAGGTTACATCCTGATATCCGTATGCTCTGACGGCTGCTTCAATGGCCTGTCGTCTTTCCTCCGACAGGCCGATTGCCCAGAGCAGCCAGACATGATCCTTTTTCAGCTGGTATTTCTCAGTAAAGTCCTGAACCAGTTTGATTCCGGCCCGGTCCATTCGGCCGCGGTATTTTTTCTTTGCAACCAGATATCCGTTCTCAATTTCTATTGCCGGATGGATGCTGAGCAGCTTTCCGCCCATGGCTACCGCATTGCTTACTCTGCCGCCGGCTTTCAGATACTCCAGCTGATCCGGCAGAAAACACATTTTGGTACGCTCCCGAAGTACTTCAACTTCTTTTACCAGTTCCTCCAGCGTGATATCAGGCCGTTCTTCCAACAGTTTGGCGGTCTCACATATCACAGCTGTTTGTCCGGCCGATACCTGTTTGGTGTCGATACAGGTTATATAATCACGGTTCTCCATCGCGATAACACCGCTCTGATAAGAGCAGGTCGTAACTGCGGAATATGCCAGATACACAATATGACGATCCGGCCAGTGTGCATGGATCTCATCATATATTTTATTGAAATCTTCCGGGGAACTGCCGCTTGTCTTTGGCAGCTGCCTGGTCCGGTCATAATAATTGCAGATTTCTTCGACCGGAAATGCCCCGTCATCCAGTGTCTCATCACCTAAAGATACATGCATTGGAACAATATAGACACCGTAACGCTCTGCAAGATCCTTCGGCAGGTCCGATCCGGTTTCTGCTAATAATATAAATTTACTTTGATTGTTCATTTCACCCCTCCTCATCGTTATCAATACTATATCATGAAGACAATGAAACTACAATGGTTTGATAACTCTTATATTGGGGATTGACAAATCCTTAAACGAGAACTATAATGAGCATACACTCAATGAGTTTCAACTCACCAAAATAGGAGTCCTATATGAACCAAAACAAACGCCAGCTCCAAAAAGAACAAACAAAGAAACAGATCATTAATGCAGCATACCAGATATATGCCGAAAAAGGCTTCTCTGCTGCCACCAGCGACATCGCCAAAGCAGGTAAGGTATCCCACGGCACCATCTTCGTTCACTTTCCGACCCGGGACGATTTGTTGGTTTATCTGATGGAGGATTTTAATACTATTATCACTGCCCGCCTCCATGAACTGACAGAGGAAAGTCACAGTATCGCAGAGATTCTGACTGCACACCTCTGTGCAATCGAAGAAAATGAAGCCTTCTATACCAGGCTTGTCACCGAAAACCAGCTGCTGCCGGCAGAGGTCAGGATCTCGTTTATCGCAATTCAGTCTGCGATTGCATTTCATCTGGCCCAGGTCATGGATATGGAACGCGCCGCTCTCAAAAGCGGTATTCCTGATTCCTTTATTTTTAATTCGTGGGTTGGATTAATCCACTATTATCTGCAGAATCACGATCTGTTTGCACCAGATTCATCCGTTATCAAACGCTGCAAGAGTGAACTTGTTGAGAACTTCTTAAAACTTATCAAACAATGAATGGAGGATTCAAAATGAAAACCTGTATTGCCTGTGGTATGCCCATGAACAAAGCATCCGATTTTGCAATGAATGATACCAGTAAAGATTATTGTGTCTATTGTGCCAGAGAAGACGGCTCCATGCAGTCATATGAGGAGAAACTGGCCGGAATGACACACTTTATTGTGAAAACCCAGGGACTTGACCCCCGTGCTGCCGAAACAGCCGCCGAAAGCATGATGAAGCGGCTGCCGGCCTGGAAAGATTTAAACGGAGGTGCGTAATGATATTGTAATTATCCTGAGAAAATGTTATTCTATCATTCGGAAAGAAAATAGTTTCTGACCTGTCAAAGAAAGGATTTCCTAATGATAACAGCCAAAAACCTGTCCTTCTCCTTCCCCGAGAAAGACCTGTATAATAAAATTTCATTTACCCTGGAAGGTCATCAGCATTGCGCATTTATCGGTACAAGCGGTACCGGCAAAAGCACATTAATTGATCTCATGATGCATCCCGACGAATATATGTATGATGGAAAGCTGGAAATAACACCGGGTTTCCGCATCGGATACGTCAGCCAGTTTCCGGAATCTGACGGTATTGGGGAGAAAACTGTCTACCAGTATCTCGCCGAGGAATTTATAGATCTTCAGCAAAACATGACTGATCTGTGTACGGAACTGGAAACTGCAGCTGATCCCGAAGCTTTACTGGAACAGTATCAGAATGCACTGGACTTTTTCGATGCCATCGGCGGCCACGAATATGAAAGCAGCATAACCAGGCAGCTGAATCTGTCCGGCCTGGACCGTCATGAGAATCTGTTAATCTCACAACTGAGCGGCGGTGAATTTAAATTAATCCAGGTTATTAAAGCAATGCTTGTGCATCCGGATCTGTTGATTATGGACGAGCCTGACGTGTTTCTGGACTTTGAACGGCTGAATGCCCTGAAAGAGTTGATCAACTCCCATAAAGGAATGATGCTTGTTGTAACGCATAACCGCTTCCTGCTGCACCATTGTTTTAATAAAATCATTCACCTGGAAAATACAGAGATCCAGGAATTTGACGGACGTTTTGTCAATTATAATTTTGCTCTGCTGAATCAAAAGATCGAGCTGCAGGAACAGGCGTATAAAGAAAACGAAGAAATTAAGCGTAATAAACTGATTGTTGATAAAATGAGGAACGAAGCAACCATGTATATCTCTCCCACCAAAGGACGAGCCGTGCATGCCAGAGCCACTCATTTAAAGCGCCTGGAAGACCGCAAAATAAAAGAACCCTTTGTAGAGATCAGACAGCCGGACCTGCATCTGACGACCACTCATCCACTCACAGATACAACTGTTATAAAGGTAAATGATTACAGCGTCGTCTTTGACGATATGCTTCTGGACCATGTAAGCTTTGAAATAAACGCAGCCGATAAAGTGGCTCTGATCGGACCGAATGGTACCGGCAAAACCACCCTGCTCCGGGATATCTTTAACAACCGTCACGACTCCATCGAAATTCATGACGGCGTAGAGACAGGTTTTTTATCCCAGATTCAGGGTGAGACAATCAACGAATCCAATACGATCCTGGAAGAGTTTGAGGATATCACAATCGATTTAAGTCTGTATGGCTTTAGCGGAGATATCCTGCATCAAAAAATAGGTTCACTGTCGGGCGGTGAAAAAAACATTCTTCAGCTTGCCAAAATAGCGGCCGGTGATGCAAATCTGCTGCTCCTTGATGAGCCGACAAGCCATCTCGACACCTATTCACAGATAGCACTCGAAACTGCGATCCGGAACTATAACGGCACCGTACTTATGGTCTCACATGATTTCTATACGATTGCCAACTGTGTCGATTATGTCCTTCTGATTGAGAACCAGTCAATCCGGAAGATCAGTTCACGAAAGTTCAGAAAGATGATTTATACCAATCATTTTGATAAAGATTATCTGGAAATGGAACAGAAGAAAAAAGAGCTGGAAACAAATATAGCAATGGCTTTGAAGGATACTGATTTTGTGCTGGCAAAAGAATTATCTGAAAAGCTGGAGGAATTGATCCGGAAATTGTAGGGGGGTGTCGTTCATAGTGGTAAGGAGAACGCAGGGCGTTAGGTTTTAAACGGTCTATCATAATTTCGATCAAATGCTCCGTTCTTCTTTAGGAAATAGTGCCAAACCACCTTATTAATTCTTACGACAGGCGGGGACGATAATAAGCGTACCTGTTTTTTGGTCAGATGATAGGGTGTACACATTATTTTTCTGGTTTCTGCTGAAAAGGTCTGGGTAGCATCGTATTCTTTGCCAAGCTGTTTGAACAGCTGCAGTATTTTTCCGGACATAAATCTTGGTAAGATGGCGGTGCCGGCTGCGCCCGGTTTTACAACTGTGCCGATATATTCACATTTCAGCCGTTCGGCAAATACTTCCAGATAACTTATCAGATAATCAAATGTTGCCCCGTCTTCAAATCCTGCCTGAGCGATGAATCCCAATCGTTTCCTTTTAAAATCCCGTTCTGCCATCTGCTCAAACAACTCTTTTACTTTTGCCGGCATAGCGTGAATATATAACGGCATCATGATAATAATGGTATCATAATTCATCATGTCTTCTGCCAGCCTCGCTGCTGTTTCATTGACCAGATTTTTAATCTGATATTCACCAGTCATCTGAGTCGTCATAGTTTCCAGATAGATCGCGGTATTGCCCCGACTGCCTTTTGGTGAACCGTTTATAAACAATGTTTTCATGTTATAGCTCTCCTTTGAATTCTGAAAACTGCTTTACCTGTATGTTCTTACTGTGAAACTGATAGAAGGTCCGATTGATATATTCTTCGAATACGCCCCTTTCCTTCTCACTGATAAAATCATCTTTATAATATACTTCAATATCGGGATATTTATCGTATCTTGGTGTGTGGACTGATTCGCCTGTATGAAAATCAATATACGGTAAAAACATCGGTATCATCCGGTCAAACAGGCCCTTTACCTGACGGCTGACAAATCCCACTTTTGTTTCCAGAAAATAAACCACCTTATCAGCGTTAATATATCCCCTGTAATATTCATCCAGATCCTTGAAGATACATTTTCCCGGATTTTTCCACCAGCAGTTAAAACAACCGGCGCAGTCATGTAACTGTTTTTGTTCTAATATATAACATTCTTCCCCTTCTAGTATCTCTGATGCAAACTCGCATACCACGAATGTATTCATCTGTTTTCCTCCTGAAACTAATCTCTGTATTAATACTATAAAACAGGGGCTGACCCCCAGGTCAACCCCTATCTTGAAAATTATTTATTTTGTTTTTCAATCGGTGCCCATGCTTCAATAAACATACGCTCCACACCATCTTTAAACAGGATCAGCTTAGAAAACAGGTAAACCTCTCCCTTTAATTTCAGCCCCTTATCCTTGCAATAAACGACAGCCGCTGCTAATGTATTGATATTCACAGAGTTATCAGCATCATTGACACGCCCGCTCTCAACCACAGTATACACGCATTCACCACGGTAGAGATACTTTCTTCCTTTTTCTTTCTTTTTAGAAGGTGAGACTATATACATCTCAGACTCTTTATAACCATGGCCATCAAATGTAATCCGCCTGACCATGTTGGACAGGATATCCTCTTCCTCTACATTCATACAGGATATCACTTTCGTGCCATATTCATGCAATGCCGTTCCCGCCAGAAACGTGCTCCTCACCTCAAACAGGGGCAGCTTTCTTAGCATAAACTGATTTAACCGTAAGTCAAGATTTGCTATGAAATCCCTCGTCTCACTGATCCGGTTCATTTTTTCCCGCAGCTTATTTATCTCTTCTGCAATCAGTTCTTCCTTTTCCTTAAGAAGCATGTCTAAACGGTCAAATTCCATGCTTTGAATCACTTCACCTGCTTCTGCAAGGGTAAGTCCCCGTTTCTTATAAAATTCAATGCCCAACAGGCTGTAGATATCATCAAATGTGAACTTACGGTAATTGTTGCCGGAATCTTTATCCGGACTGATCAGACCGATCTCTTCGTAATAACGCAGGGTATCTCTTGTAAAACCCAGATTTTTCAGAAGTTCACTGGTCTGGAAGGTCTTTTTTAAGTTGTCCAGATCGTATTGATCAATATTATTATCTGACAGATTATCCTTTATCATCTTGCTGCTTTCTTAGCTTTTTTTGCTGTTAAATATGGCAATTGCATGGTTATCACTGCTGCGGTCAATAAATGCCGGAAACAGAAAGCCCCATTCAGGCTTACCCAGTTCATAATCATCGCCAAGCGGACAAATCGTGCCGACAATAAAACGATACACTTCTTCCGATTCCCATAAACTCTCTTTATCACTTGCCTTTAACGGGACATCATAAAGACCGTTAAACAGACAGATCGCATATGGCCCCGGCGCCTCCCACTGCTCGCCGATCACCTCGTAGAGCACTTCGAGCAGCGCATCATTCTTCAGTTCACATTCTTTCATCCCCATCAGCATCTGCCAGATACTGCCGGTCCCTTCATCTTCTTTCCGGAAACGATACCCTTTTAATTCAACATTGGTATCTGAAAAAGGTATTGTCTTTGCTACCGCCAGCTTCGCCGTCTTTTCAGCCGCTGAAAGCTTCAAAAAATTGGTATTGAACGTACCGTCAATAAAACCGTCCTCATCAACATACGCCCCGGCGATTCTGCTGAAGCAGTTTCGTTTCAGGGTCATCCGCCTTGTCAGCTCCAGCATATCCTCCCGATTAATCTCAAACCCATTAAGTTTTCCTAAATCTGCTATCATTATTGTAATTTCCTTTATTCCAGATTCGTATTTTGCAGATATACCTGAAGCTGTCCGGTCGATTCCCGGCTGCCATCGGCGTCCTGAACCGAGATCTGCACATAATCGCTGCCTGTAATATCAAATGTATACAAGCCCGTTTCATAGGCAGCAATATCCTGCCGTGACAATTCCCCGTCCTGATTCTCCGCCACCATTACAAGTCCCTGAATACCGGCGTTCAGTTCAAGCGAAAGTGTATTATAATCCATTGTATCATTGACAACGAACTGAATATCATGTTCCGCTTCCTTTTCAAAAGTAAGGATGCTTCCATAATAATCATACTCTGTCAACGTATCATCAAATTCTGCCAATGATAAAAAGTAATCCGGCTGATACACAAATGCATTGTCAGGATAAAAGATCTGCAGGCGGTCTCTCAGAATATTGACAAGCGTGTGATCAGCATCTTTTGTCTTTTTAAAAACAATCAAATCGTCTTCTCCGAATGCATATCTGGTATCAATTTCATAGTACTCAGCCACAACCGGGTCATTCAGTAACATATCATATGCCTGATAACTCACCTGCTGAATCGCAGTAAAATCGGTCATAAACGGATCGACAACCAAAATATAATCTGCGGTAAACAACTGAGACGGAAACCCGTCACGTGTGTCAGCAACGCAGTTAGTCATAACAAATGGAGCCGCGTCCTGTTCCTCCGGCAGATTTACCCGATGCAGGTAATCGGGATTGATATCACCTTCCCCGATCATGTAGACGGATGCTGCTTTCCCGGCAGTCTTTTCCTTTAAGTCATTCACAATATCCTGATAGGTACTAACATGCGGATTCTGCACCGGATAACTGCGAATCGCCGTAGCGACAGGCCTTGCAAAATAAGCTGCTGCACCCAGTTCCGGAGCATATGCAAAAAACAGATTGAGCGTCAGCACTGCCATCAGGCAGATACTGCACAGCCTGCTCGTTTTGCGTCCAAGCTCCTGCAGTGAACTGGCCATAAAAACCTGAATAAACACTACAACCGTCGGCGACAACAGATACAACTGGTGGAATCCCAAACTCTGTACTGACAGGAACATAGCCGTGGCCATACAGGCGGCAGCCATTACTCTCGCCCCGATGCAGCGAGACTCTTTATTACGCAGCATTAATAACGCACCAAAAAGAGACACCACACTGCCCAAATACCCCAGATTACTCACTGCATCCCGAATATCCTCCCACCAGGGTTTTGACCTGAAGGCTGAATATATATCACCATAATCGGTTAGATATACATTTATGATCGAAGGATTGATAATCAGGATAGCTACAATTGCGGTTGATGCAATCATCCCGAAATTGACAATGATCATACCGATTTGCTTCCCGATCCGCTGACGGCCAACCAGTATTTTCACTCCGGACACAACTCCGAACATCACGAAAAATCCCAGAATGTAATACGCATACCAGCGTCTGGATAATAACAAAAGTACGCTGATTGCGGTCATCGTCAGATTTCTCTTCGCAGAAAAATCAACGCCGTCCCATTTCATAGAATAATTCAACAGAACGGCCGTGACAAGCACGCCAATCACATCCAGATATCCGTGCATCAGCGGCCATAATAATAACGGACAGGAAACAAATGCAACCAGACAAACTGCAAATACCGAAATATCAAATGGAGATTTTCTAATTAATGCAGTCATTCGCAAAGCTAATATTGTCATCAAAACTGCCGCCGGCATATAATAAACAACAAAAATGGCCTGGCAGTATACCGTATAGCTGGCACCAAACAAATGTATAAAAGGAATAAGAAAAAAAGAAGGGAGCCAGTTATAATCCAGGGTAAACGAATTAATAAGTACATTCAGGTACTCATTAACCGAACTGCCTATAATATCCCGCGAAGCCATTGCATTAATCCAGTAAGTACTGAAATCGTAGACTTTAATGTCCTGTTCATTTTTAAAATACAGATAAATAAGCAAAAGTCCGGCAACGCACACGCTCAGGCAAAAAACAACAATTTGAATACAGGTTCTCTTTTCATACCCCAGTTCTTTCAGCCATCCAAGAGCAAATTTACCAAAAAGAATTGCAGCTGGAACCAAAAACAGGCACGGATACATCCTCCCAAGGAAAACACGTCCTGCATCACTGGCTACATTAGGCTGTACCCGGGCGATAACTACAGCCAGGACCAGCAAAAGTATACTGAGACAGAGCATCTTTCTGTTCATCAGTGTCTGCTTCATCTTTTCCATGTCACTCTCCTTCATAGATATTAATTATGGAAGTACCTGAAACACTTCGCTCATGGAATAATAGTTACATCCTGAGATAAAGTACACATAATCAATGTCATTTTCTTTAATATATTCTACTACATTGAAATCATCAACAGCTGGATCCAAAGTAGGCCAGTACATATGCGTTTCACTCATCCCCATCGCGAGATAGGATCCAAAATGCAATGCCGATGCATCATGAATAACCAGTACCTTAGGTGCATCCGGCTGGTCATGATTTGTAATTACCCGCTGATAATAAGCACCGCCGTTCATAAATACAGCATAGGCACTGTAATCAGCCCCCGGCGGCGGATCCAGATTATCATAATCCAGCATCACCTCTTCAAAAGAACCGGTAAGCGTAACATCTTCAAAACCTTTGGCATCATAAGTAAAACTGGTATCAGAAGCCGGCAGCAGCACAGTAAAATCTTCACTTCCGGTAAATCCCTTACCGGCTGCCATCCCCATATCTCCTACAAGGACATCTTCAAAAACAGTCTCTTCAAAATCGCCAAGATTAAGCTCCGACCCGTTTTGATCGTTTATTTTTTCAATCAGCGCTCTTGCCATCTCCAGTCCGGCCTGGGCCGTCCACCTTGAATGAGTGCGGTAAACATACTCCGAAAGCGGCCGGCCGCTTTCTGCCAGAACCGACTCCGTGTCAAGAGTATCTATGTTATAGGCACGCATGTAGTAGAGCATATCCTCCGTAATCTGATACTGCTCCGGCAGCGGAAAATTCTCTGACGCAGTGGTATAACCATTGATAATCTGCGGCTGCGGACTGATATATGTCACGCTGGTATCCAGCCCCTCTGCACGCAGCTCCTCGTTTAAAGTATTCAAACGCAAAGCAAATAACTCAGCATAATAAGGGTTCCAGTTTAAATCACTGCCGGTAACATATCTGCCATCACTTGTTTTAACAACACCCAGTCCGCCGCTTTCGGTTTTTCCTAACGAATTCTGCAGACCGGCGTGAAGCTCCAGCAGATCCGGCTGATAGAGCAAGGCACCACTGCCGGCCAGGTCAGCATAATATGCCATCCCTTCCCGGGCAGGAAACGACTGCACTACTGCTGCCACAACGGCATTGCCGCCATCCATCAACGCATTACCTGCATATAACAAATACATGATTAAAAATATAATTGCGAAAATTCTTTTTGCATTTTTCATAATTACCTCTAAAAGCTGAAATATAGATCCGGAATATAGAGCCCGCGGGCAATATACAACATGCACAGGAACACAACACACGACATCAATACAGGGTATAAAAGCATAGCTCCCCGCTTCACAAACCCACTGGAAGATGCATCTATTTTCTGTCTGAGTTTCGGTGCAACAGGAAAAATAAACACAAAACCAACCACAATCCATACCCAGTACTCCTTCAGCAGTGAAAGGGCGAGCGGACTGACTAAACCATTCTGATTGACACCAAACAGATTGCGGACAAATAACAGTGTCTCATAAAAATTCCCATAACGCAGTAATACCCAGCTGAACATGGCAACCAGGAGGACATATAAATGCTTCACCGGTTTAAAAATATTGCGCTCATGATAGGAAATAACCTGCTCAAAAACAATACAGATCACCTGTAAAAGGGCCCATAACAAAACTCCGATACCGGCCTTGTGCCAGATTCCCATTGCCAGAAAAGCAAAAAACGTATTAACTACCATCTGGTCTTTGTTTCGTTCGCGAATACGATTCAAAGGCCGGGATACATAACGGTCAAACCATTTTTTAATCGAAATCAGCCAGCGCTCCCAAAAATCCGTCATCGAATCTGCCATATAAGGATAGTTGAAATTCTCCGGAACGGTAAATCCAAATATATTTGACATCCCCACCGCCATATCGGTAAAGGAAGAGAAGTCATAGTATATCTGTAAGAGAAACACGATCATGCCAAGCCACGCGAGGCTGGCAGGCACCTGTGTCACGCTGCCGCTGGTGCCGGACATCTCAAATACTTTATCAGCCACAACTGCCAGATTCCCTGCGATCAAAATCTTTTTACCTAATCCGGCCGCAAACCGGCATACGCCATCGGTCAGTAAGTCCATACTGAAACTTCGCTCTGTCTGGGCCTTAAAATCACGATAAGACTGCAGCGGGCCAATGATTACCTGAGGAAAAAAACATAAATACAAACCCAGATTTAAAACCTTTTTTTCTGCTTCTATTTTTCCGGTATACACATCAGTTATATAACTGACAGCACGCAGACAGAGAACCGCCATACCGGCAGGCGGCAGCAGGGTTCTGAGCAGAGTATATTCCAGTCCAAACAAGGGAATATCATTGCTGACGAGGGCTCCGCCTATTTGAAACAGGACAAAGATCCCGCCAAAAACAATATAACCGGCAATCAGATACGGCTGAGGGCGTTTACCCTCCCATATCGCCTGCTGGATTATCCGGCTTAGCAGCAAACACAAAACAAGCAGGACCAGAAACAGCGGCAGCAGCAGCGGCTCCAGCCATACCAGAAATACCATGCTGGCCAGCAGCAGCCAGCAGTTCAGAAATCGTATCGATTTTGGCACCTTAAGTACATTGTCCAGAAGGATACCTAACAGATAATAATTCACCACCACAAACGGCAGGAAATAAAACAAAAAAGGTATATTAAAATAAGACAAGCCGCATCCTCCTCAATCAATTTAGTTTTGAACAATAACAGTCGCAGCAGCATTAAGTTCACTCTTCGCCTTCGGTGACCGGTGACTCAAATCACTCAATAAAGCGGCAATTTCCCGGTCCAGAGCAAGTGCCTCACTGTTTACCACCTGATATAAAGTCGGATTAGGACTATCTGCTTTTATTGCCTGGAAACTAAAGCCAGGCAGTACTTCAAGCTGTAATACCGTTCCTGGTGAAACCGGATCACCGGTTTGAATACTGGCATAACGATAGTTAAAGTCAATCAGCGTACCCTGCCCGAGCTCCGGTCCATGGAACGGAATATCCAGTCGTACACGAGGAAGCTTTCGCATTGACTCCTGAACTGAATCCATACGTTTGCCCAGACGGAAGTTGAAGTCATCAAGAATACTCACGGACGGGTCAATCTTCTGCGGCAGAGAATGCTCACGATCATAGACATAGGCCCGGTAATAGCGCTTATTCCGGCTTGACATCTCCTCGAAATGAACACTGTACTTCCACCTCTTTCCGGCAGGCGCTATATGTACAATTCTTCCTTCAAGATTTATTTCATTACCCCGGTAATGCAGGGTTATATTCAGCAAAGTATCCTCCGGAACAAATTCCGGATGATCCGTCTTAAATGCCAGACCGGTCTCAGAAACATCGGATGTCTGGGTCTCCCAGGTTCCATAAGCATGACTGATGGTAACCGGCTCTGCAAAGTAAAAACGGGATGCCAGACGGTAGTTATCTCGTCCCCACATAAAAAACAATGCAAAGATCAGGTTCTTGGCACCAATGACCAGCCAGAACAGAATGATCGGATTATACAGGGAGTTTGTTGTAATACTTCTGGCAATAACAGATACAATTGCCGCAAGAATTGCAATCAAAAATATCAGGTGCGGCAGCCCCAGAATAACATTGGAGTTCACCTGGTTTACTGATACCTTTTTCTCGGTAATGATAAATTTCTTTGCCCTGATTCCCAGCTGTTCGGCAATAATAGGTGCCATAAGATAAGGGAATAATACCGTATCTGCGATACTGCACCAGTGCTGATTGGTTATATTACCTGACATTACCCTCAGCGAGCGGTTGAACAGCAGGTAATACGGCAGCCAGAAAACCAACACCTGCAGTGTCGAATCGGTCTGCAATACCATCATATTAAAAAGAATCGTTACGATCGGCGTTGTCAGGTAAAGAAACCGGCGCAGATAATTCCACCAGAAAAAGTACGAAGCCATATAAGCAAACTTCTGGGCGATCGAAAGGCGGTCGGAAAACAGAACCGGTTCCTGCCGGAAGGTATCAACATTGCCGCGCCCCCAGCGCTGCCGCTGGCGGATCAGACTTTTAACGGTGATAGGTGCCTGACCATGGGCCAGAACCTCCGAGGTAGCCAGACAACGATAACCCAGCTTCTGAATCCGAAGCCCGGTCAGAATATCCTCTGTAATCGTATCAACCGCAATATAATCCACATCTTCTAAAGCCTGCCGGGAAATAATCGTATTGGACCCGGCATAGATCGAAGCGTTATAGGCACTTCTTGCGACATTGATCTCACGGAAAAACGCATCCTGCTCACCGGGATACCGCTCTTCCGAATACAGATTATACTGGAACAGATCTGGGTTGTAAAATCCCTGCGGGGTCTGTAAAAAGCCGATATTGTCATCCGGGTCAATCTCCTCCGGAGCTTTGGCCACCCAGCTTCCGTCATCCAGTTTTTTAAACTTCGGAAGCAGAAAATACGGAACTGTCTGCATCAAAAATTCATGCTTTGGAATCATGTCGGCATCCAGTGTAACACACAGCGGTGCCATCGTCTGACGCAAAGCATTGTTTAAGTTGCCGCCCTTGGCTTCTTTATTATTGCCCAGTCCCCAGTAATTTACCCCCAACTCTTCTGCCAGCGCTTTCATCTCAGGCCGGTCAGTATCATCACAAACATGAATGTGCACCTTGCTTTTATCGGGATAGTCTAAAAAGGTACATCCATTAATCGTCGAGTATAAAAGTTCCAACGGTTCATTATGAGTAGCAATGAAAATATCTACTTCCGGATAATATTCTTCCGGAATCACCGGCATCTCCGGTGATTCAAAGTGGCTTAACATAGCGTAGTTTGCAACTGCTTCCAGACACGAGGTTATCTCGGCCAGTAAAAGCAAGATACCAAACAAAAGTGCAACAACACCGTACCGTGTCGGCAGTGTAAAGAATGTACGCCAGCCGAGATATGCTGTAATTGCAATTATGGTGCATAGAAATAATAAGCGATGCCGCTTGATTTTCTGTACAACCTGAGCTTGATTCTCCAATTCTGTTTCCTCCAACTTTCAGCCTGAGACCAGTGGTTATCGAAGCCGCCGGCCGGCTATATATATTGACCCGCTGAGGATAGCTAAAAACAGCAGGAATAATAACGTATTTGTTACATAACCGGCATCATTGCCCGTCATGTTCTTTTGTTCATATAATTCGGCTATACTGCCAAACATGGTATTTCCATGGTGCCGCAGAGAGAATTTGATCTTATTGATCTCCTGCGCATAAGAATCCGTGTTACGGTTTAAATCAGGTCCGGTGCTGTCAGGATCCGCTGCCTTTACTGCCAGTGTATACATTTCATCACCCTGGTAGACCTCATCCCATCTTGCCCAGTCACGGCGCTGACTATCTCCCAGACTCGCGACAATATCATCAATACGAAGATTAAGACTGCTGCTCTTCAGCAGACCAAGTTTTAGTTCCTGATAACGGTCCTGCAGGCCATCAACAAAATTGATACTCTTGGACAGAGGCTGGTAATAAGGGGTGAATATCATATCAAAGCTGTCAGCTTCCAGCGGGCTTAGCTGCCCGTTATCTACTGAATATTCAAAATCTGCGAGTGCTACCGGCCAGAATCTCCCGCTTCCGGAATCATAAAGATAATGAGACAGATGCCCGGAGGCAGCATTTCCAAACATTTCATACAGGATAAAATAATCATACATCTTTGTCAGGTCCAGATATTCCCCATATTTTGAAAAAGTATTATAATCAGCGGAAAGGATACTCCGTTCAGCCAGCGATATTCTGTTCTCTACGCTCATAAAAGTATGATCTTCAAGAGAATAAACGGACGGAACATATAACTGGTGATCAAACCAGCTGTTTTCTGAAGCATATGTAACCAGCGCTTTACTATTGGTATCCTGATAATTGCCGCGCTGCAGATGGTACTCTTCTGTTTCCACCGGAGCCGCAAGGAGATATACTCCCTGATATTGATAACGGCCGTCATACTCGGCAAAAAGTTCACAATACTGCACCAGATAATTGGAAATATCAAGCTCACCTGCCAGTGTAAGGGCTAAGTAATTACGCAGCAGCGATTTATCATACATATTACCCAACAAAAGCCATTCATCCATAACCGGACGGTCCCATAGAACGGATTCCAGCTCTGTGTGACTCTCACCGGTTACCGTTACATTATAGTCTGTCTTTTCACGTTCCGGTTTCCCCTCAGCTGCTGCTTCCTTCCATTGTTCAGTGTATACACCGCTTGCCGTGCTTCCTTTTTGCAGCAGTGCTGTCGTTAATTCACTGCCTTCGGTAAAAAAGTTAACTGTATTAACATCATCAATCACAACAACAGGCAGATGGGTCGAAAAACCATCTTTCATATAGAAATCATCATCCAGATAAGTCAGCGCATCCTGGCCTTCACCAGCAGGAGCAGTGCCGTCGGATGAACCTGCAAATACAGCAAACTGCCCCGCACTGCCTGCCAAAATGACTGTCCCCAGCACAGCAATACTTATTTTCTTTAATATTCTCATATCAGTTAATCCTTTTTCATTAATTTTGATAAGTATGCAATGATCAAATCCACATCATTTTCAGTTTTAAAGCAGTTAATAAAAAGAGTTCTGCCGGTTTCTTCATTAAGAGTAAGCAGAACGCCCGTTCTAGAGAAATAGCTGTCATTATCCTGGCGATTTAACCGCCGCCCGGTGGAAAGCAGAATCACACTATCCCGCGGTACATAATCACTGTTAAGTCCCTTTGATATTGAATAGATCTCACTGATATCGTGGAGTGCTGCGTCTTCCGGATGATTAAAATAGTCAATCAGGAAAAACTTCCCCATATTCTCGTCTATCGAAAAAATACGTGATGAACCGATAAATTTACGTGATGCCACAAAACCTGCGGCCTCAAATTCTGCAATCTTTTGTTTGCGGATTTTCATGTACTTTGCTGCGTTATGTTCCTGTTTATGTGTACTGTACGTTGCGATAATAAAGTACACCAAAAGCAAAGTGATACAGGACATCGCTGCTGTCTTCGTAGCTGTGTCGGAAAAGCTGCCATCTATGAGGCTGCCGACCAGCCATAGTATGCCGCTGATCATCCCGCCTACAATCAAACATGTTTTAAATGGCCTTATGTACCAATACCATCTTGAATATGGTTTGTTCCTGTTTCTATTATTCATCTTAGTTACACTTCCCTGTTTATTAAATAAAATAATAACGATATCTCGCTTAAACTTATAAATCATTATATCAAATTATAGTATACACGACAATAAATATATTTTTTATCAATCATAAAAACGCCGCAACTTCTTGTCCACCACAACTTTTATGATTGCCTAGTATAATAGTATGTAATCACATCATGATTGTCAACTATAATATAACAAAAGCGTACGGAAATGTTATCCATACGCTTTTATTAAACTCAGAATCTTCCAGGTATTCAATAAATCGCCAATGCCCCGTAAGGACCATTAATAATTTCAATCTTTGTCTCAAAAATGTCGGTCAGAATATCTGCATTCATCACCTGATCCACCGTACCAAACGCAGCAATCTGCCCATCCTTCATCGCACAGATCCGGTCAGAATACTTAGCTGCAAAGTTGATATCATGGATAACCGTCAGGATGGTTCTGCCAAATTCATTTGCGGCCTGCTTCAGATGTTCCATCATCTGCACCGAACGGGCCACATCCAGATTGTTAAGCGGTTCATCCAAAAGCACATACTCCGTCTCCTGGCACAGTACCATTGCCACATAGGCCCGCTGTCTCTGACCGCCGGAAAGCTCATCCAGATACCGGTTTTCCAGATCAGTCAGTTCCAGAAAGTCAATATATTTAGAAATAATTGCCTCATCTTCCTTTGTTAACCTGCCCTTTGTATATGGAAAACGTCCGAAACCAACCAGCTGTCTGACTGTCAGTCTTGTCACAAAATGATTTTCCTGCCTTAATATAGTCAGTATTTTGGCCAGGTCCTCTGATTTAGAGTCAGCAACATCCATATCGGCCACCTTGATGTGCCCTTCTTCCATATTCAAAAGCCTTCCGATCATCAGCAATGTTGTTGATTTTCCGGCACCATTCGGTCCGATCAGCGACGTGAGTCCGGCTTTTGGTATTTTGATATTCAGCGGCCCAATTTCCACATCATCATATGATTTTCTGGCATTATCAATAATTATCATAGCGTACCCTTTCTTAAAATAACGATTAAAAATGTGATTCCGCCAAACATCTCGATAATTACAGAAACCACACCTTGAGCATTAAATATATGATACATAAAAAAGTATGCACCGGTTATAATCAAAAAACCGATCGCAAGCGACATCGGAAAAATATACCGGTGATCGTAGGTTGGCGCTGCCTGATAACTCAACGTCGCCACCAGAAATCCGTAAAATGTAAGCGGACCGACCAAAGCCGTTGACACCGACATCAGTACCGAAACCAGAATCAGTGCATAAATAACGCTGGCCTGATGTTTTACCCCAAGAGAAGTCGAACAGGCTTTTCCCAGCGAGATCACATTCAGTTTCCTGGAATAAGCCAGAAGCAGCAAAGCTGCTGCAATCACAATCGGAATCGCAACCGGAAAATAGGATGCATCCGCATTATTAACAGAACCAAACAGCCTGGCCTGCAAAATATCAAATTCTGATGGTGCCAGCAGCCGTCTCATAAATGATGATAATGATTTAAGGCCTGTTCCCATAATGACACCGACCAGCAGCATCAACTGTAAGTTGCCGTATTTACCCGAAAGCAGCCAGCCATAAAGGATCAGACACATCAGCACCATCACCACAACCTGAAACACAAACGATTCAATGCCGCTGAAGCTGATAAATGCTGTGGCTCCGAGAAAGAAAATAGTCCCGGTATGGATGGTTGAATAAAGTGCTTCAAAACCTAACAGTGACGGCGTAATAATCCGGTTATTGGTGATTGACTGGAACGCAACTGTTGACAAGCTCTGACAGACCGCAGAGATAATCATTGCCGTAAGTGCAAACATTCTCCTTCTGACCACCGGAATAAAAGAAGGTGAATCAATCGGAACCGGATTATTATACACCAGAAGGCCATAAGACGCCAAAAGCCCCAAAGCAATCAATGCAGTCAATAAAATCCAGTAATTTCTGGCCTCCTTTTTCGAACGAAATGCTTTCGCCGATCTTGTTTCATTGTGAAGGCTTAAATTAATCTCCAAATTACTCATCTCAGCCTCCTTTGTCTCATCAAAATAACAATAAACACAACGGACCCGACCGTTCCCAGGATCAGCGATACCGGAACTTCAAAGGGTTTGATAATGGTTCTTGAAATAATATCGCAAAGGGTGATTGTCCCCATTCCCAGAACACAGACCCAGGGCAGATTGCTTCTCAGATCATCCCCCCGGTACATCGAAACAATATTGGGAACGATCAGGCCTAAAAAGGGCAGATTGCCAATAACCGCAGTAACAATTCCAACTGCAAAAGAGATAAGAGCGGTTCCCAGCAGAACAATCTTGTTATAATTCACCCCCAGACTTGTCGCCACATCCTCTCCCAGACCGGCCAGGGTTAATTTATCTGCATATATAAAAATAAGGCCGGTAACAATTACTATCAGCCATAAGTACTCATATCTGCCAATCTGGACGGCAGCAAACGAGCCGACAAACCAGCTTTCAATACTCTGGGTCATTTGAAATGTGAGTCCGATGAAGGTGGAAAAAGCCGAAACCACCGCACCTAACATCATTCCAATAATCGGAACGATCAAAGAGGACCGGAGTCTGACTCTTCTTAAAAATAAAAAGAAAATCATAGTCCCCGCAAAGGAGAAAATGATTGCTCCAGTCATTCTTAATACTAAAGTCGGTGCCGGAAACAGCAAATAAACAAATAAAAGTCCCAGACCGGACCACTCGATGGTACCAGTCGTAGTAGGTTCCACCAGACGATTCTGAGTGATCAGCTGCATGACCAGTCCGGCCATCGACATAGCAGCACCGGTTAGCATCAGTGCCACAGTTCGCGGAACACGGGTGATAAAAAACATCTGCATTCCGTCTTCCTGCCCCCGGATATCATATACACCGGTAAGCAGTGAGATAATCCCCAGTATCGCCACAGCAATAATCGCTGCGATAAAAGGTTTTGTCCATATTTTTTTGTAATTATGACGCTGAGACTGAGAGTTCTCAGCCCCAAGCGTCTTATTCCTTGTCTTCATTGACACTATTTCTTACCCCTATTTCTTATTCAGCCAAAGCCTTTGCAAGATTCTCAAACAACTCCAGATAAGTCTGAATGGATTCATTTGTGTAGGTATCAGCCGGTGCATATACGATATGACCTTCTGTAATTGCAGTGATGTTCTGAAGTGCCGGTGCATTGTCGATTACGTCCTGAGCCGGAACAGCATCAGCCGAGTCAGATGTTGCGGCATCACGATCCAGTACAAACAGCCAGTCCGGATTACTCTGGGCAATTGCTTCAACCGAAACATCATCTCCCTGATGATCAGATGTCGCATTGGAAAGATCTAATGCCGGAGCCCAGCCAAACACTTCATACATTGGTCCCCATACTCGTCCTGAACGAGGAGCTGAGAAACCGATGTTACCGCCGGAAACTACAACTGCCATAACTGTATCAGTACCATTGTATGCAGATTTAACATTTTCAATCGCCTGATCGAAATCAGCTGTCAGTTTTTCTGCTTCATCATTTTTATCAAAGATTTTGCCCAATGCGATGGTTGAGTCCTTGAGTCCGTTTACCAGATTGTCACCTGGGTTTTCAGCCTCCTCTGATACATCAAAGTTCAAGTCAATTACAACTGCATTCGGAACCAGTGCTTTAATTTCATCATAATAAGAAGCAAATCTCTGGCCGATAATAACCAGTTCCGGATCTGCAGCCGCGATGATTTCAAGATTTGGTTCACGGTGGTTGCCAATATCAAGAACGGATTCGTCAGCTACATATGGTGAATCTACAGGCATTACGCCCTTAGGTGCAGCTGCCAGCTTAATGCCCCAGTCAGATAAAGTTTCATAGGTTCTGTTGTCCAGCGAAATGACTCTTTCCGGATTTACAGGTACGGTAACCTTTCCATGAATATCAGTGATTTCAACCGTCTCCGCTGCTTCCTGTTCTGCCGTTTCAGTCGTTTCATCAGCTGTTGTTGTTTCATCTGCCACTGTAGATTCCACGGATGCAGCCGTTGTTGTTTCTGTTGCTGCCCCTGCTGATGCTCCGCAGCCAGTCAGCATTACTGCAAAAGCAGCAATAACCATAGTTGATTTAATAAGTCTTGATTTCTTCATAATGTCTCCCTTGATCTCCCTTGTTGATATGTATCAGGTTAGCAAAAGCTAACGTCATCAATTATATTATTTTTGTTAGTTACTGTCAACTAACTTTTATCAGGTTATCGTTGCTCTGCAACTTGATTTGTGGAAAAAAGAACCTGGTTAAAATAAATAAAAGCAGCCCATAATCGGCTGCTTTTGTTTATTTATAAGGCATTAGACGCTTTAATTAATGCAATACCATCTATATAGTAAAGTTCTTCACTTGATCGCTAATGATAAATTTTCTCATTTCTCCAAGTATCTACTTTTACCTCTTATAAGCCCTCGTAAGTATCTCCATTGACCGCTCAGTAGGTTCCAAACCATACTGATAAATATCCGCATAAATTCTTGGAATCTTTTTCACCCGAAAGTTCATATCTTCCAGATCAAATTCATTCAAATCGAGATCCGCCACCCCCAGCCACTCACTCAATTCCTTATACCTGCTGCCCTTTCGAACTTTAAATACCTTAGCGAGTTCCTCAAGTCCACCGGTACCGCCACAATCTTCAATGATACCATAACCTTCTCCGGCAAGCACCCGCGGCAGTTCCTTTCCCGGTAATTCCTTATCAACAAATATTTCTTCCAGCACGATCTTAACTTCCCAGCCATCACCATAATCATACCTGAGAACCATCTCATCACCTCTCCTTGATACGAGGAATGACATCCTGGTTTCCGCTGCATCTTCAACCATTACGTCATCAAAATCTATCGTCATTTCGTCTCTGATTGTAAAATGACGGATTTCTTCTACTTCTTCATCGGATAGCATCTCTTTCGCCTCTGCGGGTGAGAAAGACTTACTTAGTTGTTTATATAAGTTATCCCGATACATTACATCGATGCCGAACAAATGGCTTGCCTGCATTTCAAACATTGTCATTACGATATAACCAAGTCGTGCAAGGGAAATAGTCTTTGATACCTGAAAACGACGCCACATCTTTGGTTCATAATCATCCAGTTCTGCATAGAACTGATAAATCGGTTGTGATGCCATGTGTTTTTCCTCCATTCTTTTTTGACATGATCAGATCCTTTTTGTATTTGTAAACATATAAAACAACAAATAACAGATCAGGGTAAATACCGCAAATAGCAAAGACAAAACCACCCCATGCATATTTATCTGCGAAATTAATGCATCCAGAACATAAGAAGGCTGTAATATATCCCACGAATTAAGTCTGACAAACCGCCCGATATAAACACCATAACCAGCAAGTCCACAAATACATACAAGAGCTATATTCCCGGCTGTTGTGCCTGCCTGATGCATAATGATCTTATGAATAATCATCAGCGAATACATTCCGGTAAAAAGACCAAATATTACACCTCCTCCAATATGCAGAAGACTGATCCAATACTCTATGCCCACTGAAGTAATTCCGAGTTCATAAAAAGGCATGGCATTCATATGTACAAGATCTGTTATCAGATATGGTGCATTTGGAAAAAATAAAAGCCACATGATACCAAGAACATATTCCCGGACTCTCAGCTTCCCCCTTTTCCTCAGACTCAACTGAAGCAGAAATGCAAATCCCAACGGAACCATTGCCAGAAACAGATTCCATAGAATGAACGTGTAAATATATTTCCTGATAACAAAAGCTGAGATTAAATAATAGGCAATAAAACAGCTGTAAATACTGATAATTAGTTTATAATCCGGTCGTTTCATTCTTGTACTCCTACACTGTAAAGCATTCTTACCGATTTAATATCTTTATTTCATATTGTACCAAGTCGCTAGCGCGACGGCCAGCCCCAAATACATAAATGTTCTA
>DAMAMW010000056.1:0-33705 GCA_032073745.1 Lachnospiraceae bacterium | reverse complement strand
TAGAATTTTCAGGGTTTTACATACTGTTCAATCTTCTATTTTCAAGGTTCTGTCTTGCTCGCTTTTCAACGACACCCACTCACACCTAAGCTCAAAAATACTTCGCTAAGTTTCGGGGCGGACTTTCACACTGAATTCAGCTTCGCTTCATTAAGTGTTCAATGTCAACGCAGAAGGAGGGATTTGAACCCTCGCGCCGCTACTAACGACCTGCACCCTTTCCAGGGGTGTCCCTTCAGCCTCTTGGGTACTTCTGCAAATACCGATGTCTGAACATCAGAAATCTATATTCATGATCGACAGGCGACTCAGACAGCCTGTCCAACGGAGAGGGTGGGATTCGAACCCACGCGCCCTTGCGGACAAACGGTTTTCAAGACCGCCTCGTTATGACCACTTCGATACCTCTCCAGAGTGATGCGTTTTGCGTTGTCAAACGCGCTTTACTATATTATAAAATTTTCCCAGATTTGTCAAGCGGGTTTTGAAAACTTTTTAAACTTTTTTTTCCGCATTCAGAAAAACCGCTGCAATCAACAAATCTTCGGGGGTTGTAACCTTTAAATTCATGTAACTTCCTTTGATCAGCTTAACCGGATTTCCCGTGTATTTTTCCACTACCATTGCATCATCGGTAATTCCCTGCTGATAATTTTCATTTCCCATCAGCCAATCGTAAGCTTCCCGTATTACATCATAAGAAAAAGCCTGCGGGGTCTGAATCTGCCACAGACGGTTCCGGTCCGGTGTCTCAATTCCATATTCTTCAGAATCCGCAATCTTAATCGTATCCTTCACCGGCATAGCAACTACACAGGATTGATAAGACATCGCCCCTTCAGCAGCCCGGCTGATAATCTCTGTCGTTATCAATGGGCGGGCACCATCATGAATCAGAACATAATCACAGTTCTCCATAGCCCGAAGTCCTTCATATACAGAATGATATCGCTCCCTGCCTCCGGCCACCACTGCTGACACCTTGGAATAACCAAACACTGTCACTATTTCCGTGCGGACATATTCTACATCTTCTTCGCCGGTAACAAGAACAATGTCATCTGCCAGGCTGGCTTCGAATGCATCCAGAGCGTATGTTATGAGAGGTCTTCCGTTCAGCATCATATACTGCTTCTGGATATCACTCTCCATTCTGCTGCCTTTTCCGCCGGCTAGTACGATTGCTCCAATGCGACTTTTCATATTTCCTCCCCTGATATCTAATCCCGGCATATGATCGTTCAGACAATCGCTAACGATCACCCAGTTTTAAGTTGGGAACTGCGTTAAGATCCCAACCGTGACGGGTCCCTTTTTGATATTCATAATAGGCCGCCACACCGATCATCGCGGCATTGTCAGTACAATAAACCGGAGATGGATAATAGAAGCGAAGCCCTTCTCTGGTACAGGCCTCCTGCAGCGCTTCCCTGAGTGCTGAATTAGATGCCACGCCGCCGGCAATCGCCAGTTGTTCATATCCATATTCCTTCGCCGCAAGTACCGCCCTGCTTACCAACGCTTCCACTACCGCATTCTGAAAAGAAGCGGCCAGATCCGGAACATTGATCTCTGTACCGGTCATCCGGGCGTGGTTGATGTGGTTTAATACTGCTGATTTTAACCCGCTGAAACTAAAGTCATAAGGAGATCCTTCGACTTTGGCCCGGGGAAATTCGATCGCATGTTTATCCCCCTGCCTTGCTGCAGCATCGATCTTAGGCCCGCCCGGATACCCCAGACCGACCGCTCTTGCCACTTTATCAAAGGCTTCACCAGCTGCATCATCACGGGTGCGGCCGATAATTTCAAATTCGCCATAATCCTTTACAATTACTAAATGAGTATGGCCGCCGGAAACTATCAGACATAAAAACGGCGGCTGCAGATCCGGATGTTCAATATAATTGGCCGATACATGTCCTTCAATATGGTGCACACCAATCAATGGTTTTCCGGAAGCAAAAGCGATTGCCTTTGCCTCAGCAACTCCCACCAGCAATGCGCCTACCAGCCCCGGTCCATATGTTACGCCGATCGCCGTTATTTCATCTAATGTAACACCGGCATCATCAAGTGCCTGGGTAATCACCTGGTTTATCTTCTCAATATGTTTGCGCGAAGCAATCTCCGGCACCACACCGCCGAACTGGGTATGAAGTTCGATTTGTGAGGATATTACATTTGACAGCACCTCCCTGCCATTTTTCACTACTGAAGCGGCAGTTTCATCACAGGAGCTTTCAATTGCGAGAATTAAAACATCATCTGCTGCTTTCATCTCACGCCTCCTCATCATCGAAATCAAGTTCCAGCGTCCAGCCGTCTCTGGCTGCCTTTGCCCGCGGGAATATCTTTTTGACGTCATCTATAAACTCGTCCGGCCGGTTAAGGGACGGACTGTAATGCGTCAGCCACATCTGCTTTGGCCGGGCTTTTACTGCCAGGCCGGCAGCTTCGTACATCGTCATATGCTTGTGCTCTCTGGCTTTGGCTTCTTTGCCTTCTTCCCCGTACATGCCTTCACAGATAAATAAATCAGCATCCTGGGCATATTCGGCAATTACCGGAACCGGGCGGGTATCGGTACAGTAAGTAACCTTAAGGCCTTTTCTGGCTGGTCCCAGAACCATATCCGGAGTATAGGTGACTCCGTCTGCTTCAATGGTTTCCCCCTTCTGCAGGCGGCTCCAGGCATTCATCGGCACCTGCTGCGCCTTCGCCCGCTCAACATCAAAACGGCCTGCCCGGGATATCGAAACCGAATATCCGTAACAAACCACGTTGTGATTCACCCGATAAGCATCAATCGTATATGGTCCGATCTGAAGCTGCTGCCTCGTCTCTTCCAGTTCGATGAACTTCAGCTGAAAAGGGAGCTCCGGCGCAATAACCCGCAGCGCTGATACCACCCGCTCCAGGCCTTTCGGACCGATCAAAACAACCGGTTCTGTCCGCTCCGCATTCCCCATCGTCAGCAAAAATCCCGGCAAACCACTGATGTGGTCGGCATGGTAATGGGTAAAACAAATCACATCAACCGGTTTGGGACTCCAGCCCTTTTCTTTTAGTGCGACCTGTGTCCCCTCACCGCAGTCAATCAGCAGACTGCTGCCATTACATCTTGCCATCATTGCCGTCAGCCAGCGATAGGGAAGCGGCATCATCCCTCCGGTTCCCAGCAAACATATATCTAACATATTATAGTCGTCCTCACTTCTATCATTCGCTTTTGATCCAATCTTGTCCAAAAGTCATCTTATAGAATGATAGCACACAGACTAAATGAATTCAACCCGTTCTTCCACTTCCATTTCGATCTTAAACTGGTTTACAAAACTGTCATAACACTCTTCACACAGATCCCAGTGATGGATTTCCCCATCCTTTTCCGAAAAGAAATCCCACGCATGGTTAATACATACGGCTCCCTCCCGTAAGATACCGCCTTCAACAATCATCTTTTTTCCGCAGCAATTGCAGACCACTCCTTTTAATTCGCCACCACTTTTGTACTTTCTCATCCTTTTATTCTCACCTTTCAATTTTCATTCGCTGTCCGGGAATTGGTGGATTCGTCTCCTTTCAAGGCATAACGGGAAACATCTCGCTAAACAATCAATGCAGGGGAATCCGCCACCGGATACCCCTACATTATAATCGTTCCCGTCTGTGATTTTAAGTGGTAAATCTTTCAAAGCAGCGCACGAATCATCATCAGAGCATCTTCTGCCGGATTGTGATAATAAGCTTTTCGAACCGCCTCAGTGACGAAACCATAGGATTCATATAGGCTTCTGGCCGCCGTATTGCTTTCCCTGACCTCCAGACGGATAACCCCTGCCCGGCTCTCCGTGGCATATGTTACCATCGTATCCATCAATTTTCTCCCGATCCCGAGTCCACGGTAGTCAGGGTGAACGGCAATCCGCTGAATCTCAGCCTCACCCGCCAGAATACGGAGATTGGCATAACCAAGAATCCGTTCCTCCTGTTCAAACACATAATACACATCATAACGGCTGTGGATCCCGGAAGCCAGCAAACTGTACGACCATGGTTCACTGAAACACTCCTGCTCCAGCCTGGCAGTCTGTTCCAGATCATTCATTTCAAGTCTCCTGATCATATGCCTTCTCCTACCGAATGGCCGGCGGCAAGCTCTGCTGCCTTTCCCTGCTTTTTAGCCTCTTCCAGTTCACGTTCAGCCTGGGCCTTGCGCAGATAATCCGGCGCATGTTCAGCCGCTGTCTCCGTCTGTCCCTGTTCCAGATAAATCTGTCCCAGCGCCGCAACACTGGCAGCCCTCTGACGATTCACATGAGCCGGAGCAAACGTAAACGGTACTGTCATTTCCGCCTGTATTACCGCGGCATAAACCGGCACACCATCGCCTAAAAAGACTACCGGTTCGCCATTCTGATTAAGATCAGCAATCAACTGATGAATATCAGCGGCAAAAGCTTCCTTAACCACCTCAAAATCCTTCTGGTAATGATACAGTCCGGTGTAAACCTGATTTCGCCTGGCGTCCATAATCGGACAAATAAGCGACGATATCCCATACAGGTTAAATGCCATAGCATCAACCGTAGGCACATGAATCAGCGGCTTATCCAGGGCAAAGCCAAGCCCCTTTGCCGTCGCCGATCCGATCCGCAGGCCGGTAAACGATCCCGGACCGCCGGACACGGCAATGGCATCAATCGTATGCAGATCCAGTTCAAGCATCTTCCCGATTTCATCAATCATCGGAAGTAATGTCTGAGAATGAGTCTTTTTAAAATTAACGGTATATTCGGCCGTTGTTATATCATCTGTAACGATTGCTACGGAAGCCACCAATGATGAACTCTCAATTCCTAATATCTTCATACCTGTCTCCTTACGCCAAAATCCCCTCTGTCTCAATACGCCGGTAATCAAAGCCCCGCTCCAGATCCTTTTCAATCCTGATCCGGATCACATCATCCGGCAGAATCTCCGGAATCAGCTGGGACCATTCGATCAGACAGACTCCTTCGCCATAAAAACAGTCTTCATATCCGATTTCATCCATCTCGCTGACATCACCAATCCGGTAAACATCAAAATGATACAGCGGCAAACGCCCCTCCTCATATATCTGTACAATCGTAAATGTCGGACTGCTGACCGGCTCATCTATTCCCAAACCGGCCGCAAATCCCTGTGTAAAGATGGTTTTACCCACCCCAAGATCACCGTCCAGACAGTAAATCTGACCGGCCTTTGCCTGAGCGCCCATCTGTTTTCCGATTTCAAATGTCTCTTCCGGACAGTTGGTTTCTTTCAGCATATTTTCCTCCATTTAAATACGTCTGCGGCGTTCTTTCGGCAAATGTTCCCGCACCATATCAACAAACGCAGTCTCCTTGTCTGCCAGTTCAGACTTTGGAATCAGGTAAGCATGAATACGATCCATGTATAAGATAATCTGAGTCGGCATCCGGTCCATCCGCCCCATCTGATCCCATGCAAAATCAATATCCTGACCACCCATCTCCACGTGCAGTCCGGCATCGCCAAACACCAGTACCATCGGCTGCTGCATCGCCGGCGATTTGACCTGACGTTTCGCTTTCTGATACAGCATCAGGGGCTGCACAACCGTAAACATAAGAACACAGCAGACCATCAGCAAACGGTAGGAAAGAACCATCTCCCCCCACCTGATAATCAGCAAAAACAATGCCGCCACAGTAAAGATAACATTAAATATCCCGCGCAGGCCGCTGTTAGTATGATACATCGAAAACTGCCACAGGTCTTTTGCCGTCAGTTGAATATCGAAACGTATTTCTTTTGTCATATGTTTCCTCCTGTTTTACTGCCTCATCGTCAGTCCGATTCGTTTTTTCGCCACATCCACACTCAGTACTTTGACCTCTACAATATCACCGACACTGACCGCTTCCAGAGGATGTTTGATATAACGGTCAGTAATCTGGGAGATATGAACCAGCCCGTCCTGATGTACGCCAATATCAACAAATGCACCGAAATCAATAACATTTCTTACCGTTCCTTTTAATACCATGCCCGGTTTCAGATCTTCCATTTCAAGCACATCGGTACGCAGAATCGGCTTCGGCATCTCGTCACGGGGATCTCGCGCCGGTTTTTCCAGTTCCTTGACAATATCCCGCAGGGTAATCTCACCAACATCCAGCTGTGCCGCCAGTTTTTTATAGTCATGTATCTTCTTGCTTAATCCGGCCAGTCCGCCGCTGGCAATATCTGCTGCCTGATACCCTAACTGTTTCAATAATGCCGTGGCCGCACCATAACTCTCAGGATGTACACTGGTGGTGTCAAGAGGATTTTTGCCATTTTGAATCCGCATAAAACCGGCACATTGTTCATATGCTTTCGGTCCAAGCTTGGTTACCTTCAGCAGCTGCTTACGATCTGTAAATGCACCGTTTTCTTCTCTGTAAACAACAATATTTTTAGCAATGGCTTTCGAAATGCCTGAGATATATTCAAGCAGTGATGCCGATGCGGTATTCAGATCCACGCCGACCTTATTTACACAATCTTCCACTACATGCTGCAGCGCTTCACTCAGATTCTTCTGGTTCATGTCATGCTGATACTGACCGACACCGATTGATTTGGGGTCGATCTTAACCAGTTCTGCCAATGGATCCTGAAGACGCCTGGCAATCGAAGCAGCACTTCGCTGACCCACATCAAAATTGGGGAACTCTTCTGTCGCCAGTTTACTCGCTGAATACACGGAAGCACCGGCTTCATTTACTATGATATACTGTACCTGCTCCGGAATCTCCTTCAGCAGCTCTACAATAATCTTCTCTGATTCCCGCGATGCGGTTCCGTTACCTACTGAAATCAGGGAAATATGATACTTCTTAATCAGTTTTTTCAATGTTTCCTTGGCGGCTGCCACCTTGTTCTGAGGTGCCGTCGGATAAATCACAACCGTGTCCAGAACCTTTCCGGTCTCATCCACTACTGCCAGTTTACAGCCGGTACGGAATGCCGGATCCCAGCCCAGTACTACCTGTCCGGTGATTGGAGGCTGCATCAGAAGCTGCTCCAGATTCCGGCCAAAGACCTTGATCGCTCCCGTTTCGGCGTTCTCAGTCAGGTCATTACGAATCTCCCTCTCGATCGCCGGAGCAATCAGACGGCTGTAGCTGTCTTCAACAATTTCCTTCAGCAGCGGAGTGGTATATTGATTGTCGCAGACAATCGTCTGCTTGTCCAGGTAACGAAGGATGGTCTCCTGCGGTGCATCAATTTTCACCGTCAGAATCTTTTCCTTCTCGCCCCGGTTCAAAGCCAGGACCCGGTGACCGGCGCACTTCTTCACAGGTTCTTCATAGGAATAATACATTTCATACACAGATTCCGCCGCCTCGTCCTTGGCCTGGGAACGGATTATGCCCTGCTCCGCCGTCGCCTTACGAATATAAGTACGATAATCAGCATTGTCGGAAATACGCTCCGCCAGAATATCCTTAGCCCCTGCAATGGCCTCTTCCGCCGTTAATACTTCCTTCTCTTCCGATATATAAGCCTGAGCCAGGTTTTCGACCGGTTCATTCACCATCTGCAGCCAGATCAGGTCCGCCAGCGGCTCCAATCCCCTCTCCTTGGCAATGGATGCACGGGTACGGCGTTTCTGGCGGTAAGGGCGGTATAAATCCTCTACAGCGACCATAGTCTTCGCCGCTTTAATCTGAGCCTCCAGTTCAGGAGTCAGCTTCTCCTGCTCACGGATTGAGGCCAGCACAGTCTCCTTCCGGTCTTCCAGATTGCGCAGATATTTTAACCGTTCATCCAGATTTCTGAGCACCTCATCATCCAGAGAGCCGGTCACCTCTTTTCGGTACCGGGCAATAAATGGAATCGTATTCCCTTCGTCAATCAGCTGTACGGCCGCCTCCGCCTGCTTATATCCAATCTTCAGCTCTTCCTGCAGAACTTTTATAATATCCATTGTTTTTCCTCGTTTTTCCATGGTAATCTTTGCTCAGATATTGTAACACACCTTCAATTTCCAGTAAAGACTTCTTGAGGATTCTATCGTTTCATGTTACAATAACCGCGAGGGTGTTTAATCAGGTAACACCATACATGGAGGAATCTATATGAATTATCAGCCAGGACATACTACGGGCAATAACCCGAAGTCGTCATTTAACAGTATGGCCATATTTGCTCTCGTGGCAGGGATTATGGCCTGCGTTACATTTTATTATCCGCCGCTGCAGCTGTTTTTGGGCGCCAGTGCAGTCCTTCTTGCCTACATATCAAGAAACGGAAACTCTTATACAGGTCTTTCCATCGCTGCAACAGCAACCGGTATTTTTTCCATTATCTGCAGTATTCTGATCTTCGCTTTGCTTGTATATTCGTTCCGCATCATGAAAGATCCGGCCAATGCCGATATGATACGTGATATTTACAAACAGTACCAGGAAATTTTCAAGCAGTTTGGTTATTCCATTTGATCTGATCAATATTATTTAATACTAAAAAAGAACCCCGGATCTTCATCAGATTCAAGGTTCTTTTTTGCTGTGATACTTTATAATACCGCCGGCAGCAGATCTATACCCCGCACCACCAGCATGTAGTTTTTAAAAATCCAGTTAACAATCAAAATAATCACAGCGATATTGATAAATAGTGTCTCGTGTCCCAGATACCACCGTCTCCGCCCGGTCCGCGCGGCAATAACGGCACTAATCAGTTCTAAAACAACGATCGTCACTCCATATAAAACCAGCGGATGATATTGAAGGCTGAGAACCGGATGCCCGGTCAGCAGATACTTCACCGCCCTGGTTCCGCCGCAGCCGGGACAATAAAGTCCGGTCAGCAGATGAAACAGGCAGGGCATATGAAAAACCAGCGTCAGCCACCGCTTCCAGGGCAGTTCCTGAAGTGCCTGTAATTTCCCGCCCATAACTTACAGCTCAGTACGAATCATCTGCAGAATGCCGTCTTCTCCGGCTGCCTGATATTCAGCATCAATTGCTGCGGCCTTTTCTTTAAATTCTGCCTCTGTCATCTTTCCGGTCAGTACTGCAAACTCATCAAGGCCATCCAGCTCGATTGTTTTTAAGGCCCCCAGGCGCGTACTCAGCTGGCGGCTTTTTTCCGACGCCTTTCCGGAAACACGAACGAAATAACGATGTGAAGAGATATCCATATCAGCAACAGCCAACCGCTCAGAAGACCATCCCAGGAAAATATTCTGATCCCGAAACTGGGCAGCTTCGATAATATCTGCCACCACAGCGCTCGCTGTCGGCAGTTTACCTGCACCGCTGCCATAATACATCGTCGTACCAACCATATTTCCTTTTACCAGAATGCCGTTAAACACATCACTGACAGAATACAGCGGATGATCTTTACCGATCATGACCGGCGCCACCCACACATGAACACTGTCCTCTTTAATCTTGCTTGATCCAAACAGCTTGACAGACGTTCCCATCTTTTCTGCATATTTAAAATCGGTATCAGAGATCTTTGTGATCCCTTCCGTATAGATATCTTCATAGTTCACTTCTTTGCCGGTAGCCATAGCTGTCAGAATAGCAATCTTACGGCAGGTATCATGCCCCTCAACGTCGGCTTCCGGATTCTGCTCTGCATACCCTAATGCCTGAGCTTCCTTCAGTACGTCGGCAAATGTTGCACCCTCTTTATCCATCTTGGTCAGGATAAAGTTTGTCGTACCGTTCAGAATTCCGGTTATCTCTTCAATCTTCTCACCCATCAGACAACGATACATCGGACGGATAATCGGAATACCGCCGCCGACACTGGCTTCAAACAGGAAGTTCACCTGTTTGTCTCTGGCAATCTGCAACAGTTCGGTGCCATGCGCCGCTACCAGCGCTTTATTCGATGTCACCACATGTTTTCCGGCCAGCAGGCTGGCTTTTACAAACGGATAGGCCGGATTCAATCCGCCCATGGCTTCCACAACGATGTGTACGTCATTATCTTCCTCAATCACCTTAAAATCATGAATGATTTTATCTGCCACCGGACTGTCCGGGAACTCCCGCAGATCCAGTACATACTTCAGTGCCACATCCTGACCGGCACTCTTTTTTACCTCAGCCTGATTGCGGTCGAGTATCTCCGCCACTCCGGAACCGATTGTTCCGTATCCCATGATTGCTACATTGATCATAATCTTCTCCTCTTACTTTCTATTTCTCCGCCTTTTTACTCCCGGGCCAGAATCTTGACATAATGGATCCCGTCTTTCTCTTCCATCTCTTCTACCATCTGGGAAATGTTGCCGGTGTTGTTCTTAACTTCTACGGATAAGGTCAGGGTAGCCACACCGTTGACCGGAATGCTCTGATGAATCGTCAAAATATTAGCCTTATACACAGCTACTATATGAAGCAAATCAGACAACAATCCCTGTTCATCATCCATCTGCATGACAAAGGTGACTGTTTTCCCCTTTGTATTATCATAAAACGGAAAAATATCGTCTTTATATTTGTAAAATGAACTGCGGCTGATCCCGACCCGGTCCGTTGCTTCCTGGACTGTAATCACCCGTTCCGATTCCAAAAGCTTCTTGGCATCCACCACCTTCAGCAATACTTCCGGCACCGCCTTCTGCTTAACAACAAAATACTTACTCTTTTCTTCTGCCATAACCATCTCTCCCTGACTCATTAAAACCATACCATGTTCGTGTAGAAAACACAAATGTGCTCGTATCGAAGATATTATCACAAAAAAGAATAGGATGCAAGTATTTTATTACGTGCATCCTATCGATTATTAATCTGTATTCCCTGATTTACGGTCAGGACACCCTAAACTCAGCCACTTCAAATACGCACTGATAAACAGATCCAGACCGCCATCCAATACGTTTGATACGTTACCGGTCTCTTCACCGGTCCGCAGGTCCTTGACCATTGTATATGGCTGCAGTACGTAAGAACGGATCTGGTTGCCCCAGCCGATATCTTTTACGTCACCGCGGATTCCCGACAGCTTTTCTTCATTTTCCTGCTGCTTGAGAAGATACAGCTTTGCTTTGAGCATCTGCATCGCCTTATCCTTGTTCTGGAACTGGGAACGTTCATTCTGACACTGTACCACGATATTGGTCGGAATATGCGTAATCCGGATCGCCGAGGAAGTCTTATTGATATGCTGACCACCGGCACCGCTTGATCTGTAAGTATCAATCCGCAGATCATCCTGGTTGATCTCAACATCCAGATCTTCTTCAATATCAGGCATAACATCACAGGAAACGAACGAAGTCTGCCGTTTTCCGGCTGCATTAAATGGTGAAATCCGCACCAGACGATGAACGCCCCGTTCTGATTTCAGATAGCCAAATGCATTATCTCCGTTGATCTGAATCGTGACGGACTTAATTCCCGCCTCATCACCATCCAGATAATCCAGCACTTCGGTCTTGTAACCCTTTTTGTCCGCCCAACGGCAGTACATCCGGTACAGCATGCTGCACCAGTCGCAGGACTCGGTTCCTCCAGCCCCCGCATTCAGGCGCAGAATGGCATTACACTTGTCATATTCGCCCGACAGCAGCGTCTGCATGCGAAGCGTCTCAAGCCTTGTTTCAAATTCATGGAGCATCTCTTCGATCTCAGGGATCAGAGAGGCATCATTTTCTTCATACCCCATCTCGATCATCACCTGGATATCTTCTTTTTCCTGCTCCAGACTACGGAAAAGCTCTACGGTATCCTTCAGGTTCTTTGCCTCCTGTACCAGCTTACCTGATTTCTCAGCATTGTCCCAGAAGCCCGGTTCTTCCATAGATTTGTCTAATTCATCGATTCGTCTGACCTTATTATCCAGGTCAAAGTGAATCCCTCACTTCCACTAATGGTTTATCAAAGGTTGATAATGTATACTTGAACTGATCCAGTTCTACCACTGTGTCACCTTCTTTCTTTTATTAAAATATTAATTCACAGTTCCTTAAACCAGTTTACGGCCATGGCACTGTTTGAATTTCTTTCCGCTTCCGCATGGGCATGGGGAGTTCGGATAAATCTTCTCCACTTCGCGGCGTTTCGGCTCGCGGGCAGCAGTATCATCACGATTGGTTCCGGTTACCTTCGCAGCCGGCTCGCGCTCTACCTTCTGTTCAACACGGATGTGGAACAGGATCCTGACTGTCTCTTCCTTAATTGCCGCAGTCATCGCATCGAACATTTCATAAGCATTCATCTTATACTCGACAACCGGATCTCTCTGGCCATAAGCCTGCAGGCCGATACCCTGGCGCAGCTGATCCATATCATCAATATGGCTCATCCATTTATTGTCGATAACTTTAAGCAGAATCACACGCTCGATCTCACGGATCTTCTCACCCTCAGGGAACTGTGCTTCTTTTTCTTCGTAAAGCTTAATTGCTTCTTCTTTCAGCATATGAAGCAGTTCATTTTTCTTGCTGACCGGATGATTCTCCAGTGTAATCGGCTGTAACGGAATAATCGGCAGCAATAACTGATTAAGTTCCTGCAGATCCCAGTCTTCCGAACTCTGATCATCAGCAACTGTCATATTAACCGAGTTTTCCACAATGTCGGTAACCATCTTCAGGATGAAGTCACGCAGGTTGTCACCGTCAAGAGCTTTGCGACGCTCCTCATAGATAATCTCACGCTGCTCATTATTGACTTCGTCATATTTCAACAGGTTCTCACGAATACCATAGTTGTTGTTCTCGATCTTCATCTGAGCTTTTTCAATCGCATTGGAAAGCATCTTATGCTCAATCTGTTCGCCATCCGGTACACCAAGCGCCTCGAACATGCTCATCAGACGCTCAGAACCAAACAGACGCATCAGGTCATCTTCCAGAGAGATATAGAAACGGGATTCACCCGGATCGCCCTGACGGCCGGAACGGCCACGCAGCTGATTATCAATACGTCTCGATTCATGACGCTCGGTACCGATAATCTTCAGGCCGCCCAGTTCTTTTACTTTATCTTCCAGCTTAATATCGGTACCACGACCGGCCATATTGGTCGCAATGGTAACCGCCTTATATGCACCTGCATCCGCTACGATTTCCGCTTCCAGCTCATGGAACTTCGCGTTCAGAACTTTGTGCGGAATGCCGCGTTTGTGAAGCATTTTGCTCAGCATCTCAGAAGTCTCGATTGTGATTGTACCGACCAAAACAGGCTGGCCCTTTTCATACGCTTCCGCCACTTCATCAACAACCGCCGTAAACTTCTCTTTTTTTGTCTTATATACCGCGTCTTCATGATCAATACGCGCAATCGGTTTATTGGTCGGAATCGAGATTGCATCCATACCGTAAGTATTTCTGAACTCTTTCTCCTCAGTCAGAGCGGTACCGGTCATACCGGCTTTTTTCCTGAACTTGTTAAAGAAGTTCTGGAATGTAATCGTCGCCAGCGTCTTACTCTCACGCTTTACATTGACATGCTCTTTCGCCTCAATCGCCTGATGCAGACCGTCAGAATAACGGCGGCCGGGCATAATACGACCGGTAAACTCATCAACGATCAACACTTCGTCATCCTTGACAACGTAATCCTTGTCACGGAACATCAGGTAGTTGGCACGCAGCGCCAGAATGATGTTGTGCTGGATCTCCAGGTTCTCCGGATCTGCCAGGTTCTCTATATGGAAGTAATCCTCTACTTTTTTAACACCGTCTTCGGTCAGGTTGACCTGTTTCTCCTTTTCATTAACGACAAAGTCACCGGTCTCTTCAATGTCTTCGCCCATGATGGCGTTCATCTTGGTAAACTCACCGGAAGCTTCGCCACGCTCAAGCTGACGGGCAAGGACATCACATACTTCGTACAGCTTTGTCGACTTGCCGCTCTGGCCGGAAATAATAAGCGGAGTTCTCGCTTCATCGATCAATACGGAATCGACCTCATCGATGATCGCATAATCAAGGTTGCGGATAACCATCTGCTCTTTATAAATCGCCATGTTGTCACGAAGATAATCAAAGCCCAGTTCGTTGTTCGTTACATAAGTAATATCACAGGCATAGGCTACCTTTCGTTCTTCTGAAGTCATCGAGTTTAAAACCACGCCAACTTTCAGGCCCAGGAATTCGTGTACCTGTCCCATCCACTCAGCATCACGCTTAGCCAGATAATCATTGACCGTTACAATGTGAACACCATTACCGCTCAGGGCATTCAGATATGCCGGTGCTGTTGATACCAGGGTCTTACCTTCACCGGTTCTCATCTCTGCGATACGTCCCTGATGAAGAACAATACCACCGATCAGCTGAACCGGATAATGTTCCATATTCAATGTTCTTCTGGCCGCCTCACGTACCACCGCAAATGCTTCCGGCAATATATCATCCAGACTCTGTCCTTCTGCCAGACGCTCTTTAAATATCCGGGTCTGATCCCTCAAAGCCTCATCTGACATTTCCAACATCTGAGGACGCAGCGCTTCGATCTTCTTTACAATCGGTTCGATCATCTTCAGTTCCCGCTGGCTGTGGGTTCCAAATACTTTCTCTATGAGATTCATATTCTCTCTCCTAACTTCTATTCTGATTCTTCTTTAATTCATTCTTATTATAAGCCAATCTTATACATTGTATCACTAACCTTGTTTTTATTCAACTTTTTCACCTGTTGTTCATAAAAATTTAACTTATCCTTTTACGATTCTTTCCTTTTACGACTGCAACCGACGAAAAGTCGGATAACATAAACTGGAGATTACGGTAAACTTGTCAAGTTGCACAGAAACTTTGTTCGTTTTTTCAGTTATCCACATTATCCACATGTTTATCCACCGGATCTTTCCAAATTAGTCCACATGGCCAAGCCTTGATTTTGTCCACAAAAGTAGTTATACACCGAGTTATCCACATTGTCCACATTTTTCATCCACTATTTGATACTTGATAATTATAGCATTCCAAATTTTCTATTTTGTACACATGTCATAAATCATCAAATTTCGACAAAAAATACACTCCAAAAGCTTGACAAAATATTCAGTACTCTATTATGAAAAGATTTCCCTATTGCATCAAATAATACACATTTTTAGCTAAATTTAAAAATAATTGTCGGAACATTTAGTGAAATCCGATTGAATTATTCGCACATATATGCTATACTTGATTCATCTCAAAAGAAGGAGTTGATGACTTATGCGTTACACAATTACAGGAAGAAATATTGAGGTAACTCCAGGACTAAGAAATGCCATCGAGGACAAGATCGGAAAGCTGGAGCGTTACTTTAATCCCGATACAGAAGTTATCGTTACCCTCAGCGTACAGAAGGACAAGCAGAAAATTGAAGTCACCATCCCGGTAAAAGGAAATATCATCCGTGCCGAAGAATCAAGCAGCGATATGTACGTTTCCATCGATCTGGTACAGGAGATCATCGAACGTCAGATTAAAAAATACAGAAGAAAACTGATCGATAAGAAGCAGGCAGCACAGTCTTTCTCCGAATTCTTTATGAACGAAGATTATGAGACTGATGATGAGATCAAGATTGTAAAGAGCAAACGATTTGGCATGAAACCGATGGATCCTGAAGAAGCATGTGTTCAGATGGAATTGCTGGGACATAACTTTTATGTTTTCTTAAATGCTGAAACGGAAGAGGTTAATGTTGTATACAAACGAAAAGGGTCTACTTATGGGTTGATTGAGCCTGAGTTCTAGAGGGGTAGATAGTCGCGAGGGGGAAGTGGAAGGTTTGGGCCGGATTTGGCTCCGTTCTCTCGGCGTGGCATTCCTAAAATTATAAAAAGAGATTTGTGGCGGCACCGGAGTCAGGCGCTGGAGAAAATTTGATATTTTCTCCGCTTCGACTCCTGAATGTCTGATTTTGAGATCAGACATTCTCCCCCACAAATCTCTTTTTATAATTCAAGGACTGCTCACACCTCGTTCAATGTCGCCAATTCCGGCCCAAACCTTCCACTTCCCCTGCCACATTTTTCACCATTCATAGAATAAAAGGCAAGATCAAACAACCCTGTTCGTTTTCTAATGTGCTCCATTTTTGTTATATCAGTTTCCTTAACCATCTGAATGTTTTAAGTTCTGACAGTCTTGTCATTGCCCATGAGAATAACAGAATAGTGCCGAGGACCATTACCATTACTGTCTTGTTGTTGATTGGGAATGGGTTTAGGTGCAGGGTCCAGGCGAATAGGTAGAAGAAGTAAAAGTGGGACAGGTAGATCCATTCGCTCATGGCGCGGAGACGGGGGTAAAGCTTTCTTGGCTTTCCGTCTATTGCGGTGGCTGCCATGAAAAGGCAGATGACTGCCGGGATGGCGGTTATTATTATGTTGGTGTTGTGTACGCGGAGTACTTCGTAATACATCATCAGGATAAAAGCGATGGCACCTGCTGCTGATACGTATGGATTCAGGCGTTGTTTGTGTTTGGCAAACCAGAGGCCTAAGGTAACGTAAAAGGTGCCGTAAAATAATCCGTTGCGCATTGTCAGAAAGTAACGGTTGTAGGCCTGCAGCTTCAGGTAGGTCGGATGGGTCAGCATCTCATTCAGATACCAGTTGTCACCGACGTAACCAATAAGAAATAAGACAAATGACAGGATCAGAAGCTGCCAGATCTTTAGTCCCCGGCTGTAGGCAAACCACACCAGGAAACATGCTGTCAGCAGTGCCGGCAGGTACCAGAGCTGGGCTACTGAACTGGCAAAGAAAAAGGCCTGAATGTATCTGAGCACTGCTTCGCCAACCGGCGTTCCGCTGTGGGACCAGTTGTACCATTCGATCGGCCAGTATAGTATCGACCAGATCAGATACATGCGGAATATTTTGAATAGATATTTTTTAATTACTTTCGTATCTCTGTCGCCGGCTTCTATCTTTCGAAATAAAAAGAATCCTGATATCGTAAAAAATACCGGTACCGCTAAATTGGAAAGCCAGGAACCAATCCACAGATGTCCCCGGCTCTCTGTGGTAAAGAATACCTGGATAATATGGCGCATTGCCACCAGTACTGCCAGTATAAACTTTACCACATCTAATCCAATATATTGCTTCTTAAATTCCATTGTTATGCTCCCTATCAATCCAGGAATGTAACGGCCTTGCAAGGCGTGCGGTAATTATATGGAGAAATAATAATTCCGGTTCGCGAGTTACTGGCATGGATAACTTGTCCATTGCCTATGTACAGGGCGGCGTGATTGATGTAATCACCGCTGGCATAGAATAGGATATCACCCGGTTGTGCTGCATCGACTGCAATCTCTTTTCCTTTTGACGCCTGGTCTCTCGAACTTCTGCCGATTGACATGCCAAAATTCGCAAATATGCTCATCGTGAACCCGGAACAGTCCGCTCCGTTAGTCAGACTGGTACCGCCATATACATAAGGATTACCCAGGAACTGTTTGGCATATGCCACAATTGCGGTTCTGGTTGCTGAACTTACTGCTGCCGATCCCGGTCCTGCCGGAGATGTCTGGCTTCCTGAGTCACCGGATGCCGACTGAGTCGCTGACGGAGCCGGTGCCGATACACGCTGGTCATTGTTGCTCTTTTCCGGATTGGTTTCAATAATCAGGCCGGAATTGTCGCCGGAACTTCCGCCGGTACCGCCGTCTGCTTTTCTGGCCTGTTCCA
Organism: Lachnospiraceae bacterium; assembly: GCA_032073745.1. Classification (GTDB taxonomy): domain Bacteria; phylum Bacillota; class Clostridia; order Lachnospirales; family Lachnospiraceae; genus Brotaphodocola. Next base: position 16,029 of record DAMAMW010000056.1, on the reverse strand, counting down.
GCGCTGCAATTGCATTATCAGCCTCCTGTTTACGCTGTGCTTCTTCCGCCTGCTGCTGCCGTTCTTCGGCGAGCGAAACCGCCTGGTCAAACTCGATCGTAGTCTCACAATACGACTTGGCAATATAACCTTCCAGATCATTATCTACAGCAACCTTGAAAAAATCACCTTCTTCTGCCACAACAACATAGCGGGCTCCCTGCGATAAAACTGTCAGTATATTACTGTTCAGATCCGGCTGTTCCCGCAGCCGCAGGCTCTCGGTATTGATCGTGGCAAACTCTTTGCCGATCTGCTGAGCCAGCTGCTCGGCCTGCTCTCCGGTGATAAAATACTGGGCTTTGATATAACCTTCCACGGTGCCTGATTTAATCTTGTACCAGGCTCCGCCTTCACCCTCTACCGTCTCCTCAATCGTTGCTGCACAGTTATTATAGATTTTTCCGACAATATCGCTGGAGGTCGTCGGCTGACTGCGGATATTCACATATCCGGTCACCTGCGACACCGCAATGTTTTCGAAATCAGCTTTTTTGGCAGATACAACGGTAACTTCATTCGCTGACTTTGCCGCCGTTGCATAAGCACACAAATTACCTGTTGCCAGAGAACAAAGACAACTCAGTGTCAGTATTTTTATTAACTTCTTCATTCGTCGTCCATGCCCCCTTAAAACTCTGTCAAATAACGTTCTACACTCGTCACCGCATTGGCACCGTCAGATACTGCCGTCACAATCTGGCGCAGCTGTTTGGTTCTGACATCCCCGGCTGCAAAAACACCCGGAACACTGCTCTGGCAGTCTTCTGACGCTTTGATATATCCGGCTTCCATATCCAGAAACCCTTCATAAGTCTGACTGTTGGGGGTAATGCCAACCGCAATAAAGACACCGTCAACAGCCAGTTCTGAGGTCTCGTTTGTTTTCTTATTCTTAAGCTGCAGCGCTTCGACCTGGTCCGAACCGGTAATCGCATCTACCACAGTATCCCAGATCACGGTAACATTGTCCAGTGAGAGCAGCTTTTCCTGCAATGATCTGGCACCGCGCAGTTCATCCCGGCGATGGATCAGATATACCTGTTTGCACATCCGCGCCAGAAAAATCGCATCTTCCAGGGCAACGTCGCCGCCGCCGACAACAGCAGTCGTCCTGTTCTTAAAAAAAGCTCCGTCACAGGTAGCACAATAGCTGACGCCCATACCGACCAACTCGGTCTCGCCCGGAACGCCAAGCTTGCGATGAGTCGCACCGGTTGCAATAATAACGGTGCGGGCAAGATAAGTCCCGTTCCTGCCTGTAATCTGCTTCAGGGATTCCGATCCTGTGAGGCCGACCTCAGCCGCCTGCAGCTGTCCCTCATCCTCAGAAACCTCGTTCCAGGTAGTAAGTGAAATCTGCGAAACCTCATCCTCCTTAAATTCCGCTTCCAGCTGATCCGCATGCTGACGGAACTTCATCCCCATATCAAATCCGCTGATCCCCGGCAGACCCGGATAATTGTCTACTTCGTAAGTAGTCAGCACCTGTCCGCCGCTGACCATCTCTTTTTCTATTATAAGTGTATTAAGCTTTGCTCTCTGTGCGTATATGGCTGCGGCCAGTCCGGCCGGTCCGGAGCCAACAATAACTAAATCATAAATATTTTGCATTCTGTCGTTCTCCTGCATCTGAAATAATTTCGAAGTTTTAAAATCTATTTGTTAGTATATCATAATCCTGGTTAAATATATACATAGTTCCAGAAATTGTAATTTATTTGTAAAATGTGTACTGCAAATCTGCCGGGACATGGTATAATAAAACTATAACATGAAAAGGAAGTGAATACTATGGCTAAAAAAACAGTATTAATTACGGGCGCTTCCCGCGGCATCGGTAAGGCAATCGCTGTGAAGTTTGCCAAAAAAGGCTATCATGTCGTTATCAACTGTGCTCACCGTGAAAATGAACTGCAACAAGCGCAAAAAGAAATCGAAAGTTACCAGGTATTCTGTTCCGCTTTTCTGGGAGATATGGGTGACTACGAAACCTGCTGCCGGCTATTTGACCATATCCGCAAGCAGTACGGCGGACTGGATGTTCTGGTGAACAATGCCGGTATTGCTTATATCGGGCTGCTGCAGGACATGAGCGGCGCGGACTGGGACCGTATCATCAACACCAATCTGACATCCGTCTTCAATTGCTGTAAGCTGGCAATTCCTATGATGCTGGAAAAGAAACAGGGCAAAATCGTCAATATTTCTTCCGTGTGGGGCAGCCGCGGCGCCTCATGTGAAGTAGCTTATTCTGCCACCAAGGGCGGAATTAACGCATTTACAAAAGCACTCGCAAAAGAACTGGCACCGAGCAACATTCAGGTCAACGCCGTTGCCTGCGGCGCAATTGATACGGAGATGAATCGCTGGATGGAGGAAGACGACCTGATCGGCCTGGTCGAAGAAATCCCGACCGGACGGCTGGGACGGGCTGAAGAAGTAGCAGATCTGGTATATCATCTGGGTTATAAAAATGCCGCATACCTGACCGGACAGGTCATCGGGTTAGACGGAGGGTGGACATAATGTCCACCCTTTTAAAATTTGCGGATCTGATCATCCTCATCTCCAGCCTTATCTATACTTCTGATCGTAACAAAGTAACTCATCTTCTCATTAACAAACACTTCAACCCGGTCTCCCACGCGATGCCGCATCAGCGCCTTTCCAAGCGGTGATTCGGTACTGATCATATTGTTCATGGAATTCCCCCGGATACTTGTAACCAGCTTATAGGTCTCCTCCTCATCGTCATCTTCAATATACACGGTCACCTTATTATTGATCCCGACTTCACCCTCATTTGACTGATCCGAGATCACAATTGCGTGTTTTAACATATTTTCCAGATAACGAATCCGGCTTTCATTCTGGTTCTTGTCACGTTTGGCCGCATGATACTCAAAATTCTCGCTCAGATCACCGTGGGCACGAGCCTCCTTGACCGCTTCAAGGCACTCCGCACGCACGACCAGACGGCGATGTTCGATCTCTTCCTGAATCTTTTGTATATCTGTCTTTGTCAACTTTTCTCTCATTTTGTCAATACCTCCACCTATGTGCAAATAAAAACGGAAACAACCGCAGTCACAACACATGAATGCGGTTATTTCTTATTAGCATCGTATCAAATTTACATCAAAAAGTCAAACATCTAATTTTCACTGACAACCTGAACATCTTTGGTATATTTACGTCCCATCGTATGTCTTGCCTTGCGGTTCTCAACTGTATCAAAGATGATTGAAAAATCGTAGTCCTCCGGATAAAGCTGGGATGCCGGAACATGGAGTTTCACCCGCTTATGGCTGATCCGGATCTTGCCGTCAGGCATCTGAATCTGCATCATGCCTTTTTCATCTGCCGGTTGGCATACAATGCCGATCTTCTTCTCCGGGTGAACCATAACACTGTCACCCAATGTAAATTTCGGAATATTTAACTGCGCATTATTCACTATCACATCGCGTTTCAATTTAGCTGATTTAACGTGTGTCAGCGTCTGTACCTGAGCGTCCCGGGTCAGTTCTTCCCGTTCCTCCCCATAGGCTGCCATACTGGCCCTTGTCAGCATATCTGCCGGCATCCCCAGACGTTTGGCAATATACAGTGCGCAGCTTTCACCGGCAGCACCGATTTCGAGCCGGTATAACGGCTTTAACGTATCCCGGTCAAATGCCATCCGGGCATTTAAAAGTCCCTCTGTCTGTTCAGCATAGAGCTTAACATCCGGGTAATGCGTTGTCGCCAGATAGAATGCACCTGACTGTTTTAATTTCTCCAGAATCGCGATTGCAATCCCCATTCCTTCGGTCGGATCGGTTCCTGAACCGAGTTCATCCATGATTACAAGACTCTGGCCGTCCGCCTTCTCTAAAATCTTCAATACATTGGTAATATGAGATGAGAAGGTTGACAGGTTTTCAGATAAACTCTGACCGTCACCGATATCACATAAAATCTGATTCCGCAGACATAACTCCGCACTCTCACAAGCAACATGCATACCGCATTGAGCCATATAGCAGGTGATTCCGACTGTCTTTATGGCAACCGTCTTGCCGCCGGTATTCGGCCCTGTAATGACGATACCCTGAATCTCTTCTCCGATCTCAAAATTAAGCGGTACACATACTTCTTTGTCCAACAAAGGGTGTCTGCCGTTTACAATCCGGATCTTCGCAGTCTCTGTTATCACCGGCTCACTGCCATTATAAGCCAGACTCATCTTCGCCTTGGCAAAAGCAAAGTCAAGCTTTTCTACCGTACGCTTATTCTGTTCAAATACATCGACAGACTCACTGAGAAGTCCGGTAAGTGTATACAGAATATTCATCACTTCGTTTTCTTCTTCAATTCTTTTCAGATATAATTCTTCCGTATAACGTGAAACTGCTTCCGGCTCGATAAACAGTGTATTCCCCGTTGCCGACTGGCTGATTACACTTCCCGCAACCTTGCTGCGGTATTCTTTTTTCACCGGTACACAGATATGTCCGTTACGGATTGTCGAGAAATTCTCCGACATACAGGAGGAACGGGTACGGATAATCGTATCCGCCTTTTCCCTGACCTTTGATTCCATTGACGTGATCTGCATCCGGACCTGCTTCAACTCTTTTGTTGCATGATCTTCTACTCTGCCGCCGCGGATCTTCATCCGTATTTCTTCTCTGACAAACTCGAGAGCTTCCAGATTTTCCTCATAGTATGGCATACTGATTTCGAGCTGTTTGGACTTGTTTAAAAAGTCTTTCAGACGGCTCACTGCAGTCAGATTGCCCGCCATCTTCTCCAGCTGTTCCGCTGTCAGGCATCCGCCCGCTTTGATGATATGAAGCATTTCGTCTACATCTTCAAATGATGTCAGCGGCGGATTGCCCATCTTTTCCAGGATCAGTTTCGCTTCTGTGGTTTCACGCTGGGCTGTTTTTACTTCCCGTATTGATAACATCGGTTTCAGTTCACTGATTTTATTTTTAGCATGTTCTGTATATGCGAATTCCTGCATTTGTTCTTTAATTTTATTGATTTCTAATATTGTTTCTGTCTTAAACATAATTTTAATTCTCCTCTATTCTATCTACACAGAATGTGTCTTGACACATTCTCGCGCCGGAGCGCGGTTGCTTTGGCAACCCTCTCCCTTAGCGCGGAGTGCGCATCCCCCGGAGGGTTTATATTTCACAGGGCGCATTTTCCTATGAAATTAAAAAGACCACAAGGACACATCTGCACCTGCGGGTACACTGCTCTTGTGGTCTGTCACAGACAAAGTTATCTCATAAACAAAAAAGTATGACCAAAATACAGTCATACTTAAAATTCTATCGAGAATGGGTATGCGCATTTAGCAGGCAGGTGCGTCAAAAAATCTTGACACAGGAAACAAACTGATACTCAAAGTATCTGTTACTCACAGCTGTTTCCGTTCCAACTATTTAGTTAGTTGATTTTCCTACTAATATCGCAATTAACAAAAACTTACCTCATTGATTCTTTCTGAAATATTATGGTGTTTGATATCACCTGAAAATGATGATACCAGATCTGATTGTTTTTGTCAACACCTTTTAATTCAACCGGGATTTGACCACCATGCGGAGCAGCTTGTAACCAGTCGCTGTCAGTGGCACACTGAGCAGCATACCGACAATCCCGCCGACACCGCCGCCCACCGTGATAGCGGCCAATACCCAGATTCCCGGAAGGCCAATCGATGTTCCTACCACCCTCGGGTAAATCAGGTTATTTTCTGTCTGCTGAAGTACAACAATATAGATCAAAAACAATATCGCCTTCAACGGATCAACTGCCACAATCAGCAACGCACCGATCCCCGCACCGATCCAGGCACCAAAGATAGGTATCAATGCCGTTGCGCCTACGAGAACACCAATAGCCGTCGCATACGGAAGCTTCAGCACAAACATCCCCAGCATACATAAAGTGCCCAGAATAACAGCTTCCGTCATCTGACCAACAATAAAACTGGAAAATGATTCATCTGCCGTTTCAATAAAGATCCGGATCCGTTCCCGCCATTTTTCAGAGATAAAAGCCTGTCCCACCATTTTAATCTGCCGTGCAAGCATTTTCTTGCCGGCCAGAATATAAATGGCAAAGGAAAAAGCAACAAAAGAACTAAAGACAACACTGCCGACTCCGCTGATCATTGCGGATGCAGAAGAAAGAATTCCACTGATCCCTTTTGTTGCGAAACCGACAATCTGCTGCTGTAAATCCTGCTGATTGTTAAGGAAATTCATCAGCCATTCAACCCCGAACACATTCTTTTCAATCTCTTCATAGTCCTTCAGCAGACCGTTAACAAACGCCGGTATATTAACACTGAATATCGATAAAGCTTTAATCAGCTCCGGAACAACCAGATTAATAATCACAAAGATCACAACCACAACCAGAGCCACCGAAGCAAAGATTGAAACAACCGGCCTGATTTTGTTAATAATCGGTTTTCTCGAACCAGGAAAAAAACACTTCTCAATCCTGATCGTAATCAGATTCAAAACATAAGCCAGGGCACATCCGCTGACCAGTGGTATCACAATACTCCACACAACTCCAATCATTTTAAATATCTGACCCGAATATAAAACCACCAGTGCCAGTATCGCCGCCAATATAAGATACCCTGCCTTTTTTCTGTTTTCTTCCATCAATAGTCAGTACGCTTCCTTTCTTTATGCCAATTACTCCTAATAGTAATGAATTCTGGTTTTTCTGTCAATGATTTTTATGAAATATTAATTTATTTACCTTTATCTTTACACATATTGATTCCATTCATACACCATATCCATTTCTGGATATGGTTGCGTTCATAAGTTTTCTGGATTAAATATTACGCATATGTTAAAATATAGGATAACTATCGATCGGATTACAAGAGAGATGATATGAAAAAGGATAAATTTTCCAGAGATGGATTCACAATGACGGAAATTATTGCAGTACTATTAATAATCGCTGTATTAGCCGCCATTGCTGTTCCGTCTCTTTCCGGTTACATAAGAAAAACAAAGATCCAGCGGTATAAACTGGAAGCTCAGGGAGTTTTCTACTCCATCCAGCTCTACATGCTCGACAAATATAAGGGCGGAGAAATCGACTATATGGATTTTGTCGAGAGTATCAACACTTATGCGCTTACTTCCAAGCGAAACGAATTGTATTCTTATCTGACGGTTAAATGCACCAGAAAGGCACAGCTTGTCAGTTTCGTAATCAATGATAAAGAATATTTGGTACATGAAATTGTATATGTCGTAGACAACTACCAGATTACCGTTCACAGAGATGAAACAATTGTTGTAGACCTGCGCAAATAAAAAATCCCGGAAACAAAATGTTTCCGGGATTGATCTTTTTACAATAATTGAAACTATTATCTCTTTGAGAACTGTGGTGCTCTTCTCGCTGCTTTGAGTCCGTATTTTTTTCTTTCTTTCATACGAGGATCTCTTGTTAAGTAGCCGGCTTTTTTCAGGATCGGTCTGAATTCACCGTCTACCTGAAGCAGAGCCCTTGCAATGCCGTGACGGATTGCTCCGGCCTGACCGGTGAATCCACCACCGCGTACGGTAACCAATACGTCGTATTTATCAGTTGTTTCGGTAGCTACTAATGGCTGACGAACAACTACTTTCAATGTCTCAAGACCTAAATACTGGTCGATATCTCTTTTGTTGATTGTGATCTTACCGGTACCTGGTACCAGATATACTCTTGCGATAGATTTTTTTCTTCTACCTGTTCCATAATATTTATTTGCCATGATAACGTCCTCCTTCCAGTACCTTTAATTAAAATTTGATTTCCAGAACTTCTGGTTTCTGTGCTGCCTGCTCATGATCCGGGCCTGCATAAACATGAAGCTTGGTATACATACTTCTTCCTAAAGGTCCTTTTGGAAGCATTCCTTTAACGGCAAGTTCGATAACTTTCTCTGGTTTCTTAGCCAGCATCTCACGCAGGGTGGTCTCTTTCATTCCGCCTACGTAATCAGAGTGATGGTAGTAGATCTTCTGATCTAACTTCTTACCGGTAACTTTGATCTTATCTGCATTTACTACGATAACATAATCACCGCAATCCATATGTGGTGTATAAATCGGTTTGTTCTTACCTCTTAAAACTTTTGCTACTTCTGAAGACAAACGTCCTAATGTATATCCGGCAGCATCTACTACATACCATTTTCTCTCAATCGTCGCTGGACTAGCCATAAAACTCTTCATTGGTTAACCTCCTGTTATATTATATGCTCTATGATGCCGAGAGCACCATCTCTTCTAATTTCATTTATTGTAAATGCTGCTTCCGGGGCTTTGGATTCAGCAATTCAACCTAACGTCACAGTTATACATTATATTACACCAAACTCTTGATGTCAACCATTTTTTCCTGTATTTACAAGGATTTTTGTACAATCCGGGCACAGTGCCAGGTCGGAAATGTCTCGCTTTTCCGTTCCGCCATACAGTGGATTTCCATGATTGCCATATTTTCTTCTTCCGTCAGCCGTGTCATCGCATCTGTCATCTCCTCCGGCGTAATTGCATCAATCTGATAAATGCCGTAACAGTCACCATCTTTTAACCGGTCATACTCCAGATCAATCAGGTATACCGCTGCTGCTCCATTCTGAAATGAATGATTGATTTTCTTGCGCAGCAGACCAAACCACGCCTCATCGTCACACCGCTCAATCAGAAAATATGCAATCTGTTCATCCTTAATATGAGACTGCAGAATATTATAGTTCCACTGTTCATTTTCATTATAAATCCACTCGGCCAGAACCGCTTCGTATTTCAGGCTGATCAGGGTCAGGCCTTTGGCCGGTGCTGTCTTTCCGGCTGCCTGCCGGTTCCTGGCATTCAGGATAACTGCCATCTGTTCCGGCGGATAATTGCCGGCGCCGATTTCCATCAGAGTACCGGCTATGATCCTTACCATATTATAAAGAAAACCGCTGCCGCTTATACGTATGGTAACAACATCCTGTCTGCGGGAAACATCAAGACTATAGATCGTCCGCACAGTATCCTCAACATGGCTGTGAACCGAGCAGAAGCTTTTAAAGTCATGTTCACCAACCAGATAGTCAGCTGCCTGCTTCATTAAATCCACATCAAGCGGGATATAACAAAAATGTGTATTAAACCGAAACACCGGCATCTCCATACGGCGGTTCAGAATCTTATATTCATATGTTTTAACACCATTGCATTTGCGCGGGTGCCAGTCCCCCGGCACCTCCCCGGAGCTTTGAACCCGGATGTCATCCGGCAGTCTCTGATTCAATGCATAACAGATCTTATCCGCCGGCATCCGGTGAACGGTGTCGAAAACTGCCACATTGCCCATCGCATGAACTCCGGAATCCGTCCGGCTGGCACCAATCACCTGGATCGATTCCCCCAGCAGTGCGGTCAGTTCACGGTTCAGGACTTCCTCTATCGTAATTCCATTCGGCTGCAGCTGCCAGCCATGATAATTCGTCCCATCGTATGCAACTGTCAGCTTAACACGCTTCATAATACACTCCCTCTAGAACCTTCGCAGAAACACAATAACTGCGATAAAAATAAAATAAATAACATAGGTAATACGGTCACGGGCTGCATAGTGCAGCGGCTTCATCTTGCTGCGTCCCTGTCCGCCATGATAACAGCGCGCTTCCATAGCCATCGCCAGATCGGTGGCGCGGCGGAAAGCCGAGATAAAGAGCGGAACCAGCAGCGGAATCATATTTTTAACCCGCTGAATCAGCCTGCCGCTTTCAAAATCAGCGCCTCTGGCCATCTGGGCCTTCATAATCTTATCCGTTTCTTCTATTAGTATAGGGATAAAACGAAGAGCAATTGACATCATCATCGATATCTCATGAACCGGAACCTTTATTTTGTTTAAAAAACCGAGGCTTTTTTCCAGGCCGTCCGTTAATGAATTCGGCGTTGTCGTTAACGTCATAATGGAAGATCCGATCACCAGCAGCACCAGTCTGATTGCCATAAATGTTGCCAGTTCAAGACCTTCCCAGGTTATCTTTAAAAAACCCAGACGAAAAATCTCCCTGCCATCCGTTAAAAAGAGATTAAAACTGACACTGATCAACAGAATAAAGATAATCGCTTTCAACCCTTTCACCATAAAAGAAAACGGTACCCGGGACACACGAATTGCAACTGCCAGGAATAAAACTGCTGCCAGATATCCATAAACGTTATTCGCCAGAAACAACGATATGATATATATCATTGTCCCAAACAATTTAGTCCTCGGATCCATCCGGTGAAGTACGGAATCGGTGGGATAATATTGTCCCAGTGTAATATCTCGAATCATGTCTTTTCGTTCTTCTTTCCTAGTTTTTCTCTTTGAGCAGACGCAATATCTCGGTACGGGCTTCTTCAACCGTGGTGATATCATCACGGATCGGAATACCATGTCCTTTCAATTCATGTACAACATATGTGATCTGCGGTGCCGCCAGGCCAATACGCTCCAGTTCTTTATAGTGGCGGAATACTTCTTTGGGCGGTGCATCATACAGCTTTTCGCCCTGATTCATTACCATCAGACGATCAGCATACCGGGCAATGTCCTCCATGCTGTGAGATACCAGGATAATGGTCATTCCCGCTTCACTGTGCAGTGCCGAGATCTGATCGAGGATCTCATCACGTCCCCGGGGATCCAGTCCTGCGGTTGGTTCATCCAGAATCAGTACTTCCGGATGCATCGCCAGTACACCGGCTATCGCTACCCGGCGTTTTTGACCGCCTGACAGTTCAAACGGTGACTGTTCCCAGAACTTTTCTTCCAGCCCTACCTGCTCCAGAGCCTGACGGGCCCGCGCCTCTATCTCTTCCTTATCCAGTCCCAGATTCTTCGGTCCGAAACAGACATCGGAAAATACATCTACTTCAAACAGCTGATGTTCCGGATATTGGAATACCAGCCCAACCTTGCTGCGGAGCCGCTTCATATCAAAGCCATCCTGATAGATGTTCTCTCCATTATAATAAATCACACCGCTGGTCGCCCGGATCAGTCCATTCAGATGCTGAATCAAAGTAGACTTCCCGGAACCAGTATGACCGATCAGACCGACAAATTCACCGTCTGCAATCTCAAAGCTGACATCCTTTAATGCATACTGTTCAAATGCCGTTCCCTGTCCGTATATATAATTAATATTTTCTGCCTTTATTCCCATCTACTTCTCTTCCTCCAGTGCCGGCTGCTCCGGGTACTTCGCTTTCAACAGCGGCAGCAGATGATCCATCAACTCCTGCAGAGTCAGAATCCCGTCCGGCAGTTCTACGCCTTCTGTCTTAAGTTCATCAGCCAGCTCCGTTACCTGCGGAACATCCAGGCGGTAAGACTTTAGTTCCTTGACCCGGGAGAATATTTCATGTGGTGTTCCATCCATCACCAGTTTGCCGTCATCCATTACGATTACACGATCGGCATCAATTACCTCTTCCATATAATGTGTGATGAGAAGAACTGTGATGCCTTCTTTTTTATTCAGTTCGTGAACCGTCTTAATCACTTCTCTGCGCCCGTTCGGGTCAAGCATTGCAGTTGGCTCGTCCAGGATAATACATTCCGGCTTCATAGCCATGACCCCGGCAATTGCAACACGCTGCTTCTGGCCGCCGGACAATTTATTCGGGGACTTCATCCGGTAAGCTGTCATTCCAACCGCTTCCAGGCTTTCATCAACGCGGCGCCAGATCTCATCCGTCTCAACCCCAAGATTCTCCGGTCCGAATCCGACATCCTCTTCGACTACATTGCCGATGATCTGATTGTCAGGGTTTTGAAATACCATACCGGCAGTCTTGCGGATGTCCCAGATATGAGACTCGTCACTCGTCTTCATGCCGGAGATCCAGACCGTTCCGTCTGTCGGCAGCAAAATAGCATTGACCTGCTTGGCAAAAGTCGACTTACCAGAGCCGTTATGACCCAGAATCGCCACAAAATCGCCTTTGTTGATATCAAGGGTCAGTTCATCAATTGCGCGGTTTACTTCTTCGATGTGGTCCTCTTCATCCCTGCGGACATAATCGTATATTAATTTGGAAGCTTTGATAATCCCCATGCTGGATTCTTCCTTTCCTGCTGTTAAATCAGCCGTACAGTTATTTCTCATATGTTTCTCAATTTTACGCGAAATAACCTTAACAGTCAAGTCGGCTTTTGAGAATATAATGACTTGAAAAGCAATTTATTCATGTTACAATGATAATATCAACTATTTATTATAGAAAGCAGGAGGTATTGATATGCAGGAAGTTTATGATTTCTTAAAGAAGTGCGGCACTTATTATCTTGCTACTACAGAAGGCGATCAGCCCAGAGTACGCCCATTCGGAACGATTCTGATATTCGAGAACAGACTTTACATTCAAACCGGAAAGAAAAAACCCACCTCTCACCAGATTGCAGTTAATCCTAAAGTTGAAATCTGCGCCTGCAGCGGCGAACAATGGATACGGATTGCCGCCGTCCTGGTTGAGGACGAGCGTATCGAGGCACAAAAAGCCATGCTCGATCAATACCCCTCATTACAGAAAGTATATCAGCCGGGAGACGGCAATACCCAGGTATTTTATCTGAAATACGCCGAGGCAACTCTGGCATCCATTACCGGTGAATCCAAACTCATCAGATTTTAAACCAAAAGAGGATGATGCCTCATAGTTAATTACTATCCTGCATCATCCTCTTTTATTGTGCTTTCACAAATATCCTATGACTGCCGCAATCCGCCGGCATCTACCTGATACCCATCAACGGTTGTACTGACAGCTAATGTGCCGTCTTCATAGAGATAATAATATTTCCCGGGCAGATCCATGATCCAGCCGGTCTGCATCACACCATCTTTATTTGCATAATACCAGTTGTCATTGTAAACGAACCAGCCGGTTGCCATCGCTCCCGTATCACCGAGATAATATCTAAATCCATCGATAGTCTGCCATCCGGTCTGTACATATCCGTCCGCATCAAACAGATACCAGCTGCCTTTAATCAGGTGCCAGCCGTCCTTTAAAAGATTCTGGCCTGCATCCTCATACATGGTTCCTTCCAGATAATTACGCCACTTGCCATCCGTAATTCCCTGAACGGCAGTACCGCGATAATCAATGGTCTTGGATGCTACCCAGTTGCCAGCTGTAACATAAGCCTGCTGACTCACTTTCGGTGTTGCCCTGACTACAAAGAAATAAGAATGTAAATCATTCATGTATTCCGAAAAATCGCAGCTCGTTTCGGTAGTCCGTTTGGTCATGACCGCCCGAAGTTCTTCGTCTTCCCAGTCAATGCTGCGCCAGTCATCTTCATCGCGATCAACATAATCAGCGATATAGAGCTTCACCTGATATTCCTGTGCCTTGCTGACGGAGTTCCATTTGCCGACGGTATCGGTCTCCCACCATACATGCTTAGGTTCGCCCAGCCAGACCTGTTCCACGGTTTTGTCTGAAGCATAAGCCGGTATGGCAGCAGTACCTCCAGCCATTGTAACTGTCAAAATCACCGCTGCCGCCGCAGCTCCAAATCTATTGCCCAGAAGATTGCATTTCATATTCGTTCCCTTTCTGAATTATGAATTTATCTTCTCCATACTCCGTTCTCATCCACGTAGAATGTATCTACCCAGGTATTAACCGCTTTATTCCCCTGTCCCGGATAGAAGTAGTACCAGTTCCCGTCTACCTGAAGCCATCCTTCTGCCATTGCACCACTTGAGGTAAAGTAATAAATCTTCCCGTTTTCTTCACCCCAGGTGTTCTTCAGCATGGCTCCCTCAGCGGAACCTTGCTGCTTGTTAAGATAATACCAGTTTGAACCGTTCTTGATCCAGCCAGTGACCATATCACCATTTTCTGTAAGGAAATAGGTGTTATTGCCCCGGTTCTGCCATCCGCGGAGCATCTTGCCGTCTTCCTGGAACAGATACCATTTCCCATTGACAAATGCCCAGTTGTTCTTTACATAAGTGCTATCCGGATAGTAATAATACCAGTAATTGTTAATGTAGCGCCAGCCGACATTGGTATTCCCGGTCGGCGAGCTGCTGCTGTTATTGCTGCTGCTCTGACCACTACCATCAGATACATCTTCTCTGGCAATGTAAAGCTCATCTGATTCCACCCAGTCACTCTTCGTGCCGTATTTGTCCTCGCTGCTGGTCTTTGCTATCGTGCGGACACGGAATGTATAAGTCCCTGCTGAAGTCATATACGGATAAAAGTTATATGATGTGGAAGATGTCTCGATCTTGTGTACTGTACTGGATCCCCGGCGCAGTACTACCTCATAGTGTCCGGTACCGTTGTCACTTGGTTTTTCCCATCTGGCTGTGCCTTTTGAGCCGTCACGCCAGTAAGCATCCTCCGGTTCCGCAAAAGTCCCCTTAATCGCCCGGGTCTTTAACTTTACTACCAGATTGTCACTCTTGATACTGGCACTGACAAATGTCCCTTTTTTTACTGACACATTACTGGAACGATAGGTCCCTTTGAAATAGTCCTCATTTCCATCTGTCGGCGACAGTGTGACTTTCATCTGTGCTTCATCGCCGACTTCCATGGTACGGTTCGTGGATGTTACCCACTCCGCACTGGAAATATAATAACGATCAGAAGAAACCGAAACAACAATATCGCCCTCCTGTGTCGATGTATCTCCATTATTGGAAATACTGATATCCGGCAGTTTCTCCCCAGGATTCAATTCGGACTCCACCGATATTGAAACTGACGAAATAACCCCGGCAAAACCCGGTACGGCCATTACGGTACTGAGAAGTGCCATCATTAATATACCGGCCAGCCAATGTTTCGTCTTGCTCATAAATCTCCCTCTTTTCATAAATAAATCTATTTTATACTATTATTATATAATCTGGTTAGAATAGGGTCAACTTAAGACTTTCTTACCAAAAAACGTCTAAAATGTGATTTGGAGGTCGATTTGGCAGACGATAATTGCTCAGCCGTTTATAATTGCTCACCACTGCACCGGGAACAGGTATAAACAAGCTCAATGTCAATATCATCCGGAAGCCGGTACAGGGACTTTATTTCTTTCATTATGGATTCATTTTCCAGAAGACAGCGGTCTATCTTCAGAATCTTCCTGGTGCTTAGTACTGATGTTCTTCCTCTCGGAAGAGAGGCCTCAGTACACCGGCCTTTCAGTTCGGGGTATTTCTGTACAAGATAATTTTCAAAAAAACGTTTCAGGTACATCTCCCGCTGCGGTGATCCGTCGTTTCGAAAACAGTTAAAACCTACGGAATCCGATTCCAGACACTCACTGTAATAGTCAGGAATGATCTGATTGTTGTAAACAAAAAATATTCCTTCGATTGATTCTTTGCTCTCTAAAATTGAAGTTCTTCTTGTCTCATATCTCTGTAATGATTGAATCTGCACTGCTTCTCTCCACGCGTTAGTCATCTAGGTATGCCTCCGGTCTTGGTTTCCATGCTACTATTTCTATGTTTTGTCGTTCCCCCCATGATCGCGGCTCCAGAACTTCCCATGAATCGTCTATTCGCAGCCCCATCGTCACGCCATTAATTATTGTACCACAAATATATGCTTTATAGGACACAATAACAATATCCATATGATCCGGCAGACTTTCTGTGACCGGAATCCACCGATGTTTCTTCAATTCATTAATTGCCTGTTCCAGATCTTCAACATGATTATGTTGTTTGCTGCCTTTTTTTGCAGCTTTCCCCTCCAAGATCATTTCATTCTTCAGCTTTTCCATATTTTTTATCAGCATGTATTCTCCTTTCATCCCCCCCAAGCCGCAGTTACTGCAGCATAAATCTAAGATGAGTGGATTTATAAAATCTTTGAACTCATCCTCCCTATTTAGTCAAGTCTTTTTTCCTTTAAAATAAAGGATTTCTTTATT
>DAMAMW010000055.1:0-33854 GCA_032073745.1 Lachnospiraceae bacterium | reverse complement strand
ATTAGAATTTTCAGGGTTTTACATACTGTTCAATCTTCTATTTTCAAGGTTCTGTTTGTGTGCTGCCTTTTTAGCGACAACTCGTTTATTCTATCACAGCGAGTTTTCTTTGTCAACACTTTTTTTATTTTATTTTTTCTTCCGTTTCCGGTTGAATTAAAATAATGAAACTCCATGGTCAATGTCACACAAAAGATGTGCTCGTTTCCCAGGTGTACTTGATTGCTAAGTTTGAAAAACCATCTCACTAAGCACTCAAAGCACGAACGGAGAAAGAGGGATTTGAACCCTCGCGCCGGTCACCCGACCTACACCCTTAGCAGGGGCGCCTCTTCGGCCTCTTGAGTATTTCTCCGAATTCTGAATTCTATATGATTGTTGTCTTTAAACTTGTTCGTTTTCAGACGCATTGACAATTATAATGGAAAAGAAATTGATTGTCAACCCATATTTTCATCAATTTTTTCTTGAATTCTGTCATGCACAAGATGTGCAATTTCTTTTGACTTTAACCCTACATATTGATCCGGGTATAAGGGGTCGAGGTAGTGAACCTGCACTTTTTCTTTCTTTATAGAAACAATATCAAATGGACGGAAGCTGTTTATCAGTGCCACCGGTACGATCGGACATTTGGCATTAATCGCACTTTTGAAGGTTCCGCCCTTAAATTCAAGAATTTTATTTCCTTCTCTGCTTCTGGTCCCTTCGGCAAATATAATATAGTTTCTGCCTTCCATCACTTCTTTACTCATTCGTTTGATAATTTCTAATGAAGAACGAAGATCTTTGCGGTCCATCGGAATCCCATGTAATAATTCTACTACCTGTTTGACCAGAAAGATTTCAGCTGCCTCTTTTTTTACAACAACACCAACCGGATTGGGGCAGCTGTCAATTAAAGCAAGCATGTCATATAATCCCTGGTGGTTGGGGAACAGAATAAACCCGTTTTCCGATGGGATATTTGCCTGGCCATATGCAGTAACTTCTACTTTTCCGGCCCGATTTACTTTTTTTACTACATTTCTCAAATAATCATAACGTTCCTGTTCGGTATGATTATCATCAGGCCGGCCCAGTTTCCAGATATGATATAGCCAGACGGGTACCCGATAGAAACATTTGAGTACCATATATGCAATCCGTATCAACGCGCATACTCCTTTATCGCAGTTTCATAAAGATTATTACCATAACAGTCAATCACAACAATGACGGGAAAGTTTACTACTTCTAATTTACGAACAGCTTCTGTGCCTAAATCTTCATAAGCAATTACTTCTGAAGATACAATACACTTCGATAAAAGTGCACCGGCACCTCCCACTGCTGCAAAATATACGGACTGATTGCGAACCAGTGCATCAATTACGGCCTGACTGCGTTTGCCTTTGCCGATCATTGCTCCCATTCCAAGATCCAGAAGTCCCGGTGTATATTTATCCATGCGGCTGGATGTTGTCGGACCGGCCGAACCGATCGGTCTTCCATCCCGGGCCGGAGATGGTCCCATATAATAGATAATATTATCCTTAATATCAAATGGCAGCGGCTTATGATCATCCAGCATTTCCTGCATTCTTTTATGGGCTGCATCTCTTGCTGTATAGATTGTGCCGGTCAGATATATATAATCTCCGGCCTTCAGATCCTTTGCCTTTTCTTTATGGAAAGGTACTTTAATTTCAGTTTTCATATGTTCCCCTTGCATTGAGTGCTTAGCTTCATCTCTGATCTATAATATTTTGTGTGCATGCCGGTTGACATGACAACAGATATTAATTGCTACCGGCAGTCCGGCAATATGGGTCGGATAGGTTTCGATATTAACGGCCAGTGCTGTCACGGTTCCGCCAAGGCCGCCGGGTCCGATTCCTGATTGATTGATCTTTTCCAGCATTTCTTTTTCCAGATCACAAACGTATGGAACCGGTGATGACTCATTGAGATCTCTGGTTAATGCATGTTTGGCCATACAGGCACATTTTTCAAAAGTGCCGCCAATTCCTACACCTACTACCATTGGCGGACAGGCATTGGGACCGGCATCACGAACTGCTGTCAGGATGGCTTCCTTTACACCTTCGATTCCATCAGCCGGTTTCAGCATAAAAACACGGCTCATATTTTCACTGCCAAATCCTTTTGGTGCTAAAACCAGATCAAGCTGATCACCATCGACAATCTCATAATGAATGACTGCCGGGGTATTATCTTTCGTATTTACACGGAAAATAGGATCTTCCACAACTGATTTTCTCAGATAACCATCGACATAACCGTCATGAACACCCTGATTAATAGCGTCAGCAAGACGCCCACCCTCAATGTGAACGTCCTGACCTATTTTTACAAATATAACTGCCATCCCTGTATCCTGACAGATCGGTATCATATCCTTGCCGGCTATCTCCAGATTTTCCCGGAGCTGGTTCAGGACCTGTCTGCCAAGCGGCGATTCTTCACTGTTTACCGCCGCCTGGAACCGTTCTGTCATATCAGGTGACAAAAAATGATTGGCTTCAATGCACATGTCTCTGACTGCACTGACAATTTCTTTTGTATTAATCGTTCTCACCGGAAATCTCCTCATCCAGTTCTTCTGATTCTTCGGTTTCAATTTCGTTGCTGCTGGTACGGACTTTGGCGATGCTGGCTACTTTGATATCGGAATCTTTATCAATATTCATCAGTTTTACGCCGGAAGTATTTCTTCCTATTACGGAAATATCGGATACCGCCAGACGGATAATAATACCACCGGTGGTAATGAGCATGATATCACGATCATCATGAACCAGTTTTGCTCCGACCAGATCACCGGTCTTATCTACAATCTTATAACATCTGACACCCTTGCCGCCACGGTTCTGCGGTGAAAATTCGTCGATCGGGGTACATTTGCCCATACCATTTTCAGATACTACCAGAAGATGATCGCCCTGGCTGTCCATCTGCATGCCGATAACTTCATCGTCATCATTGAACTTCATACCAATTACACCAATTGATACACGTCCGGTAATACGGACATCTGTCTCATGGAATCTGATACACTGTCCTTTTTTCGTAACAAGGAAGATATCTTTTGTATTATCGGTTGATTTAACTTCAATCAGTTCATCGTTTTCACGAAGTACGATTGCCTGTAAACCGTTTTTACGGACATTCATATAATCTTTGAGCGGTGTTTTCTTTACCATTCCGCCTTTTGTGGCCATAAAGAGGAATCTGTCATCGCTGTATTCTTTTACCGGAATAATGGCGGTAATCTTCTCTCCCGGCATCAGCTGAAGGAGATTGACAATAGCGGTTCCTCTTGCAGTTCTTCCTGCTTCCGGAATCATATATGCCTTCATCCGGTATACTCGTCCGGTATTGGTAAAGAACATGACATAGTGGTGGCTCGTCGTCATGAACAGATCTTCGATATAATCTTCTTCGATGGTCTGCATACCTTTGATTCCCTTGCCGCCGCGGTTCTGACTATGGAAGTTATCCGGTGACATTCTCTTGATATAACCAAGATTGGTCAGGGTGATAACAGTATCTTCATCCGGAATCAGATCCTCCGTTGTCATATCATAAATATCATAACCGATTGATGTCCGGCGGTCATCGCCGTATTTGGCAGCTACGATTGATATTTCTTCTCTGATTACACCAAGCAGTTTTTTCTTATCAGCCAGAATAGCCTTTAATTCACCGATTCTGATCATCAATTCGTTGTATTCATTTTCCAGTTTGCCGCGTTCGAGACCGGTCAGTGCACGCAGACGCATGTCAACAATCGCCTGAGCCTGGACTTCACTTAATGCAAAACGTTCCATCAACTGCTGTTTAGCAGACTGAACATTTTCAGAACCACGAATGATTTTGATGACTTCATCGATATTATCAAGAGCAATTAACAACCCCTGTAAAATGTGAGCTCTTTCTTCCGCTTTGTTGAGATCGTATTTTACTCTTCTGGTAACTACTTCTTCCTGATGCAGCAAATAATATTTCAGTGTATCCAGAATATTAAGTACTTTTGGTTCATTATTAACCAGGGCAAGCATGATTACACCAAAAGTATCCTGGAGCTGGGTATGCTTTAATAACTGGTTTAATATAATATTGGCATTTACATCACGGCGGAGTTCGATCACGATTCTCATACCGTCACGGTTGGACTCATCACGCAGATCGGTGATACCGTCAACTCTTTTTTCTTTTACCAGCTCGGCGATCTTTTCGATCAGACGGGCTTTGTTGACCATGTAGGGAAGTTCCGTAACAATGATACGGCTCTTGCCGTTGGCCATGGTCTCGATATCAGATACGGCTCTGACGCGGATCTTGCCGCGGCCGGTCCGGTATGCTTCTTCGATTCCGGCTTTGCCAAGGATGGTTGCTCCGGTCGGGAAATCAGGGCCTTTGATAATATCCATGATCTCTTCAATTGTGGTCTCACGGTCTTCCTCCACATGGTTATCAATGATTTTAACAACTGCATTAATAACTTCACGCAGATTGTGAGGCGGAATATTGGTTGCCATACCTACGGCAATACCGGATGAACCATTGACCAGAAGATTTGGATAACGGGCCGGAAGTACTGCCGGTTCTCTTTCTGTCTCGTCAAAGTTCGGTGCGAAATCAACGGTGTCTTTATTGATATCAGCAAGCATCTCCATGGAAATTTTGCTGAGACGTGCTTCTGTATACCGCATCGCTGCAGCGCCGTCGCCATCAACTGAGCCGAAGTTGCCGTGTCCGTCTACTAACGGATAACGGGTTGACCATGGCTGGGCCATATTTACCAAAGCGCCGTATATGGAACTGTCACCATGAGGATGGTATTTACCCATGGTATCACCAACGATACGGGCACATTTACGGTGTGGTTTATCCGGTCCGTTATTAAGTTCGATCATTGAAAATAATACTCTCCGCTGTACCGGCTTCAGACCATCTCTTACATCAGGAAGGGCACGGGCGACAATAACGCTCATGGCATAATCGATGTAGGATTTCTCCATCGTTTTCTGCAAATCTATATCCTGAATTTTATCAAAAATATTCGGTTCCATAAAATTTCTCCTTTAAACGTGAATTAATGACTAAATGTCAAGATTCTGTACATATTTTGCATTTGCCTCGATAAACTCACGTCTTGGTTCTACCTGATCACCCATCAGGGTAGTAAACGTTAAATCCAGTTCGGAAGCAACATAATCATCCATATTAACACGCAGTAAAACACGATGCTCAGGATCCATGGTTGTTTCCCAAAGCTGATCCGCATCCATCTCACCCAGACCTTTATAACGCTGGATCTTATTATTATTGTCACGGCCTACTTCGGTCAGGATCTGATTCAGCTCTTCATCACTGTAGGCATACCATACTCTCCGGTTCTTTTCCAGTTTATATAATGGCGGCTGAGCCAGGTATACATAACCTTTTTTGATCAGCTGCGGCATGAAACGGTATAAGAAGGTCAGCAGCAAAGTACTGATATGAGCGCCGTCGACGTCCGCATCGGTCATAATAATAATCTTGTGATAACGAAGTCTTGATTCATCAAAGTCATCATGAATACCGGTACCGAATGCCGTAATCATGGCTTTAATCTCAGCATTGGCATAGATTTTATCAAGTCTTGCCTTTTCTACGTTTAAGATTTTGCCACGGAGAGGCAGGATCGCCTGAGTATCTCTGGAACGGGCTGTCTTGGCAGATCCGCCTGCGGAATCTCCCTCGACGATATAGATTTCACATTTTTCCGGATCTTTGTTGGAACAGTCGGCAAGCTTGCCTGGTAATGCCATTCCTTCAAGAGCGGTTTTTCTTCTGGTCAGGTCCCTTGCTTTTCTCGCTGCTGCACGGGCACGCTGAGCCAGGATTGATTTTTCACATATATTTTTGGCTACCGCCGGGTTCTGCTCCAGAAAGTAAGTAAACTGTTCGGAAAAAATACTGTCAACTGCTCCTCTTGCTTCACTGTTGCCTAATTTTTGTTTGGTCTGTCCTTCAAACTGCGGTTCTTCAATCTTGACACTGATAATGGCGGTCAGACCCTCGCGGATATCTTCTCCGCTTAAGTTCGCTTCGCTGTCACGCAGCAGTTTGTTTTTTCTGGCGTAATCATTCAGCGTCTTGGTCAGGGCATTTTTGAATCCGGCCAGATGGGTTCCGCCTTCCGGGGTATTGATATTATTTACAAAGCTGTAAAGATTCTCGGTATAAGAATCGTTGTGCTGCATGGAAACTTCAACATATACGTTGTCTTTGGTTCCTTCACAGTATATAACCTGATCATATAAGGACTCTTTGCCGCGATTGAGATAAGTTACGAATTCCTTGATACCGCCTTCGTAGTGGAATGTCTTTTCTTTTTTATCATCCCGCTCATCCGCAAGGGTAATCTTTAAATTTTTAGTCAGGAATGCGGTTTCTCTTAAACGGATCTTTAAGGTATCATAATCATAAACCGTCTCTTCGAAAATATCAGCATCAGGATGGAAATGAACTTCCGTGCCATGTTTATCCATGGGACATTCGCCAACCACTTTGAGGGGATACATAACTTTTCCGCGCTCATAACGCTGCTGGTAGATCTTGCCGTCCTGATAGATCCTTACTTCGAGCCAGTTTGAAAGTGCATTTACAACCGAAGCACCTACACCGTGAAGTCCGCCGGACACTTTGTATCCGCCGCCGCCAAACTTTCCGCCGGCATGGAGAATCGTAAATACGACTTCGACAGCAGGTATTCCGGCCTTTTTCTGGATGCCGATCGGTATTCCGCGGCCATCATCAATAACAGTAATGGAATTATCTTTATTGATAACAACCCTGATGGAATCACAATAACCGGCAAGCGCTTCATCTACTGCGTTATCCACAATCTCGTAGACCAGATGATGAAGTCCTCTTGCCGATGTACTTCCAATATACATACCGGGCCTTTTTCTGACCGCTTCCAGTCCCTCCAGGATCTGGATCTGGTCTGCTCCATATTCTGCACTCATGTTAAATCCTCCTCAAATTTCCTTGTTTCATTTTCATTGCTGACCTTTCCTTCTACTACATGGAAAAGCCGGTCAATCTGAAAACGGTTATTTACAAAATCTTCCAAACCGGTACAGGTAATCATGGTTTGAATATGATTAATTGCTGATAATAAATGATTCTGGCGGTTGCCGTCAAGTTCTGAAAGGACATCATCCAGAAGAAGAACCGGATAGTCCCTGACGGTCTGCTTAACCAGCTCAATCTCTGCCAGTTTAAGAGATAATGCCGCCGTACGCTGCTGGCCCTGAGACCCAAAACGGCGGATATCTATACCATCAATATAAAACCCGATATCATCCCGGTGCGGTCCGGTAAGCGTAGTCTTCTGCTTTAAATCCTGTGCTCTGCTCCTTCTGACTTCGTTTTCCATCTGCTCACTGCTGACATCAGGGTCATAAACCATTTTTAAATGCTCTTTTTGGCCGGATAAATTGAAATGAATATCTTCAATAATCCGGTTTAGTTTTTCAATAAAATCACGGCGGTAATTGATAATCTCTTTGCCGTATTGAACCAGCTGCATATCCCATATATCCAAAGTCTCCTCATATTCCGGTTTGAAAAATATCTCCTTGAGCAGTTTGTTGCGCTGCAGCAAAATGCGGTTATAGGAAACAAGTGAATGAACATATAGTTTATTTAGTTGACATAACTCCATATCGACAAACTTTCGTCTGTCGGCGGGGCCGTTTTTGATCAGATTTAAATCCTCAGGGGAAAAAAATACCACATTCACTATCCCGAATAATTCACTGGCTTTGCGAATCGGTACACCGTTGATGGCGACTCCTTTGGGTTTGTTTTTCTTCAGGTGCATATCAATCCGGTATGGTACATTATTCTTCCGGAGATTCAGTTTGATATGGGATTCATCTTCGTGAAAATGAATCATTTCCCGGTCTTTGCTGCCCCTGTGTGATTTGGTGGTACAGCAGACATAGACAGACTCAAGGATATTAGTCTTTCCCTGAGCATTATTGCCGTACAGAATGTTAGTCCCCGGACTGAATTCTATATGTAGATGATCATAATTGCGGTAATTCTTTAACTCCAATGATTCAATAATCATAATGTTATTTTAATTGTCTCTCCGTTATATACCACTTCGTCACCGGCGCGAAGTTTTTTGCCACGCTGGTATTCCAGTTTTCCGTTTACAGATACCAGACCTTCTTCGATCACAAACTTCGCATCGACACCGGATCCAACCAGGCCGGCGGCTTTTAACGCCTGGCCCAGTTTGATATAATCATCTCTCAATTTAATTGTTTCCATTTTTTTACATCCTTAATCCATTAATTTTCTGCAATGAAGTTGACAGGCAGAATCAGATAAATATAGGAGCCTTCTTCATCTTTTATGAAACATGGTGATTTGGGTGTCATCATATATAATTCGACTTCTTCATCGTCAATAACTTTCAGCGCATCAATCAGAAACTTGGGATTGAATGCGATCATGATGTCTTTACCGGTTTTATGAGCCATAACATCTGCATTCATCGAACCGAAGGCGGATTTTACTTTCATGTTGACATTGTTGTCCTCAACATTCAGGATGATCGGCTTTCTGTCACTGTCACGAATCAGGATCATAGAACGGTCAATGTTGTCCATGAAGTCACGTTTGTTGACTTTGACACGGGTCTCGTAATCACTGGAAAGCATATGGTCAATCTTGAAGTAATCACCTTCAATCAGACGGGAAACCACAATGGTGTCTTCAAACTCGAACAGAATGTGGTTGCGGCTGAAATAGATCAGCACTTCTTTTTCGTTGTCACCGCTGAGTATTTTGCTGATTTCCGACAGTGTTTTGCCCGGTACTATAACTTTTACTTCATTGTAGTGGTCTTTTAGCTTAATATTACGGATTGAAATACGATGTCCGTCAAGAGAAACCATCTTAAGTACATCATCTTTAACTTCCATCAGCTCACCGGCCATCATTTTATTGCTGTCATTCGGTGATGTGGAAAAGATCGTCTGGCGAATCACTTCTTTTAATGTAAACTGTGACAGGCAGATGTACTGGTTTCTTTCAATATAAGGGAGGTAAGAAAATTCTTCTCCGTCGCGTCCCTGAATATTGAAAACGGAATTTTCACATTCAATTATGGTATTAAACCGCTCATCAGATGTGATTGAAACTTTGGATTCTCCTTCCGGAAGTTTACGGATAATTTCGTTGAAAAGCTTGGCATCAAGGGCGATTTTCCCACGTTCGAGAATCTCTCCTTCGACTTTGGTTTCAATACCCAGCTCCATATCATTACCGGTCAGCTTGATCTCACTGGCACTGGCATCGATCAGAATACATTCGAGGATTGACATGGTGGTTTTTGAAGGGATTGCTTTTGCTACAATATTGATTCCGGCTAGTAACGCATCTTTTTGAAATGTAAGCTTCATGTTGATAATTTCCTTTCTGTTTGCGGTTCGCTTTATATAGATAAATATATAGATAAATTTCGTAGTAATAGTAGTAGGGGCTGTGGGTATGTGTAAAAGTGGTCCGGGCCTATATCTGGTATGGTTTTCCACATGTTAATAATGATGTTGAAAAGTTATCCCGGACTTCATGATAATTATCAACTTGTCCACAACGCTAAAAAGTGGTTATTTGTGGTTCAAAATGATTCACAGGTTACCCACAGAAAATTAACATGATATCCACAAGAAAATGTGCATAACTTATTGAGGTATGATTTTCTTCTTTAAGATATCGATAGAATTCTGCAGGGTAGGGTTGTTTTTTAAATCATTGGAGATCTTATCTGAGCCGTGGATAATGGTGGTGTGATCACGGCCGCCCAGGCATTTGCCAATAGTCTGAAGCGGCGTTCCCATAATATGGCGGCACAGATACATGACAATCTGCCTTGGATAAACCACATCCTTGGTACGTTTTTGGGATGTGATATCAAGGGTTGTCAGGTTAAAGTGATCGGCTACCACCTGAATAACAAACTCAGGGGTAATCTCCTTGGGATCGCTTGGCGCGATGATGTCTTTTAACGCTTCTTCGGCCAGGGCGATGTTGATCTCTTTATTATTATCCAGTTTGGAGAGGGCGACGATCTTGGTTAAGGCACCTTCCAGTTCCCGGATGTTTGACTTAATGTTGGTGGCGATATATTTAATTACTTCATTGTCGATATTGTAGCCTTCCATTTCTTCTTTTTTACGAAGTATCGCCATTCGGGTCTCATAATCAGGCGACTGGATATCTACGGTTAAGCCCCATTCGAAACGGGATCTCAGCCTTTCTTCGAGTGTTTCGATCTCTTTTGGCGGCTTATCGGATGAAATAATAATCTGCTTTTTTGATTCGTGAAGCGCATTAAAGGTGTGGAAAAACTCCTCCTGTGTACTTTCTTTACCGATGATAAACTGGATATCATCGATCAGAAGGACATCGTTGTTGCGGTATTTTTCCCGGAATTCTGTTGTGGATATGTTGTTTTTGTTACGGATTGCGTCGATCAGTTCGTTGGTGAACTTTTCTGAGGTAACGTATAATATTTTTGATTTCGGGTTATTTTTTAATATGAAGCTGGCTATGGAGTGCATCAGATGAGTTTTCCCCAGTCCAACGCCGCCATAAATAAATAACGGATTATAAATTTCACCTGGTGATTCCGCAACGGCCAGGGAAGCAGCATGCGCCAGGTTGTTATTGGCACCTACGACAAATGTGTCAAACGTATATTTTGGATTTAAGTTGGCATTCTGCAGGGCTATCTGACTAACGGAATTTTGATTGTTCTTGATCAGATGATTAGATTTGGCCGGTTCTTCTTTTAACTGATCCTTAACGACAAATTCTAATTCGCACTTGATGCCGCTGATCTCCTCAATCGATATTTTTAATAAGAAACTGTATTTTTTCTTGATATATCCGAGGAAGTTGGCATCCGGAACAATTATGTTAACCACATTACCGTTAACCGAATGGATTTTCAGCGGGAGCAGCCATGTCATAAAAGAGACATCGGATATTTCGTGTTCTTCTTTCAAATATATTAAGATATCGTCCCATTTCTCTTTTAATGTTTCCAACATAGTATATGTCTCCTAATGATTTGTCGTTGTGGATATGCATATTAACCCAATCTAAACTCTATTCTATACCAAAACCCCTTTTTTTTCAATGATATTAGAAAAAATTAAAGAGTTATCCAGATGTTATCCAATAGTTATCCATAGACTTATCAACAAAGTTATCCACAATATGGGGATAACTTTATGTTAATTAACAAATAGTGGCATTATTTTTACCGGTGTACACAATAGTAAAATAATATGCTTTTTATTGACAAGATAAAAGGGATTTTATACAATGAAGATGCATTGTATCTTATAGAACAGTAGCAGGAGGAAAGAAAATTGAATAAGACAAAAAGAGACACCCGTTGGCTGACCAGTGTTGCACTTATGGCGGCAATTATCATTCTGTTGGCGAATACGCCGCTGGGAATGATTCCGCTGCCGATTGTTAAGGCAACAACTGTCCACATCCCTGTTATTATCGGTGCCATTATGTTAGGGCCGCTGGCAGGCGGAATTTTGGGTGGAGTATTTGGGATCTGCTCGATTATCAGTAATACCATGGCACCATCGTTGTTATCGTTTGCGTTTTCCCCGTTTATGAGTATGTCCGGGATCCCCGGAGCGTTAAAAGCTGTGTGGATATCTGTTGGATGCAGGATTATGATCGGTGTTGTGGCAGGATGGGTATGGCGGGCACTGAAAGGAGCTAAGGTTAATCCCTGGGTGGCGCTTCCGATTACCGGATTTGTCGGTTCGCTGACAAATACGATTATGGTAATGGGCAGTATTTATCTGCTGCTGGCCGGAGAGTATGCGGCGGTGAAGAATACAGCAGTAGATGCAGTCTTTGGTCTGGTAATGGCAACTGTGGCAGGATCGGGAGTTCCGGAGGCGATTGTGGCTGCGATTCTGGTGACAGGTATCGGAAAGGCATTGCTTCGTATTAAGATATAATATATGAAGATACTAAATGTAGTTATGATAAATATAATGAACACATATTGTAGGAACGGCTTTTCGGCTGTTCCTTTTTTTAGAGAAAATGCTTGACGAACCCTTGTTTTTTCTATATAATCGAGGAGATGTTTAATTAAAATAGTCTTAATATGTACATTCATATTTGAAGATAAGCTATTGTAAGAGGAGGTGCTGCGACATGAAAATGACTTTTCAGCCAAAGAAAAGACACAGATCGAAAGTTCATGGTTTCAGAGCTAGAATGAGTACTCCGGGCGGAAGAAAAGTATTAGCTTCTAGAAGAGCAAAAGGTAGAGCTAAATTATCAGCTTAGTGAACCAAGGTCACAATTTATTGTGACCTTTTTTGTATATTGGGAATTCGCTGAGACTGATAGTAAGAGTAAGGGAGAATGGATGAAACGTTTTCCAAGTATTAAGAAAAACAGGGATTTTCAGGTTGTCTATAACAAAGGGAAATCTTATGCAAACAAACAACTGGTAATGTACGTATTTAAGACCGGACAGGCTGGCAGCCGGCTCGGCATTTCTGTCAGTAAAAAGGTAGGCAACAGTGTGGTAAGACATCATATTGCGAGAGTCTTACGGGAGTGTTTCCGACTGCATTTACATGAACTGGAAGAAGGATTAGACATCGTTATTGTGGCACGGGCGGCCGCAAAAGAATCAGAATACAAAACTATTGATCGTGCATTTATGCACCTGTGCGGACTGCATAACATTTTAAAAGAATCGAAGTGAGAAGATGATTAAAAAAGGCTTAATCTTGTTGATCAGGGGATATCAGATATTTTTATCACCGCTGAAGGTTAGAACTCACTGTATTTACACACCTACGTGTTCTCAATACGCCATTGAGGCACTTACAAAGCATGGTGTGCTGAAAGGACTATGGTTGTCCTGTCGGAGGATACTCAGGTGTCATCCATGGGCAGAAGGCGGTTATGATCCAGTTCCGTAATGAAAAAGACTCACTATGAGGAGGTAACAGATTGGACTACTTAGTTTTGACGAAGACCGGGGGTATGATATTGGGGCCGGTTGCTCAGGTTTTAGGATTGATCATGGATGCGTTGTTTCGGGTAACCAGTTCGATCGGGATTTTTAATATCGGTATCTGTATTATTTTATTTACACTGGTTGTTAAGCTTTTGATGTTCCCGCTGACCATTAAACAGCAGAAGTCATCAAAGTTAATGGCTATTATGCAGCCTGAGATTCAGGCAATTCAGGCCAAGTATAAAGATAAAAAAGATAATGATTCGATGATGAAAATGAATGTTGAAACAAAAGCGGTTTATGAGAAGTATGGTACTTCCATGACCGGCGGCTGTCTGCAGCTGGTTATTCAGATGCCGATTTTGTTTGCTTTATACCGGGTTATTTATAATATTCCGGCTTATGTAAGTTCTGTAAAAGTATATTATATGAATGTGGTTCAGGCGATCAGCGGTGTGGGTGATCCTTCTTCACTGACCGAAGGCGCTGCTTCCAGTTTGGTACAGTTTGCAACTGATAATAATATTGCCCTGACCGGTATGAATGCAATCGGTGATCTGACCGGTGTTGCAGGCGAAGCCCTGGGCAATAAGATGGTTGATATTCTGTATAAGTTAAACCCGGCTCATTGGGCTGAATTGGGCAATACCTTCCAGTCTGCAGCAGGTGTTATTGCTGAAAATGCAAAAGTCATTGAAGATATGAACACATTCCTGGGCATTAACCTGGCTACGAATCCATGGCAGGGATTTACTCCGTCACTTGCATGGCTGATCCCGATTGCGGCAGGACTGAGCCAGTGGTACAGTACGAAGCTGATGACCGCTAATCAGAGCACCCAGAGTTCAGAAGCACCCGGCGCTGATATGATGAAACAGATGAATGTAATGATGCCTCTGATGTCAGTATTCTTCTGCTTTACATTCCCGGCAGCTATCGGTATCTACTGGGTAGCGAGCAGTGTGTTCCAGATCATTCAGCAGGTTGGTGTTAATGCTTATCTGAATAAAGTTGATATTGATGAAATGGTACGCAAAAATATGGAAAAAGCAAACCAGAAACGTGCCAAAAAAGGACTTCCGCCTCAGAAGATCAACCAGAATGCATCTGCCAACTTAAAGAGTATTCAGGCAGCTGCTGAAAAAGAAGAGAAGATGAAACTTGACAAGATCGAAAAGACAAAAGGCCAGGTTAAGGATTCTACTGAATATTACAATAAGGATGCGAAACCGGGAAGCCTGGCATCAAAGGCTAACATGGTTGCGAAGTATAACGAAAAACACAACAAGTAGGAGGGGGCATTATGGATACGATTACAGTTTCTGCAAAGACATTGGATGAAGCAATTACCAAAGCATTAATTCAATTACAGACTACCAGTGACCACCTTTATTATGAAATAACCGAAAAAGGCAGTTCAGGACTGCTTGGTATCTTTGGGGCAAAACCATATGTGATCCGCGCCAGAGTAAAGAGCGAAGAGGAAGAAAAGGCAGAAGAAAGAGCTGAATTGGAGAAGGCCGAGCGGGAAAGAGATGAAGCACGGCGGGCCGAGGCGAAAAAGGCTGAAGAAAAGAAAGCGGAAGCTAAACGGGCGGAAGCCAAAAAGGAAGAGGCCAGAAAAGCAGAGCAGAAAAAACTTGAAGCTGCAAAAGCAGAAGCCAAAAAGGCCGAGCAGAAAAAAAACGAAGCTGCAAAAGCAGCCGGTAAACCTGCTGAAAAAACTGAAAAAGTTGAAAAAGCCGATAAACCGGCACGGTCAGCGAAGTCGGCTGCAAAGGTAGATGAAGCTTTAGTTCAGGCCAAAGCAAAAGAATTCCTGAATCAGATTTTTCAATCAATGGGAATGCAGGTGACGATTGATACTCAGTTTGATACATCTGACGGTGAACTTCAGATCTCGATGTCAGGTGATGATATGGGGATTCTGATCGGTAAGAGAGGACAAACTCTTGATTCGATGCAGTATCTGCTAAGTCTGGTTGTGAATAAAGAGACTGAAGGATATGTAAGGGTTAAGCTGGATACGGAGAACTACAGAGAGCGAAGAAAAGAGACTCTGGAAACTCTGGCTAAGAATATTTCTTATAAAGTAAAGAGAACCAAACGTTCGGTATCATTAGAGCCGATGAATCCTTATGAGAGAAGAATTATTCATGCAGCACTTCAGGGAGATCGTTATGTTGTGACCAGAAGTGAAGGAGAAGATCCTTACCGGCATGTAGTAGTTTCATTAAAGCGTGAAGGTTATAACGGCAAAAAGGACAGATATCAGTCCCGGCCAAAAGATAAAACAGAAACAGAAATTGAGATGAAACAGGAAGTATAAAAAACGGGGGTGTCCGGTAGTAGTTACGACTACCACCGGATGCCCTCTGCTTATATTAATCTAAAATGAGGTGGGAAGATGCAAAGCCGAAAGACCACAGATACGATCGCAGCGATCGCAACCGGAATGAGTCAGTCCGGAATCGGTATTGTCAGGGTAAGCGGAGAAGAGGCAATATCAATCGTTAACAATATATTTAAAAGTAAAAAAGCAGGTAAGCAGCTGGCTGATGTTTCTTCTCATACCGTTCATTATGGTTTGATTCAGGATGGTGATGAAGTTCTCGATGAAGTCCTGACAGTTGTGATGAAGGGACCGCACAGTTATACAGCGGAGGATACCGTGGAGATCAATTGTCATGGTGGAATCCTGGTGATGAATAAAATACTGGAAACAGTAATTAAATATGGAGCAAGACCGGCTGAGCCGGGAGAATTTACAAAACGGGCATTTTTAAATGGACGGATTGATTTATCACAGGCGGAAGCAGTTATGGATATCATTCATTCTAAGAATGATTATGCAATGAAAAGCTCCGTTAGTCAGTTAAAGGGATCATTATCATTAAAAATAAAACAGTTGCGGGAAGATATTCTTTACCATATTGCATATATTGAATCGGCACTTGATGATCCGGAACATATATCACTGGATGGTTACAGTGATACATTGTTGACAGTGATCGAAGAAAAGATTAAAGATGTGGATAAGATGGTCAGTTCTTCTGATAACGGAAGAGTTATATCAGAAGGAATAAAAACAGTGATTCTTGGAAAACCGAATGCCGGTAAATCTTCACTTTTAAATGTACTGGTCGGAGCGGAGCGGGCGATCGTAACTGATATTGCCGGCACCACCAGAGATATTCTGGAAGAACAGATCCGGCTTCATGGTATTACATTAAATATGATTGATACAGCCGGGATCAGAGATACTCAGGATGTCGTTGAACAGATCGGTGTATCACGGGCCAGGAGTGCTGCAGACGAAGCAGATCTGATTATATATGTGGTTGACGGTTCATTGCCGATGGATGAAAACGATGAATCAATAATTGATCTGATCAGTAATCGGAAGGCGGTTGTTATTTTAAATAAGACTGACCTTCAGACTGTTATAACAATAGAAGAATTGAAGCAAAAAACTAATAAACCGGTCATTGCAGTATCGGCCAAGGAACAAACCGGAATCGAAATGCTTGAGCAGATGATTAAGGATATGTTTTATGAAGGTGAGATCAATTTTAATGATGAAGTTATGATAACAAATATACGTCATAAAACAGCACTTGTTGATACACTGGCAAGTCTTAAGATGGTAAAACAGAGTATCGCAGATGAAATGCCGGAAGATTTTCTGACGATTGATCTGATGGACGCTTATGAGCAGTTGGGTACTATTATCGGAGAATCATTGGAAGATGATCTGGTTAATGAAATATTCAGCAAGTTCTGTATGGGGAAATAGAAAGGATAATAAAGCAATGCCGTATGTAGATGAGAGTTATGATATTGTAGTTGTAGGAGCCGGGCATGCCGGGTGTGAGGCAGCACTGGCCTGTGCCAGACTGGGGATGGAGACAATCTGTTTTACTGTCAGTGTGGACAGCATTGCGTTAATGCCATGTAATCCCAATATCGGCGGCAGTTCCAAAGGTCATCTGGTCAGGGAACTGGATGCTTTGGGCGGAGAGATGGGAAAGAATATTGATAAAACATTTATTCAGTCCAAAATGCTGAATCAGTCCAAAGGACCGGCAGTTCATTCTCTCCGTGCCCAGGCTGATAAACTGGATTACAGCCGGCAGATGCGGATGACCCTTGAGAATACCGATCATCTCACGATCCGTCAGGCAGAGGTATCAGAACTTATTGTTGAAGGCGGTATCATTAAAGGTGTTAAAACAGTATCCGGTGCAGTTTATCATGCCAAAGCGGTAGTTCTCGCTACCGGAACCTATTTAAAATCCCGCTGCATTTATGGTGATGTCAGCAACTATACCGGTCCCAACGGGTTGCAGGCAGCCAATCACCTGACGGATTCCCTGCTGGCAAACGGCATTGAACTGTATCGCTTTAAAACAGGAACACCGGCGAGAGTTGATAAAAGAAGCATTGATTTTTCAAAGATGGAAGAGCAGTTTGGTGATGAAAGAATTGTACCATTTTCATTTTCGACTGATCCTGGTTCTATTCAAAAAGATCAGGTATCCTGCTGGCTTTCTTATACTAATAATGAAACTCATCAGATTATTCGTGATAACCTGAATCGTTCCCCGTTGTATTCCGGAGCAATCGAAGGAACCGGTCCCAGATACTGTCCGTCAATCGAAGATAAAGTGGTTAAGTTTCCGGATAAAGACCGCCATCAGGTATTTATCGAACCGGAAGGTTTGTCAACGAATGAAATGTATCTGGCCGGTATGTCAAGTTCATTGCCGGAAGATGTTCAATATGCCATGTACCGGACTGTTCCCGGCCTGGAACAGGTAAAGATCGTTCGTAATGCTTATGCGATTGAATATGATTGTATCAATTCCCGGCAGCTGAAGCCATCTCTTGAGTTTAAGGCTATCAGAGGACTATTCAGCGGCGGTCAGTTTAACGGCAGTTCCGGTTATGAGGAAGCGGCAGTTCAGGGCTTTATGGCTGGGGTAAATGCTGTAATGCAGATACAGGGACGTGATCCTTTTATTATTGACCGTTCTCAAGCTTATATCGGCGTACTGATTGATGATCTGGTTACAAAGGAAAATCACGAACCCTACCGCATGATGACATCCCGGGCTGAATACCGTCTTCTGCTCAGACAGGATAATGCTGACCTGCGGCTGCGCGCAATCGGTCACGAAATAGGACTGATTGATGAGGAAACATATCAGATAACCTTGAAAAAAGAACAAGATATAGAGAATGAAATTAAGCGCCTCGAAAAAACCAATGTTGGTGCAAATAAAGAAGTCCAGGAATTTTTGGAAAGTCACAACAGTACCTTACTAAAAACTGGCGCTACACTTGCTGAACTGATAAAACGTCCGGAATTAAACTATTTTATGTTAACCAATATTGACCCGAAACGACCAATATTAAGCGATGATACTGCCGAACAAGTTAACATAAATATAAAATATGACGGTTACTTAAAACGTCAGCATCAGCAGGTAATACAGTTTAAAAAGCTTGAGACAAAAAAGCTGAGAGAAGATTTTGATTATAGTAATGTAAAAAATCTGCGTCGTGAAGCAGTCCAGAAGCTTAATGAATACAAACCGGTTTCCATCGGTCAGGCATCCAGAATATCCGGAGTATCGCCATCAGATATTTCCGTGCTGTTGGTATATCTGGAGCAAAAACGTCATGAGAAAAAAGCAGAGTAGGAGTAAATATGGAGCAAAAATTTCACGTGAAAATGGAACATGGACTGGATCAACTCGGACTGACGTTGACTGCAGATCAGATTGATCAGTTTTATAAGTATTACGAACTGCTTATCGAAACCAACAAAGTGATGAATCTGACCGCAATCACCGAGATGGAAGATGTGATAACCAAACATTTTATTGACAGCATATCATTAGGTAAAATAGTTCCTGAGATTAAATCAAAATCGCTGTCTGTAATAGATGTAGGAACAGGCGCCGGTTTCCCTGGAATTCCCCTGAAAATAGCTTTTCCACAGTTATCCATCACTCTGTTGGATTCATTAAATAAAAGAGTGAAGTTTTTATCTGAAGTAGTTGGAATTTTAAAACTGACAGATATTACGTCAAATCATGGAAGAGCAGAAGATTACGGAAAAGATAAAAAATATCGCGAACAGTATGACTATTGTGTTTCGCGAGCAGTTGCCAATATATCTACCTTATCAGAATATTGTCTGCCATTCGTCAAAACAGGAGGATATTTTATTCCTTATAAATCGGGAAAAATCGACGAAGAATTAAATGGTGGTAAACAGGCCATAAAAATATTAGGCGGCAATCTGGAGCGGGTTGAAAAGTTCAATCTGCCCGGATCTGATGCAGAAAGAAGCTTTGTAATTATAAATAAAGTAAAAACAACAGCCGGAAAATACCCCAGAAAAGCAGGATTACCCGGAAAAGAACCATTAAGTTGATTTTTTTGTGATCCTGTATATAGCCAACAACAGAGAGGCTGGTGAATATGAAAATAAAAAGAAGTTCTTTAATCTTGATAATATTACTGTTTACAGCAGTCGGATGTATATTATGGTGGCGCGAAAAAAGTATAAAACGATTGCCGGACTCTTTTTTACAGGAATTAGGACCTGGGTGGAATCTTGGAAATTCTCTGGATTCATACGTAGAAAATGTAACATTCGATAATATTCTGGATTATGAAACATCATGGGGCAATCCTGCGGTTACAAAAGCTTTGTTTGAAAGGGTCCGTCAGGCTGGTTTTCTTACAGTCCGCATCCCGGTCACCTGGTATCCGCACATGGATGAATATTATAACGTAGACGAAGCATGGATGAATCGTGTTCATAAGGTGGTGAATGATGCATTAGAAAGTGATTTGAAAGTAATCATCAATGTTCACCACGACAACTGGTATTCTCCTTATGATGAAGGGATGCAAAATGCCAGAATTCAATTAGTCACTCTGTGGCAGCAGATTGCATATCGTTTTGCTGACTATGACAGCCGTTTGATATTTGAGGGAATGAATGAACCCCGGTTGGTAGGTCACAACGCAGAATGGACAGTCGGAACACCAGAAGCGATAGAACATATAAACGAACTAAATCAGTTATTCGTAGGCACGGTCCGTTCATCCGGAGGCAATAATCCAAATCGATATTTATTAGTACCTACATATGCAGCCTCTCACCGAAAGGAAGTAATAGAAAATTTCCGTGTCCCGGAAGGAGAGAAGATAGGTGTCTCAATACATATGTATACCCCTCTCGACTTTTCTCATACAGAGGGTGGTGACAGCCAGTGGCACGAATACAATACTTTAGATAAAGCAGACATAGACACAGCAATTAAAAACATCCGAAGTACCTTCATAGACAATGAAATAGCTGTTGTAATAACAGAATACGGAGCAATTAACAAAAATAATATAGAAGAGAGATCCAGCTGGGCAAAATATCTAACCGATCAGGCCCAAAAGAACGGAATATCCTGTTTATGGTGGGATAACGGAGGCCAAAAAACAGAACAGAATTTCTCATTAATAGACAGAGAAACCCTGCAATGGTTTTACCCCTCATTATTATATTCTATTATTTCATAAATAACTTATATTAATAAAATACAAAAAAGGAACTGACATGAATATTACATCTATCTTATATGAAATTGTACTCATTATTTTAGGCTCATTTTTATTATATGGAAAATACAAAGTAGTATTAGGAGGCACATTATATACCGCAACCTTAAAAGACTGCACAAAAAGAAAAACACTTAATAGAGGGAACTGGTATAAGTATTACGTAGAATTCAGACATGAACAAGATTTAGTCATAAAAAAAACATATTTAGCAACTCTATTCTCATCAAAAAAGATAGGCGACAAACTCGAAGTCTATTACAACACTAAATATCCAGACTATGTAGTATATAAGACTTTCAAAATAGAAATCATTGCAGCCTTCCTAATTCTAACTGCAGTATATCATCTTATCTTTTAAATAATATATCATCAGAAAAAGAAACTGATAATATATTATAAAAAAACGGTCAAAACCTAGAAAAAGTTTTGGCCGTTTTTTTTATACTAGTGGAGAAAAATATTTAGCTGGCGGGAATAAGCTGAGGTGGGATGGGGGTGTGGATGGTAAGGGAGTTAGCGACATTCGGAGTGATGTGAACAGTCCTTAGCAGATAGAAGGGGATTTACTTGGGAGAGATCTGGCCTACAAAGCCAGATCTCAGACGATCTAGCTGTATATTTCTTCAGAAATATACAGCGTTTTGAGTCGGTGCCCAAGTAAATCCCCTTCTATCTGCTTAGGAATGTCCACATCACGGAGCGGAGCAAACTCCCTTACCATCCACACCCCCATCCCACCTCAGCTTATTCCCGCATGAAACATTACCTTTTCGGAACCACCTCTATCCAATACCCATCCGGATCATTAATAAAATAAATCCCCATTCCCTCATTCTCATAACATATAACGCCCATTTCCTTATGTTTTTCATGAACTTTATCAAATTCATCCGTTACAAAGGCCAGATGAAACTCACACTCACCCAGATTATAAGGTTCCGTTCGATCTCTTAACCATGTCAGTTCCAGTGTAAAGTCACTTGTACCGTCTCCCAGATAAACCAGTTTGAATGATCCGTCAGATGCTTCTTTTTCCCTGACGGGGGTCAGTCCTAACGTGTCCTTATAAAACTTTAAGCTTTTGTCTAAATCCAATACATTGAAATTAAAATGGTTAAATTGAATCATGGTCATGTCCTCCTGTTTACTTATCTGATTTACATAGTGGCCTTAAAAAATGTTTCACGTGAAACATTAACCTAAATAGGTTTTCACAATCTGATAAAGTTCTGCCGGTGATTCTAACTGTGGCAATTGTTTTGAGTCTGGTATTACCAGACACTCAATCGACGGATTATAATATTTATATTCATCGAGTCGTTCATCAATGTCGGTAATCCCTTTACCACCGATAAGATAAATACTATTATTTATCTTTCTTAGAGCATTCACAATATTACATTTCGTATATTTGCATTCAATACTTGCATATACCGCCTTAGGATGTGCACCCAGATGAGCAGACTCGTAGTAGTAATCGATATAATTAGCTTTGACAGAGTATGGATTATAAAAAGCTTCCTTTGTGAAATACTCTTTGATTTCCTTTTTACTGTTTGCTATATTATAGAGCGTAGTTCCAAGGATAGGAAGATCAATCAGGAACTTGTACGACTTTGCTGTCTTCCCCGGAATTTGACTATAGTCCAAAAGGCTCAGTGGATTGATTAACATAAGCTGATCAAATAACTCGGGATTGTTCGCACAAGCCATAATTGGTACTGAGGCAGATTCGTTACTGGCAATAATGCTTGTTCGATGTCCAATTTCTGATTTGATAAAGTCTGAGATCAACTGTACATATAAATAATTAGTATAAACGATATTTGGTTTTTCCGAACGGCCGCAGCCTAATAAATCTATGGTGTAGACCGTATAATTTTCTTTCATTCTGTTGATCAGCTGACTCCATTCATAACCACTTGAAGTTGATCTTAAATCATGAATCAACAGAACTGGCTTGCCTGATCCGGTCTTTGTATAATGGATGTTGCCCAATCGCCAACGATAGCAGAGTGACTGGGGTTCTGTCATTAAATTCTTAGATACAGCTCTGACTTGTATACATTTATTAATAGCAGCAGTAGTGGCAGCTGCCCCTGCTGATAAAATCATAAGTGTTAATATCTTGTTTTTTGCCTTCATGTAATACCTCCTGCTAGTGTGATCTCACTAGGATTCATAATGTCCAATTATCACTAGTATAATACAAAAATCCAACACTTACAATCATTAAACTATGAAATAATGGTGAAATATGGTCTATGTTTCACGTGAAACATTTTTATTAATTTGCTATTATACATAGGAAAATTGAAAAAAGTATGTTATACTATAAAACAGCTTTTAACAGTTTTGTAATAGTTTAAAAGAAGAGGATACTATGGGAAGAATAATATCTATTGCTAATCAAAAGGGTGGTGTCGGTAAAACGACAACAGCAATTAACTTGTCAGCTTGTTTGGCTGAAGCCGGTCAAAAAGTTCTGGCTGTCGATTTTGATCCGCAGGGTAATGCAACAAGCGGCTTAGGATTCGAAAAAGAATATATGAACAAATCTGTCTATGAACTATTGGTAGGAGAGTGCAGTTTTGATGACTGTATTATCAGAGATGTTCAGGAAAATCTGGATGTGCTGCCTTCTGATGTCGGTTTAGCCGGAGCGGAGATTGAACTGCTGAATGAAGATGGCAAAGAATCTATATTAAAGAAAGAATTGGACAAAATAAAGGAAGAGTATGATTTTATTATTATTGACTGTCCGCCTTCTTTAAGTTTGCTTACCATTAATGCATTGACTGCATCGGACACCGTATTGGTTCCAATCCAATGTGAGTATTATGCATTAGAGGGATTGAGTCAGATTCTTCAGACAATAGATTTAGTTAAGAAGAAACTCAATCAGAAGCTGGAGTTGGAAGGTGTTGTATTTACCATGTATGATGCCAGAACAAATTTGTCTTTGGAAGTTGTTGAGAGTGTGAAAAACCATTTGAAGAGAACGATTTATAAGACGATCATTCCCCGAAATGTACGTCTGGCTGAAGCACCAAGCCATGGTATGCCGATCAATCTGTATGATTCCAGATCAACGGGGGCGGAGAGTTATCGTATGCTGGCGGCTGAAGTGATAAGCAGAGGAGAGTTGTAAAATGGCGGCGAAAAAGGGATTAGGTAAAGGTCTGGGTGCATTCTTTGGCGAGGAGGTAGTCCAGGAAGTCGAAAAAGAACATAAGGAACAGAAGGATCAAAAAGACAGGAAAAGTCAGAACCAGGAAGTTATGATGAAGCTTTCACGGATTGAACCAAACCGGGAACAGCCGAGAAAGATGTT
Organism: Lachnospiraceae bacterium; assembly: GCA_032073745.1. Taxonomy (GTDB): domain Bacteria; phylum Bacillota; class Clostridia; order Lachnospirales; family Lachnospiraceae; genus Brotaphodocola. The sequence goes on along the minus strand of DAMAMW010000055.1, from coordinate 9,792 downwards.
TGATGATGAGCAGCTGCAGGAACTGGCTGATTCGATTAAACAGTATGGAGTCATTCAGCCGCTTCTGGTTCAAAAGAAAGATGATTATTTTGAGTTAATTGCCGGTGAACGCCGTTGGCGTGCTGCCAAGCTGGCCGGATTAAAAGAAGTACCGGTTTTGATTCGTGAGTATGATAAACAACAGAGTATGGAAGTTGCTCTGATCGAAAACGTTCAGCGTGCCGATCTGAACCCGATTGAAGAAGCAATGGCATATCAGCAGCTGATGAAGGAGTTTGGCCTGAAGCAGGAGGAGATTGCCGCCCGGGTATCTAAAAACCGTGTTACCATTACAAATACAATGCGTCTTTTGAAGTTACCGTTACAGGTTCAGCAAATGCTGGTTGAAAACCGGATCAGCGGCGGACATGCCAGGGCATTACTTACTATAGAAGATCCTGATCTGCAGATTAAGATGGCAGCGCAGATTGAAAAAGACAATATGAGTGTAAGAGATGTGGAAAAGGCTGTTAAGCTGCTGGGCAAAAAGCCAAAAGAAAAGACGAAAAAAGAAAAAGACGAAGCTCTGGAATTGATTTTTGAGGAGTTGGAGAATCGTATGAAGTCTGCGATTGGTACAAAGGTATTAATTAATCGTAAAGACAAGCATAAAGGAAGAATTGAAATCGAATACTATTCAGAGTCTGAATTGGAACGGATTGTAGAATTGTTGGAATCTATTCAATAAACGAAGAATTACAAAGGACAGGAGAAATACAGGATGACAGATAGTATGTTAAATAATCTGGGATTTGATCCTATGTATATTATTATCGGCCAGTCAGTGTTGCTGTTGGTTTTGATTGTTGTTATGATAATCGGTGTGATGCAGATGAGAAAACTTTACCGGCGATATGACTGCTTTATGCGTGGCAAAGATGCGGAAACGTTAGAAAATCTGATTATTCAACAGATGGAAGACATTCAGGTCCTGAAAGCAGAAGACCGGGCAAATAAGGATTCTATCAGAACTGCAAATAAAAATATGCGGGCTTCTTTCCAAAAGTTCGGAATGGTTAAATATAATGCATTTAAAGGAATGGGCGGTAATCTCAGTTTTGCATTTGCAATGCTTGATTATACCAATACAGGATTTGTATTGAACTCTGTTCATAGTCGGGAAGGATGTTATTTGTACCTGAAAGAGGTGGACAGAGGTGAGACAGAGGTATTGCTTGGTAGTGAAGAGAAGGTTGCATTAGAACAGGCATTGGGGTATTAATACTTTAAAATAAAAATGCTAATTATGCAGTTAGGCATATAATGCTGAATGTATAGGTAGCATTTTTTTTGTTGGTTACACGAATTAATACGACTTTACTATTGTTACAAAAGTGGTATAATAATTACTATAGAAATGTTTTTTTGTAACTACATAAGATAAAAGCATAAGTAGTGCATGGAGGCAAAAATGAAGTATGTGAAAGAAAAAGCAGCAGTTTTAAAGCGGATAAGTGTGCGGCGCTATATTGCACAGTTATTGATTTTATCAATCGTATTAACTGGAATAACGCCGGCAAATACCAGGTATGCAGCAGAAACTAATAACTGGAAGGCAGATTATTTTGACGAAGTAAATGATGCAATACCGCTTAGTAATGACGATGAATTGATGAGGTTCGATGTTAAAAAAGGTGATTTGGTCGGGATCGGAATGGAGTTGTCTGAAAGACAGACAAAAGCTGGCGATCGTTTTATGGATACGTTTCATATAGATCTGCCACAACCGTTGTATGAGGCATTTGTTGATTATAATAATGACAATATTGATTACTTTATGCCAAGTGAATTGACTGACAGCAGATATCTGATGAATGTAACTGCTGATGCAGACATTAATCTGGCATCATCAGGCAATGCCAGCCCGGGTAATGCGAGTTCGAGTAATGCGAAACACGTTGGGGAAGGGTATCAGCGTTTGTCATTGTTTTTTGTTGATCAATTTCGTAAAAATACGGAATTGAAAAACGTACATATAGAACCAACGGAGGATGTTTTATACTTTGTTGCACCGGCTAATATGCAGCTGATTTTAAAACAGGAAGGTAATAACTGCCGGATCGAGATTGATTCACCGATAAATAAAGCGAGTTTAAAAAGAATTAATCCGGCTACGGCAACGATTGAAGGAAAATTGTATGCAGCCGGTAACATCGATGGCAGTGATCCGGCCGGGAAGTGGTGGGATCGGGATTTTAATATTATTATGTATCTGGATACATGGGTAGAATCTGACGTGATTATGTACGAAGGTATTGATTTTGCCGGATACAATAGCTATACTTTGCCGGTACGCATTGATCAGGGTCCGGCAGATGTAAAGTTTGAAAATATACAGTTTTATCAGGATGGTATTTATGATTTTACTATTCGGCAGGATTATTACTGGGGTGATCCGTTGTTTTTCGATGATGCTTATTATTACGTGTCTGTGAATGTATCTGAGAATTTGAGCAAAGTTGAAGTGTCTTATTTTGTTAGCCAGGAGGACGGAAGCAGAAAAAGTGTTGATGAGATGGTCTGGATCAATACGAATACCGCAATTAGTATAGAAGCAATACATGAATATACATTTGGAACAGAAGGGCAGTTCTATTGTGACAATTTTAAATTTATTGCTAAAGCGGGAGGATCATACGAAGGGTTACCTGATGAGCTGGTAGCAGAAACTTACGGCAGCGGCCTAATTGAATTTCCGGTAATACCGCTGAAAGATATTTCAACGTCCGGCGGGCCTGTAACGTATGTATATAAAGTACAGGCAGTTGATGAAAAGAAACCGGGTATTAATTATTCGGATGAAATCTATACATATGAGATCAGTTATGACTGGAGTAAAAACAGTGATGTGACAATAGAGATAAAAAATAAAGCCGGTCAAGTTAAAACAGATATGGTTTTCGTACAGTCTGAGCGTATTGCGTGGGAGTCTTTCAAATTAACGAAAGAATTGTATGATCAGAATAATGACCAGGTTATGTATGATATTCCAAAGTTTGAGTTTGAACTTAGTCTTGTACAAGAGTCTGATCCGCATAATTATGTGGTTTTGCCAGAAGATAAAATTGTAAGTAATGATTATTATGGAAAAATAAAATTTGATCAGGTTCTTTTTACCGGGGGCGGAGAATTTGAGTTTGTCGTTAAAGAATTGCCCAGAGAAAAGGGCAATTTCATTACCGATCCCGGAGAGGTTCACATTAAAGTAACAGTTGATTCTCTGGATATGCGTGTAACAGATACTGTTTATGAGAAAATTGCAAAGAGTAAAATGCAGGCGGCAGATTCAGGGGAAGTGTTTAAAAATACAATGAAAGGTCCCATGCCTGCTTATGCGGAATTACAATTTGTTAAAAATTTAGTTGGCAAGCCGGTGATAATTGAAGCCAGAATGGGTCAGACATGGGGTCAGGAAGATGACTGGAATGATACCGAAAGATTTACCTTCGAATTAACGTTACTTAGTGATGTGGATGATGACGTAGTGATCAGTAATGATAAGGTTCTGAAAAAGGGCAGTTCAGTACAGATGACCACTGAAGTTACAAATCATACCAATTGGCTAAGCTTTAAACCGATTGAGTTTTATCGGGATGGAGAATACTTTTTTTCTATAAAAGAAATAGCAGATGAAGATAAAAAAGATGTTATTTTTGATCCGGTTGTTTATTATGCCAAGGTAATTATTATCGAAGATGAAGAAGGAATACTGCGTTTTTATGATACTATCTATTATGGAAATGAAAAAGCTGAAGATGAGGATATTATTGATAACTACGATGTGAGATTTGTCAATACAAAAACATATTTTCAGTTTAAGATGAAAAAGCAACTGTTCGATAAAGAGGGAAATCTTCATCATTTAAAAGGCAAAGAATTTGAGTTTCAAGCGGTTACGGAAGATGAAATTGATGGTCTGCCAGAAATATTGACAGCCGAAAATGATGAAAATGGAGATGTCATATTCGAGCTGGTACCATGGCGGTGGGGGGAGGATTTTGGTGAAGTATCCTATAAGATTACTGAGCGGGATAAAGGCGAACCAGGAATCCAGTATTCGTCAGATGAGTATCTTGTAACGTTATCATTTAATTCTCATAATGAAGGAAATAAACTGGAGATCCGGATAAAAAAAGACGGAGTTGAGGTATCAGAAGAGGAAGTTATTTTCACAAACCGGACTGACCATGCAATCGGAGAGTTTACATTACAGAAGCAACTGTTGGATGCGGATAATAATTCTGTAACGGTTATACCGGAGTACCATTTTGATTTGTCTTTGGCCGGTAATCCGGCTGACCATTCAAATGTCATTATGCCGCAGGATACGGTTGCGGTGAACGATCAAACCGGGCAGATCCAGTTTAACCGGGTTTATTTTAAAACAGTAGGAACGTACCGGTTTGTTGTCCGGGAAATCAATAAAACGGATTCAGGGATTACCTATGATGATGGTGAAGTACGCATTATGGTAACGGTAATTCCAGGTCCAGATAGTAAGCCGGAAATTTCAGATATTTCCTATGAAAAGTATGAGAGTAATCAAAAAGTATCGGACAATAATGAAACAGGCAGACGGTTTATTAATAAGATAAAAGAAGATACACCGCCTGTTGTACCGACATATGATTCTTTTACATTGGAAGCAGGCAAGACCTTAGATGATAAGAAACTGACTGATCAGGAGTTTATGTTTTATGCACAACTGATTTATACTGATACCAGTGCTGATCTGTATCATATAACTGCAAAAAATAATGAGGACGGATTGATTCGATTCCCGCAGCAGACTTTGCAGGAAGAGGGTATTTATATCTTTGCTATCAATGAGATCGATGAAGGAAAAACCGGAATCACATATGATGATGCAGTGTATTATGCCCGGGTAAAAGTAACAAAAGAAAATAATTCCAGTCATTACCGTGCGCCAGTAGAATATTACAGCTATTATAATGAAATAAATCATGAAGTAAGCGGAAGTGTGAAAAAACCGGAATTTAATAATATCTATACGCCGGAACGTATCACGATTGAAAAGGTGGCGGCATCTAACGGTCAGGTGCTTGGCGGAGCTGTCTTTGAATTATCTGCCCGTCTGATTAACGGTGGTGACACATGGACGATTCTTGATGATAATCTGGTTACTGCCGGCGGAGATGGCCGGGTCAGCGCTCCTCTGCCTGAAGAGTACTGGAATTATCAGTATAAGATGATAGAGAAGCAGGCGCCAACCGGTTACAGCAAAAGCCGGGTTGGTACGACAACATTTAAGGTTAATACAGAAGGAGATATAATCGATTTAATTCATGACGGAACAGCAGGGTATGTAACGTTAGCGGCGGATGGACAGATTTTGAAGGTAAAAAACCATAAGCCTGGCGGAGGAGGCGGAAGTACACCCGATCCGACCCAGCCACCTAAGGTAGATCCGACTCAGCCAACTAATCCGACTGACCCGACCCAGCCAACCGATCCAACTGATCCAACCCTGCCAACGATAGTACCTGATCCTGATACACCACGGACTCCTTATACACCGGGAGATCCTGTTCCGGAAGGAAAGCAGGTGGTAATGATGATTGATGATGACGGGGTTCCCAGAGCTTATCTGATTGATATACCGGTACCGAAGTCCGGTCTGGCAAAAACCGGAGATACATCAGTATCAGTTGTGCAGCTGGTAACAATAATGTTTGGTGTGACAGGATTGGCCGGTTTGGTGATTTATATGAAGAGAAGGGATGAATCGATAAACAGATAGCAGCATAGTATCCTGTAAACCAGGTCTGCTTATAAGCAGCTGGTTTGCAGGATATTTTGATGTTTATATATTTAATATTATGTTAGTTTGAGATCGTCCGGGATGTTATCATCCAGACATGCTGCGCATTTAGGTGTACAGTCATTATTGAATGCCATATTATCAGTTCCCCACTGAGCAAGGGCTTTGAGATGTGGGACTAAGCTGGATCCGCGCTCTGTCAGAGAGTACTCTACTTTTAGCGGGACTTCATTATACTGGACCCGGTTGACCATGTCAGTTTCCTGTAATTCCTTTAATGATTTGGCAAGCATTATATTGGTTATGCCATTGAGTCTTCGTTTTAATGTATTATAACGAATCGATGTTTCTGCAGACAAAATACATAAGATAGGCAGTTTCCATTTACTGCCAAAGATATCCAGTGTGAACCGGACTGGACATAATAATTCTGAATCTGGTAATTTATCAGGTTCATTTATCTTTTCAAGTTCATCCATTTATAAACCTCCTTCGTACGATTATGATATAGATTTAATTATATTACAAAACAGTAAAAATTACAGTAGTTAGTTTTAATATACCTGGTTAGAAAAAACTGCGTACTGTTACAATATATTGTTGAAATGCTATAATTAATACGTTAATGTATCTTTTTTTGTATTTTTAACGGATAAATAGGAGAATGAATGGGATGATTTTTATGAATGGGAGGTCAAAGGTGGTAAAAAAGAATTTTCTGCGTGGGTATATTGCGCAGCTTTTGATTATGTCAATTGTATTTACCGGTTTTTCGCCAGCGGGTATCAGGTCTGTGGCAGAATCAAATACAGAGACAAATAACTGGAAAACAGATTATTACCTTGAGGTGAATGGGGCGATTCCTCTGAGTACAGATGATGATGCTATCGTAGTTGATGTAAAGGGTGGTGACCTGGTAGGTTTAGGCATGGAGCTGGTCTCAAAGACAATAGCTTCCAGACGCTTCGACGAAACTTTTCGGATTGATATGCCGGAAATTTTGTACGGGGCTTTTGTTGATTATAATCAGCAGCATACGGTACACTTTATGCCGGGTGAGGTTACCGGCAGTGGTTATCTGTTAGATATTCTGGTTAATGATCACAGTAGTCTGGCATCGCCAGGCAACGCCAGCCCGGGGAATGCTTCCTGGCATAATGCGACCTATAAAAAAGGACAATTGACATTATCTTTTGTAGAGGAGCTTAGAAAAGCAGCAGATCCTAAACGTATTATTATCGAACCGACGGAAGATATTTTATATTTTGAAGCACCAGAAGATATGCAATTAGTTTTATCTCAGAAGGATAATAACTGCCGGATAGAGATTGCCGGCAGCAAGGTTAATACTCTGATGATTAGACCTCATAGCAGTGATTATGCTGAGGCCTCTATTGATGCTAAAGTATATGCGGCAGGAAATATTGAAGGCAGCCAGAGTGATGATAAATGGTGGCAGCCATGTGAGTTTAAGTTTGCTGTATATCTGATGAATGGTGTCGATCCTGATACGGTTTTTTATAATGGAGACAGTATTAGTCGGGAGCAGTTAATTGAAAAATCTGTAAGTATCCCGGATGGCAGTCCGGCGGATATCTCAGTTGGTGGATTTGAGTTTGCCGAAGACGGTGAGTATATATTTCGTATTTATCAGAATGCAATAATTGGAGGGACCAGTGATATCAGAAGAGATTACACAAATTATTATGTTAAAATAACAATATCTGATAGCCTGAGCCATATTGATGTCAATTATTATACCGACAGTGATCTGGTCAATGCGATTGAAGAGATTTCATTTATTAACTCTAAATCAATAATAGAAATAAAGGCAAAGAACTACATTGAAAATTCATATGGTGGTCGTGATTTAGCAAAAGGTTTTGAATTAATTGCGGTAGCGGAACAGTCATATGAAGGAATGCCGGAGCAGCTCTTAAAGGAGAGTCTTTCTACCGACTATTATGGTACCGGCAATGTTACCTTTGATAAGATACCGGTAAAGAATATCACAAATACGAATGAGACGATTAAATACGTATATAGAGTCAGTGTGGTCAATAAAAATGAACCTGGTATCGAATATTCTGATGAAGAATATAAGTATACGGTGACTTATAATTGGAATGAGGGGGTAACAGGTAAGGTATCAATTGAAGATAAAGCCGGAAATGCTGTTGATGAGATGGTTTTTGTAAACCGTTTGAATCGTGCAAGTGCTGTATTATCATTTACCAAGCAATTGTATGATAAGGAAGGAAATTTATATTCCAGGGATATTCCCAGGTACTATTTTGAGATAAGTCTGGCTGGCAATCCGTCAACTCATAAAAATGTAGTTATGCCGGATGAGACGGTAGTGTTTAATGGATCATACGACGGTCGTATCCGCTTTAATGAAATTTATTTTCTGAAGAGTGGAACTTATCAGTTTGTTGTCAGAGAAAAGGAGCGGCAATATGGCGGGATTATTACTGATAAAGGTGAAATACTCGTTACTGTTGAAGTTTCACCGGACGATCTGTATGGTAAAAACATATCGACATATAAAATCGCTTATGAGAAACATGTTGATGGTGAAATAGTAGCTACGGAGAAATATGTAAATAGTATAAAAGAGGTTACCGGTAATGGGGAAGCCAAAATCTTTGTTAACAGGGCTACCCGGACAGCTCCGGCTTATGTTCAATTCGAAATGCAGAAACACATGGTTGGTACTGCAGCTCCCCGGTTATTTCCGGGAGTAGGTATCACAGATCCGTTATGGAACGAAGAAGAAATTTTTTCTTTTGAAGTAAAGCTGCTCAGTCAGGTTTCAAGCGGAGATGTGATTTGTGATGACAGGGTTTTTATGAAAGATGACTCTTTTAAAGTTACACAGGTCTTTAAATGGGGCGGAGTCTTGATAGAGTTTGAACCGTTTGAGATATTTGCAGATGGCACATACATGTTTTCACTTCGGGAAATTCCTGGAGATGATGATACAATCCATTATGATTCAAATGTTTATTATGCCAAAGTAGAAATATCCGATAATCAGACCAAACAGAAGATTACATATTATGGTGATGAAGAGGCCACCACGGAAGTAGATAATGTTGGTTTTATCAACAGTAAAACGGCATTCCAGTTCCAGGTAAAGAAGATATTACTTGATATGAACGGCAATGAGATTGAAATGAAGGGTGGGGAATTTGAATTTGTTGCAAAGCTGCAGACGGATTCTCAAGGATTTGCTGATGAATTAAGGGCAACGAATGATGAAAATGGAGTTGTATTATTTCCGGCTCAGCCATGGTCAGACATCAAGGGAGATGTGAGGGGCGGCCATGTCTATAAGATTACTGAAGTTCGCGGAAATGAACCAGGGATGCATTATTCGGATGAAGAGTATACCGTAACATTATCCTATGATTGGCTTGTAGGTTCAGGCGTTGTTTATGAGATAAAAAACAAGGATGGAAAAGTAATAACACAATATGATAAAGTGACATTTACAAATTATTTAAACCGTACAGAAGAGCAGTTTGTTCTGCAGAAGCAACTGCTTGATCCGGAAGGCAAGGCTGAAGATACAGTACCGGAGTTTAAGTTTCAGCTGTCAATAGCTGGTGATGGATCATCACATGATTCTGTTACTATGCCGGAAGTAACAGAAGTCATGAATAATACAAATGGTGAAATCAGATTTGATAAAGTATATTTCAAAGCTGAAGGGGTTTATCAGTTTGTTGTTCAGGAGATTGCCGGAACAGACTCTGAGATTACCTATGATGGCGGAAAAGTCTGTATTACGGTTAAAGTTGAAGCTGATATCAATGATGCTTTGTATGTATCTGAAGTTAGTTATGACAAGTATGTTGATGATGTGAAGGTTTCGGATGATAATACAGATGGTAAACTATTTATTAATATAATGTAACTATTCAGGAGCCCCCTAATCAAAAATAACTTCAGGGTGCCCTGAGATG
>DAMAMW010000054.1:0-35719 GCA_032073745.1 Lachnospiraceae bacterium | reverse complement strand
CATCTCAGGGCACCCTGAAGTTATTTTTGATTAGGGGGCTCCTGAATAGTTACATAATTATTAATTATATTGGTGATCTGCTCGTTATCCTCATAAAGCACACTATTGCTGGAACTTATATTTCCATTTATAAAAAATATAGTTATAAGAATTATCATTATGATAAATGTAAATATACTTAATTTTTTCACAAAGCCACCTCCTTAACTTAATTATCTGAAGCTAAGAGATTTGCTATACTCCACATAAATTCCAAATATTATTATGGAATATGCAATTCGTGCATTTATCCTGACGTTCTATCAATAACATTTTGTAGGCCAAACCAGCATAGTTGTCTTCTTGAATTTTCTGCGAAAGAAACTAAAACATTTTCGAACCATTACCAACGTTCTTGGTACTGTGGCTCTGAATTTGAATCATATCCCTCAATATATCCAACTCTTTTCAATTTGTAAATGCAGTTATTATCAAATGCATATAATGTATTATTATCTCCAACTATAATTGTGAATCCATTTAACTCAAGTTTCAGATTATCAGGTTTATTAACCACTTGAACAATAATAAAATACTCTGCACTTGGAAGTAATACTTCTAATCCTATCTGCTCCGGAAAAAATTGATTATAATTATTCTGATTCAATGGGTAGATTGATACAAGATACGTTGGGGCATTGATTTTACCTGAATTGTTTTCAAAATATTCCGGATGATATGTTACCTTTTTCCCCATTAAGTTGTTATAATTTTCATCAGCACCAATTCGTTGGTGTTGCGATACAACTTCAACATATTCCCAATTACCGTAGAACAGCTTATACCCATCATTATCTTGGTGATGCAAATTAACTATATTTTTATTATCTGCATCATAAATAGTTGCCTGTAATGTTGTCTTTGGCGTACATCCACTAATTAATTGCATAATAACTATTATATAAATTACGCTTCTACATCTCAACCTCATTAATAATTCCCTCCAAAAAACAAATCTTGGCATTTATCTTTTCGATTCTGTCCACCAGTCCAAACTGTTTTCCAATCTGTCTGGCTCCTATTTCCTGATATTAAATAACTCATGGCATTGTTAGATACACTTCCCCTATTATATCGATAAATTACCAATGCATCATATTCTTTCTGATTATATAATCAAAATCACGAAATTCTGCTGAAGAAAACGAGCTTATCATTAGCAACCTATCCGGTAAAGACCATGAACTGGTACTAAATTTTATTGACAATTTTACAAGCTTATTTGCTGATGATGACTCGTACCTGTACCAGCAAGGCTTTCTGGATGGTGTTAAGGCAATGAAATTTTTGGTTAACTATTCTGATGAATTTGTACTTGTTAAATTTTAGTACTCAGTTAGTCTCTATTACGAAATATTGTCCAGGCACTTCATTTTCTGTTATCATTGGCTGAATCTTACCCCATTCTGTAATTATTACCCCATCCTGTTTCCTTAACTTTAATAAAATATCGCCTTCACTATAAGATTCATATATGGTGCTTTTTTCATTCTCGTCAACATAATAGTCATAAAATTCAAATAGTAACTCGTCCCCATTACCCCACACTTTTGCTTTCAGACGTTTAAGTGTATGAAAACCATCAATTTTTATAGTAGCATATAAACCATCCTTTTCGCACATCGTAATTAAATACGACATATTTTGATTTGGGGGAAGATATTCATAAAATGAATATCTTTCGTCCCACGAATCTGATGTATTATTTCGGTTAGTATGTTTTGTAAATACAAAGCAACAAACCAAAATACATACAATAAATATTGATGATATGAACAATCCCTTTCTTCTCAAACAGAGTTCCTCCTAGTTTTAATTATATATAATTATTTCTTGTATTAATCACACTTTGTACTGCTTCCTTTTTAGTTATTTTTCCATCTTTATTAGCATCAAGCCCCGCATTTGCTGCATATTCGTTTCCTGTTGAATATATGACATAATCATCACTTTCGCCAACAGCTTCCGGACAAAGAACTCTCATATAAATATCGCCTAGAGTTTTCATTTTCCCTTTCTTTACATAAAAATACCCAAATACATAATCTAGTTGCTCAACACCTGGCATTGTTGCTAACTCTGCTGTTGTAGTGTGTAATTCTGCTGCTACATCAGGCATAAATTGCACCAATCCGGTTGCAGAACCTCCAGCCATATTTTTTTGTGCAGGGTTAAGACCTGACTCAAATGCCATAACAGCCATTAGATCATCGGGATCAATTCCCAGTGATTGAGAAATCCCATTTACTTTGTCTTTAAAATCCTTATTAACATATTGTGATTTATCCCAGTTGTATTTAAAATTATATCCTGCAACTGGTTCAGGCAAATTTTCCAATAGTTCTTTCCCTACCCAACCAATTTTGTTAACATCGTAATAAACTTTTATCCACATACTATCAGACCCCGCAACCTTTTGTGTTTCTTTTGACTCATGAACTTTTACAATTGCTCCAGGAATGAAAACTCTGGTTCCATCTATTTGTTGCCCATTTGGTGTAGCTCGAATTTTCATTCTTTCGCTTGCATAATATTTATCGGCAATCTGAGTTGCCCCCTGAGTACTATTAACCGTAACCCGCTGCCCCGAGTCGACCGGATATACACACCCCTGACCATAATGGCATACCAAATAAGAATTTGTTGTTGGTATCTTGCGATAATCATGGATTGCCGCATCATAAACCGATACCTCATTTGCTAAAGATCCCCACTTATTTCCCAATTGCATTCTGCATATTGGTCCTGTAGCTGTTCCGCCCTTTCCATCAAAACATTCAGACAGCATAATGCGCACCGTCCTTGACGTACTATCAGTAACGATCGGAGATGTACACACGCCAAATACACCACCGATCTCCCAATCTGCCACATCTCTTTTACTTTCCCAACCGCTGACCATTGTATCTTTGTCAACAAGTACTTCTGTACCTCCAATCGTTGTATATCTCAAAGAACGGCTTCCTATTGACCCTTTTTTCACACCGTACTGACATGCCATTACCGCGTCGCTTGTCAGGAATTCACCATATACATTATTATACGACTGATCTTTTAATTGTATTTCACGCAGCATTGCAGCCAATCTGCCTGCTTCAGCTGCTTCAGCCATTTCCGGCATCAGATTAGCCGTTTTACCTTTAGTTGCCATAGCCATCCTTCCTTCTTTTGTATATTATTTCGTTCTCATTGTCAGAAAAATCTGTTGGGCGATACCATCCCACAGTTCACGTTCTTCATAAGGACAATTAAAGCAAGCCTGTAAGATTTTGTTCTTTATTGGTGTAACACATATTAAATTATACATTTGCATATCCAGACCATAACTTTTATACGAAAAAATCCGGTAAAGCCGGTCTTCACAAATCATTTCTCCATAATCATGAATCTTTATCACCGGATTAACCTGTTTCAACACCAGTTGAAAGTGTGCTGACAACTCTTCCAGACCATCCGCCCCCTCAACCAGAATATCAAACATATTAAATGTAAAGTTAGCAGCCCCATCAAGGCTGGTCTTTATGACCGGCGGCCTGTATTCGGACGGATATTTCACCTTAGCAATAGCCTGCGGCATATCAATAAATGATGTTGGCAAAACAAGTTCCACCTGTTCATCAAACAGTTGCTCCGATTCAAATTCAACCAGTTCTCTATTTACATAGATGCCAGTCTCAAGTGTTGTATACCCCTTTTCCTTTTCCTTTTGCCGCAATTCTATTACTTTCTCATCATAGTATTCCATATATCTTTCCTCCCGCCTAACCGACAACACCATCAATCTCCTCAGCCGCTTCAATAACGGCCGCTCTGCCTTTAACATAGACATTTTTTCTGGCTTCTATTTTTATACTTTTACTGGTTTCACAAAAAATACTGTCATCACTTAATTTCAGCAAATGCTCACCACCTTGTCTGGAAAATTCCAGTTCACCCGGATATAGCTTAAGAAACGAACCTTCGGCCGTTTTCAAGCATCGTTTATTGAATGATCGTTTGCGATTAGCTGACGCCCCTTCTTTATGTAAGCAAACATTTACAACCGCACTACGTTCATCAATATCAGGAATGGATAATAGCACCGGACTTTCGATCTCAGGCATTGCATACATTATATTTCCTGTTTCCGGACGCCAGGAAAACCAGTATTCTCCGCGTTCCTCATTTCCGTCTATATCTAAGCGTATTTTTAACTGTTCACCAGAAACGGCCGTCACTGTCCCCATAAGACCACATCCCAAAATATGATCGTTATATTGAATATTTTTATCCAAAGCAGATTCACTTCCCAAAAGATAGGTAAACATTATTTCACCATTAAACACCGCATTCCTTTGTAATATAATGACGTCTTCTCCTGCAAACGAAACTCGATCCCCAATCTGATATACTCGCCTGCTGTCCACAATATACGTTTGCCTTTTTGATATCGGATCATATTTTGAACGATAAGGATTCTCTGTTGACAGAGCAGCAAGCTCACCCTTCCTCATCCCAAACCAAAATGCAGACCTTCCCGTCACTACATCACATAAAACATATTTCCCCAGATGACTGGATATCCGCTTAAGGAACTCCCAGTCGGTTTCCTGATACTGAATCAATGGCCCTGAAATCTTTGTATCTTTTCCAATCAGAGCGATGGTATCTGAATTTGAAAAAGATGCTACTTTTTTTGCTAATGCCGAATATGTCATATTTTCATCTTGAAAAGAACGGCTCTTTTTGCTTATATCCAACTTCCAGGTTGCTGAAATACCTTCGATCTGAACCTGAGCAGTTCTCCCTTCAAAAGACATAATAATATTTTTCACCAAACCATTAAATATCTGCTGCTCTTTCTGGTCTCCACAATAGACCACATCAATCATACTACCGGAACAGGCCCTGCTCTGATACGCCATTGCATCTTCATATGAAATCTCACAACTTAATACCAAACGGGCATGTTCATTGACTCCCCATTGCATCTGAAACGATGTTACTCTGCTTATTGGAATATCTGTAGTTACCTTCAGTGTCTCATTAATTTTCAGTTCCATATATTCCCCTCACTTCTAATGCAGTTTAACATGCATACCTTCAAAGGTTATATCGTCCTTAATTGTTATCGCAGAATCCCTTTGTTTCAATCTGATTCCTGACTTTGCATTTAAACGGATATTATCTGTCCGGCTTGTTATTGTCACCTTACCATCAGCCTGCAGTACAATAGAACCGGCACTCTTCATCCGTATGCCTTTACGATCTGATATCTCAATAGAGGTTCCGTCATTATTGGTAAGCATAATATGATCTGGTGCCAGACGGATTTCTTTTCCATACCGATTTTTTAAATATTTAAGCTCCGGATTTGTCCGGTCACCGCTATATTCATGAACTGCACTGCTGACATATGCATCTGTTGCTTTTTCAGATGGGAAGCACAGTCGTATCGTATCTCCCGGTTCCGGCATACAATACCAGCCGGTACCATCTGGTGATGAATAAACTGTGGAAAAAGCAAACCACCGGTACCCCGTGTTCTTTTTGTTTTCGTCGTCCGTTATACTTATCTGCACAGTATCGTTTTTGACACTTCTTACCGTTCCCTTTAATGCTACTCCTGCCATTTTATAATTTTCCCTGCGTACTTCTTTTAACCCAAATGATGATTTGAGATAATATGTATGATATAACTCACTTCCTCGCATTTCTGACTCAATACAGTAAATAATCAGCGTTTTTTCTAAGAATTCTGCACGATTACCAATTTCGTATATTTCTCTGGTTGTCACTGCATAATAAATGCAGTCATCCTCTGAAACACTAATTCCGTTTGCCTTTTTGTATTCATATTCTTCCAGGTCTTTGCAGACTCTATATGTCACATTTTGTGAAATAACCTTTTTTTCTAAATTTGGTAAGCCAAAATAATACTTAACTCCGCCAGTCTTTGTATCCGGCACTACCACTGTATTTAAGCAGGACGCCAGTCTTTTTATAAAATCCCAGTCACTTTCCTGGTACTGAACGATAAACTCCGAGATCTTACTGCCTTTGCCCTCAGTCAACATCACATCACTGTGATCATATAGTTTATTACAAGTAGCAAGTGCCTCATTATAAGTAATCGCTTTATCTTGAAATGTCCTTGTATGGCATTTCTGTTCCATCAAATAGGTACCTGTTTTTATCTGCAGCTTCATAGTTGCTGTCTGCCCTGCGACCGCAATATCAAAATCAGTAAGGCATCCATACAGTAGAGTGTACTCTTCACCACCTATTTCCGCAGCTGTTATTTTTATCATCTTTTCCTTTTTAGCAATTGCTAAATATTCTTGAATCCTGTCTATTGGAATATATCCCTCAAGGCTTACTACGCCGTGTTCGTTAACCTGCTTATGTCCGTTATAATTATTTACTGTCAATTCCGGAAATTGCTCAACCATGATCTTGTCTGCCCTCATTTGTGTCTCCTTCCTGCGCTTTATTCCGAAAAAGCGCTCCGTGCCATACGTTATCTATAACGCTTATATGCACCAGTTTGTATATCATCCCGGTCAAATCCACTTCCTGTTTTAATCTTATAACCAGCCTCATCCTTATGGATAAAGTAATTATTTATCCACCACTTATATATTTCCAAATGCAAAATACCGTCTTCATCTTCTTCCAGACTGCCCTTTACAATAAAAAAATCCCTGCACATTTCATCATCATAACCATTATTCAAAATTGCTGCACCAAGAAGGTACTCTGGGGAATTCCCAACAATATATACTTTTTCTTCATAACCATCCCCCAGATAACGTACCTCAAGCTTTTTATCGTTTTCCGGATCCATTTCATCATAAACCAAAAACCATTCCAGTTCCCTTCCATTCCACCTCGAACGTATCTTATAATACCCGTCCTGGTTCAAGTAATAATCTTCTGATCTATCCCAGATCAAATCATAGGTACTTATCGGGTCATAGTCCCCTTGTTCCACATCATATGCATCTAAATAACTCTTTGGGTAAAAAAAGCGTTGTTCTTGCCGATAATCATCTTGACCATAATCGCGTTTAATTGGCTCTATAAAATACCATTCTTCTACAAATAAGACCAGCTTGCTATGATATATTGATAATTGCTCCTCCACATATCCTTTGACCAAAAAACGATTCCGCTCCGGCTCCTTAAATATATATGACAACTCATCATCCGGGCGTTGGCCAACTAATAAAACAGGTTTTTTTTCTTTTCCGTCAATAAAATACCAACGTGAAAGATCAAATGTCTCGGGATCGGCTATCTGAACAATGTAACATTCACCATCTTTTATCATTCCATTTGCAATATCTTTGGAAATTGCCGGTAATACTACAGATTTTGTATGAAAGATATTTATATTTTTGATACCAAGAAAACAAGTGAAGATTACAAAAACAAAACATCCTGCCAAAACTAATTTTTTAATCAAAACTTTCGGCCCCCTCCGCCATGTATTCTTTCAAACTTTATAAATCCCCGTTTTTCAGGCCAGGTATTCACAATAATCTGCCAATCATCAAGAATATTATTCATCATCGGATATTGCAAACACCCCTTATCTGAATATCCATATTTTATCCCATGTTCATCCACCCGATTCCTGTCTTCTTTTCTTTGCTGTTTTATTTTCCATTCCTCAGAAGTGGGATATATAATAATATTTTCTGCTATGTATGCAGCCGTCTCCCGATTGTTCTCACCTATTATTGATGTAATTAATTCTGTAGAAGTATCATCTAAGATATCATGACTAACCTCTCTTGCTTTATTAATTATATCTGAAACAGCAGTGTCTAACGAGGATCCCGGAAGGTTAAATGCCAGACTAATCTGGTCCATGGTTGAATTAATAAAAATATAATTTGATCTAGCATTCTGGAAAGCATAAGCCTCTCCCCCCACTTTATCAACCCATTTTTGTGCAAAACGTTCCCCCTTCGCATCTGCAGTTCCTGTATTACATGTATAAAATCGAGCCACTGCCTCATTACTAAAAGCATTTTTATTTAGTTCTTCTATATCAGGCTGGCGGAAATTTATCGAAGCTTCTAACTCCTTCTCATGTGTATTCTTTTTGCTGTTATTCAAGTGATAAGCGATTGATAGTTGAGTTTCATCCCCACCTGTAAATAATGGTGTTTGCCCATGAGCAAATACTGATAAATATTTGATCTTCGTATTTTCCCGCAGCTTACCAAATCCATTCTGAGATTTAGTATTAATGTAATTTATAAATTTAATTCTATTTTCAATCAGTTCAACTTTTATTCCCAAAGTTTCTGCAGTCTTATTAAAATGCTCTTTGTCATAATCTTTGGGCTCATAAACATAATCATGAACAAAGACAACCCAGGTTATATTTGCCGGATCAATTCCATCTTTAATCAGTTCATCAATATCATGTAGGGCCGATTCAACAAACTGATATTTAAAGCCTTCAACCTGCAGACCTGACACAACAAGCCATTCATTATCTTCAGATTGTGCTGCCCCACTATCAGCCGCTCCGGCAGTAACTTTATTTAACATGACATTGGTTTTTACAAAATAGCCGCCCTTCTCTGTTGCTTCAATATTTATTCTGCCAACCTGCGCGGAGCTGTTAATAAAAGCCAGATCTACCTCTGTCGAACTGATACCACTACTTTCCGCCGAACCAACTTGCGGTTGGGTTGCCAAAACTGACTGATATATCTGACTTTGAGTACCAGTTTTAAAATATGCTCTTCCCCTGCGTTCTTCTTGTTTCAATGGTTCTGTAGCATTTGCCCTGATTTTTATTGCTTTTCCGTTAAAGTTAAGACCATCTGACAAATTAAAGTATGTTTTCCCCATAGTCAGCCTCCCTCTTTGTATTTATAACAATTCAACCAGCTCACCCATATGTTCACCATAATAAATCTGTAAGTTCTCTTGTTCTGCTATATTGGCAGCTAACTCTTTAAAATATCCCTTTGCGACACCCCAATATACTGAAAATAAATCTTTCCTTAATTCCTCTAACTCATATTTTTTTATCCTGATAAATTTTCTTTGAAGTTCGCTTTTCAAAAATAATTCTTCGTCATTTATATACTGATATAAAAATTCAGGACACCAATAAACTGACATTATATTTCTGTCAGCGTAAAACAGCTCATTGCAAAGACTAACCCCATACTCATAACTTCGAGACAGCAAACCACTATGCAGATAACTGATAACCAAAAACAGATTATCTCTCTGTTCCTCAAATAGAAGATTGTCTTTCGCCGTTGAAATAAGTTCACCAACTATATAGTTATGAAACTTTGAGTTAATTTCACTCTGATGTCTATTATAATAAGCCTGGACTTTGCTGATATCCTCGCTAAATCGTTCATTCCATTTTGGCAGCACATATTCTTTCATCTCAGCCAACCGTTCCATATCCAACTCCTCTTTCGCCTTATTATTCTTTCACCAATTTCACCCGATTGAGCATTCTGACAGGAACACTTCTTTTAGCTCCACTCCTATCGCGTTTCTTCGCAGCAGGCTTTCTGCTAAATCAAGACTTATTATTGTATGCCTTTTTTCCTTTTTCCTGACCCAAAATATATTTCTTTCTACAGCCCATTCAGGTACTTTTTCTTTCTGGCTGTAGCTTTCGTTTTTTCCTACATAAGACAATTTGATTTGCTCACTTTCCTCCATAACAGGGAGATAATACACTTGTTCAAAATCTTTCTCAACGTTAAGTAAGATAGTTTCTTTAAAAACCACTTTGTCGCCATACATTTTTATGGTTTCTCTGACCATCGGTGAAACCAGCAAAAATGGAAAGGATATTATATCCGTAGAAACTATATACTCCGATGAGTCAATGTTATAGATCAGCCGATTTTTTAATTTATGATAGGTCTCCCACCTTATTAAACGGACATCCTGAATTTTATACCAGTTAATAAGTCGTGGTGCATCAACATAATTATCAGAATCCAATTTTATTTCGAAATATTTCATCTATTACTCCTAACTTTTGTTATTCAGTTGCTGTTCTTCTGCCAAAGCCAAAACAAGCACATTGCATAAGTCCCCATTAATAGCTGCTTTCGTAAATTCCAATGCAGCATATGGCAGATATATTCCACCTCCTGATTCCTGTATTAAACAGATGCAGATTAAGGCGAGGCGTTTCAGAAGACCTGTGATACCTTTTGTCATATCCATTGATCGATCTTCTGTTACTTTTTAATCTCCCCGTTTTGAGCGAAGCCGATTTTCAGATATTATGTTGCATTTGCATCCAGATATTTGTCAATGTCCTGTTATAATTCTGATATACATTGAAATAATACGGTCTGGCGGATTTAGATAAACGAAGAACCTCTCCGCATCCCAATTTTTAATTGCATCTATATTCAAGATGATATTTTTCATCACTATTTTTGTTGAACCCTGCGCGATATGATATTTCTTTAAAATAGCACTTACAAGATGTAACTGATTCGCCTTTTTACACCATGAGATTTTCTTTCGTTCCCAATATTTTTAGACAACAAAAAGGAAAACCAACGACTGATAATGACCATAAATGTCATTCTGTCTTGTTGATTCCCCTGACCGGCATATCTATTTATGCATCAATTGTAACGCACAACTTGTAACTAGTCAAGCAAAACGGTCTTTTTTCAGCGCCATAATGCGCATTTAATTTTTCAGTTCTGAACAGCAGTCAGACCAGTAATGCTCGTATATAAATCATAGAACTACTTCTCTCTGCTTAAGATGGCCTATGTGGTTGCACTATTTTTTAGCAAAAGAAATACCGCCTAAAGATTCAGGCGGCTAGACTAATTTCTTAACTAAGAGATATAAATGAAGTATATGTTGACATCATCTCCCTATATGATCTATCTAAATTATATACTAAATGGTTACATCGCAATCTATATTCAAAACTACGATCCATATTAGTAAGATCAAATGAGACTGTAACCTTTGTTAAGTCAGATACATAATCCTCAGTATTCCAAATGTATTCATAAGTATCGAAAGTATACCAATCCTCTTCTCCGGGTTCCAATACATCTAAATATATCTTCATCGTAATTTGTCCCATTGGAGTATGGCATAATGTGTCTGCATAAACCCCAACTACACCTTTTCCTTCATTTGAAATCTGCAACGCACACATAGATATAAGCATCCCCCTGGGCATAGCTGATACCATAGATTCGTTTTCATCTTCATAAACTTCTACATTGTCTACTTCCAGTGCTTGTTGACCTACGGCTCTTGCATATTCCTCATTTCTTGCATATGTAGGTGTCACTATTGCTAACGTTAATACTATACCTATTATTCGCCGTACCCAACGCTTCATTTGCATCTATAATCCCCCCGAATTATTTTAAGAATCTTAAGTTCTCAACGATTTTAATAAAGTCATCCTTATTCATTTTTCCAGATAAATAGTAAAAAGAATCATTTTGATCTATCTCAACAATATATTCAAAGCTACCATCTTGCAGCTGATTTTCAATAATAGGTATATCAATATTTAACCACATATTATGACACACATCTAAGTTACCTTTATCCGAAAACAAACCACTTGATACATTTAGCACAGGATACTTTGCTTCCCGCAAATGTAATGAATAATCATAATGCGAGAATTCTATAGTTGCATGTCCCTTATCTATTACAACATTATCAAACTTAATGCCCTCAGGAATATAATCTAAGACAATTACATTAATCCCTAATTGTTCTTCAATTGCGAGGTATGCATGTTCTAATTCCCCCACTTTAGTTACATAAGAATTATCATCCCAAACATTCTCATTTTTCATAAATCCAGTCGACTTCTTCTGATAAGCCTTATGCCCCGTAGCCATCATACTGGACCCCAATATCCCCGCCGTAGCAACTGCGACAATAAGTCCCATCCGCCGATACTTCTTAAGGCTGACAACCTTCTTACGGGCACGCCGTTCTTCCTCTTCATACATCTCTTCTGTGACCGGAGAGATATTCTCTGCGCGGATCTGAGCCATCACTGCGGCAAATCCCTGATCCATTTTGTCTTTCATCTGAGCCGTTGCCTCGGCGCTGCTTGCTGCCAGGGTTTGTCCCCACTCGATCCGGGCCTCTTCCATCTCACTCTGAATGGTGGCCTGATCGAAACCAAGCATTGTTTTGGCTGCATTCTCTATGAAATTTATGTCATTTATCTTTGTTGGCTTCACAGGAATTCCCTTCATTTTTATGAGATTTCCACAGATCACAGATCTTCTTGTGGATTTGGGTTGACTTTCTATCGTTATGGTTACTATAATACAATGTAACAGTTTATGGCGGCGGAAACTTGTGTAGAAAGACAGCTGTCAAGCTTGCTTGTAAAGCTGTTTTTATATACAAGTTTACATCGGATGAACATCCGATGCTTCTTGAATGGTTTTAGACATTCAAGAAGGCAGCAGCTCCGGACAGCTACAAAACGCTTAATAATTCAGGAGGCAACCACATGAAAAAAATAGTTTTGACAGGCGGCGGTACCGCCGGGCATGTCACTCCCAATCTGGCACTTCTGCCATCCCTTCTGGAAAGAGGTTATGAAATCCATTATATCGGTTCCTACCAGGGAATTGAAAAAAAGCTGATTGAAAATGCCGGCATTGCTTATGATGGCATTTCCTCCGGCAAACTTCGCCGTTATTTTGACATAAAAAACTTTTCTGACCCCTTCCGAGTACTCAAAGGCTATACTGAAGCTCTTCGTCTTATTAAAAGATATCGACCTGATGTCGTATTCTCAAAAGGTGGTTTTGTCGCCGTACCTGTGGTAATGGCTGCGAAACATTATAAAATCCCCGTTATCATCCATGAATCTGATATGACCCCGGGTCTTGCCAATAAACTTTGTATTCCCTATGCAGCCAGGGTCTGCTGCAATTTTCCAGAAACACTTGAATACCTGCCTAAAGACAAGGCTGTACTGACCGGATCCCCCATCCGCAGGGAACTGCTGGAAGGAGACCGGTTGACCGGACTTCAGTACACTGGCCTTTCTGCTAACAAACCTATTATTCTTGTTATCGGCGGAAGCCTTGGATCGGTTGCCGTCAATAACGCGGTTCGCAGTTTGCTGCCCCGTTTGCAAAACTCATACCAGATCGTTCATATCTGTGGAAAAAATAATCTGGATGAATCGCTGATCGGTAAACCTGGTTATGTACAATTTGAATATGTTGACGCTCCATTGCGGCATTTATTTGCAGCGGCAGACCTGGTGATCTCCCGTGCCGGTGCTAATTCTATCTGTGAAATTCTGGCGATGCGTAAACCTAATATTCTGATTCCGCTCTCTGCAGCAGCAAGCCGCGGAGATCAGATCCTGAATGCAAGGTCTTTTGAAAAACAAGGATTTTCTACCGTTTTGGAAGAAGAATCTTTGAATGACGAAGTACTGATGTCAGCGATTGAACATACCATGACTAACAGGCAGACATTCATTGACTCAATGGGCAAAAGTACACTTAACGATGCGGTAAGTACTGTCATTGATCTGATTGCCGCTTACGGTGAATCCTGATCTAACGCTGATGTCTCTGGATGTATTTCAGCAGAAACTTCCTGCCTCTGGTCAAGCGGGTGCGGCATGCCGCATCCGTAGTCTTCAGGATCCGGCTCACTTCACTGATCGGGTAGTCGTATACTATGTAAAGAATAAAAACCTGTGACCAGTCTGAGCGCATTTCCTTCAGACCATCCCAAATCAGCTTCTGCTGCTCATCTTCGACAATTACTGACAGTGAATCCTTTGCAATTAACCGTTCCAGAACTCCCGCTGTCTCTTCCATATGCTGTGGATCATATAATATCAGCGGGTTTCTTGCACGCTTGCGCAGGTAGTCGATACTCTTATTCTTGACTATTGTTCCAAGCATGCTTTTGATCTGGCCGTCATTCCATGTCAATGGATATTTGCGATAATAAGCAATGAAAGTTTCCTGTACTACATCGTCTAAATCGTTCTCCGTCACACCATAGTTTCTGGCACATATACGAAGAGTCGGCTGATACTGCTCATATATTGAGCGAAACAGCTGCTCTGACTTCTCCATACTGCCTCCTTCGCACATTTCTCACGAAATCAATTCATGAATTCTTTCGTAAATGTTCTCTCAGAAATTTTCTTCCTCTGGTCACCCTGACACGGCAAGCAGCCTCTGTTGTCCCCAAAAGTTCCCCAACTTCTTTCATTGGTATTCCCTGAATAAAATGCATGATAAATACCTGAGACCATTCTTTCCTCATTTTGTTAAGACCTTCCCCGATCACCTCGAACTTTTCATGTTCCAGCAAGGTAGTAAGGGCATCCTGTTCAGTAAGTCTGTGCATGGCATAAGTCATCTTGTCTGCTTCAAGCGGATTGAACAACTCCTGTGGATGTCGGCTGCGCTTTCTGAGATAATCGATGGCACGATTCTTCAAAATCCGCACCATTGCACCATGAATCTGACAATCCTCCCACGTAAGTGGATAATTACGATAATATGACACAAACGTTTCCTGAACCAGGTCTTCAGCATCTTTTTCATCTACACCAAGACTTATTGCTTTTTTAAGAAGATATGGATAATACCGCTCATAAATGGAGCGAAACAGTTTGTCCGATGACGTCATGTTTCCTCCTATTGCATTACTGCAACTCTTTTCTGATAGATTCTGAGACCTGCATAAGCTCAGCCGATTCGGCTGTTCCCGGATTCCATGAGAGCATGGCAGGACCATTCTCATATCTCGGAATCACATGGACATGCAGATGAAATACTGTTTGACCGGCAGTTGAACCATTGTTCTGGACTACGTTAAAACCAGAAGCCCCCAGGCTCTTTTTCATTGCTGTTCCCACTTTTCCTGCCAATGGCAGTATTTTTGCGGTTACATCTGAGTCTGCATCACAAAGATCTTTAAAATGATGCTTGGGTAATATCAGTGCATGGCCTTTGGAAGCTGGGCTCATATCCAAAATCACCCTACAATCCTGATCTTCGTATACAGTTGCTGCCGGTATCTCACCATTAGCAATCTTACAAAAGATGCAGTCATTGTCTTTCATGTCATTTTCCTCCCTGTTTTTTATTTATGATAATCCCATAACTCCTGAATTGGAGTCCTTTTTGGTTTCCGGTACAGGATAGCGCCGAGAATAATGCCGATAGCCAGTCCGGCTACATGGGCGACGTTATCAACATTGATACTGGTAAAACCAAAATAAAGGGAAAACACAATCACAAGTATTAACTGACGGGTACTCAGATCTTCCAGCCTTCCTTTGTTTACAATCACGGCATACAAAAGCCCCCCGATGACTCCAAAGACAGCCCCTGATGCTCCTGCACCGACAGCCGGAATCTCTTCCTGTATTCCCACTGCCATAGAAACCACATTTGCACCGATACCACACAGGATATAGAACAGAATATATTTCACACTTCCCAGTGCGCGTTCCAGGTGTTCGCCCAGCACAAAAAGAACCAGCATATTGTTGGCAAGATGATTAATTCCGAAATGCATAAACATTGCAGTAAAAATGCGATAATATTCATGCTTTTCTAAAACATATGGTGCATACATCGCACCATATTTCAACATATGCCGTGTGTCTTCACTGGAACCGCTGATCTCCAAAAACAAAAAATACAATAGATTCAGTATGATCAGCGCACCATTCACCCAGGTCTTTCTTTTGGCTGTACTATACATCTGGATAGGTCTCCTGTCTGTTATCCGTTTACGTATAATTCTGTATTGTATCATAACTGGTAAATTTTGTTAAGTATTTTCGACATTTTATGATAAAAAACGATATTTTAACATCGAAATCTGTACCTCATCCCCGGATATCAACTCTTTTGTCTCATTATTCTCAAGCTGCATCCCTTTAATCCAGGTTCCGTTTGTTGAATTAAGATCCGTAATGAAATACTTCTCTTCTGACTTATCGATTTTAAGATGCAGACGGCTTACCGTGTCCTTATCCAGCATATAATCAACCAGATTTGACTGTTTGCCGATCACAAACGGAAAATATCTCAATGCAATATCTTCTGACTCCCCGTCAAGCGAATGCAGCCATGCACCACTGCCGTCACTGCGCCCGCCGCTGTCTGACAGCAATGCCGTATCTTGTCCCACGGGGATAAAATCGGTTGCCGGCGGCTCTGCAGCCTCCATGATAGTATGCTTCCATGGCAGCTGCTCTTCCCTTTCGGTCTGTCTTTCTATTATGCTTCTTTTTCTGGAAAACCATCCTTTTGTCTTCTCCTTCCAGCCGGCAGGTTCTTTTGCTTCACCGAACCGGTCATATGGTTCAGAATACAGTTGAACTTCCGGTGTATTTTCTATCTTTCGTTCTGATATTCCGGGCTGATGGTTTTGCATCAGCTTCATAATATCCCTGATACCGTAATTTTCCTTTCTCGTTTCCTGATATAAACCATATGTCAATACCACGCAGTCCTTATTCTGATGATCTACATGACCAAGCAGATACTCCAGCAGTTTCCCGCAGGCCAGCGGAAAGTCATGGTTAAGCCCGGGTACCAGGCACAGCCACAGGCGAAACGTATCAGGTTCGATATAAACGTATTCCGGCATCAGCAGAATGCTGCTTTCACTGAGCAGATACAGATCCAACTGATCAAGCACTGCCGCAATGCCAAATATCAGCTTGCGGACTTCCTCCTCAGATATCGTTCTTCCCTCGAGCAAACGGGTAAGGGGCTGTCTGGAAGTGATCTCATAATAAAAACGGGTCTGACCGTCTGTCTGCATCATCGAAAAAGGCAGCAGCCCGTTTATTGAATGTTCCAGTATCATCTGATACTCATAGCCACCCCATGTCATTTCTTCCGGCTCGATGATCAGATAATTTCGTTTCATCTCTCTGCGGTAACTGATATTCACTTGGCGTCCTCCACTATACTCCACAAGCGCAGTGATGCCTCAGGGCGAAAAACAGGTGAACTGATGGTAATACTCCAGCCGTTTCCCTGACCGGATTTCTCAACCTTCTTTTCATCCTGACT
The DNA here is from genome assembly GCA_032073745.1 of Lachnospiraceae bacterium. Classification (GTDB taxonomy): domain Bacteria; phylum Bacillota; class Clostridia; order Lachnospirales; family Lachnospiraceae; genus Brotaphodocola. Next base: position 18,599 of record DAMAMW010000054.1, on the reverse strand, counting down.
GGCAATGGCATGCCGTTCTGCCTCCACCTGCCGGTGTACATTCATAATCCCGCTCACCTCTGCCTGCAGCATAAATGCCGCCCGCAATATAATCATAATCGTAAATAATACTGCCGACATTACACCGGCTGCTTCCACCGTATATCCTGCTCTCAGTTTCTTTCTCATATATAACATCACCTCCCTAAAACCAGCCAGAATCCCACCGGCACCAGAAACGGCAGAAACGGTACTGTCTGGCTTTTTGCAATTTTGCCATCGGTGATCTGCTGAAAAACCATTTTGATCAGACAGTAACTTCCACACAGCATCATGCCGTAAAAAAGCAGTGCCAGATTCTCCCAGAACCCAAGCAGCAGCCCGCTGACCAGAAAAAAACAGCCGTCTCCCGCACCAATCGCACCCTTCCAGAAATATGCAGCTCCCAGCAGCCCTGCAGCAATACATAAACTGCTGATTATTTCGATCCAGCCGTTCCAACTGCCGGTATAGCACTGATATCCGCACAGCAATGCAGCCAATATTCCAAAAACAGCAAAAACACGCACCTCCACATGCTGCTCACGGATATCCTGCCCGGCTGCTACCAGCAGAAAACACAAAAACAGTCCGCTTCGTTCCATAACTCCCTCCTTTTCTCATCCACCGGAACAATAGGAACAAGGTCCCAGATGACTGACTTCTGACAACGGTACCACACGCACATAAGCGATGATAGCCGTACATGATTTACTGGTGTGAAAACTGCCGCCGCTCGGCATGATATACACGGTACTTCCATTACCTGCCCCCTTTCCGCATACGCTGCAGGGATAATACTTTCCGCCGCCGCTGTTCCGCAAATCCCCCAACGCTTCATAAGAAACCGAAGTCAGGTCATTCGCAATATAATGGCAGCTCCTCTGCTGATGATACCGGCTGCCGTTTTTTCCAACATAAACAAGCTCATCCTCTTCTTTTCCCGATGATCCGCTCCCTTCGTCCAGCTTTCCTTCCAGACCGATCCAGGATCTTCTCTGGCATCTGGCACTGCGCTCAAGCGAGGCCAGTCCCAATACCGGAAACGGCAGCCTGATACAATAATCCAGAACCAGATCAAAGGTCTCGCCATCTTCCAGGATCCTTGAACGCCGCATTGTAACATTAAAAATACTATCGGTATCGGCATATTCCAGAGCCCGGTTGCGGGCATAACTTTCGGCCACACCGGCCGCCAGATAGCGGCAAAAGCTCATGGCGAACTCATCAACACCGGGAACCGACAAAACATCCCCCTTTTCAAGCACATCCAGAATATAACCATATCGGCTGAAATCCTCACCAACGGCTTCAAGTCCCGCCTGTATTCTCCGCTCGGTATTCATTATCTTCATCGGCAGGATCAGACAGACACAGGCAAATAAAAACAAGGTCAGCACCATTGCCGCTTCCAGAGTCATAGCAGCGGGGACGGACAGTAATGTCTTTTTGCCAAAATTGTTTTGCTTGCTGTTTCGTACCTGGAGAGGGTTTGAACCGGATAGATAAATATTGTGACATTTGATTTTGGAAAAAGACATAACTCTCCGCCCCCTTTCCTTCAATTAATAAGTGCGTTCCGCAGTGACTTCCATCGGGTAACTGTGATCTCCTGCACCGGTCATAAATTCCACAAAACCGAGAGCAAAAAACACATGTTTTCCATAGACTTTTGTTCTGATTCGTAATTGATACACACAGTTTTGCATCCGGAAATTCTCCTGATCACGCCTTAAATTCATCTGAATCATATCCATGATCCGGAAATTCTGACGTACGGTGTCTTCTGTAATCAGCAGAAACTTCAGCCAGGACAGGTAACCAAAACCACTCTCACTTGTTCCGCCGTCAACCTGCCGGCTGCTGCCCATAGCAAGAAGTTTTTCCAATGTGAGGTTCCAGGTCGCTTCATTCTTAAGCAGTACGACACGACCGCCCTCCAGCAATCCCCGAAGATCCATAATCGATTCGCCCAATGCCCAGACACAGATAATAAAGAACGTTACCACAAAGACAATTGGTGTTGCTGCGCCCACACCGGTGATCACCATGGCCAGATTCCTGGCCTGCTCCCTTTTGGCAGTATTCGATAAAATATGAATCATATTAAGGCCTTCCCTGACCGCAAGCAGACGCAGGACCACCTGCTCAAGATTCGCCCGGTCATTGTCTTTCCCGGCAATCAGGTATTCCATTTCATAATTCCCCTGTTCCGATAAAAATGTAGGAAAATACATGCCGCAGTACTCATTCACAAACACATGCTGTGCCAGTGTCGCATCGGAAAACCCCTCCGACCACGCCGTCGTCTGCGAAGGTGCATCCGCCAGATCCAGAACCACCTCCGATACTTCCCTGTCTGTTGGAACCACAAGCTCAAGCAGCCCGTTGCTGCACATCGCTTCAATCGACTTTAACCATCCTTCCTTCTCCTTATCAGCTATCCCATGAGAAAAGGAAACCGGGGTTATGGAAATCTGTTCGAACTTCTGGCGTACCGGGCGCCACAGTGATGCCAGATCGGGTCCATCGTCATCTTCATCGTCATCCTCCCACTCATCAATGATCCGTTCGACTTCCAGGGCTTCTTCGATCAATGCCTGAACTAACGGAATCTGCTCAAGTGCCAGCGTTTCTTTTTGTTCGATCTCCTGACGGTGCTCGCCGTCCTGAGCCGTATAAGACTCGTACTGACGAATCTCCTGTTCCAGAAGGTCCCTCATCTGTCCGCTGAGATCATCCGTCTGACTTAAAAATTCCTGACGGCTCTCTTCCAGCCCTTTTGCCAGAGCATCCGCTTGTCTGCGATAGGAGGCCACCAGTCCGGGCATCCGTTCGGACTCTTTGATAAAACGTTTTGCTGCGTTCCTGAAACCGGGACCGTCATATTGCCGCAGCGCCGACAAGCCTTTCGCCTTCCACGATTCCTGAAGAGTCAGACTGTCACTGACAGCCTCGATGGCCCGCTCCAGCCGCAGCGCTTCATTGGCATGTCCCCGGTAATTGCCGGTGATATCCTTAACCGCCTCCGCTTCTGAAATACTGTCCCAGAGCCCCTGAACCGACTCCGCATCAAAATCCAGATTCCAGATTCCGTACTTCATATAATCCAGGATTTCTTTTTCCAGATACTTGCCATGATCATCAACAACCGTATATTTTTCTTCTGTTGTTACGTCAGTGGCTTCCATCGGATACCAGTTGTCCGTCTCCAGATAAGGCACCAGGCCAGCCAGAAAATCCTCACTAATCTCATCCTCGTCTATGTACTCAGCAAAGAGCAGCCGGTAATGGTCCCACAGCGGACGATAATAGCGGCTGAATACGGAATCCATCGCTGATGATGCCGCCATCTGCAGATACCATCTGGATCCTGCTGTCCGGGCTGATTCCAGCAGACAGCAGAGCAGGGCAAATATACATAACATAATCAGACTGATAAAAATTGTCACCTGTCCTTTCAGCCGCATCACCGTCTCCTCCTTAATAGACTTCTTTCGATTGTTTATTTATTTCGGTAAAAACATTATTCAGCAGGGATGTAATCTGCGATTTAAAAATGATAACAAGACCAATCAGGACTACCAGAATAAGTACCACTTCGATAACTCCGATTCCATCCTCATCACACAAAAAAGCTTTCATATCGTATAACATATTCATCCGTTTCCTCCTTATTATTATCCCATTGACATCATTGCCGGTACCATGATCATAACCATTACAATCCCCAGCATCAGAAACAGGGGGGCCAGCAGTTTTGTTCCTGCTTCTTCACCCATCTTCCTGGCCAGATTCTTGCGCAGCTCCCAGGCGTCATGCATCTCTGTCTGCAGCATGACCCGCAGGTGTTTGCTGCCTTCCTTACGGTTTTGTTCCAATAAACTGCTTAATTTCAGATATGGCTGCAGACGGCAGCGGCGGCCGAATTCACGAAAAGCCTCGCCTTCCGAAGTGCCGCTCTCAATCTGATAGTAAGTCAGGCACATCTCCTCATAAGCCGCCCGTTTCTGCTGCTTTCCTGCTTTCAAAGACCGTTCATAATCCTTGACAATCCGCTCCCACACCAGACGTATGGTCATCCCTGCGCCGATAAATACCATCAGCTTGGACACGATTTCAGCGTAGTCAAGAAGCAATTGTTTTTCCCGATCTTTCGTACGCGCCTGAGCATCGGTCTGAGCCTTTGCATAACATAAGACTGCCAGTAAGACACCCAGAACCAGTAGTACGGAGTAACCGGTATCTTCCTCCGTTCGATAATGCAGGATTTTCCCTTCATATTCCATGGGCAATGTTAAGACGGCTTCTGTCTTCTGCCCTTCCTCCCTTCTTTCTATCTCATCTTTAAGATCCGATACAAGCTGCTGACTCCCTGACAGCACCTGCGGTAAAACACGAACCGGTATTTCGAATTCCTGCTTTATCTGATCTGCCGACAGCTGAACGTGAAGTATCAAAGTCTTCCCGCTCGTATATTCCGGGCTGATCCGGCCGATCTTGCCGGCCGGATCCAGAAGTTCCGGGTCCGAGGAATACCATCTCAGACGAATCCCGTAATCATCCAGCCATGACGGTAAAACCAGATCGGTGCGCACCTCCGTCAGAGATGCATTCTCTCCCCGTATCCGTTCCTCCATCCCTTCCATAACGCGGGCAAATACTTCTTCCGCCTCCGCGGCGGTATACCGCCGCGCTTCCACATCTATCATCAGCGGCAGTTCCTGTTGTGCCAGTCCGTCTACATACAGCTGTATCTGCTGATTGGTTTCACCATACCCGCTGCGGGTGATTGCCCCATCTTCTGACACAACTGAAACCGGCTTTGCCGTCAGAGTCAGGACTGCATAAAGCAATATGCTTCCAGTCAGACAGGCTGCTGCCTGTATCTTATGTTTTTCCATATCGTTACACCTCAATATCCAGTATCTTTTTTGCCATCACATAAGCAATCAGATACGTGATCAGACAGCCGGTCATCAACATCCGCCCCAGCCCGGTCTCATACATCTGAGCAAAGAACTGAGGGGAAGAGTTTTCCACGTAAAAGACAATGAAAAACGGAATCAGATTCATAATTTTCTGCTCAAACTGCCGGGACGCTGTCAGCGTGGCGATCTCTTCCTTGACCAGCATCTTATCTCTGATCACATCGGCCGTATGGCGCATAATCGCTCCCAGATCGCCGCCGCTTCGTTTCGCCACACAAAATACTTCTGAAAAATTACGGATATCCTCCAGACCGCTGCGGTCAGCCAGATCTTCGAGCAGCTGTTCGACCGGACGATTGGTTCTGATCTGCTGAATCATGTATAAAAACTCTTTTGTTATCAGCCCGTCTTCTCCGTATAACAGAATCAGCTCTCTTGTTCCTGCCGCCAGCGCATTCTCGATCGAATATCCGGCGCCAAATGAAGAGGCCAGTATCATCATTCCCTCTTTAAACTGAGAAGCCAGTTCCCTGCGGCGGTTCTTTTTAAGAATCTCCCGCTCATACAGCGGGTACAAAAAACCCAGCGGCAGAAGACAGGCGGTAACAATAATGCTGCGGTAAAAGGTATACCCGATTAACATGCATACTGCCACTCCTTTCAGCACTGCCTTAAGCCACTCTTTTATTGAAAGCCGGTACCGGTCATACCGGATAACCGGCTGACCTGAGCTTCCCGGTCGCCTGGAGGGTTCCGACCTTCCTGAGGGTACCCCTGACCTTCCTGCCGGCCGGTCCGCCATCCTGCCCGAAACTTTCTTCGAAGCGGTAGAGGGGATTGAGCCTGATCTCACCATCGATATATCCTCCTACTTCTACTATCTCAAGAACCTTTCTGCTCTTGTCCCGAAGCCGTCCCAGATGCACCAGTATATCTATTGCCGATGCAATCTGACTGCGGACGGCAGCCAGCGGAATATCAGCCCCCATTAAAGTCATCGTCTCCAGACGGGACAGCATGTCTCCGGGGCTGTTGCCGTGACCGGTAGACAGACTGCCGCTGTGACCGGTGTTGAGTGCCTGGAGCATGTCGAGACATTCTTTTCCGCGGACTTCTCCGACTATAATTCTGTCTGGTCTCATTCTCAGGGACGCCCGGATCAGATCACCGATCTCGATCGCCCCTTCCCCTTCGGCATTGGCACTTCTGGTTTCCAGACGCACCAGGTTCGCCACCTGGCGGATCTGCAGTTCGGCGGAATCTTCTATTGTAATCACCCGGTCTTCAGCCGGAATGAATCCTGACATGGCATTCAGGAATGATGTTTTCCCCGAACCGGTGCCGCCGCTGATGAACAGGTTATATCCTGCCTTCACAAGCTTCTCCAGAAATGCTGCCGCCTCTTCATTCAACGATCCCAGCATCAGCAGCCGTTTCGTATCAATCGGTTCCGGAAACTTTCGGATCGTCACAACCGGACCGTCGAGTGCGGCCGGCGGAAGGACTACATGTACCCGTGAGCCGTCTTCCAGCCGGGCATCGGCAATCGGATTTGATACGTTAACCGTACGGTTGATCCGGCTGACAATCTGCTGGATCAGGTCCTCCAACTGCTCTACTTCCTCGAATCCATGGCCCCAACGGGTGATGGAACCTCTTTTTTCAATAAAGATATGTTCTCTTCCATTGACCATGATCTCCGTTACTTCCGGGTCATCAACAAGTTCCTGCAGGATACCCAGACGCCGGAAACCATCAAACAACCGGTTCCTTATCTCAATCCGCTGTTTCAGCGGCAGAAACTCCCGGCTGGCCACCTCCCCGATTGCCTCATTAATATAGGTGAACAACTCCTCGTCTCCGATCTGACCGCAGTTCTGCAGCTGTTCTCTTAACTGAATCCGCAGATCTTCCAGAATGCTGCCGCTGCTTAATGCTTCCATGGTGTCTCCTTATCCTGCATCTGGAGGAGCTTGCGGATATAACCTCCGGTCTCCCCCCACAGCAGCTGATCCAGAATCGTATCAGCCGGCGCCTCCCGCTGTGCGGGGACACGGATCATCTCCATCTGTTCCCACAGATTCGCCTGTCCGGAATACTCCAGAAAATGCTGCCACTCCTCTAGCTTCGCCTGTGAAATACTATCGTCCAGCACCGGTATATATAACCGGCTGCATATGGAAAACAGCTGCTCAATTCCTTTGCCAAACTGGGCAAAATCGACGATAATGATATCGTATCCGCCGCACCGCCCCACATAAGACAGGATCTGTTCCAGTTCCTCTAATGTCAGCTGTGCGAGGTCTTCCCCGTATATCACCGGCGGTATATAATCCAGTTCATCGAGGCTGTAGACAAAGGAGGCAAGACTCATCCCCTGCTCCGTCCGCTGCCGGAAATAATAAATAAAATCGGCCAGGCAGGTCTTATGCTCCCGCCCCATTAACCGGGTAAAACCCGAGTTTTCCTCCAGACTGATATACAAAACCCGGCTGTCCCTGGCCAGAATTCTGCCAAGCGTGAGGCAGAAACCGGTCTTGCCGCACCGGTTGACCGGTGAATATACACCAATAATATTGCTGCTGATCCCGCAGATGGTATCCAGACTCTGACTTGTCTGTCTCTGGTAGCAGGCGATCACCTCACGCAGCACACTGTCTGCCGACTGATACTGATACACCACCGCTCCGCCGTCACCCCGGCCGCTGTGATCCCCTGCCAGCCAGACAGTCTGGGCAGCGCTTACCTCATCCAGCGAATCGCTTTTTACGCCGCTGCCTGCGAGCAGCAGTTCAACCTGCTGTCTTCCGGCATAAGCCTGCAGGTGTTCTACGCTGGTAAAGGAAACGGCTGTAAACGGACACTGTTCCCGGCGATTGACAAATTCTGCAAATTTATCAGCATAGCAGGGATCGGTGTCATAAATTGCCATAATCCGCTTCATATAACTCCTTTCCTGATTTATACCAACCGGGTTATCCAGAGCCAGATACCGGTACCAATCGCCAGACAGGCTGCCAGCGGTATGGTCTCCCCGTCACGGTGATACTCCGGCGAATAATATGCGGTTGTTTTTCCTGTGAGAATTAATTGCCTGATATAGGCGAATAACATGTTCATCCGAACCGGAATGCACCTTCTGTGCGTATGAAAGCACAGTGACCAGAACACCCCGACGATCATTCCAATTCCGATCGCGATAATTCCATCATTTAATCCAAGATAGCCTGCAATGAGGGCCATCAGCTTGCCGTCCCCGCCGCTCAGCAGACCGGCCCGAAATAAACAAAACACTGCAATAAGTACTACGACGGCAGAAAACAAAAACAAACTTCCCCGGAACATAATTCCGGCGAGTGTACCTGACAGCAGCCACAGATTTTTAACTTTGCGGTATTTTATATCATTCCACGCACAGACTGTTAGCAGAGTACACAAAAGAAACAGCTCTACACCATCACCTCATTTCTGATATCATATTTTCCAAAACTGAAATAACTGGCCGAATCGGCCGGACACCCTCAGAACAGGGCAAAACTTTATTTACCAGACTGCCCGGAACAGGCAGTGACTGTTTTTATATTATGCACATTTTCCCCCTCGATGTCAACCCCTTTTTTCCACAAAAATCCACTGCCAACTTTGGTGAAATCGGGCGAACGAATTGACTGTATTTACGTTGACACTGACAGGGCAGGATGATAGAATATAGTTAGTTTAAATTTTTGAACCAAGGAGGTGCCGGATGGATTCCCACAAAGAACTGGAGCAGCAATTTCATATCTGCATGCCCCTTTTTATTGCCCTGGGGGATGAGGTGCGTCTCGGAATCATTGAAGCCCTGACCCGTGCGATGCAAAACGGCAGCAGGCAGGGACTGAACGTCAACGAAATCACCAGAGGAACCAGCCTGTCCCGGCCGGCCGTTTCCCACCATTTGAAAATTTTAAAAGATTCCGGTCTGGTCACTGTTCAGCAGTCCGGAACCGCCAATTACTATCGGCTGAATTTGAAGGAAAGTACGAGACAGCTGATGAGATTGGGGGTATTGGTGGAGGAGATTCTTGAAATGTGATAGTACAGTTAGAAAAGGTAACACCATGCTCAATGCATAACTTTCCCATATTCAGCAGATACTAGTACAGTATCCTTACGTTGACAAATTATCAGGAGATGAAGAATATGGCGATCTGGAAAAAGAAACAGGATTCTTATGATTACGAACTCGAATTAAATGACTCTGAGCTCCGGGAAGAGATCACCCGGACGAAAAACACGATCGATGCCGCACGCAACCATTTTGAACAGGTGGTTGATCCGACGCTGATCGATTGCTGTATCTATGAACTGAATGCGGCCCAGCTGAAATATCAGTTCCTGCTCCGCAGATTCAAGCTGCTTGAGGAAATCTCGTAGCCTTTCAAAATGCAGGAGAACTAAACATTTACAGGAGGACTTTGGCTTATGAATACCTGGTACACACAATCGGTGTTTTATCACATGTACCCACTGGGAATGACCGGCGCACCCGCACAGAATACGGAAGGCCCTGTCACAAATCGGTTTCAGGAGCTGACACTGTGGATCCCGCATATCCGGGACCTGGGCTGCAATGCCATCTATATCGGCCCGCTTTTCGAGTCTTCCTCACACGGATATGATACAAAAGATTTCAAACTGGTGGATCGCCGCCTCGGCACCAACGAAAGCTTTTCCCGTTTCACCGCGCTGTGTCACGAAGCCGGCATCAAAGTTGTCGTTGACGGTGTCTTCAACCATACCGGCCGCGAGTTCTTTGCTTTCCGGGATATCCTGCAGCACGGTCAGGCTTCGCCTTATTGCAGCTGGTACCGCGGGATTAATTTCGGCTGCGGCAGCCCGATGGGCGATCCATTCAGCTATGAAGCCTGGCAGGGACATTATCAGCTGCCCTGCCTGAATCTGCAGAATCCGGATGTTAAAGATTATTTATTTGATGTCATCCGCTTCTGGATATCCGAATTCGATATTGATGGAATCCGGCTCGACTGTGCCAATGTCCTGGACTTTGGTTTTATGGAACAGATGCGGCAGCAGACCGGGCAGATGAAAGACGATTTCTGGCTGATGGGTGAAGTCATTCACGGCGATTACAGCCGCTGGGCAGGTCCCGGCATGCTCCACTCGGTAACTAATTATGAGTTACATAAGAGCCTTTATTCAGGACTTAATGATTACAATTTTTTTGAAATTGCCCATAATGTCAAGCGTCTGGAAGCTATCGGGCCGAAACTCTATACATTTCTGGATAACCATGATGAGAACCGGATCGCCAGCAAGCTGAGCCACAGGGAGCATCTGCCGCTCGCCTACCTTCTGCTGATGACACTGCCGGGGATCCCGTCGATCTATTATGGCGGCGAATGGGGAATTGAAGGATTGCGGGGCAAAGACAGCGATACCGCCCTGCGTCCATGCGTGTCTGCTGCTGAAATGGAGCAGGCGTGTAATGACCTGACCGAATATATCGGCCGGTTATCCGCAATTCATACGGGCAATCCGGAATTTCACGAAGGGCGTTACCAGGAACTGGTACTGACAAACCGTCAGTATGCATATGCCCGCCACACTCAGGGATCCGCTGTTATTACTGCAATAAACTGTGACAATCAGGAAGCTGTTATTTCACTGCCGGTTCCGCTTGCAGCGCAGAGCGCGAGGAACCTGACGGACGAATCCATCCTGCCGGTTAAGGACGGAAAACTTACACTTACCTTGCCCGCATGCACAGGTATGATATTAAAGATCAGGGAGGATTAACTGATGGCTGAAACAGGAATGGGATTTATAACTGAGGTTGACCGCTATTTGTTCGGCAATGGCACACACTACGAGATTTATGACAAGCTGGGAGCTCATCCCTATACCCATAACGGTATCGATGGCTACTACTTTTCGGTCTGGGCACCACATGCTGCCGCCGTCAGTGTCGTCGGCGATTTCAACGGCTGGGATCCGTATGCCAATCCGATGGAAGTTCTGGAGACCTCTGGTATTTATGAAACTTTCATTCCGGACCTCGGAGCTGATGAACTTTACAAATTTGTCATCACTACCGGTACCGGAAAACTGTTATTCAAGGCAGATCCTTATGCCCGGTACGCGGAATACCGTCCCGGCACAGCTTCGGTCACCTGTCCGGGCAAAAAGTACCGGTGGACTGACTCGGCCTGGATGAAAAAACGTCAGACCGAAGACCCGAGACATAACCCCATCAGTATTTATGAGGTCCATCTTGGCTCATGGAAACAGAAAAACCGACCGGAAAAGGACGGATTCTATACATACCGGGAAGCCGCCCGTGAACTGGCCGAATACGTTACAACCATGGGATATACCCATGTTGAACTGATGGGTATTGCCGAGTATCCTTACGATGGTTCCTGGGGTTATCAGGTGACCGGATATTATGCCCCGACTTCACGTTACGGCACGCCCGAAGACTTCATGTACTTTGTCAACTACCTGCACAAAAAAGGCATCGGCATTATCCTCGACTGGGTTCCTGCCCATTTTCCGCGGGATGCCCACGGACTGGCCGATTTTGATGGTGAAGCACTTTATGAATATGCCGACTCCAGAAAAGGCGAGCACCCCGACTGGGGGACGAAGGTCTTTGATTACAGCAAGCACGAGGTATCCAACTTCCTGATTGCCAATGCCCTCTACTGGGTAAATCACTTCCACGTCGACGGACTGCGGGTCGATGCCGTCGCATCAATGCTGTATCTGGATTACGGCCGTGAACATGGCCAGTGGGTCCCGAATCAGTATGGCGGCAACCAGAATCTGGAAGCGATCGAGTTCTTCCGTCATTTAAACAGCGTCATCGTTTCCCGCGGCAATGGTGCCATGATGATCGCCGAGGAATCCACCGCCTGGCCGCTGGTGACTCACGATCCGGCCGATGGCGGCCTGGGCTTTACCTTCAAGTGGAATATGGGCTGGATGCACGATTTCCTGGAATACATGAAACAGGATCCATATTTCCGCAAAGCCAATCACAATAAAATGACGTTTGGCCTTACCTACTTCACGAGTGAGAATTTTATTCTGGTTCTCTCCCACGACGAAGTCGTTCACCTGAAATGTTCGATGATTAATAAAATGCCGGGACTTCTTGAAGATAAATTTGCCAACTTAAAAGCCGGCTACACCTTCATGATCGGTCATCCGGGCAAAAAGCTGCTGTTTATGGGGCAGGATTTCGGCCAGCTTCATGAATGGGACGAATCCACTTCTCTCGACTGGTACCTGACTGAGGAGGATCTTCATAAGGATCTTCACAATTACACCAGAAGTTTGTTACAAATTTATCAAAATTATCCGGCGCTTTACGAATCTGATGACACCTGGGACGGTTTCGAGTGGATTAATGCCAATGACGGAAACCGCAGCATCTTCAGCTTCATCCGGCATAGCAAAAACAGTAAAAAACACCTGATTTTCATCTGTAACTTTACCCCCGTCGCCTACCCTGATTACAAGGCAGGCGTACCAAAAGCAGGGAAGTATACGCTGCTTTTGGATCAGGAGCACGGCCTGTATCTGCCGGAAGATAAACCATCTGTTTATAAGGCTGTAAAAAAGGAATGTGACGGACGCCCATATTCCGTTTCTGTTCCGCTGGCTGCTTATGGAACCGCAATTTTAGTTTATCAGGCATAAATGTTCGTTAAATTTTTATCAAAAATAAGTATACATTTCAAAAGTTTTGTAGTAAAATAAATAGCGACCTAACAACAATTGATATCACGAAACAGGGAAGGAGCGATACACATGGCAAGAAATCTAATTTCCCAGAATGCTGCCAAAAGCGTTTATCGGGACGGCAACAAAGCAATTAAAGTATTTTGCAAAGGATTTCCCAAATCAGAGGTCTTAAACGAAGCGATTATCAACGCCAGAGTTGAAGAAATCGGCGGCATCAACATTCCTGAAGTTCTGGAAGTTTCTGTTGACGATGACGGATGCTGGTCCATTACAAAAGATTTCATTGACGGCAAGACATTACAGCAGTTAATGGATGAAAATCCGGATAAACTGGATGAGTACATGAATCAGATGCTCGATCTGCAGCTGTTGATCCATTCAAAAAGCTGTCCGCTGCTGAACAAGCTGAAAGACAAGATGGAACGCCAGATTTCAGAAATCGAGGAACTGAGCACTGTTAACCGCTATGACCTCCTTACCCGCCTGAACGGAATGCCGAAGCATACCAAGTTATGCCACGGCGACTTCCAGCCGTCTAACATCATTATGAAAGAAGACGGCAGCCTTTATGTATTTGACTGGGTTCACGCAACGCAGGGCAATGCCAGTGCGGATGTGGCCAGAACCTATCTTCTGTTCTGTCTTGAGAATCAGGACCGTGCCGACAAGTACATGGATTTATTCTGCCGGAAAACCGGCACAGACATGCGTTATGTACAGCAGTGGCTGCCTCTGGTAGCGGCTGCGCAGCTCTCGAAAAAACGTCCGGAGGAATCCGAACTGCTTCATCAGTGGCTGAATGTCTGTGATTATCAATAACGATATCAATAGTTTGCCAGGTAACTTGAGGTCTTACCAATTGCGGTAAGACCTCTTTTGTTGTATACTGGTACATAAAAGGAGGTTATTCCATGCAAAAGATTTTAGTATGTGATGATGATAAAGAAATAGTAGAAGCCATAGAGATCTATCTGACCGGAGAAGGTTTTGAGGTAATTAAGGCTTATGACGGTTACGAAGCCCTGGAGCTTCTGGAAGGTCAGGAAGTAGATTTAATGATCGTAGATGTTATGATGCCGGGACTCGACGGGATCCGTACCATCCTGAAAGTCAGGGAAGACAGCAGTATTCCGATTATTATTCTGTCTGCCAAGTCAGAAGATACGGACAAGATTCTGGGACTGAATATCGGGGCCGACGATTATATCTCCAAGCCCTTCAGTCCGCTCGAACTGGTTGCCCGGGTCAAATCACAGCTGCGCCGCTATACCCAGCTCGGCAATCTGCCTGTGGTTTCCGATGAACAGGTCTATAAATGCGGCGGACTGACCATCAATGACGATACCAAGGAAGTCTGGGTAGATGACGAACTGATCAAGCTGACCCCGATTGAATACCATATCCTGCTGCTGCTTGTCAAAAATGCCGGAAAGGTATTTTCTATTGATGAAATATATAAACAGATCTGGAACGAAGAGGCCATCGGTGCCGACAATACCGTAGCAGTACATATCCGCCACATCCGGGAAAAGATCGAGATCAATCCCAGAGAACCCCGTTACCTGAAAGTGGTCTGGGGTGTCGGATATAAAATCGAGAAACAATAGGTGCTGTTATGAAATTAAAAGATTACTCACTGCAGATCAAGAAAAATATTGCTGTTTTGCTCCACGCTATTTTCCTGACGCTGGCAGTATCCGGTATCACTACGCTTTACCTCGGCAGTACCATCGGCAATGGTATTGACTGGCTGTTTGACAACAACTATGATGATTCCCCGGCATTTCAGGATCAGGTACAGGAAGATATGGCACACATTTTCAACTACGTCAGGTACCGGGACGTTTTTGAAACCGACGGCGCACTTGACCTGTCCAAGGAAATGTTCTCATTTAACCGCGGTGATGGTCCGGAGATCATCTACACACTGGAAGAAGTCATCCGTTATGCACAGGGGCAGGGTTTTTATCTGAATGAACAGTTTGAAGTGGTTAATGACCTGTTTGTCTATGATACCACATCTACAACCAAAGACTGTCTGGTCAACTGGCGGGCTTATGACATCAACCGCGAAATCAACGAGCCCGGAGATGCCTATGCATCCCTGCTTGATCTGACCCGTGAGGTTTTAGCGGCATTGAGTGAATATTACACCGTTTACCATCATTTTATTGCTAATCCATCCAATCTGTATTTTCAGGTTGTGTACCGGAACGACCACGAAGACCAGATCGTATACAGCAATGCCTACGACATGACCCTGAAACAGTTAAGAACAATGGGGCGTTACTGTTATCTGGCCAGTGATTCAATCCAGGTCGATACCAATATGGATCAGCTGCCGCCTGATATCACCTCTGTCATGGAGGAGAACAACTATTATGATGCCCCGTATTATCATATGATGGTCGCTGTTGATACGAACTATCCGTTTGAGGATTCCTATTCAGCTGCCAATACAGATTACCTGGCCATGCATGAACGTTCTTTTGAGTCTTTCCTGCGAATGATTGCAGGTATTATCGGCTGTCTGCTGACACTGTATTACCTGGTTATCGTATCCGGTTACCAGACCAAAGATGCCGGTTCACTCCGGCTGCACGGACTTGACCTGATCAGTACCGAAAGCTGCATTTTGCTGACTGCACTGCTGGCTGCCTTCATGTTATTTTTAGGCGAAAAGATCGGCTACAAACTCATACATTTACTTGTAATCGAAGCTGAATGGTCATTTTTAGAGCGGATGATGCGCGCTGTTATTATTTATCTGTGCTGTCTCTTCGGTGCTTTCAGCCTGCTTAGAAGGTACAAAACCAGACAACTTTGGACCAACAGTACACTGCACCATCTGATAAATAATATATCCTCTTACATCAACCACAGAACACACACTTATCGCCTGTCCGTTTTTTATTTTACCTTTGTGGCGATACAGATTGCCGTGGTAACAGGTATTATCCTTTTATACCGGCACCGCAGTCTGCCGCCGGTTATCGTTATATGTATTATCCTGGCCTTAGGATTGCTTGCTGTTGATTACTATATCTTCCACCGGCTGTTTACCTTAGCCCTGCAGCAGGACCGGATCGTCGATACGGTATCACGGATTGCCGGCGGCGATACTTCATATCAGATGGATCTGTCCGGATTTACCGGTATGGAACTGGAACTGGCCAGGAAGCTCAACAGCATCGGAACCGGTCTGGAACAGGCTCTGCAGGATCAGTTCAAGAGCGAACGGTTAAAGGCCGACCTGATTACCAATGTATCACATGATATCAAAACGCCTCTGACATCGATTATTAATTATATTGATCTGATCAAGCGTGAAAATATTCAGGATCCCAAGATCAGGGAATATCTGAATGTACTGGAACAAAAGTCCCAGCGGCTCAAGACCCTGACGGAAGATCTGGTCGAAGCATCCAAAGCAAGTTCCGGCAATATCAAACTGGAAATGACCGAACTGGATCTGGTGGAAATGATCTGGCAGACAAACGGCGAATTTGAAGATAAATATGCCACCCGGCATCTCGGGCTGGTCTCCGAATTACCGTCAGAACCCATAATTATTGAAGCTGACGGCAGACATCTGTGGCGTGTCCTTGAGAATCTTTATAACAACGCCTACAAGTATGCGATGGAAAACAGCCGGGTCTATGTCGACATTGAAAAAGACGAAACAAAGGCATATGTAATTATTAAAAATATGTCTGAGAATCCGCTCAATATCGCAGGTGATGACCTCACCGAACGTTTTGTCCGCGGTGATGTATCCCGTACCACTGAAGGAAGCGGGCTGGGCCTGTCGATAGCCAAAAGCCTGACTACGTTACAGGGCGGAAGCTTTCAGATCGTCACAGATGCCGATCTGTTCAAAGTAAAGATAGGATTTACCATTAAAAAACCTCAGGAAGAAGCCGAATAAGCTTCTTTCTGAGGTTTTATTATTACATGTATGTTTATCCAAATATTCTCCAGCCACAGATAAAGTTCTTTGACCACCAGGATCCAAGTGAACGATGGACGACTCTTCCGTTACCGGATGAAGCATCGATTACCATCCCGCCGCCTGCAACGATTCCGACATGGCCTCTGACGACAATGATATCACCGGCACGCAGATTGGAAAAGCTGGTGATCTTGGTATACTTGCCGACACTCTGCCAGCCGGAAGAAGTCAGGTAACTCTGCCGTACTCCGGCCTGATTCAGACACCAGTATACAAAACCGGAACAGTCAAACGAGTTGGGTCCTTTGGCGCCCCATACATATGGACTGCCAAGCTTCGATTGGGCAACTGCAATCAGAGTGCTCGCACCGCCGCTTGCATATCCGGTATTCGGAGTACTGGTACTGCCGCCGGAACTGCTGCCGCCGGATGAGTTATTGTTGTTATTGTTTGGCCTGGAAGTGCTGCCGCCGGAGCTGCCGCCGCTGGAACCGCCGGAATTGGCCGGTGCCCGCCTGGCTTCGTTACTCGTCAGCTTTGCCATTGTGATGGCGCCAACGGAGCCGTCTGCCGACAGACCATTGGTTCGCTGAAACAGCTTTACTGCATTCTCTGTCACTTCGCCGTAGTAGCCGGTAGTATTGCCGGAATTCAGATATCCCAACTGACTAAGCATGTTCTGAACCCGCTGTACGGTATCACCGCTGTCACCAAGCCCAAGTCCGTTTGGTACGGCATCGGAACTGTTGAGCATTATTCTGGTTGATGGGCCGAGATAACCGTCCACAACCTGATCGTTTCGTGACTGAAACTGCTTTACCGCTATAATTGTATCATTTCCATATGCCCCATCCGGTTCCGAGGTCATATAACCAAGCAGCTTCAGACGCTGCTGCGCAGCCAGTACCACATCACTTTTTTCACCATATGACAGCATATTCGGTTTAACTTCATCACTGTATAACAGATTCATGGTCTTGCGGCCGACTTTGCCGTCCTGCTCAAGGTTGTTCATGCTCTGCATCTTCTCAACGGCTTCCTGGGTACTGTCACCGAATGTACCGGTGACCAGATTGGCCGTTGCCAGATATCCCATTTCATATAACCGGTTTTGAATCCGCTGAATATCGTCACCGACGTCACCATGCTGCGCCGCATAATACTTCGCATCCGGTGATAAAATAGCTTCCAGGGTATCGGGTCCGATGATGCCGTCCTGCACCAGCTGATTCTGCCGCTGATATACTTTGACTGCGTTCTGGGTTACCTCTCCGTATAGTTCGGTCGGTTCATCATAATCCATAAAACCCAGATCCATCAATCGTTCCTGCAATACAGCTACAATCGGATGCTGCATCCCCACCCGCAGATAGTCTGGTATCGGTTCGGTATACTCTGCCTCTACGCCCTCCACCGAAGGAAGCAGCGGCCCGTCCGGCGTCAATGCCATGACCGTCTCATCCGGTGCTACCCCGGAATTATTATTATCAATCCGAAGTATCTCTATATCTTCAGTTGATTCTTCCGCAGGGGGATTCTGCGATTCGTTACATCCTGCAAGCATCATCACAGCTGCCATGGTCATACCCAGAACAGCAATCTTTTTTATCATTCGGTCTCTTTTCATTGTTAAAGGCGGATCCTTTCTGAACTTAATCTTTCGCGTTATGTCAATCTTTTTTATTTTAACACACTTCAGACTGAGTTTCAATCTTGCAGTTCTTACGAATGTTTCTAAATTTTATTTTACCTGGATGAAAAATTGCCTGATTGTGTTTAATGCTGGGGTAATAGGGGCTGTTGTTTATAGTGGCCAGGAGAACGTGGGGCGTTAGGTTGGGTTGAACCGGAATCGGTTCCGTTCTCTCGGTGGGGTGTTTCTAAGGCTGTGGCAAGTGATTTTCAGCGGCACCGGGGCCAGTTTGCGCTAAACTCTTGATGACTTT
>DAMAMW010000053.1:0-36285 GCA_032073745.1 Lachnospiraceae bacterium | reverse complement strand
AATAAAAAAATCCTTTATTTTAAAGGAAAAAAGACTTGACTAAATAGGGAGGTAATAGTATGTGCTCAAATAAGCTGTATACTACAATAGAACTAGAAAAAAAAATAAATTTAAAGTATGAAAAACTCAGATCTTTAACGGAATCAGAAGGCATTTATAAGTCATTGGATATTCATTTCTCAACCGAAATGCCACAAAACATGGAAGGGGCTTATTGTTACACCGATAAAAAGGGTTATCACTATTGTTATAGTGAAAAAGGAAAAGTTAGTATGCATAAGGAAACAAAGGAATTCTTTGAATTATCTTATTGGGTACTTAGTAATCAAATTTTTAATATGTCATTGACATATGAGTTAAAACATAGATTAAAAGGTAAAGACCCAAGGCGTTTATTGTTTAAGAAAGAGTTACAACTTTTTGCTATAATAGGTGAAGATTATGAGAAAAGGGCTGAAGAAGAAATTAATAAGATCCTTATCGAAGCCCCATATCAAGATCATTTGTTTTAGTAACGTATTTAACAACACAAAGCCCGGTTATGCTGGGCTTTGTACCATTAACCCGATTAGAAAAACAGAAATGTACAGTTCTAAATCTTTTAGCTGGGTATCAAAGTGCACTCTAAGAAATAGGGAATGGTAATGGAACTTCAGCGATTTTGTTATGATGCAAATAGCAATGAGACATTCATAATTTGAGAGAAAAAGGATCCGAGACCAAGTTATCAAAGTCGAGTTAAACTTTCTGGAGAATGGAAACTAACGGTTTGTGATTGGCGTAATTATAGTGGTTTTAACCAATTGATTGGAATCAATCAGGATTAACAGAGGATTGGTTGTCAGTATAGGTGCGGATGGCTTGCATCATAGCTATAAGGTAAGGAAGTTGACAGAAAGGCAGAATCAAAACTATGGTATTTGGTTGGGAGGAGAATCCGTTTCGATATTGTGGGGTAGTATTTTGATGTTAAGATGAAGACGGTTTATTTGCGGGCGAGGATTATAGATCTTCCACGGGGCGATTTACTTCAGAAGATCCGATTGGCGATGGTTCAAACTGGTATACGTATTGTTCAAACAATCCAGTGGCGTTTGTTGATCCTTCGGGGTGTTTGACGGTATCTCAATATCCTAGTTTCCTTAGACAATTTGCTACTAAGGGGTTAGGTATCTCTTGGGACAATTTGTCTACAAATCTATTGGAAAGCCTGCAAAATGCAAAAGACGCTGCTAATGCAATATACGAAACAGGTAAAGCTTTAGCTACTGGTGAGATAACTGTAAATGATTTGATCAGTGCAATGGGACAAAATGTTTGGGATGGACTGTCAGGGGATTTGAGATATCTTATTAATAATTATGATTTATTTGATCCAGATCTCGAATTAACAGATGAACAATTAACCGAGTTAGCACATCGTACAGCGGGTGCTTATGAAGAAACAGTTGGGCTTGCTGCTATGCTTAACGGTTCTGTGAAGTCGGCTAAGAGTATTATGAATGCAAGGAAAGTAGACAATTTTATAAATTCAAATGTTCCTGCAAGTTTTCGAGATGACGTCAGGAAAGCTTTTACCAGTGATGCTAAAGTTACAACGCTGACGAAAGATTTGACAGTTTATAGATACTATGGTAATGGTGCAAATCCAAAGAGCTTTTGGGTTACCCCCTACCAGTATAGTGATCCCATATCTAAATTAGCCTTACCTCCCGTAAATTCTGTTGGAAATATGGCAACCTATACAATACCAAAGGGAACTACAATTCTTGAGGGAACGGTTGCGCGAAACTTTGAACAACTAGGTGGAGGCTATCAGATTTATATTCCAGATCCTTCGTTACTAAAATAATATTAAGGAGATTTATATGAGCTATCGTTATAGTGATTTTGTACAGGATATAAGTTATGGATTACAATTAGCAGAGTCTGAATTGAATGACAGAAAAGATGGGATATTGGGTGAAAGTACTATTGAGCAATTAGAAAGTTATGTAATACCTGATCTGAAAGCTTTACTTAAAAAAATAAATAATAGAGAGGAATTACCGCCTAATACGCAACAATATAGATATCTGATGTCATTTGGATACGCGTTTAAAGTCTGGGGATGGAATATGGAGAATGCATCTGAACTCTATCTCCAATTGCAAAAAATCAACGAAAAATATAGGGAGATTTAGTTAATACCTTCGATATCGTGCAGCTTTATAAATTAACATATTTTAATTAAGAAAAGCATTTCTTTTTGGGTCATTCAATGCCGATTTTGTTAACGCTTTTATGTATAAACATATGATAAGGTCTTCTATAATATAATGAAAATTATAGGAGACCTTTGATTTTGAAATGTTAAGACGAAGACGGTTTATTTGCGGGCGAGGAGTTATAGAGCTACCACGGGGCGGTTTACGTCGGAAGATCCGATTGGCGATGGTTCAAACTGGTATACGTATTGTTCAAACAATCCAGTGGCGTTTGTTGATCCTTCGGGGTGTTTGACGGTATCTCAATATCCTAGTTTCCTCAGACAATTTGCTACTGAGGGGTTAGGTATCGCTTGGGACAATATGTCTACGCCCATATGGGAAAGTTATCAAGACGCTAAAGCTGCTATTGACGGAATATATGGAACAGGAAAGGCGTTAGCTACTGGCGAAATAACAGTAGGCGAGTTAGCCAGTGCAATGGGGCAGAGTGCTTGGGACGGATTGTCTGGAGATGTCAGATATCTTATTGATAATTATACACTCTTTGATCCTGGTCTTAAATTGACAGATGAGCAATTAACAGAGTTAGCACATCGATCAGCAGGGGCTTATGAAGAGTCGGTACAGATTAGTGCTATACTGTATTCAGGTGTGGAAAAAGCGAGAAGTATTAGAGCTGCAAGGCAGTCGGCTCGTGCTTTGAGATTTGGAAATAATGATATGGTCTATGGTCCCTCAGCAGGCGGTAAGCTTCGTATTTTGCAAGAGGAGGCGGGGGCAAGTTATTACAGGATATTGGCTCACCTTATAGTGAAGGGTATTCATCGTGGATAGAGTATAGTAAGGCGACCATTAATAGTACAGTAGCTAAAAAGAATATGGTACATTTTGATTTGACAAATGTTGATGACATAGCAGGCGTTCTAAGCAACACTGGTAAATATGCTAATACAACTACAGCTCAGGAATTGCGATTTATCATGGAGAATTGGAATCGATTTAGTAATAATGTAAAATTTTATAATAATGGCATGGAGGTGGCAGCACCGTGGATAAAATAGTCAAATTAGAAACTATCTCTAAAACTAATATGTTAGTTTTAGAGATAAATGAGGACCGTTGGTGTAAGATGTATTATAGTGGTGAAAGCCAGGTATATCTTGGGGCAGAGGTAGTATCCATAATTAGAGATAAACTGATGTTTGCATTGGAAAAAGTAGCTGGAAACAACGTTTTTACATACCAAGGGATAGAAATGTTCTGGGTGCTGTCATTGTCAGAAAAGCATGCGACTATAAATGCACATTATCAAGCTATGGATTCTATTGATATTTATATAATTGAGGATGGGGCAAATATGTTGCCACCACTTGAATTAAAGCGAGAACATATTGAACAGTGGAAATTAGCTTTAGGTTCCATTTAGATTATTATTTTTAAAATATCAAATCTATGGATTATGTTAAAACTGGTAAAGTAATCTTCGTTTACAATTATTAGGTATGGAAACAGAACAGGCATTAGTTATTCGCCCGCCCGCCAGTTTCCTCCGGGGCGATCGGGTGCACTGCGCAGCTCTCCGTCGCCCTCCGGAACCTGGCTAGGTACTGGCAACCATAAGTTTAGGCAGCCGAATGATTCGCGGATTATCATACAATCATCAGCTAGAAATTCACGTCGCACCAGAGAACACATATCCGGTGCGACGTTTTTGAGGGAAAGACCTGCTCTGCTCTTAAGGTCTGCTTGAGTTACGCAACCAGTCCAAGGAACTACCAGCGGAAAAATCCAATCCTATGGCTTTAGCCAAAGACCTTTACAATCAAAACACGAAACGTTAGTTTGGGTGACTCTTCAAATCTCAGTACTTGATTTCCCGCAAAAATGTTGCTGATTCAATGATATCAGTATAGTATTATTGCGTTGATCCAGGCATTTAGTGGTCAGACAATACCGGTAAAGCCGTGATTCCAATCCATGAGCCTCCTTAGAGCTGCGCTCAACATCATAAACTTAAGGAATTTGTAGGAACGTTTCATGATTTATGATAAAATATAAGCAGGGATGCATAATGCAACATCCATATGTAAAAAGATTTGATAAACTATTAAACGCTTGATACATACTGATTTAGCACAACATGCAAGAATTGATTCTGCTCATACATTTTCAAGAAAACGAAGCGAGGCTTGTCTAAATAACAGCGGTTTATTTGGAATGTACACCTGAATAAATAAAAAGGAGAAAAATATGGATAATTTAGTAAGGATGATTGAATTTCTAGAAAAATTAGACGAGTTGAAGATATATTATCGATTAAATAAGATAAGAGATAGTATATTAATAGAAGTAGCTATTCCGGGAGAGCGGTGGGAAGTGGAGTTTATGCTAGATGGTTCTGTGGTAATTGAAAAGTTCAAAAGTGACTTAGAAATATACGACGAATCAGAATTCGATATATTATTTTCTACCCCTTAATGTATGATGAAAATGAAATAGAGGCACGGAAGATTTAGAATTTATCAGTATATATTAAAGTTAATGTTGGCATGCTTAAATGATCAATATGGGCCGTTTGACAGCTGATAATTTCGTTCATGCTGAATGAGTCTGGTATGTCTAATGCTTAATTAAAACTCATATGTTTATTAATCCAACATATAAGTATATTGTTTCAGGATAGTACAGTTAATATAAAAAATCATCTTGAAGAAAAATTTGAACAGGAAATGGTATATCTAAAACATACATCAATTTATGATAAGATGATATGGACTATTACCTATACTGCGTCCCTTCTTAACTCGACCAGGCTATTGCAGTTATAGATTAATTATTGATAAATTGGCGGTGAGAAATATGTATATACAACTAAATAATCTTGCAAGTATTATGGAGAGATTTTCGAAACAACAAGTTTTCTATGATATTTATGTGGGGGGATTTTTTGAAAGTGATAATCTTAAGCATCAAGAAGATACTCGATATATATTAGTTCCGAAATTTGATGATGATAAAATTATGGCAATGTATATTGATCAGTTAAACGATAGAACGTTAAAGTATAAAATATCAAAATTGCTATCAGATAATGATTATATTAGAAAATTTCATCATTTTATCAATGACCATGCACTGTATGATGACTTTATACAATACAGCCAAGGCGTAAAGCTTAAAATTGCAGAAGAATGGTGTAATCAAAACAATCTTAAATATACCTTGAAAAGTAACAAACCAGGAAAACATGTACAGTGGTGATAAGCCGAACAGGTATGTCTACGAAAAACACTATTGGAAAGCGATGTCTATCCGGCTTATAATCTGGCAACTATATTAAACTGAGCTATAGTTATAATGACTTTGTACATGACATAAAATATGGTCTGTAGATTGCGTTATGGTTGGTTCGGAAAAACACGGTCGTTGCCGGAGACGATCGTATGGTTGTTTGAAGCGTGGAAAAGGCACATCACCCTATAATTACAGGGAGTAACAGTAATTTTACCGTTACCCCCTGTTTTATTTTACCGTTTTTAGTGACAAGGTTATATTCTGAAAAAATTTTTTATTTACAGATACGCAAATATATCGAAAATCTTGGCAAATCGTGGTATAATGGTTACCATTCATAAATTTGTATGGAAGTAGAATTGAAACGAGACTTAACGAAGGGAGAAAAGATTTGTATAGCGAGAAAAATAAAAATGCATACAACGGCATATCACTGGAAACTTTTCTGCACATTCTCGGTGGTATTGATGCGCAGATTATGGTTACGGATACGGAGACAGATGAGGTGCTGTATGCGAATGACCGTATGAATGATTCTTATCATGTGGAGTGTAATCCTGTGGGAAAGCGCTGCTGGGAAGTTTATCAGATAGAAAAGACAGGCCGATGTGAATTTTGTGCGCTGAATCAGTTGAAGAATAAACCGAATGAACCAGTTGAGTGGGAGGCATATAACACTTCCACCGGTAAATGGTTTCGTAATAAAAGCAGTATCATTGAATGGGTGGACGGCCGGAAAGTCCATCTGGAACAAGGGGTAGATATTACCTCAATGAAGGAAACCTCCGCGACTCTGATGAAGCGTCTGGAACAGCAGCAGCTGATGAGCAGTATTTCCCAGAGTTTTATAGCGCCGGATGATATATCATTGCTGATCAGTAATGCACTGAAGATGGTCGGTGAATTTCTGAAGGTAGACCGGGTATTGATTGCACAGATCGATGCTGATGCGGATCAGGTGCAGTTTCCTTATACCTGGTTTTCGCCGAATACCAATTCAGTTACGCTGGAACGACTGTCTGAAATCTTAAAAGCTGATGTGATCAGACACGAATATATTGACAACAGGCGGGATCATACAATATGCAATAACACACAGCTAAGTGAGAATGCGCGCATTTTTTCTGCTATTGACATGATGGCCTATATGACGGTACCGATCTGGCTGAATGGCAGGTTATGGGGAATCCTGAGCCTGGAAATGTGCAATGGCGACCGAAACTGGATTGAAAGCGATATCTATCTGGCGAAGATGGTTTCCAATGTTATCGGCGGCGTTATTCTAAGAGATGAAATGCTTGCAGAAGTAAATGCAGCAAACGGGCGGACCCAGGCGATGTTTGATGCAACACCGCTGGCATGTACTTTCTTTGATGAGAATTATCAGGTCATTGACTGTAATGAAGAAGCACCGAGAATGTACGGCATGGACAGCAAACAGGAGTATATGGACAGTTTCTTTAATATGTCTCCGGAATATCAGCCGGATGGGATTGCAAGCATCGAAAAAGCGCCGATGATGCTGAGCCGTGCCTTTGAGACCGGCAGGGAAGTCATGGAATGGAGCCATTATATGAAGGATGGCAGTGTGATTCCGGTTGAGATCACACTGGTTCGCATCAAATGGCGGGATGGCTACCGGATTGCCGGATATTCGCGCGACTTGCGCAAGATCAAAGCACAGATGGCGGAGATTGAGCGGACCCAGGTTGAGCTCGTTCAGGCAAAGGACAGGGCAGAGGAAAGTGCCAGGGCAAAATCGAATTTCCTGGCCAATATGAGCCATGAGATCCGTACTCCGATGAATGCAATTATCGGAATGACATCGCTGGCATTAAACAGTGATGATCCGGAGCGGATTAAATATTGTCTGGGTAAAGTTGATGATGCTGCCAATCATCTGTTGGGGGTCATCAATGATATCCTTGATATGTCAAAGATTGATGCCGGCAAACTGGAACTGTCAGCAACAGACTTTTTGATTGAGAAGATGTTAACCAGAGTCAGTGACATCTCAAACTTCCGTGCCGAGCAGAAACACCAGGAATTTATTATAAAAGTGGACAAAGATGTACCGGCAGCGATTGTTGCCGACCAGCAGCGTGTGGCCCAGGTCATTACCAATCTGCTCTCTAATGCCGTTAAATTCACCCCGGAAGAAGGCAAAATTTCGCTGCAGATACATAATATAGATGATCAGAAAGATCGCTGTACGCTGTTGTTTGAGGTGATTGATAACGGAATCGGTCTGTCAGAGGCACAGCAGAAAAAACTGTTCCAGTCCTTTGAGCAGGCGGATGGAAGTATCTCGAGGCGTTTTGGCGGAACCGGCCTGGGGCTGGCTATCTGCAAAAATATCGTAGATATTATGGGCGGAGAGATTGGACTCGAATCAGAACTTCAGAAAGGGTCCAGGTTCTATTTTACTATTACGGTTCCCAAAGGAACCGCGAATTATCAGAACAAGATGCGCGCTGATGTGGACTGGAAAAATGTCCGGCTGCTGGTGGTGGATGATGCCCAGGAGGTACGTGAGTATTTTGAAGATATTGCGGCCTCGATCGGGGTGCACTGCAGTTCGGCTCAGGATGGTTTTGAAGCCTGCCGCATGATTGAAGAGGATGATGACTATCAGATTCTGTTTATCGACTGGATGATGCCTGGGATGGACGGAATCGAACTTACCAGACGAATCCGCAGCAAATATGGAGATAATGTAATTGTTATCATGATATCCGTGGTCGAATGGGAACAGATCGAGGAATCTGCAATCGCGGCCGGAGTCAATCAGTTTGTCAGCAAACCGCTGTTCCCGTCCAGAATCATTGATTGTATTAATGAATGTATGGGACAAAAAGAAGAAGATGAAGAACCGGTTTATCTGACACCGGAAGAGCAGTTTGAAGGCAAGCGCATCCTTCTGGTAGAAGATATAGAGATAAACAGAGAGATTCTGATTGCCTCTCTTGGCGGAACCGGCCTGGAGTTCGTGAGTGCTGAGAATGGTAAGATTGCCTGTGATTTGTTCAAAGAGGATCCGGATAAGTATGATCTGGTTCTGATGGATATCCATATGCCGGAGATGGACGGATATACGGCGACCAGGATTATCAGGGAGATGAACTTAGCAAAAGCTGCTGAGATACCGATTGTTGCCATGACAGCCAATGTGTTCCGGGAGGATGTGGAACAATGTCTGGCGGTCGGGATGGATGACCATATCGGGAAGCCGATTGACCGGGATGAACTGATTAATAAATTGAAAAGATATCTTTAAGAAAGCTGATCAAAAGGAGATAAGTCGTATCGGTGCTATGCCCGATACGACTTACAAAAATCAATAAATGTATTTAATGCAGTTGAAGATTCTCCGCTTTGATGTGCAAATCCAATTGTGCGTTTATGAATGGGAGTATCCAGCTTCAGTTGAACCAGGCGTCCCTGTTCCAGGTCTTCTTTGACAAATTCTTTAATCACACATCCGATACCAAGCCCGATTCGGGCAAATTCAATCAAAAGATCCATAGTAGTGACTTCCAGCAGATTATTGGCCTGAATGTGGTTAATATTCATATAATCGTCGATATAATGGCGGGTGATGTTGCTGCGGTCAAGCAGCATAATGTTGCCGGTCTGGAATACATCGGTATCGTTTCCTTCGCGCAGGCGGAGGTTCTCAAGATAACTGGGGGCAGCTACAAAGATATCTTCGATCTCCATTACCGGGATAAAAGTAAGGTTTTTACTGACACGGGGCTGGGCGACGAGGCCGATATTGATTTTCTGCTGGTCGAGCATAGTCAGGGTATGGGTAGTAGACTGGCTTTCAATCGATATTTTGATGTGGGGATATTTTTCGATAAACCCTTTCAGATAATCAACCATGATAAAGCGGCACAGAGTATTGCTGACTCCGATGCGGATATGGCCCATGTGAAAATGTTTGATCCTTTTTAGTTCTGCTTCACCCTGATTCAGGGCTTCAAAGGCGGTGCGGGTATGTTCATACAGGACCTGTCCCTCAGCAGTCAGCTGGACACCGCGGGAATTGCGGTTGAATAGAACTGTCTCCAGACTGTCTTCCAGCTTGCTGATGGACTTGCTGATCGCCGGCTGGCTGATATATAACTCTTTGGCTGCTTTAGAAATATTCCCGGTCTTTGCCACTTCATAAAATATCCTGTATTGTGAAAGATTCTGCTCCATGAATACCTCCCTTATCTTTATAACTGACTGTTATATTAACTATGATTATTATGTATTGTCATTATATCAAGCAGAATGCTATAATACAATCATCAGTTGAGAAAATTGTTATAATAGTCAAGGAGGAAGACGTCATGTCGGTCGGCAGAATTTTTAAGTTTCATAATGATCTGGATACGGATCAGATTATTGCATCGCAATACTTATTATTACCTAATATTGATGAAATGAAAATACATACATTTGAGTCCCTGGATCCGGAATTTCCAGAGAAGGTAAAGCCCGGAGATTATGTTGTCGGAGGAGAGAATTTTGGCTGCGGATCATCGCGTGAGCAGGCTCCGAGCGTGCTGAAAGCACTTGGTGTAAAGGCTGTGATCGCCAAATCATTTGCCCGTATCTTTTACCGGAATGCAATCAATATCGGCCTTCCGGTTATTGTTTGCAAAGACCTGCCGGATCAGGTGTCAGATGGTGACCAGATGGAGCTGTCACTGACTGAGGGCGTGGCCCGGGCCAACGGCAATTCTTATCCCTGTACAAAGCTGCCGGAATATATGCAGCAGATACTCAGTCAGGGCGGCCTGATTGCATCACTTAATAAGGAGGAGGCATAACCTATGGGAATGACAATAGCAGAAAAAATCATTGCCCGGGCTGCCGGAGTTACGGAAGTTAAGCCAGGCGATATTCATACAGTAAATCTGGACCGGATGATGAGCAATGACGGAACAACCCATCTGACTGTAGATATGTATTATAACCAGATCAAAAATCCCAGAATCGCTGATGTTGATAAGATGGTTTTTATTGTAGACCACAATGTACCGGCGGACAGTCCTAAAACGGCCGCATCCCAGAAGAAAATGAGAGACTTTGCCAGAGAACATGGCATTGATTTTTATGAAGGTGAGGGTGTCTGCCATCAGATTATGATGGAACGGTATGTATGTCCGGGCGAGCTGATCTTTGGTGCGGACAGTCATACCTGTACCTATGGTGCATTAGGTGCTTTTGGAACCGGTGTCGGCTGTACTGATTTGTTGTATGGTATGGTGACCGGAACTTCCTGGGTACTGGTGCCGGAGACGGTGAAGTTTGAGCTGACAGGGGAACTGCCGGAAGGCGTTTATCCCCGTGATCTGATGCTGACTATTATCGGTGAAATCGGTGCTAACGGCTGCAATTATCAGGTGATGGAATTCTGTGGTGACGGCGCTAAAAAGCTAAGTGTTAATGACCGGATGGTATTATGTAATCTGGCAGTAGAGGCCGGTGCCAAGACGGCTATTTTTGAAGCCGATGAAGTGGCCCTGGAATATCTGAAAGCCCGCGGACGGGAACCAAAAGCGGTATTTACCAGTGATGAAGATGCAGTATATGAAAGAGAATATACGTTTGATTTAAGCCAGATCAGACCGGTTGCGGCCAGACCTGATTTTGTAGATGATGTGGTTCCTGCCGGGCAGGTGTGCGGTGTCCGCATTGATGAGGCATTTCTCGGTTCCTGCAACAATGGCCGGATTGATGAACTGCGGGTTGGTGCAGCTATTATGAAGGGCAGAAAAGTGGCAGATCATGTCCGTTTTCTGGTCGTTCCGGCCAGCCAGGAAGTATACCGTCAGGCGATGGCGGAAGGATTGATTGAGACCTTTATGGAGAGCGGTGCTATCGTTATGAATCCCAACTGCAGTGTCTGCTGGGGCAGCTGCCAGGGGGTGATTGGCGAAAATGAAGTGCTGATCAGCACCGGAACCAGGAATTTTAAAGGTCGTGCGGGACATCCCAGTTCAAAAGTATATCTTGCTTCTGCAGCTACGGTAACGGCATCTGCTGTAAAAGGTGAGATCTGCATGGCAGATATGCTGTAATTAAGGAGAGAATGAATCATGGAACAGTTTAGCGGAAGAGTCTGGGTATTGGGGGATGATATTGATACCGATATTATTATCCCCACGGAATATCTGGCATTAAAAACGATTGAAGAAATGAAGCAATATGGTTTCAGTCCGCTGCGGCCTGAGCTGGCAGCGCAGATACAGGAAGGGGATATCATCGTTG
Source organism: Lachnospiraceae bacterium (assembly GCA_032073745.1). GTDB lineage: Bacteria > Bacillota > Clostridia > Lachnospirales > Lachnospiraceae > Brotaphodocola. The sequence continues at coordinate 24,514 of DAMAMW010000053.1, read as the reverse complement.
CAGGCAAGAATTTCGGATGTGGTTCCTCCCGGGAACAGGCTCCGGAGATTATCAAAGCATTGGGAATCGCCTGTGTGGTTGCAAAGTCCTTTGCCCGGATCTTTTTCCGGAATTCGATTAATAATGGACTGCTGCTGATTGAGCAGCCTGACTTATACGATGATATGACAGAAGGTGATACTGTCACGGTAACGGTGAATCAGGATATTACATATCAGGATAAGCAGTATCCGATTGCATCCCTGCCGGAGAATCTGGTTGAGATCATTCAGGCCGGTGGTCTGGTGAAAGCAATGCGAAAACTCAACGGACTGGATTAAGGAGAATGGTGTATGGGACAGACAATTATTGAAAAAATTATAGCACATAATATAGGAAGAGATACGGTGAATCCGGGTGACATCGTTACAGTTAATGTTGACCGGGTCATGATTCATGACATCTTTATTCCGTTTGTGGCAGATAAGTTTGAAGAGATGGGTTTTTCAAAGCTGTGGGATCCTGATAAGGTTGTGCTGATCTACGATCATCTCGTTCCGGCCAGCCAGTTGGATGATACCAGACATTTTCAGGTTGGTGATGCTTTTGCTGCCAAATATGGCATGAAACATGTCCATCGCAGTGACGGGATCTGCCATCAGCTGATGACGGAAGCAGGATATGTTAAGCCGGGCCATGTGGTATTTGGCACAGACAGCCACACAACGACTTATGGCTGTGTCGGTGCATTTTCCTCCGGGATCGGTTATACTGAGATGGCAAGTGTACTGGGGACGGGAACCATGTGGATTAAAGTTCCGGAGACGATCCGGGTAGTCATCAACGGGGATCTGCCGGATGGAGTTATGTCCAAAGACATTATTCTGCGGTTGATCGGCGATCTGGGTGCTGATGGTGCAACTTACCGGGCATTGGAGTTTACCGGTTCGGCAGTAGAAGCGATGACAGTGGCCAGCCGGATGGCTATGGCAAACATGGCGATCGAAGCAGGCGCCAAGTGTGCTTTATTTACACCGGATGAAAAGACTGCTGAGTATTGTGAAATAGAATTGAATGATTTCCAGAAAACTCTGTCAGGTGACCCGGATGCAGATTATTGCAAAACCGTGGTTTATCAGGCAGAAGATCTGGTGCCGGTGATGGCATGCCCGTCTCAGGTTGATAAGATCAGGAATGTCAGTGAATTGGAAGGAACCGTTATCGATCAGGTATTTATTGGCTCGTGTACCAATGGACGGCTGGAGGACTTACAGGCAGCAGCTAAAGTTCTGGCCGGCAAGAAAGTTTCCCCATTTGTGAAACTGATTGTGACACCGGCGAGCCGCAAAGTGTATCAGGATGCGATGGCATGCGGTGTGATTCAGACGCTGGCGGAAGCCGGAGCGATTATTACTCATCCGGGCTGCGGGCTGTGCTGCGGCAGGACCGGCGGAATCTTAAGCGACGGTGAGCGGGTAGTAGCAACGAATAACCGGAACTTTCTGGGGCGGATGGGAACCTCAAAGGTAGAGATTTATCTGGCTTCCCCGCTTACGGCTGCAGCCTGCGCGTTAGAGGGAAAGATTACTCATGCATGATGAAGGAACTGCAGTCAGTGCCGGTGTCAGAGGGCTTCAAATTGTATTAAATCCTGAGGATTTGTGCCGGTTTATCGATGGGAATATGGTTTCTCTGGTCTGAAAAAAGATGATTTAGTTAACATAAAGAAGAGCCGACGTAATTCGGCTCTTTTTTTGTGTTGTAATACTTAACAAATATGTAATAATTACGTAACAGAACCATGTCTATATGTTACAGAAAAAATAATATATAATACATAAAATAATACAAACTACACAAAATGGAAATAATTACCAAATTTTGATGTTGTGATAGTTCACAAAAATACGGAAACAGCATTGACTTTTTTCGAATACTCCCACTATAATATCCACAACAACTGAAAAAAAGGCAATTTTAGGTTTTGTCCCCCACTTTCGACAAAATAAGACATGGAAATTGGGAATTGCTGATTTTGCAGGGAAGAAAAGAGGAGTGTATATGCTGACACTATGCTCATTTCTTCGGTCCCTGGCTCATTTTGTTACAGCGCCGTTCGTCACAGTATCCAAAAAGCTGCATCAGTACCTGAGTGTACTGATTGTTGGTGCTCTGGTGATGGTAGTAATGACAGGAATATCCGGTTTTGCCGGAGCCGGCGGCAGAAACACGATGACAGTGTTCGCTGAGACTCCGATGGAGCAAATGAATGAGACCAGGCAGATCGTGGAGATGGAAATGCCTACGGAAGCAAAGATACCATTTCAACTTACGAATTTATCATCAATAGAGGAAGGACAGAAATTAGTCGGAGAAACACTGGCTGAATCGGTTACGCAGCAGCAGGGGATACAGGAACAGCGGCAGGAAATGATTGAGCAGAGCCGTGAGTTGATGCAGCTTCGGGAAGAAGAGCAGGATCGGATTGAAGCTGAAGCAGCGGCAGAGAGGGCAAAGGAAGAAGCTGCCCAGGCGGCGGCTGAGATTTCGATCAGTTCCAAAGATTATGAGGTGCTGACACGTATTGTACAGGCTGAATCCGGAGGCTGCGACATAAAGGGAAGAATACTCATTGCCAACGTTATTTTTAATCGGGTCAGGAGTGATGATTTCCCGGATACAATCAGCGACGTGGTCTATCAGAAATCACAGTTTTCTCCGGTTTCGGACGGATCGATGAATTCCTGCACCGTGACCGATGCAACGGTAGAAGCAGTTGACCGTGCACTGGCCGGTGAGGATTATTCCGAAGGCGCATTGTATTTTATGAACAGAGAACTGTCCAGATCCCACAATGTGACCTGGTTTGACCAGAAGCTGACTTATCTATTTGAATACGACCGACATGAGTTTTTCAAATAATACAGGTGTCCAGTGATCGTGTCCGGACAGGACATGTTCACGGGAATAAGAGGCCGCCTCTGCTGGTGTGAGTTGTTTCACCCAGTGGGGGCGTTTTGATATATCTGAGGAAGGACCATGGCTCTGATATTCAGCATAGAGGATGGTCCTGCGGGCATCTGGTTTGTTCCAGTCATGCCACCCGGCGGGATAAATATGTGCCCCGATATGACAGTCCAGGAGTACTGTTTTTGCATATTCCCGCCACGGACGTCCCAGATAGGCGGAATGCTGCGGACAGTTGCCGGTAAAGCGGCAGTTTTGCATGACATATCCATATGCCTGGTTTTCCGGGGTAGATGCAGCAGTTACATAGCTGTTGACCTCCCGGTCAATATTTTTGGAAAACAGTTCACAGTCTTCAAAGTAGGCTGTAGCACCGCCGAAGATAAAATCAATATCTCCTTCGATATAACAGCTTTTATAATAATGCCGTCCGGTCGTCCGCGGGGCAAACTGTTTGGGGCCGATAAAACCGTTTGGTTCCACTTCCGTTGGCGGAAGCGGGGCAGTAAACAGCGTATCCTGCCCGCCCAGAAAACGGCAGCAGCCAAAACTTAAACGATCGCCGTCAGCATAGACGGCAATGGCCTGCCCGACGTCCGGACCGCTGCCGGAGCTGTTGGCAAAGGTCAGATTGCAGAAGGTAACATCATGGGTATCAATGAACATAGAATAGCTGCGGAAGGTTCCCAGTTTGCCGGGCTCAGAACTTTCTGCACTTTCCGCTGAACGCAGGTGAGGGGGACTGGCCCCGACAGGCATGTTCGCATATAAATCATAAGTCAGTATCGTATTCTCCGGGGACTGGCCGATCAGGGTCAGGTAAGGTCTGGTGATCACGATACGCTCTTTGTATATGCCGTTATAAATCATGATGGTGACCGGACTTTTGGCGTGAGCGGGATTGTCCGTGTCGATGGTTTGGATTGCAGTAAGGGCTTCGCTGACAGACGTAAAATCGCCGCGGCCATCCTGTCTGATGTGGTATATAGGTGACATGATTGCTCCTTTCAATTCAATTTTTATTGTACCGGAAATGCGCCGGTTAATCAATACAGAAAGTTGTTAGTGAATTAAACTGATTTTTGTGTTATAATAGAATTGCCGGATGCCTGATTTATCGCCGGTGCCAGTTATTTTTAATTGAATTTATGCTGAGGAGACGACTGTATGAAGAGGAAATATATCTTATTTGATTTGGATGGAACCCTGACCGACTCTCAGGATGGAATCATCAATTCGATTATATATTGTCTTAACTCATTTGGTATTTCCGGGCCGGATCGTGAAGATCTCCGGCCATGGCTGGGACCGCCGCTTAAAGAAAGCCTGATAAAGTATTACGGGATGGAAGAGGAGCAGGCCTTAGCCGGGGTATTAAAGTTCAGGGAGTATTTCAACCGGCAGGGGATTTTCGAGAACAAGGTATATCCCGGCGTGGAAGCAATGCTGCAGGCATTGAAAGCACGCGGCTTCCAGCTGATGGTTGCCACCTCCAAGCCGGAGACGGCCGCCCGCAGGATTCTGGATCACTTTGAACTGGATTCTTATTTTACCTATATCGGCGGAGCTACTCTGGATGACAGCCGGACACACAAAGCAGACGTGATCCGATATGTCATGAACAGTACTGGAATTACCGATGTAACTGAGGCCATCATGATTGGTGACCGGGAACATGATGTAGCAGGAGCTAAGGCCAACGGACTGGATTCTATCGGTGTCCTGTATGGTTACGGCACCAGCGAAGAACTGCATCAGGCCGGAGCCGATTATATTGCCGCGACTGTGGAAGACATCTTGAATTACATATAAATTTGCACAATATAAGTGCGGTTTATATTTGTAGTTTTTCACAAAAAACGGCCTCTTACTAAAAAAAATTAGAAATATCACCCTTTTTTCTGATAAAATAGTAAGTGGTATTACGAACTTGTAAACGCCAGAAAGAAAGGGATGAATTGAATGTTTGAAAAAGGTCAGTATATTGTGTACGGGACATCAGGAGTCTGTAAGGTAGAGGACATTACAACTATGGATATGGAGGGAATCTCCAATGAGCGGTTGTATTACGTGCTTTCACCAATGAGTCAGAACGGAGGAAAGATCTTTACTCCGACTGACAATCAGAAGACCATGATGCGTGAAGTTCTGTCAAAAGAGGAAGCCGACCGCCTGATCCGGGATATTCCTGAGATCGAAGAACTGTGGATTGCCAATGAGCGCGAACGCGAAGAAAAGTACAAAATATGCATGAGAAGCTGTGACTGCAGAGAGTGGATCAAGATCATTAAAACTCTGTACCTGCGGAAACAGGAGCGGATGGAGCAAGGGAAGAAGGTAACCGCAACCGATGAGAAATATCTGCGTATGGCAGAGGAGCATTTATATTCTGAACTGTCGATTCCATTAGGAATTCCGAAGGATGGAATGGAAAATTATATTACGGGACACATTACCGAATTGGCATAAGGTTCCGGGGACATAATGGCTGGAGAAGTGGATGATTTCACTTCATCCGGCCATGTATACTTCTGTCGATTTGATGACGGGAAGCCGGCAGGAATTAACTTGATAAAAAATTATCAATTTTAATGGAATTTAGTGGATTTTTGTCCTTCTATCTATTGACATTTTAAAGACAAAATGAGATGATAGAAGAGATTTCGAAAAAAATGAAAGAGAGGTCAATAAAATATGGCAAGCATTGATTTAAGTCAGTATGGAATTACCGGAGTTACAGAAATTGTTCGCAATCCTTCTTATGATTTATTATTCGAAGAGGAGACAAAAGCGAATCTGGAGGGCTTTGAAAAAGGTCAGGTAAGTGAACTTGGAGCAGTTAATGTTATGACCGGTATCTATACGGGACGTTCTCCTCAGGATAAGTACATAGTTATGGATGACAATTCTAAGGATACCGTATGGTGGACCTCGGATGAGTACAAGAATGACAATCATCCGGCCAGCCAGGAAGCATGGAATGTAGTTAAAGGCCTTGCCAAAGAAGAGCTGTCCAACAAGAGACTTTTTGTTGTAGATGCGTTCTGCGGTGCTAACAAAGATACCCGTATGGCAATCCGTTTTATCATGGAAGTTGCCTGGCAGGCTCATTTTGTTACCAATATGTTTATCCAGCCAACCGCTGAAGAGCTTGAAGATTTTACACCTGATTTCATCGTATATAATGCATCAAAAGCAAAGGTTGAGAATTACAAGGAATTAGGCCTTCATTCTGAGACCGCTGTTATGTTCAACATCACCAGCCGCGAGCAGGTTATCTTAAATACCTGGTATGGCGGAGAGATGAAGAAGGGCATGTTCTCAATGATGAACTACTACCTGCCGCTGAAAGGCATCTCTTCCATGCACTGTTCTGCAAACACCGATCTGAACGGTGAGAATACTGCTATTTTCTTCGGACTTTCCGGAACCGGCAAGACCACCCTGTCTACAGACCCGAAACGTCTGCTGATCGGTGATGACGAGCACGGCTGGGATGACAATGGCGTATTCAACTTCGAAGGCGGCTGCTACGCCAAGGTTATCGACCTGGACAAAGATTCTGAGCCTGATATCTACAATGCTATTAAGCGTGATGCTCTGTTAGAGAACGTTACCCTTGATGCTGACGGCAAGATTGACTTTAAAGACGGCAGTGTAACCGAGAATACTCGTGTATCTTACCCAATCAACCATATTGAGAATATTGTTCGCCCTGTTTCCGCAGCTCCGGCCGCAAAGGATGTTATCTTCCTTTCCGCAGATGCATTCGGCGTTCTTCCTCCGGTATCCGTATTAACTCCTGAGCAGACCCAGTACTACTTCCTGTCCGGATTTACTGCTAAGCTGGCTGGTACCGAGCGTGGAATCACCGAACCAACCCCAACCTTCTCCGCTTGTTTTGGTCAGGCCTTCCTGGAACTGCACCCAACCAAGTATGCAGAAGAGCTGGTTAAGAAGATGGAGCAGAGCGGTGCGAAAGCATATCTGGTTAATACCGGATGGAACGGCTCAGGCAAACGTATCTCCATTCGTGATACCCGTGGTATCATTGATGCAATCCTTGACGGATCCATTGGCAAAGCACCAATGAAAGATCTGCCATACTTCAACTTTGCTATTCCGACCGAACTTCCGGGTGTTGATACCAACATTCTGGATCCTCGTGATACCTATGCAGATGCTTCTGAATGGGAAGCAAAAGCAAAGGATCTGGCACAGCGTTTCGTGAAGAACTTCGCTAAATACGAAGGCAACGAAGCTGGAAAAGCATTAGTTTCCGCTGGTCCTCAGTTATAATTATATCGATTACATAAACAAAAGGATGGCTGTCTGATTTTGATATCAGGCAGCCATCTTTTTGTTTGCATCGGAAGGATAATCGTTATGGGTTGAACATATTATGTTAATTTGCTAAAATGATGACAGACATTGCAAAAAAATGTAAATATATGTTGAATGGCAGAGAGCCGTAACTCAGGGAGGAAACTATGATGTGCGAACAATATGGAGAGCAGACGGAAATGCTGCCATTTGATGAAGGAAAAGAAGCAAAGGAGCCGGGGAGAAAGAAATGGCCGATCATTGCGGCGGGGATTGCAGCTGCAATGGTCGGTTTGTTTGCAGTGGTTGGTCTTTTGGGGGCAGATGACAATGATAAAGTCCCGACTAAATTGCTCTATCTCAAGGATAATGCCGTTATGATGGCGGATCTGGCGAATAGAAGGTCAGCACCGGTTGAACTGACGGATTCCTTTGTGGACGGAGAGGCATTTTACGGTCCTTTCTGGCGTCATTGCTTCAGTAAAGATGAGAAATATGTTTATTACATGGAGGACTATAATGATACCGATTATGATTTATATCGGGCCAAGGTGGCAAAACCGGATCAGGCCGAAAAGATCAGTTCAAAGGTGACCATGCACTGGAGTCTGGATGACAATACCTTATTGTACATGAAAAAGAATTCATTATATTATAATAATGGCAAAGAGACTTTGAAATTCGGCAAGAATGTGGGGTATATATATTATCTTGACAAGGATTCCAAATATCTCTGCTGGGCGGAAGATGATGCGAATGGTCGGACTTATTATCTTCAGGATCTGGCCCAGAAACAGGATAAGGTAAAACTGGAGTCGGGGACAGATGATTTTTATTATAACGAGACTTTAACAAAATTCATCATACAGAAAGATGATACAGTCTATACGGTTGACAATACCGGAAAGAAAGAACGGGTTGCGAAAAAAGTGGCCGTTGTTGTTAGCGCAGATCCGGAGACCGGAGCAATGTATTATGTCAGAAGCGATTCCAAAAGGCTTAAATATACGGATTTGATCGTTGATGATACGGGGATGGAGTCATGGGAGAAGGCACTGATTGAGAACGAGTATACAGATTTTGATTATGAGGAACTTTATTATTATGACGGCAAGGAAGAACATCTGATTGCCGAAGAGATCATGGGCGGCAGTATTGTCTGGAAATATAACGGAAAATATATTATGTACAAACAGTATCCGGAGCTGGACAGCCTGAGTATCAAGTGGTCCGAGTTGATGTCGGGAGATGCGGAAGATATCATTGCAAAATGGGGGCAGGAGACCGGTACAGTTCTGGTATCAAAAAATGAGGTGATTGGTGAATATGAATATTTTCCATACGTGCAAAGCCGTTTTGATTCAAAGGCAGAGAAACTCTACGTTTATTGTGAAGATACAGCGGAAGAGAAAGGCATCATCTATACAATCGAAATGACCGGGAAAACACCCGGCGAACTTGTCAAATTTGACGACGATGCGTATCTGTCAGTATTATGCTATGTTTCAGAGAAAGGGCTTTACTATCTGAAAGGTTACGAAGATAACAGCGGCGATCTGTATCTGAATGACAAACAGCTTGCGGGGGATGTATACGAAGCTGATTGTGCAGGAGACGGAACCCTAGTTCTGCTGACCAATTATGATATTGACAATGAAGACGGCGATTTGATGTACTATGACGGCAGGGAAATGCGTCTGATTGATGATGGTGTGGCTGAATTTGCCAACAGAAACGGAAGTGCTTTGTCATTTCCTTATTAGCGCCTTACATAAAGGACCTACAGGCAGTAAGGGCAGGAACCGGCATATCCGAAGTTCCTGCCCTTATTTTTACCGTTTGCCGTATTTCTCTTCACAGTACATACAGCGATAGGTTTCAGTTTTTTCGTCAGCAAGATAGAACACATGCGGTAATTCCTGCTCGATCGATGTGATGCAGCGGGGATTCTTGCAATAGACAATATTGGTAATTTTGGATGGGAGTGTCAGTGCCTTTTTTTCTGCAATCCGGTTTTCACGAATGATATTGACGGTAATATTGTGGTCAATGTATCCCAGAACCTGCAGATCAAGGTGATCCATAGCTCCTTCAATCTTAATAATGTCTTTGCGTCCCATCTTATTGCTGCGGGCATTTTTAATAATAGCCACCTGGCATTCCAGCTTGTCCAGGCCAAGGTTATAGTAGATATCCAGGCTTTTGCCTGCTTCGATATGGTCGAGTACGATTCCTTCTTTTAATCCGCTGATATTTAACATGGCTTTTCTACCTCCAGTAATGTCATAATCAGTGCCATACGCACATATACGCCGTACTGCACCTGTTTGAAGTATGCGGCACGGGGATCACTGTCTACTTCCGTGGAAATTTCATTTACCCGGGGGAGGGGGTGTAGGACATACATGGCGTCTTTGGCCAGCTTCATTTTCTTACGGTCCAGAATGTAGCAGTCCTTTAACCGGATATAATCTTCTTCATTGAAGAAACGTTCTTTCTGGACGCGGGTCATATAAAGGATGTCCAGTTCCGGCATTGCCTCATCGAGATTATCTACTTCAATAAATTCAACACCGTTTGCGCGCAGGACATCTTCGCGGATGTATTCCGGAACCCGGAGTTCCGGCGGTGAGATCAGTATGAAACGGATATCGGCATAGCGTACCATGGCATTAATCAGCGAGTGGACGGTGCGGCCGAACTTCAGATCACCGCACAGACCGATTGTCATTCCGTTTAAACGTCCGAGTGTGGCCTGAATTGTCATCAGGTCAGTCAGGGTCTGGGTCGGATGCTGATGACCGCCGTCACCGGCATTGATCACCGGAATCTGTGAGGCCAGTGACGCTACCAGGGCAGAACCTTCTTTGGGATGGCGCATTGCAGCGATATCGGCATAGCAGGATATGGTCCGGATCGTATCGGCAACACTTTCACCTTTGGCGGCGGAGCTTGAATCGGCCGAAGAAAAACCAAGTACACTACCACCAAGACTTAGCATTGCAGATTCAAAACTAAGACGGGTCCGGGTACTTGGTTCATAAAATAAAGAAGCTAATTTTTTACCGTCACAAATATGGGAATACTTGTGAAGATTTTTTTCAATATCGGATGCCAATGCAAGCAGCTGATCAATTTCTTCCACAGAAAAATCTAATGGGTTTAACATGTGTCTCATCGCACTTCTCCTTTGTTTCTTGTTGTCATGATATTTGAAGAATATTATATATGATTCCCGGCTATATTACCAGTCCCTTTTTGTAAATACACAAAAAATACAAAGAAGTGATTGTAAGAGATTCTTAAGAAAAATGAATTTCGGCGATAAGAGAAAAGGTGTATAATAAAATCTGATAACAAAAGCTCGTAAGCAGCCTGGAGGGAATCAGGATGATACAGTCAAAAACCCCTATGATCCGGGTGGAAAATCTTTATAAGATATATCGCGGTGGTGAACATAAGGTCTATGCCCTGAACGGTGTGGACTTTACCATGTATAAGGGGGAATTTTGTGCGATTGTCGGACCGTCCGGTTCCGGCAAGTCGACTCTTTTAAATATGCTCGCCGGACTGGAAAAGCCCAGTAAAGGTGAGATTGTCATCGCCGGCAAACATATTGAGAATATGAATGAGAATCAGCTGGTGGCGTTTCGCCGGGAAAATGTCGGCTTTATATTCCAGTCTTATAATCTGCTGCAGACTCTGAATGCGATTGAGAATGTGGCACTGCCGTTGTCCTTTCAGGGAATGCCGAGACGGAAAAGAAACGAAAGAGCTAAAAAGTATTTAAAATTAGTCGGCCTGGAAAAACACGGGAAACACATGGCCAATGAGATGTCGGGCGGACAGCAGCAGAGGGTCGGGATAGCCAGAGCCCTGGTTGTGAATCCGCGGATTATATTTGCCGATGAGCCGACCGGGAACCTGGATTCAAAGACGACCCTGGAGATCCTCAGGCTGATGCAGCGGATTGTCCGGGAACAGCAGCAGACGCTGGTAATGGTTACCCATGATGAAAAGATAGCAGCCTATGCAGACCGGCAATTTCATATTGTGGATGGGAAGATTCTCAAGATAGTAGAAAATGAAAACATACTGAAGGAGGATACTCGCGAATGAAACAGAGGCGAATGTGGCTGACAGCCATACTGGCGGCAGTACTGACCTTTGTCAGCCTGCCCTGGGGAATGATGACTGTAAGAGCAGACAACCGGTGGGTCCTTACTGACCGTGTGCCAAGCGGCAAGACCGGCAAGACGATGACGATCAGTTTCACTCTGAAGAACAGCTCCGGACATGATATTAAGAAAATGGGTATCGGTTTTGACAACAGCGGTGTTGACATCGGCGATGAGGATGAGGACGATATCAAATACGGTTATGCCTTTCCCCTGGAAGTTACCAGTTCGACGATGAATGCAGTCAAGTCGGTCGGAAGCCTGAAAGACGGCAGTACCAAGACAGTATCTCTGTCCGGTAAGGTGCGGCGTGATTTGCAGGAGGGGTATTATACGATTCCGATCGGTGTGTATGAACAGCTCGGCGGTGAGGACGACGGCGGCTGGTACCAGCATTCGGTTGAGAATATCCGGGTCTGGATCGGCCGTTCCACCAGCACAGATGATGACGACGATGATGAGACTAAGACATATGATTTTGTCCTGGGTGAAGGACAGAATACCCCCAATGGCATTTATCCGAATGTATTGAATTTCACGCTTAACCTGCGCAACAACAGTCCGGCAACCGTGTATAACGTCAAGGCCAGTCTGGTGCTGGAAGCAGACAGTGAGAAGTTCCCGTTTGAAATCAATGATGCCAACTATGACAAACGGTTTGAAAAGATGGTTGTGGACGAGACTGTCGGCCTTGACTATAGTTTTGCGATCCGTGAGGATGCGTATTCGGGTTATTATCCGGTCGGAATGAAGATAACTTATTCCACCAGTTCTACCGGTGAAGAGCTTAAGACCTTTGAAACCTCTTTTTTTGTCAGGATTAATAACAAAGACAAAGAAGATGAAACCGGTGAGTTTAATGAACATGACAGGACCAAAGCCAGGATCATTATAGACAGTTTTACAACGGATCCGGAGACTATTATTGCCGGTGATGACTTTACACTGATCCTGAATATCAAGAATGCATCCAACAACATTACGGCTTCTAACCTGCTGTTTTCAATGGAGTCGGAAAAGGTCAGCGACAGTGCCGTGTTTACTACCGAATCGGGTTCCTCGTCAATTGCTGTCGACAGTCTGGGGCCCGGGGCCCAGACCGAGATCCGTTATCATCTGAGATCACGGCCGGCGGTCGACCAGCGTTCGTATGGTGTTACCGTCAAGGCCAAGTTTGACAGTCCGGAATTTAAGAATGCCGAGGAGAGCCTGACGGTGGATATCCCGGTCAGACAGATTCCCCGGCTGAACGTCGGCAGTGTTGACATTATGCCGGAGGCAATAGAAGTGGGCGGAGAGTCGAATATCATGTTTGGGATCAATAACACCGGCAAAGTACTCCTGTATAATGTAATGGTTCAGTTCAAAGCCGATTCAATCCAGACAGCCGATGCCTATGTCGGCAATATTAAGCCCGGTGAAACCGGGAATGTCGACACCATGGTTACGGGGGTGGCACCGACGATGGATGACGGGATTATTCAGGTGATCGTATCCTTTGAGGATGAGAACGGTGAGGTTACCACCGAGCAGCGGGAGATGCGGCTGTATGTGACAGAGGCATTTGACGATATGGCGGATATGGAGGCCGGGTATTTTGATGATGAAGTTCCGGTGCAGCCTTCGTTTATGGATACTTATAAATGGATTATCATAGCAGCCGGTGCGGCTGTGATCCTGCTGATTGCAGTTATTGCGGCAAAACGGAAAAAGAACCGTAAAAAGCAGCAAAACGAGTGGGATGAGGATGAGGATGAGGACAATGAGATTTCCTGATTTGCTGGCAATGAGTCTGAACAACCTGAAACGGCGCAAGCTGAGAACTGCCTTAACCGTGCTCGGCGTGATCGTCGGTACGGCATCGATTGTGGTGATGGTATCCCTGGGAATCGGACTGAAGGAGCTGAACCGGGAACTGATTGAGTCATACGGCAGCCTGACTTCGATTGAAGTCAGGACCGATATGTACGGCCAGAGTGATTCAAAAAGTGAACCCAATTACCTGACGGATGACGTTGTCAGGCGGTTTGAGCAGATCCCGCATGTAGCGGCTGTATATCCGATGCTGGAGATCCAGGTGCTGATGCGGCAGGGTATATATGAAGCCGGCATGAGCCTGACCGGAGCGCCGCGTGAATTCCTCGAGCAGATTCCGCTGGGGCAGGGGGCGCTTTCGCCGCCGCAGAGCAAAGACATGGAGCTGATCTTTGGCAACGCGGTAATCCAGTGGTTCTCTAATATGAAGACCAAAAAAGGATACTGGGATACAGGGGAACTGCCGGACATTGATTATATGGGCAGTCCGATGTTTGTAATTTTTGATATGGACAAATACTATCAGGCGCAGAGCGGTGAAGGACAGATGCCGAAGAAGTATCTGCTGAATACGGCCGGAGTGGTAGAAGGGGCGGTGGATGATTATAATGATTATGCTTATCAGGCCTATACCGATATTGACCTGATGAAGGCTCAGCTTAAGAAGATCTTTAAGAAGAATCTGATTCCCGGCCAGCCGACCAACCGGAAAGGCAAACCTTATCCTTACCTGGTCTATAATTCGGTCCGGGTGAATGTTGATAAGATGGAGAACGTTACTGAAGTGCAGAAGCAGTTAACCAATGAAGGCTTCCAGGCATACAGCAATATGGAGTGGATGGAGCAGTCACAGCAGCAGTCCGGCATGATCCAGGCGGTCCTGGGAGGGATTGGTGCGGTCTCTCTGTTTGTTGCGGCTATCGGTATCGCCAACACGATGATGATGTCCATTTACGAACGGACCAGGGAGATCGGTATTATCAAGGTGCTGGGATGCGATATGAAAGTGATCCGGAATATGTTCCTGATGGAATCCGGTTTTATCGGTTTTCTCGGCGGTGTGATCGGAGTATCGTTAAGTTACGGACTGTCGCTTATTACAAACCGGTTTTTAAAGATCGGGCAGTCGATGACAGGAATGGATGGGGATATTTCAAGAATTCCCGTGGAGCTTGCATTGGCAGCGATTGTATTTGCTGTTTTTATCGGTATGATTGCCGGATTTTTCCCGGCGGTCCGGGCGATGAAGCTGAGCCCGCTGGCGGCGATCCGCAGCGAGTAAGTGCCGGGATATGGGGTCCGTAGGCCATTGTACCGGCAAGTTCTTGAAAAAATACTTGCTTTTAAAAATAGAATCTATTATGATAAAGTTACAGCGTGTGACTGACGGATAAGTGGGAGACCACAAGGGAGCGCGCAAATGAGAATAAGCCGACCGTCTGGGCGCCGCTTTTTTTGTGGTGCCGGACGGTTTTTTGTTACCTTGAAACACATCAATAAAAAGGAGTGAAATGTACATGAACAAACTTTCTCTTGAACAGGAACTGAAGAACAACGCCTATCCGGGACGCGGAATTGTCCTTGGCAGAAGTGCAGACGGAACAAAGGCAGTAGCTGCATATTTTATTATGGGCAGAAGTGAGAACAGCAGGAACCGGATTTTTGTTGAAGACGGTGAAGGTATCAGAACCCAGGCCTTTGATCCATCAAAGCTGACTGATCCGAGTCTGATCATTTATGCACCGGTACGGGTGATGGGAAACAAGACTATCGTGACCAACGGTGACCAGACGGATACGATTTATGAAGGCATGGATCGTCAGATGACCTTCGAGCAGTCTTTGCGCTGCCGTGAATTTGAACCTGATGCACCGAACTATACCCCGCGTATTTCCGGAATTATGCATCTGGGCGACGGTAAATATAACTACGCCATGTCGATCCTGAAAAGCAGCAACGGCAACCCGGATTCATGCAGCCGATTCTCATTTGCATATGAGAACCCGATTGCCGGCGAAGGACACTTTATCCATACCTATATGCATGATGGTGATCCGCTGCCAAGCTTTGAGGGTGAACCAAAACGTGTCGACATACCGGATGATATCGAAAGTTTTACCGGACTGTTGTGGGACAGCCTGAATGAAGAGAATAAGGTATCTCTGTTTGTACGTTACATTGATATCACCACCGGCACATGTGAAACTAAGATCGTAAATAAAAATCAGTAATCCAAGGAGAAAAAGCAAATGAAGGAATTCGAATTAAAATATGGCTGCAACCCGAACCAGAAACCGGCAAAGATCTTTATGAATGAAGGGAAAGAACTTCCTATTGCCGTATTAAGCGGCAGACCCGGTTATATTAACTTTCTGGACGCATTTAATGGCTGGCAGCTGGTAAAAGAATTAAAGCAGGCCACCGGCCTTCCGGCAGCCACTTCCTTTAAACATGTATCACCTGCAGGAGCAGCAGTAGGACTTCCGCTGGATGAGACTCTTGCTAAAATCTACTGGGTGGATGATATGGGTGATCTGTCTCCATTGGCCTGCGCATATGCGAGAGCCAGAGGTGCCGACCGGATGTCTTCTTTTGGTGATTTTATTGCTCTGTCGGATACCTGTGATGCTGATACAGCCAAACTGATCAAACGTGAAGTTTCCGATGGTGTTATTGCTCCCGGATACAGCCCTGAGGCACTGGAGATCCTGAAAGCGAAGAAAAACGGCAATTACTGTGTGATTCAGATTGATGAAAACTATGTACCCGAACCGATCGAACATAAAGAAGTGTTTGGAATTGTCTTCGAACAGGGCCGAAATGAACTGGATATCAATGCAGAACTTCTGGCTGAGCTGCCGACTGAAAATAAAGATATCCCGGATGCAGCCAAAAGAGATCTGTTGATTTCCCTGATTATCCTGAAATACACCCAGTCAAATTCTGTCTGTTATGTAAAAGACGGGCAGGCCATCGGAATCGGTGCCGGACAGCAGTCACGTGTACACTGTACCCGTCTGGCCGGGGGTAAAGCCGACAACTGGTACTTAAGACAGGCACCGCAGGTGCTGAATCTGCCGTTTAAGGATGGTATTAAGCGGGCTGACCGGGACAATGCGATTGATGTCTATATTGGGGAAGAGTATATGGACGTTCTGGCTGATGGTGCCTGGGAAGTGGTATTTAAGGAAAAACCGCCTGTTTTCACCAAAGAGGAAAAACGTGCCTGGCTTGATGGTATGCAGGATGTGGCCCTTGGCTCGGATGCGTTCTTCCCGTTCGGCGACAATATCGAACGCGCTTACAAAAGCGGCGTAAAATATATTGCTCAGCCGGGTGGATCCGTTCGTGATGACAATGTTATTGAAGTTTGTAATAAATATGGCATGGCAATGGCTTTTACCGGCATTCGCCTGTTCCATCATTAAATATAAAAATGCCGCAGAAAATATACTCTGCGGCACTTTCTAATTCCCTGAAGACAGCGGTGAATGTGAATCAGATACCAGCTGGTATCCTTTTCCCCGTGTGGAAATGATCCGGACTGTCGGGTCTGCATTCAGTTTCTTTCTTAGCCGGGAAATGTGTTCCCAGACCGTGTGTATGTCCGGCGTAGTATCCGGCTGCCAGATTTTTTCATATAATTCCTCAATAGAACTGTATCGACCGGTATGAAGCATCAGGTATTCCAGGATCATAAATTCTTTCGGTTTTAATATCAGTTTCCCGCCGCCTAAGAAAACTTCGCGGGGAGTATATGTCAGATGAAGACTGCCGAATGTGAGCGGGGCATACTCGCTGGGGCGGTGGCGGCGCAGCAGCACCTCTACCCGGGCACAAAGCACATCCAGATCATAAGGTTTGGCCAGGTAATCATCGCCGCCGGATCGCAATCCGTTTACAATATCAGTATTTTCTCCCAGTGCGGTCAAAAACAGGATTGGAATGCCGTTGTGATCCCGGATCCTGCGGCAGAAATCAAGTCCGCTGCCATCCGGCATCAGAATATCGAGGAGGATCAGATCCGGTTTTTTTTCGGTAAGGAGATGCTGCCCCTGACTCAGTGTAACAGCTTCGAGCACGGAATACCCCTGCTCCTGCAAAACCGAGCGGTTAATCTTCATAATATCAGGATTGTCTTCAATCAGTAATATCGTCTGTGTCATGTTCGTTCCTTTCTGTCAGTAACGGCAATGTAAATACAACCTGGGTGCCCTTGCCGGGGCTGCTGTCAATGGTGATGGTGCCGCCGTGATTGCGGATGATTTCCCGGCAGATGGCAAGACCGACGCCGGTACTGCTGCTGCCGCTGACCTGCCGTTCAAAGACCCGGGGTAAAAGCTCCGGGGAAATCCCCCGGCCATTGTCTGTAATCGTAACACTGATAAAGCGGTCTTCCTTATCGGAGACGGCTTTTTTGGCATGGAGAGAAATCAAGCCGTTTTCGGTGTGCCGGTTGGCATTGGAAATCAGGTTGAGCAGGACCTGGTGAATCATGTCCCGGCTGATCAGAACCGGCGGCAGGCCGTCTTTCGTATATATTTCCAGACGGTTGTTATGTCTGGCCAGAAGCGGCAGGCAGATTGCTTTTGCATCTTGAAAAACATCGTCAATGCTGACTGCTTCCCGTTTCCAGGATGAGGCATCAGCAGTGGAGTGCAGGAGTCCGCTGGCCAGTTCGGCCAGCCGCCGGGATTCTCTGGAGATGATCCGGAGATTTGCGATGGTATCATCGTCGGCACTGCCGCTGCCGATCTGGCGGATCGACAGTTGGGCATATCCGCTCATGACCGCCAGCGGGGTTTTCAGCTCATGGCTGATATTAGCCATAATATCCGTTTTGAGGCGGTCCATCTGCTCCAGCATCTGATTGGTTTCTCTCATCATAAGTTCATTCTGCCGGGCTGCATACAGGTCGTGTTCGGTGCGGGAAAAAACCAGGATCAGGGTGAGGATATTGATGAATAAAAATACCATCAGACCGACCTGGGAATAGTCAAGACCCCAGAGGTGGATGCTGAAACGGTTGGCATAAATCCCATACGCGGTAAATAAAAGATATATCACAAAACCTGACAAAAACATACCCTGCTCCATACCCTGCAATACAACCTTTTTATGGCGGAACCGGATCGACCAAAGTGCCGACAGCAGGACATAAACAAAAAAGATCGTGACCACAATCAGAATCCGGTATATATATTTGGTAAAGAACAGCGGATCGGTAAAACAGATAATACCGATAAATATCAGGCAGAAAGCATCCATGATCCGCAGCGCCAGACGGTTAGCCGTGCCGGGATAAAGGCCGGAAATATATCTGGAAAAGAATAGTATGGCGCCAATGGTAAACAGGTATTCCAGACGAATGGAATGATACCAGTTCAGGTCAGGTAAGAGCAGCATGATCAGTTTGTTGCCGATGAACAGGCCGCGGCAGGCGATGCAGGTGCAAAGCAGGGAGAACCACAGATAATAGCGGCTCTTCATAAAAAAGAGGAAAACACCGAAGAAAAACATTGCGGCAGTCAGTTGGGCAGTGGTAATGACGGCTACCTGAAAGGTATTTAACTGTTCCATACGGATGACCTGCTCCGTCAGGCCAATGGTAAATGGATATAATCCCCCGTTATCGGCATGGACAAAATTGGCATATTGAATGATAACCTCGGTAGTGTCCGTCTGCGGTTGAAAGGAAGCTGTGTAACGTGTGGTCCGGGGAATGACGGCAGCAGCCGAATCTCCGGGAGTGCCGATCGCCGGAAATTCCGTACCATTGATAAACAGTCGTTGGGCGTAAGAGGCATTCTTGGCGCTGATAGTATAAATACGGCCGGCCGGCAGTTTCAGAAGAAGCCGCGCGGTGCCATATTTTGTCAGCATTGCACCATATGTAAAGCGGGTTTCATCCACGGTAACATCACCGGCGGCAAAATCTTCCGGCGAATAAAAGACGTTATGGTAAAAGGCCGCGGAATTCGAAGACAGCTTTATGACGTCTTTTTCAAAATCGATTCCGGTCAGATCGACAACCGCCTGCCCCTGGCCTGAGACCGCGATCTGATTCCTCCGGCTGAGCAGGTTTACGGCAGTAAAAAATAAAGTGACCGTCAGCAGATAGATGGCGGCACGGAGAATATATTGTGTTGTTGTGTTTTTCATAATACCTCATATTGGTGCTGGAGTACAGTTGTTTTCATTATACAATTATCAGGCGCTGCGGTCAATGTCCGGAAATATTTCTGTATGTTCCCATATGTTCAGGGGCCCGAACCTTGTCAAACGTTGAGTATTATTTTGGCCGGTGGTGTTTTATAATTGAGACATATAAACGGAGAGTGTTTTTATATTAGGTACATATATCATAGTGGAGTACCGGGATAGCAGGAGGAGGAACTATATGAAAAGATTAATCAGAAAACCATGGATAGCAGCACTGCTGATTATAGCGGTTGTCAGTACTTCGTGTCCGGGGCTGCCGGGTATCGGATATGCCGGTTATTACGCAGGGGAAAGCGAGCTGGCAAGTCCGGGGAGTGCATCGGAACAAAAAGGCAGTGATACCCTGGTGAGTAATTATACTTCAAAGGGAAAAACGGCCAGCCCGGGAAATGCTGTGACGGTAATAGCCAGTTTCAGCAATCTGGATGAAAGTGTGCTGGTTCAGAATTATGTACCGGGAGAACTTGATGATGAAGAGGATCCGGTATTGCCGGAAGTATTGGCAGGATTTGATAATGCAGGTGCAGCAGTTACGGTTCCGGTCAGGGAGTGGACGATAGCGGACGGTCTGATCTTTAATCCGGCTGCAGAAGGAGAATATACCTATATACCGGAGTTTGAAGCCGGTTATGAAGTGGGAGAAGAGGCAGCGGTCCCGGTTGTTTCTGTTGTCATTCGCGCAATGATGGTGCGTGAATTGCGGGGAATGGAAAAGAGCATTAAGATTTCTGGGCTGGATGGTTTGAAAGAAGCTGTTAGAGTGTTTAATCAAGATGATGGTGATAATGTTACGCTTGTGATTCAGAGTGATATTGAAATTACAGAGGAGATTATAGTTGACAATGATAATAAAAAAACGATGATTATACGCGGAGGTGATGGCAAGATATCCCGTGGAGAGAGTTATGGAGGGAGTTTAATAACTATTAATGGTGACTGTCAGGTGGTGTTGGAGGATATTACCCTGGATGGAGAAGAGAGAGGGGCACAGGAGGCCTTGATTAAGGTTCAAAAGGGAACTCTGACAATGAGTGAGGGGGCTTCAATTTGTAGAAATGTTAATCGTGTTGTTGGTGGTCGTGGTGGTGGTGTTTATATAGCAGGTGGAACCTTTGAGATGGCAGGAGGTACGATAAGCGAGAATAGTGTTGTTGTTGTTGGTGGTGGTGGTGGTGTTTATATAGCAGGTGGAACCTTTGAGATGACAGGAGGTACGATAAGCGGGAATCGTGTTGAGTTTTATGATGGTGTTGGTGGTGGTGGTGGTGGTGTTTATATAGCAGGTGGAACCTTTGAAATGGCAGGAGGTACGATAAGCGAGAATCGTGTTGTTTTTGGTGGTGGTGGTGTTCATATAGCAGGTGGAACCTTTGAAATGTCAGGAGGACTGATATTTGGTTCAAGCTCCATGGAAAGACTGATTTCTCCCCAGAACCTGGACATAACTGGAAATGGTATTATTATTGCCTGGGAAGCTAAGAGTGATGCAAACTACTATGAAAATAAAAATACTGATATAACTGTAAAAGCTGCAGATGTAAGCAATGCGATTGCTTACTGGTCTGATCAGGGTGAGAGTGGTATTTCCTACCGGTGTAATGGAAACAACGGTTTTATCCCACTGAATGTATCATTTACAGAACTGACAACCAGTGACTTTACTGTTTATGACTTGACACCAGTTACATATAACGGAGAAGTGCAGGGAATTGCAGCCCCCTCTACGGAGGTTTTTTCGGATATAACGGTCAAATATAACGGTTCGTCTGTGGTACCGCGGAATGCGGGGACTTATACAGTATCCGTTGATGCTTCCATGGGTGCGGATTATCCGGCGACAAATGTGGAGCTTGGTGAGTATACGATATCCAGGAAAGAAATCTGTATTACAGATGCTACAGTGGCGGCCAAAACATATGACGGCACGGCTGAGGCCCGGGTTGACAGTATTATCTTCTCGGGACTTATAGGAGGAGAGGAACTGACTGCAAATACCGATTTTGATGTAACTGCTGAGTTTAACAGTGTAAATGTCAGTGAAGCTGATACTGTGAATCTTACGGTTGTGTTAGCAGATACTGTAACGGCAGGTAATTACTCAATATCCAGTGCTGCCTTCGAAGTACCGGGCATCATCACTCCGGCATCGCTTACCGGTTCGGTTGTTATCAGCGAGGCAGTCAATAATGGGACGGCTGGAATTATTGAATCTGGTGATACGATACAGGCGGATACATCTAAGGTTGTGCCGACAGGAGCGACCTGTACTTATCAGTGGAATATAAATGGTAATCCGCATCCGGGGGCGACCGGAGCAACCTGGCATGTTTCAGATGAACTGATCGATAAGACAATTTCCGTAACAATTACCGGAACTGATAACCATACCGGGGATCTTACCAGTTCAGAAGTCACTGTCGCCAAGCTGGAAGCAGAGCCGGAAATGCCGCCCCGGGGAAGTTCATCCTCCGGCAGCTCCGATACGGTTACTACAGGTTTCTGGAAACAGGAATCCGATGGTAACTGGCGATATTATACCTCAACCGGCCAATATGTGTCTGATACCTGGATACAGCTGATGGATGGCGGTAAGATCAGCTGGTATCGATTCGATAAGAATGGATATATGCTGACCGGTTGGTATTGCGACTCAACCGGTGACTGGTATTATTTGAGTGCTGTTTCCGATAAAACCCTGGGAATGATGCAGACTGGCTGGCTGACAGATCCGCAGGACGGCAGCCGGTATTATCTGGATCAGTCTTCGGGGAAAATGGCAGTCGGCACCCGGATTATTGATGGTGACACATGGTACTTTAATGAAAACAGTCCGGAATACTCAGGCTGGATCTGGGATGGAGAAAGTGGCCGGTGGCATTATCTGGCAGGAGGTGAGAGGCCTTTGGGGGCTTTGGTTGAATAGTATGAATCGTATAATAACGGGGGAATAGGGATTCTAATGGGTGGTGGTTTGCTGATACGACCGACAGTTATTACCGGAATTGCTGGAAAAACATTAATGGACATAGATATTATTTCCAAAATGATGGATATGCAGTTACGAACTGGCAGGAAATAGAAGGGGATTGGTATTACTTCGAGCCAACAGCGGGACACGATTTGGAATGTGCTCTTTATATCACTGATGCGGAGGGGAAACAAAGAATCGGCACATTTTAAGCGCGTTTGGACATGATAATCAGCAACATTTGTAAAAACTTCGAAATTATTAGGCAACCGGAAAAGCCACCTCAGCATAAACTAGAATTAAGTAAGCTAAAGGTGGCTTTCTTTGAAGACATTTCCAAAACCCCTTGCTCCCGGGGAAGAAAGTGAGTATCTCAAACGCTGCAAAGACGGCGACCAGGAGGCGCGTAATGTACTGGTAGTACGAAATATGAGATTGGTAGCTCATGTGGCGAAAAAATATCAGAATACCGACTACGATATGGAAGACTTATTGTCCGTAGGCACCATCGGACTGATCAAGGCAGTAAATACCTTCCATCCTGACCGCGGCTCCCGTCTTGCCACTTACGCAGCCAAATGTATCGAAAATGAGATTCTGATGCTTCTCCGGGCCAGTAAAAAATTCAACCGGGAAATTTCCCTTTTTGAACCGATTGGTGTGGATAAAGACGGCGAATCCGTCAGTCTGGTAGACGTTATTGAAATGGAGAACAAGGAAATCCTGGAAGACCTGATATTGAGTCAGGATATTCAGGAATTGTACGAAGCATACGAGGCATGTTTAAAAGACCAGGAGAAAACCGTAGTGCGGATGAGGTACGGGCTGTATGGAAAAAAACCATGTACTCAGCGGGAAATCGCAGCATTACTGGGGATTTCCCGTTCTTATGTCAGCCGCATTGAGAAGCGGGCACTGGAAAAGATAAAGGTGTTTCTGGAGCAAAAAAAATAAGCAATAAGGGTGCCGCAAACCGGATCAGAATTCCGGTGGCGGCACCCTTATATTATCATGATTTATTTAATAGCGATCAGTTTTTTGGACGCTGATCCATTTTTCAGTGGTAAACTTATCTACCACCCAATGTCCGTTGAAGCGTCCAACGCCGGAGTCTTTTTCTCCGCCGAACATGACATGAGGTTCGTGGGTGATCGACTGGTCATTGACATGAACCATTCCCGATTCAAGTTGTTTGGCCAGTTCCATAGCCTCTTCTTCATCTATTACTTCGGCAGTACAAACGGGTGCGAAGTGAACGCAAGAAATTGTTTAATTATAAAAATATCAAGAATGTACATACTATAGTTCTGTTTGAAAAAAGCCCCCGTGAATTTCGGGCATATCCCAACAATTATATCCATTGTTTTAAACAAATATCTGATACTGGTCTGGAATTAGATCTATTACAGGAATATAGATTCATTCCTCTTGACATCTTTACTAAAAAACTGCAAAATAAAGGTATCAGTGGAAAGCTGGAAGCATGGCTTGCATTTTTAAGCAATGATGATCCGGATGTTATTATTCAGATTATAGAGGCTTATCCGGAGTTTGCAGCAATGTATGAGCATGTGTATCAATTTTGCCAAAGCATTGAAGGGGTGATGGAGATGTTTTCGAAAGAACTATTGGAACTTGATAGGAATACGGTGCAGCTTATGATTGATGAGATGCAGGAGGAGATTAATCAGCAGCAGGAAGAGATAAATAAGCAGAAAAGGGAGTATCAAAAGGCTCTGCAACGTATTGCTGAACTTGAGAGCCGGATGCGTTAGGCGGGAGTTTAAATTGGTTATATCGGTATCGGATAATTCGTTTTTCAGGAGTGCAGCAAATCAGATGAGAAATTTGGTTTGCTGTACTCCTGTGTTATTATAGATGAAATATGATTTGATCAGAAAAGTTGAGAGAGCTCTATGTTTAGTTTTAAAGGAGGGATCATTTATGCTGCATGTATTTTATTGAGGTCTGGAAAACTAAAAATATAAAAATGTTATAAATCTATAAAATCTGTTGGAGACAGTAAATATAAGTTTTCTATTTAGGATTTGAATTGAGAAAT
>DAMAMW010000052.1:0-36566 GCA_032073745.1 Lachnospiraceae bacterium | reverse complement strand
CCATCTCAGGGCACCCTGAAGTTATTTTTGATTAGGGGGCTCCTGAATAGTTACACTATATTTATAATTTCAGCAATATAACCTTTGTATTGTCCTGCAGTACTCTATTTGCTATAATGCATCTAATGGAAGTGATAATAGTTTATGCTTATTACCGGATAAAAGTATATTAACTTTACAGGGATCAGGATAGCCCGCATGAGCTGTCCTGATCCCTGTTTCAGAAGTCAAATAAATTGGATGTATCAAACAAAATATCAGCCGGCAAAGCCACTTCATATTTTTCACAAAATTCATCTATAAATTCACTTGTTGGTTCCTTGTGCTTTTGATATTCTTGTGCAAATTCACTTTTTATCGCTTCACGCGTTGACACAGCATTTTCCTCATCCACATAAACAATGCCATACATTCTGCCATACGAAAAATATATTTCATATGGTCCCGTTTGTGAAGAAAATAAACTCACTTCAACTACTTCATCATATACCTCATTGATTTCCAGATAGGTATCCTTATAATGCCTTTGCGCTTCCGAAAAACTGTTTGTCACATCTTCCCATTTGCCCATAGTTACATTCCTCAATTATTCTTTTATTTTGATCCCTGATTTTTTCTTATCTGCCGCAGTTATTCGAAAATTTCGAATAGCTGCAACATCCCACTTGGTATCAGCACGAATATTCATTCTCACATTATACCGTAGCTTTGCTTTTTCGATAACATCTACTGCATCTTTGTAACTATCAAGGATGGATGTCCGCTTAAATCAGCCTTCTGTATACCTGCACTCTTTCTTTCAATGTATCACTAAAGTCGTTTAAATCATTTATTTCAATAACTTCTTCATTTAATAATCTAAATATATTAAGTATCATCGTTGATCTTCTCATATCCAATATTACACCAGGGCTCTTTTTATCCTCTTTTATTCTTTCTTCTAACTCCCAGAACTTTTCAGAAGAATTCTTATCCTGAGTTAAAATCGCGATATATTCTTCATTTAATCTGTTCATATAATTCTCTTGCCATATTATAATTTTCTTTCTGAACAGCTTCCAATCACTTTCAGTGAATCCATCATGTAAATCATTTGTTTTAGCCATTAGTCTGTCCCTCCTTTTGCATAGAGCTTTCAGTGATAAAGATTTGAAATCGTTTCTGTCATACATACAGATATCCCTTATCTCAATCAAATATAACAGGCTTAAAATATCTGCCGATTAAACAATCTAACATTGATTCCTTGTCATCACCATATTTAACTAAGCAACAATCTGTATAACTAAAGAATTTTCCATTGCTGCCCATCAGAAAAAACATATTGCCGGAATCGGTTTCCCCAATAGGATAAAAATCAATATTCCTGATGTCCAAAACTGTCGGGAATTCATCATAGATACCTTCAAAATAACTTTGAGTCATCCTCTCCCCCAAGCATCTGTATGGATTGAAATGAATAGAATCTCGTCTGCTATTAAGCTTGTTCTGCCTGGGAATGTTAAACGACAGCATTCCGAATTCTTCTATAAACGCCCTCACACATGGTACCATTGTAAAACCTCGCGATATATAAAAGTCCTCTATTGCTTTAATGTCTATTTTTCTGTCCGGCCTCCATCCCGCTTCCAACAATCGCTTCTCGGTTAATTCTCTCATATCTTTATCTCCATAACAAAAATTCATTGATATTTATTCAAGCACAGATAGCTTAACACATTCCTCACGCAAATACCTTAAAGTATTTTCTAAATCTTGATCCGATAATTGATCATAAACCGCACTATGTATAAACTCTGAAATATCTTCCAGTCTACGCCGTAAACAATAAAATAGCATTGCTTCAGTATTTTCCTCATAATCTTTTTTAATACTTTTATACTCGGACATAAATTCATCACTGGCATAGTCAAAAAAGAATCCCTCTGTAAAAATAAAGAGATCAGCTTCCACAGGTGCAAGGCGCATCCCCTCCCAATCAATAAGTATCAAATTGTTGTCCCACATAAGATTGCCGCCATGTAAATCTGTATGGCACAATACCTTATGCAAATTACTATTTTTCAGATAACGCGCCATTTCTTTAAGTATTTCAATTCCGCCTTTTATTGTACTGTAATAAGTCTTCAGGATTTCCACAAGATCTTCAGGCATTTTCCGTAAATCCAACATTGCTGAAAGTTCACTCAAAAAAGGCAGCGAATAATCTTCGGTAATAAGATCAGTTGGTATTGATATATAACTGTCATAAGAATGAAGTTCTGCTAAAGCCGATGCCAGTTGATGTATTTGCTTTCTATCCAGTCGTGTTTCGCCCATTGCTGTACCCTTAATTAATGGAAACACAACCAAAACATAATCCGGAGTCTCAACTTTATATGCTCCATTAACAGTTAATATTGGCACTGCCATCTTGTCTTTCAACAGAGAATTTTCATACAACCAAAACGTAACGGGCATATACTTATCCATGCGGTTGATCCATGATTGTACAGATGAACGCTGCCTTTCATACACTTTTGCAAAGTATTCTTTCATTTCAGTATTTATTATATAAGCAGCAGAAGTCCAGCCGCCAACAGTCTGCCGGATATTTCTTATACTCAGATTATAATTTTCCTCTACTATACGCTTTATCTTATCCAAGTTTTATCTCCCGGCTCCGACTCACCTTACTCTATCGCTCTGATCCCCATCTCATCTAATTTTTTCAAATGATCCAGCATTCCCTGCAATACTTCCGGCGAATGTCCGATCCATCCAACAGCTTCTGCAACAATTCTTAATGACTGTTTTGTTCTGTATGATTTTGTGGGGTTTCCGGCAAATTTTTTATCAGTCACATTCGGGTCATCTTCAAATTCTCCGGTTGGCTCCACAATAAAAATTCGTTGTTTACCATCACCTGCCGCCAACTCTGCTCCCCAAACGGCGGCATCTAACGTTCCTGCGAAATATACATATCTGGCAACTCTGCCTTCTTCATAATTTGACAGATAGCCCGGGACTATTAAATCACCTACATTTAAATCTGCTTTTGTTCCGTGAAAAAATGTGCCGGGACTAAATACAATATCACTGCTCATAATATAATCTCCTTCAAAACATGCAATCAATAATGAGTTACATCGTAACTATTTTTCTTACTGTATTAGCTGTTCGAATGGTTATTTGGCCGCTTACCTTTGAATTAGCAGTTTCCCGCCACCAGTTAGTCTTTTGGTAATCCTTCCTGCTGAAGGACCAGAAAACAACATTTTTATAATGAAACACTTTCTCATATTCTGCTTTAGGACTGCCAATTTGATCATAAAATTTTTCATATAATAAAGGAGGCATAATAAATATAAGGTTATCATATATCTCCTTATTTTCATCTCCCCACCATTCAGGAGCATTTTCTAAAAGTTCTTCTAACTCATCCTGCAATACAACAAACACCGGTATATCCAAATTAAATCTGTCTTTAATCATTGACCTTACTTTACTTTCAAGAAGATTTTCATCACTGGCAGAACTTGAAAAGATAACATTGCCACTGTTAAGATATGTGGTTACTTCCGAAAAACCAAGTTCTGCAAAACCCTTTTTTAACTCTGGCATGGATATCTTATTTTTGCCGCTTACATTTATCCCTCTTAACAGGGCGATATATCTTTTCATATCATACATTCTCCTATATCAAATCCGGTTAGTATTACTCTCAACATTTTCCTTAATTCATCACATGAGCCGTAATTTTGACATGAACCTGGCCGATCTCCTCCAGAGTGTCCGGGTCGTTGACGATCACCCGCACGGTGCAGGGATAAATCCCTGCCGGCAGCTTTTCTTTCAATTCAATGTAGTCAATATACCATCCCGGTTTGATTCCTTCACTCTCAAACAAAATAGTATTGTCTTCGTCTCGCGTCAACACTGCCCGACAGAAATAACGGTTCTGGTGGATATTTTCAATACACAGTGAACCCACGCCATTCCGAAATATGACATCCGCATTGACCGAGACATGAAACATCCCTTCCTCCACAATGGTATTGAGCATACCCTGAATCTCCTGAAGTGTTTTCCCCTCCAGACTGCCATCCCGAGCTGTCCGGTCAAACCAGTATGTAGTCGTCGCATCCATGATTTCACCTTGCTCATTCCACCAAATCACGACGGCAATCACCAGAACCACAGTCAGGACAGTTTTTCCCCTTCTGTGGTTCGTCAATTTCTGCCATACCATAAAGCCTCCTTTACCACGTCAGGCTCATTACAAAAAACAAACGGGCCAGCTATTATAATAATCGGAAAAATCTTGTCGGCCTGCTTTCTTAGCCCCTTTCATGCAGCTTTTTTCATATTGTTTTACTCCTCAATTATACAACACCTGCTGCACTATTTATTCAGTTTCCTTTTCTATTTCTTCAATAGACGGCAAACTACTTTGCAAACCATTCGGCAACTCCGAATAACGATTTATCTTATGCTTTGTTAATAGCCTCATTTAAATCCATCCAAATACGCCAAATCTTTTAAGTAATTCTATAATACATCTTCAAATAATCATCACTATAAACTTCCGAATTATCTAACAATAAAAAATCTCACCGTTTCCTTCAGCTGATCACTAAATTCTTCAAGATCTTCAAAGCCGATTGCGCCTTCATTCATAAGCGAAATAATATTATAAATCAGGTTCGACCGGCTCATTTCTGCTCTAACACCAGTTTTCTTCTTATCCTTTTTTATCCTTTCCTCAAGTCTCCAAAATTTATCTGATGGGTTTGCATCTTCACTTAGTAATGCTATATATTCCTTCCCCAACCTGTCCATATAGGCTTCCTGCCAATCCACTATCTTACTTCTAAAAAGCTTCCAGTCTTTTTCGGTAAATCCTCTTTCCTGCATAATATCAATCCTTCCTGTCACCTTATCGTATTCGTATTACAAAATGCCTTTTTCCAATCTGTCGCAAATTCCAACAGGTTGCTTCAAATTAAAACCTATAGCTATAATCATCTGTAGATTATAGTGTTTTGTATTATAGGCTTTACCATCATCTGCAGTTATCCGAAAAATTCGGATAACTGAATCCTCTTGCAATTCTGAATCACTGAAAACTTTCTTAATTATGATAATTAATTGTACGAACATCTACATCGTATATTGTAGCCAACATTTTTTGTGTCAGCCATATGTTCTCGTCTTCATATCGAACCTCAAAGCTATCTGCTTCATCACCAACCGAAGCAATATAAGTCAAATATTCAGCTGCCGAGCTGCGAATAGTTATCTCAGGAGTTTTTTTCTTTGCCATTTTCTGCCCCTCTCCGTATAGGTATTAAGTCTTCTCAGTTACATCCACCCATAACCAGTCATTTATTCGAATGTACGTTCTCTCCATTATACTATATCTTATAATAACCTACAATAACAAAAATGCAAGATGCGATATCATTCACCACACCTTGCATCATTATTTAGTAACTATATTGCTTTCGACAAATTTCTACAATTACCTCACAATGCATTGTCTGTCTGATTGGAACACGTTTTTTCGCTGGATTTTGCTTTCTTTTTACCCTTGGCTTTACTGTTGATAATATCAATTCTAAATCCTGTATTAAATATAAAAGTCAGCAGATATGGATCTGGCTTGCCGCTTTCATCATAACCACCAAGTATCACCTGATCTACAACACTCTTAAATACATCCGGAACAAATCTTTTCAGCTTTTCTCCACTTTCAAAAGTTTTTCGGAATATGGTCAGTCTTTCCTTTACAACATCCAGTTCATCCGCTACACAACTCAACTCAATATGCTGTTTTTTTATTCCATCTAATTTCTTCTTGAGCTGCTCATATTTCTCTTCATAAGTAAGTTTATCTACATTCCCCTCCAAATGCAAGTCTAACAACTTGCTAATCTTCATTTCCGTACTATTTATTTCACCGGTCAGTTTTGTCAATTGCTTTTTGTTTTCTTTGCTATGTAAACTATCTTCCGTGTTTTTAATAAATTCTTCCACAATCTCCTTATTATCATCGACAAGCATATTAAATGCCTCAACAAATGCGTCCTCGATAATTGACTCTTCCAATGCTTTACTGTCAGGGCAACTTTTCTTTCCCTTTTTAACGGCGGTTACACATGCCCAGACATTCTTCTGGTGATCGGTACCGCTATGCCATCTTCTCCGGGTCACACCGCCCTGGCAGAAGCCACAAGATATCATGCTGCTGAACGTATACTGCTGGCTAAATTTATTCATTCTTCCTTTATTATGATTTTTGCTTCGTTTCCTAAGAATTATCTGTGCTTCCTCAAACTGTTTCTCTGAAATTATCGGTTCATGGTGATTTTCGATGTAATACTTTTCTTCTTCGCCGAAATTATCAAGTCTACGCTTGCTGATCGGGTCAACGGTAAAGGTTTTGCCCATCAAAACATCCCCTTTATATTTTTCATTGGTAATAATACCTCTCACTGTGGTATCCCCCCAATTAGTATTACCTCGCTTGGTCTTCGCTCCCATTGCAGTTAATTCTTTCGCAATCACGAAACAGCCGATACCTTCCGTATAGCGGTCAAATATATATTTGACAATTTCCGCTTCTTCCTCATTGATAATGATTTCTTTCGTCTGTTTATCATAGTCATACCCTAAACAGCCCTGATATCCAACCAATTCGCCACGTTTCATCTTCATTTTAAGACCCATCTTCACATTGGCGGAAAGAGACTCACTTTCCTGCTGGGCCAGAGAAGATAAGATTGTCAATAACATCTCACCATTCATAGTAAGAGTATTGATATTTTCTTTTTCAAATATGATGGCAACTTTATAATCCTTAAATAGCCTAACATATTTAAGTGTATCCATCGTATTCCTGGCAAACCGGGATATACTTTTCGTGATAACAATATCAATCAGACCATTCATAGCATCTGTTACCATACGCTGAAACTCGTCCCGATTACCTGATTGTGTCCCTGATATTCCTGCATCGGCATAAATATCAACAAATTTCCATTCTTTATTTTGTTCGATCAGGTTCCTGTAATGTTCCATTTGCGACTGATAGCTATTCATCTGTTCATCTGAATCGGTACTAACACGACAATAGGCAGCCACACGCATTTTATTAATTACTACACCATTACTACGGTCAATCTTTTCCTTCTGTGCTTCAATTATCTTTACTTTACTCAATTAACCACCTCCTCATTTTGTATTCTTATTAAGCACTATATAAATTATATATTATAACACAGCAGGCGTCAATGATTTACCACAGGGCTATTTCTTAAATAACCCTGCGGTAAAATGCTTACTCTATGTTGTATTTTCGCTTCATATTCCCTTTGATAACCGCATGCTCTCTGGCAGTAATTAATTTCTGCTCCAATAAATGATTGAGCATTCCTAATTGAACCGCATATTTTTCACGATTCTTTTCCAAAAACTTATAACCAACTGGAGTCAGCAAGATTTTTTTTACAGTTTCAATGTCCCCTTGACCACTGTTATCCATTAAGATTCGTTTCGCAATTGTCCAAAACCATTTCAGTCTCCGAATCAAGGAATCCCTCCTGCTCAATATTTAGTTAAGATGTATTTAATGGTGCTCTTGCTCCAAGGCCGATCTCCTTGTTCTGATAAAAGCCGTGCAATTTCCGTCAAACTTTTACCAGCCTTCTTCTCTTGCTTTACAAAAGCTACATGCTCCGGTCTAATTCTGCTTTTTCTGCCGGCTCCACGCTCATTATGTCGTCTGGGCTGGTTCCGCAGAGCTTCTATTGTTTTTCTTAATCCTGAATTTTGTTCTCTTAGAAATTGAATTATTCTCTCATGTTCTTCCAATGAAATTGATTGATCCAACTTCTCTTTTTGCATTTCCAATTCTACCTGTAAAGCACTGCATTGTACCTCTAGCTGCTGAATTTTCAAGACACTTTCTGTATTACTGGAATTTTTACATCGTATCAATTCCCTGTGATATTTTGCTGCCTGTTCTTCCAATCTCTTATTTTCATTCTGCAATGCTTCTATCTGGTCACGATTCCAGAATGCCAATTTACCACCTCCTTCCGTTTAATAATCAATTACTGAACACCACTCTTACAAGTTCTAGCGGGAACCCCGTGATATCCGCAAGAACCCTGTCCGCAGCCTTTGGCTGCGGGTTAATCAGCTATGAGGGGAACCCCTCTATTCCTGCCTTTAGCTGATAAAACGCTAAAGTTCAAGTACGTTGCAGGTGTCCAACGCCTTTGCTCCGATAGGGAAACCACTTGTTAGAATCTTAGTAACCTTTCCATAGATTTAACAATGGTACAAGCTTTGCCTGAACGGGGTTTTTCAAGGTTGTTTAACAACCCTATTCCTGCCTTGACTTTCAAACTTTCAGTTTTCAGCAAGTATTTTGTAGGCTGCGAAGTCTCCTGGCTCCGCAAAAATGGACCTCCTTTCCGCCAATACAAAAAGCCTAATAAAATCGAAAATGTAATTTCGACTTCACCAGGCTATTCTTCTTTTGCTTAATTCTTTCGGTACGACCTTTATATTGTGATGTTATTTTAGCAGCAACAGATGGAAGTGTCAAGAAAAGAATAGAGACGGCGAAAAGAAAAAAGCGGAAATATATCTTAATCTCCGCTTTCTCGTTGTTACTTATAATTCCTAATTTTGATGACGTTATAACTTACTCATTTCTACTTCTAATATCCTTATTTCCTTGGCCCCTTCTAAAATTAAGCCACTCTAATATCATCGTTTGAAACTCTGGTGTTTTAAGAGCATTATATCCTTCGCTTAAATCTTTGCATATATTAAATCCTGCCAACAAACCAATCTCCAGAAAAATTTCATCATGCATAACTGCGAAGTCTAATACTGTACCATAAAACTCATCATTATGTCTGTCTGCCGTCGGAAACATTGCTTCCAGCTTACAGAAAAATCTTTCATATGAACTATTTACCTCACGTTCATAGGTACTTATCCTCTCTTTTGTTGAATCAGAACCATACAATATATATGGCATCAAACTCTCCAACATTGACCGTTCCATCATGTCATGAAGCTCACTCATGTTTAAATCCTCCATTTCTTTTGTGCCGTCATTGTGACGTCGCTTAATTCCATTATAATGCGCCGTCACTTTGCCGTCAATTCATTTTTGGCCGTCATTTTGACGCTATAATGAAGTCATATATGATAAGGAGGGTGCTATGTCTTCAAACCAATCCAAATATACCATTCGGGTAGATTCAAAGTTGTTGGAAAAGTTTCGCTTTGTTGCTGAATATAACGGTCGTTCTGGAAATAAAGAGTTAGAATTTTTAATAAAAATGCATGTTATAGAATTTGAAAAGATTCATGGAAAAATAGAAACGAAATAATTCTTTTCCAACTTTATTGCCGTCGTTTTGCCGTCGTTTTCTTTCTCGTTGTCACTTTGACATTATAATAAGGTTATTACAAAAATAGGAGATTTACGATATGACAACTGATATTTCAAAATTTACTATACGAACTGATACTGATTTATTGAAGAAATTTAAAATTGTTGCCGATTATAATGCCCGATCCGCAAACAAGGAAATAGAAGTACTTATGAAAAAACATATTGCCGAATTTGAAAAAACACACGGCATAATAGCTTGTCCATAATTTATTAACATATAAAACTGTAAAATGACAGAAACCAAGTATCATCCTCGGGATAATACTCGGTTTCTAATGATATACTCAATCCCTTTTCTTTATTGAGCACTTTTAGTGCTTGGCTAATTTATGTCCGACAAGTGTTTTTCCTGCCTTACTCTTTGCACTCTTACTGGAATTTTTTGATGCTAACGTTTTTCCTGCCGCCCCTACTCGACCGCCACTATGTTTTGCCATAAAATCACCTCCCTTATATTCTTGGTAAATTCATTAAATTATCAGTTTGCAGAGCATTAGGTGATGACTTCACATATTTTTCCCCAGAAGCACTCACTGCAGCAACTACATCAGGATATGGCGAAATATAAACCTTAATAGTATTAGGGTTCTTCTTTAAATGATCATGTAGCACTGATTTAGAGTAAAATCCCGGATTTGTACATCCATCAATATAAATTTCATCAATTTCCTGTACATTGTTTGAATTTTTACAACCATACCTCATTTTAATCTTTTTTGCGTACATCATATATGGTGTACCTCCTTATAATTTTTAACAGGAGTATTTATTGTGATTGTAATTTGAGCTTGCACATATTACTAACAAATGCTAAAATGTTATTGAAAAGGGTAAGTGACTTCTAGCACTTGCTAAGTCTAAACAGTAATCTTATGAGGGCCAGTCATAGGTTACTGTTTTTTTGTACTCTCAGATAACCACACACAATATATAGTGGTGTTGCTTTCCTGTAACACTACTATATCACATGTGTTCCTTAAATGCAACACCTTTTTGTTGCTTTCATGCAACAGATATGTTATACTGCTGTCAGAAAGGAGTTTTTGTTATGGAAGAGAACAATTTCGGACAATATCTAATAGAATTGAGAAATGAAAAATCAATTAGCCAACGACAGTTAGCCAACCTTTCAGGCCTAACAAATTCAACTATCAGTCGAATAGAATCGGGATTAGTAAAACCAGATATATCCACGCTGAACAAACTAGCTGAATCCTTACATGTTAATCAATCATTACTTCTATCAAAGTGCGGCTACAGTGAAATTCCAGAAGAGTTCATTGTCATTGCCAGAAAAACAGGCGATTTAACAGAAACTCAAAGAGCTCAATTATTTCATAAATTTAATGAGACAATTGATACCTTTTTGGAGAATCTTGATGAGGAGGACGATTGATTTGCAAAAGAACTGGAGTGAAATCACATCTTTAGCCTACCTAACTTTATTACAGCTCAATATAGATGTCCTTCCTGTCCCTGTAAAAAAGATCAAATGTAAAGATGTAATTATTACAAGCTATCAAAATTATTCAGAGAAATCAGGGCTTTCAATTTCTGACATCACTTGTGGACATGAGTTAGATGATGCATTTTTATTATCTAACTTACGTCCTGGTTTACAAATTATCCTTTATAACAAATTGAAATATGGCAGTCGTTTAAAACATACACTCTTACATGAGGTCGGCCACATTAAATGCGGCCACAAAAAACATGGTGAGCAGGAAGAAATTGAAGCACATTTTTTTGCTGCACAGGCCAATGCTCCAAATATAATTATTAATGAATTAAACAAAAGAGGCTATACTATTAAAAAGTCCTTTTTGATGGAAGTTTTTGGCTTAAGTGAAGAGTCATCTCAGAAAAAGATGAACTACATAGGAAAATATGGATTTACTCATAAAAATGAATATGATGATTTGATTTTACACCAATTTATGCCTTGCTTAGATTCTTTATATCCTGCTAAATTCAATCATTATTATGATGACTATTTTGACGATATGGAAAAACAACGCGAGAATTGGTAATTAAATAATCTTCATTTATTTTTTCACAAATCATTGATTGTTTATAAGAAAGTCAAGACCACCGGCTTAGCCGGTGGCTTGCACCACCCCTATAAGGGGTTATTACCTGCTTGCGCCCGGAAGGCGCACTGAAGGTCTGCCAACTGCACCACATTCACAGCTGCCCTTAAAAGGGCGTTTCCAGTGCTTCCTTATTCCGGCTCAGCCCCAAAAGGGGCTTGCTGGTTTGCTTTGTTCACCTACTACCTCTCCAAGAGGTTTACTTCTTGTTTTTCTTCACCGGCTCACCCGTAAACGGGTCGATATACTCTACTAACGTCATCTGGTCGTATTCCAAATCCTCTTTTATTTGGTTCTGGATATAGTTCTTGATTGCCGCTGTATTCTTTCTCACTGTGTCTACGTAATATCCACGACACCAGAAATGACGATTCCCATACTTATACTTTAAATTCGCATGTTTCTCGAATATCATGAGCGAACTTTTCCCCTTTAAATATCCCATTATTTCTGACACTGAGTATTTCGGTGGAATTCGTATCAGCATATGTACATGGTCTGGCATGCACTGTGCCTCTAATATTTCGATTCCTTTTCTCCTGCACAATGTTCCCAGTATCTGCCCTACATCGACTTTGACATCTTTGTATATTACCTGACGACGATATTTGGGGGCAAAGACAACGTGATACTTGCATTCCCATCTGGTATGCGCTAAACTATTCTTGTCCATTTTGGACCTCCTGTGCTTTTTATTTGTGGTTTGCAGACCTACATTTATTCTAGCACAGGAGATGCTTTAATCTAAAGAACTGCCCTGGGGGCGTTGCAAAATAGATGAGTCGTCATCTATGGAGCAGCGCTCCATTTTTGTGCTGAAAACTAGAAAAACGGACTCCGAAGAGTCCGCCTTTCATGGTATAATTAATTATGCTAATAACAAACTATACTACGAAAGATTATACCGAACTTGGCCGAACTTATCAACTGGTTTTGCCATTAAGTTTGGAAGGAATGATTCCTGATGATGATTCGGTCAGACTGCTGAGCTACGAATTGGAGGATTTAGATTACACAAAGCTTTATCAGGCTTACTCTGCCAAAGGCAGAAATCCGGCAGTTGACCCAAAGACCATGTTCAAGATTCTGACCTATGCCTATTCTCAGACGATTTATTCGTCAAGAAAAATTGAAAAATCCTGCCGCAGAGATATCAACTTTATGTGGCTGCTGGCTGGACAGAAAGCTCCCGACCACAGTACTATAGCCCGGTTCCGCACCGGTTTTCTTGCCGAGGCCTGTGAGGATCTGTTTTATCAAATCGTCCGCCGCCTTGCTGCGATGGGGGAATGCTCTCTGGAAACGGTTTTTATTGATGGAACGAAGCTGGAAGCCTGTGCCAATAAATATACCTTTGTATGGCGTAAATCGGTCAGCAAATGGGAAGAAAAGATGTTTATAAAAGTGATGGAGGCCGTCAAGCTGGTGAATCAGGAATACAAAAAGTCATTCTCCATGACGAAAGAAAGCCGGACAGCTGATTTGCAGGTCGTCACAGAGTTTTTAGAGAACTACTGCCGGGAGCAATCGATTATCTTTGTCCATGGCCAGGGGAAACGAAAGACGATGCACCAGCGTTATTATGAACTGTTCCGCCGTTTCCTTGACAGGCAGCAGCTTTATGATCTGCATCAGTCACGGTTTAAAGGAAGGAACAGCTATTCCAAAACCGATCCAGATGCAACGTTCCTGCACATGAAGGATGATCACATGAGAAATGCCCAGTTAAAACCAGGCTATAACGTGCAGATCGGAGTCGACAGTGAGTATATCATAGGAGCGGAAATTTTTTCAGACCGGAATGATGCATGGACGTTAATCCCATTTTTAAAGAAGATAGAAGAGCAAATGGGATACCGCTATCCCAGTGTAACAGCGGATTCAGGATATGAAAGTGAAGAAAGCTATCAGTATCTAGACGAGCAGAAACAAACGGCATATATCAAACCGCAGACCTATGAGAAGTGGAAAAAACGAAGCTTTAAGAAGGATATCAGTAAGCGTGAAAACATGGCTTATGAAGAAAACGAGGATGAATACATCTGTCATGAAGGGAAACGATTAAGACCGCTGTATATAAAAAAGCAGAAAAGTAAAAGTGGCTATGAATCAGAAGTAACGGTCTATGAATGCGTTGAGTGTGGTGGCTGCAGCCGGAAAGGGCAATGTACAAAAGCAAAAGGGAATAAGCGATTGTACGTATCGAAAAAGTTTATAGAGAAACGTCAGGAATCGTATAAAAATATCACAAGTGAAAAGGGAGTTTTGTATCGAATGAATCGCTCAATCCAGGTAGAGGGAGCCTTTGGCGTATTGAAAAGTGATTATGAATTCCAGAGATTTTTACTTCGTGGAAAAACCAAAGTAAAACTGGAGATACTGTTGCTGTGTATGGGGTATAATCTGAATAAATTGCATGCAAAAATCCAGAATGGCCGAACCAGGAGTCATCTGTTTCCAGTAAAAACTGCATAAGAGTGAAGAGATGAAGCGAGTTGTATTAAAGTACGCAAAAAATGCCAGGGAACACGGATGGAATCCGTGAACCTGGCATTTTTCCATAAGTCAGGGAGCTGTGCTCCTAATTTGAGCCTTTTGCGACACTCCCTTTATTTTTAATGTGACACAATCAATTCCCGTCATTTGACTAGATTTGTCAAATGACGGGAATGATGTTCGTATATGTCTTTAGAGTATTTGAAGAGAACCAGTTCCCTTTACTTTATTATAGATTTTCTTTCCATTCGAGCATTATTGTTTTATTGAGTCTTGCAATGCTACAGAAATGTTCATTTACCGATAAAGGATCTCCTAAAGGATGTTCATTTGCATTTCTTACCATGCACATAGTACAAAATTCTTTATCAGAACATTGAATGCATTTAGGAAAGTCTTTTCTTCGCAAACCTCTCAAATATCTTATCTTTTCAGATTTATTCCATATATCTTTGAGTGTTGAATCGTTTATATTGCCGATCTGATAGCTCTGCCATCCAGCACAGGGATAAATACTTCCATTCTCTGAAATACATATTGATGAGTGACAAATACTACAAACATAATCGTCTAATGTAAGATTCCTTTTTTCTTCAGCTTGCTGTTCCATTCGTTCCAAATAACCTGTATCTTTTACTATCACATTAGTAATAACATCTTTTATTTCACTAATTGATAAACGATTATTTAAATTCTGTGTTGTATGATCATACCTAGCTATGATAACATAATCCGCACCAACATGCACATTATATTGTTCTGCCCAACTTTTAACATCATTATAACAGTTTTTATTAAGCTTCATTATCGGACAGCTTATTTGTAAAGGTATGTCATTTTCGATAAGTTTCAAAATTGCATTTTTCGTTTTCTCGAAGCTACCCTTAACTTGAGTTATTTCATCATGAATATCCGCATTCATTGAGTATAAAGAAACTTGGACACCCAAAAGAGGATTTGCTTTCAATACTGTAAGAATTTCATCATTAAGTAAAGTCAAATTACTAAGAACATTTACAGAAAAATTGTAATCATTACATTTTGATATAAAATTGCAAAATTCAGGATGCAACATTGGTTCTCCACCACTGATTGTCAAATGCAATAGCCTCATATCTCTACTTTGTCCTAAGATATCATAAAATAAATCAGATTTAAGATCACATACCTTGTTACTATGCGGTATATAACAATGTACACATCTCTCATTGCATCTACTCGTAATTTCAATATGTAAATTTGTAAGTTGAGGTTCCCCTTTCAAATACTTTTCAAAAAAATCCTGGGTGGAATCCTCAGTATTTGCATCTCTCGTAAAAAACTCCTTGCTCATTTCTGGTTGTATTCTTTTATAAGAAAATTTCGTATCGTTATTTTCGCATTCTTGTATTGTCTCACCAGATACTACAAATCCGCTTTCCTCAAGCATATAATAAAATTCTTTTGCATCATTTTTTATCACTTCAAGATCCACATCTGTAAATTTCTCATTTATTTTTTCAGCAAGTTCATCAAGAGTTCTAGGCTTTCTACTTAATACAGAAAAAAATATATTTGCACTTTCCGACAGTATTTTATCGCCAATATATTTCTTATTATCATCAGCTCGTTTATAACCAAAATTTCTATTGTCCGTTATATATCCAAATGACTCATAGTTTCTATAAATAATATTAGATTTTTGTTTGAATAGCACCACAATTTCTCCTTAGTTATCAGACGACGTGTTTCAAAAACATCGTCGTCTGATGCAAATATATGTTACCTACCACTTGGCCCTGGTGGATTGCAAGGTCTTCCACTTGGTTTACTATTTGGACGACATTCAGCCATCTGTACAGTACTTTGGGCCAATATTGTTGGCTTTTGGTAGCTCATATTTTCACCTCCTTTTGCAAAAAGCACCATGAAGTTACAGGAAAATTATACCAT
Organism: Lachnospiraceae bacterium; assembly: GCA_032073745.1. Taxonomy (GTDB): domain Bacteria; phylum Bacillota; class Clostridia; order Lachnospirales; family Lachnospiraceae; genus Brotaphodocola. Next base: position 20,588 of record DAMAMW010000052.1, on the reverse strand, counting down.
ATTATTACTATCAAGAAAAGTAATTTTGATTTCAATATGTCTAATAAAATGATAATCTCATAAAGCAACTAACCTAAACTTACGGATTCATTATTTTATGCCACGACGAATCTATCTAGTTAGTATGATTTAATTCTACAACAATTTACGCCTTAGTTTGATTACTTAAATCAAACCGCAACAAGCTAAGACCATGATAACTACTTTGACGATTTAGAAAAATAACGCGAGGGCTAGTAAATAGCTCATTTCAATAGTAATAGCATTTACAAAAATCAAATAGTTATATTCACATTATAACATCAGACTGTCTGAAGATATGCCATTATAATCTAAAGCATATTTTCTACAGCCTGATATTATTTTCTATTCAGTTATAGATAAGCTGTTTAAATATCACTTCATCTGCAATGTTTTGTGCCAACACATAAATCTGCAACCTTGCAATAAAATCTTCACCTAAAACTGGCTGATCCTTAAGATATCGTTTCATAATCTGTTCTGCCATCTCAAATCCCAACGCATCCACACTACTACAATGCCCCGCCAGTCTCCCGCTCACCAACAACTCCCGATACATCCCAGGCCGATGTTCCCGCAAATACTCCATCCGCATCCGCCCATACTTCCCCAAATCATTAAGCACTTCTTTCCCATCAACCTCAATCCTGGGATACAGCAACCCATCAACTTCCACATAATCAAACTCCATCAACTCTTTCATTCCGTTATCCTCTCTTACATAAATTAATTTATATCCGAACAGAAATTAATTCCTGCCCAATATCAGCACCACGCACACTACGTTCTGACTGCGACCAAAACCCGCACACCATCATGAATGACCTTATTCTTAAAATCAGCCCCATCCATATTGAACACAACATGTCTCTGATAATGCTTAAATTCAAGGATAACTAAGAGTCTCCGGGCATTTACGGACTTACCATCCACCCCATCTACTTCTCCACACGACGTATTTCCACCACGCACTCTACATGAGTCGAATGCGGAAACATATCCACCGCCCGCCCCTTCGTCACCTCATACCCCCGCTCCCCCAGCCATTTCAAATCCCGTGCCAGCGTAGCCGAGTCACAGCTCACATAAACCACCCGTTTCGGCGCCATCCGGACAATCGTCTCCAGACAAACCTCATCGCACCCCTTCCGCGGCGGATCAACCACAATCACATCCGCATAAACTTTATTCTTCTCAAACTGTTCCGGCAGCACTTCCTCCGCCTTTCCCACAAAAAACTCTACATTATCAATCCCGTTTAACCGAGCATTCTCCCTGGCATCATCAATCGCCTGCGGTACAACCTCCACCCCAAACACCGTCTTCGCCCTCTTTGCCAGAAACAGAGAAATCGTTCCGATCCCGCAATACAGATCCCAGACCACCTCGTCCCCGGTAAGCCCCGCATACTCCAGCGCAATTCCATACAACCGTTCCGTCTGCACCGGGTTCACCTGGTAAAACGACAGCGGCGATATCCGGTACTGCACATCCCCGATATAATCCGTGATATATCCGGGGCCATACAGATTCACAATCTCTTTCCCCATAATCACATTCGTCTTTTCCCGGTTAATACTGCAGGACACACTCACGATCCGGCAATCCGCCCCATCTCCATACAATCCCAACAGCCGCTCCACAAGCACATTCACATCCCGCAGGTGCTTCACCTCACCATTCAAAACCAGACAAACCATCATCTCACCGGTCTTAAATCCCTTCCGGATCAGCACATGCCGCACCAAACCACGATGAGCCTGCTCATCATAAGGTTCTATCCCAAATTCCTTCATATAACCTTTAACACAATTCAGAATCGCCTCATTTTCCGCCACACCAATCAGGCAGTCATCCTGTTCAATAATTGCATGTGTCCGTCCGGCATAAAATCCGGCAATAATCTCACCATCACGGTTTTTCCCAAACGGAAACTGGGCCTTATTCCGATAACGCCAGGGCTCGTCCATCCCAATAATCGGATAGACCGGTATCCCGCCACCTGAATAATCTCCATCAACTCCACCATCCCCATCACGCCTTCTGCCATCTTCATCCACCAAAACAAGATCGGTAAACCCACCGATCCTGCGCAAGTTATTACACACCTTATTCTCTTTAAATTCTAACTGCCGCGCATAATCCAACTCCTGCATCTGACAGCCGCCGCACTTCCTCGCAGCACCACAAACCGGTTCCACCCGGAACTCCGAAGCCTGCAGAATCCGCACCAGTCTCGCATACCCATAAGACTTCTTCATCTTCATCACACCGGCCTCAACCATATCGCCAATCACAGCATCCTTGATAAACCAGGTATAGCCGTCGACCTTCCCGATCCCCTCCCCGGTATCACTCATATCTATAATATCAACAGTAAATGTATCATTCTTTTTCAGGTTCATCCAGATATTTCCTCGTTTAGATTTATTTAGTATTTTGTTATTTTATTTTTATAAATAGAACAAATTTTGTACACATTTATCGGTTATTCTATATTCACAGTCACAGAGAGATGACTAAACACTCTACAGGCTGATGACAGACCCAAAAGTCTGACATTAATCATAAAATGGGCGGACAGCAAAAACAAGCGCGCAAATCGCTGTCGGCTCGACTAACAATAATGAGTCTGTGATATCAGACTCTTACATATATAAAATACAACATGTTCCGGACGGACATCTTCTTGAATGGTAATGCCATTCAGGAAGCCGTCCCGGACTGTTGACGTAAAAGCAATAGCGCCCCAACTCAGCGTAAAGACCGGACCCGGTCAGCTGAAAGTAGGACGCTTTTTTATTATTCTGAAGTCTTTCTGATATTAGTCTCAAGCAGTCTGTTATATCCCAGCCATCCCTGATTCTCTCCCGCTCCGCCAAGCAGTTCGATCATCGTTTCCATCTTGGCATCGGCATTATCGGCAAAGTTTAAAGCCATCGCTTCCAGCAATGCCGGTTTTTTCGGGGAACCGTATTCCAGTTCGCCATGATGAGCCAGAATGCAGTGCTTTAACTCGGTCGCAAGCTTCTGCGGAAATCCGTCAATAGTCCGGATTCTGTCGCTCACCATCTCAGTTCCGATAATAATATGTCCCAAAAGCTGACCTTCATCCGTATAATCATTCGACGGGAATGTCGACAGCTCAGCCATCTTACCCACATCGTGGAACATTGCCGCCGTCAGCAGCAGATCCCGGTTGATCATCGGATATGTAACCGAAAAATAATCACACATCTTTGCCACACTCAGCGTATGCTCAAGCAAACCTCCGACAAATCCATGATGTACGCTCTTCGCTGCACTATGAAACTGAAATGCTTTGGCAAAGTCCCTGTCATCGACAAAGTAACTCTCCGTCAGCCTGCGCAGATACGGATTCTTCATGCTCCGGATCAGTTCAGTCAGCTCTGCATACATCTGCCCGATATCTTTTGATGATACCGGCAGATAATCAGCAGCCAGATATTCCCCTTCATCAGCCTTGCGTGCACGCCTGATATTAAGCTGGATATTATTCATAAACACAGTCACATCTGCGTCCACATAGACATAGTCCAATGAATCGAAATCCCCTACCCCCGGAGAGCCCAGATCCCAGATCTTTGCATCCACAGTTCCGGTCTTATCCTGAAGGGTGAGATTGCCATACTCCTTCCCGGCCTTTGTCATTGCGATCTGTTTGTTCTTGCACAGGTATACATCTGATACACGCATACCCTCCCGTAGAGAATCTATATATTTCATCTTATCTTTCCTTTTCTGTCTTTTTTGATTACCGCGTTCCTATTGTGATCTGGAAATCAAGCACGGTATACTGGTCACGTCCGTTTCGCTGAACTGTGACATTGATCACCTGTCCGGTCTCAAGACCCTCCATAACTGCCTGAAAATCCTTCATACTCATAATCGGGACATCATTCATTCCGGTAATAATATCACCATTCTGTATTCCGCCATTATAAGCCGGGCTGTCAACCATCACGCTCTGCACATATACACCCTGAGGCAGGACCGACGACGTCGGCAGAACACCGACCTCCTGGCCGCGAATCCCGAAATAAGGGACACCAAGACCATTCGTCAGCCGTTCCAATGTCACCTTGTAATCAGAAATACCAAACACCTGTGACATGGACGTACTGTTCTCTTCGGTCTGGAATTTATCGGTCACCCAGCCGATCAGCTCACCTGATGAATTGACCAGAAATGTACCGGTCTCAACATCGGCAGCTACATTTACATAAAGTGCACGGCCAAGACCATCAAGCACCTGCACATTTTTCATAACATAAGAGACAATTCCGTAATCAATCGAATGCACCACTCCGGCCGGTCCGCCGATGGCCACTACAAAATCGCCCTGTTTCATCGTGTAAGAATTGCCAAGCGGAAGTGTCGTTACCGTACTCCAGGTAGATTCCTCCACACTGTTGATGTCAACACTGACAACCGCCATTCCGTATATCTGATCCTTCTGCTTCATCCGGCCGTCTACTTCAGTTCCGTCGCTGAACATCACCTTGATCGAATCAGCTTTGCCAACCGCTGCTTCCGGTGTCAGGATCAGCAGTTCTTTTCTGGTTGAAGCAATGACGGCACCGGCATACTGTCCGGTAGTCTCTACCGGATTATCGAACCAGTCCACATCCTGCTGTACCGAATGCACCAGAACGATACCTTTGTCTGCTCCCTGGGCCATACTTCTTAAAATTGAATAGAAGGAATCCATATCATCCATCGTATAACGATACTGTTCAAAGGCTGACTGCACGACCTTTTCAATCGGCTCTGTCTCTTCACTGCTTACCACAGTTTCCTCAGATTCAGCAGTACTTTCCGATATCTCATCCCTGGGAATCGAGATCGAAGACTCCGGCGGAACCGTCTCACCGCCCAGAAACTTTACAGCAATCGGCCTGGAAACAGCAAAGCTGACTGCCGCCACAACACCAAACATTACCGCAATAAAGAAAAAAGCCAGCAGCCGCGATGCAAGCTGCCTTTTAGTCAACGGTTGCTTAACAATCTTTTCTTTGATAAACTGACGCTTTTCCTTAAAGTTTTTCCCCGGATCATTTTTTTCAGGCATTCCACTCCTCCTTACTTCATAACCCTCCCTAAAACACTTAGGTATATTATAAGGTTGTTTCCACGATTGTGCAAGAACTATTCGTCTTAACCGTTTTTTGGTTTTGTATTTGTCTCTGATGTGCTATAATAGGAAGACGGAATCAATGCCACGTTAACTATGTGACCCTATCCAAAGTAAAGGAATTAATGATTATGAATCCCAAAGCGCTTTCTACGCTGGAATATAACAAAATCATCGATCAGCTGACCGAATATGCCGCTTCCGTGCCGGGCAAAGAACTATGCCGTAATCTCACGCCTGACACCAGCTATGACAATATTACCAAGTCACTGACCGAAACCACCGACGCCGTATCGCGGGTACGCATGAAAGGCAACCTTTCATTCAGCGGTGTCAAAAACATCCTCGACTCAGTCAAACGTCTGGAGATCGGCAGTTCCTTAAGCATCACCGAGCTGCTTGCCGCCAGCAATCTGCTGACCGCTGCCGCCAGAGCCAAGTCCTACGGCCGCCACGAAGAATCCGAAGAATTCCCTGACGATTCCCTGGACGGTTTGTTTCGTATGCTCGAACCGCTGACCCCTGTCAACCAGGAGATCAAGCGCTGTATATTATCAGAAGACGAAGTCAGTGATGATGCCAGTCCCGGGCTGCGCCATGTCCGCCGTTCCATGAAGACGATCAACGGCCGCATCCATGCACAGCTTAACAGTGTCCTGAACAGCAGCCGCAATTACCTGCAGGATGCCGTCATCACCATGCGTGACGGCCGTTACTGCCTCCCCGTCAAAGCCGAGTACAAAAACCAGGTCACCGGTATGGTTCACGACCAGTCCTCGACCGGTTCTACTCTGTTCATTGAGCCGATGGCAGTCATTCAGCTGAATAATGAGATGCGTTCACTCGAGATCCAGGAGCAGAAAGAGATCGAAGCTGTCCTGGCCGAACTGAGCAACCAGCTCTCACCCTACACCGGCGAACTTCGCGTCAATCAGGAAGTACTCACTCAGCTCGACTTTATTTTTGCCAGAGCCTCCCTGTCCCGCCGCTATAAATGCAGCGAACCTAAATTTAATCAGGAAGGACGGATCCATATCAAGGATGGCCGCCACCCGCTGCTTGACCCGGAGAAGGTTGTCCCGATTACCGTATGGATGGGAGACACCTTCGATCTGCTGATTGTCACCGGACCCAATACCGGCGGTAAGACCGTATCCCTTAAGACGGTCGGACTATTTACTTTAATGGGACAGTCCGGTCTGCATATCCCTGCATTTGAAGGCTCGGAACTTGCAGTTTTTGACGAAGTATTTGCTGATATCGGTGATGAGCAGAGTATTGAACAGAGTCTCAGTACCTTCTCCGCCCACATGACCAATATCGTGAACATACTGGGAAAGGCCGACAGCCGTTCCCTGTGCCTCTTTGATGAATTATGTGCCGGTACTGACCCGAACGAGGGCGCCGCACTGGCGATTTCAATCCTCAACTTCCTTCATAATATGAAGTGCCGGACTATGGCCACCACCCATTACAGTGAGCTGAAAATATACGCACTCAGCACGCCCGGCGTGGAAAATGCCTGCTGCGAATTCGATGTCAAGACACTGCGCCCGACCTACCGCCTGCTGATCGGAATTCCCGGCAAGAGTAATGCTTTTGCCATTTCCCACAAGCTTGGCCTGCCGGATTATATTATCGAAGACGCCAGGACCCGTCTGGAATCAGAAGACGAAACCTTCGAAGATGTTATCAGCCACCTGGAAGAGAGCCGCCTGACAATTGAAAAAGAACAGCAGGAGATCAATACTTACAAAGCCGAGATTTCCCGTCTGAAAGCCCGCCTGGAGCAAAAAGAAGAACGGCTTGATGAGCGCAAAGAAAAGATGATCCGCAAAGCCAACGAAGAAGCCCAGCAGATTCTGCGCGAAGCCAAAGAGACCGCTGACCGTACCATCAAAAACATCAACAAGCTGGCCTCCTCCTCCGGTATCGACACCAGAGCCCTGGAAGCAGAACGGACCCGCCTGCGTGACAACCTCAAAAAAGTCGAGAGCGGCCTGGCCCTGAATCAGAGTGCACCACCGCGTAAAGCGATCAATCCCAAGACCTTAAAGATCGGCGACGGCGTAAGAGTCCTCTCAATGAACTTAAAAGGTACCGTCAGTACCCTTCCCGATGCCAAAGGCAATCTGTTCGTACAGATGGGAATTCTCCGTTCCCAGGTAAAGCTGAGCGACCTGGAACTGCTCAAAGAAGAATCCGTTTCCGGCCCCGGCCTTACCGGCAGCAAAAAAGGAACCGGCAGCAGCGGAATCAAGATGTCAAAATCAGCCTCTATCTCGGCCGAGATCAATCTGCTCGGACTGACCGTTGACGAAGCCGTTGCCCGTCTGGATAAATACCTGGATGATGCTTATATCTCACACTTGCCACAGGTCAGAGTGGTCCACGGCAAAGGAACCGGTGCCCTGCGCGCCGGCATCCATAAACACTTAAAACGTCAGAAGCACATAAAAGAGTTCCGTCTGGCTGAATTCGGCGAAGGAGATGCCGGTGTTACCATTGTTATATTTAAATAAACAAGGAGGAAGGCAAATTGGTAGAAAAACAGAGAATTTTAATAGTAGACGATGATGAAAATATCGCAGAACTGATTTCCCTCTATTTAATGAAGGAATGTTACGAAACCATGATTGTCCACGACGGCGAGACAGCACTTCAGGTATTTACCGAATTCAAGCCGAATCTGGTCCTGCTGGACCTGATGCTGCCGGGTATCGACGGCTATCAGGTGTGCCGGGAACTGCGCACTTCCTCTCAGGTTCCGATCATTATGTTATCCGCTAAAGGCGAGATCTTTGACAAAGTGCTCGGTCTCGAACTGGGTGCCGACGACTATATGATCAAACCATTTGATTCCAAAGAGCTGGTCGCCAGAGTAAAAGCCGTACTGCGGCGTTATCAGGCTGCTGCCGTCGCACTGCCGCCGTCTAATGACCAGCAGGGTGACTATGTTGAATATCCCGACCTGATTGTCAACCTGACCAATTACTCGGTCATCTATCAGGGACATTCTGTCGAGATGCCGCCAAAAGAGCTGGAACTGCTGTATTTTCTGGCATCTTCACCCAACCAGGTATTTACCAGAGAACAGCTCCTCGACCACATCTGGGGATATGAATATATTGGCGACACCCGTACCGTTGACGTGCACATCAAACGGCTCCGCGAGAAGATCAAGGACCACAGCAGCTGGGCCCTGTCAACCGTCTGGGGTATCGGCTATAAATTCGAAGTAAAGCGATAAAAGAATAATTTCTTACAAAGAGCAGGAGTACAGGGCATAGTGGTACTCCTGCTCTACCAGTTCTGAAAAATAATCGCCGTTTATTTTGCCCTCATGAATCAGTGCACCGACTGATTTTGCCTTATTGTTTTGCAGTTCACGCATCACCGCTTCTGCCAGTGCTTTGCCGATGCCGCGATGCTGCGGGGTCACCCCCATATACAGCATGACATAATCATCAGGCCGGCATTTGATCTTCAGGGCCCGGAACATCTTCCGGGGTCCGATCTTTCCATACAGGCAGTTTCCATAGTTAGGAATACTGATAAAGAATCCCACCATTTCCTCCCCATAATAAGCCAGCTTGATCATGCGATAGTCAATAATATATTTCAAATACCCGTAATTCTCACAAAATGCTTCCTCATCAATCATCTGAAAAACCGGAAAGTCTGCATACAACCGGACAATCAACCGGTAAATCTCTCTCATTGCCCCAGTAAACTCACGCTTATCCGGGCTAATAATCCGGTATCCTTCCTTCTCCTTTTCAGCCAGACGGCTGCGGTAGAAGTCATTGGAAAATTCCGTCTCAATAACCCGGAAACGATTGGATTTATAGCGGTCGCAGATCTTAAAACCGGCCTTTTCAAACAGATCCGGATAATAGGACAGGTTATAAGGTTCACCGGTATATAAGGAATCAAAACAATCCGTTTTAAAGCGGTAACCGATCCAGAATGAGGCATTTACCGGCCCGGTCAGACATTGATATCCCAATTCCGCTGCCTTGTCCTTTAATGCGTTCAGCAAAAGGTCTGCCGCATCCTGATCTTCTGCACACTCAAAATAACCCACATAGCATTTATTGTCATTCAGGCTTTCCGTCAATAATGCCCGTGCCGCTGCTTTCTGTGAGACCCGGTCTATCACCAGATATTTGTGCAGGCTGATATAACGGCTGAGGACATGATTTTCCTGCAGCAGCGACCGCTCCTCACGGTAATTCTGAACCAGATTCTTTTCATTATACAACTGTGACGGCAAATCTAAAAACTGCCGGATATATTTCTGCTCCCGGTCAAACCGGATAACCTCATATTTCATTGCTTAAACCAGCTTCCTGTAAAACTTTCATTTGTCAGCAGCATCTGAATCCGCTTAAACTTTGGCAGACGTTCATTTACCTGTTCCATTATATGGACTGCTTCATCCCGTGAACATACCGTACTTAAGGCCGCGGTAATCTTTCCCTCATGCAGATAAACACTCACCTGCTTCACCGCATTATGTTCCAGCAATAATTCTTCAATTTCATCCGCATAAATCTTTTTGCCATTACCGTTATCAAGCATCCTTCTCTTTCTGCCTTTGATATACAGATGCCTCTGCTCATCAAGATAACCCAGATCACCGGTATGATAAAATCCTTCGTCGTCGAAATAAACCGCATTCTCCGGACTGTCCAGATACCCTGCAGTTCTGCTGCCGCCACGGACACAGATCTCACCGATCCCCTGCTCATCGGGATCTTCAATCTTTACGTCCAGATTTTCAAACACCACTCCGTTGGACTCCAGATTCTCATCACCAACCACTTCCAGTGCAATAACAGAGGAAGTCTCCGTCGTTCCGTAAGCTTCCAGGAGTGTCACCCCCTGTCTGCGAAAGTACTGTTTCAATTCCGGATTCACAAAACTGCCGCCGCAATACAGAAAACGGATCTCCTTAAGCATTTCCAGAACCGCTTCATTTCCGGCATCATAAAAGCGCTGCATAATAACCGGAACCGTACAGACCACCGTCGGGCGCACCCGCATCATATCAGCAGCCATATCTTTAAGGTCGGCACAAAGATATAACTCCATGCCGGATATCATGGCATACAGAAAATTGGCCACACCGCTGTACACATGATTGAGCGGCAGAAAAACATACGATTTGTCCCGTTCCGTCATCGGCGTCCGCTGATACAGGGTCTCCCAGTTTGTAAACAGATTCCGCTGGGTCAGGGGAATTGCCTTTGGAAAAGAGGTGGTTCCTGACGTAAACAGGATCTTGACGGTCTGGTCCGGATCTGATTGGCTCTTCGGCAAAGGCAGATCCCGGCCCGCTTCCGCCAGACGCTGAAAATCCTTTTCAATACAATAGAACTTTATTTGCGGAAATTCCTCCTGCAATACAAGTACCGCTTCCTCCTGAGCTGTCCCGTAAAAAAGGACATCAGCTTCGATTTTATTCAGACTGTTCTTCAGGTCAAAAACCGTCCATGCAGCATCCACCGGCACACTGATGCCGGTATATCCCATCAGACACAAATCTATCACCATCCAGGCATAAGAATTACCGGCATACAAGATTCCGGTCTTTCCCAGATTCATACTCTGCAGCACTGCCGCCAGACTACGGACGTCCTCTGCCAGTGTCCCATAAGTCGCAGCCACAAATTCGCCGTTCTGTTTCGTCCATATCTCCGGTTTATCCTTCCACTTCTGATACCCGCTCGTCAAATAATCATCGATTGTCTTCATTCCTGCTCCTTTATCCTGGTAATCTCTCCGGTAGTTCCATCCATTCGCACCACGTCTCCCGTTTTCAGCTGCCTTACCGCATGCCGGACTCCTACCACTGACGGTTTCTTCAGTTCTCTGGTAATAATCGCCGTATGAGACAGCAAGGATCCCTTTTCAGCAATAATCCCTGCCGCACGGGTGATCAAAAAGACCCAGCCCGGATCTGTCATCCCGGTAACCAGAATCTTCCCGGCCACATCTTCTGTAACTGCGGCCGGATCTTCCACTACCAGTACCGTCCCTGTTATAATTCCGCCGGAGCAGGGGATTCCGGCCAGAACCGTACCTTCCTGTCCCAATTCCGTCTCACCAACTGCCATTGCCGGCTTATCAACAACCGATCCACTAAATACCAGCCGTGAATAGGCCGGCAGGCCGGCATATGCCTGATAGCGCCGTTTCCTGCGTTCAACTTCACTCTGATAACTGGTTTTGTCCTCCACAGCCTGATAAATCTCGTTAAAAAACAGATAAAAAATATCTTCACGTTCAGCCAGCACCTGCTGATCACACAGTTCTTCCCCTACTTTTAAAAGAACAGACCGTACCAGTCCGAATATCCGGCTCCGGTTCAGGCGTGATATCTCACGATTCCGAATCCCTTCAGCCGCCCGCCTGGAAAAAAATCCGATAATTCCTCCCGGTACCACGAATTCTGAATCTTCAGGCTCTTTTCCACAAATAACCGCTTTATCTTCCGCGTATTCCACAATCCGCGCAATTAATAACTGTGGATTTGTTCGAAAAGTCCGGCTTTCAAGCTTCAGTTCCTCCAGATTCCGGTCTCCATACAGTTCAATGTAGTCATATATCATCCGGCCGGGCTCCGGCTCGTTTTGCAGGAAGCAAACCACCGCAGCCTCATCTGTCAGCTGTTTCATCCGGTCCAGATATCCGTTTTCCCGGACAAATACCGCAATCCGGATCAGTTCCTCCACCGGCTTCATACTCTCCAGCCCGGTTTTCCGGGAGAGAATCCGGTTTGCTTCCTCTGCTCCCGCAAACTTTTTCAGCAATGCAGTGTAGATAAAAGTGTACATATCATTGACTAATGTAATGTCCCATTTTGCTGACAACTGTTTTTCCAGTGTCTCATATAACGACAGCAGCTTTCTGCTGTCCCGGATCTGATCGACCCTGATATCCGCAAGCACTTTTGCAAATTCTGTGTTCAGCCGTTTCATTTTAGCCGGACAGCTGACCAGCAGATAAAAAAAGGAACAGAGAATCTTCCCTTTTGTGATCCAGCCGGCTGCCGGCAGACCATGGCTGACTTTTTTATCCTGCACACCAAGCATTTCCTGCCATACCGGTATCAATTTCCCGGAAAACGGCAGCATCAGCAAAACCTCATACCAACTGCTGATCCGGTAATAGATCCGGCCGTTTGCCACGTCCACCATATGCCGCAATACACCGTCCAGACGGTCAACCGTCTTTTGCTCGCGGCTCAAACGCAGGGTACAGCTGCGAAAGACCTGCCAGTACACCTGCCGCACAAAGCTCTGGGTTGCCGGCAGGCTGATGCCCGGATAACTTTCCACGATGTTGCTGTTGTCCAGTACTATCGTTTCTGCATCCGCATCCAGGGTTGTAACCGGACGACTCTGCAGAATAAAAATCTGTTCACCGCTGACAGCGAACTCTATATCCTGCGGCAAACCGCCGAACAGCGCCTCGATCTGCTCTCCATATTCCACCAGCCGGATCACAAGTTTTGCCGTCAGGGACGGTGCCCCCTCATCTGCAGTACAATAATAAATCCGGTCGGTTCTGTGGAAATAACAGGTTGTCACCGGAACTTTATCCGCCACCACAGAATCACCGGTTCCTCTGCCCGCCACAATCACGCATTCATTCAGAATCCCCTGCGGGTTTGCCGTAAACAGGACACCGGACAGATCAGCCTCAATCATTTCCTGAACCATTACGTGCATGGTAAAGTTATGCTCCTGCGCCCTGGCCTGTGAGTAATATTCAGCCCTCTCAGTCTGCCCGAATACAGTGCGGACAGCCGCCTCCAGTCCGGCAAACGGTACCCGCAGCAAAGTCTCAAACTGACCGGCAAATGACATATGCATACCATCTTCGCCATCTGCCGAAGACCGGACCGCAAATAAGGTATGCTCCGGAAACTCCCTGCGGATCACTTTCAGCATACCTTTTATCTGCCCCGGTTCCTCAATCAGATAAAAAGCCGGAACCGGCAGACCGTGTTTTGCCATAATACCCAGATTTTCTGCTTTCATACCACCTCTTTATATCCTTCCGAACAGAAGATACACCGGTATTGTCAGCAGCATAAGGCTTTCCTGGATATAAGTATAACGTTCCACCTTGTCCACAATCCGGTACTTCGCCGGGTCCTTCATAAATTCGATAAACTTCCAGGTCATCCAGCCGACATTGATAAGCAGAGCTATTGCCGATATCTTGTTCAGATTAATAACCAGGAATATATTAGTAACAATATCCACCAGTGTCAGCACCAGGATAAAACGTGTCGCTTTGACATGACCAAACAATTTGGAATAAGTCACATACTCTGTTTCCTCATGCGGAGCCCGGATCTTTCTCGATATCTCCCAGATCAGTGCGGGGAAATACAATGTCCACGCCGCCAGAAACGTCGTCAGCGTCAGCCCGTTCAGTCCGTATTTAATACAGGTAAATGATATGATATAAATATTCATCAGCATCTGCACCGGATTATGGGTCACCAGTGCCAGCGGCAGGCTTTTCTGAATCTTCTTGCGTTGAAAGAACCACAGCGACATTAATGTTCCATACACATAAAGAATCAGGAAGAAAAGAAAATTGTTCATAAATATCAAATTTAAAAACACGGTACTTGCTACCAGTACGATTAATAGTACAGTCAAATCCGACTTCTTTACCCGTCCTGACGGCAGCGGCCGGTGTGCAAACAGGCGGCTGTCCAATTCAAAATCCTTAAAATCATCAGCAATCCGTAAAATAAACAGAAAGCAGAATACGGTATATCCGCCGATCAGTTCCTGAAATCCCAGGGAAAAATCTGTAATCCCGTAATTCAACAGCACAATAAAATAAATCTCACCGAAAATTATATATCCCAACAGCAGCCGCGGTATCAGCGGATACATCTCCCTGCAGTAAATCCCCATTCGTTTCAGCATAACCCACCTTTTCTCCTATCCTTACCATACTTTCCATCCCCTGCCGGCTGTGCCGGACAATATCCTCATCAACCCGCAGGCAGCCCCGCTTAAACAGCATCACAATCGTTGAACCGCCATAGTCAAAATACCCTTTTTCCTGCAGGCGTTCAAACTGTTCGGCCGGATAGTTGCAGATCTTCCCCACCAGCAGGGCACCGATCTCCATCTGCACTATTGTCCCGAAATGATCCGTTTCCAGCACCTGATACTCCCGGGTATTTCTTGCGAAAACCCGATACTTTCCCGATACCGGGCGAACCGTATGCAGCTGTCCCTTTATCCTCCCTTTAGCAATGACACTTCCGCTGTCAGGATACACAAACCGGTGATAGTCCTGAACTGCCAGCCGGTATACCAGGCAGGTCCCTCCGGCATACCACGAAGCCAGGTCTTCACGGCCCAGCAATTCTGCGATTGTATACCGGCTTCCCTTGATATCCAGGCACAGATTGTCATCGATATCGTAACAGGACAGTCTGGCATCGGCAGCCGCAGCCAGTTCCGTCTCCTGACATTCCGTGTGATAATCCCGCTGCCGTAAAAAGAAATCACGGAACGACCGATACTTTCTTATATCTTCTGATACCCCGTATTTACGGCAAAATTCCAGCAGCTGCTTCGCCGATCCGGTACTGCTTTGCCTGATCCGCTCCAGGTTGGCATACCAGCCGGTCGCAAATACCGTATGCAGAAGTATCCGCCCCGGAACCGTCTGATACAAAAATTCCAGCTGTCGTTTTCCGTATTCCGGTTCTTCTACGCTTTTCCCTGCCATTCTGTCCCATACCTGCATTATGCTCTCCCTTGCTTAAAACCTGCCAGCCGCCCCGAATTGTCACATCAGAATCATTGCTGTCTCTGCTAAGGCAAGTGCAGAAAAAAACAGATACCAGACCCCGGAAGGCTTGGGAATACGAACCTTCAGCAGAAACAAAAATGCCACAATCAGATATACAATAATCCAGATAAACACAGCTTCCAGCCCCAAAGCACGGATCAGCAGATATACAGAAGGCAGAATCAATGCGATATAAGTAACCGGCAGCCCTTCATACCAGGCGATACGTTCTTCACCGGCCGTATGGATATGAAACCAGGCCAGCCTGATAATTCCCGCCAGAGTATAAAGAACAGCAGTCGCATATCCCCAGCTGCTGCCTGCAGAAATCCTGATCAGCAGCAGCGATGGGAACACCAGAAACGATACCACATCAGCAAGAGAATCAATCATAATACCAAATTGTTTTTCCTCCTCTGTCCGTCTGCACCTTCTGGCTATCACGCCGTCAAAAAGATCACACACACCGGCAAAAATCAGGCAGACCATAGCCGTTCCCATCCGGTCACTCCCCACGCAGACCATTCCTGCCAAAGATATCATCACACCCACATATGTTAAGATAACCGACCGGTTATATACACCTATCATATAAAGATTCTCCTTAAAGATTTTTCCGCACCCGCAAAAGAATCAGCCCCGAATTGACCGCCACATGGGTTACTGCTCCAAGTACAATAAACAGGACATATTGCCAAAGCGGCATCGGATAAAACACCGCCAGAACCAGTACGACCCCCAGCAAAGAGTCAATCTGGTCTATCAGAAAAAATATTGCTCCACTGATTCCGCTGTCGCTTTTCCCGGCATAAATATCAAGCCGGCGTTTAATAAAACTGTTCGGCAACTCACACAACATATAAGCAAATCCAAACAAAAACCCAATCCACAGATTAAATGTCCAGGTGTTGGTATGATTCAGATACAAATAATTCCATTCCGGAAACAGCACTTTGCAGAACATTCCCCAGATCACCTGGATCACAGCACAAAAAACCGACATACCGGCAAATCCAATCCAGGTTTTATTGTCTCCCAGGATCCGCCTGCCATCGTTCAATACATTTCCGCCGTCAATCGGCCGTTTCCATTTCTTATAAATACCAGTCTTTGTAAACACCATATTGGCAACACCGCCCAGGATCACCGGCATCAGTGTCACATACATCTTCACTACCATCATCCGCCCAGAACCACCAGTCTTAATTTAGGGAGCAGCACAATTGCTTCCACCACAAAAAAAACGATGCCATGCACCAACACGGCACCTGCTGCTATATCCTTGACTTCCTTTATTTTAGGGTGGATTTCATCTGTCAGAAAATCCACCGCACGTTCAATCGCCGTATTTATAAGCTCTGCGGCAATTACTCCACCGGTCACGATCGCATACGCCATCCAGTCCGCCGCCCCGGCATCCAACCAGATATTCAACCCCAGAAAGATCACGGCAATCACCCCATACGGCCTGAAATTACGTTCACTCCCAAATGCTGTGGCAAGCCCCCTGAAGGCACAATAAATGCTTTGAAACAAATTTTCATTCTTCATTCATTCGTCCAGTACCCTATCACTTATTTCAATAAGTCTGATTCTAACATAAAAGGATAATCGCGTCAATTTACGCAGTTCTGTCGGTATATAAAGTGTCGGTTTATATACAAAAATGTAAAAGCATGCAAAAAATAAGGAGCTGCCACACTAACGATTAATTAATCGCTGGTGCGGCAGCCCTCATCACTTCCTCTTATTTCTTCACAAACTGTTTATCGAATTCTGCATTAAAATAATAAAAGTTTTTCGCATCCAGATCCGATTTAATCTTTTCCATTGCTTCACCAAACCGCTGGAAATGCACCACCTCACGCTCACGCAGAAACTTAAGCGGTGCCAGGACTTCCGGATCATCAATAATACGAATCAGGTTGTCATACGTTGTCCGGGCCTTCTGTTCCGCCGCCAGGTCTTCTGTCAGGTCAGTAATGGCATCACCTTTGGACTGGAATTCATACGCGGTAAATGGTGCTCCTGCTGCTGCAGTCGGCCACAATGCGGTCGTATGATCAACATAGTATGCGTCGAATCCGGCTGTTTTGACCTGTTCAACCGAAAGGTTCTTCGTCAGCTGAAAAACCATCGCACAGATCATCTCTAAGTGAGCCAGCTCCTCTGTTCCGATATCCGTCAGCAGACCGCCGACTTCCTTGCATGGCATACTGTATCGCTGGGCAAGATATCTCGTAGATGCTGCGAGCTCTCCGTCCGGGCCGCCGAACTGACTGATGATCAGCGATGCGGTTTTGGGACATGGTTTCGTTATTTTAACCGGGAACTGCAGTCGTTTTTCATAAGTCCACATTAAAATGCACCCCCTTCCCAAGGCAATGGGCCGTCAACCCAGGTAAAATGTTTTTGTCCTGAATAGTCGGTGTTGCTGTTTGACTGATTATTCGTATCAGGACAGACGCAGTTGATTGTCAGCGGCTCAAATTCTTTTGCATAAGACTGCATCAGGTTCTTACGCTGCTCAATCGCGGTCTTAAACGCATCCAAAGCGTTGGTATCCTGCGGATGGGTATCCAGATAGAGGTTTAAATCATTGACCGTAAAGCTGATTTCATTAATTTGCTGAAGCATTTGAAGTCGGTCAGCCATGCATTGCACCTCCCTTTTGATCTAAAACATAAAACGGAAGATCCAATCCCGGGAATATTGTTCCATGTTTTAATCCGGTTGCCGGATCATATGGTGTCTCCCACGGCTGTATCGGTACGGTTGTAATCGCCAGCGTCAGCCCGTGTTCAGGCGACGGCATCGGACGGCAGTTGCAGGTCTGGCTGCAGTCATAATTTGCGTTATTCATTTCCATCACTCCTTTCATTTTTCCTCTTTGTTAGTATTCGCATGATCAGAAAAATTACATAGCTGAAATAATGGAAATTCAAAACGGCTATTGAACTAACCCTTATTTTTGATTATACTGGAAATATACACAGAAAAAAATGTACAGGAGTACTGAATGAAACATTCATTATATTCTAAATTTATCCTGGGTTACCTGATTTTTGGTCTTTTGGGGTTTGTAACCATTGCGACCCTGTCATCACGCATGACCTATCGGCATCAGCTGAATACCCGGGCAGAAGGTTTGTATGATGAGGCCAATCTGATCGCCGCATCCTACAGTAAAGTATATCAGGGCAAACAGCAGGATTTAACAACTGCCTATCTGCAGCTGGAAGCAGTTTCCACACTTTTGCATGCCGAAATCTGGATTGTCAACAGACAAGGTTCCATCGTGGTGGACAGTAACCATTATGCAAACTCCGGCACCAACATCGAAGGTTTTGATCCGACCGCAGATGGCACCAGAGCCTACAGCATCGGCGATTATTACGGTCTGTTTCCCTACGATGTCCTGAGTGTATCAGCACCGATTACCGGCAATTACAACACATACGGTTATGTCGTGATTCACCTGCCGCTGTCACAGATTGAAGCTGAAAGCAACAGCGGGCTGAACATCATTTATGTTACCTCATTAATCATTTTTGGCTTGTCTTCGATCATTTTGATGGTCTTTACCAGGACAGTATACATTCCGCTGAAAAAGATCACTGCCGCTGCCAATGAATATGCCAGCGGTAATCTGACCCATCACATTGATCTTCACAGTCATGACGAGATGGGGTATCTGGCTGCCACACTCAACTACATGTCAGACGAACTAAACCAGATGGAGGAATATCAACGCTCCTTTATCGCTAATGTTTCTCACGATTTCCGATCACCGCTGACATCGATCAAGGGTTACCTCGAAGCGATCTTAGACGGAACGATTCCACCGGAAATGCAGGAAAAATATTTAAAACGCGTAATATCAGAAACTGAACGGCTGAATAAACTCACTCAGGGCATGCTGACGTTAAACACCTTAGACCGCAAGGGTTATCTGACCAGAACCAACTTCGATATCAACCGGGTCATCAAGGATACTGCTGCACTGTTTGAAGGCACCTGTGATAAAAAGGACATCACCTTTGATCTGACGTTTTCTGACAGTATATTAATGGTACATGCCGATATCGGCAAGATCCAGCAGGTTCTTTACAACCTGATCGACAATGCCATCAAATTCAGCCACAACAATTCAACGATTTATATTCAGGCATCAATCCGGCACGAAAAGATCTTTGTATCGGTCAAGGACACCGGTATCGGTATTGCCAGAGAAAACGTAAAGAAAATTTTCGAACGTTTTTACAAATCAGACCAGTCCCGCGGCAAAGATAAAAAGGGCACCGGACTTGGCCTGGCCATCGTTAAAGAAATCATTCAGGCACACGGCGAAAATATTGACGTGATCAGTACCGAAGATGTCGGTACCGAATTCATCTTTTCACTGCCTCGTGCCACCAGTTAATTTAGTTATTGTCAGAAAGGGGAGTTACAAATGAAATATTTCAGATATCTGCAGCATATTGTCTTTATTACGGCAATGGTCGTATTCCTCACCTCGGCCGGAAAACTGGCCGTTTATGCAGCCGAGGAACGAACACCGATTACCAGCATCAACCTGCATGTCAGTTCATCGATTGAATCCGGTTATAGCGGCGGAAGCGTATCGATCACTTCGAATGACAGCCAGTATCGTGTTGGCAGTGTGGAAATTACCAATGAAAATGACGACTGGAAAGGCGGCATGCAGCCGCGGGTCACCTTCTCCCTTTATGCTTACTCCGGATATTATTTCAAGAGTTCCAGTAAAAGCTTATTTTCCTTTTCCGGCGATGAAGCTACCTATGTTACGTCAAAAAGAGAAGATGACAACTCTACGCTGACTGTTACGATTAAGCTCGACAAGCTGGACAACGGCGACCTGTCCGTAAGCGGTCTCTACTGGGATGAATCCAGCGGAACGGCCTGCTGGGATGAAAACTACAGCGCGAAGTCTTATCAGGTCCGCCTGTTCCGCGGCGACTCCTCCGTGACTTCAAGCCGCTCAACATCCAATACCTACTATGATTTTGCCAGTGATATCACCCGCAGAGGCGATTATTACTTTGAAGTGCGGGCAGTTGGCAGCGGCTCGGAAAAGGGTGACTGGGAGAGTTCCGATACGTGGTATGTATCTGCATCGGAGGCAGATGATTTAAGCTATGAATATCATTCTTCATCCGGAAGCGGAGGCCCCGGCGCCACCAGTTCGGGCAACTCCTCCGGTGGTCCCGGCGCCGCCAATACGACGAACGGCGTCTGGTGTCTTGATCAGTACGGTTGGTGGTACCGGAATCAGAATGGATCATATACGGTCAATAACTGGCAGGTAATTAACGGTTCCTGGTATTTCTTTAATGAATCCGGTTATATGCGGACCGGTTGGATTCCTTGGAACAATAAGTGGTACTATTGCGGACCGGATGGGGCGTTGTGGGCTAATACACGGACTCCGGATGGGTATTATGTTGGGGGAGATGGGGTTTGGATCCCCTGATTAGAATAGCGGATGCTGGGGTTGGGGATGTGAGCGGATGAGGGTTCGCCGGCCCTGACCCCGGAGCGACGCATGGCC
>DAMAMW010000051.1:0-39888 GCA_032073745.1 Lachnospiraceae bacterium | reverse complement strand
TTCCGCTGGCGGCAGAGCCTGTGGCAGAAAATCCACAACTGGCAGAAAGTGACGGTCCATATGCCATCCTGCATACAACAGCCGGGGATATCACCATTGTACTGTACCCGGAGCAGGCACCGAAGGCAGTCGAGAACTTTATCGGTCTGGCCAAAAGCGGGTATTATGACGGAACACTGTTTCATTATGTGAAGCGTGATGAGTTCGTTCAGACCGGTAAGCCCGGCGGCCGGCAGACGGAAGCCGCAGCAACAGAAGTGAGCGCAACAGAAGCAGCAACAGTGGCGATAGCAACAGACGCGGAAGCCGCAGAGACGATCCAGCCGGAAGAGACCAGTATCTGGGATTATCCGTTTGAAGATGAATTCGATGAAGGCCTGCACAATTTTTACGGCGCAGTCGGAATGGCAGGAGACGGATACAATAAAAATCTCAGCCAGTTCTATCTGCTGGTCAGCACAGATAAAGAAACGAATGAAGCCGTGATCCCGGCCAATCTGTATATGAACGAACTGGTCCGTCTCCGGACCGACGAGTTGAATGAACTGGGGCGGGATCATGTATTGAGCGAGACAGAGATAAAAGAATTTGAAACAAACCTGAACGCCGAGATCCAGGCGATTCAGACCGATGGTATTCCGGCAGAGTATGCTGCAAAATACGAACCGGTAATAGAACGGTACAACACCTTTGGCGGAATCTGGAACCTGGATTACCAGTATACGGTATTCGGTCAGATCGTGGAAGGGTTAAATGTGGCAGAGGCGATCTCTCAGGTAAAGGTAGATGCTTCGAACCGGAAACCAAAGAAAGATGTGGTGATTGAGAGCATTGAAATCGTGGAATAAGATAATTGTGGCAGTTGTATTCGGTGGTATGGTATTGATTCTTTGGTACCAGACAGGGGACAGTGGGAATGAATATCACTTTGCCGAAGGTGCGCAGCAGGGAAGCTATGTCGTTGCCGAATACAGGCAGCAGGAACTGTCAGACCAGGTTCAGGTTCAATCCGATTATCACCGCATAATGATCAATGCCAGGCCGACAGCCGATCCGGACAGCGGCCTGTGCAATCTGATGATCGGGAATCCGCAGGAAAACCTATATGGAGTCAGGGTAAAACTATACCGGGATGCTGACGGGAAAGAACTGTTCAGTTCCGATACCATCAGCCCCGGTGAACGTAAAGCTTATGTGTATCTGGAAGATATCCCGGAAGAAGGAGAGCATCTGCTGACCGCGGTCTGCTATCTGATCGATCCAGAAACAGGAGAAATCAGCGGTGAAATTGAAGCCGGTTTAATATTGAAGGTATCATTCGAAACAGAATCTTAGATTTTGTTGTTGACTTAAGTAAAAGCAGAGGTGGTATCAATCTTATGAAAGATACCGCCCCTGCTTTTTCGTTTGAGTTATATTAATCCATTCCGGGCCCCTGAGAAATACTGGCCCCGCTGTTGCCTCCTGGTTCCGTGGTTCCGGGTGATACATATCCGGGTCCAATCGGATTCATGCCGCTGTTCCCGTTATCACCCGGAGCGACCGTTTCGGCCGTCTCGCCGGTCTCGGGATCAACGATCGGTGTGATAATTGCAGCACTGTGTCCGCTGCAGTAGTGTGTCGGCATTGCATACGGTGAGTCATCAGTAGTACCGGTTTCACCGGATGGAATTGCGATACGGATATGAGTGGTCTTGGGACACCATGCTCCGGGCAGCAGCCCTGAGATGGAACATACGGTTGCCCTTACATGGGTATCACACATATCAGTCGGTACCGTACCGGCAGCAAAATATTCGGTATAAGTTGCATTACCGCGCGGGTCATGATTGCAGACACCGGGAATCGCAAGCTTGCCGGATTTGCGGCAGATCTCCGCTGTTTCTATACTGTCGGGTACTGTAAAGCCGATATCCGGCTGTCCTTCATGGACCCGGGTCATAATCTTTTTCCAGATATCCTTATGGAACGAGGTTCCGCCATTCTGACTGGAAAGCTTCTGGTTCTTGTCACAGCCGCCCCAGATACCGGCGGTATAGTATGGTGTATAACCGACAAACCAGATATCAACATTGTTTGAAGTAGTACCGCTCTTGCCGGCATTGGACATATTGGCCAGATTGGAACGGGTACTGGTGGAATTGACATTAATACCGGAACGGGCAAACTTACGGTTGCTCTCCATTGATTCCTTCATTGCATCGGTCAGCAAAAAGGCAGTGGATTCTTTTAATACCCGGCGTGTCTCCGGCTCATTGTTGATCAGGATCTTGCCGTTATGATCCAGAATTTTGGTAAAGAATACCGGCTTGGTATATACGCCGCCGTTAGCAATGGAAGCATAAGCAGCAGTCAGTTCCAGATTGGTGACACCATCGGTCAGTCCGCCCAGTGCAGCTGCCGCCGTTACATCGGTCGGTGTCAGCGTGGTGATACCGAAATTCTCAGCATATTCGAAGCCCAGCTGTGGTGTAACAGTCTCCATCAGGCAGCGGACCGCAACAATATTCATCGAATAGATAATACCCTCGCGAATACTGGAGTATCCCAGATACCCTTGTGAATACCAGTTGGAGAATGTCTTGTTGCCTACGGTATAAACCGAATCATAGTAAACGCTGCCAAGCGTGGCGCCCTTGGCATCAAGTGCCGGAGCAAAAGCCGTAATCGTTTTAAACGTAGAACCCGGCTGACGCTTTGTATTGGTTGCCCGGTTCAGCGTAAGGCTGGCAGTCTTGGCACCGCGGCCGCCGCTGATTGCTTTTACCTGGCCGGTGGTCTGATCCATGATAACAAAGGATGCCTGCGGCTGAAGTGTTGGTGTCATCCGTTCGGCAATGACCGTATCACCTTCCACAAGTAAATGTGCTTTATATGCATCAATATCATTTTGAATGGCTTCGGCACTGTTATACAGGCCGTCGAACTTATCACGAAGGACATTAATGTGCCATCTGCGGATATGTTCCTCTGAATAGTGTTCGGTAGTACCGTCAGCATGAGTGACAGACAACCGGTATTCGATGGAATAACGGGCCGCCGAATAGTTATCCGGGTTGTTGATCTCTTCATCGACAATAGCCTGAATCGCCGGATCCTGGGTCGTAAAGATCTGCAGTCCGCCGCTGTAAAGCAGGTTATGGGCTTGGGTATCAGAGTAACCCAGCTTCTCAATCAGGGTGTCCTTTACCTGCTGGGTCAGCTCGTCCGTAAAATAGCTGTAAGGGGTTAACGTCTCCTTGGATACCAGATCCACATCCTGAATCCGGTCATATACATTATCCGCAAGAGCATCTTCCTGTTCATCTTTTGTAATGTAGCCCTGTTCGAACATATACTGGAGAATGACTCTGCGTTTTTCTTCGTTCTTCTCCTTACCGGTGATCGGGTTCAGATGAGCAGGGTTCTGAGTGATACCGGCAATAACCGTACATTCAGAAAGGGTCAGATCCGACACTTCTTTATTAAAATATCTTCGTGCCGCCACCTTAACGCCCAGGGTATTGTTGCCCAGGTTGATGGTGTTTAAGTAGTTGGTCAGGATCAGCTTGCGGTCCATTGATTTGGTCAGCTGCAGAGCCAGATACTGTTCCTGCAGCTTTCGTTCCAGTTTGGCACCGAAACTGGTCTCCATACCGCCGTTAAATACATTGTTTTTGATCAGCTGCTGAGTAATTGTACTGCCGCCGCCCTTACTGTCGCCGGTCAGAATCCCTACAGCAGCTCTGGTAATGGAACGCAGATCAATACCATTGTGGGTCCAGAACCGGGCATCCTCAATCGCAACAAAAGCATTAATCAGGTCCTCTGGAAGCTCATCGTAAGTTGCTTCTTCGCGGTTTGAGCCTGCCATCACCAGCGTATCGGTAAGGTTTCCGGCACTGTCATACACTGTGGTTGCATACCCGATTGGTACAATACTGTCGACATTAACCTCCGGGGCATTATCAATAATACCCTTGAAGATACCGAAGCAGACACTGCCCAATACGAGAATAGAAAAACAGATCAAAACAAAACAGACCTTAAAAAATGTCAGGAACAACTTCGTCGTATATTTGGACGAGTTAGAGTTGGCTGCTTTTAGCTTTCGTTCTGTCGCTTGTTTTCCGTAATTCATAGAAGTCCTCCTTCGGGCGTTTCTGATAGCAGAAAAACCCCGTATAACATTATACCAAAGTTTATCCGACAATTCAATTACTTGTCAGAAATAGCGATTCCTGTTATCATCTTAGTATGTTTGAAAATCTGGAAAATATAAGGAGAAGGCGGAAGAACATATGACAGATAGTGTAAAAATCCTTTATCAGGGCGGTGAAGGCGAGATTATAGAAAAGAAGTCACGTTTTATTGCTGCCGCCAGACCAGTAGAGAGTGAAGCAGAAGCGGCTGCATTTATCGAAGAAATCAGGAAAAAATATTGGGATGCCAGGCATAATTGTTCGGCTTTCGTCATTGGTGACCGGGCCGAGCTGACCCGCTGCAGTGACGACGGCGAACCGGCCCAGACGGCTGGGCGTCCCATTCTGGATGTTATTATGGGGCGGGAGGTGCGAAATATCTGTGTTGTGGTAACGAGATATTTTGGCGGTACCCTCCTTGGTACCGGCGGTCTGGTCCGGGCTTATTCTGCCGCTGCCGCCAAAGCACTGGATAATAGTATTGTAATGGATAAAATTCCGGCAGTGAAACTTGTTGTCCATACTGATTATAATGGTGTCGGAAAGCTGCAGTATCTGACCGCCCAATTGGGGATCACAATACTGGATACCGAATATACGGATCAGGTGGTTATGATTTTATTGGTGCCGCTCACCGTTCTCGGTCAGATAAAGGCTCAGATTACAGAGAAAACAAACGGTCAGGCAGTTATGGAGGAGCAGGACAAAGTCTATTACGGACTGGCCGGAGATCGGGTGATAATTCTTTGATTTCCAAATCCTGATTATCGGGAAATGGAAAAACGGTAATCACCGTTTTTCCATTTTATAAAGATGCATTAAGAATATTCCGCATAAGATCAGCGATACCAGCGTTGACACAGGTGCGGCAAACCCAATCATAAACAGGCTGGTGCCCTCAATCCGGCTGAGAACAAAGGCCAGCGGGACACGGATGGCAAACGTAGTTAACAGGCTGTGCAGCAGGCTGAACCAGGATTTTCCCTGACTGTTAAAATAGCCGTTCATACAGAAAACAAAGCTGACCAGCAGTATATCGAGGATATAAGAACTCATATAGTTTGCCGCCAGCAAAACCACTTCGCTGTCCTTGTTAAAGATTCCGGCCATAGCAGTACCGAAAAACTGGCAGCAGACAGTGATTATCACAGCTGGGATAAAGGCAATTAAAATTCCCCACCACATTGATTTCCGGGCCCGGCCGGTCTGCCCGGCACCGATGTTCTGGGAAGCGGCTGTACTTACCGTAGTACCCATTGCAGTTGCAGGAACAAACAGGAAAGTAATCAGCTTTTCAACGACACCGGCCGCCGCCGATGCAGCGACACCGATCTGGTTGATAATAGCGGTTATAAATAAGAAAGAGGCACTGACCAGGACATTTTGCAGGGCCACCGGACCGCCAATTTTGATGATTTTTCCGGTTTGGGTCCGATCCAGCCGGATATCTGCCGCGGAAAAAGCAAAACCCAGTCCCCGGACCCGTAAAAATATCAGTGAAAAGAGAAAACTGCCAATCTGTGCCGCAGTCGTGGCAACGGCGGCTCCGCGTGCCCCCCAGCCGATATACCGGACTAAAATGATATCAAGTACGACATTGATCAGGCAGGCAACCAGGATAAATAGAAACGGCGTTTTGGAATCTCCCATTCCGGTCAGGATACTGCTGACCACATTATATCCTATAATAAACGGAATCCCCAGGGAACAGAAAAACAGATATTCCCGTGTAGCCGGTGCCGCCTCTGCCGGAGTCTGCATCCATGTGACAAACTGCCCGTGCATAATAAGATAGACCGCTGTCAGGAGGACTGCGGCACCGCCAAACAAAATGACGGAGGTTCCGACGGTCCGGGCCATACTTTTATTATCTTTGGCCCCGCAGTATTGCCCGGTCAAAATAGTAATGCCGGCCGCGAATCCGATAATCAGCTGGGTAACAATCGTCATCAGCTGACTGCCGTTGGTGACGGCTGAAACATCGGCAGTCGTGGCATAGTGGCCGACGACAAACAGGTCAACAGCACCATACAGATTCTGAACCAGAATACCGAGTATGTAAGGGACGGAAAACATAAGCATTGCGGCAGGAATACTCCCGGATGTAAAGGTGATTTCTTTTTTCTTTGAATGATTCATATTTTACCTCCTAACAGAAAAGGACAAGATGTCGGGCCGTGGCAGCCGCATCTTATCCAATCTATTATTTGTAATACTTTTTCGTTTGCAGTGGGCAGTATAGCATACATAATTTTGGAAGTCAATCTTTTTAATTTTTTGTTGCATTCTTTCTATATTAATGTTATATTTATAAACTGAAGCGAATGAGCAGAGCTAAGGGCACTTTCATAGTCCTTAGCTTTTTATGTGAATGGAAAGTACTGCTGGTTTGCAATTTTATAAACGAAGGAATGAGAGAATTCAGTGATGAAGATGAAAAGAGAAGATGTACGCAACATAGCCATTATCGCTCACGTAGATCATGGTAAGACAACGCTGGTAGATGAACTTTTGAAACAGAGCGGTGTATTCCGTGTCAATCAGGAAGTGGCAGAGCGTGTCATGGACTCCAACGATATCGAACGGGAACGCGGAATTACGATATTATCTAAAAATACAGCAGTTTTTTATAAGGATACCAAGATCAACATTATTGATACCCCGGGCCATGCCGACTTTGGCGGTGAGGTAGAACGCGTCCTTAAGATGGTAAACGGTGTCATTCTGGTTGTTGATGCCTATGAAGGTGCGATGCCGCAGACCAAGTTCGTATTAAAGAAAGCGCTTGAACTGGATCTGTCCGTAATCGTCTGTATTAATAAAATCGACCGTCCGGAAGCCAGAGTTGATGAGGTTATTGATGAGATTCTGGAACTTTTGATGGATCTGGATGCATCTGACGAGCAGCTTGACTGTCCGTTTGTTTTTGCGTCGGCTAAAAATGGTTATGCCAAAAAAGATATTAACGATGAGAACAGGGATATGGGACCGCTGTTTGAGACTATTATAGAGTCCATTTCAGCACCGGAAGGTGATCCGGAGGCAGATACCCAGATGCTGATCAGTACCATCGATTATAATGAATATGTAGGACGGATCGGTGTCGGCAAGATCGACAACGGTACGATCCGGGTCAATCAGGAATGCATGATGGTCAACCATCATGAACTGGATAAAAAACGCCGTGTTAAGATCGGTAAACTGTATCAGTTTGACGGTCTGAGCAAAGTCGAAGTCCAGGAAGCTACGATTGGTGATATCGTTGCGATTTCCGGTATTGCTGATCTTCATATCGGTGATACGATTGCTGCACTTGATAATCCGGAAGCAATTCCGTTCCAGAAGATCTCAGAGCCGACAATTGCGATGAATTTTATGGTAAATGACAGCCCGCTGGCCGGTCAGGAAGGCAAGTTTGTTACCTCCCGCCATTTGCGTGAACGTTTATTCAGAGAACTCAATACCGATGTCAGCCTGCGGGTGGAAGAAACCGAATCAACCGAGTGCTTTAAAGTATCCGGCCGTGGTGAACTGCATCTGTCTGTTCTGATTGAGAACATGCGCCGTGAAGGTTTTGAATTTGCTGTCAGCAAGGCAGAGGTTCTTTATAAATTCAACGAAAGAAATCAGAAGCAGGAACCGATGGAAATCGCCTATATCGATGTTCCGGAAGAATTCTCCGGTGCCGTTATCCAGAAGCTGACTTCCCGAAAGGGTGAACTTCAGGGAATGAGTCCGGCCAATGGCGGCTATACCCGCCTGGAATTTTCGATTCCGTCCCGCGGCCTGATCGGATATCGCGGTGAGTTTATGACCGATACCAAAGGAAATGGTATCATGAATACTATTTTTGATGGTTATGGCCCTTATAAGGGTGACTTAAGTTATCGCAAGAGTGGTTCCCTGATCGCTTATGAGTCAGGTGAAGCAATCACCTACGGGCTGTATAATGCCCAGGAGCGCGGCGCGCTGTTTATCGGAGCCGGCGAGCGTGTGTATGCCGGTATGGTCATTGGCCAGAATCCGAAGGCAGAAGATATTGAAGTCAACGTCTGCAAGACGAAAAAACTGACGAATACCCGTTCATCAGGTGCCGATGATGCATTAAAGCTGGTGTCCAAACGAATCATGAGCCTGGAGCAGAGTCTGGAGTTTATCGACACGGACGAACTTTTGGAGATTACTCCCGAAAACCTGCGTATCCGTAAGAAGATCCTCGATCCGACGATGCGTAAAAGAGCTTCTAAAAACTAGAAAATATGTAAGGTCGTGAGATTTCTGTCGGAATTTCACGACCTGTTTTTGTGCTATAATTTCAATTCTTGTCATAAACATACTAATAGCGATAAAGCAAAATATGTTTAAGGAAAGAGGAGAGAAAGTACCATGTCAGAAAAAGTAATGGAAAACAACAAAGTTAGCGTGATTGGAATGATAACATCAGGATTCACTTTTAGTCACGAGGTATTTGGTGAAGGATTTTATGTAGTTGATGTAGCTGTGAGCCGTCTGAGCGATCAGGCTGATATTATTCCTTTGATGATATCAGAAAGGCTGATTGATATCGAACAGGATTATCGGGGCAATACGATCGAAGCACTCGGTCAGTTCCGTTCTTATAACCGGCATGAAGGGGTAAAGAACAGACTGGTGCTGTCAGTATTTGTCCGCGAGATCAGCTTCATAGAAGAATTTACGGATTATACAAAAACCAATCAGATTTTCCTTGATGGATACATATGTAAGGCTCCGATTTATCGAAAAACTCCTCTTGGCAGAGAAATTGCCGACCTGCTGCTGGCGGTAAACAGACCGTACGGCAAGTCAGATTACATACCATGTATCGCCTGGGGCCGGAATGCCCGTTATGCATCATCGTTTGAAGTCGGAACCCGCGTACAGCTGTGGGGCCGGGTGCAGAGCCGGGAGTATACGAAAAAGCTGAATGAGACAGAATGTGAGAAACGCGTTGCTTATGAAGTATCGGTCAGCAAGCTGGAATGCGGGGAAGAGGAATAGAAAACTTGCAAATTATGCCAGAATGTGTTACTATAAGCAAGCTTTAAAAATAGCTCGATTTCAAATGGGATAAAAGTTGCTGAGGTGCAAAATGATGAATATGGGGAAAATTGAAGTTATTTATGGAAATGGAACCAGTAAATCAGAACTGGCTTTAGGACGGGGAATCAAAGCAATGACCTTACACAAGAGCGTGATCGTGATTCAATTTCTGAAAGGTTGTCAGCGCAAGGAAGAACTGGAAGTGTATGCCCGGCTTGAGCCACAGATAAAAGTATTTTGCTTTGAAAAATCAGACTGCAATTTTGAACAGCTGTCAGACCCAGAGAAACAGGACGAACTTATGAACATCCGTAATTGCATAAACTATACCCGCAAAGTATTGACCACCGGTGAATGCGACCTGCTGATTCTTGATGGGGTTTTAGGGCTGGTCAGACATGGGATTCTCAAGGTGGAAGAACTGGAAGCCCTGCTTGCGGTCCGTGATGAAGCCGACGTATTATTGACCGGTAACGAGCTGCCTGATTCCGTGCGAAAAATGGCTGACCGGATTGAGTATGTTCAAGTTGACAAGTGACACAGATAGTGATAGTATATTTATAATTAAATGGTAGAGGTTGCGCGAAGCAAGAGTAACGTACCGGATGCGCCAGACGCAGATGAAGGTACCGAAAGGGTGAGCGCCGAAGATGAGGTACGGAACTGGACGTATCTGTCTGGGCATTTGGTGAATAACCATATGACTGTCATCCGTATCGGATGTTGCGCTACTTAAAGAAGATGAATACCTTTAAGAGCCGACCATTTTTGCCGGCTCTTTTTTCAATTCACAGGATTTTTGAACATAAGGAAGAACCGGGAACTACACAGGCGGTATATACAATAAAGGAGGAAGTAAAGAATGGCTATTTTTGAAGGATCAGGAGTTGCAATTGTCACCCCGTTTACAGCTGATGGAGAGGTGAATTTTCCAAAGCTTGAGGAGATTCTGGAAGAGCAGATTGCCGGCGGAACCGATGCGATTATCTCATGCGGAACGACCGGTGAATCTTCAACCATGTCTCATGATGAGCATCTGGATGTAGTTCGTTTTACCTGTAAGGTGGTAAACGGACGTGTTCCGGTGATCGCCGGTACCGGATCGAACTCGACGAAAGAGGCGATCCACTTATCACAGGCGGCAGAGGAGGCCGGGGCTGACGGTCTGCTGATCGTTACCCCATATTATAACAAGGCGACCCAGAAAGGTCTGATCAGACATTATACAGAGATTGCCGCTTCGGTGAAGATTCCGATCCTGCTGTACCATATTCCGGGACGTACCGGGGTCACGATGAAGCCGGAAACGATAGTATCACTGTGCAAACATGTTCCAAACATAGTCGGAGTCAAAGAAGCGAGCGCAGATTTTTCGGCCATGGCAAAGATCATGAGTCTTGCTGACGGATGTGTCGACTTATACTCCGGCAACGACGACCAGATCGTACCGCTGATGTCTCTGGGGGGAAAAGGGGTTATTTCCGTATTAGCCAATATCGCACCACAGCAGACCCATGACATCTGTCAGGCATATCTGGATGGTGATGTGAAAAAGAGCTGTGAACTGCAGCTGGCGGCAATCCCGTTGATTGATGCACTGTTTTGTGAAGTGAATCCGATTCCGGTTAAAGCCGCAATGAACCTGATGGGCAAGGCTGTCGGCGGAATGCGCATGCCGCTGACCGAGATGGAACCGCAGAACCAGTCATATCTGGCTGGAGAATTAAAAAAATACGGTTTATTATAAGTACGGCAGCGGAGGCTAAATACTATGGTAAAAATGATAATGCACGGCTGTAATGGCGCGATGGGCCAGGTCATCACCAAACTGGTGAAAGACATGGACGGCATCGAGATTGCTGCCGGAATCGATTTAAATACTGCTTTAGAGAATGAATATCCGGTGTTTGCATCCCTTCAGGAATGCAATGTAAATGCAGATGTAATTGTAGATTTTGCATCTGCCAAAGCGGCTGACGGCCTGATTGAATATTGTGCCGGCACTCAGATGCCGCTGGTACTCTGCACCACCGGTTTATCAGAAGATCAGCTGTCAAGGGCAAAAGAGGCCAGCAACAGGACCGCAGTACTGCGGTCAGCCAATATGTCTCTGGGAATCAACACACTTTTAAAACTGGTTCAGGATGCGGCAAAGGTACTGGCCGGAGCCGGATTTGATATTGAAATTGTTGAAAGACATCACAACCAGAAGGTCGATGCACCAAGCGGAA
The DNA here is from genome assembly GCA_032073745.1 of Lachnospiraceae bacterium. Lineage (GTDB taxonomy): Bacteria > Bacillota > Clostridia > Lachnospirales > Lachnospiraceae > Brotaphodocola. The sequence continues at coordinate 28,415 of DAMAMW010000051.1, read as the reverse complement.
CCGCTCTGGCACTTGCCGATGCCGTGAATGAAGCAATGGATCAGGAGTACTATTACAAATATGACCGTACGGCAGAACGCGTCAAACGAGATAAAAAAGAAATCGGCATCCAGGCAGTCCGCGGCGGATCGATTGTCGGTGAACATGATGTGATCTTTGCCGGAACCGATGAAGTGGTAACGATCAGTCACACCGCCTATTCCAAGGCGATCTTTGCCAAAGGTGCCATTGAAGCAGCCAGATTTCTGGCCGGAAAAGCACCGGGCATGTATTCCATGGCTGATGTAATTGCCTCATCACAAAATTCTTAAAAAAATATTGGAAAATTAAGTAAAAGCACGTTTTCAGGGCGTGCTTTTATTTTTTTACGCGTATAAATCTTTTCTGTGTTCCGCATACTAACACTAACAAACGAAAGGAGAAATTCATTATGAAAAGAATCAAATCATCTGTTTATGCCCTTTTGATGGCACTTACCATGTGCATCATGACTGGCTGTGGAAATAATAACGCCGGAACAAACTCTACAACACAAGGTTCAACCTCAGGATCTACAACCGGTACAACTACCGGAACGACAACAGGCACCACAACCGGAACAACAGGTGACAAAGATGAAACAACCGGTGCTGTAAGAGGTGCAATCGATGATGTGGAGGATGCCGTAGAAGAAGGTGTCAATGACATCACCGGCAACAGAACCACCACTTCCAAGGCATCTGATGAGAGCCGCTGATCATAGTGGATCTATTATAATAGAATGGGGACAGGTCAAACACAGCCTGTTCCCTTTTTATTTGTCATTCGGGAATTAAAAATCACCGGCCACAGCCGGTTCTGTAATTTTTTGTAATTTTATACGAAATTTCGTAAACCTATGACATCTTTGGGTGAAAGTATTGAAGCAATAACGACGGGTATGTTATACTAGAGTTTCTTAAATTCTATTTTTTTCTTGAGATGGGGGACGGCATATGGGAAAGGTGCGGCGTAAACAGTGGCGGCGCAGATTAGGCAAAAAAAACAGCGTAAAATTCAAGACATTTACGGCTGTCATTATTTTTCTTGAATGCTTTTACGGTATAAGCCGGGTGAGCCTGCAGTCAGTACAGTTGAATTCCATAGTGCAAAGTGAACACATTTATCAGATGGAATGGGTGATGCCTGCTTCGGAACCGGAAAGCCATAATATATATGGGGTCTGGTTTGACCGGGAAGCGTGGAAACTGCAGTTTTATCATACGGACCAGCATATGATTACGGACTAAATCGGGTAATAGCTATAAACAGTCTGGTTACAATGTGTGATTTTTGTTTTGCTTTGAATATATTTATGATATACTTTAATGTAGGTATTTGGTATTGTATGCAATGTTATCAAATAAAGGGAGAATGAGACTATGAGAATGAAAAAGTTAATGATCCTGTTTGCAGCTCTGGCATTGGCTGCAGCAAGCGGATGTTCGAAAAAAGAAGAACCATTGTTAAGTGCCAAGAATCCGACGACAATCACACTGTGGCATTATTATGTCGGGGAAAACCAGCAGGCCATGGAAGAAACCGTAACAAGGTTTAATCAGACGGTTGGCATGGAAAATGGCATTCTGGTGGATGCTGTGGCCAAAGGAAGCATCGCTGAACTGGAAGAAGCAGTGACAAAATCAGCGCAGGGTACCGTAAATGCGGATCCGATGCCGGATATCTTTTCATCTTACCCGGATAAAGCCCTGGAGATCCATGAACTGGGTATGGTCACTGATCTGAACGATTATTTCACAGACGAGGAGAAGGCTCTTTACATAGATGATTTTCTGGCTGATGGTTTGTTTGGCGGGGACGGCTTTTTAGTTGTACCAATTGTCAAAAGCACCGAGTTGTTTTATGTAAATGGGACGGAATGGGAAGCATTTACTGCTGACAATGGTTTAAACAATGATGCTTTGTCGACCTGGGAAGAAATATATGATGCAGCCGGCAGCTACTATGAGTGGAGCGGCGGCAAGGCGCTGATCGGTTTTGATTCGTTAGCAAATTATATTATTATCGGCAGCCGGCAGCTGGGTGTCGACGTGATCGATGGTGAAAGCAAACAGGCAAATCTTGATGAGGCGGCACTCAGAAGAGTGTTTGATATCTATTATGGCGGTTACAGCCTGGGTTATTTTGGTGCTGTTGCAAAATTCCGTTCCGATGACATTAAGTCAGGAGATCTGGTCGCTTATGTGGGATCTTCATCAAGCGCGGCTTATTTTCCGACCTGGATTGAGATAGATAACAACCAGCAGGATATATCCTTTACAGCATTGCCGTATCCGGTTTTTGAAGGCGGCAAATCATATGCGATCCAGCAGGGCGCAGGTATGTGTGTGTCCAAGTCGACTCCGGCCAAGCAGGAGGCAGCGGCTATCTTCCTGAAATGGTTTACCGATGCGGAACAGAATATTCCGTTTTCGATGACTACCGGGTATCTGCCGGTACAAAAGGATGCTTATACCAGCGATGATTTTGATGCCGTGCTGAATGATTTGAGATCCGGCGACCAGGCACAGAATAATGTTGCCGCCGTTTATGAGATTGCCCTGCATCAGATTACAGAATCGAATACTTATGCGGCAAAACCGTTTGACGGCAGCTACAGTGTGCGTTCTATTTTGCAGTCATCTCTGATTGCTGCGGCAGAATCAGGCCGGGTGTCAGCCGATGATCTGAGGCAGCAGGGGCTGTCAGATGATGAGATCCTGACAGAACTCGATCTGGATGGCAAGTTCAGTTTATGGATAGATACGGTCAAGAATGAATTCGATAATATGGAAATATCCTATAAACAGTAGAATGTATTTACACGATGAGGAACATTATGAAAAAATCATTATCGCTGAAACGGCAATTGACGGTTCTTATGGCTTTTCTGGTCGTGCTGCAAAGTGTGGCCTTGATTATGGCATTGTCTGTATCAAGGGTATTCTTTTTGCTCGACTCTGAGTCATTTCGCCTTTTCAGCAACACCACGAATGTGCGTATGCTTTCATTTAATGAGTCAGCCGGTAAACTGATCGGCAATGTGTCCGAGGATGCTGAAGTACTGAATGAATCATTAAATGATCTGGCCAGGCGATATGAAGTAGAAGCAGGCCGGCTTTATGAAAATGATGAAGCATATATGGAAGCGGCCATAACAGGAAGCCGCTGTCTGATCGATTCAATCAGTAAAAACCATATAACCGGTGCCTTTTTTATTCTGAACCGTTCTAACAGCAACAAGGATTCGGAGCAGGCACATTCGGCTGTATACATCAGAGATTCAGCTCCTGACAGTGCAGTAAACAACACCGGCAGTTACTTTCTTGAGATTGGCCCCATCAGTGTGTCGCAGCAGTACAAGGTCCCTGCGAGTATTAACCGCCAGCTCGATTTACAGTTCGAAAGTGAAGACCAGGAAAAGTATTCGTTTTATTACAAACCGATCGAAGCAAGTGCCGGGGGACAGAAGCCGGAGTATCAGCATTACGGATACTGGTCTGAGCCGGTGAATATTTTAAAAGATAATCAGTCAGTGATCTATTATACCGTTCCAATCTATGATGAATATGGCAAAGCATTCGGCGTATACGGTGTGGAGATTTCACTTGCATACTTTACTGATTTTTATCTGCCTAATACGGATTTGCCATACTCTAACAGTTTTTACGCGATTGCTCCGGTATATGATAATACGCTGTCGTTTGAGTGGTTTATTCCGAGCGGCCCGCTTGCTCAGGTCTACCTGAACAAAGATGAACGGATTGAGCTGGAGTCGGTATCAGAACATAATCTTTATGAAGCCAGGCTTGGCGAATTGGGGGATATGTATCTTTCGGTACAGCCGCTAAAGGTTTATGATTCCAATTCACCTTTTATCGGTGACAGCTGGTCGCTGATCGGTTTTGTGCCGCAGAATATTTTACATGAAAGTTCCAGCCAGGTGCGGGGGACACTGGCAGTCAGTATTGCTGCTACAACGGCTTTGTCTTTTCTGGCGATTTTTATGCTGGTTCATATTGCAACCAGAAAGATATCCGGATTGTCAGCTTATGTGGAAAGTCTGTCACCAAAACAGGATATCAGGTTTGCCCGTACCGGAATGAAAGAAATTGATGACCTGACATCAGCAGTGGAGATGCTCAATAAAAGGGTGATCGGAGCTTTTGAAACCACATCCAAGGTGCTTGAACTGACCAGGCTGCCTCTTGGTATGTTTGAAGTGTCCTATGAAAGTGATGAGGTGACGCTGACTGACTATATCTTCACCCTGCTTCACCTGGACAGAGACATACCGGTACAGCGCGGGGATTGGGAAGATATATATGAGAAGCTTACAGCCGCACCGGAACACGACTATGACTGTACTTATAAGTACGAGGACCAATGGCTGCGTATTCTGGAAGAGGAGACGGATACCGGCCGGGTTGGTATCATATTCGATGTCACCGATGATATTGAAGAGAACAAACGGCTGATCCGTGAACTGGATTTTGATGCGCTGACTCAGCTTTACAACAGAACGGCATTTAAGCGGGAAGTATTTTATGCGATTCAGGGCGAACCAGACAGTGTTGGAGCCATGATATTTGCTGATCTTGACAATCTGAAGTATATCAACGATACATATGGCCATGATGTCGGCGACCGCCTGATTATCAGAGCCGGGGAGATGTATGGAAACTTCAGCAGGTTTGGCGGGATAGCGGCCCGGATATCGGGGGATGAATTTGCTGTCTATCTGCATGGTTTTTCCACTAAAGATGAGATTCGTGAGATTCTGAGGTTTCAGCTGAAGGAGAATGAAGCCTATACGCTGGAGACACCGGATGAGAATATGCACCGGATCCGTGCGTCAACCGGAATTGCCTGGTATCCTGAAGATTCCGGCAATGCCACTGACCTTCTGAAGCTGGCTGACTTTGCCATGTATGAATCCAAGAAGAAAGAAAAGGGCAGCATCCATGAGTTCGACACAAAAACATACCAGGAAAAAGCCTTCCTGCTAAAGAACCGCGAAGCGATCAACCTGCTGCTGGATGAACGCCTGATTCGATTTGCCTTCCAGCCGATAGTTGACTTAAAGACAGGCGAGATCTATGCATATGAAGCGTTGATGCGGCCAATGCTGGAGGACTTCAAGTCACCGCTTGAGATCTTATCGGTAGCGGCCGACCAGTCCAAGCTGGCTCAGCTGGAACGTCTGGTCTGGATGACGGCTTTACAGTACATTGACGATAATAAACAGCAGATTGGCGATACCAAGATCTTTATCAACAGCATTGCCAATCAGTGTATCAGCGTGGATGACGGTTTTCTGCTGCAGAAGAAATATGGTGATCTGTTCGGAAACATTGTAATCGAGATCACTGAGGCTGAAAACAACAAGCGGGAAGTCATGGATGATAAGATAGCATTTATAAGAAATCTTGGGATGGAGCTCGCTATCGATGATTATGGCAGCGGCTATTCCAATGACTTGCGGATTCTCTCGATGAATCCTGAAGTAATTAAGATTGACATGGGAATGATCCAGGGGATACATGAAGATGTTGACAAACGAAAACTGGTGGAAAACCTGGTATCTTTCAGCAGGCAGAAGAATATCAAGCTGGTTGCTGAAGGTGTCGAGGAGCTGGCTGATATGGAAGAGATCATCAAGCTGGGTGTTGATTATGTTCAGGGGTATTATGTTGCCAGGCCTTCTTTCGGATTTGTACGAATTGATGATACCATAAAAGAGCAGTTGGTTACATTAAACAAGTTATATGGTGAGTCCTGATACAACTGAGAACCAATAAAGTGAAAAATGATCCCGAACAGCCTTTCATGGCCGCTGGGGATCATTTTTTTACAAGAATTGTATTTTCTTAATTAATATACCTATAATATCTTATAGTTGCCAATAAGATGTCAATTGGCTCTTTCCCAAAAGATAGAAGTATGTTATGATAAGATATTATGAAAAAAAGAATGGATACTAACAGATGGAGGAGTTTTGATGGAAAAGCAAAACGAAGTTTTAGAAGAGGTTGTTTCTAAAAATTTTATCGAGCAGGAGATAGAGAAAGATCTGGCAGAGGGTGTTTATGATCATGTGCAGACCCGCTTTCCACCGGAACCTAACGGATATCTGCATATCGGACATGCCAAGTCGATTCTGCTGAATTACGGACTGGCAAAGAAGTATAACGGCAAGTTTAACATGCGTTTTGATGATACGAATCCGACCAAAGAAAAGACGGAATTTGTGGAGTCGATTCTGGAAGACGTAAAATGGCTGGGAGCTGATTATAATGACCGCCTGTTTTTTGCGTCTGATTATTTCGAGCAGATGTATGAATGTGCAGTACTGCTGATTAAGAAAGGCAAGGCCTTTGTCTGTGATCTTTCAGCTGAAGAAACCAGAGAATACCGCGGTGATTTTACCACACCCGGAAAGGAAAGCCCGTATCGCAGCCGCAGTATAGAAGAGAATCTGGAACTGTTTGAGAATATGAAGAACGGTGTATATCAGGATGGCGAACGTGTGCTGCGTGCCAGGATCGATATGGCATCACCGAATATTAATATGAGAGATCCGGTCCTGTACCGGGTGGCACATATGACACACCACAATACTGGCGACAAATGGTGTATTTATCCAATGTATGATTTTGCTCATCCGATTGAGGATGCAATTGAACATATTACACATTCGATCTGTACCCTTGAATTTGAGGATCATCGTCCGCTTTATGACTGGGTGGTGCGGGAATGTGAATTTGATCATCCGCCGCGCCAGATTGAATTTGCGAAATTATATCTGACGAATGTTGTTACCGGCAAACGTTATATTAAAAAATTAGTTGAAGACGGTATTGTTGATGGCTGGGATGATCCCCGCCTCGTATCGATTGCCGCACTCAGAAGAAGAGGTTATACACCGGAAGCGATCAGGATGTTTGTTGAAATGGTTGGTGTATCAAAAGCCAACAGCTCGGTAGACTATGCGATGCTTGAATACTGCATCCGCGAAGACTTAAAATTAAAGAAGCCGCGTATGATGGCAATTATGGATCCGGTGAAACTGGTAATTGACAATTATCCGGAAGGCGAAATCGAAATGATGGAAGTGCCGAACAATCTGGAGAATCCGGAACTGGGTTCGCGGATGGTTCCGTTTGGCCGGGAATTATATATTGAAAGAGAAGACTTTATGGAAGAACCGCCCAGAAAGTATTTCCGGCTGTTCCCGGGCAATGAAGTCCGCCTGATGAGTGCATATTTCGTGACCTGCACCGGATTTGAAAAGGATGAGGACGGTAATGTTACCGTAGTCCATGCAACTTACGATCCGGAGACCAGAAGCGGTCTTGGTTTTACCGGCAGAAAAGTAAAAGGAACGATCCACTGGGTTGCCGCCGATACAGCCAGGAAGGTCGAATGCCGCCTGTACGAAAATATCGTTGATGAAGAAAAAGGCAAACTCAACGAAGACGGCAGTCTCAATTTGAATCCGAATTCACTTAAGGTAATCGAAGCGTGTTATGTGGAACCGGCACTTGCTGAGGCGAAGGATTATGACAGCTTCCAGTTTGTCAGAAACGGTTTTTACTGTGCTGACTGTAAGGACAGTAAGCCGGGGCAGCCTGTATTTAACCGGATTGTATCCCTGAAGAGTTCATTCAAGATTACAAAGTGAGGATGATATGGAGTTATTAGTACCGATTGACAGTCACTCAGGCAGGCCATTATATGAACAGATCTATTCTTATATCAGAGATGAGATCCGTCTGGGCAGCCTGAAGACGGCCGAGCGGCTGCCGTCTACCCGTACATTGGCAGAACATCTGAATGTGAGTCGAAGTACGACCCAGATGGCTTATGAGCAGCTGTTGGCGGAAGGTTATATAGAATCGGTGCCATACCGCGGTTACTTTGTTGCCCATATTGAGGAACTGCTGGAAGTGAGGTCAGATCAACCTGAACTGCAGCCGGCAGAAAGCATCCGGAGCAAGTCGGCATATCAGGTCGATTTTTCTCCGCGCGGTATTGATCTGGAACATTTTCCATATAACATCTGGCGGAAGATTAACAGAAATACCCTGATAGATGATAATAAAGAATTATTCCATGCCGGCCATCCCCAGGGTGAGCCGGCCTTTCGTGAGACGATCCGCAGTTATCTGCATTCCGCCCGCGGAGTTGTCTGTACGGCAGATCAGATTATTGTCGGTGCAGGAAGTGAGTATCTGCTGATGCTGCTGTCGCAGATTATCGGCAGCAACAGACGGATTGCAATGGAAAACCCCACTTATAAACAGGCATACCGGGTATTTCAGAGTCTGCAGTATCCGGTGTGTCCGGTCGATATGGATGCGGCAGGAATGGATCCTGAGATGCTGGCCCGCAGTGGTGCTGATCTGGCATATGTTATGCCATCCCATCAATATCCGCTGGGAATTGTGATGCCGGTCAGGCGGCGGCAGGAATTGCTGAAGTGGGCTCAGGCTGAAGAGGGACGCTACCTGATTGAAGACGACTATGACAGTGAATTCCGATACAAGGGCAAGCCGATACCGGCCCTGCAGGGGATTGATACCGGCGGGCGGGTGATTTATCTGGGAACATTTTCGAAATCGATCGCCCAGGCTATTCGTGTCAGTTACATGGTGCTGCCGCCGTCACTATTGAAGACGTATCGGGAACGGGCTGCATTTTATGCATCTACCGTATCACGTTTTGATCAGAATGTCCTGCAGCAGTTTTTGGCAGACGGACATTTTGAACGCCATCTGAACCGGATGCGTACGGTTTACAAAATGAAGCATGATGTTTTGCTGGCAGAGCTGCGGCCGTTGGAACAGGATTTTATGATTCACGGAGAGTATGCCGGTCTGCATATGCTGCTGACTGATAAGAACGGGCGGGAGGAAACTGAACTGGTCCGGCTCGCTGCTGATGCGGGGGTTCGGGTATATGGACTCAGCAGCTGCTATATTCATCCGGAGCATAACCACCGACCGGCCACGATTGTGATTGGATATGCCAATCTCAGTGAGGATAAGATCAGACAGGGCATCGGCTTGTTGAAATCGGTATGGTTGTAACCAGATGAGGAGAGGGATAAGCCGCCCCGCCCCGGGCATTGATGGGTGTTGTTTAAATTTCAGGATTATATATTTATCAGACAAATCCCCGATAGACAGGTATTAAGAAAACCTGACTATCGGGGATTTGTTTATGAATTAGTATTATTTAAGGAATCAGAATCATCTTCGGTAATGATAGTAGAAGCCTGTTCGGCTGCATCGGTCACGGTCTCTGCAATATCTTCGATCGCTTCCATTGTGGTCTCTGTAACATCTTCAGCCATTTCCATAGCGGCTTCGACAACATCTTCAGCACTTTCCTGAGCTGCGGTTTTAGCAGAAGAAGCAGTATCAGTTGCTGCGGATACAACTTCTCTGGCATTATCGGCTACAATTGCTGCAGCACCCTTTACCACATTCTTGGCAGCACCGGCTACATCCTTGGCTGCATTCAGCATATCACCGGCAGCCACTAACAGTTCGTCCTTATCGGCACTCAAAGATACATAATTACGATTCATCGTGCTGTCGGAGGCAGGTGTCTCCTCCTCCTCAAAATCATGGAAATCCTCATCTAACTCTTTATTGAATGACTGGTATTTCTTGAAATAAGAAATACCGGCTGCGGCAGCACCTGCCACCACAGCTACAGCAGCCAGCTTGCCAAATACTTTTTTTGCCATAAAAACACTCCTTTCATCCTAATTATTACTCTTATTGAATATTGTAATACGAATGTGGGAAAAAAGAAAGGGTATAACTGTAAAAAATTTATAAAATTAGCACTCAATACTTGACAGTGCTAACAATGCGTGGTATAAATGTTAGTGTGAATTAAAACGTAACAGTTCAGGACGGCGGGAAATAACATATGAAAACAGCTGTCGAGCTAGCTCGTAAAGCTGTTTTCATATGTTATTTCCCATCGGATGGACATCCGATGCTTCTTGAATGGCTGCATTTTGCCATTCAAGAAGACAGCCGTCCGGGCTAGCTGCGAATATGAATGGAAAAAGAATACAAGGAGGAATCAAGCATGAAATTAGTACCATTATTTGACCGTGTTGTATTAAAGCAACTGGTAGCAGAAGAAACCACCAAGTCTGGGATCGTATTGACAGGTCAGGCAAAAGAGAAACCACAGCAGGCTGAGGTTGTTGCAGTAGGACCGGGAGGAATGGTAGACGGAAAAGAAATCACCATGCAGGTTAAAGTCGGCGATAAAGTTATCTACTCCAAATATTCAGGAACCGATGTGGAGTTTGATGATGACAAATTTGTCGTTGTAAAGCAGAATGATATTCTTGCAGTGATTGAATAATAAAACATAAATTTCAGATAAAAAACAGACTGATATGGAGGTAACGAATTATGGCAAAGCAGATTAAATATGGCGTAGAAGCCAGAAAGTCACTTGAATCCGGTGTAAACCAGCTGGCGGATACCGTCAGAGTAACCCTGGGCCCGAAAGGAAGAAACGTTGTTCTGGATAAATCTTTTGGTGCGCCGCTGATCACCAATGACGGTGTAACCATTGCAAAAGAGATCGAACTGGAAGATGCATTTGAGAATATGGGAGCACAGCTGGTTAAAGAAGTAGCAACCAAAACCAATGATGTAGCAGGTGACGGTACCACTACCGCAACTGTTCTGGCTCAGGCTATGATCAACGAAGGTATGAAGAACCTGGCAGCAGGCGCAAACCCGATCGTATTAAGAAAGGGTATGAAGAAGGCAACTAACGTAGCAGTAGATGCGATTGCTAAAATGAGCCAGCCAATCGAAGGAAAAGATCAGATTGCCCGCGTTGCAGCAATTTCCGCCTCTTCTGATGAAGTAGGTGAGATGGTAGCAGATGCAATGGAGAAAGTATCCAATGACGGTGTTATCACAATCGAAGAATCCAAGACAATGATGACTGAACTTGATCTGGTTGAAGGTATGCAGTTTGACCGTGGATACGTATCTGCTTATATGTGCACAGATATGGACAAAATGGAAGCAAACCTTGATGATCCGTACATCCTGATCACCGACAAGAAGATTTCCAACATTCAGGAGATTCTTCCGATTCTGGAGCAGATTGTACAGTCCGGTTCCCGTCTGCTGATTGTAGCAGAGGATATTGAAGGTGAAGCACTGACTACTCTGATTGTTAATAAATTAAGAGGAACCTTCTCTGTTGTTGGTGTAAAAGCACCAGGATACGGTGACAGAAGAAAAGAAATGTTAAAAGACCTTGCTATCCTGACCGGCGGTACCGTTATTTCCGAGGAACTGGGATTAGACTTAAAAGAGACCACCATGGATCAGCTGGGACGTGCAAAATCCGTTAAGGTACAGAAAGAAAACACTATTATCGTAGACGGATACGGTGACAAAGCTGAAATTAACTCCAGAGTAGCCCAGATCCGTTCTCAGATCGAAGAGACTACTTCCGATTTCGATCGCGAGAAATTACAGGAAAGACTGGCAAAGCTGGCCGGTGGTGTAGCTGTAATCCGTGTTGGTGCTGCAACTGAGACCGAGATGAAAGAAGCAAAACTGCGTATGGAAGATGCGCTTGCAGCAACCAGAGCAGCAGTAGAAGAAGGCATTATCGCAGGCGGTGGTTCGGCATATATTCATGCGACAAAAGAAGTGCAGGCAGTTGTGGATGCTCTCGAAGGAGATGAGAAGACCGGTGCCAAGATTATCATGAAAGCACTGGAAGCTCCGCTGTATCACATTGTTGCAAATGCCGGTATGGAAGGATCTGTAATTATTAATAAAGTAAAAGAGTCCGCAGTCGGAACCGGATTTGATGCATATAAAGAAGAATATGTTGATATGGTAAAAGCAGGAATCCTTGATCCGGCTAAGGTAACAAGAAGTGCTCTGCAGAATGCAACCAGTGTTGCATCTACCTTATTGACAACTGAGTCTGTAGTTGCTAATATTAAAGAAGAAACCCCGGCAATGCCAGCAGGAGCTGGCGGTATGGGGATGATGTAAATAAAAGCAGAGCCAGACAGCGAAAGAGGAGTGGTGTCAGATGTCATGCTCGCATGAACATCTGGCACCGCTTCTTTTTCGCTGCTGATATTAAAAACCACACCCAAGAAAGGACTCACACCCACATGAATGAAACATACGCCGAATGGCTGGTAAAACGCAAAACCCCGTTCTACTCCAACATCATAGTAGGACTATTAGGCCTCATTACCTTATACTGCATCTTCCTTGCATTGACCAGCGGTCCCTTAAGTGTCATCCTGATGTTCCTGTCCGGAGGCGCCACATACCTTGTCCATCGCAATTTCAACGTAGAGTATGAGTACTTATTTGTCAATGCGCAGTTATCCATTGACAAAATTCTTGGCCGGTCGAAACGTAAAAAGGCATGGGAAGGCAGCATGGAGCACATTGAAATAGTTGCTCCATCCGATCACCATGCATTAAGAGACTACGCCAACCAAAACCGCAAAAAACTTGACTTTTCCTCCCAGAGCCCGGGAGCCAAAACATACACAATTATGTATCAGTCAGGAGCGGACAAACTGGCTGTCATCATTGAACCGAATGACAAGATCCTTAAATGTTTCCGCCAGACGGCACCCCGCAAAGTTCTTCAGTAGGGCGTCGCGATAGGTTGTTTCAAGAGCGTTGGCTGGCAGAATGCAGGAGCGGCAGGTGCGCAGGGCCGGTGGCCGGTGCGGTCTTGTTTCATTCGCTGTTTCGGAGCGCAAGAGTTGCTAAAGTTTCAGAAAAATGTTAAGAACATCCCCACTCCGCGAAACTCGCGGCAAAAGCGGCCGCTCAAACAGTCGTCTGCGTGTGGGGATAACACATGTTTCTGAAACTTAAGCATCTCTGGCACTCCTGCAAATGCGAATGAAACAAGACCGCACCGGCCACCGGCCCTGCGCACCTGCCGCTCCTGCATTCTGCCAGCCAACGCTCCAGCTACAATGTCGGCTCCTTTTAGTAAAAAAGCAAAATATGGAAAGAATTGACATGAAAAGTTTGATAATTATTTTCTTAAGTTTTATTTGACAAGTTCTTTTGTTTTTGCTAGACTAAGTAATTAACAACGGCACTTAATTATTAAAAATATTAATAAAACAATGAAAAAGGAGAGGAAATACTAATGGGTAAAATTATTGGTGAAGGCATTACTTTTGATGACGTATTGTTAGTTCCGTCTTATTCTCAGGTTATTCCGAATCAGGTAGATCTGAGTACCTCACTGACAAAGACAATTAAGCTGAACATTCCGCTGATGAGTGCAGGAATGGATACGGTTACGGAACATCGGATGGCGATTGCGATGTCCAGACAGGGAGGAATCGGGATTATTCATAAGAATATGTCGATCGAAGAGCAGGCTGAAGAGGTAGATAAAGTTAAACGGTCTGAGAACGGTGTCATTACTGATCCATTTTTCCTTTCTCCGGAACATACATTAAAGGATGCCGATGAGCTGATGAGCAAGTTCCGTATCTCTGGTGTACCGATTACGGAAGGCCGTAAGCTGGTTGGTATTATCACAAACCGTGATCTGAAATTTGAGGAGGACTTTGATCGGAAAATCAAAGAATGCATGACTTCTGAAAACCTGGTAACAGCAAAAGAAGGCATTACTCTTCAGGAAGCGAAGAAGATTCTGGCTAAGGCAAGAGTTGAGAAACTGCCGATCGTAGATGATGATTTTAATTTAAAGGGACTTATTACTATTAAGGATATTGAGAAACAGATTAAGTATCCGAACTCAGCGAAGGATGATCAGGGACGGCTGCTGTGCGGCGCGGCAGTTGGTATTACTGCTAATGTACTGGATCGTGTATCGGCGCTGGTAGAGGCTAAGGTTGATGTAGTCGTGCTTGATTCGGCTCATGGACATTCTGAGAATGTTTTAAAATGTGTTCGTTTAATTAAGGAAAATTATCCGGAACTTCAGGTGATTGCAGGTAATGTGGCGACCGGTGAAGCTACAAAAGCTTTGATTGAAGCAGGCGCAGATGCTGTGAAAGTCGGAATCGGCCCGGGATCGATCTGTACCACCCGTGTGGTAGCCGGTATCGGTGTACCTCAGGTGACTGCAGTTATGGATTGTTATGAAGTAGCTAAAGAATATGGTATACCGGTGATTGCCGATGGCGGTATCAAGTATACCGGTGATATTACCAAAGCAATTGCAGCAGGCGGTAATGTCTGTATGATGGGCAGTCTGTTTGCCGGCTGTGATGAGAGCCCGGGAACATTTGAGCTTTATCAGGGCAGGAAATACAAAGTCTACAGAGGAATGGGATCGATTGCGGCAATGGAGAACGGCAGCAAGGATCGTTACTTCCAGGCCGATGCCCGGAAGCTGGTACCGGAAGGCGTTGAAGGCCGTGTGGCTTATAAGGGCCTGGTAGAAGATACCGTATTCCAGATGCTGGGTGGTTTACGTTCCGGTATGGGATATTGCGGAGCACAGACGATTCAGGCTCTGCAGGAAACCGGCAGATTCGTAAAGATATCAGCCGCTTCCCTGAAAGAAAGCCATCCACATGATATTCATATTACAAAAGAGGCGCCTAATTATAGTGTTGATGAATAGAACGTAAAAATCCAGGACGGCGTGAAATGGCAGATAAAAACAGCTGTCGAGCTAGCTCGTAAAGCTGTTTTTATCTGCCATTTCCCATCGGATGGACATCCGATGCTTCTTGAATAGCTTTATCATTCAAGAAGACAGCCGTCCGTACTCCCGCCAATAACCAACAATTCAGAACAAAGCAATCCGCAGCCAGCAAAAATCAGGAAAACCTGCCATATTTTACATGGCAGGTTTTTTATGGTATAATGTCTGCGGATGTCTGAAAAAACACATAATAAGGCATTGAGAGGAGCAGTATATGAATTACGGAATGAGATGTCATGATATATGCAAAAGAGGAAATATTGACCAGGTTTTAGATACAGTAAAAGCCAATAATATAGACCAGATACAGCTGGCAATGGGAAAGTCTTTCGAAGGCTATGACTTTAGTTACGGTCACTACTCACCCGGGCTGGCGCACATGATCGCAGATAAGCTGAATGAACGCAATATTCACGTATCGGTACTGGGCTGCTACATCAATCCGACCAACCCGAATGAAGAAAAACGTCAGGCAGAAGTGAAAAAGTTTATTGAACATTTAAAATATGCCAGGATTATGGGCGCTGATATGGTAGGGACAGAGACAGGCCGCTGCAGTGAGGATTTTCGTGTGGTGCCGGAGACATATACCGAAGCGAATTACCGGGTACTCCTCAAAAGCATGCGTGAGATTGTCAGCGCAGCTGAAAAGATCGGCGTTATCGTAGGCGTGGAAGCGGTTCATGACCATACCCTTTACAGCCCGGAGATGATGCGCAGATTTCTTGATGATATTGATTCGCCGATGGTGGAAGCGATCCTGGATCCGGTCAACTTAATCAGTGCCGATTTATATCAGGACCAGGATGCCGTGATTGACCGGGCCTGGGAATTATATGGTGACCGGGTTACAATGCTGCACATCAAGGACTTCAGAATGGAGGACGGTGCGCCGGAGTTTGAGCATGTTGGAGACGGATTATTTCATTATCATCCGATCCTGAAACATGTGAAAAAAGACAAACCATATGTCACCATGCTGCTTGAAAATTCCACGCCGGAACGGTATCACAGAGACGTTGAGTATCTGCAAAAAATATATAGGGAAGTATAGCACTACAGACCATTTTATGGTATACTGAATTGATCTGTTGTGCGAAAAATGAGGTGAGTCATATGCTGAATGAGGACAAACTGAAACTGATGACCGGAATCGCTATGTTCGAGAAAAAGGAAGGCAAACGGATCTTCTCTGTGCACCGTTATTTCAGGGGAGATTATATCAGTAAGCATCTGTTTCGATCCTTCTTTGCATATACCTTCTGCTATGCGTTAGGTGTTATGATCTGGATATTATATAATATTGAACAGCTTCTGAATACGATGAATCTGGATGAGGTAATCAAAATTGCGAAAACGGGTGCCGGTTATTATCTGATCGGTCTGATTATCTATCTTGTGATTACGTACGTAGTATACTGGAGACGCTATGAGATTGCGAAACGTGGCATGCGGGTGTACGTGGCGAAACTGAAACGGCTGGAAAAACGCTATGAATTCCAGAACCGGACTAGAGAACTCACTAAAGGAGGCAGCCGACATGATGGTGCTACTCGAAGTTAAGGAACAACTAAAATCGTTTTATGCAAAGTATGCAATTGTATTAAATGGGGTTTTGAAGGGGCTGCTGGCATTTATATCGCTCAGCCTGATGAATTCAAATATTGGCTATATGGAAAGACTGAAGTCCCCCTGGATGGTGATTGCATTATCGGTTTTGTGTGCATTCCTGCCATATGGTGCAATCAGCTTTTTAATGGCGATTTTGATGCTGGCGCATATCTATACGATTTCATTTGAGTTAACTTTAATCACTGCGGTAATGCTGGTTATGCTTGCCTTGCTGTATTACGGTTTTCAGCCGCGGGACAGCTACTGGCTGCTGCTGACACCGGTGGCTTTCATGCTGAAAATACCTTACGTCATTCCGTTACTGGCAGGACTTGCCGGTGGGTTGCTCTCGGTTATTCCGGTCAGCTGTGGTGTTATTATTTATTATGTACTAATATACGCAAAACAAAATGCAGGGCTTCTGACTAATGACGAATCGATTGACATTACCCAGAAGTACGTGCAGTTAATTAAAGCATTAATATCAAACGAGACTATGTTTATGATGGTGATTGCCTGTGCAGTCAGCATTCTTATGGTGTACCTGATCCATAATCTTTCATTGGATTATTCCTGGATTATGGCGATCGTATTGGGGATTATTGCAGAGCTTGCGGTTATTTTTGCCGGAGATTTCATGTTTGATCTTTCGGTACCGGCGGGTGAACTGATTCTGGGTATTTTATTATCTCTGGTGATTGCATTGATTTATCATTTTTTTGTCTTTGCGGTAGATTATTCGCGGACAGAGAATATCCAGTTTGAAGATGATGACTATGTCTATTATGTAAAGGCGGTCCCCAAGATTGTGGTGACCAAACCGGATGTCCAGGTGAAACGGATCAATTACAGGGAAAGCCCTCCTCACCTGCGTTCGTCAGAAAGTTCAGATAAAGCAAGACAACGATAGGAGAGAGGTGGGATTATGGCCGGTTCGTTTCATGGCCTTGAGGATATACTTGACAGAATACAGTCCTGGCTGTCTTTTTTACCCAGAATTACATTCAATAATTTAGTAGAAATCATCATTATGGCAGTGATTGTCTACGAAATTCTGCTCTGGATCAAGAATACCCGGGCATGGAATCTGCTGAAGGGCCTGGTAGTGATTCTGGCTCTGGGGGTATTTGCAGCGATTCTGCATTTGAATACTATTTTATGGCTTCTTGAAAAGACGGCGACAATAGCTGTTACAGCACTGGTTATTATCTTTCAGCCGGAGCTCAGACGGGCGCTGGAGCAGCTGGGCAGTAAGAATATTATTACCGGAATTTTTTCCATGGATGAAGGCAAAGGTCAGCAGCAGTTTACCGAGCGGACCGCGAATGAGATTGTCAAGGCTACCTTTGAGATGGCCAAAGTAAAAACCGGAGCTCTGATTGTCATCGAACGAAATACTTCACTGAAGGAATTTGAGAGAACCGGAATCGAGATTAACGGTATCGTCAGCACACAGCTGCTGATCAACATATTCGAACACAATACTCCGCTTCATGACGGAGCGGTGATTATCAGAGGCAACCGGATCATTGCGGCAACCTGTTATCTGCCGTTATCTGACAACCTGATGATCAGCAAGTCACTGGGAACCCGCCACCGGGCGGCGTTAGGCATCAGTGAAACTACTGACAGTATTACAATTGTAGTATCAGAGGAGACCGGACGCGTATCGATGGTGGAAGACGGCCTGCTGCGCCGGATCAATGATGCGGACGCGCTGCGCGAAGCACTGACCGGTCTGGATGAAGAGGAAGAAAACGGCAATAACCGCTTCAGGATATGGAAGGGAAGAAAGAAACATGAAAGAAAGGCTGATAAATAATCTGGGACTTAAGATTCTTTCTATCTTTTTGGCATTTTTTGTCTGGCTCGTTGTGGTGAATGTGTCGAACCCGGAGGTGGCAAGAACGAAGGAAGTTCCGTTAGAGATAGAGAATGAACAGATACTGCTTGCGGCTAATCGGACATATGAACTCACTGGCAGCAAGAACACGGTGACCGTTACATACAACGTGCGGACCAGAGATGAGTATAAGGTAAAGGCGTCGGATTTTCGGGCCTGTATTGATCTGGCAGAACTGTATGATGTGACAGGATCTGTTCCGGTAAAGGTTGAAGTGCTTAACAACAAGGAGATTATTCAGGATGCAGCTGCCCGTCCCGGCGTGGCGAGAGTTACAACGGAGGATTTGCAGAAGAAACGGTTTAATCTGGAATTTATGATCCAGGGGCAGGATGAGCTGGCTGAAGACTATGCAATCAACAGCATGATGGCCAATCCCGACTATGTGTATGTTGAGGGACCGGTATCACAGGTCGGTCTGATCAGTACGGTAGGACTTGCTATTAATGTGAGCGGTGAGTCGGAAGATCTGGTCGGAAAGACAACTCCGGTGTTCTACAATGCAAACGGCAGCGTTATTAATCTGACAGACCGGGTCAAAGTCAATGTATCGGAAGTCGATTATACGATCGGGATCAGTAAGGTCAAATATCTGAATATAGATTTTAATGTATCGGGAACAGCCGCCGCCGGTTATCAGTTTGCCGGTGTCGAAAGCAGTGCCAAGACAGTATCCGTTGTCGGCCTGAAGACGAATCTGGCATCGATCAATAAGATTGAGATTCCGTCATCGGTGCTGAATATCGATGGTGCGACCGGGGACAAGGTGGTGCAGGTTGACCTGCGAGGTTACCTTCCGGACGGTGTGGAACTGGCGGAAGCAGAGAGTGCGGTAATTGATGTCCGGTTGAAAGTGGAACCATTGGAGACAAAAATATTCCACCTGGTGGAAAGCAATATTATAAAGACCGGCGCATCTGAAAGCTATGATTACCGGATCAGGCCGAGGCAGATTGATGTAACCATGCAGGGGCTTGGTGATGATCTGAATACACTTCAGTTATCGGATATGGTGATCCGTCTGAATGTAGCCGGAATGGCTCCCGGTTCGAACAAAGGCACCTTGACATTTGAGCATAATGGTGTGTTTACAGTATTGTCTTATACGGATTTTGAAGTCGAAGTGACAGAAAAAGCTGAGGCGGGAACAGAGGCCGGAGAGTCAGAGCCTGAAGAAAGCAGTGCAGATGCTTCGACACAGGCGACGGACGAGTCTTTAGACAGCAGCAGCGAAGCAGCTACCCAGGCATCCAGTGCTCCGGTGGTCCATAAGCCGGAGACAACCGCTCCGTCAGAGACGCATATAAATTCAAATACTACGGAAGAATAGAAAGAGGGATAATGTGGTCAGTCAGAAAATTATAATAAAAAATCCATCCGGATTGCATTTGCGGCCGACAGGTATGCTGTGTAACGAGGCTATAAAATATCAGTCGACAATTCATATCCATTTCAGGGAAGCTATGTCTAATGCCAAAAGCGTGCTGAGTGTATTGGGTTCCTGTATAAAGAGTGGGGATGAAGTAGAGTTCATCTGCGAGGGACCGGATGAAGAACAGGCGCTGCAAGCTATCATCCAGTTAGTTGAGTCGGGATTGGGAGAGTAATAAATAAGGGAGTATGAGAGACATGCCCAAGGCATGCTTCACATAAATAATTAATAAGGAGGATATACGTATGTACAAGGGAACAAGTGCTTCTTCAGGAATTGGAATCGGCAAAGCCGTAATCGTAGAAGAAGCGGAACTGGTGATCAAAAGAAGTGTCATTGCGGATGCAGAGGCGGAGGTCTTACGCTTTAAGGGGGCGTTGGAACAAAGCATGAAGGACACAGAGGTACTGGCAGCAGATCTGGCAACCAGAGTCGGGGAGAAAGAGGCTGAGATTATGCAGGGCCATCTGATGCTTTTGATGGATCCGATGCTGACCGGTGAAATTGAGAATGTAGTCAAAGGTGAGAATGTCTGCAGCGAATTTGCAATTGAATCCGTATGCAATATGTATGCTGATACCTTTGCTTCCATGGATGATGAACTGATGCAGCAGCGGGCAACCGATATGCGTGACATCAAGACCAGGATGCAGAAAGTACTGATGGGAGTAGAGTCGATTGATATTTCGTCTCTGCCGGCGGGAAGTGTTATTGTTGCTAAGGATCTTACTCCATCAATGACAGCAGGAATCAATCCGGCCAATGTAACCGGCATTGTTACAGAACTGGGCGGAAAGACTTCCCACAGTGCCATTCTGGCCCGTGCGCTGGAGATTCCGGCAGTAGTGGCATTAGGCGGTTTCCTGAATCAGGTAAAAGACGGTGATTTTATTGTTCTTGACGGCTCAGATGGAATTGTACATGTGAATCCGGAAGCAGATGTGATTCAGACATATGAAGAAAAAAGAGAAGCCTTCCTGAAAGAGAAAAAAGAACTGGAGCAGTACATCGGCAAACCAACGATTACCAAGGATGGTGTTCATATCGAACTGGTGGCCAATATTGGTAAGCCGGAGGATGTGGAAAAGGTTCTGGAATATGATGGCGAAGGCGTTGGGTTATTCCGTACCGAATTCCTGTTTATGGACCGCAATTCCATGCCTACGGAAAATGAGCAGTTTGAGGCTTACAAGAAAGTTGCTGAAGCTCTTGCCGGCAAACCGGTGATTATCCGTACTCTTGATATCGGCGGTGATAAAGAGATCCCGTATATGGGACTTCAGAAAGACGAAAACCCATTCCTGGGATACCGGGCGATTCGTTTCTGCCTGGACCGTCAGGAGGATGTTTACAAACCACAGCTGCGTGCGCTGCTGCGCGCCAGTGCATTCGGCAATATTAAGATTATGATTCCGTTAGTGACCTGTATCGAGGAATACCGCGATGCCAAGGCGCTGATTGAAAGTCTGAAACAGGAACTGGATGCAGCTGGTATTGCTTATAATAAAGATATTGAGGTAGGTATCATGGTCGAGACTGCAGCAGCATCTCTGATTGCTGATATCTTCGCAAAAGAAGCTGATTTCTTCAGTATCGGTACGAATGACCTGACCCAGTATACTATGTCAGTAGACCGTGGCAATGATAAAGTATCTTACTTATATTCCACCTTTAATCCGGCAGTTCTGCGCAGCATTAAACGGATTATTTCCTGTGGCCGTGAGGCTGGTATTATGGTAGGAATGTGTGGTGAAGCTGCCAGTGATCCGATGATGATTCCGTTGCTGCTGGCATTTGGCCTGAATGAGTTCAGCATGAGTGCATCTGCGATTCTGTATTCCAGAAAGCTGATCACAAACTACAGCACAGAGGAACTTAAGGCAGTTGCTGACAAGGCAATGAGTTTTGATACAACTGCGGAAGTAGAAGAATATATGAGAGCGTTTGCTGCCGCACAGGCATAATACCTGTACCCGGCAGAAACCGGGGAAAGTCCCCCTCGCCGGTGATCGGCGGAAAGGACAGACTGGCTGCCGGAAAATTATTTTACGGCAGCCATTTAATAAACGAAAGATAGGGTGGAAGAGTTGATGGCATTAGGTGTATATCTGGTTTGTTATATCGTTAGTTTTTTATTTGCTCGCTGGGAGTATTATTATATTTCCGGTCTGGCGTTAATGATAGCGGCGGTAGTGCTGTATCTGTATGACTATATGCGGTCCAAAAATCTGATTCACCTGCGGGGGCTGTTTTCTTTATCATGGGTTGGCGGTCAGGCGCTGGCCTGTTTGAAACTCAGTCATCTGCAAACTGCCTGGGAAGTCAAAACATGGATTTGTTTTGCCCTTGCTTTGCTGGGATTCTGGATTGTCTTTGAAGTGCTGACTAACATATATGGTTCCGGTCATGACGCTTACGGCCGGTGGCGAAGTTTTTCCGGCAATCCCAAACCTGTCTTTCATATCATTTGTGCAGTGACTTTTGTGTCTTTGGCTGCGTTTGTGTTTGAAGCAGTGGTATTGGGCTATATTCCGCTGTTTATGCGGGGGGTTCCTCATGCCTATTCCGAATTTCATTTGACGGGTGTTCATTATTTTACGGTATCCTGTGTTCTGGTTCCGGCATTGTCGGTGCTGTTTTTTCATATGGAGCGCGGACGATGGAATGACAGGGCACTGGCTGCTATTATTGTAATGAATGTGATAGCACTGATGATTCCGATTTTATGTGTATCCCGTTTTCAGTTTGTTTTTGCTGTATTGCTGGCGATTTTTACGTATATTTCATTGCAGAAGAGCTTCAGCCCCTTTTATCTGGCCGGTGCGGTGGCCGTACTATTGCCGGTTTACCTGATTCTGACGGTGGCCCGAAGCCATAATGTTGAATATCTGATGGGTATATTTGAAATGAAGTGGGATAAGATGCCGGTATTTATCGCGCAGCCTTATATCTATATTGCGAATAACTATGATAATTTTAACTGTATGGTAAATGTATTTGACAATTCTGCCGAGCTGATTGGCTCAGAGCTGAGTCATAGTATGGGAATGAAAGGATTGTTTTCGTTATGGGCCCTGACGGGACTGAAGTTTAAATTTCCGCAATTAGTTGACTATCCGAATTTTATTGTGAAAAAAGAACTTACGACGGTAACGATGTTTTATAATTCTTTTTATGATTTCGGGATTGTCGGGGTACTTTTGTTTTCCTGCCTGCTGGGGCTGGTTGCTTATATGCTGGTCGTTAAGCTGCGGGAAATGCGAAATCCGCTGGGATATTTGCTGTATGCCCAGATTGCCCTGTATTTGATGCTATCCTTTTTTACCACCTGGTTCAGTGATACAACGACCTGGTTCTACCTGGTATTGACGGCAATGATGACGGCCTATTATCAGATAAACGAGCATAAACGATAACACTACAATAATCACAACTGGAAAGGAAATGCTGCGATGAGACCTTGGGAAGCAAATATCAGAAAAGTAGTCCCTTATGTACCGGGAGAACAACCCGCCGGAAGTAACTTGATTAAACTTAATACCAATGAGAATCCATACCCACCAGCGCCGGGAGTAACAAAAGCATTGCAGGAAATGGATGCCGATGCCCTGCGTAAGTATCCGGATCCGACCTGTTCGATACTGACTGAAGAACTCGCCAATTATTACCAGGTAGGTAATGATCAGGTGTTTGTCGGTGTCGGTTCGGATGATGTTATTGCAATGGCATTCATGACATTTTTTAATTCTGAAAGGCCCATTCTGTTCCCGGATATCAGCTATTCCTTTTATAAGGTATGGGCGGAACTGTTTCAGGTACCATATGTGATGCCGGCAGTTGGCGAAGGTTTTAAGATTAATAAAGAAGATTATCACAGGAAGAATGGCGGTGTGATTTTCCCCAATCCTAATGCTCCGACAGGTTTGCTGATGCCGCTTGCGTCGGTTGAGGATATTATTCTTCATAATCAGGATGTGGTGGTTATTGTTGATGAGGCTTACATTGACTTTGGCGGAGTTTCTGCACTTGAGTTAATACATAAGTATGAAAATCTGCTGGTTGTGCAGACTTTTAGTAAGTCGCGTTCCACAGCAGGTCTTCGAATTGGTTATGCGATCGGACATCCGGATCTGATTCGGGCATTAAATGATGTAAAGTATTCATATAATTCATATACACTGAATCTTCCTTCATTGCTTGCAGGGCGTGAGGCAGTCAGGGATGACGTTTATTTTAAAGAGATGATAAACCGGATTGTAGATACCAGGGAACGAACAAAAGTGCGTCTGGAAGTGCTGGGATTCACATTTCCTGACTCCATGACCAACTTTATTTTTGCTTCCCATGAACGGGTTCCGGCAAAACAGCTGTTTCAGGCCTTGCGGGAGGCAGATATCTTTGTCAGATATTTTGACAAACCCGGAATTGATAATTATCTGAGAATATCAATAGGTACTGATGAGGAAATGAATGCATTAATAGAATTTCTGGAGACTTATTTGGCGCAAAACTAAGGCAGGAGGCTTGATAGATAGTGGATAGCATAAGAAAATACACCAGAATAATTTTAAACATTATTGTGCCGGTGTTGTGGGTGGCGGCGATTTGCCTGTTGGGGCCGAAGCTGCTTAGATTTTTTATGCCGTTCGTCATCGGTTGGGTAGTTGCCATGATAGCGAATCCCCTGGTTCGTTTTCTTGAGAGCCGGGTTAAACTGGTTCGCAAGCACAGCTCGTTTTTGATCGTGGTAGCGGTACTGGCTTTGGTTATTGGTGCAGGATACTTCCTGATTTCCCGTCTGGTGATTCAGGGAGTGGCTTTTGCCAAGGAGCTGCCGGCGCTTTACAATACACTTTCGGCTGAGGTGGCAACCGCTTTTAATCAGCTTGACCGTTTTTCTTATATGATGCCGCAGGATGTGCAGACAAGTTGGGATACCTTTACGGTAAATGTCGGCGAGTATTTGAATCTGCTGGTGCAAAAGATTGCTTCCCCGACCGTAGAAGTGGCCGGAAATATGGCGCGAAGTATTCCCAATATCCTGGTAAGCATGGCAGTAATTATTATGTCTTCTTACTTTTTTATCGTTGATCGGGATAAGATCGTGGAATTTTGGAAGCCGTATGTACCGGGCGGAAGTAAGAAGTATGTAGGGTATTTAAAGCAGGATGTCAGGAAGCTGATCGGTGGATATTTTGTTGCTCAGTTTCGGATTATGTTTGTGATTGCGGTAATTTTGGTCGTCGGGTTGTTTATACTGGGAGTATCTTATTCATTTTTACTCGGAATTCTGATTGCTATCCTTGACTTTCTGCCGCTGTTTGGTACCGGTACAGTTTTGATTCCATGGGCGATCCTGAAGTTGATCAGCGGTGAATATATAGTTGCCGGAGGACTTGCAGCATTGTATGTGCTGACTCAGGTAGTACGTCAGCTGATTCAGCCAAAACTGGTTGGTGATACGATGGGATTGTCACCGCTGATGACACTTTTGTTTCTTTATCTGGGATTTAAGTGGAGCGGGATTGGCGGAATGATTCTGGCGGTGCCGGTTGGGATATTAGTGATGAAATTGTTTGAGTATGGGATTTTTGATTCTTTGATGGATAATGTGAAGTTGCTGATTCGGGATATACAGGAGTTTCGGAGGGGGGAGTAATGTTCCAGGAGAGGCAGCCGTTGGGGCTTGGATGTGATGTTCCAGGAGAGGCAGTCGTTGGGGAAAGTTTTGGCTCCGACTTCGTGATGCTGTTTTTCGCCCTAAGGTATCCCGGCATCACTGCGTATGTCGCCAAAACTTTCCCCAACGACTGCCCCTCCCGCTAACTTTACTGGCCTCGCTGGTAGGAAGAGCGGAAGGGCAAAGGGCGGAGGGCGGAAGGACAAAGGGCGATAACGATATGGGGGTAGTGGTTATTTTTTTATTCCGTTGTCTTCTATATCTTTTTTCTTTAGAGATGGATGGCGTTTTATTATTATGCGGATTATGAATCTGATTATGATGATTACTATTATGAGGATGACACCGTTGACCAGGAGGTAGGGGAGGTTTGTGATCAGCCAGATGATGGTGTCGATGATCTCGT
The DNA here is from genome assembly GCA_032073745.1 of Lachnospiraceae bacterium. Lineage (GTDB taxonomy): Bacteria > Bacillota > Clostridia > Lachnospirales > Lachnospiraceae > Brotaphodocola. Next base: position 2,623 of record DAMAMW010000051.1, on the reverse strand, counting down.
TGCCGAGATTTGACAGGTTACGGCTGAGGCCTTTTTGGATTCTGGTGCCGAAGGTGTCTGGCGTGGTGGGACTCAGGACTTTTACTTCGCTCAGGGTCAGGTTGATGGTGCTGTAATCGACCTGGTTGTCGTAGAGACGGAGTTGGGACTCGAAGGATTCGAGCTGGTAACGGATGTCGGACAGCCGGGCTTCAAGAGCAATAATGGTTTCGATGCTTTCGGCTTTGGCCAGGAGTTCCCAGAGACGCTCCTGTTCAATGCTGAGAGCTTTTTTGCGGCTTTCTATGTCACTGTATTGGAGGGTTACATCTTCAGTGGACTCGGATTTGTAGGTGATGTTGCCCTGTTCTTCTAGTTTGGTGATGAAAGAATCCAGCTTGTCAGAAGGGACCCTGATTGTTAAATAGGCAGTACCGTAGGTGCTGGAGGAGCGGTTTGCTTCGTTTCCGTATACTTCGGAATTTTGCATATAACCGCCGGAGGCCGTGACAGAATTGGTGATGTCTTTTAACATGGTGTTAAATTCTGTGGATTCCACTTGCAGGGATACGGTGCGGATCAGCTTGCGGTTTGTGGTGGCAGGGGTGGGAACGGATTCGGCGGTGCCGAGACTGTAGCCGTCGGCTGGTGCCTCTTTGATAGAGTCATATTCGTTATAGACATCATATTCACCGTTCTCGTAGTAGTCAGCAGCGGCCTCGGTTGTGGCGTTGTATTGTGCTTCTGCGATGGCAGCGGCAGTTTCTGCGTACATGACGGATTCCGTGCTTTTGGAACTGCAGGCGGTTGTGAGGATGGCTGCTGTGGCAAGGGATAAGGTGGATAGAATGATTGTTCTTTGGTTAAATTTCATATGTAGTCTCCTTGTAGGTATTTGTTCACTTTTTATTTATTTTAGTATATAATAGGAAGATATGGAAGTAAAGGTGGAATTATTTTAATTCTGCTTGCAAAGCTTTCGGCTTTCTGTATATAATAGTAGCACATCATATTACGCATGAGGAGGAAAGAGTGTGAAAAACGAAGTTGTAATCGTACTCGATTTTGGTGGGCAGTATAATCAGTTGGTAGCCAGAAGAGTACGTGAATGCGGAGTCTATTGTGAAATTTACTCTTACAAAACAGATATTGAAACGATTAAAGCTATGAACCCGAAAGGGATTATTCTGACAGGTGGACCGAACAGCTGTTATGAACCGGATTCACCGACATATACGGACGAGTTGTTTAAGATGGGGATTCCGGTCCTGGGACTGTGCTATGGGGCGCAGCTGATGATGCATGTGCTGGGCGGCAAGGTGGAGAGTGCCCCTGTGCGTGAATATGGCAAGACGGAGGTTCTGATTGACAAGGGTGATTCTAAGGTGTTTGTGGATGTTTCTGCCAAGACAACTTGTTGGATGAGCCATTTTGATTATATTTCTAAAGTTGCACCGGGATTTGAGATCTCTGCCCATACGGCTGACTGTCCGGTGGCAGCAGCTGAGAATGAAGCTGAGAAGCTGTATGTGATTCAGTTCCATCCGGAAGTGCTTCATACGGTTGAGGGAAGTAAGATGCTGCACAATTTCCTGTATCATGTATGTGAATGCAGCGGTGACTGGAAAATGGATTCTTTTGTGAAGGAATCGATTAAGGCGATTCGCGAGAAGGTTGGTGACGGTAAGGTGCTGTGTGCACTTTCCGGTGGTGTGGATTCTTCGGTAGCGGCTGTTATGCTGTCTGAGGCGATTGGCGATCAGCTGACCTGTGTATTTGTAGATCATGGCCTGCTTCGTAAAAATGAAGGCGATGAAGTGGAAGCGGTATTCGGATCGGAGGGGAACTATAACCTGAACTTTATCCGGGTGAATGCCCAGGAGCGTTTTTATGAGAAGCTTGCCGGTGTATCAGAGCCGGAGCAGAAGCGAAAGATTATCGGTGAAGAGTTTATTCGTGTATTTGAAGCTGAGGCGCAGAAGATCGGTGCGGTAGATTTCCTGGTACAGGGAACGATATACCCGGATGTGGTAGAGAGCGGACTGGGCGGCGAATCGGCGGTGATTAAATCTCATCATAATGTTGGCGGTCTGCCGGATTATGTTGATTTTAAAGAGATTATTGAACCATTGCGTGATTTGTTTAAGGATGAAGTGCGCAAGGCCGGTCTGGAACTTGGTATTCCGGAGCATCTGGTATTCCGCCAGCCATTCCCGGGGCCGGGGCTGGGCATTCGGATTATCGGCGAAGTAACGGCTGAGAAGGTGAAGATCGTTCAGGATGCGGATGCAATTTATCGTGAAGAGATCGCGAATGCAGGTATTGCCAGAGATATCGGGCAGTATTTTGCGGCACTTACCAATATGAGAAGTGTTGGCGTGATGGGCGATGAGAGAACTTATGATTTTGCGGTGGCACTGAGAGCGGTGAATACGATTGACTTTATGACGGCTGAAGCAGCACGGATTCCGTGGGATGTGCTGGAGAAGGTGACCAGCCGGATTATTAATGAGGTGGATCATGTGAACAGAGTACTTTATGACGTTACTAGTAAACCACCAGGTACCATAGAGTTTGAATAAGAACAATTGTTCAGAGACAGTCACTATTATCCCCAAAAGGACAATCCCGACTATCCTCTGAC
>DAMAMW010000050.1:0-42153 GCA_032073745.1 Lachnospiraceae bacterium | reverse complement strand
AAGATGGGACATAATCACGTGTGGCATATAAGGACATTATCATAAATCGATCAGATATTGTAACCGATTCAGATAAATAGGATTGACTTCTGGAATTATATGGCTTATAATTGCTGTATAAAATCATTGGTTTATAATACTTGGGTAAAAAAGTACAACATAATAAATATTATGTTGTTCTTTTTAAATTACCAGCCCGAGACTCGCCAGCATCTTCTTATGTTCGCTTCCGCTGCTTATTGTATAGATCCTCGTTGTTTCAATATTGCTGTGCCCAAGGATATCCGCCAGATAGACGATATCTTTTTTCATTTGATAACAAATCCGGGCAAACAAATGTCTGAAATTATGTGGGAATACCTTTCCGGATTCCACACCTGCAGCCCGGCATATCCGTTTCATCTCAGACCAGATATTGCTGCGGTCAACATTCTTCCCGCCTTTTGTTACAAAAACAGACCCCCGATATATCTCCTGAGACCGGCAATAATTCAGCAGATATTTTCGCAGCTTCGGTGTAATAAATACAACCCGTCGTTTTCCTTTTCCAAACACCACAGCTTCTCCCTTTTTCACCGCTTCTACGGTTATAAAGGGCAGCTCACCAATCCGTATACCGGTTCCGCAGATTGTCTGCATGATCATTTCCAGACGAGTATTTCCTTTTTTCCGTGCTGCCGTTACCAGCTTCTCATACTCTTCACGGTTCAATTCACGCCCCTGATCACTGAATATCTGTTTCTGTACTTTCAGGCTTTTCACCCGATATTCGCCCAACCCCATCCAGAACAGAAAATGATTAACTGCAGCGAGCATTGAGTTGGCACTGCTGGTCTTATAATTTTCTCCCAGGAAAGTTTTATACGCTATCATGTGTTCCTTACTGACCTCATACTGCTCATTTAAAAACAAATAAAACTGCCGTATATCTCTGATATACTTTTCTATTGTTGCCTTGCTTCGTTCTTCCTGCTTCAGATATCCTGCGAATTGTTCGATCGCTTCTAACTTTAAATTAGTATCCATTTAATTACCTCCATTTTCAAAAAGCGCCTCGTCAAGTACTCACTGTATATCATGCTCATTTTCAGTATAATATAAAAGAACTTCCTGAAAAATAGTAAAATTCGACTATTTCTCAGGAAGTTCCTTATTTCATTTCCGCTGCAGCAGTTTACAGGGCCTGTCTGATCTTCTCCGCAATCTCCTCATACTCAGCAGCAGTAAGCAGCACTTTACCAGGGTTCATCTCAAATGTTCCGCCCCATTCAGCCTGATTCTCATACTTGGGAACCAGATGCATATGCAGATGACATCCGGTATCACCATAAGCACCATAATTTACTTTATTAGGGTTGTAAACCTTATGGATCGCTCTGGACGCCTTAGCTACATCCGCAAAAAATGCATTTCTATCTTCATCTGACAGTTCAATCATCTCACTGATATGTTCATCATGAGCCAGAATCAAACGTCCCGGATGGCTCTGCTCCTTAAACACATATAAAAAACCAGTCTCCATTTTACAAACCGGATAAGCAAACTTGTCCACTAATTCTCCTTGCATACAATACGCGCAATTCACATCTTTCATGTTGACATTCCGTCCTTTCACCTTAATATGATATAAGTATTTTACCTTTGAATCAGTTCATATGCAACTGCTATTTATTACTTTTTCAGCAACCAGTCCAACACGTTGATTTTTCTGATTCCGTCATAATTAGCCGTCGCCATTAGTTCGTCCAATGTAAGAAGATATTTGGGATGGTTATCAGATATCCTTTGCAGAGGGGCCAGTTCTCTTTCCAAAGTACTTTCATCTATTGTCGATGCCGACACCTGATAATAAGCAATCCCCTCCGAATCACTTGCAACAAAATCCACTTCTTTCTCTGCCATTTTTCCGATGTTAACCTTATATCCCCGACGCAGCAATTCAAGGTAAACGATATTCTCAAGTTGATGACCGAGATCAGATGCTGAATTACTCACCAATATATCGCGAAGGCCCGTATCTACAATATAATACTTGCCAAGTGTCTTCAAGAACTGCCGTCCTTTGATGTCATAGCGGTCTACCTTATAAAAGATATAACTGTCACATAGCGCCCGCAGATATCGCTCTACAGTGTTGACCGAAATTCTTCGGCCGCCGGAGTTGATTGTATCACTGATTTTTTTTGTCGATACAGGGCTTCCAATACTGCTGCAAAGAAACTTGACAATGCTTTCAAGTACCGTAACATCATTTATGCCCTCGCGTACAGCGACATCTTTTACTATGATTGTATTATATATACCATCAATATATCCTGTTACAGCCGTTTCTGTTTTGAGCAGGGCCGCCACATAAGGAAACGAGCCATATTTCAAATAATTATTAAATGTCTGCATAACATTATGCCGGTCTGCTTCTGTAAAATCCATGTATTCCGCAAAAGACAACGGAAGCATCTGTATTTCAACATATCTTCCTGAAAGCAATGTCGCAAGTTCCCCCGAAAGCATATACGCATTTGATCCGGTGATATACACATCAACATTTTTTTTAATAAATAAGCTGTCAACTGCTTTTTCAAAGTGTTTACACTGCTGTACTTCATCGATAAAAACATAGGTATATTTGTCTTCACAAAGACGATCCTTAATATAATGATAGAGTGTTTTATATGTCAGTAAATCCTCATACTCCACATCTTCAAGGTTAACCGAAACTATTTGCTCATCCGAAACACCCGTTTGCTTTAAATATTCTATATATAACTCAAACAGTGTAGATTTCCCGCAACGCCTTACACCAGTTACAACTTTGATAACTTGTTTTTCACGCCAATTTTTCAGCCAATCCAGATATTCTTTTCTTTGTACCATTATTTTCACCTCACTATATACATAGTATAGCATTATCGGCCACTTTTATCAATTTTTTCTTTATGGAGAAAAAACTTATTATTTTCAAATATTTTTTCAGAAACGCAATAAATTCAGATAAACAAAAGACGCTGCAAACTAATGATTCCTCATTAGCTTACTGCGTCCCCATCTTAAATTCAAAATCAAACTATCTGTTATGCCAGTTGTCCGGCATCTTTCTTATCTTCTGCCTTCACTTCCACCTTAACCTTGGAAGGTTTCTTCCATGCATGCATAGCCAGTGCCATCGCAATAACCGCATAGGATACAAACAGACGGAAGTATTCACCTACCGCAGCATTACCGAACAATTCCTGTCCGGCCAGCGGAGATACGATGAACAGGGTATGGAACAGGATAACACCAAGGATTGCCTGCTTGTTTGTCGCTTTCTGAATGGAAGCGCCGCCAACCAGCAGCGAAGCAATCGCGAACTGTCCGACCTGGGTATGAGCACCATAAGTAGAGAAGGTACCCATATTCTGCAGCAGAATCAACTGCCCCCAACCAGCCAGAACGGTTGAAAAGATCATGGCGATGATACGGGTCTTGTTGACGTTAATACCCGATGAGTTTGCCACCACACGGTCCTGTCCTACGGTACGCATGTTCTGGCCAAGTCTGGTCTTTAACAGAATGTTGTTAAAGCCGCACAGGCCGGCGATGCACACATAAGTCATAACCGGCAGTTTGACTGCCCTTACCACACTTTCCACAGCCGGTATATAGGTCAGTACATACACAACTATTACAACTGCAATATTAACAATAGCTTTAATAAAGTTAAATGGCGGTCCGGCTAATTCTTCACCGGAAGCTGCTGCCTTTTTAATCTTCATCTGAGCCAGAATAATTCTGACCACCTGAACAATCACCGTTCCAAAACAAACCAGTTCCAGTGCTGATAACAGAACCAGACGATCCTGAGACAGGAACCGCTCAATCGAAGGCACAAAAGTCAAAGCATAAACAACACCGCTGACAGCAAGCTGAATGACAACTTTCACCCAGGCAATCTGCTGTTTCTTAACCAGCTTGATCAGTGTAGAACAAACCACACCGGCCACAACCAGATAGAATCCAACCTCAACGATCCGCAGCATCGGAATCGTATCCAGAGCATACTTAATTGTATCTTTTAAATCAATAGTATTTTTGACACCGACACCGGTAGCTATCATCAGTGTGGGGTTGTCCATTGCAATCAGTCCGCCGAACAAAAACAGGAAAATGAACTGATAGATACCCTCTGCAAAGTAGCCCAGAACCAGACCACCAATCATTTCATTGCCCTTCATCTGGTTAAATAAAGATCCTACCAGAAATCCGGTAAGCATGGAAATCGGAGTTGATAATGCCACCATTGCAAAGAATCCCGTCACTCCGGTGAGTCCCCAGTAAGATACCAGGAACAGAGCGATCTGGGCCGACATGGCACCGATAACAATACCAAAGTTAAGTCCCATACCGGCAATAACCGGAATAATCAGCGCTAATACAATAAAGGAGTTTCTGGCTATACGGGTAAATAACTCTACCACGATAAATTCTGCCGACTTACCGGATGCAAATGCTGCACCGAGACACAGAAAAACAAATAAAATAACAACTTTGCTGTTAAACAGCCAATCAAGGAACTTCTTACCCACGGCCGCTACCTCCTTTCACCTGTGATAATGCATAAATGATAATACCATTGGAGATAATCAGACGCATAACCTCTGACAGACTGCTTCCAGGAATATAGGCATTTGCTACATTCAGGCCCATAGACAAAATTCCCTGGAATAAAAATGTTCCGATCAGAACATTGGTGATCGTCGCTCGTTTTGGCGTGGCACCACCGATCAGAACCGCGGCTACTGATGTAAAGCCCATCATCAGCGGTCCGTTGTAAAGCTGCATAAAACCAAATCCCTGTGTATAGGCAATAATACCTACTGCCGCAAGCACTGTCGAAATAACGGTTCCGACAATACGCATTTTGTCAACATTAATACCTGCCGCTTTCGCAAACATCGGATTAGCACCGGCTGCACTCATCGCAATACCGGTCTTGGAACGCATAAACAGCCAAACCAAAAAACACAGCAGGAAAAAGAACAGCAACAGTCCGGTCGGAATACTGAGTCTGCCAATGCTGAAAGCCAGCGTTTTGTTCATAACACCGCTGTAAGTAGATTCCAGCGAAATTGTCGGACGCAGACCGGCACCGGCATTGGGCTGAATCAGCTCACCCCTTTTAAACGGCAGAACTGTCCACATCATATTCATAAAAGCAATAATCGAGAAGCCTACATAAGTGGTAACCGTCATTTCCGATCCTTTTACACGATTCAGAAGCAAACCATATAAAAAGCCGATTCCCAGAGATAACACTACTCCAATCACAATTGCTACCAGAACGGTAACCCACATTGTAAACATTTCGCCCACAGCCAGCAATGACGGGTTAAAAGGAAGTCCCATTTCAATCGCTACCAATCCGCCGAGCAGACCGCCGACAATACCTAAAGAAATACCAAAGTTAAGGCCGATACCGCACTGTACGGCAGGTACCATCGCCAACGCCAGAATACCGAACAATCCCCAACGCTTGATACAGTCACTTAACGTCTGCTGCAAATCCAGATCGGCATATCCCGCCGCTCCAAACAGAAACAGAAAGAACCCGACAATAATTATACGCGGTAAACCAAATCTAGCTACCAGAGGTTTGAATGGATTACTCATTTCTTTCCCCTCCTTTCCATGCACCGGACATAGCCAGACCGAAGTCAGCATCAGAATCATCCGGCTTCAATACGCAAGCCAGCTTGCCGTCAGAGATGATGGCAATCCGGTCTGAGATTGAACGTAACTCTACCAGTTCAGACGAAACCACAATAACAGTCATACCGGTCTCGCGGTTTAAGTGTGCCAGATATTCGAGCACCAGCTTCTTCGCACCGATATCAATACCTCGGGTTGGCTCAGATACAAACAAAATATCCGGATCCAGGGTCAGTGCCCTTGCCAGACAGACCTTCTGCTGGTTACCGCCGGACAGGCTTCCGGCATGCTGTTTGATTCCGGTACAACGGATATCAAGCTTTTCTACCATTTCCTCCGCGTGTACCCTGGCAGATGCACCATCATACAGCTTTATCCATGCAAACCTTTTCAAAAAACGATCATTTGTCTGCATCGCAGAGAAAACTATGTTCTGCTCAATGCTTTCATCCAGCAGCAAACCGACACCCCGCCGATCCTCCGATACAAAAGCCACCCTGTTGTCAAGGGCATCACCGAGCCTGTCCAGGTTCAGCGCCCTGCCGTTAATCGTTACTTCACCGGTTGCTTTATAAAGGCCCATAATACCATTTGGAATCCCCAGTTTACCCTGACCGGCCAGTCCGCCGATACCAAGGATCTCACCTTTGCGGATATCCAGATCGATTCCCTTCACATATTCACCCGGCATTTCTACTCTATAATTTTTCAAACTTACTGCGATATTTTCATCACTGATTACACGGTTGTCGGGAATATCATCATCCAACAGTTTTTCAACCTTCCGTCCAATCATAAGTTCTGCAATCTCTACCACATTCGTATCTTTGATTTCTTTTCTTGCTACAAATTCACCATCACGCAGAATCGTCATACTGTCTGCAACTGCCATAACCTCATCCAGACGATGGGTGATAAAAATGATGGCAATTCCCTGAGAGGAAATCACTCTCATTGCTTCCAACAAACGGTCAGCCTCTGACTCTGTAAGTACAGCCGTCGGCTCGTCAAATACCAGAATTCGGATACCGGTCTTGTCCAGCTCTCTTGCAATCTCAATAAACTGCATATATCCAACCGGAAGTCCCGCTACTTTCACATAATCTTCAATCTGCAATCCAATTCTTTTTAACGCTTTTCTGGCATCCTTTGCCATTGCCTCAAAATCAAGATTCTCCATTGATTTGCCAAATATCCGGCTAACCAGGTTCGGATGACTGATTTCACGGCCGATTTTGATATTCTCAGTTACGGTAAAGCCGGGAATCAGCATAAATTCCTGATGTACCATACCGATACCAAGTTCCATTGCTTTTGTCGGTGTATCGATTTTAACCGCTTCTCCGCCAACTTCTATTGTTCCTTCATGGCCACCGGTCGAATGGATCACCGGCATACCAAACAGGATGTTCATCAGTGTCGACTTTCCTGCACCGTTCTCTCCCATCAGGGCATGAATCTCGCCTGGACGGATATGAAGGTTTACCCCCTTTAATACCCGATTGCCATAGTATTCTTTAGCAATATTGTCCATTTTCAAGACATAACTCTCATTCGTCTTTTCCAATATTCTAACCTCTTTTCTTCGCTTCCCGCCGGGCTTACGCGAGGGGGACTTTCACTGCTTCCCGCCTCCCCTAAGCGAGGGGGGCTTTCATTATACTGTCAGAAGGGCTAACAGGTAATTACCTGCAATCCGTAAAGAAGTTCCGCCAACTGCTTCATTGACAGTTGGCGAAACTTTCTGTTCACTAATATCAGCTATAATAATGATTATTACTCGAAGGTAATAAAGTCAGCCATAACCAGATAGTGATTATCCTTAGCTACACCAGTTGCATCCACGTGATTCTCCAGAGTCATCTGAACATCACCGGCACATTCCTGAACGGTCTGACGAAGTACGGCATCATCAAGAACAACACCATTGGTCTCGCCTTCAAGTACTTTGATTGCGTACTCTACACCGGCTTCGATGAACAGCATGTTACATGGAACTGCCCATGTAGATACACGTCCGCCCATATCAGCTTCGGTAACCTTAGCCTGCAGCTGCTCTAACATATAGTCAACATCAGCTTCATGTCCTGCCATATCAATGTTCAGAGCTGCCGGGAATGCATGGAATGGAGACGGGCAGCACTGCAGGGTGTAGATTGCGCCATTCTCAAATACGGAACGGATCAATGGCTCCTGCATACCACAGTTAGTGGTGAAGAATACGGTATCTTTGCCGTATTTCTCGATCTGACGCGGAACATCTTCCAGGATAAACTGCTGAGCACCTGTGATACCCTGATCAAGGGTTGGATCCGGAGCAGTTACGTCTACCAGTTCAATGCCGCTTGCTTCACAGTACTGTTTCAGGTTCTCATGACGTGCTACGATCAGAGCATAGCTCATGTGACGCGGGAAGGAATAGTGGATCATGGTCTTCGCTCCCTGTGCAGCTGCCTGCGGAGGAATAACAACACCACAGCCCGGCTCGTCAACCTGCAGTACGATATCAGCTTTAGGATTGATAACGTCTGGGTCTTCACCCGGTGTACCGACGATGAAGATCATCTCCGGACGGGTTTCTCTGACTTTATCGATTGCTGCTGCGGTTCCCGGAATCGCCTGACACCAGATAATTGCTTTCACATCTTCATCAGATGCCATAGCTACGGCGTTGGAGATAACAGTCTCGGTTTCCTCACTGAACTTGTCAGGATATGTAGCAGTAACGATCATATCACCATATTTTTCTTTCATCTTGGTTGCCTGAGTAATCTCCTCATCACCCTGAGATGCGGTACCGGTAATAATACCAATTTTGAAATTCTCGGTTGGCTCGATGGTTCTGCCTGCAGCTTCTGCCCCTTCTGTCGCAACAGCCTCAGTAGTCTCATCAGTTGCCTCTCCACCTTCAGCAGCGGTGGTTGTTTCTGCTGCTGCAGCAGCCTGTGTGGTTGCTTCGGTTGCAGCCGGTTCTGCTCCACGGCAGGCTGACAGGGATAATACCATAGTTGCAGCCAGCGCTAAGCTTAGAAAACGCTTTTTCATTTTGTCTCCTCCTTATTATACTGTTTCTTTAAATTCTTAGTCACAAAGCCTAAGAATAACGGTAATTATACCATAGATCTTGTATATTTGTCTAGCTTGATTTAACAATTGTTTGCTGGACAGAGACATTTTGTTAAAATTTTCTCCCGCCGCCGCCATGTGTCCGGCCGCTGGATGAACGGTGTGTGGAGCTCCTTCCGGAAGACGAACTGCTGCTCCTGCCCCCGCCCCCGCTGCTGCCTGTCGACCTGGGAATAATCCTTTGTGCTGTAAAGGTCTTGGTCAATATGTCATTGCGGTCACGGAAAACAAATTGGGAATTGGCACGATAGGCCATATTGTAATTGCCGGCCTGCCGCCGCTCTGCTTTCATCGCATACTGCCGCTTCACACTGAGACATGCCAGCAGTCCGCACCCCACGGATACAACCAGAGCAAGTGCGGCTTCATACCACCGGATGCTGCGGTAACGGCTGACCGCCCCGGTTTCCGTATCGTAATTGTATTGATTTCCGGGGATTCCGCTATGATAATATGCCAGTGTATCAGCAAGAAATGAGTTGGCTGCCTCAGCATACCGCTCCTTGCCGGCAAACTCATATACATGATCGAGTATCTTCGAGATCCGGTCATCCGTCAGAAACCGGATCATGGCCCCTTCGGTAGAGATATACAGTTCCCGGTTATCCATATCAATCATAAATAATACACCGCTGTGATTCTTTCCGTGACCATAACCCCCCGCTTCATAAAAAGCATCGGCATAACTTCTGCTATTGCTGCCCCTTGTATTATCGGTAGTCATCACCACCACATCCATGTTCATGGTTTTTCGCATTGATGCAATCGTTACTTCCATATCTTCGATCTCATCATCAGTAAACAGTCCGGCCCGGTCAACGACTCTTTGGCCGCCCGCCTCCTGATCCGGGGAAACTTCGGCCCTGACGGCTGACGGCATCATCATTGCAACGATCATTACTAATAAAAAAGCAGCCTTCTTCATCCATATTCTCATATAAAATACCCCGCTATCATCAGTAATACAAACAGCGGCACTGCAACTTTGGCAAACAAACCCATCAAACGGCCATTATCAACCGGAAGCTCACCGCAAATCTTGCCGGTCTGCCCGTTACAGGCAAAATAGTAGATCTTATCACTGTTATTATCATGATAAGTCACCGTCCAGACCGGCATCAGCGAATACTTCCATTCCTGATTACGGATATCTGCATGGCAGGAGCGGACTTCCACCGCATCATAACCGCTGATCTGGCTGCGCAGACTTTGCTCAGCAAACTGTCTGACCTCAGACTCTGCCTCTGCAGAGAATTCCTGCTTTTCCATGTCACGTTTTTCCGCCTGAAAACCGGACAGATAACTCATCTTAAACCCTTTCAGCTTCTCCATCTCAAAAGGCAGAACGCCTTCAACCAACTGACGGTTTGATTTTTTCAGGGCATTCCTGGTCACATGTTTCACCGGCATATGTCCGGCACGTACCACATCGTATTGATCCGTCTTTGTATACTCTGTACTTCCGCTCCGCCAGACTTTTCGTTTGGTTGCCCTGGCATCAAGTGTTCCGTCCACTTCACAGTTAAACAGCCAGTACGGGAAGTATACACCACTCAGCTTCTCAATCTGACTTTCGTTATAAAAGGCTTTTGGCACATATTTCTTTTTGCTGATCCACTGTGAAAATATACTCAGGGCTTTTTCCCGGTCAATCGTAAATGGTGCTACGTAATCCGGATTAAACTGTCCCTGAAGGCGCCCTGACAATACTACCGGGTTGTGACAGTAGTAGCAAAATGTTGCTGCTGTTGTCTCATCCGTTATGATCTCAGCCCCGCAGCTGGGACAGTTGTACATAACAGCCTCATGGTCTGTCGGTTCGGGTTCCGCCGGCATCTGCAAAGCCGGCTCCGCTGCTTCTGTATCCAGCATACTTTGGGCAAAATCCGAAAGACAGTACTGACAATGAAAATTCTGGTGTTCCGGATTAAACTGCAGGTCTCCGCCGCAATTCGGACACTTATAGGTAATAACTGCCATATTCTTTTCTGCTCCCCCTAATTTCTGGGTTTGCCGCATTCACTGCAGAATTTCCCGCTGTTGACATTTCCGCAGACGCAGGTCCATGGGCCGTCCTGTCTCGGCTGTCCGCATTCACTGCAGAACTTTCCGCTGCTGACGTTGCCGCAGCCGCAAGTCCATCCGCCGGGCACCGGTGTACCTGCCGCCATCTCAGGCTGCTGAGCCTGCCGGGAAGCTGCGCTGCCTGCCTGCCCGCTGTTATTTTGCTGCATATTGTTCATCTGCATCTGCTGCATATTTGCAGCGGAAGCTGCACCCATGAAACCACCGCCGGTATTCATTCCGACACCCATGCCCATAAATCCGGCCATTGATCCGCCTGCATTAGAGCCGGCCGCTTCCATACCGCGTGCCACCGCACCCTGGACATATCCTTCACGGATCGTCGGGTCACTGAGCATTGCCCCCTGATTCCTCATGCCGATCAGTTTCTGTGAATCTTCATCATAGGAAATGCTGATGCCGACATTCATAACCTCAAATCCGCGGTCACGTTTCCAACCTTCATCAAGGGCATCCGCCATGTATTTACTGATTGTTCCAGTCTTTGCAACGGCAAAAGAAATCCGCTCACCGTCAGCCGACATCTGGTTGATCGATACCTGCAGTGCCTCAAGGAACTCTTCCATATACTGATTATTAATCGATGTAATATCAACCTTATCCTGATTTTTCGGGATTGCCTGGGCATAAAACAACAGCGGATCCGTGATCTTAATCGAATATGCACCATGAGCCCTTAAGAACAATTCCGCATTATAAAAATTATCAAAATAGTTAACCGGATTTCTGGTTCCGAACTTAATATTTTTAATTTCCTGCAGGTTAATATAGTACACTTTCTGTACGGTCGGGGTTTCTCCGCCAAACTTAATACGGCTGAACGACTCTTTTAATGTATCCTTGAACTCACCATTAAACAGCGATGGCAGAGATGAATTATCAACGGTGTAATATCCCTCTTCCGCCGTGTAATCGACTACCTTGCCGCCATCCACTACCATCATGAACTGGTTCGGATATACATGAATGACAGAACCGTTTGAAACGGAATTATCAGATCCATGAACATTGGAACCTTTTCTGGTCTTGGTGCCCTTGATAAATACTGTCTGATCACCCATATTTCCCGGCTCAATGACCTCTAACCACTGATCAGCCAGTGAACCGCCGATTGCTGTTTTGATTGCTTTTATAATACCCATAAAAACCTCCTTTTTTATTGCCGACTGGCAGCGGCATATCTTTTATTATGATTGATCAGCTCCGTTTCGATGATACTGCCCGGATCGCAAGCCAGATCAGAACACCTGCCAGAATCAGCTGGATCACAATGCTGATGCTGACCCAGTTATTATATACATTATTGATCTCATGTGCACCAAACCAGGTCACTACCAGCTGGTCGATCTGGTTCATGCCGCTCCCGGCCAGCTGCATCATCGTCACCAGAAAAGTCGAGGTCGGATTCATCAGCAGCAGGTATATCAGTGAACCCGAGCTGCCCTGACCGGCCCCCTGACCGGCCCCCTGACCGGCCACCCCCAGATAACTGTCCGCATGCACCCTGCTCATATAATATGCGAACTGATTGATTCCATATGTGCCGATCACAACAGCTACCATCAGACCATAGGAAATCACCGTCGAAATCGTCGACTTTTTAAACACTGCGGAACAGCAGATGCCCAGGCTGCCGATAAACATAGCCGCCGCCATATAACAGCACAAAAGTCTGCCCATATCAGTTAAGGTCACTCCGCCATACACAAATACCATGGCCAGAATCGGGAAACTCGATACGATCATAAGAAGCATTGTACTCAGGGATGACAAAAGCTTTCCGAATACTATCTCAGCCGGAGTCATCTTCGTTGTCAGCATCAGATCCAGGGTCTGCCGTTCGCGTTCCCCGCTGATACTCCCGGCAGTAATCGCCGGCATAATGAAAATCAGCATCACAAACTCCAATACTGCTACAAAAACATACAGATCCAGAAAACTGGAATACTGCATCTGGGCTGTCAGCCTCACCTGCGTCAGCATGGAATACATATTAAGCAGCGCCACCAATGCCAGAATACCGTTAAAGATCAGAAGCACTAAAGCCAGCTTAAAACTTCTCGCACTGATCATAGCCTCCCGCTTATAGACCGGGTTCATCATCCTCATAAGACAGCACCACCCTTTCTTCTTCCTGATTGGTAATCTTCATAAATACAGTTTCCAGACTGCCTGATTCCCGCATAAAACCGCGTACAAACACGCCTGCCTCAACCAGAATCGCAAGCAGTTCACATTCAGCATCAGCATCGCCCTCAAACCCGACCATAATCTCCTGCCCTTTAACTGCAATCGTACGGACCAGTGCATGCTCCTTCAGAATCCTCATTGCCGTATTCAGGCTGCCCCGGATGGCAATGATCAATGGCCGGGATGAATTAATGCGGTTAATAATCTCTTCGATGTTGCCGGTCAGAACCATCTTGCCATGGTCAATGACGCCGATATCAGTACACATCTCAGCCAGGTCGCCAAGCAGATGCGAACTGATCAGAATGGTCTTGCCCTGGCTCTGCAGTTCCTTGATCATTTCCCGAAACTCGATTCGGGTACGGGGATCCAGACCGGCCGTCGGTTCGTCCATGATCAGCAGTTCCGGATCATGAATCAGTGCGCGGGCCAGGCACAGGCGTTGTTTCATGCCCCGTGACAAACCATCGACATAAGCATCCGATTTTTCTTCCAGCCCCACCTGGGCCAGCAGAGTCTCATTCTTTTTTCTGGCCTTTAAGCCGGTAATCCCGTAACACGAAGCGAAAAACTCCATATACTCAGATACCTTCAGATTATCATATACCCCGAAATAATCCGGAACATAGCCAAATTTCTCTTTTATCCGGTTCGGCGCCTTAACAGCATTCACACCATCAATCACCACACTGCCGCTGTCAGGGCGAAGCAGTCCGCTCATAATCCGGATCGTTGTCGTCTTGCCGGCACCATTTGGCCCGACAAAACCATACAGAGCCCCTTTTCTGATCTCCATATCAAGCCCGTCGAGAGCACAATAATTGCCGTAATTTTTTCGTAAATCCCTGATTGACAACATTAGCGTTCCCTCCCTGCCACCATCGGCATCGGCAGCTGAATGGCATTGTAGCTTCCGCTGCCGTCATAGGCGTAACGTACAGTTATTGAGTTGGCGGAAGACAGGTATGGATTTAGCTGCTCCACCGTCAGGGTTCTGCCGTCCAGATTCATCAGGTCATAGTTGCCGGTCGTATAATTATAAAAGTAAATACTGCCGGTAAATACTTCAATATAGGTACTGTTCTCCGCTTCCAGAAATTCCTGGGAAACCGGCTCAAATGTCAGGCTTTCCACATCAATGTCGTTGCCCAGATAATACTCCAGGGTTACCGGTTCCGTTCCGGTCATTGAATTATTTGCTGCGGTATAATTGCCGCTGGATACATTTGGTGTCTTCATCAGCACGGAACGGTAAAGAGAACGGTCTCTGGATGCATTGACCGCAATCGAAGATGTCAGCATCGTGAGTCCGTAAGTCTCAGCGTCAGTGTCCTGCAAAAACTGCCGTTCCTCTTTTTCGGTACTGAATGCAAACACCCTTGCATCGGCACTATAACCTGACATATAGGCATCCAGATAAAACATCAGCATATTGGAACGTTCCATCGCAAGCAGGTATGCTTTGTCATCAATATCAGCCTGTTCATACTTTCCGCCGCCGGTAATCCACTCAGCTACCGCGTAAGAATTGTTGAGCGGAAAACGCAGCAGGTCCAGATCATCCAGACTCTTTGTCTGGCCCGGTTCCAGGCGGTCAATCATCACCAGGTTGCCATACAGAATCAGGCAGGTGTTGTCAAGCGGGAAGGAAAACTGATTGGTAATGCTTCCGCCGAGCTTCCCCTCAAAATAATCTACAACACCGGTGATTCCGACATTTTCAGTATTATCTTCTTTTTTCTCCAGTTTAAAGTATCTTGGTTCAAAAGCCACAATATTCTGACCGGTAATCCTTGTCTTGTCTTCCTGATGGCTGATCGCAACCAGGAAATCCTCATCACCGATAAAATTGTTCCGTTCCGGCACATCACCGGTCTGGCTTCTGGTAATCGGCAGAACCGAATAATCCGGATTCAGGTCGACGATATACGGACGGTTGTAAGGATTGCGGATGTTCACATAGGTGGTATCAATCACATAATCAGCCGTCACATCCTGGATGGCTGCATAAGTATAAAAGGTTGACCGGAAACGGGTACTGGTTCCCAGCAGGTAAATCACTGCCGCAAATACCAGCGAAAACATCACCACACCGCGCCGGTAAAAGATCTGAAGATCCCATTGCCGCAAAGCCAGATATAATCCCGGCCCCAATATCAGCAGATAAACTGCCACTACAACAATATAGAGTGTTAAATTGGGCAGTTTATCGACATCTCCGGTGTTGATCAGGCTCTGCACCGACCAGTACCAGCTGGAATTGCCGCTGTATACAACTGCTGCCAGCTGATTGATCCGTTCTTCACCAAGCAGGTTCACAAACAGCTTCTCTACATAAGACGGCTGCTCCTCACAGAACTCCGCAATGTCAGCAAAATCATATGCTGCGACACCGATCAGGCCCTGCCCTTTTGAAGCTGCCGTAAGCACCGGAAAACCGCCGCTGGAAAAAATAACATTGCCGCCGTGAAGGGGAATATCCACACTCGCAATATTCAGTATCGAAGCAGTCGGCTCCTCAGCGGAGAATTCCGCCCCCATATCGATTTCACGTATTTCCGGATCTCCATAAGAATCATCAAGCAGCTCCGGCGCAAACCGGCCTAACGTATCATCCACCCGCTCCCCGGTACCAAGGATCAGGACACCGCCGCTGTTGACCCAGTCCAGGATCGCGGCTGTCTGTTTTTCTGAAAGATTTCGCAGAGTGTAACCATTAACAATGATCACATCAAGCAGATTCAGGCCGATCTCCTCTTCCGGAAATCCCTCTTCCTGCAGCGTAAATACTCTGGTACGTAACGTGCTGTAATTAATGCCTACTCCGTTTAAATACGACAGTGTTTCCGGATGATCTGATAATACTCCGATAAAAAGTTCAGGCACATCAAGGCTGACATTCAGTTTCACCTTTTTATTCAGTATCACTTCCCCATCGTGGTCCACCAGACTGAAGAACAACTGGTCCGCCCGACTGCCAAGCGGTATATAATATTGATTCTGAGTCTGCGACATCGCCCCGACGTCTGCCGGATAATCGTACCGGTAGATCGTTCCGTCAGATTCCATTGATTTAATCTGCAGAGTTGCCGACAGTTCCTGATTCTGGTAGTTACCCAGAATCACCTCTACCGGCAGATAACGTCCGCCTTTTGCCGTGGAACCATATCCATATTCAATATCGAGCGTCACCGGGTCACCGGATGCAGCAGTTCCTGAGCCAGAGGTCCCGGCCGCCCATGCCGGCATTCCCTGCGTATAAAAAGCAAGACCGCCAAAGAGAACCACTGCCACAGCAATGATTCTCCACATACGTCTGACCGACACATATTTTCTTTTTTTCAAGGGATTCTGGTTTTGAAAATCCATATCACTACCCTAACTTTCCGAAGTTTTCTTTATTGATGTCAAAGTTTACCTGTAATGTAACCATAAACACGGTACCGTTTAAGTCACTTTTTGCTGTAATAAGGCCACCGTGCATATCCACGATGTTTTTTGCAATGGCAAGACCCAGACCGGTTCCTCCGGTATTTGTCGAACGCGAATGTTCCACGCGGTAGAATTTTTCAAAGATAAGCGGCAGTTCGTCGGCGGGGATCACATAACCGTAATTCGTCACCGATACGGAAACGGTCTGGCCGGAAGCATTCACCTTTACCAGGACCCGCTTGCCGTCGGCGCCATATTTTATGGCATTGTTAATCAGATTGTCAAACAGCCGTGCCAACAGGTTGCCGTCAGCTGTAATAATCTTGGCCGGAACATTGCTCTGCAGCTCATAAGAAAGGTTCTTATCCGCAAAACTGGGATAGGATTCCTCCAAAAGCTGGCTCAGCAGCTTGATAATATCCACTTTTCCGATATTCATCGATATCTTGCCATAGTTTAACTTGGTAAAACCAAAAAGATCCTCGATCAGCTTTTCCAGGCGTTTGGTCTTAGTGTATGCAATATCAATATATTTTTGCTGTACTTCCGGATCCAGTGTGTGATTCACTGACAACAGCTCCAGATACCCGATAATAGAGGTCAGCGGTGTGCGCAGGTCATGAGCGATATTGGTAATCAGCTCATTTTTAGTACGTTCGGCCTCGCGCTCCTTATCCATCAGCTTACGGATATCTTCCACCATTTTGTTTAAATTCTCTGCCATCGAGGAAAATTCGTCATCGCCGACCACCTCGATCATGGTATTTAAATCGCCCTGGGAAATACTCTCCATCGCTTCGGATATCCTGGAAATATAGGCTACCGACCGCTCCTGCAGCAGTAAAAAAGTCACCGAAAAGATAACAATCCCAATCAGAACATACCCCATCACAATCATGATATCCGAATTGTACATCATCGTCAGCAGCGCATTGTTCCACTCAGACCGTTTTGCATAATCTGCCAGCAGTGACAGATTAAACACCAGAAAAATCTCTACCAGGCAGGTGACCAGTGTACTGTAAACAATATTCGTGATCACACGGGTATGAAAGCGACGGTTCAGATCGCTTCTGCCTCTTTTGTTATTTTTCAATTTTATATCCTACCCCCCACACTGTGGTGATAATTTTGTCCTGACGTTCGTCTTCTTTCATCTTTCCACGCAGGCGGCGAATATGTACCATAACTGTATTATTCGCTTCATAAACCTTCTCATTCCACACCCGTTCAAATATCTCATCGGTGCTGAACACTTTGCCGGGGTTGGATGCAAGCAAATATAAAATATCAAACTCAATCGGTGTCAGCTTGATCTCTTCATCGCTGATGGTCACCTTGTGATTATCCTTGTTAATCGTCATTCCCTTGACGGTAATCTCATTTTTGGCATTATCATGGATACTGCTGCTGGGATTGAGCTGGGTATAGCGTCTGAGCTGTGATTTGACACGGGCGGTCAGTTCCAGCGGATTGAATGGTTTGACCACATAATCATCGGCGCCGGTACCCAGGCCCAGGATCTTGTCAAGATCGGTTGACTTCGCACTGAGCATGATAATCGGGATGTTGTTCGTCTCACGAATCACCTTGCACATCTCCAGCCCGCTCATTCCGGGCATCATAATGTCAAGAAGAACCATATGAATGTCTTCCTTGGCCAGAATATCCAGGCCTTCCTGGGCATCAGATGCCTTAAATACTTTATAACCGTCACTGACCAGATATATTTCCACCAGATCAGCAATTTCTTTCTCATCATCTACTACCAGAATATTGGTTTCTGCCATTGGGGATCCCCTCCTACTGTTTTTCTATGATTAGTGTAGCATAGTTTGTCGAAACATGCTTTACTTTTTTTATTACAAAAAAGGGAAGAAAAGGTTTCTTTACGCCTCCCCCTTTACCGGTGTAAATGTACGGGTCTGGTGAACATCGCGCTTTTCGGAATGCTGTTTTACTGCCTTTACAGCCTCCTCACAGAAGTAGTCCTGGGCATGAACCAGTACTTTTCCTCTTTTGTCCACCTTTTCATAACTGCCGTCAGGCTGCAGCAAATATGCCTTAACATTATCATCCAGCTGCACATCAATAATCTTTTGCACCTCTGCTTTCAGATTCTCATCCACAACCGGGAACATAATTTCCACCCGTTTGTCAAGATTACGCGGCATCCAGTCGGCACTGCCCATATAGACTTCTGGTTTTCCGCCGTTTTCAAAGCAAAAAATCCGGGCATGTTCCAGATAATTGCCGACAATGGAATGTACCGTAATATTCTCACTAAGTCCCGGTACGCCTGCCTTCAGACAGCAGATCCCGCGAACCACCAGGTCCACCTTCACACCGGCACAGGATGCTTCGTAAAGGCCGGCGATAATCTCTTTATCACAAAGAGAGTTGGTTTTGGCCCTGATCCGGGCCGGGTACCCCTTCTGGGCATAGACAATCTCCCGTTTGATCATCCGGACAATCTTTTTACGCAGCCATAACGGGGCCAGTGAAAGCTGATTCCATGACGGCGGCTCGGAATATCCCGACAGCATATTAAAGACAGCCGTCGCATCTTCGCCAAACCGGGGATCACAGGTCAGAATCCCGCAGTCGGTATAAAGTCTGGCGGTGGAGTCATTGTAGTTGCCGGTTCCCAGATGAACATATCGGCAGATCCCGTCTTCTTCCCGCCGGACAATCAGTGTAATCTTACAATGGGTCTTAAGCCCAAGCAGACCATAGATAACATGACAGCCGGCCTTCTCCAGCTTCTTCGCCCAGATAATGTTGTTCTCTTCATCAAAGCGGGCCTTTAACTCTACCAGGACCGATACCTGCTTGCCGTTATCAGCAGCCTCCGCAAGTGCTGCAATAATCGGTGAATTACCGCTGACACGGTATAAGGTCTGTTTGATCGCCAGAACTTCCGGATCCTTGGCCGCTTTCTGGATCAGTTCCACGACCGGATCAAAGGTCTGATAAGGGTGGTGAAGCAAAATATCACCTTTTTTAATATTGGTAAAAATATCATCATCGTTCATCAGTGCCGGAATCAGCTGCGGCACATGGGCTTTAATCTTCAGATGGTTAAAACCTTTAAGTCCGTATAACTTCATCAGAAAAGTCAGGTCAAGCGGCCCGTTGATTTTGTATATATCAGCACTTCCTGCTCCCAGTTCCTTGCGCAAAAGCTTAAGCAGGCGGCGGTCCATATTGTCCTCGACTTCCAGACGAATCACTTCGCCCCACTGGCGCTTTTTCAGCTGTTTCTGAATCTCTTCCAGCAGATCAACCGCATCCTCCTCATCCAGCGTAAAGTCTGCATTACGCATAATCCGGAACGGATGCGCTGCAATAATATCATAATTCAGGAAAAGGGCCGACATATTGCACTCAATCACTTCTTCCAAAAGGATAATCCGCTTGCTGCCGTCATCATTCTTTGGCAGTTCAACAATCCGGGACAGGCCGGAAGGCACCTGCACCATGGCAAATTCCAGTGCTGCCGGTTTGTTCTTATGATTGTCTTTATCATTGTTTTTTTTCTGTATCAGTGCCGCAATATTCAGTGATTTATTGCGCACCAACGGAAACGGCCGTGATGAATCCACTGCCATCGGGGTCAGTACCGGATATACATCAGCTTCAAAAAAGCGGTTGACATACTCTCGCTCTGTATCTGTCAGATCTTCATGACGGCAGACCATATCCAGCTTCTGCAGCCGGAGTGCCGGCAGTAGGGAACGGTTGTAGGTGGAGTACTGAAGCTGCACCAGTTCATGCGTCTTTTCGCCAATCCGCGCCAGCTGTTCTTCGGGCAGGAGTCCGGCAATATCGGTCCCCCGGTATCCGGCATGTACCATGTCTTTCAGTGATGCCACCCGGACCATAAAAAATTCGTCCAGATTGGATGCTGTTATACTTAAAAATTTCAAACGTTCAAACAGCGGAGTACACTTATCTCTGGCTTCTCCCAGAACCCTGAAATTAAATTCCATCCAGCTGAGTTCCCGGTTGACATAATTAACCGGATTCAAAAAATCTAGTCCTTCATCGATCATTTATCACACCTTCTTTTTCTGTCTGAGAACAGGACGAACACCATAAATTTCCTCAAAAAAGTCTGCACATTGTTCAATTGACAACCGCTCCAAAGTAATATCCCCATCATAATCAGTCGAAATAATCAGCAGATTATCTTTTACCCGGACCCTGCTGCCGCGCAGCTTGCCCTTGTGACTGCGGTCCATACAGTTGGCCAGCCGCAGTACGGCTGTCAGCTTTGCAATGACCAGCAGCAGATTATCTGCATTCACCAGACGGCTGTCTTTTGACGGCTTTGATTCCAAATATACTTCATTATACCGGAACTCCTGAATATTGTAACGTACCACATTGGCAACAATTTCACGTTCCAGATGGGATAATCCGATAATCTCAGTTGACATAATTATATTATAAGCACAGTCTGTCGCATTGCGCATACTGATAAACTTGCCTACGGAATGCAGGTTTGCGGCAATCTGAATCATCAGCCGCTCTCTTGATTTTAACCCGTGATATTTTTTCAGGTTGTCAAACAGATCCAGACAGATCGTCTCCACTACCTGAACATGGGGCATCGGACTCTTATAACGTTTTGCCATGTTTCTTGATGCCGCAATAATATCATTTTCAAAACTGTGGGTGAATTTTAAAATCTTCCGGCTCTCAGCATACTCTGCCGCTATCCCGTCGGTCATACGGATACCGGGAATCCAAAGTTCCTGGGCGTTGGTCATCTCCAGAATCCGCTTATAAATCACCACGGCAGGCAGCAGCATCTCCGCATAACTGGCACTGACACCAATGGAATCTTCCATCTGTTCCGGTGTCATCTTTCTGATCCGATCAGAAAAGGCCCGAAACTCTTCCATCGTAATCCGTTCTTTCCGGATGGAATTTCCCGCAGCCTGATTCATCTTATACAGCAGTGTCAGAATCGCATCCCCGATTCCGATCAGACTGCAAATCTCACGGTCCTTTAAATACATCTTACGGAAGGTGAGCAGTTCATTGTCAACCATCTCTGCGATCATGCTCTGCTGCTGCCGGATCGATGCCGGTGACCGGTCAACCATCTGCCTCAGCCGCAATATGCCAAGCGGGATATTCTGTGTTGATACCAGGATGTCCTTATCAAACAGGGACACCTGCATGCTGCCGAATCCAACGTCAACAATTGCCGTTCCTTTTTGAATGATTTTATGAAATTCCGCATCTTTTGATGCGATCGCTTTGTAGCTGATAAACCGCTGCTCCGAGTTACTGATGATTTTAACATCAATGCCCGTCCGGACCCGGATCTGATCCAGAACGATCTGATTGTTCTTTGCTTCCCGCATGGCACTGGTGGCGTAAGCCCGGTAAGATTCCACCCGGTAGGACTTCATCCGCTCGGAAAAATCCAACAGCACCAGGCATACCTCATCGACCAGTTTATAACTGATCTTGCCATGATTATAAGTATCTTTTCCAAGGGCGATAATATGTTTGATGTGGTCAACCTGACGAATTCCTGTCTTGGCTGACATTTCATAAATGCCAAGTTCCAGTTCAAATGAACCTACATCGATAGCCGCGAATAAATGAACCATGAATTAACCTCCTCGCGATTAATAGTTTCCGAGAATCCTCATATTCTGCGATTCGGATGCAATCCCCCGCAATGCATTCTTAATACCGGCATCGTCAAGATTTCCTTCGATATCAATAAAGAAACGATACTCCCAGTTTCTGCCCTGAATCGGCCGGGACTCAATCATTCTCATATTAACATTATTAAAAATAAAATTCCCCAGAATATTGTACAGGCTGCCGCTTGTATGCGGCAGTTCGAAGGTGAGGCTGATCTTAGTCGCATCTTTTCGATATATTGCCTTGCGGGACAGTACGATAAAACGGGTCGTATTACCCTGATTATTCTGAATTGATTTTCTGAGCGTCTTCAGGCCGTAAAGCTGACCGGCTATCTCACTGGCAACGGCTGCCTGTGCCGGATCCATATCTTCGATTACTTTTTTGGCTGCTACTGCCGTATTCTCACAACTGACCTGACGCCACTCCTTCTGTTCATTCAGAAAGCCTGAACACTGCATCAGTGCCTGAGGATGGGAATACACTGTCCTGATATCGGAGAGTTCCGCTTCCGGCCTTGCCAGCAGTGAATGATTGGCCTGGATAAAAGTCTCAGCCACAATATAATTCTGATAACGCGTCATCAGATCATAATTGTCAATCACCGCACCGGCCGATGAGTTTTCGATCGGAAGTACCGCATAGTCTGCTTCTCCCTGGGAGACGGCATGCATGGCATCTTTAAACAGCGGTACATGATAAGCATCGGCATCAGTACCAAAATACTGCAAAACAGCAGCATGGCTGTACGCCCCTTCCACTCCCTGGTAGACGACACGGACACGGTCAGCGGGAATCTTATCAACCGGCGTAAAACCCAGCTCTGCCTGCCTGCCATTTTCGGTCAGAAGCCGGTATTGATAACGGCGGCTGATCGTCATCATCTGCGAATACAACTCCCGTACCGCGATACGGTTAAAATCACTATGAGCCATCTGCTCTACTGCTTCCAGTTTCTGCTGTTCACGTTCACCGTCATATACTTCTTTGCCTGTATCTATCTTATACGCAGCCACATCACCGCATACCTGCATTCTCTCTTCAAATAACTCTACAATCTGCCGGTCAATCTGATCCAGCTGATCTCTGCATTCTTTTAGATCCACGGGTTCTATCTCCTTCTCTCCTGCTCTTCTTTCAGCATGCCTATAATGATCTCTCTGGTATATGCCCCCGACCGCTTCTTGTCCTCGGCAGACAGCTGGCTTAAGTCGATCGGCCTGCCATATTCGATTGTCACCCTGGACGGCTTCATAAAAGGAATATGATTTTCAAAAATCTCCGCTGTTCCTGTAATCGCCACCGGAATCACCGGACATTTCGCCTTCTCGGCAATCTTGAGGCTGCCTTCTTTAAATGGAAGGGGGGTTAAAATATCATCACCTTCATTCCGGGTCCCTTCCGGAAAAATCCAGATAGAAATACCGTTCTTCACTTTATCAACGCCGCTTAAGATCGTCTTCAGACCTTCCTTTACATTCTTCCTGTCTAAAAACAGACAGTTGACATTGCGCATCCAGTCGGATAAAAGCGGAATCTCACGCATCTCCCGTTTGGCCACAAATCCGGTCAGTCCGGGAACCGTTGTATAACCGACAAGAATGTCAAAATAGCTCCTGTGATTGCCCACAAAAAGTACGGAACGGTCGGGAATGTTCTCCAGCCCGATCACGGTCACCTTCGTTCCGGTCAGCCGGATAATCAGCCGGAACATTGCCTGAACCACACGCAGACTGTGCCACTGCATTTTAGCCGGGTCCTTTTTTGCAGTCATAGCTTCGCCGATCAGCAGGGGAATACTGGAAATTAAAAATCCAATTAATACCAAAACTACTAATAAAAATCGTATCATTATTTGTCACCTCACTGAGTTCAAGTATATAAAAAAAGAGGCGCAAATACAAGTCATCTGCTCCTCTTTTTTGTGATTTCTTCAAATAACAATCCCATTCCAAACCATAACGGCGCAAAATCCAAACGGATCAGCCCGTTGATATGGGCACGGGTATGGCTGTAATCCCAGGGGCATATCCCCAGGTAGTTAAGCAAGGTCCCGCAAATATATTCCGCGGTAAAGATCAGCACCATATATATCATGCCGTGCCGCAGATAGCGGTCAGCCGGCCGGGCAATATCTTCTCCCAGCCACTCATCGATTAATGTGCTGATCGGCCCTAACAAGGCGCCCATCCCGTAAATCGGAAACATCAGCAGGGAAGTCCGTCCCATCAGCCGCCAGTCATACGCCATAATCGATTCAACGGAAGTAAAGATTACTTCCAGGCACCAGCCGGTGATGCCGCACTTAAAAAAATTAATTGGTAAATCCTGAATGCTCTTTATTTTGTCCATGAAATCAGTATGCGCAGATCATTTATTTTCATACGCTGATTTCAGCGGTGTTTATCAAGAAATCCGACTGTAAATTCTGCCCAGCTGTAATTGCTCATGTACTCACCGTGGTAGCTGTTAACCGCCGAGACAATACCCTTTTCATAATTATAATAATCACAGTCGACTTTTGATGTATCGACACAGTAAAGCCCCCGCGCCTT
Organism: Lachnospiraceae bacterium; assembly: GCA_032073745.1. Lineage (GTDB taxonomy): Bacteria > Bacillota > Clostridia > Lachnospirales > Lachnospiraceae > Brotaphodocola. The sequence goes on along the minus strand of DAMAMW010000050.1, from coordinate 17,407 downwards.
AATGATAATATCATCAGCTCCGGCTGCTTTTAAGGTTCGTATCATTTCTGTAATCAGAAGATATAAATGAGACTGAACACTGTGTGTATATGGCCGGTCCTCCCAAAGTACCGCCGCCAGTTCCTTCTTGCTGACACTGGCTCCTTTGCGGTCGATCAGGTAGGCCAGGGCCTCCTTTGCTTTTGTTCTTTTAAAAAATACAGTCCTGCCGTCAACAAATACGTTAAAACTGCCAAAACACTGAATTCTCACGCCCTCCTGTGACACCACCGGAGGAATCCGCAGATTTTCAAGTTCGGTCTTTACCTGCTCGGGGCCGATCGGCTTGAATAAATATCCTGAAGCATGCATCGTAAAAGCATCCTTCAGGTAATTACTGTATCCGGTAACAAAGATAATGTTGGTGCCGCCGTAGATATCCTTCAGCCGCCTGGCAAGCTGCAAACCATGCATCTGAGGCATTTCAATATCCAGAAATGCTACATCTACCTGCTGAATGCGGGCATGCTCAAGCGCCTCCAAAGCTGAAGAAAAGCAGGTCAAAGACGCATGTCTTACAACATCACGAATAGCCTGTTCTAAAGATATCAAAGCGTGACGCTCATCATCAACTGCTATAATATTCATTGTACTTCCCCCATCCATGCTATGTATACTATAATTATGAACAGTATAAGTTTAAGTATACCGGATGAACACAAACGGAACACAACTCAGATTATAGCTTCAGACCCTCTAAAACAAAAACTTCCATCGCTTCACTTTTCCCTTTTAATTTTAACTTTTCTTCCAGTTCCCTCACCTTGATCCGGCCTTCCAGGATCTCAGCAACCGCTTTCGAGATATAGATGGTTCCGCCCGGTGCCTGAGACTCAAGCCGCGACGATGTATTTACCGTATCACCGATTGCAGTATAATCCATGCGGTTTTCGGCTCCGATATTGCCAACGACTGCCGGTCCATGATGGATGCCGATACCGAAGGTCAGTGTCCGGCCATATTCCCGCATCAGTTCTTCGGACAGTGCTTTCGATCCTTCAACCATATCCAGGGCGGCTTTGACTGCATTCATGACATAATCTTCCTGCGGCAGCGGTGCGCCCCAGATCGCCATCGTTGCATCGCCGATAAATTTATCCAGCGTGCCGCCGTGTTTGGCAACACAGGATGAGGTCAGTGTCAGATAGCGATTCAGCATTGCCACTACCTGAGTCGGTTCAAGCAGCTCTGACATCGGTGTAAAACCACGGATATCAACAAAAAGAACGGCAATGTCACATAATTTACCGCCCAGTCCCAGAGACTCGGTTCCTTCTTTTAATATCTCATTAACAATCTCCGGTGCAACGTAACGCTTAAATGTAGATGTGATCTGGAGCCGTTCCATTGCGGCTGTGATGTAGTTAAATGCAATCGAAACGACAAACATGATCGTTATGCTTCCAGGCACCCACAGCACATGCAGCACCAGCCCCTGCTGATATAAAATTTTGCAGATTAATATCCATCCGGCACTGATAACAAACCATATCGGGACCGCAACCTTTAACGGGCGTTTCCAGAATGCCATGCAGCCTAAAAAAACCAGGACAAACAATATCACTAATTGCCAGAAATCACCGGCTTCTCTTTTATAATCGCCTTCCAGTAATGACTGCACTGCATTGGCCTGAATCTCTACTCCATACATCTGTGCAGCATGATCTATGGGAGTAAAATAACTATCCTGAAGACCGACGGTGTAAGGGCCAATCATTACAATCTTACCATCAAAGTAAGATCTTGGTCTCCTCCCAAAAACCAGATCTGCCACGGATATTTCTTCACTATAATCACCTGGCAAACCATGATAATTTAAATACCAGAAGCCACCCGCACTTAGTGGTGGCATCTTGATTTCTGGTAAGTCGTGATATTCCTGGTACTGTCTGGCTGCCATAACTGCCAAAGCAGGTATGACTACTCCATCCGATAGAGTAAGCTGAGCCATATGGTGGCGAATGACACCATCTCCATCCTGCATCGCATTGATATGTCCTTGTTTTGTCACCTGTTTTAGTGCCTCAAATGGCTCATCAAAAGCCACAACAGCGTTTTTATCAACGAGTTTTTTACCGTCTTCATTGCTAACCAAATTGCCGTCTTTATCTTTCACCATAATAGAATTGATTTCAGCAGCTACTGCCACTATTACATTATCGCCCAGCTCAGCAGCCTGCACAAGATACTGATCATAAACCGATTCCGTCTCTCCGGCATAAAGCACGTCAAGGACGATAACTGCCGGTCTGTTTTCTTCATCTTCATTCAGATATTCAACAGCCTGAGCCATAATATCCCGATTCCAACTTTGATACGGCCCTAATTCTTCCACCGCCGTCTGATCGATACCGACCACGATAATATCCTCGTTTGTTGCCGCTCTTGACTGGTATAAAGCATCAGAAAGTGACATGTCCTGACGATATACCAATCCACTTGCTGCCACTGCAGTAAAACCCACTGCAACCAACAACCAAATCAATATTTTTTTCATACCGGTCACCGCTTAATCGAAATCAGTTTGCGGGAGTAATTGTCACAGATCAGCAGATCATCACCATAGATGGCGAGGCCGACCGGTGATACCGGATACAGATCCATATCAGCGGCATTGTTTTTCATAATCGTAGTAACTGTTCCATCCTGGATTTTACGTATGGCGGCATTGCCGGTATCAGATACATAAATCACGCCATCTGCGCTCACGGCAATCCCCTGGGGATTTGAGAACAGCGCTTCATTCACACCGCCATCCTCAAATCCTTCACCGCTGCCGCCGGCCACAACAACTGTCTCACCGTTCCTTATTGCCAGTATCCGGTGATTACCCGAATCCGCCACATAAAGGGTCTGGTTCTGATAGCAGAGGCCGGTCGGTTCATTCAGTCCGCTTACCAGGGTTGTGATCTGGCCTGTTTCGGTACCAATGCGGATGCTGTTGTTGTTGGTATCAGCAATGTAGAGATTACCTGCCTCATCTGCAGCCAGCCCGGTCGGGTTATTAAAAGCCGTTCCGGTATTGCCAAGATAACCATAGTTCATGGTCCCCACCGCCGCACTGTCATCGTTCATCTGAATCAAACGGACCGCATTATTTTTCGGATCGGATACCGCATATCCCCCCATAAAAGGGGCGATTGCCCATGGCTGCTGAAATAACGTCTGATCAAGACTGCCGTCATAATATCCGCCTATGGGTTCTCCATACAAACCTTTTGCACTCTCGCCGCCGGCAAATATGGTGGACCTGCCGTCCCGGATCTGCCAGACCACCTTATGATAGGTATCCGTTACCAGTATGTCACCATCTTGTGTGATTGTAATACCGGAAGGCGCACAGATTACATCCATAATGCTCTCAGCTGCAAATGCCGGCAAAGTATATCCTGCGGATATAGCGACAGTCAGCATCAAAGCTGTCAGCTCTCTTTTCATCCCTGCTCCTCCCAATCTTCTTTCTTGATATAAACCAAAGTTTCCGACTGCACCCTGACTTTCCTGGTACCGTTCTGAGAATCCACCTCCCTGCTGCTCAGACGGGCATTCGAAGGTGTTGCCGGATCGGACGGTTGCTGATCGGATGGGTCCGGCTCATATGGTTCCGGATCAGAATCATTGACATCATCGATAAGATAAATCTCATCCCATTCATCCAGAATTTCATCAGCTAATTCTGCATTGGCAGGAGTAGCCATCCGGTGTTGCGGTGCCTTTTCAAGCACATAGTAACCGTCTTGTAGATCCTTCCTCCAATAGCCAGTTGGCATCATATCTTTTTCATTTTCGTCGGCAAAAAATCTACCATTACATGATTTGATTTCGGTTAACATTTCATCCGGCTTCGGAAAATGGTCTTCCATGTCAACGGAGTCATGATTCCATTGAAATATTGCTCCAGTCCCTTCACCACAGATCTTTCCCCCCTCCAAATTCAATCTCGTAGAACCATTTATAACAATCAGTCCTGCAAGTAAACCCTGAGCAGATGAAATCTTAGTCGCTGTTTTCCCTGTTATAAGAGTATCTCCGGTAACAGTCAAAGTAGAATTTGAGCTCAGCTTAACAGCCGTTGAACCTTCTGATGAAAGGGTACTATTCTCCAGCGTAATTTTATTAGCCCCTCCCATCGCCGCAACCAGAAAATGCGCGGAATCCGCTGAAGAATCAGCTGTGATCGAGGAATTTTTTATTATTGTGTTTTTGCCGTAACAATAAATTGCATTGAAATTGCTGTTATTCAACTCAATCTCAGATCCTTCAATATGAAGCAGTCCACTGCTGGTAATAAGTGTATTATCGAGTTTTGCCTTGATATTTTTCAGGTATAGCTCAGTTCCTGCGAATGTATTGAAAATGCCATCGCTCGAATCACCTTTAAATATATGAATATCGCCATTTTGTATTTGTAAACTATTGCCAGACAACTTCATATTCAATTTATTTGCGATTATCAATTCATTCCCATTCAAGTCAAGAGTCACCGGCTTACCTGTTTCACCCTTTTGAAATTCACACTCATCATGAATCGTCAAGTCCCCCGATAAAAGCTGAATCACATCACCTGCCTGCGCATCCAACAAAACTGAAATCGGATCTGTTTCAAAAGATGTAAATTCATATATTCCATCAACATTCGATGCCAGGAAACAAGCTTGATTATCCAGATCAACATTAACATCATCAGCCCAGAAAGTAGCCTGAGTCCCAAAATCCAGAATCTGGGAAGTATCACCGGCCCGTAATTTCGCCGGACTTTTCCATTTGATATCGCCGCCTGTTGCCTTCAGGGTATATCCATCCCTGCCATTGATGATTCCGCTCACCAATGTCACAGTTCCATTGGCACAATAGACAGCACTGCTGCCGCCGTTTATCGTTCCGCCTGACACTGTTACTGTTCCGTCATTGCAGTAAACAGCACTGCCGTTGCCTGTACTGGTTACAGTTCCGCCTGCTATTGTCACAGTTCCGCCATTACAATGTATAGCGTCATCGCCTCCGGTTACAGTTACAGCTCCGCCACTCTGGGAATAAGAAGCCTGCCCTTCCAGCTTAATACCGTCTTCCACGACACCATCTTCCATCTCAAAAGAACCGTCTGACAAAATCAGGGAATAGACCTTTCCGTCCTCCATATTCACAGTTCCGTAGTTCCAGATAGCCCCTGTGATCGTACCGTCCAGGGTCATGCTTGCCTTATTATCCACAGCACCAATCACCCAGCCTTCAATAGCTGCGGTTCCCTCTTCATTAATAAAAGTATTTGTCCCCAGCTCAATCCTGTTACTGCTGTTTAGTTCACCCTTATTAACCAGATTATTGCCCAGTACCATTCTGCCCGTATTTTCAATCGTTCCGCCGGCAGCATTGATGATACCGCCCTGAGCATCCAGGGTATTGGTGCTGGTATTATTGATTGTTCCCCGATTGTCCAGACTCTCGCGTACTGTCATTGTACCGTTGATCTGCAGGGTCGTTCCGGACGTTACCCGGGCATTGACTCCGGTTTCAAGAATCAGTTGTTTTCCGGCCGGAACCGTAACATTGCTGTCCAGATTAAGCTGGTTGCTTCCGCTTCCCGGTATTACGGTAACACTGGTAACATGAGCCTGACTCAGGGACTGATTTATCTCGTTGGCACCAACTGCCATCGTTAATACCACTGCAGGATCTTGTACTTCGCTGGAAGGGACAGCTGGCGTAGTTGTTTCCGCCGGTTTTGTCGGTTCTGTTGGTTTTGTTGTCTCCTCTGGTAAAGTAGGTGTTGCAGGCGAAGTCGGTTTGGTAGAGGAGCCTGATCCATTATCGGAATCAGATCCGCCGCTGTTAGTACTTTGGCCTGTCTGGCTGAACACCGGAACGGTATCCTGCTTTGAAGACTGATTATCCTGCTCTGTTTTCTGACTTTCTTTTTGCGCCTCATCCTCAGCCAGACGCTGCTCCGTCTGTTCCTGAATGGCTTCCACGTCATAACCATTTTCAGCCATTTTGTCACTGAGTTCTTCACTTTTGCTTATTTCTTCCGTCGCAAACCCCGGCAGCTCTTCCGGTGTAATAGGAGCCATCGTTATCGTGGCATATTGTTCATCTGACGGGTTTTTAGTAACTGTGGAAATAGCAGTCTGACCAGTTGACACCGGAGCACTGACAACTTCTCCGTTCAGCGGATTTTCCACCTTGACAATTGTGGTTCCTTCCCAGATCTGGATCTCATCGATACATTCCTGATCAGAACCAGTCACCGTTTTGACAACGCCACTGGTTCCACGAATCCCCGTTACCGTTGTTGATGTCCGGATATTCAGGTTTTCATCTGACTGAAGCGGTGCCGTTACATTAAAAAACAGTGCACCCGAAATCAGCAATACTTCCAGGCTTTTGCCCTGTTTGCGGATCTCGACTTCACTTAAACTGTCCAGCTTAATTACCTTTGTATTATCCAGACTGACATAGGCATAACTGCTCAGATCTGTTTTGACATGATATCCATTATGCAGCTTCATCTTCTCAAAAATGTCAACCTGCCTGCCGTTTTTGGTGGTTATCCTGGCCGTTCCTTCAACCGCTTCCAGCCGCAGCAGATCAGCCGTCGTCTGTGCTGCCTGTGCCGGCATCGCCGCACCACTGACAAAACAGATCACCAGGCACCAGGCCATCCATTTCCTAAACCGCTCTTTCAGAATCATAAATCCTCCTCTCCCCTCAGTCTGCCCTTTTATCCAAAGTATCCAGACTGATCTCCAGTCCCGCTCTGGCAAAAATTGCAGCAGCGTCCTGCTCCAATACCTGCCTTTCCATCAATGCCAGCTGCGTATCATCATATTGTGTGCCAAAATGCGCCAGCAGTACGGCTTCCGCCTCTGTCTGCCGGCGAAGTGCAAGTCCCTGTTCCCACGAGGAATGCCCCCACCCTAAAAATCGATCATAATCCTCCGGATCATACTGTGCATCACAGATCAGAAGCCGGCAGCCGGCAGCAAAAGCCAGCAGTTCTTCCCATATCTCATGATTCATATCACAATCCAGCCCGTAAAAAACTGATACGGAATCAATTGTCAGTTTATAGAGCAAACTCTGTCCCGGATGATTCCCCTGCATCCCTATAACAGTCACCTGTTCAGAGATTTTGTATTCTGTCTGTTCAGCCAGTTCATGAAATGTGATATGTGCCGCAAAATCATGAAATCCTACCGGCCAGACCGGCGGCCCTATCAGATGTTTCATCTGCTGCTCAAACGACATTCCCATAGTCCCCTGCCCGTATAGATGAACCTCAGCCTTGGGGTTAAAAAATGTTTTGAAATCAAATAATCCCATAATATGATCCAGATGCACATGGCTGATAAAAATATCAACCCGCTTCCTCTCTCCCAACTCAATCTGCTCCCCCAGAACTGTCAGCCCGGAACCTGCATCCAATACCAGATAACGATCCGGCAGCTCAATCGAAAAACAAGACGTATGTCCGCCATAGATCGTATACTTACGGCCGGAAGTCGGAAATGACCCCCGGCTTCCCCAGGTTTTCAGTTTCATAATTCGTTCCGCCTGCCTTTCGTCAATAATTCTTTTGCTCTGATAAACTGCGCAAACAGATCCACCAACTGCCGATCCAATTTTCCTTCAGTTACCATCTCATCGAGAATTTTCAGCGCCTTCTCCATCGGAACCGGTTTTTTATAAGGCCGGTCCTCACAGGCCAGGGCATCGTAAACATCTGTAATTGTTAAGATCCTTACATCTGTTGATATCTCATCAGCCTTCAGCTGATCCGGGTATCCGCTTCCATCTAAAAACTCGTGATGTCTTCCGGCTATCTCCGGTACTTTCTGATATACCTTTTTAAACTGTATATTGGCCAGAATCTTAGATGTCATTAATGCATGACTTTCCATTGTATCGCGTTCATCTCTGGTAAGAGTTCCTTTTTTAATAGAAAGGCACTCAAACTCATATGGTGTCAGGTAATCAACCCGTTCCCCATCTTCCTTTATGTAACAGTAATCCTTTAGCGGCAATAACTGTGCCTCCAGCTCATCCGACAGATATCCGCTGTTGTTGATCTGAATAATCAGTTCCAAAGACTGCTTCAGACACTGTACCTGCTGGTCATATGTTTCCTGATCCATCTTCCCTTTCAGGTAATCCCGCTCACACCATAAACCGATCAGTTCAAACCTGTGTTCAACCTTTTCCATCCGGTTTCCCAGTCTTGTATCCTTATCCATCACCTCCGGCGGAATTGTAATCTTGCCTATGTCGTGGAGTGCCGCCGCAAGCGCCAGCTGCTCTCTGCGATTATCATCAAAAGCTTCACTATATATTCCCGCATCATAAAGCTTATGCAGATATTGTGTGAATTCGTTGGTCAGTTCTGTCACCTTTCTTGTATGATTGCCATTATAAGGTGTCCTTGCGTCAACAGCCGTACCCATAGCAGCCGCAAATGACTGAAGCAGCACCTTTACTTCATCAAGGTACCGGATATTAGATATCGCCACCGCCGCCTGTGATGCCAGAAACAGGATAACCTGTTCATATGATTTATCAAATGGAATGATCTGCCCGTCTTTGTCAAGGGCATTGATCAATTGCAATACACCGATCAGTTCACCGCCCTGCCTTCGCAGCGGAACCACCATCATAGATTGAGTGCGGTATCCCAGAATAGTATCATAGCGTCTCGGCCCTGAGAAATCAAAACGATCATTGCTGTATACATCTTCGATATTGATGACCTCACGATGTATGGCTGCATATGCACATACATTTTCTTCCCGCAGTTCAACCGGCGGCAGATCTATCTTCCCGAAAGTTCCGCCCTGAACGATTCCTTTGGAAACGGTTCTCATAATATTAAAATGGAGAAATTCGGGTTCATAAAGATAGAATGTTCCGCCGTCACAATGGGCTACATCCATCGCCTTATCCAATATCAACTCCATAAGTCTTGTATTATTTCTTTCCGCTGTCAGGGCGATTCCTATGTCCATAATCTCATGAAATAACTGTTCTGATATCAAAAAAGTACCCCTCCTTGTCTCTTTTGTATTGTTTGCGTGAATTTATGAGGATATTATAGCAAATTAGCGACTCTTTGTCATTATATATGATATATATCGAAAAATGTAACCCAAAAGCTCCAATTTTATAAGTTTTTGCAAATGTCATGTAATTATTCTATTTGGACCCAGGTGTAAATTGGATTCAAGGGAAGCATAATATAAAAATGCTGGGCCAGGAAGCCTTAACAGCACATGAACTCAGCATTTTCATTGGTTTTCTATTACTTTACGGGCCGAATATGGTTGGCGGAGTCGGAGCTAAAACTTCCCCAGACAACTGCCTCTCCCCTGGCTGCATCTCAGCCTGCCCCTAAAGCAATGGAGACAACAACCGGCTAAACTGCTCACGAACCCGCACCCACAAACTCCTGTCCGCATAGATCTCTTTGGTTACTTCACGGCAATGGGGCAGGTCTTCGAGGAATATTGCCTCTAATCGTTCTGTGGTTTCTTCATCATATATGATCGCATTAACCTCAAAGTTGAGTTCGAAACTGCGGATATCCATGTTAGCGGTTCCATAGCAGCTGACCTGACCGTCTACGGTGACGCCTTTGGCGTGGAGGAAACCATCTTCATAGGTGTAGCACTTGACTCCGGCTTCCAGCATGTCTCCGACATAAGAGTAGGTAGCCCAGTAAACGAAGGGGTGGTCGGGTTTGCAGGGGATCATCAATTTGACATCTACGCCGGATTGGGCCGCTATCTTTAAGGCTGACAAAATGGTATCATCCGGAACGAAGTACGGGGTCTGGATGTAGATGTGGTGGCGGGCCTTGTGAAACAGTTCCAGATAATTGTCACGGATCTGACGGTTCTGGGAATCGGGACCGCTGGTGATGATCTGTATGCCCAGCATAGTGTCAGGGATATCACTTTGATGAATGCCAAGGAAATCGGTAAAGTACCAGGAGTCCCTGAATAAATTCTCTTTGACAGCATAGTTCCAGTCGAGGGCAAAACGGATCTGGAGACTGATAACAGCTTCGCCGGTAATTCTTAAATGGGTGTCACGCCAGTAGCCGAAGCGGGGATCGCTGCCGATGTATTCACGGCCGATGTTGAAACCGCCGACATAGCCGGTATGACCGTCGATGACAACAATCTTGCGATGGTTGCGGTAGTTAACACGAAGGTTTAGCCTGCCCAGGAACGGCGGGAAAAAGCAGCCGGTCTGAATGCCCAGAGCGCGAAGTTCACGCCACCTTTTGCGGGAGACGAAACGGCCGCCCATGCCGTCGTATAAAATGCGCACTTCTACGCCGTTTTTGATCCGTTCAGTCAGAATCGGAACCAGGGAGGCAAAAACTTCATCGTCTTTGATAATATAGTATTGGATATGAATGTAGTGTTTGGCACGGGCCAGATCCTGACGAAGGCTTTCAAACTTTTCTTTGCCGTCAGTCAGCAGCGTGACATCATTTCTTAATGTAAGAACAGAACCTGAAGTCTGCAGGTTATACCAGATCAGATCGCCGTAATTGGCCGCAATGGGATCCTGCCAGTCAATGTCGTGACGGCGGAAGAACTCTTCCTGGTTTTTGATGGAATAACGAAGTTTGTCCTCGATCTCTTTCACCCGGAACATACGGCTTTTTCTGAAATCCTGTGCGAAGATCAAATAGAACAAAAAACCGAAAACAGGGATAAAGTATAAAATTAAAAGCCATGTCCAAACGGCTTTGGGATCACGGCGCTGAAAAAAAACAATAATTACAGACAAAATAACATTAATATAAAGCAGATGCTCCATCAGCCAGCCCCAAACGGCCGTTACTTGTGTCATAGTTTTGGTCCTTTCTTTATTGTGTTTTTTCAGGTTACTCTCAGATGAATTTATTTTGTTCTATATTATAATCGTAATCAATTTCATGCAGTTTTTGTTCAATGTCTTTTTGATCCAGGCCCAGGGTACTGCACAGTTCCTCCAGTGACGGGTAGAAATCCCGCAGCTGGGTGTTAAGATAACTTAACAGGATGACCGGATCGGATGGAATTGTCTTATTCTGATTCATTATATATGTCAGCTCCTATGTTCATTTTACTTTGATTATGGTACAATATGAAACACTTGGAAAAGTGTTTATTAACTTAGCATTCATAATACAATGATTCCACACAATATGCAAGAGGAGGCACCTATGAAACGCATTCTGATGATCGCAACCGGCGGAACCATCGCCTCAAAACGAAGTGAGGATGGCCTGAAACCATTGATCACTTCGGATGAGCTGCTTGGCCATGTACCGGATGCCAGAAAGTTCTGTCAGGCCGATGCCATTCAGGTATTAAATATTGACAGTACCAATATGCAGCCGAAGCATTGGCTGCTGATCGCTGAAACAATTGAAACTCATTACCGGGATTATGACGGCTTTGTGGTCTGTCATGGAACCGATACGATGGCATATACAGCGGCAGCGTTGTCTTATCTGATTCAGGACTCGCTAAAGCCGGTAGTCATTACCGGTTCGCAGAAACCGATTGATCTGGAAATTACGGACGCCAAGACAAATCTGCTGGACAGCCTGCTGTTTGCCAGCTGTGATAAGGCTCATGGTGTGACGATCGTATTTGACGGCAAGGTCATCGCCGGTACCCGGGGCAAAAAAGAACGCACAAAAAGTTACAATGCTTTCTCAAGCATAAACTTTCCTTATATTGCAACAATTCAGGACGGACATATTATCTTTTATCTGGATGATAAAACGCTGGTCTCAGGCCCGGTTCACTTCTATCACAATCTGAACCCCAGAGTTGCCCTGCTGAAACTGATTCCGTCAATGAGCTCCGGAGTACTCGATTATCTGGCTGAATCCTATGATGCGGTCATTATCGAATCTTTCGGTGTCGGCGGACTGCCGTCTTACGACTCCGGTGACTTTCACAATGCAGTTGTTCGCTGGATGAACAGCGGTAAAGTTGTCGTAATGACAACCCAGGTTACCAATGAGGGCAGCAATATGTCGGTCTATGAGGTTGGCAATGTCATCAAACGGGATCATGGAATGCTGGAAGCCTATGATATGACATTAGAAGCTACTGTCACCAAATTGATGTGGATTCTGGGTGAAACCAGAACTCCGCAGACAATACACAACATGTTTTATCAGACTGTAAATCGTGATATGCTGTTTACTGCCGAGTAACTCTTTTCAAAAATAATACCGGTGTTTTTTATCGGTTTGGTTATTTTTGGCAAATGAATATTATATTGTATACATACTTTACCAAATATTGCACAAAAATCATTGACTTATCTGTCAAAAAATGTTATATTGTAGCTTGAACGGACACAACGGAGTGTCTAGCTTCTATTTTGGTATGGGGATACCAATTACAAGCTTTATAATGTAACGGTTATTGATCGTGACGAAAAAAGAACTGCTTTCTTGGGGGAGAGGCAGTTCTTTTGCATTGAGTGGTCGCATTGAGTGGTCGCATTGAGTGCTTAGCGAGGTCCTTTCGAGCTTAGCAATCAAGCTCACCTGCGAAACGAGCGCGTCTTTTGCGCGACATTGAGCATGGTGTTTCCATATTTAGTTATTATAACTACTCCATCACTTCATACCCCACCCGGTTAATCCCCAGCGCCACTGCTTCCTTAGCCACCGCATCAGCCACAGCCGGAACTACCCGTTTGTCAAATGACGAAGGAATCACACATTCCGTACAAAGTTCATCTTCCGGCACCACTGCCGCAATGGCATGAGCCGCCGCTATCTTCATTGATTCCGTAATCTCTTTCGCCCTCACCGCCAGCACACCTTTAAATAATCCCGGGAATACTAAAACATTGTTAATCTGATTCGGATAATCGGAGCGTCCGGTTCCGACAACCACGGCACCACCTGCCTTCGCTTCATCAGGCATAATCTCCGGTACCGGATTGGCCATAGCAAATACGATTCCCTGATTCATGGCTGCGACCATCTCAGTTGTGACCAGACCCGGACGGGATACGCCAACGAAAATATCGGCACCCCTCATAGCATCGGCCAGATTGCCATGCTCTTTCTGCAGATTGCTGATGTGGGAGATCTCCTCCTGGCCGGAAGTCAGTCCTTCATCGCCTTCACAGATAATACCATTAATATCACACATAATAACATTGCCAAAGCCCATTTGAATCAGCAGCTTGCCAATCGCAATACCGGCCGCCCCGGCACCATTGATCACCAGCCTCAGCTGTCCCATCTGTTTGCCGGTTACCTTAACCGCATTAAGCAGAGCCGCACCAACCACAATGGCCGTTCCATGCTGGTCATCATGGAAGATCGGAATATCACAGACCTCTTTCAGCTTTTTCTCTATTTCAAAACATCTCGGCGCAGCAATATCCTCCAGATTGATTCCGCCAAAACTCTTGGAAATTAATGATATTGTCTGAACCAGTGTATCCACATCTTTGGAATCAACACACAGCGGGAAAGCATCTACATCTGCAAACTCTTTGAACAGTGCGCACTTTCCTTCCATAACCGGCATAGCAGCGGAAGGTCCGATATCACCCAGGCCCAGGACTGCGGTACCATCCGTGATAACTGCAACCAGATTACCTTTTCTGGTGTATTCATATGCCAGATCCTCATTCTCAGCGATCCTCACACAAGGTTCTGCTACTCCGGGGGTATAGGCAATCGAGAGTTCTTCCCGGTTTGTAATCTGGGCCCGGGAAACTACTTCGATCTTGCCTTTCCATTCTTTATGCTTCTGAATTGCCTGTCCTTTGATATCCATGCGCTCTGTTCCTCCTTGATCGTTCCAAAATTATTTCCATTTTAGTATAAATTGATTGGAACGTCAACGTTTTAGAGGCAGACTTTCTTATTCTACATATGCTGTCAGGCCATCCTGCTGTGACGATGGATCAATTACAATCTTCTGTCCTTCGCCAATATTTCCTTCCAGGATGATCCGTGCTGCCAGAGTTTCTACATGCTTCTGCAGATACCGGCGCAATGGACGGGCACCATAAGCCGGGTCATAACCATGCTCCGTAATATACTCCTTCGCTGCTGCGGTCAGTTCAACAGACAGACTCCGGTCAGACAGACGGCGGTTAACATCTGCGATCATCAGATCGACAATATGACTGATATTATCCCTGGTCAAAGGTTTGAACAGGATCGTCTCATCAAGACGGTTCAAAAACTCCGGACGGAAATGTGCTCTTAACTCCGTCATTACCATAGTTTCAGACTCCGGACGGATATTTCCCGATTCATCAATCCCTTCAAGCAGATAATGAGACCCGATATTCGATGTCATGATCAGAATAGTATTTTTAAAGTCCACGGTCTTTCCAGCCGAGTCAGTAATACGGCCATCATCCAATACCTGAAGCAATACGTTAAATACATCGGGATGAGCCTTTTCCACCTCATCGAACAATACGACGGAATACGGTTTTCTCCGTACTGCCTCAGTCAGCTGACCGCCTTCGTCATATCCCACATATCCGGGAGGTGCACCAATCAGACGAGCCACAGAATGTTTCTCCATATACTCACTCATATCGATCCGCACCATGTTGCCTTCATCATCAAACAGTGCCTCGGCAAGGGCTTTGGCCAGCTCGGTTTTACCGACACCGGTCGGACCCAGGAACAGGAACGAACCAATCGGCTTACTCGGGTCCTTGATTCCGGCCTTGGAACGAAGTATGGCTTCGGTAACTTTTTCAACTCCTTCATCCTGACCAACGACCCGCTGATGCAGTACCTGATCGAGATGCAGAATCTTGCTGCGTTCACTTTCATTCAGCTTGCTGACCGGAATACCGGTCCAGCGGGAAATAATACGGGCGATCTCATCATCTGTTACACTCTCGTGAACAAGACTCAGATCCTGATCCTTAACCCGCGCCTCTTCTGCTTCCAGTTCCTTCTGAAGCTGAGGCAGCTTACCATACTGCAGCTCGGCGGCTTTATTCAAATCATACTGCTGCTGTGCCTGGGCGATCTCACGATTCACCTGCTCAATCTCCTCACGCAGTGATGAAAGACGGTCAACCGATGCTTTCTCATTCTCCCACTGCGCCTTTTTTACCGTAAACGCATCATGCAGTTCGGCAAGATTACGGCGCAGATCTTCCAGCCGTTCCTGGCTGAGACGGTCTGTTTCTTTCTTCAGGGCAGTTTCTTCGATCTCCATCTGCATAATCTTACGGGACAGCTCATCCAGCTCGGATGGCATCGAATCCAACTCCGTCTTAATCAGCGCACAGGCCTCATCGACCAGATCAATCGCCTTATCCGGCAGGAACCGGTCTGTAATATAACGATCCGATAAAACAGCTGCCGACACCAGCGCCGAGTCCGTAATCTTTACACCATGGAATACTTCATAACGTTCCTTAATACCACGAAGAATCGATATCGTATCCTCCACCGTCGGCTGATCAATCATAACCGGCTGAAAACGACGTTCCAGAGCAGCATCTTTTTCAATATATTTGCGATATTCGTCCAGTGTGGTAGCGCCGATACAGTGCAGTTCACCTCTCGCCAACATAGGTTTGAGCAGGTTCCCGGCATCCATTGATCCTTCGGTCTTGCCTGCACCTACGATCGTATGAAGTTCATCGATAAACAGAATAATCTGTCCGTCGCTCTTCTTCACTTCTTCCAGAACTGCTTTCAGACGCTCCTCAAATTCTCCCCGATATTTTGCTCCGGCAACCAGAGCCCCCATATCCAGAGAAAACAACTTCCGGTTCTTCAGCCCTTCGGGAACATCCCCGCGGACAATCCGCTGGGCCAGCCCTTCTACTACTGCTGTCTTACCGACACCAGGTTCACCGATCAGAACCGGATTATTCTTCGTCTTACGGGACAGAATCTGGATCACGTTCCGGATCTCGCTGTCACGCCCGATCACCGGATCAAGCTTTTGTTCTCTGGCACGTTCAACCAGATCCTGACCGTATTTCTCAAGGGTATCATATGTTGCTTCCGGATTGTCACTGACCACTCTTTGATTGCCTCTTACGGTAGAAAGTGCCGTTAAGAAAGAGTCCCGGGTGATTCCATACTGCCGGAACAGCTCTTTCATAATCCGGTCGGCATGTTTGATCATCGACAGGAACAGATGCTCTACCGATACGTACTCATCGCCCATACCTTTCGACTCATCCTCGGCATGAATCAACACCTTATTCAGGTCATTGCTGATGTATACCTGACCGCTGCCGCTGACTTTGGTCAGACCGGCCAGCTTCTGTTCGGCCTCATTCAGGATCATCTGCTGATTGATTCCCATCTTCGTCAGAAGCTTCAGAATCAGACTGTCATCCAGCGACAGCAGACTATAAAACAGATGCTCCTGTTCAATCTGCTGATTGCCATATTCGTATGCCAGTTTTTCGCAGTTCTGGACTGCTTCCATTGATTTCTGCGTAAATTTATTTATATTCATGATTATACCTCCACTCTCAATACAGTTTAACTGTTATACACAGACTATAACACCAATTGTTAGCACTGTCAAGTGGTGAGTGCTAATATTTTTACAAAAATAAGATATTCATCATCCTGCCGTGTGTTGACAAATCACTCTGCCGCAGGTACCATTAACAGTATTAACCGAAAGAAGGCAGATATGAAAAAAATAGCGATTTTGTATTTTTCCGGAGCCGGATCAACAAAAAAAACGGCAGATATGATCTACCGTTCTATAAAAAACAAATGTACAGCAAGAGTGCTTGCAATTGAGCAGGCCATTGATCTTCCATTGGATGATTATGATGGTCTTATCCGGATAAATTGTTAAACAATGACTGAATTCAACTGTCCGCTGCACGATATATACAAATATAGTTATCACCGGACACCCGCACTACCTGCTCGATCTCTTCATACGGATCATCCACGATTCCCTCTTCAGACTGATAACGGACACAGGTACCGCAGGATGAACTAAGATCCCGCGGTACCGGCATAATCGTCCCGTCAATACCGCTGCCGCTGAGATTCTTCTTAAATCTGACTGCTCCAAAATGTGAGTAAAAGGTTGCAATATATTCATCCATTGTTATTCCCTTGTTATTTTCAGCGTATAATCATCACCGTCTTGTATCATCTCAACCTGATAGCCCTGATACTTTGCATAACGGGATACATTTTCTACGGCAACCTTATTATCTACAAGTATCTCATAAGATGCTTCTTTTGTATCCATTGCTTTTTTGGTCATAATAACCGGTTCCGGGCATGATCTTCCTCTTGCATCTATCATATGAATTCCCTCCCTATTTAGTCAAGTCTTTTTTCCTTTAAAATAAAGGATTTTTTTATTAT
>DAMAMW010000049.1:0-43481 GCA_032073745.1 Lachnospiraceae bacterium | reverse complement strand
TTTAACCGGTGCTTATAAATTAACTTTTATGGGACATTTTCAAAAATCGTTGACACGGCTTTTTCACCCATTATTTTCATTTTTTATTTTCCTGACTTTTCATAAAAAGGGCAGTGCCGGACAGACCTTGATTCATCTGCCCTGCACTGCCCCTTTATCTGCTTCAGTTAAAATCTTTTATTCTGACTCTTTCTTCCGACGATGCATAACAACGCCAATACCAGCCGCTGCCATCATCATCACCAATACCAGCAGCAGAACCGGAATTCCATAGTCGCCGGTCTTAACCAGTCCGGCTAACGGTACTGCTTCTTCGATAAAGTCTACCAGCTGCGATAATGGTGTGGAAGCTTCTTCGATGGTAGTTACCGGGTCACCGGATGATGAGCCCGGACCGCCAGGCGTTCCCGGGATTCCAGGTGTTCCGGGTGTACTCGGATTGCCCGGATTGCCCGGATTACCGCCTGTCGTATGATTCTTTACGATAAATGCAGTCTTATCGCTGTTTACATCTACATAACCTCCGGTTCCGGTATGGTTCCATTCGGCTATTCTGCCATTGGCCGATACCGTAAATGTTATCGTTCCGACTCTGGACTTACTGTAACCGGATGGTGCCTGGGTCTCTGTCAGACGGTATTCATACTGCTGGTAGTTCTCCGGCAGGGTATGGCTGATGCTTCCGTCTGCTCCTGCTGTTACCAGGTTGTTGTTCAGGATTACCCATGCTTCATCGCCGCTGCCGGTCTCACGGTATGCCAGTTCAAACTTCGCGCCGGTCAGGGCGGTTCCGTTTGACTGGGAGATCTTTTTGATGATGAGGTTTCCGGCTGCCACGTTCTTGAAGGATGGCTTTGTGATACTGCCGCTCACTTCATGGGTACCAGTATTGTAGCTGTCTCCGTAACGGATACCGGTCACTTCCAGATCTCCGATCCGGTTGGTCTCTACGGTAATGGAAACGTAGTATTTCGTTGTATCGTAGGTTACACTGTCATCGCCGCCGGTTACGTCTTCACTGATCTCATAGACATAGACGCCGGCTCCGTCAAAGTACAGTTCTTCAAAGACTACTTTTCCGGTGCTGTCATTTGTTGCTGTCATATCAGGCATCTCATAGCCGTTTGATGCGTAGACCAGTTCGGCTTTAAAGGTGAATTCCTGATCCTTCAGGGTTCTTCCGACCAGTTCCTTGACGGCTTCCAGTTTCGCTCCGGTTGGCTGTTCAGATGAGTCCGGAATGTAGAAGTTGACAAAGGTCTCATCCCGTTTCGTTCCATCCTCATCGAAATAGATTTCATTTCCCAGAGGTTCTGATTTTTCATACGTGATGCTTTCTACTATCAGTTTCTCATCACCTTCTGCTATCCTGACGGTTGCAGTAATGGTTCCCGGATCATAGCTCATTGCGTTATGTCCGGACGGGTAGGTCAGCGGGTGCTCCTCGGTGATCAGGAACTGATAGGTTCCGGCTTCCCGGATCACGATCCGGTCAAAGAAGATCCGGCCGCTTCCCAGCTCACTTTTTACGGTTGTCGCTCCCTGTATCTCTACGGCTCCGGCATTGGAACTGCTGGCCAGGGCAATCGTGAATTCATACTGCTGGTCCAGGGGCATTTCGTTTCCGCCGGATGCATGCAGCAGTTTCTTGGTCAGTTCCAGTTCCAGTTCGGCTTCTGCCTGATTGAACACTGATTGATAGTTCATTGCCTTAATCTGAATCTGGTTCAAAGTTCCGGTGGTTAATACAGAGTACTCACAATCTTCATCAATTGCCATGAACGAATAAGTACCATTCGCATCCTGAATCGCCTTCAGCTTGATTACATAAGGCGCTACCGGTTCTGCATCCTTTCCACCCAGGCCAAAGTAATCCTTAGGTGGGGTCTCTTCTTTCAGGTACAGGTAATAACCGTTATTTTCCGTATCCTTTTTATCAGGGTCAAGATGGAATTCAGCCGAAGCTGTTCCGTCGGCAATCGTTTTGAGTGTAACCGGCTCACCATCTTTGCCGCTTTTTTTAACTGCCGTGCCACCCTCGTAATACAAGGCGAACTTTGCATCAGCAAGTCCTTTGGATTCATTGTTCCCGTCTACCTTGGTCAAATCCAGCCTGAGCGGTGACTTAACCAAAGTTGTTGACTGGAAGTAATTGGAAACTTGGCTGCCGTAGGCAATGTCGGAATAGTGCACTGCTATATATGCAGACACATGAACGATCATGTTTGTAAAGTCAGTTTTGTTGGTAATCTGAACTACATTTTTATCAGTGGACACCTCAAAATAATCACCGCCTAACGGACTGGTGGCAGTGCCCTGCTGCAAAAATTCTGTAGATGGATTCTTGTCGATTGTTTCTACCACTTTTAGAATGGAAATATCACCAGGAATCACTTTTCCGTCAACAATTACACTTCTGATAGTATCCGAAAAAAACAGTTCATTTGCTGCATAATGCTTGTTAATCGTAGAAACCTCTGCCCCCAGCTTATAATAGACAGTGAACCCGTTCTTATGATCGACTTCATCAATCAGTACTTCTGTCTCGTCAAAGTTTCCATCAGGTTCCAGAGATACATACTTACTGTAAGCGCGTCCTGTCGCTGAGGATTCCCAATTACTGAATACGGTACTTACTTCTTCAACAACATTTTCCCCCCAGTAAATAACCGCATTATTTTCGTAAGCGTTACTGACCTTATCAACTATCGCGAAATAAACAATTTCAAAGGAATTGTTGTTAATATTGCCAAAATCAATTGTAAGCACCTTTTTATCCGGCAGATCAACTCCCGACTTCCAATAATAGGCACCGGAACCTTCAGGAATTTCGTTTGCAGCAACTGTTCCTGGCATCTCACTGCCGGTTCCTGGTACATAAACCTCAGAAGCATACTCTTTAACCGTCACAAGATCAGAATAGGTTGGGTCAATAATTCCCCATTCCACACCTTCCGCCTCGTATCGATGTCCATTTCTTTCGATTCGTTCTTTGATCTTTACTATCGGTGTTCCATCACTATATGTCAGAAAGCTCATCGATCCCGGCAGTGTATCCTCAAACACGACATCATCCATTTTTTTAGAACCGTCTTTATTAATCGTAATGACATATGGAATTACAGTCTGAGTTCTGGATATCGTACCATTGGTCAGCAATATATAATTCGTATTACCTTCTGTATTGATGTCCGTAAGGATATTGTTAATTTCTTTCTGCTCATCTGTCGTCAGCGAATAAACCGCTTTGGTCACAGAGGACTCCTGAGCTACTGCTTCGTAAGGATAAACCAGGGCAAAATCAAAATCATCCTCGTCCCCATTTACCTTATCCCAGGTGTACGCCCCTCTTCTGACATGATTCCCGGTATCTTCATCGGCTTCGCCACCTGGTGAGGTACCGGAATAATAATACAGCCCCGGATTTTTAAGCTTACCGGTCGTAAGGTTATACCAGTCATTAAACGGACTATTATCCAGCAGGGAATCCGTATCCCGGTATTTCTCATTGGTACTGGATTCGGTAATAGATATATTGTGATCCTTAGCATCTACGGCTTCTGTCACTTCTGCCGTCAACAGATAGGCATAACGCCCGGCCATCGCCAAATCATCAGGATCGTCCGCAGATAATCCAACCTCCTGCATAACATCTTTGATATCCCTTACCCGGCAGGTAATAAATATATCCCCCCTCGAGGGCGTATCATAATTGATGTCATAGCGTTCCACTGCATAAATATCACTATATCCTGACCAGTCCGGATCTGTAAACTGATGCAGTCCTGTCCCATCCGGAACTGGATAGACGTGGTTGGCACTGGCTTCTGTTCCCCAGTTTGAAGAACTATCTTCCCAGATATCCGGTCCAGTTGTATATTTAAAATTCCCGAGAGCGGCAAGTTCACTGGCATCAGTAACCAACTCCAGTCCTCTTGGCAGATAAACACAGACTTTTTTCATAAAAGCCGCACTGGTTCCCTGGCTGGATGTTGTAATCCGGTAAGTAACGTAATCATCCTTCTTGACTTTGGCTTTCGCATTCTTTTCAATACTCGGAAATTTGTACTCACTCCCGATCTTCGAAACATGACGGCTGCCGCTGTGCCAGATACTTGTTCCCGTTATTAACAGTGCAACGTCATAAAAGAAACCGGTACCGGGTTTTGCACCTTTAATATCATCATTCGAATGCTTGGTAAGGAACAGACTATTCTGCACCTTATCAGAATTAGGTTTTTGCTTCCCACCTGCTTCATATGTCCCATCCACATCAAAATTACTTTTCAGCTTCATACATATATACAGATCAATTGATGTAGTCTGATCAGCAGCATCCTTCTTATCGATGGTAAATGGTTTTAAATTACCATAAAATTTGTGGCTGTCTTTATAGGCTGAAACTGCTGGCGGTAAAGCATCTAATTCAGCAGGCGTCAGTTCATACCAGGATTTTCTATCATTATCTACTTCAAGTGTTTTAATCATTGAACTCTTTTGTGACTCAGTAGCACCTGTACTGTTCTGAATCCAACTTTTAAGATCGGCTAAGAGTGTTGGGTTTGCTGATGTGATATCCATATAATCATAGGCTTCATCATAAAAGAAATCGTAAACGGTTCCCTTTTCAAAAGTATAACTCTGCCCGGCTACCGGAGCTTCCATCTGCACCCTGATGTTGAAGATTGCATAGTCCCCATTCTTAATCGAAGCAGTTTCACCATAACGAAATTCATCTTCCGAAATCACCCCGACAAGTTTTTTACTAAATGATGTATCTGACACAGGCCTATACTCAATACTGATCGAGTCATCTTCATTGTTCTTCTGATAATTCATGATGACTTTTTCAGTCGCCTCAAACTCAAAATCCAGGCCTGCATCTGTCAGCCATTCTTCAGCCCCGGAAAAATCGTTAAATCTAAACTCCAGAACATAATTCCCTGCTTTGTCGTCTGTCAGTGTGATATTCTGATCAAAGATGTAACCGCTGTAAGTTAGATTTGTCGTTGGCCATACAATTTTGTCCTTGATCTTATCATAGAGAATCTTTGGCATTTTTACCTTGAAGGTCTCATCATAGCGTTCTTCAAGAACAGCTATATCTTTTTTTATAGTAGCCATAAATCCAAACTTGATCTTGTCACCGGGGGCTATATAAATAGGAGATCCAGGATTTGTTTCTACAGGGGCATCATTTCTACTCACCATAAAAGAAGAAGTAACATCCCAGCAGCCGGTAGCAGCAAGCGGCATAATCGCCATATTCGTCACAGCCATGATCTCACAATTGTAACCGTCCGGACTTAATATCAATACCATATCCTCCGGCGCCAGAAATGAAACCTTAAACTCACTGTCCTCGAATTCTACCGCTTCCGGAACTGCTGTTTTTCTTAACTCCTCAACAAACCGGAAGTTAAGTTCCACAGTTTCATCCGCTGCATCCGACGGACTGGCATTTGATCCGGATGCCCGGACACTTCGTCTTGCATTGGACCCGGTTGCCACCGACTCTGTTAGTTCCAGCAGATATTCACTGTTGGTCATATCACTCTCAAACCACTCATCTGCTTCACCATTCTCATCTACCAATGCCTGATAAATATCCTCCGGCATCTTCAACTGAAATGTGTCTTTAAATCTTTGATAATTCTCTTCATCATCCGCAATCAACTGCATGGTCAAGAATACTTCTTCACCTTCTTTTGCGGCTATTACAATATCGCCGTCATTATTTCCGACAGCAATTCCGGTATCATCCTCCAGCGCCAGGGAATAGGATACTTCCCAGCTTCCTGAGTTTTTCTCACCTGCAAATATTAAACCAACAGGATTAACCAAGTTAACCAGTGTAATAACGATCAGAAGCCAACTGATCCACTGGTATTTTATCCTGCGGCTGCTTATGTAGCTACTCATGCTATGTCTCCTTTTCATACTTTTCCCTTTTATTGATCTGACAAATTTGCCCTATCATATTTAATTCCAGCACCTGTGTTATGTCCGGATTTTTTTGCTTTAACAGGATTTGATTCCCCCTTTCTCTTTTTCGTATTTTTACGATTACAGATCAAAGCAATCCATTATAGTATTACCTTCTAAAAACACATCAAATTCTGCCGGGATGATGTGATGGAAATGCTGCCTGGCAAAAGTAACTAAATGTGCTAATATTAGGAACTAATACTATATAGTCAATTGTAGGTGAGGTAAGTAAAGAAGTCAATCGTATTTTTACGTTTTCGGCACAAGAAAGGAAAATGTATATAATTAGTAAGAAATATGTAACCAATTACCACCGGATAATTTTGAACAAGCTTAACAGTTGTAACAGGATCTGCCGTCATGGATCAATTCTTCCAAGATTCCATATCTGCTCCTGAAGCTGATCCAGCATCTTATTAACATCAAACGGCAAGACCCGCCCCATATCCTCGTTCGCCCGCATGGTAATTGCAAATAAAATATTATTCATAAAAAAGACTGCCGTCCAAATAGTGTTAAATTCACGCGCCCACCCCCGCGTAATACAATCATCAAACTTTCCGGCAATAAACTCACTGCTATACTTCAGGAAAACATCACTGTAAATCTGATATGCTTTCTCATCATTCAGCTGCTCAGCCTGAATCAGGCTGAAGCCATAGTATGTAAAAATATTTATGACCTGTCTTACTTCTATAAACATGCATTCAAGGACGGCTTCGAAACCGACAGCCTCTTTGATCGCCATATCAAGACGGTCAAAATATTGCAGATACAGGTCTTTCAGATGTTCCAGAACAGAATCCCATAACACTTCTTTGCTCTCAAAATGATTATATAATGAAGCCTGGCCAAGGTTCACTGCTTTTGCAATATCCCGGATAGAGACGGAGTCCTTTCCTTTGCGGGCAAACATAACCGTAGCAGCCAATAGAATTCGCTCTTTTGTATTACTGGCTTCATTCACATCAGTCAGGGGATAAGGATCTTTTAATCGATTCGGCATATGATTTCCTCCTTTTCAAAAATCCAAAAAAGTGATTGACATATATTACTATCTGCGCTATAATTATCAACGTTGCTAACAACAACAGGTTCGCAGAAGTGGCGGAATTGGCAGACGCGCACGGTTCAGGTCCGTGTGGTAGCAATACCTTGTGGGTTCGACTCCCATCTTCTGCATAAAGCAGGAATCTTAATTGATTTCTGCTTTTTTATTTACCAATTATTGCTTATATTTTACTATGAATCTGCATTTAGTGCAAATCATATACGGCTATCCTTTTCAGGCTGCCTGAAGATAAAAACGATGCCCCGGCTTTCGCCAGGAGCACCGCCTGATCTGTCAGAAGATTCAATAATCTCCCGTATTATATCTTTTACCTGATCCTTTTCTTCTTATATACATGAATCCCAGACCAATACCTGATACTAAAAACATCCCCGCCAACACCGGCGCAATCCCGTTATCGCCGGTTTTTACAAGTCCGCCCTGAGGTACTGGTACATCCAGAATATAACTGGTCGGAACACCATTTTCATCAATTATTGTTACCAGATATCGTCCCGGCGGCAAATCCCCCGGGTCATCCGGGTCAACTCCGGGTGGCAGCGGAATAACGCCGGGCTCCGTTGTCACCGGTATTGTAGTAGTCTCCTCAGTTGGGTCTGTAGGGTTTGTCGGATCGGTTGGTTTTGGAGATGTGGTCGGATCAGTCCCGCCGCCGCTGCCGCCACTCTTATGATTCTTTACCACAATTGTCATATCGTCATCTGCCAGCTCCACATAACCGTCAGTTCCGGTGTTTGTCAAGGCAGTAACTGCACCATGATCCCTGGCCATTCCGAATGAAATGATACCGACCCTTGCTTTACTGTATCCCCTCGGTGCCTCGGTTTCCATGAGCTGATATTCATACTGCCAGTATTGATCCGGCAGTCCGGTTCGGATCATACCATCAATGCCTGTAATCAGCTCTGCTTCATGAGTTGTCCAGGCACCGCCGCTGCCAACCTTGCGGTATGACAGTTCAAACTTTGCGCCGCCAAGCACTGCACCGCCGCTGGCTGCTGTCTTTCTGATATTCAGATAACCTTTCAGCGAATTTTCAAAAACAGGCGGCAAATTGCTTTCATTCGTCAGCGTTTTCTCATTTTCATCAAAATCACTGCCATAGCTGACACTGCATTCAAGTTTATTTTTCCCACTATTTATCACACTGATTTTTGCATAATAAGAATTCCGGTCATATACGATTTCACTGTCACTGCCCCGGTCTTCGGTTATTTCAAAGATATAGATCCCTGCTCTGTCAAATGTGTATTCCGGGAATGTCACATTTCCTGCCGTATCATTTTTAGCGGTAAGTTCTTCAAAAACCATATTATCTGTTGAAGAAACCAGTCTGGACCGGAAGGTGAATTCCTGATTCTTCAGTTCGCGTCCCGACAAGATCTTTTCCGCTTTCAATTTTGCCGAAACAATATTATCAACCACAATCAGACCGGTTCGAATAGATTCAATTGCCTGCAGCTCATTCGCCTGTACCGCTGCCGTATTCCAGGAAATATAGGAAATGCCGGACGGTTCCGCTGTTGTACTGCCGGTCCGATTGGCTTCATCCCGATACTTCCGGGCCGCTGCAAGTTCATCATTTCGTGCTTTTGCGGAGAAACCATCCCAGGAGAGATCATCCGGTGTCACCACTTCAAATACAATATTAAGGGTACTGCCTACAGTCAGATTCGTTCCCGCCTTATTCTTAATCAGGAAAGAACCGATATCAGCCCAGCTGCTGACCTGATCTGCCGTCAGCCAGCCGGGATCCTCTGCACCAGGCGGATTGGTTATCTGTTCCACGCCGGCCGGATATCTGATTCCCCGGATCAGATCATCACGTTTCGGATTCGCAGATTCACTGTACCAGACCTCATATCCTGCCGGTACCGTGATTGCACCGCTCAGAACAGCCCGTACCGCCGATCCCCGTTCCTCATTATTTGTCAGTCCCATATCACCGGCTCCCGGCAGTACATCCATCAGCGTCAGATTACTGATCTCTTCACCGGTCTTGTTTGTCACTGATATCTGGTAATGTGAAATTTTACCGATTTCCGTCAGTCCAATCAATGAATAATTCTCATCCAGGGATCCTTTAACCGATTTGCCAATGGTGATACCGGCCGATTTGCCAATGATGTAATCCCTGGCAGAACTTATCACATATTCATCTGTATTACAGTTGCCGTCCAGATCCAGAGTATCCATTGTCCTGATACTGTCCGTAACCAGGCTGGTTGTCACTACCGGAACCTTGATTTCTTCATTTCCGCACAGGCCATAAGCATCAAAACGCAATGTGCCTTCTATACCATCGGGAATACTAACTTTAAACTTGGCGGCCGCTTTTCCACCCGGAACAATATAATCCTTTGTAAATTTCAAAAAAACCATCTGACGCTGACTATTGTTCCAGTTATCAACAATTTCAATGCTTCCGTCCAGCTGCTCAGAATCTTTCAGACAGGTAACACCGGCCGGCAGAAGTACCGCGCCTGTAACCGGAGCCTTAATATTTCCCCAGGTGTTCTGATCAGACGACCGCATATTCAAAAAATCATACACCAGCGTATACTCTCCGGCCTCTGCCGTACTTCCGACGGTTCCTTCCAGGCTGACCTCAACCTTTCCGGTTGGCTCGGAAAATGCTGCCTCCGGCAGAATATTAATGGGTACATATTTAAGCCAGTTAAACCGATCCAATGTATAGGAATAACTTCCGCCATTATAGTAAAGAACCATACCGTCGTTGTCACTATATGTTGTTTTTATGTAATCCCCCTTTGGATCTACCGCACTGGTATCAAACCTGGTTGTCTCTATCTGAACCGGTGTCACGACATCCGGAACTTCTCCGGCCACTTTAAAACTTACAATCGGACTGTAATACAGATTAAATGCAGGGACATTCTCATAGGTCACCCTGACTCCTGTTATCAGGTCTTCCTCGGTCAAACCAAAGTCACTCCGGCGGAAGGAACGGCTGCCACTGTAAATATCGGCTTCTACATGAACATCCTTACTGATCCATTCCTCCCCACTGCTACGCTCAACCTTTACCCCCATGGTCAAATCCATGGATGTCGGTATGTAATCCATCAACAGCCGGTAGGTACCGGTATGGAAATCGTCAAAGAACAAACGCTCTCCGTCAAAACTGATTTCTACCTCTACTTTTTCCATAACATCGGCTTCATTATAAATAAAACTGCATGGACTCAGATAGGCAATCACCCACTCACCAACCCTGGCATCCATCTCAGTGTGCCCCCAGGCTCTTCCATATATATCCGTAGTAGTATTATAGCGAAAATAATGATACGGCCATTGCCCGTCATAACCCAAAATCGAATACGATGTTACCATATGTACGAATTCTGCATAATCCTGAGCTTTTTCATTCCCTATAAAAGTTGCCTCCATGTCTGCCGTCAGATTGATACCAACTTTTTGTGCTACGCCCTGTCCCGGCCACTCAGGATCACCGTTCTTATAAAGTTCAGGATAGATCAGAGCAAATTTCAATTCCTCATACAGCAGTTCCCCCGAAGGCCCCTGTACACAGTCGTCAACCGGTATCTGCCACCGGACTGTACGGGTTTCAGTTTCATAGACGGCCCCGCTGTCAATATAGTCCTGATAGGTGTCCAGGATCTGACAGTTCTCCGGCACCTTAAGTCCGGCCGTAATATAGGAACCTGCCAGAAGTTCAAGATCGCCGCTTACTGACTGAGCCGGGACTGCAACCTTAAGTGTATAATAACCAATATTCTGCAAATTTTCTTCTCTTCTTATAATATCCGACTTCGCAAAATCACAAACGATATTGCCTTTTATCTTACCACTTGCCAGCACCTCCACACTTGCCTCTGCACGATATAACTCATCTCCGATATCAAGTTGTGCACTTGCCAACATGATAGTCCCGTTCAGTGTACTGCTGTTAAGCGTTGATACATTGATAACCGTTTTATCTGTTTTGCCGCCCTGCAGGCGGTCATAATGATAGGTCAGTTTATGTTCTCCCGGATCATATTCCGGATTGGCACCAAATATCTGAATCGCACTCAGATTGTCAAGACTCTGCAGGGTAGTGTTTCCCGGCAGCTGCACTTCAATTGATACATCCTCCACCTCTGTCTTCAAGCCGGTTATCTTGATCATCAATTCATAGGAAATAGTTCCTCCTGCATATACTGTATCACCGGACGGATAAAAGGTCAGATCATAGTTCAGATCACCAATCATCGGCTTAATCATACCGCCGGCCAGATTGCTGCCGCTCGCCACACGGTTATTATTCCAGTTGCTGTCACTGGCTTCATTTTCATCATCCATACCGCTGTTGGCAGCTTCAAACTCTGCATCTTCATCAATAATCCACGGATCATCATCCAGTTCAATATTGCTGCCATTTCCGGCACCGCGGATACCAAACATTCCCGGCCCGGCAACTATAGTTCCAACCGGGATCACGCTGCTGCCCAAAATGACAACAGCCATCAGCCACGCAACCCTTGTATAAACTTGTTTCCACCTGCCGTTTCTCCTACTGAATTTTCCCATTTCCATCTCCCTCTGCCACGGTAAGCGCAGCCCATATTTCGCTGATTCTCCGTTCGGACCGGTTTCTGCCTTTAAGGACATCACAAAGCGTCGATTCCTTATAGTTAAGCTGCCTGGCAAGTTCCTTGTTGGTAATTCCAAGCGCTATCATAGCAATCTTGATTCGTTTGCCCTGTTCCAGATTTTGATATGCTTCCCTTCTCATATTCCGCCTCCTGTATTTTTTTCACATGCAAATACAACATAATATTAATTATGTGATACCTGTCCCTGATGAAAACGGACGGAAATATGTTATTTTAGATAATGCTCTTATAATTTGGCTGGAGAAAACGGGTAAATCAAGTTAATATGCAGGTGGTTCGTAAAATTAGGATTGACAACCGTAAATAAATCTTTTACAATTATTTAGAATAGTAATAATTTCTACTATTCAGCATCTATGTAACTACATAATTAATATTATGTGGTAATCACACCAGCAGTCCCAGACTAGCGAGCATCTTCTTATGCTCCTGACCGCTGCTGATCGTATAAATTCTGGTCGTATCGATACTGCTATGGCCCAGAATATCTGCCAGATACACGATATCTTTCTTTTTCCGATAACATACCCGAGCAAACAAATGTCTGAGATTATGCGGAAATACTTTCTGCGGATCTACTCCGGCCTCTTCGCAAAGCCGTTTCATTTCGGTCCAGATATTACTCCGGTCGACCTGCTTTCCGCTTCTGGTTACAAAGACTGCACCTGATTTTATCTGGTTTTTCCGGCAATATTTCAGCAGGTAGGTTCGCAGCTGCGAAGTGATAAAGACAATTCTGCGTTTTCCTTTTCCCGACACACGCGCTTCCCCTTTCATTACCGCCTCAACTGTGATATAAGACAGTTCTCCGACTCTGATCCCGGTACCGCAGATTGTCTGCATGATCATTTCCAGACGATTCCTTCCCTGTTTTCTGGCTGTCGCAACCAGACGCTTATAGTCACTCTGATCCAGTTCCCTGCTCCTGTCACTGAAGATCTGCTTCTGAGCTTTGAAGCTTTTCACCTGACAATGATTAAAGCCCGACCATGCCAGGAATTTATTAACTGCCGCCAGCATGGAATTGGCACTGCTGACCTGATACCGGCTGCCCAGATATTCTTTATATCCGATCACCTTTTCTTTGGTAATCACCGGTTCACCATCGAGATATGTGTAAAACACCTTGATATCGTGAACATACTTTGAAATGGTTGAGCTGCTGCGCTCTTCATTTCTTAAATAATCTGCAAATCCTTTGACCGGATCGTTTTCTAATTCATAATTCATATCCATCCTCCCCCCGATTAATTTATCTTTAGTATTACCAAATAAATCAAAAAAAGACCCCAAAAACATACGCTTTTGGGGTCTTTAAAACCTGAATTGAAATTATGATTATGCCAGTTTAGACTTAGCCAGTTCTGCCAGCTTAGCAAAACCATCAGCATCGTTGATTGCCATGTCAGATAATACTTTACGGTTCATCTCAACTTCTGCCAGCTTTAATCCATACATGAATTTGCTGTAGGAAAGTCCGTTGATTCTTGCTGCAGCGTTGATACGAGCAATCCACAGCTGTCTGAACTGTCTTTTTCTCTCTTTACGTCCTGCGTATGAGCTGGTTAATGCTCTCATTACGGACTGTTTTGCGATTCTGTACTGTTTGGAGCGGGCACCTCTGTATCCCTTCGCCATCTTCAGTACTCTGTTATGTTTTTTTCTGGCATTAACGCCACCTTTTATTCTTGCCATTGGTCATTCCTCCTTCTTAACTATCTCTTACAGATATGGTAAAATCTTCTTCATTACTTTTGCGTTTGTAGCATCGGTAACTTCTGCTTTTCTAAGATTTCTTTTTGTCTTAGGTGACTTCTTAGTTAAGATGTGGCGTTTATATGCTTTATTTCTAACTAATTTTCCGGTACCAGTCTTTTTAAATCTTTTTGCCGCAGATCTGTTTGTCTTCATTTTAGGCATATCAATCTTCCTCCTTAAAAATCTAAAGTTTATTTTTTAGCAGTTAAAAACATAACCATGCTTCTTCCTTCTACTTTGGATGGTTTGTCGATGGTCGCAATGTCTTTCAGACTTTCTGCAAAGTCATCCAGAATATATCTTGATTTGTGCATATGTGCCATCTCCCGACCGCGGAAACGCAGGGTAACCTTAACTTTGTCACCTTTTTCAAGGAACTTCCGTGCGTGGCCCATTTTTGTGCTCAGATCATTGGTGTCAATATTGGGGGATAACCGCACTTCTTTAACATCGATTACCTTTTGTTTTTTCTTAGCTTCTTTTTCTTTTCTGGCCAATTCATAACGATATTTTCCGTAGTCAATAATCTTACAAACCGGGGGTTTTGCAGTCGGAGCGATCTTTACAAGATCCAGGTCCGCGTCCTGAGCCATCTGAAGCGCCTCTTTCAATGAAACGATTCCTAACTGTTCTCCATCACTGCCAACTAATCGAACTTCCTTATCTCTGATTTGTTCGTTAATCATTAAATCGCTAATTGTCGTACACCTCCATCATAAAATGTCATGCTTGTTTCACTGCATAAAAAAAGTAGATAGAACTTATTCTACCCACCATCTAAGTATTACACAACGACATAATATGCCTGTGCACGTTTCTTAAATATAAACCAGGGTCACGTGATTGTGCCGAGGTGAGGTGGATACCTACTTTCCTGTGAGTTGCTTTCGCAACCTTAATAACTATACTACTTTATTCCGTAACTGTCAAGATATAACTTTCTTTTTATCAGCACCTTTTATTGATACAAATGCCGGGAGGAAGGATCAGTATCCTCCCTCCAGCATTCCCAGCGGTCGCTGCCCACGCTCATTATAAATCCAGCAATTGGTTTCCGGATCCCATCGCCACCCTGACATTTCTGAACCGCCTTCATTAAAATAATAAAAGTGTCCGTCAATCTCGATCCAGCCGGTTGCCATCCGCCCGGACTCCGGAATCAGATAGTACCAGTTATTATCCTGATTGTCGATCAGCCAGCCGGTATGCATGATTCCTCTGGTACCATCATCAGCCGGACTTAAATAATACCAGTCGCCATTCGCATCCTGATACCATCCGATATTCATCTCACCATTACTGTCATAATGATACCAATGCCCATTGCTGTCCAATACCCATTCAGATACCGGCTTTTGACCGTTTTCTGCTGCATGCACTACCGGTAAGAATGGTACTGCTGCCGATATCAGACCAATAAAAAGCATTATCTTTAGTCTGTTTATTTTCATTCCGCTTTTCCTTTATGTACCGGATATGTCCCAGGGTATGGAGGCATAGTTCCATTACAGAACTATGCCGGTCCTGTCATCCCTTAGCTGGCTCGAAACGATGCACATTCGGTGTGCTCCGCCTGACTTGCTCCGTCGCCGGTAACCATGATGTGATCAGCGGTACAATGACGGTTGTCGTTATACACGCATTTTACAGCTTCACAATCTACCTCCAGACGGGTCTCCGGGGTCTTAAATACGTTAACAAATGATCCGTCTTTGTTCTCATCAAAGCTGCCGCAGCAGGTTTCATGAACATCCTTTGCCTGATTGCCGTCAACGATAATGGTCTGTTTGCAGCAGCAGTTGTCTGAATTGTGAAGACAGTTCTTAACACTACAGTCTAATCTTGTCATAATCCGCATACCTCCTAGGTTATTGATAAAATTTATCAAGATTAGTATGCGGTCAATGAACTTTTTTTATTCTTTGGTACGAATGGTCTTTGTGGCAATTTCTTCATTTAAAGATACGATAAAATCAGCCAGCGGCTTTTGACCCTCATCGCCCTGGAAACGGCTGCGAACTGAGACAACGCCGTCTTCTTCTTCCTTCTGGCCAACAATCAGCATATAAGGAATCTTGTGCGTCTGTGCCTCACGGATCTTGTAACCGATCTTCTCCGCACGGGTATCCGTCTCAACCCGGATACCGGCATCATCCAGCTGTGCACGAACCTGTTCCGCGTATTCACTGTATTTTTCTGAAATCGGCAATACCTTTACCTGAACCGGTGCCAGCCAGGTCGGGAATGCACCTGTAAAATGCTCGATCAGGATACCGATAAAGCGTTCGATCGAACCGAATGCCACCCGGTGAATCATGATCGGGCGATGCTTCTCGCCGTCTGCTCCCATATATTCCAGTTCAAACCGCTGCGGCAGCTGGAAATCAAGCTGGATGGTACCGCACTGCCAGGTTCTGCCAATCGCATCCACCAGATGGAAGTCAATCTTAGGGCCGTAGAAAGCACCGTCACCTTCGTTAACAACATAGTCAAGGCCCAGTTCATCGAGCGCGCTGCGCAGACCTTCTGTTGCCATCTCCCAGTCTTCATCGCTGCCCATACTGTCTTCCGGTCTGGTCGACAGTTCAACATGATACTCAAATCCAAACAGGGAGTAAACTTCATGAATGAGGTTTGCCACCCCCTTGATCTCCTGCTTGATCTGGTCCGGAGTCATGAAAATGTGCGCATCGTCCTGGGTAAAACAGCGGACTCTCATCAAACCGTGAAGCTGACCTGATTTCTCATGACGATGAACAATTCCCAGTTCACCCATTCGCAGCGGCAGATCGCGGTAAGAACGCGGCTCAGATGCATAAGCAAGGACGCCGCCCGGACAGTTCATCGGTTTTACGGCAAATACCTGCTCGTCTACTTCTGTTGTGTACATATTATTCTGATAGTGATCCCAGTGTCCGGAAGTCTCCCACAGGCTGCGGTTGAGCATAATCGGAGTGGAGATCTCTACATATCCTGCCTTGCGGTGAATCTCGCGCCAGTAATCAAGCAGGGTATTCTTCAGTGCCATTCCGTTTGGCAGGAAGAACGGGAATCCCGGTCCGGCCTCGTGCATCATGAAGAGGCCAAGCTCCTTGCCCAGTTTACGGTGGTCACGTTTTTTGGCTTCCTCCATCATGGTCAGGTAAGCTTCCAACTCGTCTTTCTTAGCAAATGCAGTTGCATAGATACGGGTCAGCATCTTGTTGTGCTCATCGCCGCGCCAGTAAGCTCCGGCAAGACTTGTTAACTTATATGCTTTGCCGATTTCTTTTGTTGTCATTAAATGCGGTCCGGCACAGAGATCGGTGAATTCACCCTGCTTATAAAAGCTGATCTCCTCTCCTTCCGGCAGATCTTCAATCAGTTCCACCTTATAAGACTCGCCCATCTCCTTAACCAGTGCCAGCGCTTCATCACGCGGCAGGGTAAAGCGTTCGATCGGCAGTGCTTCTTTGATGATCTTTTTCATCTCGGCTTCAATTTTACCGAAATCATCAGATGAAATCGGTGAAGCAAATTCAAAATCATAATAAAATCCATCGGCAATCGATGGCCCGATCGCCAGCTTGGTGTCCGGATATAAACGCTTTACTGCCTGAGCCATCGTATGGCTGGCTGAGTGACGCAATGCGGCAAGACCGGCCGGGTCCTTAGCCGTCAGAATATTCAGGGAACAGTCCTGATCCAGAACCGTTCTTAAATCAACAGTTTCACCATCTGCTTCACCGACACATGCCATCCGCGCCAGACCTTCACTGAGGTCTTTGGCCACTTCCAGTACGGACATGGGACGGTCATACTCTTTTACACTTCCATCTTTCAGCGTAATCTTCATCTTCATTCTCCTTCTTTGTGCTGAGTTTTAAGGTTCATCTGCACATCGCCGGCAGGAAATTCACATTCATATGAATAAAAAAAGCCCCTCACCGTGTGCATACACAGTAAGGGACGATAATGTTATATTTATCGCGGTTCCACCCTAATTGTCATTGATTGATACAATCATAACCACTCATTTAGATGATAACGGAATCACCGGATCCGATTAAGGACCGCTCAGAGCTGGTTTTCACTTAGCCTTCATGTAAAGTGCTTCCACCTGCTGCACTTCTCTCTGGACATCCCGGATAAGCTACTCGTCTCGTCAACGCGTTGTTTATTGATTTGATTATAACACTCTGATCTGATTTGTCAAGTCTTAACGATTCAGCGACTGATTCAGTGTGCGAATCGCCTGCATACTGCTCAGTTCATTACCGTCAATGTCATGAAGCTGGCCATCCTGGATGAAATTGTATACGTCAATATTATCAACATATACCGCCTCTTTGCCGGCCCTGAATGTAATATTCTCATAGTTCAGGCTGCCAAAATTCAGATCATACTGCTTTTTACCGTTTACCGTTACTTCTTTTGTCACGTTACCAAGTTCTATATACAATGTAACCGGCGAATCGCTGTCGGCGGTAAAACGTACGTGATTATCCTTCGTCTGCTTGTTGTTGATCCGGTGACTGATCTTCTGCTCAATCCGGCCGCTGCCTTCCAGCTTGATCTGATTGCTGCCCCCACGGTTCTCGACAGTAGCTCTGCTGGTATTCCAGCCGCGGGTATCAAGCGCAAACTGGCTGTTGTAGACTGCATTATTGGTATAATTCCAATAACTCCATACCGCATATCCGTTTGTGTACCTATTTAATATATCGGTAAGACCGGTAATAAAATCATTGCGCTCTTCCTCCACAATCTGGGCGTTATGAGCAAATTCTTCCGTACCGTCAACATACAGCAGCTGATCGATAAAAATCGGCTTGCCGCCGTTATAAACTCTTACCACATTCAGCTGGGCATCTGCTGCCGCCAGTGCCGTCTCGGCACTGATCCGTTCGCCTTTATTCTCCTGCCCCATTGCCACACTGTACATCAGTGATGTGTATTCAGAATCGCCGCAGCCAAAGGTGCTAAAGTGATGAGCTCCGACCGGCTCTCCATTTACCCCTGCCACCGGATCCACATCCAGCCGCACTTCCATAGAAAGGTTCGGAAATACTTTCTGAGCATCGGTTAAGAGCCCCATCAGGTATTCATCATAGAACTGGAACAGCCACAGGTATGCCGGGCTGTCTTTTCCCGGCAGATAGACATCTGCATGAGAGTGAAATGTCTTTACCGGTTTATAATATTCATTTACTTCATCAAGAGTGTGATTGGCCATCAGATAATCCTGAAAACCGCTGCGTTTGGCTTCTGCAATACTTTCGCTGCCGGTTCCGAACTTGGTGGCGTCCTCCATATAATTCCAGAAATCCTCCCATGTGATAAAACCGCCATGGAAATTCGCATATCCCGATGCCGTATCATACAGCTTCTTCACATAATCAAGCCATACGGTACGCATATCGTCATTCCCGATCAGTTCCCGAAAACGAAGTCTGGCTTCCGGTTCGGCATAAAAATCCCAGGTATAGCTGACTCTGAGTTCCACCCATAGCCCCTGGTCTTCTGCCGCCCGCATAATTGCATCCAGCTTCTGGAACGCATAGTCATTATAAGAGATCGGATTGGTTGCCGGCTGAAATTCCCGCCACGGAACAGCCAGAACGATCATATTGAATCCGTCATCAGCGATCTGCTTTAGTTCGGCCTCCATATTGTCACTTTCTGTATTCCAGAAATTGATTACCCATGCATCTGATACGTAAGTTACTCCTTTCAGATACTCAGGCGGCTGAGCTGACACTGCTGCCAGCGAATTGGTACAGGCGGCCATCGTCATCCCCACGGCCAGCCCGAATGCTGTTAGTTGTTTAAGTTTTGATGATTTCATAAATACCCCAATCATTTTTTCTTTGGATTTAATACAAACATCATAAACTTAACATGCAATTACTCAGCTGTCAACCCATCAGACTTGTCTTCCGGCTCCCGGTTCAGCTCCGGAATCATGATCACCAGCATGGTCACAAAGCAGGCCAGGCCGCCGATTACGTTTGAAACCGGCTCAGCCAGAAAGACTCCGTCGGTCCCTAAATTCCATAATTTGGGCAGCAGCCAGGTCAGCGGAATGACGATCACAACCTTGCGGAAGATGGAAAAAAATACCGCCTGTTTCGCTTTTCCCAGTGCCACAAATACCGCCTGGCCGGAAAACTGCAGCGACATGAAACAAAAGCCAAAATAATAAATATGCATCGCCGGAATTGCTGCCGCCAGTATATCGGCATCCTGATTGAATACCCGGATGAAAAATTCCGGGAATACGGAAATCAGCAGCCATACTACAATCGTATAGATAATCGTGATAATCGAAGTAAAAGCAATCGCCTGTTTGACCCGTTTGTATTCACATGCACCATAATTGTAACCCATCACCGGCTGCGCACTGCTGGTGATCCCCCGGACCGGCATCGATACTACTTCCCGGACTGAATTCACGATTGTCATTACACCAACATACAAATCCCCGCCATATTGCTGCAGAGTGGAATTACACATGATCTGAACCAGACTGTTGGTAATCGACATGGTAAACCCGGACAATCCCAGGGACACAATTTCGAAAACCCGTTTCTTCTGCAGTTTCATATAAGAAAGCTTCAGCCGCATGATCGTTTTCTTTCCCGTCAAAAACCGCAGAATCCAAACCATGCTGACCGCCTGCGATATTATCGTCGCAAGCGCCGCTCCCTGCACGCCCATATTAAAGACAAAGATAAATATCGGATCAAGAATAATATTGGTAACAGCACCCAGAAGTACGGTCATCATTCCGGTCTTGCCAAATCCCTGACAGTTGATAAAACTGTTCATTCCCAGTCCTATCATAACAAATACCGTCCCCAGAAGATAAATGCTTACATATTGATCCGCAAAAGGAAACGTCTGGTCACTCGCCCCAAACAAGTACAGCATCGGCCGCTTAAGCAGCAGGCCGATCACCGTCAGCAGCACACCTGATATCAGCATCAGGAAGAAGGAATTGGCCATAATGCGCTCTGCTTCCTCCGTCCTGCCCCGTCCCCGTTCAATCGAACACAACGGCGCACCACCCATTCCGAACAGATTGGCAAAAGCAATCACCATCGATATGATCGGCAGGCACAGCCCCAATCCGGTCAGGGACAGCGTTGCATGTTCCGGTATCCTTCCTATGTAAATGCGGTCTACAATATTATAAAGAACATTAATCAGCTGGGCCAGTGTCATCGGCACCGACAGCCTTAATATATTTCCGACAATGCTGCCGCGGGAAAAATCATTTTTTGTCTCCTGGACTTCCTGCATACTATTCACATCCCCCGTTCCTGCCATTTTCATCTTTAAGTGTAACTCTAATCCGGTTGTTTGACAAGAAACAATACAAAAGCTGCCCATACTTTTTGCCTATGAGCAGCTTAGGTAAATCCTATCAGTGCGTTTCTTCAACAATATTAACCAGTGCCCGGGCCATCCGTTCTTCATCCGGTCCGTTTACCATCACAGTAACAACAGCACCAGCCGGGATTGCCATTGCAAGCAATCCCAGCATTTTTTTTATATCAGTTCGTTTCTCCCCCCATATAATTTCCGCGGTTCCGGCATAATCTTTGACACAGTCGGCCAGCATTGATACGATTCTTGCATGCAGGCCCGCCGAAGATACTACGGTAGCGTTTTTTAAAGTCATAAGCTGCCCCCTTAGTCTGACAGTGATGCTCCGTTCGTTTCAATCACTTTCTGATACCAGTAGAAGGAATCTTTTTTATAACGTTTCAGATCCATGACATCATCGTCAGTCCGGTTAACATAGACGAAGCCATAGCGTTTTTTATAACCGTTGCTGGTTGACAGCAGATCAATAAAGCTCCATGGATTATAAGAAATCACTTCCACGCCGTAATCCATTGCCCGCCACATTGCTTTGATATGTTCCCGCAGATAGTCGATCCGGTACTGATCATGAATCGTTCCGTCCGCTTCCAGCTTGTCATAGGCACCCATTCCGTTTTCTGTAATCATCAACGGTTTGTTGTAACGGTTGTACAGGTCACGCAGGATGTATTCCATGCCCATCGGGTCAATCGTCCAGTCCCAGTCGGTTGTCTCAAGCGTTGGATTCTGAGCGATCATATAGAAACCGGGCTGTGTCTCGAATCCTTCCATCTGTCCCTTAATTCCAGTTGGATTAAATCCGCTTGTTCTTCTCTTAGCACCTGCAGGCGGTACTGTTGCGGCGTCACTGGAGTAATAATTCAGCGCCAGGAAATCAGAAATTCCTGCTTTGAAGATATCTTCATCACCCGGTTCGATCTTTGGTGCCAGACCATTTTTCTCCAGATAGATATGTGATGCTTTATCGTACTGTCCTTTAAAATAAATATCGGTATAATAGTAGTTGCGCAGGGCATTGGCATTTAATGCCGCCATGTTGTCTTCCGACTTTGCGCTCAGCGGATAGATTGATGAATAACCGATTGCTGCTCCGGCCATTCCGCCCGGTACCAGATCATGCACCTGTTTTACACTGATCGCCTGAGCCAGGTTCATGTGATGGTTGATCTGATATTTAATCTGCGGATTATCCAGATATTTCTCCGGAATCAGGCACTTCTGGGTCCAGTACTGAACGATAATACTCTGCTCGTTGATTGTCAGCCAGTATTTCACTTTCGGGCCGTATTCTTTAATGACAAATTCCGAAAATACAGCATAGTCATCAACACTCTGACGGTTGATCCAGCCATCATATTTTTCTACCAGGGCCAGCGGCATGTCATAATGATACAGCGTCGGAATCGGTGTGATTCCATTCGCCAGCAGCTCATCAATCAGGTTGTGATAAAATTCCACACCTTTCGGGTTGACCTCACCAACACCGTCCGGAAAGATCCGCGGCCATGAAATCGAGAAACGGTAGGCGGTCAGGCCCAGTTCTTTCATCAGCGCCACATCCTCTTTATAACGGTGATAATGGTCACTGGCCACACTGGCATCGGAAAGCCCCGGTTTGATATTTAAAATATCCTGCTGGCTCTTCTTTTTGCCGTCTTCTTCTGCTGCTCCTTCTACCTGATAGGCGCTGGTTGCCGCCCCCCACAAGAAATCTTCGGGAAAGATATACTTTTGTTTCATCTGTCATTCGCTCCTTTTAGCCAAAATTTCAAACATTTCAATCATTTCTTTTGCCATTTTAAGTTCACTGCGTACGGTCATCAGGGTATCCTGGGCATGAACAAAAAGTAACGGCAGTTCTTCTCTGTCTTCACCGGCTATTTCAGCCTGGATTGCTTCTGTCTGTGAACGGTGTGCCAGGGTGATTTTCTCACCGGACTGTTCCAGACTGGCATACGCCGCATCAAAATCAAACTTCTTTGCATGGGCCAGGGCTTCTGTCAGCAGCTCCCTGGCATCGCCCGCATTCATAATGATCTGGATGCCGACCGGCACCAGTTTATTTTCTTCCATCGGTTTCATAATATCTCCTCTCGTCCTAAAACCGTTTTATGCCTGTGCCTGCTGTTCGTTCAGCTGTCTCTCATAAGCCTTAAAGAATGGCAGCCAGGTAACCATATAGACAATAAACAGTACAATCCAGCAGATAATTGCCCTGAGATCTTCCGTGATCAGCACACTGGAGATCGGTCCCGGAATCTGTCCGACCTGAATCAGTTTAGACGGAATATTCAGCCAGCCGCCCTTCATGAAAATCCAGACGATAACCGGACCGGTAATGGAATTGATCCACATCGGCAGCATCAGCAGCGGATTAAATACAATCGGTGTACCGAATACAATCGGTTCATTGATATTAAAGATCGACGGACCGATAAAAATTCGTCCCATAGTTTTCAGTGACTGGTTCTTGCTCAGCAGCATCAGGATATTCAGTCCCAGGGTTGCCCCGGTTCCGCCCATCGTGATCAGCGCTGCCGTATAAATGGTTTCATTGGTTACAATATTGGTTGCCGCTGCGCCAGCTGCCACTGCTGCAATGTTTGCTTCGATACCGATCAGGAAAATCGGGTTCTGAATGGCACTGAAGGTCCAGGTCGAGATACCCATGGTAAAGAAGATAGTCGGAACCAGAATCAGCAGGATAAAACCTGGCAGGGTCTGGCCGAATGCCGCTACCGGTGCAAACCAGTTCATGATAATGGCAAAAATGTCGAGATTCGCAACAACGATAATAAGCTGTGAAATACCAAGCGTTGCAAAAATCGGAATCACACTATGTATCCATCCCAGCAGGAAGTCCGGCAGTTCGGATTCCTTCAGCCACGGAATCTTGGAATAGAGATTGAAAATAATTGCAACAAAGATACCTACTACCATCGCCACCATGATACCGGATGGTCCTAAGCGGTTCCAGTCTACCAGCATCATGCCGCCGTCGGCACTTTCCGGCCTGACGCACATCAGGAAGACACAGATTGCTGTCAGTGATGCATTTACTGTGTATCTCGGCAGTTTTAATTTTTCCATGATCTGATTTGGCACCATAAATACCACGATCAGTGACAGCAGGAAAAAGGAATAACTGGCAATCGGTCCCAGATCCGGCAGTGCCGGAATATATGACCGGAATACGTTATAGAAAAATACCAGTGAGCCGGTCAGAATAAATGGAATGATCTTCTGCATGGCACTGGAGATTCCGGCGATCCATGGTTTCCTGAACAGATTGGACATTGTCGGTGCAAATGAATTCGTCAGCCAATCAATGAATTTCTTCATAGCTTATTTCCCCCTTATCTGGTTATCATTTTTTATCTTCCAGCGTTTTTAATATCAGATCAAGCAGTCCGGCGCCATTGAGTGTTCCGTAGATATCTTTCGGAATTACCTCTACCGGAAATCCATAAGGTTCTGCCTGTTTGGTGAAATCGTCTTTCTGTGCCGCATAATGAGGACCCAGTAAGAGAATCGACAGATATGGGTAGTATTCGGTTACTTCACTTTCGCTGCGGGCTTCTACAGTCATATTAATCCCCTGTTTTTTGGCCGCCTTTCTGGTTTGCTGTGCCATCAGTCCACTTGAGATTCCTGCTCCACAACATAACATTACTTTTATTGTATCC
Organism: Lachnospiraceae bacterium; assembly: GCA_032073745.1. Classification (GTDB taxonomy): domain Bacteria; phylum Bacillota; class Clostridia; order Lachnospirales; family Lachnospiraceae; genus Brotaphodocola. Next base: position 18,966 of record DAMAMW010000049.1, on the reverse strand, counting down.
ATTGTTTCACGTCCTTTCTTTGTTATGACTGTATTGTAATCCATCGGGTCGTATATACTCAACCCGAAATTTGCACCGTAAAGTGCAAATATTAATCACGGGAAACCGTTTGACACTTGTCTCTTCCTATGACATAATGGTAAAAAATGACGAATCGGGGAGGCTAATATGAAGAGTAACTATAAGAAATTAATAGAAATCTTGAATCAGCAGGCCGGGCCGGTGAGTGCCGCCGATCTGGCCGGGCAGATGGGGGTCTCTCTGCGCTCTGTCAAAAACTATGTCAGCGAGCTGAATCAGTCAGAGAATACCAAGGTGATCGTCTCTTCCCGTCAGGGATACCGTCTGGCACCGGGTTATCAGGCCGACCTCGAAAGCCGATCGGAAGTAATTCCCCAGACCTACCTGGAACGGGCCTATTATCTGATTAAGAAGGTACTGATCCGGCATGAAGCTCCCAATGTGTTTGACCTCTGCGAGGAATTGTTTATCAGCTATTCTACTTTTAAACAGAATCTTGCCAAGATGAATCAGACTTTTGAAAAATTCCATGTTCACTTCGTCTGCCGTGAGAATCAGTTTTTTATCGAGGGAAAAGAAAAAGACAAACGCCGCCTGGCTTCCTATGTTATCTTTGAAGAAACCAGCGGGCACTTTTTAGATGTTACTGATATTAAGAAAAGTTTTCCCAATCACAAGGTCGATGCTATTGCAACCATCATTAAGGATACCTTTACGACCCACGGCTTCTATTTGAATGATTTTGCTTTTATGAACATCCTGCTTCATTTCATAATTATCCTCGACCGCGTCAAAAACGGACAGTCCGTTGAACCGCGCTATATGTACTTTGATCATCCGAAAGAAAAGTCACTGGTCGAGGATCTGAGCCGCCATCTGGAAGCGGAATACCATCTGCTGCTTTCTGATAACGAACGGTCTGAGATCAGTACCCTGGTACGCGCCAATGTAAACCTGGCCACCAAGTCAGGAGCTGATGAGATTCGTGAGGCAGTTGGACCATATATTATGGAAGCGGCTATGCAGCTGGCTGACGGAGTCAAGGAAACCTATGACATTGATCTGAATCACGACAATTTCCTGCTTCCGTTTTCCCTTCATTTGAAGGGGCTGCTGATGCGGATTGCGCAGAAAAGGGTCAACAAGAACCCGATGCTTGAGAATATCCGCCAGAACTGCCGGATTATTTATGATATTGCGGTTTTTATAGCATTGCAGATCAATCGCGAAATTGATCAGAAGCTGGCGGAAGACGAGATCGGTTTTATCGCCCTGCACGTGGGTGCTGAACTTGAACGCCAGCGAAAGAATACCCAGAAGATCCGCTGTGTTCTGCTCTGCCCCGAATACCGCGGTATTGAAACCATGATCTACAACCAGCTGATGCTCAGTTTCTCCAGCGAAATCGAGATTCTGGCTGCTGTGCCTGCACCGGAAGAACTAAAGGATCATACATTTGAACTGCTTTTTACCACCGTTCCGATTGAAAAAGGCGGCTGGCTGGGAACCCAGCTGATTTCACCTTTCCGGCTGGCTGAAATGCATGTCGAAATATTAGAAAAAATTCAGCAGGTAAAATCTAAAATGAAGCGGGCGATACTGAGCCGTAAGTTTCCTTACATATTTTCGAAGGATCTGTTTTATTCGGATCCGCCGTTTAAAACAAAAGAAGAACTGCTGGAAAAAGTCTGCGGCGATATGGAGGACATGGGTTTTGTTAATCCGGACTTTATTGACAAGGTATTGGAGCGGGATTCCGCTTCTACCACCGCTTTCGGAAAGATCGCCCTGCCCCACTCCGTTCATATGGATGCGCTGCGTACCAGTATTGCCGTAGTTGTCAGCCGCCAGGGAATCCTGTGGGCGGATGGAAAAGTTGTGAATCTGGTTCTGCTTACTGCAATCAACAAAGTCGACAGCAGCAGTTTCAGCAGTATCTACGAAGCCCTGCTTTCTATTCTGGATGATGAACGGGATTTTGAATTTTTATGTAATGCTGCCAAGTTTTCTGATCTGGAACAGTTGTTTACTTCGCAGTAATCGTATTATCAAAAAATATCTTTGTTGCTTTCAGCGCTCCTGCCGCTCACTCACGAGAAGCAGGAGTTTTTTGTGTGATTTTCATAACGATCCTGTTATTTAATCTACTTTTTTACAACATATTGACAATAGCACTTTCCTATGTTACGCTCTATCTAATTTTAATTAAGGTTACCTAAATTATTTTGAGGAGGCAAATTTATGAAGAACGCACAAAAAATGAAGGCACTGATCTATCACAAGGCGAATGACATCTCCATTGAAGAGGTTCCTGTTCCCCGACTGGAATATCCCAACAATGCCATTGTCCGGGTCACGCTTTCCACGATCTGCGGCAGTGATATCCATGTTATTGGCGGTCACTTAGGTATTCCCGGGCCCGTTCTCATGGGGCATGAATTCGTCGGCGTGGTTGAAGAGGTCGGTGACGATGTCATGGACTTTAAGCCGGGGGACCGGGTGGCGGTATCCTGTGTTGCGTCTTGCGGCGTATGTGGTCCGTGTAAGGATGGTCAGCCTGTTCACTGTACGAAAAAGAATGTCGGCTGCTTTGGCGTATCACCTCTTCTTCCCGGCTGTCAGACAGAGTACGTCCGGGTTCCGTTTGCTGATAATACTTTGTATCATATTCCGGATAGTTTGAGCGATGAGGATGTGCTTTTTGTCGGGGATATTCTTTCTACCGGATACTTTGGTGCGGAAATGGCTGAGATAAAGACTGGCGATACTGTTTTGATCGTGGGGGCCGGGCCGGTAGGCATGTGCGCTGCCCTATGCGCCCGTCTGTTTTCGCCGTCAAAGATTATTATTGTTGACGGTATCCAGTCACGGCTGGACACCTGTCTCAGGGAGGGGATTGTCGACCATGTTATTAATTATATGGAAGAAGATGTGCAGCAAAAGGTATTGGAACTGACCGGCGGTGTCGGAGTTGACCGGGCTATTGAGGCGATTGGCAAGGAATCTTCGATGCTTACCTGCATGGACGCGGTGCGTTTTGGCGGTAATGTGTCCTTCCTTGGTGTATTTAGCGGACCGGTTCAGATTCCGCTGCATCGATTGTGGAATAAGAATATGACGATTCGGACCGGGTTTGTTCCGGTTAACCATATCCCGGAACTGATCCGGATGATTGAGGCGGGTAAGCTGGATACCAGCTTCCTGATTACACATCGGGCACCGTTAAATGATATTGTTAAGGGTTATGATTATTTTGGAAATAAGAAGGATGACTGCATTAAGTGGCTGGTTACGCCTTACGAGGAATAATTGATCGTTTATAACTGATCGCAAAAAAAGAGGGATTGACCGGGGGCGGGAGCTGAAGCTCCGCCGTAGTCAATCCCTTGCACATGTCCATTCTGCTGATTCAGTTTGCTGCAACTGCCGGGTCGTTCTGATACTGTAAGATGATGTCTTTAAGGGTTCCTACCGACAGATTCTGGTCTTTCATCATATTTGATAACGATTTTAACTCTTCTATCTCTATCTGCTCAATCAGCGTTTTCTCTTTCTCACGCAGTGTATTCAGGCAGTTCTTATACTGACCAATCGCCTCCTGGGTTGTCTGCAACTCTTCACGAAGTTTCTCCAGGGTTGTTTTTCTTACTCCTCGTGCCATGATATAACTCTCCTTTTTTTAATTGATTTTTAGCTTATCGCGGGGCGTCGGGGCTATCTTCTTGAATGGCGGTGGAGATGCCATTCAAGAAGCATCGGATGTTCATCCGATGTGAAATATTATGAAAGAACAGTCTTACATGCTAGCATGACGACTGCTCTTCCATAATATTTCCCGCCGCTCTTAACTGTTATAAGTATATTCGGGCTTTTCCAATTTATGCAGTTTTATGACGATAATCTGTTCTCCTGCTAACCTTGACAATCAGCCCCGGCAGTGTTACAATAAACCAGAATCAAAGAATCTCACCTGGCAACACGGTGAACCAGTAAGGGGTTGTACTGGTTTCGACGGGGATCATGCAGCTGGTGAAGCTATCCGCATGCGGTGCGTTAAACGGCAAACTTAAATTAAACGCTGAAGACAATTTAGCATACGCTGCGTAATCGCAGTTGTCAGCCTTAGTGCACTCACACATTAAGAATCTGGCATCGACTTTGTGAGAAACGTCATTTGCAAAGCTTTGAGCTTATGGACGTAATATGAAGCTACTAAAGCCGTAAGGGTGTTTGTTCCCGTGCGGTGGAGGGAATGTCAATGAACAGACTATGATAGTAGAAGAACAGGGAATTGGTTTTCGGACAGGGGTTCGATTCCCCTCAGCTCCACTCGATGTTGCGAATACGAACTCAATGAGCAAATTGTTTATTGAGAAAAATCGATCGCACTAATAATACGAATTGTTTATGAAAGGCAGAGGCTAATCCTCTGCCTTTTGTATTATTAAAAATGAGAGACCTCTTTTGAGATCTCTTTATATAATGGCTTAAGATGTTGGTGAATCACTTGCGTAGTTTTCAACCGCCTTATAAATACTATCCTTTATTTTTTCAAAGGATTCTTCATTCTTGTAATCTTCCCCATTCGCAGCGGCTAATAACTCTAGTTCAGCTATTAAAAACTGTGTTGTCATCGGTTCTCGCGCCAAAGCATTTGTTACAATCTTTTGATCAAGATCTCTTTCGCTACTTGCGAATGAAATTTGAGATATAGAACTTATTTCATTATACAAATTTTCTATTTCCGCTGTCGTTTCAAAACTACCCAGTTTTTTTTCATCTGATTTGTTATATTGTTTAATGACTGCATTATAATACTGAATTACTAAATCACTTAGTTCTTCGTAGTCGGGTGAATCACGATAATAATCCGAAAAATTTGTATCACTGATTTCTAAGTCAATATGCTTCTTTTGGCCACAACCTGCAGCCAAGGATAAAATTATAATACATATTACAATCCCCTTTAGTCCTTTGAATGCCTTGCTCATCATACTTTAGTTCCTCCCTTTTGTTTGTCAGACTATAATATCATATATCTTGATATTTGAAAAGACACCCACCAGCCAAAGCCAGCAGATCAGCTCCACTTGATGAGACATAGAAGAACACGTCAACGATTTTTCGTGATTAAAAGATCGGCTGGCTCATAAAAAGCTTCGAGAATCAAAGAAGACGGGCGCCGATTGATCAGGACCCGCCTTTGATTATGTCTAACCATTAATTAGTGTTGCATCATTAATACGAACCTCCACAGAAACCGGAACTTGGATATCTTTTAACTGACGGATTTCTGATAGCAGAGATATTTTAGTTGAAAAACTATCTGCCCGGCAATAAAATTCCTCACTACTATCAACCTCTACATATGTTCCATCGGCACACTGTATTCTGTATAGAATATTTAGATTACCTCGGTAACCTTTTATTGATTTTACATCTAAATCAATAAAAGCGATGCCATCTTTTGAAACCCCAATCCCGGATACTTCAACTGTTCCATCACCTGACATATTGTAAATATCATTATAGTAAACAGTTACTGGTAGTGGGTTTCGGAAATGGCTAATTCTTCTCGGCCCGCGTTCATAAGCCAACGCTACTAAATTTGTTTCATTGTCATAGCTTTCCGTAATAATGCTTTCCCCACTTTCTTGCTGCCAAGCACCATCTGAACCAAGATTATAACCGTCAGGTGTTTTTGTATTTGTTAACATATATGTAGTCTGCTCATCAAAATAGTACCACCGGCCATCTGCATCTTGATACCACCCTGTTTGATAGTTACCCGCATCGTTCTGATATCTCCAACCGTTCTCGTCCTGCTTCCACTGTCCTGCATAAACAGGCATAGCAAATGATGTTACTATAAACAAAGTAATCAGTAATCTTTTCATAGTGATACACCTCCTAATAAACTTGAGTATAACTCTCAGTTTCTTATTGTTCAATCTTCTCAAAACACCAGTTAAAAGACCTTGCAGCCTTACACCAGTTAGATGCCCAGCCATAATATTCACTTATTTAAGAAGGTATGTGAATTTGAACTAATTTAATACACGAATAACTGGTGGAAACTGCCTGTAATCATATCTTCTTAAAAGTATCATAATAAAGCTGGAACATTTCTATTTTTTCGACGCACAATTAATGCAACAACAATAAGCAATAATCCAATCCCTCCAAAAACCATTACAAGAAGCGGGCTGGACCACCATAAGATTATTTCTTCTGGATTATCCTTATCATAGATAATTCTTATTGTATCGCCGACTTGCATACCTTCTGCATATGTATCTAGTAAACTTGAATGCAATTCCCCATTTTCCAACTCAAATGTTACATAGACATTATGTTTATCCGAGTTTCTTGTTTTAATTATTTCGATATCGGTAATAGTTGCATCTACTTCCAAAGAATCCTTGATGAAATAAAAATCGATGGTTACTTTTGCATGATAACCTGCTCCGAAAAGAAATACTACTCCGAGTATCAATAAAGACATGTATAATGGCCTGGTTTTTCTTAAAAACATATAATCTCCCATACAAACTAAAAATACAAAATCAATTATATAATAACACACTATTCTACATATTTTCCAGCTATTTTCAGTTATAAATTATACTGGTTCACCTCAGGAAGAGCCAATTGTGCCACGGCTGCCTGATTGCCCACCATCTGCACCCGACACCTCTCTCCGATAACTGCCTGTTTCAGTTCTGTCAATGTTCTCTCTTCATTACCTTTTCCTCCCGAAAAACCGTACGCGAAATTGGTCGAATTGTTTTTTTATAAAATTATAAAAATATGTCACACCCTCTCTGCTCCCGTAATATGTTGGTAGTATAGCAGACTCAAGCTGACAAAGGAGTTAAAACATGTTCAATTATAATCCGATTTTTCCACTGGAAAACCCAGTGACCACACCAGACACCGGTATGATTGAAGTAATACCGGATAACAACTCAAATGGAACTTCACCAGCCACTACACTGCCCGCACCGGTGATCCCGGGAGTTGGCAATGTTCAGGTACCATCATCGATCACAACGTTACCGGGGTGGATCGGAGGTTCCTCATCCGGCAATTACCCGCCGCAGTTTCCACCATTCATGCCGCCAAATAATGTAGTTAATGTACTGCAGCTGTGCATGAACAATCTGATGTACATCACCACCAGGAACGGCGAAAGCTTCTGGTATTATCCTACCGATATCGCACAAAACAGTGTCAACGGATATCGCTGGAATCAGCAGGCCGGATGGTTTAACTATTCCGTCGCATTTATGATGATTCAAAATGCATATTGTTATAACCCATAATCAGAAAAACTCCCTGAGCGGCTTCTCTCCTTGCCGGTCAGGGAATTTTTTACTCTTTAAATTCACCAATCGTCTGTACGCCATCAGCATTCGATATATACAGTGCACATTCCAGCTCATGTCCGGCCCGCGGCTCAAAGTAATACCACTTGCCCTCAATCTCCTGCCAGTTTGTAACGGCATAACCATCTGCATTAAAATAGTATTTATGTTTGTTTATGATCTGCCAGACAGACGTATGATACGTGGATTCTGTATCCGCATACCACCATCCGTTATCGTCACGGTTCCAGCCTGTTGTATAGGCAGGTTTTTCCACCAGGCTCCAGTCCGGGCGGCCGTACCCGTCAATGCTGCTGTTCGTCAATGCATATGACTTTTCATATACACCACCGCCATTGGCAATAACTGCGGTGCCGGAACTGGTATTTCCTTCTATCGTATACACTTTAGAAGATGTTACTTTCGTAACAATTCCGGTATGATAAATCCGGGTCGAATTCTTGAAAAAGACCTGATCTCCAACTTCCGGTTTGCTGTAATACCGGCCTTTATTCTTATAATATTGGGCCGATGTCGGCGTATATGCGGAAAAACCGCCGCCAATCAACTGCTTTGCTGCTACCGTTCCAAATGCCTGTACAAAGCACCAGTCCACAAACATATCACACCATGGCTGGGCCTGCAGGGACGGATAAATATCCCGCGCATATTTTGTATAGTTATTGCTGCCGGCATTGGCTGTCTTATCATCCAGTTTGCTGTCAGACTTCTTTTCCAGATATCCAACCTCATTCTTTGCTATCGCCTGTAATTTTTTTATTGCATCCATCCAAATATACCTTTCATGTCCTTTTTATCAGTATATTCGGACTTGCCCGGGTTGGTTACGGGCCTGTTTATTGTTGTGTCATCAGGTATTTCTGCCTTGTTTTAATTCCTGTCAAAATGCTGGTAATCTTTAGGTGAGTTCCAATCACCACCCCACCGGAACCCGTATTTGGTAAATATCTTAAAAGCCGGATCATCATGTGTCACGACATGGGACAGGCCGGTATCACGTCTGATATAATCATTCGCATTGGTATGTTCCCACTTCGGAGAACCACTGGCATATGATACATAGGGATTCTGCTGCGGATTGATGTCGATCGCCCGGCCATATGCATGATTTGACAATTTCCCGCCGCCGGTAATTTCGCGATAACAAAAAGCCGATGTATTATTTACATCGATCGATTCCCAGTCACTGGATTCCGCATCACCGGTCCAGTAGTTATCAATCAGATACATTGACTTGATCTGGTATTTGGCTGCAAACAGTTCTTTGAAAATATTCATAATATCCGACTCCACATCGGCATTAACGATTAGTTCACCTACCTGAATGCGGCCGTCAAAATTATAATGGGGCAATTTAAGATAACGCAATGAACTCAGCGGTACATAATCATTTTTCCGGTATGACTTCCCGTTGATCCGGTCATACAGATTGTCCCCTTCTTCAATCTTCCACGACATAAAATATGCATCCGGATTATCAAAATCAATCCGGGCTGCATCCAGGACCGTTCCCGGGCTTAACCCGCTTAAGCTGGCCAGATATGGCGGTTCTGTCTCTGCCTCTGAAGTCTCTGCCTCTGAAGTCTCTGCCGCAGTCTTCTCTGCAGTTGTTTCTACAGTTGTTTCTACAGTCGTTTCTACAGTCGTTTCTACAGTCGTTTCTGAATCCTTTTCCTCTGTTGTATCCTCTGTTGATGCTTCTGTCTCCGTCTCCAGGTCAGGTGTCTCACCTGGCTCCTGAGCCGCTTCAGAACCGGCAATTACCTCCGGATGACTCACGTTCTCCGGTACCTGAGCCGTCCCTCCTCCGGTCCTCTGATACATCAACCAGATAATAATACCAACTGCCGCCAATATCAGACATAGTGCGGATGCAGCAATCAGCCGCATCCGCATTTGTGCTTTTTTATCTCTTTTTCTGCTTCTTTTCATCTTATCAATACCCATATATATTTACTTCGGCTATAATTGTATCTGCATAGTCGGTGCCTTTATGGACATCATCTATTGTGATTTTGATATCACCGGCCTCGATTGGCTGGGAAAACACCAGTGAAAATTCGGTCTTTTCCTGTGGAAAACTGGCCTGAAATGTCTTCCCGCCCATATTGATCAGTACTGTTTTCGGGGTATTATTTTTAATATACCAATCATCGGAGCGATGATTACCCAACAGTAAATTGATCACCCGCACCTGATAAGTCCGGTCAAATCCGCCATAAATATACTCACCGATTCCACCACCAGCTACGCCTTCCTGCCAGCTGGTTTCAATTTGTCCGTCAAATGCACTCCATCCGCTGTTGTCAATCGTCCGGTCCTGCTGAACTACCGTTGAAGACTCACGAACCGTACCCTTTACCACGTTCACTCTTGTCATCCCTGCAAGGCTGACCTGATCCGCATACCGGACACTGCAGGTAACAGCCGCCGGTCTGCCTGGTTCCGTTGTTGCCTGACTGGTTGGAACTGTCGGAACAGCCATTACTGTCTCGACCGGTTCTATTGTTTCCACGTGCACCTCATCAGTCATGTCCTTAACTGTTGTCTCCGCTTGAGCAATCATATCCTTGTCTTCATTCCGTCTGGAAATATCCATCGCAGCTGCACCAACTAAAAGAGCCGCCACCAGCAGAATAGCCAAAACCAACACAATAACAGGTGGTTTATTCTTATTTGATAGTTTCGATGCATTGGAGGAATCACTCCTGGCCCCGCAATTGGAACAGAACCGCGCTCCCTCATCTAACTGATTCCCACACTTCGTACAAAACATCGCGCTGTCCTCCGCCCCTTGAAATTTTCCCAAAAAATCAAATACAAATAAAATTATATCTGACTTTCCCGCACATTTCAACATGTTCCGCGAATAACCGGCAAATATCGCCTCATCTGTTCCTGTTCACTGGCAAGCCGGCAACAGTAACCCTCATCTACTTCGCTTCAAAGTAGACTTTAGCGCCATCATATATTCCTTCTTCATCAACCAGTGATATCACCACCTGTCCCTCGTCAAGTCCTTCGGTTATCACCGCCTGGACACTTGCCTGATATTCAACGGTAACTGGTGTTTTGACTGCAGTTCCCTGTTCAATCACATACACATAGTCCTGACCATCTACCCGGAATATGGCACCGGAAGGGATCAGCAGTTTCTGTTCACCTGAATACAACAAAAACCTGATATCTACATCATATCCGGCCATTCCCAGTAAACTCTCATCACCATTAATATCGGCCTTAACCTGAACCCGGTACTCATCAAGGCCCAATGCCGATGTCCCTTTAGACGCAAAGTCGTAAACCTGGCTGATGCTTCCCTGGAAAGTACTGTCTTTTCCTCTCAGTTTAAGGGTTACCACAACCGGATCGCCGGTTCGCAGATATGGTGCCACACTGGTCAGGACTTCGGCTTCCGCCTGCAGCTGAAAATCGCCGTTTCCTCCCCCCGCCGGCGAATTCTGATTGCGGCTGCTGATCACAGCTGCGGTTTCCCCGGCCTGAATCATCGACATTTCGCGTACCGGCAAAGAGGTCACCACGCCATCACGCTCTGCAGTAACCACACAGTCACTGATCTTGTCATCCAACTGGGCTATTGTTGTTTCCTGAGACTGAATCTGTGCAGTCAGCTGTGAAATCGCACTGTCATAAAACTTGCCGTTAATCGTTGATTCATCGATGCCGCTTTCCTGCAGGCTGTTTAACAGTTCCCGGCTTTCGGTATAGCGGTCCTTCGCCTGCTGCCAGGCAGCAGCTGCTGATGTATATGCCGCTTTGTTCTGTTCCCATTCAAGTTTGGATATACTGCCGGATGCATATAACGAGTCCGATGCGTCTGCCACCGTTTGGGCTGAACGGTATTCTGCCTCTCTGGCAGACAGTTCCCGCTCAACCGTACTCAGATATTCCTGCGGTGAAGCTGTGATCACCTGATTAATCCGGTTTTGCTCCAGTTCCGCCTCTGATCCGGCCAGGTTACTTGCAAGCAATGTTTTCTCATACTGCAGGTCACGGTCATCTATCGTAAACAGGATATCCCCTTTTTTTACCGCTGCATTTTCCGCAACCATAACTTCTTTGACCGGCCCGGCCACCTTAGACACCACCACATAATCCTGGCCAAAGCTTAATATCCCCTCTTCGGTATAATAATCTTCCATCGTTCCATATTCTGCCGTAACTGCACTCACTTTCAGGCCGCGCATGTTTTTATAACCGGTCGAAGCTGCACAACCGGCGATCAGAAGTACCGCTGCAGCCAGTATCACTTTCTTTTTTGTCAATTTCATCTCATGTTACTCCCTTTCTTTCAATACGTCGACAACCGGGATCTTACGCACGATCCTGAGTTGTGCCATGCAGGTAAATACCGTGATCAGCAGACAGATCACAAATGACTGGAAATACGCTCCCAGCCTGACATTCAGGCTCAGCGTATAGGAATCCGATATGATCACCTTCTCGACCAGATATTTGACTCCCATACTCCCCGGAAAGCCCGCCAGAATTCCCATAACGAAATATAACAGCTGCTCAAAAACCAGTATCCTGCCGACTTCAGAATCCGAACCGCCCATCAGCATAATCGTGCCAAACTCCGTTGTCCGCTCGCGGATATTAATCATTGAGATATTATAAATCAGAATTCCACCGGCCAATACTGCCATAATCGAGAACATATTGATCATCACCATCATACTTTCCATCTGGCTCTCATAGTTCTCCAGAATCCTTCCGGCATCAACCAGCCATGTAACCTGACTGGTCTTTAACAGCTGCTCTTTGACAAGCTGTTCCTGCCCCGGCCTGACTTTTAAAATAACAGTATCTGATAATGCATTGGTATTAAAATAATAACGGAAGCCTTCATTTGATATATAACAACCGCTTCCCAGACTCTCTTCCAGGATACAGACAACCGGAATCTTAACCGGTTCAGCCGTAATGCCTGATGCACTCACTTCCACCAGGTCACCCTTGTTCAGATGCAGTTCCTTTGCCGTTTTTGAATTGATATACAACCCGCGATCAGGCGGCTGATAGAATTGCCCATGCAGATCCATGATCTTCCACATTTCAGAACCCTGATTCAAACCATATAACATTGTAAACTCTGTCCGGTTTTCATGTTTAAGTTCTGCAATCATCTGTGATACTGCTTCACTCTGTGACACGCCATCCAGTTCATATCCGGCATTGGCTGCCTGTAACAGCGGCACATAATTCGCCAGTGATATCTGCATATCATAAACCTGTACCTTGCTGAACTGGTCAAAAAACATCTGATTGGCGACCTGATCAAACGAAAACAACACCGAAGACATGGAATAAGGGAAGCAAATTGCCAGCATGATCAAAAAACCACGGAATGGATTTCTCGCAACTGACCGGATCCCCATTCGTTCCATGATTCCAAGCTTATGTAAAAATGTACCCGGCAATTTAAAGTTCACTGCCGACTTCGGGGCCCTTGACCGCATCGCCTGAGCCGGGGTAATCTCCAGAATCCCCCGCACCCCCATGTAAACCGCCAGCATACTTACTCCGGCAGCAATAACAAAAGCTTTGATCCGGCTGTCTGCATAACTGTGGTAAATCCGGTCCGGCAGGTCAAAAAAATCCGCATATATGTTGAACATAAACTGACCGAACGGAACTGCTGCCAAACTGCCGATCAATGCTCCTGCGATACCGACGCATACGCCCTGCATCATATAGGCGGCGATCAGCTCGCCATCGGTCATCCCCATTGCCTTTACCGTACCAATCAGGCTCTTGTCTTTATCAATCATTTTCTTTAACACCACATATAGCATAAAAACCGAAATCGATAAGAACATAACCGGCAGCATGGTTCCCATTGCCGTCAGTTCATCCATCTCCCCCGACACCATGCCATAACTCTGCTGATCTTCGCGGGCACATAGCGATGTCAGACCTTTGCCCTGCAGCTGATCGATCAATTGATAGCGAACGTCCTCATAGGAATAACCCGGCTCCAGCCGAAAGCCCAGTTCATTCAAAGCATCTTTTTTCCCGGTCAGTTCCTCCATCTGTTTTTTATCCATACAGGCAATATCATATATCTCACCGTCCGGGATCATCGTCCCACCCGGCGGAATCGCATAAACGTAGTCGGGGGCGTAACAAATACCTTCCAGTACACACTGTTTACCGCTGCCGTTAAACAACAGGGTCATCTCAGTCCCGGCTTCCAGCTCCGCTGCCGCGACCATTTTCCCGCCGATATAAACGCCCCGTTCCTGTTTTCCGGGAACAGACAACCGCATTTGATTGAGTAAATCCGATTCGTCATATGACATCAGATGCAGCGTCACGATCTCGGTCTGACCACTCATCAGCATTCGCACATCCATGGTCATCTTGCCGGACACTTCGGCAATTCCCGGAATGTCCTTCAGCTGCTTCAACTCAGCCTCGCTGATTCCGCCAACTTCGGCAAATACATCCGCCATGTTGCTGGTCTGGTAATACCGGTCCACCTGCCCCCGCAGATTTGTCAGCGTATCCAGCATTGCAACGTAAATAAATATTCCCAGGGCAATAATACAGGCGGCCCCAAACAGGGTTCCGATATTATTGACACAGGATCGCAGCACATGCTTCCAGAAACTTCTCATTACCAGTCCACCTCCTCCGGGTTAAGCGGATTCTGATTCGTTTGAATACGTTCCAGACTGCCGTCTTTAAAGTAAAAGACCCGGTCGGCTATCTCTGCTATCTTTTCATTATGCGTGATAACAATGACTGTTTTTCCATATTTTTTATGAAATTCTGATAACAATCCCAGAATCTGAACGCCAGTCTCGCTGTCGAGTGCTCCTGTTGGTTCGTCACATAATAAAATATCCGGATTCTTGCACAACGCTCTGGCAATTGATACCCGCTGCTGCTGACCTCCCGATAATTTGCTGGGAAAGTGTCCGGCCCGGTCCAGCAGGCCCACCTGATCCAGCAGCGTTCTGGCATCCAAAGGATCACTCGCCAGTTCAGCCGCCAGTTCGACATTTTCCAACGCTGTCAGTCCGGGCATCAGATTGTAGAACTGAAAGATAAATCCCACATGTTTTCTCCGGTATCCCGTCAGTGCTTTCGCATCTGCCTTATGTAATTCCAGCTCCTGATAATAAATCTCTCCCCGGCTGGAACTTTCTATACCGCCGATCATATTGAGAAGAGTACTCTTACCTGAACCACTGGGGCCCAGAATAACAATAAACTCACCTTGATCTATTTCAAAAGATACACGCTTCAATGCGTGTACCGTGATTTCTCCTAATTGATAATCCTTGCATAGTTCCTTTGCCCTTATCAGTTGTTCCAATATTTACACTCCTCCCAATCTTTATAACATTGTTATTATGCATCAAAGTAAAGCAATCCGTCAACCTTACTTGCCGATTGATTTTCTCATTAGCCAATATCTCCTGCTATATTGGTTCAAGTATAAGGTTGAGGGTGTCCCCCAAGTCAACATCTGAATTAACAAAATTATTTACTGAGCGGAGCCCATAATTCTACATAATTTCTCATTCCCTTATCACTCCATCTGATACATTTAACCTTCATATAGACGACGCCCCTGAATTTGCGCTGATGCTGCCTGGCCCACTCCATACATTCGACAAACAGGCTCATCATCTGATCATCCCTGTCGGTTATCTGACCTTCAACTGCCATATACATTGCCTCTCCATGATCCAGATAACTTTTGCCCGGAATCTTTTCCTGCACCGGTTTAACAAGATACGATTTTGTGTCCAGATACCCCTTATCATCGAACCACACTGTTTTAAACAGATTTGACACGATATCATCCTCCGAGATATCGATATGCTTCAACACTTTTTCCTTATACGCTTTAATATCGGTATAGGAAGATATTTCTTCATAAATTTCATACACAGGAAACTCCCTGACTGTTATCTGGTTTAATTCCTGTTCAATCGTTTCCATAAAAGCGATGGTTTCATCCAGTTTTGCCATGACTCTCTGCTGATATCTGATATACTCAACCAGTTCTGCTTTTTTATCAACAAATAATTGCCGGTACTTTTCCGGTTTATGTTCCGATTTTATCTGTGTTAATTCTTTGGGTGTGATTCCCCGCTTCCGATAGAAATCAATCGCCAGTATATTGATAATGTCATCAACGGAATATTCCCGGTAATTGTTATCTTCATTTTTATTCGGCGATAATATCCCCAGTGCTTCATAATATCTCAGAGTGTCCCTGGTCAGGCCCAACCCTTTATATACCTGACTGGACGGGTAACGCTGCCTGATATATTCTAACTCTTGCGCCTCCAGCTGTTCTGTCGTTTTCCGCAAATAATCCTGATCCACTTTATGTCCCTCCCTATTACACTTCATTTCATAAAATGAGACAAAAAAATCAGGGCGGATTTATGCCCTGATTTTTTGTTTATAGTCACGCTCGATTTCGCGTTTCTGATCTTTTTTCGCGATATCCTGACGCTTATCGTAATTCTTTTTACCTCTGGCAAGGCCGATCGATATCTTCACCAGGCTTCCCTTGAAATAAACCTGCAACGGCACCAGAGTATATCCTTTTTCGCGAATCTTACCTTCAAGTTTATAAATCTCCGCCTTGTGCAGCAGCAGTCTGCGGACCCGCAGCGGATCTTTGTTGAACAGATTGCCCTTCTCGTAAGGGTTGATATGCATACCGGAGATATAAACCTGTCCCTTATCGATGCGGACAAACGCCTCCTTAACACTGCATTTTCCCATCCTGATCGACTTTACTTCAGTACCGAACAATTCGATTCCGCATTCGTATTTTTCATCAATAAAATAATCGTGGTAAGCTTTTTTGTTATTCGCTATTAACTTGATTGTTTGTTTTTCCATATTTACTCCTCCGCCGGAATAAAGTCAATCGTCTTCGTCAAACGGTCAGTTCCCGTTACCTGAATCCGGATCTTCTGCCCCAACTTATATTTCTTGCGTCCCATTTCGCCGGCGAGTTCCATCGAAGCTTCATCAAACAGATAATAATCGTCCGTCAGATCACTGACCCGGACCATGCCTTCGATGGTATTTGGCAATTCTACATAAAAGCCCCAGGCTGTCACGCCTGAAATCACACCATCAAAAACCTCACCGATCCGCTTGGACATATATTCACATTTTTTCAGTTTGATTGTTTCGCGTTCTGCTTCCTCGGCCCGTCGTTCGGTAAGTGAACACTGGCTGGTAACTCCTGCCAATATCTTATCATAATGGGAAATGCGCTTATCTGTCAATCCTCCACGCAAATTTTCTTTAATAATCCGGTGAATCTGAAGATCGGGATAACGCCTGATCGGTGATGTAAAGTGAGTATAGTACTTGGCAGCCAGACCGAAATGTCCGGTACATGCAGGCATATAGCGGGCCTGTTTCATCGAACGCAGCATCAGTCTGCTGATCAGCGCCTCTTCTTCACTTCCTTCAATCCGGTCGAGCAGCTTCTGCAGTTCTTTTGGATGAACTTCACCCTGCTGGGTTTTCATTGTATATCCAAAGTTGTTAATAAAGGTGGCCAGACGTTTCATCTTTTCCGAATCAGGAATGTCATGGGTCCGGTAAACGAATGGCAGTTCCTGCCAAAAATAATCTTCCGCTATCGTTTCATTCGCCAGCAGCATAAAGTCTTCGATGATTTTTGTTGCCGTATTACGGTCATATGGTTTTATTTCGACCGGTTTGCCTTTTTCATCGAGGATGATTTTGCTTTCCGGGAAATCAAAATCAATGGCACCTCTCTGCCTGCGCTTGTCCCTTAAGATGTCGGCCAGTTCCTTCATCAGATCGAACATATCCGTAAAACCTTCATACTCCGCCATCAATGCTTCATCGCGATCCGTCACAATGCTGTTAACTGCTGTATATGTCATTCTGCGGTCAACATTGATCACTGTCTCTGCAATCTCATGCCCCATAACCCGTCCGGTTGAATCGATATCCATAATACAGCTGAGTGCCAGACGGTCGGTTCCGGCATTCAGGGAACAGATTCCATTAGACAGCTTATGAGGCAGCATTGGGATAACCCGGTCCACCAGATACACACTGGTTCCCCGTTTCAGCGCCTCTTCATCAAGCGGTGAGCCTTCGGTCACATAGTTTGTTACGTCCGCAATATGAACGCCCAGGCGATATCCTGTATCCGTTCTGCTGATTGTGATTGCATCATCTAAATCTTTGGCATCTTCACCATCGATCGTAACTGTCTGCCAGTCACGAATATCTTTTCTGCCGGCAGTATCCGCAGCAGTTACCTCGTCGGAAATACGGCCAACCTGCGCCATCACCTCATCGGGGTATTCTTCCGGCAATCCATAAGCTTTAACTATCGATAAAATATCGGTCCCCGGATCATTAATGTGGCCAATAATCTCGGTCACAATTCCTTCCGGTTTCTTTCGGTCGCTGCCGAAATCGGTCATTGTCACCACTACTTTATGTCCGGTTACGGCATCCATGCCTTTTCCCTGCGGAATAAAAATATCCTTATTGATCTTTTGATTATCAGGGATTACAAAACCAAATCCTTTGCTCTTCTGGTAAAAACCGATAATATTACGGTTTGCATGTTCGAGAACACGATGAACCTTGCCCTCCGGCCGCTTGCCATGAGCCGACTGATCAATCACCACCTGGACCTTATCCCCGTGCAAAGCACTTCCTGCCTGGTCAGCCGGAATAAAGATATCCTGGCTCTGTCCTTCGACCATTACGAAACCAAATCCCTTGGCATTCCCGGTATAGGTACCGGTCAGGGTGATCACTTCCGGCTTGCCGTATTTACCCTTCTTTGAGACACCGGCCAGACCATCATAAACCAGCGCATCCATCACTTCCCGCAGGTCATCACGCTGATCTTTTGGGATATCAAGCAGCATCGCCAACTCTTTCAGCTTCATCGGAACATAAGTTGGATCCTGAAGCAGGGCCAGCATTTTTTCTTTTCTTTGTTTTAATAATTCTTCTGTCATATATCTCCTTGCTTTGAGTGCTTAGTGAAGTCTTTTCGAACTTAGCAATCAAGTATACCTACGAAACGAGCACGTTTTTTGTGCGACATTGAGTATGGTGCTGCCTTATCAGGTTACCCATTTACACAGAAAAGCACTCTTGTGACCAAGAGTGCTTTCATCCTTACAGTACGTTCAATACTACAGCGAGCAGCAAAAATGCTATTGCTACAAACTTTGTAAATTTTTCCAGGTTCCCTTCCATAGAGCGTCCTTTATTCTTGCCCCAATAGGTATCCGCCATACCGCTGATCGAACCGAGTCCTGCAGACTTGCCTTCCTGAAGTAATACGATTGCAGCTAAAATCACACATATAATAACAAAAATCACAGATAAAATCGTTTTCAGCATCTCACTTACACCTCCTAATAGTCAAACAAGGTAATTTTAGCATAGTTTACCGAAAAAGACAACTCTTATTTTATCCAGCTTGTGATTTTTCTGATCGATTTATGATAATGTCCTTATATGCCACACGTGATTATGTCCC
>DAMAMW010000048.1:0-43599 GCA_032073745.1 Lachnospiraceae bacterium | reverse complement strand
AACGAAGTCATTGAATCAGGGCAATCTAGTGACAGCTCAGAAAATCATTAACAGTGAAGTGATTATAAAAAAAGAAGGTTTTGGAACAAATTATTATATTCCATGGGAATATATTTATAGTTTAAAGGATTCCAATGGCAACTTACCAGATAAGCTACAAGTTGCATTTTGTGATATTGAAATTGAAATTGATATCCCAGTACCACCTAGCCTTGATGCAAATGAATCTTCTGCTACATACCAAAATGAAAAAATAAAGTTGGAAGATTTTAAACTAATGACAGGTAATTATGGTCAGCAATGGTTGGAGTTTTATGTATATTTAGCAGACAAAAAAGAAACAAGGAAAGTGGAAATTGAAATTACAGAAGATATGAAGCTAAAAGCATCTGACAGTTTATTGAAGTTATTCATACCTTAATATTTAAGCATGAGAAGAGCTGGTTGGGGGACTGGCTCTTTTGCTATGTAAAAATATAGTGCTATTTAATATAAAAAGTTGGCTGAGTAAATTTAATTCAACATAACTTTTAAACCACCCAGAGGGGTCAAATTTGGCTCAGAAATGATTTTAGGATAATCTTCCTCACCTAAGACACAAAACCTCTCCAAAGGCAAATTAAGTGCATTAAAATGCAAATACACCTAACGTCAATGATACCAACACATTACGCAAGAACCTATATAAAATAAGGGTTTATCGACCATTGCCAGGGTGCGTAATTTGAATGTGTGGCACTCGCAAAGGGTCAATATGTATGGGTAATTGTGCATCTTAGAAATTAATGTTGGAAATTTGGGGTAAAAAGGTGGGTTTCAGATAAAATAAATTTTAAATAATGGTGGGGAGTGGCAGGTTGGGTGTCAGTTGTGTTTCTATTTTTTCTATGTTAATATTGATTAGTAGTTGTGCAAGCTACTGTTTCTTCTATTAAATAAAGTACGCAAATGTGATGCTAGGCATGGCGGCAATGATCCCGGCAAGATCGGTGTGGATGGAAGCCTGGAGAAGGAAATCAATCTGGAGATTGCAATGAAGCTGAAAGCTTATCTGGAAGCTTCGGATGTGACGGTGGTGATGACCAGAGAAGACGACAGGGGACTGTATGAGGCCAGCGACAGCCAAAAGAAGATGGTTGATATGCGCAACCGCTGCAAGCTGATCGAGGAGACCAATCCGGCGATCGTGATCAGTATTCATCAGAACAGTTATCATGAAGAACCGATATCAGGGGCACAGGTATTTTATTATAAGAGCTCAGATAAAGGGAAGAAGCTGGCAGATATTATTCAGAAGCGGTTTGACTTTGTGTTGGGAGACCAAAACAAGAGACTGGCAAAAGCAAATGATAACTACTATTTGCTGCTGCATGTGAAGCAGCCGCTTGTTATCGTGGAATGCGGTTTTTTGTCTAACTGGAAAGAGGCGGTGGCTCTGAGTCAGGAGGAATATCAGAACCGGATTGCGTGGACAATACATATGGGAGTTATGGAATATTTAAATACCGTTTATTAGGAGATAAAACTTGTATGTGGAAAAAAGATGAGGATGGAGCCCGGATCATTCCGACAATGGGGCGGAATAACTGCGGCGGACGCTGCATTATCCGGGCTCATGTAAAAGACCAGACGATTACCAGGATAACGACGGAGACAAAGCAGGAGGCGGGGGATGAAATTCCGCTGACGGCCTGTGTCCGTGGTTTGAATTACCATAAAACCTTTCTGGGTGAGGACCGGCTGCTCTTCCCTATGCGCCGGACCGGTGCCAGGGGAGAAGGGCGGTTTGAACGGATCAGCTGGGAAGAAGCGGTCGATATCATTGTGAAAGAATGGATCAGGATACGTGACACTTACGGTCCGGGTTCCCGGTATGTCAATTATGCTACCGGGGTGTCGGCTTTTTTGCGCGGCAATTCTCTGGCCAAGCGTCTGCTGTCACTGGATGGTGGTTATCTGGACTATTACAATTCTTACAGTACGGCCTGTGTCTCTTATACTACCCCTTTTTTATACGGAACGGAACAGAGCGGAAGCAGCTATGATACCTGGCTGGATTCTTCATTTATTATATTGTGGGGTCATAATCCCGCGGAGACAAAGTTTGATGCCGGATCGCTGTATTATCTGCAAAAGGCCAGAGACAAGGGAGTTCCTATTGTTGTGGTTGATCCGCGGATGAATGATACGGTAAAAGCATTGGGGGCGAGGTGGATTCCGGTTCATCCGGCAACTGATGCGGCGCTTATGGATGCCATGGCATATGTAATTGTTAAGGACAAGCTGTATGACCGGGAATTTATAAACCGTTACTGCGTTGGGTTTGATGCGGAGCATATGCCGGAAGGGGTGGACCCCGGGCTGAATTATTTTGCTTATCTGAACGGTGAGTCGGATGGTGTGAAAAAGACACCGGAGTGGGCATCTGAGATCACCGGAACTGCGGTCGAAGATATTATCTGGCTGGCGAGGTCTTATGCTCAGGCGAAACCGGCGGCATTGGTACCGGGGTATGGTGTGCAGCGCCATGGAAATGGTGAGCAGGCGACCCGGGGCGGGATAATGCTGGCGTGCCTGACCGGGAATGTCGGTGTGAGCGGCGGATGGGCGGCCGGAAAAGGAACCTGGTCACGACATCCTAAGGTGACGATGCCTGAGGTCGCGAATCCGTATCCGTATAAAATACCGGTGTTTTTATGGACGGAAGCAATTGTCAGGGGCAGGGAGATGACGGAGCTCGATGGTGTGACCGGAGGCGGTCATTTGCAGTCGGATATTAAGATGATTCTTAATCTGGCGGGGAATACCCTGATCAATCAGCACAGTGATACGAACAGGACAGCGGAGATATTAAGGGATACTGGTAAGTGTGAATTTATCGTATGCAGTGATTTATTTATGACTCCGAGTGCAAAGTATGCGGATATTCTGCTTCCGGGTACGTCAATGTTTGAGAGTGAGAATATTGCCATGCCATGGGAGTGCGGTGACTTTATCGGGTTTCATAATAAGGTGATTGATCCGGTTGGAGAATCACGGTTTGAGTATGACTGGCTGGTGGAAGTGGCAGATGGACTGGGACTGAAGGCTGAATTTACAGAGGGACATGAAACAGTGGAAGCGTGGCTTCGTGATCGTTATGAGGTGCTACGTCAGCAGGAGCCGGTGCTGCCGGAATACGAAGAATTAAAGGAATCGGGGATCTATCGATATCCGGATAATGAGCCGTTGGTGGCATTTGAGAAGGAGATCAGAGATCCTGACCGTTATCCGTTTGCGACGGAAAGCGGTAAGATTGAGATTTTTTCTAAACGGATTTATCAGACTGAGTATCGGGAATATGTGCCGCCACTTCCGGGATATGTACCGGCCCGGGAAGGCGCCGATGATCCCGCATTTCAGGCATATCCGCTGCAGCTGGTCGGTTGGCATACGAAACGGCGCTGCCATTCAATTCATGATAATAATTTGGAAATGCATCGGATTGATCCGCAGCAGCTTTGGATGAATCCGGCAGATGCGGATGCCCGGGGGATTGAGAACGGAAGTATGGTGTATGTATGGAATGACAGGGGGCGAATCCGCATTCCGGTGAATGTGACAGAACGGATAATGCCGGGAGTGGTGGCTTTGTCCCAGGGGGCCTGGCTTAAGACAGATCAGGACGGTATTGACATTGGAGGATCGATTAATGTACTGACATCTCAGCATCCGACGCCGCTGGCAAAGGGGAATCCGCAGCATACTAACAGGGTGGAAGTGGAAATAGTCAACAAAGGAGAAATGCATGAAGATAATACACTGTGCTGACCTGCATCTGGATTCCAAATTAAGGACGCATCTGTCAAAAATTCAGGCAAAGGAGCGGCGGATTGAGCTGTTGCAGACGTTTTCACGCATGGTTGCGTATGCACAGGAGCAAAACGTGCGGGCAATTATTATTGCCGGTGATATGTTTGATACGAAACTGGTTTCGGCTACGGCGAGAAACAGCGTCATAAAGACTGTTACGGATCATCCGGAGATTGATTTTTACTATCTGAAAGGAAATCATGATGCTGATGGTTTCTTAAGTGCGCTGGAAGAAATACCGGACAATATGAAGCTGTTTGATAACGACTGGATTTCCTGTCCGGTGGAGCCGGATGGCCGGTCGCCGGTGGTGATCACCGGGGTGGAGCTGAATGCCGGAAATGAAAATATTATATACAATTCGCTCGTTCTTGCACATGATAAGTTTAACATTGTGGTACTGCATGGGCAGGAATCCAACTACCGGACCGGGGACAAGACGGAATGTGTGAATCTGGGAGCGCTGCGCAGCAAAGGAATTGACTACCTGGCCTTGGGGCATATTCATACATATAAATGTGCGGAACTGGACAAGCGTGGCGTGTATTGTTACAGCGGCTGTCTGGAGGGGCGTGGTTTTGATGAATGTGGTGAATGTGGTTTTGTCTTACTTGATATTGATGAGGAAAGAAAGACATTAGAGAGCAGATTCATTCCTTTTGCGGCAAGGAATTTATACCTTGTACCGGTTAACATTTCTGAGTGTATGACATCGGCCGAAATTGCCTGCCGGATTGATGATGTGTTGAAATCGGCGGATTATCATGAAAAGAGTCTGGTCCGGGTGGTACTGACCGGAGATGTCGATGTGGAATGCGAAAAGAACCTGGAATATTTACTGCGGCAGTTTGGGGCGGATTACTATCTTTTTGAGATAAAAGACAAAACAAAACTGGCAGTGGATTATAATTCGTTTGCTCTGGACCAGTCGCTAAAAGGCGAATTTGTCAGAACGGTAAATGCGTCACAACTGGATGATGATACCAAGGCTGAAGTGATTCGCTGCGGAATTCGGGCATTGGCGGGAGAGGAGATGGAATTAGGATGAAACTCTTGACATGTCATATTGAGAATTTTGGCGGGCTGAGTGACCTGGAGCTGGATTTTACGCAGAATCCCTTTGTGCTGAATAAGCCGAACGGGTGGGGGAAGAGTACACTGACGATTTTTATCAAAGTTATGTTTTACGGGTTTGGCAATGAAGGGAAACGCAGCATCCTTGAAAATGAACGCAAACGCTACAGTCCGTGGCAGAAGGGGCGTTATGGCGGCGAGCTGACATTTGAGATGAACGGTATTGGGTATGAAGTCAGCCGGACTTTTGGGGCAAAAGAAAAGGAAGATGAATTTTCCCTGCGGCGGTTGGATACGAATCTGGAATGCCAGGACTTTTCTGCGGCAATCGGTGAGGAGATTTTTAAAATTGACGGTGAGTCTTTTTCACGGACCGTTTTTATTGCCCAGAACAGTTGTATCACCAGTCCGACGGACAGCATTCATGCCAAGATCGGAAATCTGGCTGAAAATACGGATGATATTAACAATTATGAAACGGTACATAAGAAATTAAGTGATCTGTTGAACCAGTTGTCGCCAACCAGAAAGACCGGACAGATTAAACGGCTGGAGACTCAGATAGGCGCCCTCAGGTATGATATTACCGGCGGAAAAGCCATTGATGATGCGATCAGTGAGTGTACCGATAAACTGCAGCAGGAGCGGGCAAAGAGAGAAGCAGTTAAGCTCTCCAGAGAGACCATCCAGGGCAGGATGAAAGCGGTTAGTGAGAGCAAAGATCTGATTGATGGGAAGAAGGAGTATGAACGGCTTTGCCGTGAGGTCGAGCTGCAAACGAGGAGGCTGGCATCGGAAACAGAGTTTTTCCGCGGTAATGTGCCGACAGAAGATGAAATTCAGCGGTGTAAGGCCAAAATTGATCAAATCAAAACCTGCCGGGCCCAGATGCAGCATTTTAATCTGACAGAAGCGGAACAGGGAAGTCTGGAGGCGCTTGACAGACAGTTTGCATCAGGCTGCCCGGATGAAACAGAAATTCAAACATGCAGTGAATATGCTGAGCGGCTTGAAACGTTTCGCCGGGATAGTGCTGAACTAAAGTTGTCTGGTGAGGAAGAAGCGCGCTTTCGTGCGTTTACTGCGCGATTTGGTTATGGTATACCGGAGGCTGAAAAGCTGCAGGAATACCGAAGCGCATGGAGTCAGCGGTCTGAGAAAAAGAGTGCCATTGAGTTTAAGCGGGATAAGCTGAATACTCTGAAAGCATCGAATGACAGCGCACAGACAGAAAGGAATCCATCGGATAACCGGAATAACCTTCCGTCACTGCTGATTATTGGTGTGATGGCGGCTTTGGCAGGTATGGGATTACTATTTGTCAGCACCATTGCAGGTATTATTGGGGTGGTGATCGGTGCTGTACTGATTGCAGCTTCATTTTTGGTGAAGAAGAGTGACCAGACAGGCCAGGCGGAGGAAGACAAATATGACGAAAAGAACCGGTTGAAATGGGCAGCTCTTGAGCAGGAAATAGCCGATGAGGAAGCTTTCATTCGCAATACCGAAAAAAGGATACAGGATTTCTTTTTGACCTGCCGGATTCCTTATCAGGAATCAACGGTTCTGGATACTTTGTATGAACTGCAGAATCAGATCGGAGATTACCATACGCTGGAACGGAAAAAACGGGCCTATGAAGAGAAGTGTATGGAGGCTGATTATAGCGGATTTGAGGAAGGTGTCAGGAGACTGCTGGCGGCTTATTATCCGGGACAGATATTCCGGCCTGACCAATATGTTGGAAGTATCACGCGGCTGTCGGCTGCAGTTGACCGTTATCGGCAGTTAACTGACAAGCAGCAGGGGTATCATGATGCAAAGACAGATTATAATGATTTCTATGCCGAGGTAGTGGAATTTACAAATAGTTTTGGCGTTAACGGACAGGATGAACTGGATGATCAGCTGGAGCAGATCCGGGATCACTTTAAGAACTTTAAGGCAATAACTGTTGACGCAGACAAGGCCAGTACGGAGCAGGCAGTATTTGAACAGACTCATGATGTCGCGGTTTATCAATCCCTTGCTGATGTGGCCGAAATCCCTCAGCTGACCGAGCTGAGTGACCAGCTGAATGTTTATTCAAAAGAACTGGATCATATTGCTGAAACGATCCAGGGGTATGAGAAACAGATTGAGGATCTTCAGGAGCAGCGGATGGAAATCACCGAGGCAGAAGAAGAACTGGAACGGATTCAGGATGAGAAACAGGATCTGGAACACCGCTATCAGATTTTGGGTCATACTAAAAAACTGCTGGAAACTTCAAAGGAAAATTTTACGGCCAGATATATGGGGCCGGTGATGCGGGGGTTCCAGAAATATTATCAGATCCTGACCGGGCAGGAAGCGTCGGAATATGCCATTGATGCCCATATTAATATCACCGTCAGGGAACAGGGAAAACAGCGTGACACGGCGTTTCTGAGTGTCGGGTATCAGGATTTGATCGGACTGTGCATGAGAATGGCGCTGGTTGATGTTATGTTTCCGGATGAAAAACCTTTTATCATATTCGATGATTCGTTTGTCAACCTGGATGATGAAAAAGTCAGGGGCGGAATTGAATTTTTGAAGGAGATCGCAAAAGAATATCAGGTGATTTATTTTACCTGCCATGAAAGCCGAAGCTGAATTTATAATGCATATCGGGCATATATTATGTTAGATTGCAGGTGAGAAGAAGGTGAGGAAATAAGATGGCTGCTGGTAATGGAAGAGTGGATTATATTGTGCAGGCAGGAGATACGCTGTTTCGAATTGCAGAAAAATTCCAGACTTCTGTAAAGAGGATTTTATATGCGAATCCGGGAATGAATTCGGATACTATTTTCATTGGGCAGACGGTGAGGGTTCCGGTCGGCAGTGTGATTCAGACCGATATCAACTACAGCTCGGATATTTTATATCAGAATATTGCTGCACTGAAAGCCCTGTATCCGTTTCTGCAACTGGGGATTATAGGATACAGTGTGTCGGGAAAGATGATTCCGCTTATTAAGATTGGACAGGGCGGACGCAAGGTGTTTTACAGCGGATCCATTCATGCGAATGAATGGATTGTTACACCGGTACTGATGAAGTTTGTTGAAGATTTGTCACTGGCATATGTTCACAGTAGTGAAATCTTTGGATATCCGGCACGGCGTATTTTTGAAAAAACCACTATTTACATAGTGCCGATGTGTAATCCGGATGGCGTGGATCTGGTGACCGGGATGCTGGCCCCGGACTTATATCAGCAGGCGGAGGAGATAGCCGGACGATATCCGAATATTCCATTTCCGGATGGGTGGAAGGCAAATATCAATGGTGTTGATCTGAATCTGCAGTTTCCGGCCGGCTGGGAACAGGCGCGGCAGATCAAGGCAGCAGGCGGGTATACTCAGCCGGCACCGCGGGATTATGTTGGTGTGACCCCATTGTCAGAGCCGGAATCGATCGCGCTTTATCAGTTTACAAAGATGAATCATTTTGATATGGTGCTGACCTGGCATACCCAGGGCAAAGTGATTTACTGGCAGTTTATGGATTATGCCGGAGCCGAGGCGCAGCAGATCGGGCAGTTGTTCTCTGATGTGAGCGGTTATTTGCTGGCAGATGTACCTTATGCATCCAGTTTTGCCGGCTATAAAGACTGGTTTCTGCAGGAGTATGGCAGGCCGGGGTATACGATTGAAGCGGGACAGGGGGAAAATCCGCTGCCGATATCACAGTTTGGGGAAATTTATCATGACAATTTGGGGATAATGGTGTCGGCGGCGATGCTCTGATGTAAAGAAAGGGAATGAGATAATGGCAATGACTGAAAGACAGGAGTATGAACGGGAGAATGATGACAATCAAAAAGCAGTCAGAAATATGGTTTTTCAGGCAATTGAACAAGTAAAAGAAGGGAGAACCAAGGATTATAACGAAGTATTAGAGCGATTGGAGAAAAAATATACCCGTACATAAATTATGGTGCCTTAGTCGCAGCGGATATTCTATCGCGATAATACTCGATCTTATCATCCAGTTTTGAAAGGTTCTCCTGCATGGAGGCGATTTCATTCAGGATTGTTATGCGATGTTGTATTAGCATTTCCATACGGGATTTCAAAGTATCATCGCCTTGCGCCCGCAGATTGGTGTATTGCTTTATCTCTTTGATAGGCATTCCGGTGTCTTTCAGCCGTTTGATAAACTCGATCCATGTAATGTCGTTTTCCGTATAGCAACGCCGACCGTTTTCCTTGCGATCAGGAGTTATCAGGTTTTCTTTTTCATAATACCGCAGGGTATGGATACTGATACCTGAAAGTTTTGAAAACTCGCCAATAGAGTAATTCATATAAAAATCCTCCTTGAATACTTGACCTAGAGTGAACTCTACATTGTATAGTGAGAGCATATCAAATATGTGGAGGTGTTTCAAGTGGGAAATATAGAAAAGTACACGGTGATTACCGGTGCAAGTTCCGGCATTGGATACGCGGCGGCGTTGGCATTCGCCGAACGCGGTAAGAATATTGTTGTGGTCGCACGTAGAAAAGAGCAGTTGGAGAAATTACACGGAGAAATACATGCAGCCAATCCAGACGTGGATGTTGTCATTAAGGTCTGCGATTTATCTATATCCGCAAATGTATATCAGCTGTACGAGTCTCTTGCTTCTTATCAGATTGAAACCTGGATCAACAATGCCGGTTTCGGCAATTACAGCAGCGTTGCAGAGCAGGATCCGCATAAAATCGAGACAATGCTGCGCCTGAATATTGAAGCCCTGACGATTTTATCCTCCCTTTATGTGCGGGATTATCAAGATGTAGAGGGCACTCAACTTATCAACTTGTCCTCCCGCGGCGGGTATGTCATCGTTCCGAATGCTGTCACCTACTGTGCCACCAAGTTCTTTGTGGGAGCGTTTACAGAGGGATTGGCACACGAACTGAAGGCGGCGGGGGCAAAGCTGCAAGCAAAGGTTTTAGCTCCGGCAGCAACTGAAACTGAGTTTGGCAAAACAGCGAATGATGTATCTGAATACGACTATGCCGCACGCTTTGGAACTTATCATACCAGTGCACAGATGGCTGGTTTTCTGTTGCAATTATACGATAGTGAATATACGGTGGGCCTTGTAAATGGAGATACTTTTGAGTTCGGACTTCAAAGCCCGCGTTTTGAGTATGCGGGAAACTCGGTACACAATCAAAAATAGTTGATGATCAGGGGGATTATTATGCTGAAGAAATCGCCAAGCGGCAGTTTGTGTCCATATTACTATAAAGGCGGAGAGCTTCATCCGCTGCATTATGGAAGTTACCATGATGATTTTGAGCGTCTGGCAAGAATAATGGATGAAGAAGAAGCTTTTATTCTAAAGTCTCATGGCGGCCGCAAAATATGGATAGATCTATATGAGACAAAAAAGAACAAATTGTTATATGAAAAATTATGCAGTCATATCGTTGCAATCAGCCACAAGATTTCAAAGCTTGCGTTGGTCGGGTGTTCGCTGAAGGATAAACGCGCTATCAACAAGTTGTTGAGGGAAAAGGGATGCACTGTAAGCATAGCGTATTATAATGATCCTGAAATTGCAAAAGACTGGCTGGTTGGATTTGTTTGACAAAACTTGCCGAACCTATTGAAATCGCTGTCTAACTATGCTATCATACAAAGGTAAATTAAATATAAGTTCTTCGGGGCAGGGTGCAAATCCCTACCGGCGGTATAGTCCGCGACCCACATAAGTGGTTGATCTGGTGCAATTCCGGAACCGACAGTATAGTCTGGATGAGAGAAGAAATTGTGTGACGCACAGAGTCCGTGAACTCTGTGGATCAAGACAAGATAAGATGCCCCGACCTGCATTGCAGGTTGGGTTTTTTTGTTTAATAGAAAAGTGCTCTGTTAAACAAAAAACGCTTCGCTATGGATGTGCACTACGCGCTAAGGAAGATGGTTGCCAAAGCAACCGCGCTCCGGCGCGAGAGTCCGTCAAGCCGTACTCTTTATTCATGTTTTGACCGGTCACATAATTCCTCCGCAAGATGAACTTAAATCAAATTCCAGGAGGAAAAAAGGATGAATGAGACAAAATTATTGTCAACGAAAAATGTAGCGGTGATAGGTCTTTTGGGAGCGATGTCGGCAGTGCTGATGCTGTTTGAAATACCGATTCCGTTTATTGCACCGAGTTTTTACGGGCTGGACTTTTCCGAGGTGCCGGTACTGGTGGGGACATTTGCATTAGGTCCGGTTGGCGGTGCAGTCATTGAGGTTGTAAAGATTCTGGTTAAATTGTTGTTAAAGCCAACGTCCACCGGTTTTGTCGGCGAGTTTTCCAATCTGGTAATTGGTTGTACGTTGATTCTGCCGGCCGGTCTGGTCTATAAATACAGCAGATCTAAAAAGGGTGCCGTAATAGGAATGGTTCTGGGAACAGTAATGATGACAGTGGTTGGAGTGGTTGTAAATGCATTGGTAATGCTGCCGTTTTATTCGAATTTTATGCCGCTGGAAAATATTATAGCAGCAGGGGCAGTTATTAATCCGGCAGTTAATAACATCTGGACATTTGCGCTAATCTGTGTTGCTCCGTTTAATCTGATTAAGGGCGCAGTGGCAAGCGGAATTACCGCAGTGATATACAAACGGATCAGTTTCCTGATTCATGGTATGGGGAACCGGAGAGAAGTTCGTACCGGTAAAATTATGTAATATTCAATTATTTAACACATAACAGGAGACACACAAAAACATAATCGTTTTGATGTGTCTCCTGTTATGTTTAAAAAGATGCAGCCAACTGATCAAGTCACGAAACCAAGGCACATACCAGGGAATAAAACCCCGTATAAAACCGCAGATTGACTTCTTGCACCTCAATATCAGTTGTGATATGATAAAAGGCAGGAACAAAAGAGTCCTGTGCTAAGAAGGAAGTAATTGTGATGGATACAAAAGTAATATATATAGAGGATACTGACACAGCGGAAAGCGAATTAATGGAAGCGGCCAGGATTATCAGGTCCGGCGGTCTGGTGGCATTTCCCACAGAAACTGTCTATGGGCTGGGGGCAAATGCACTGGATGAAAAGGCTTCTGGGAGGATCTACGAAGCAAAGGGCAGACCTTCGGATAATCCGTTGATTGCCCATATTTCATCCTTTGATGATTTGAAACCGCTGACGGCTGATATACCGGAGACGGGAAGGCGGTTGGCAGAGGTTTTCTGGCCCGGTCCGCTGACGCTGATTTTTCCGAAAAGTGATCTGGTTCCTTATGGGACAACCGGCGGACTCGAAACGGTTGCGGTACGGATGCCGAGCCATCCGGTTGCCAGACGGCTGATAAAGCTGGCAGGAGTTCCGGTGGCGGCACCAAGCGCCAATACATCGGGACGGCCCAGTCCGACGAAGGCAGAACACGTCTGGCAGGATATGGCCGGCCGGATTGATATGATTATAGATGGCGGACAGGTTGGTATTGGCATGGAATCCACGATTGTTGATGTGACCGGTCCGGTTCCGGTGATGCTGCGTCCGGGGGCAGTCACATTAGAGATGCTCAGGGAAGTTGTGGATACAATAGAGATTGACCCGGCGATTCAGGGGCCGTTGAGTGAAGATGTGAAACCCAAAGCACCGGGCATGAAATATCGTCATTATGCCCCTAAGGCAGAACTGTCATTGATTGAAGCAGGTGACGGCAGCCCTGTATCTGCGGCTGTATTATCAGAAATAAACCGTCTGACCGAAAAGAAGATCCGGGCGGGATACCGGGTCGGGATTTTGTGTACGGATGAAACCATGGATCAATATCCGGCGGGGATTCTGCGCAGCGCAGGCAGGCGTGACCGGCCGGAGACGATTGCCCATAACCTGTTTTCTGTGCTGCGGGAATTTGATGATCTTCAGGTGGATTATATCTATTCCGAGAGTTTTTCGCGGGAGCAGATGGGACAGGCGATTATGAACCGGCTGTCAAAAGCAGCGGGGTATCGCATTAAATATGTATCGCAATAAAAGAAGGCAGACAAAGGAGAATGGTCAGGATGTCAAAAAAAAGGGCGGATTATATTTCATGGGATGAGTAT
This sequence comes from Lachnospiraceae bacterium, assembly GCA_032073745.1. GTDB lineage: Bacteria > Bacillota > Clostridia > Lachnospirales > Lachnospiraceae > Brotaphodocola. Next base: position 30,587 of record DAMAMW010000048.1, on the reverse strand, counting down.
TTTATGGGGGTAGCCGATTTATCAGGCAAACGTTCCAAAGATCCCAGTACACAGGTGGGGGCCTGTATTGTAAGCAATGATAACAAGATAATGTCGATGGGGTACAATGGTTTTCCCAAAGGGTGTTCGGATGATGAGTTCCCGTGGGCACGTGAAAGTGAAGATGATGATCCCTGCGGTACAAAATACCTGTACGTGACTCACAGTGAACTGAATGCTATTTTGAATTACCGGGGCGGGAGTCTTGAAGGCAGCAAGCTGTATGTGACCCTGTTTCCCTGCAATGAATGTGCCAAGGCGATTATCCAGTCAGGCATTAAAACCGTGATATATAAAGAAGACAAATATTCGGACACAGCATCGGTACGGGCTTCCAAACGTATGCTCAATGCCGCCGGTGTCCGTCATTACAAGTATGAAGAGACAGGAAGAATGATTCAGATTGAAGTGTAAAATATGAAGTTTTTGTTAGCGGCAATCAATGCCAAATATATTCATTCCAACCCGGGAGTGTACAGTTTAAAAGCATATGCAGAAATGCACAAACAGGGAGGTCATGATCCGGACGGAGATGGCCTCCCTGGATGGCATGTAGAGATCGGGGAATATACGATTAATAATCAGATGGAGCAGGTGCTTGAAGATATTTATCGCAGACAGCCGGATGTAGTGGGATTTTCCTGTTATATCTGGAATATTACTTATGTACTGGAAATTGTACGGGACCTGCATAAAGTACTGCCGGATACCGATATCTGGCTTGGCGGGCCGGAGGTATCGTTCGATGCCGCGGATCTGCTGGTGCGTGAGCCGGAAGTGTTCGGTGTTATGAAAGGTGAGGGCGAAGAAGTGTTTTCCCGGCTTTTGTGCGCGTATGAGCGGCTGGGGAGCAGTATGGAACGGCAGAAAAAGCCGGGAGACACTGATGGTGTACCGGGCGATTCGGAACAGGCCAAAGACTCTGATTTGCTTCAGCAAAGAGTTGATCATTTCTGGCGGACGTTGGAATCAATACCCGGCCTCACCTATCGCGGCGAAAACGGCCTGATTCGGGACCTGCCGATCCGGCCGGTGATGGATCTCAGTACATTGCCGTTTCTCTATCAGAATCTGGAAGGATTTGAACATCGTATCGTATATTATGAGAGCAGCCGGGGCTGTCCGTTTTCCTGCAGTTACTGTCTGTCTTCTATCGATAAATCGGTCCGTTTCCGTGATACAGAACTGGTAAAAAAGGAATTGGGCTTTTTCCTTGAACACCGGGTTCCGCAGGTGAAGTTTATAGACAGGACATTTAACTGTAATAAACACCATGCAATGGAGATCTGGGAATATATAAAAAACCACGACAATGGTGTGACAAACTTTCATTTCGAAATTGCGGCTGATTTGCTGGATCAGGATGCACTGCACTTGATCCGCCAGATGAGACCCGGCCTGATCCAATTGGAAATCGGCGTGCAGAGTACAAATGAAGAGACTTTGCGGGAAATTCACCGGACGATGGATATCCTTAAGCTCAGGCAGGTAGTTGAGACGCTGAATGAAGGTCATAATGTTCATCAGCATCTTGACTTGATAGCCGGCCTTCCGTTTGAAGACTATCAGAGCTTCCGGTGTTCCTTTAATGAGGTTTATGCGATGAAGCCGGAGCAGCTGCAGCTGGGATTTTTAAAGGTACTGAAAGGATCTTTTATGCATGATAAAGCAGCGGATTATCAGCTGCAACACCGGTCGCTGCCGCCTTATGAGGTGCTGTCGACCAGATGGCTGTCATATCACGACGTTCAGAAGCTGAAAGGTGTTGAGCAGATGGTCGAGGTATATTATAACAGTCAGCAGTTTACCAGGACGCTGGCGTTGCTGGAGCCCGGATTTCCGGATATCTTTTCGTTGTATGAATCGCTGGCTGCTTATTATGAAAGCCAGAAACTCAATGGACGCAGTCACAGCAGGCTGGCCCGGTATGAGATCCTGCATGCATGGATGAAGTCGTTTATGGAAGCTGGCCGCATGCCGGAACTGGAAGATGCATTGATGTATGATTTATATTTGCGGGAGAATGCCAAGAGCCGCCCGCACTTTGCACCGGATCAGACAGTTTTTAAAGAACAGGTCAGAACGCTGGTGCCGGAACTGAGGAGTCTGGGAACCCGGATTCATGTGGAAGTATTTCAAAATGGTGAAATGCTGGTGTTTGATTATCGGGAAAAGGACCCGCTGACCAATAACGCCTCAGTCACCAGGAGGACAAAAGATGGCAAAACGTGAGACGAAAAAACAAAGAGATGAACGGGTCGGTCACATTTTAGCGGCACTGGACCGGGAGTATGGAACGGAATACCGCTGTTACCTGAATCATGAAACGCCGTGGCAGCTGCTGATTGCAGTCATTTTGAGTGCCCAGTGCACCGATGCCAGAGTCAACATTGTAACGGCTGATTTGTTTCAGAAGTATGATACGCTTGAGAAGTTTGCGGCGGCTGATCAAAAGGAGCTGGAAAAAGATATTCACTCGATCGGGTTCTATCATATGAAAGCGAAGAATATTATATTATGTTGTAAGGCACTTCTTGAACGGCATCAGGGCGAGGTGCCGCGGACGGTGGAAGCGTTGACTGCACTGGCCGGTGTCGGCAGAAAGACGGCTAATGTGATCAGGGGAAATATCTATGATGAACCAAGTGTTGTGGTAGATACCCATGTCAAACGGATATCCCGGAAACTGGGACTGGCTAAGGAAGAAGATCCGGAAAAAATTGAATTTGAATTGATGAAGGTGCTGCCAAAGGATCATTGGATCTTGTGGAATATTCAGATTATAACGCTGGGCAGGACAATCTGTGTTGCCCGTAAGCCAAAGTGCGGCGAATGTTTTCTGCGGGACTATTGTCCCGGTGCCGAGGCATGAGTATTTCCTATATTTCAGTAGATCTTGAAACAACAGGACTGAATCCAAAACATGATAAAATCATTGAGATCGGTGCTGTCAAAGTAAGAGACGGGCGGATTGAGGACCAGTATCATACCCTTGTATCGCCCCGGCGTGACCTGGCAGAAAAAGTGGTGGAACTGACCGGAATCACCGATGATATGCTGAGAAAAGCTCCGGGAATTGAAGACTGTATTGGTGATTTTCTGGATTTTGCGGAAGATTTGCCGCTGCTGGGGCATCATGTGATCTTTGATTTCAGTTTTTTGAAACGGGCTGCGGTCAATCTGGACATGGTGTTTGAACGAAAAGGAATCGATACGCTGAAGATTTGCCGCCGGTTTATGCCGCCGGAAGAGAAGAAAAATCTGGAATCTGCATGTTCCTATTATGGGATAAAAAGGGAGCAGGCCCACCGTGCACTGGCGGATGCAATTGACACACACCGCCTGTACAAAGCGTTGTACGAAAAATACAGTGAAGAAGAGCCGGCGGCATTTGTGGAACAGGACCTGATTTATAAAGTCAAAAAAGAACAAAATGCGACAAAAAAGCAAAAAGAAGACTTGCGGGATTTACTAAAATATCATAGAATAGAACTGTCTGTGCAGATTGACTACCTGAGCCGGAATGAAGTGTCCCGGATCAAAGATAAGATCATCTCACAGCATGGAAGAAAAAAGTAAATATCACAATGGAATAAAAGAGGTGAAATTGACTATGATGAATAATAATAAGAAAAAAAAGATCATATCGGGCATAATTATCATTATATTGGTACTGGCCATGGTACTGCCGACCGTATTAATGGCAATTATGTAAACGGAGAATTGAGGAGCGGATTATGAAAAAGTTTAGAGTACTCGGCGGGTGTGCAGTCATGATGGCTTTGGGAATGGCCATGACACTGCCGGTATATGCAAAAGATAAAACGATACCGGAAGGGATCTCTGTTGGTGAGTTCAGCCTGGGCGGAATGACTCAGGAGGAGGCAGAGCAGAAGGTAAAAGAATATATTAAAGGCCTGGAAGGGCAGAAGATCACCCTGGATATTGATGGTGACAAGGCTCATACGACGGCAAAGGACCTGGGCTTTTACTGGAGCAATACCGAGGCGGTAGATGAAGCTGCCGACCAGGTATTTTCCGGCAACCTTGTTCAGCAGTATATGGGAATCAAGGATCTGCAGAAAGATCCGGTCAATATTCCGCTCGTGACAGCAGTGGATGCTGCTAAAGTAGAGAGTTTTGTAAAAGAATATTGTGAAGGTATTATGGATGAGCCGCAGAATGCGACCATTACCAGAGAGAATGATCAGTTTGTGATAACTCCCGGTGTATCCGGTAAGGTTGTTGACATTGAAGCGACCAAGAAGTCTCTTGATGAAGCGTTAGCAGCCGGTCTGGACAAGGAAGTTGTGGCGCAGGCAGTTGTGACAACGGAAGATCCGGCGATAACCGAAGATGATCTGAATACGATTCAGGATGTACTTGGTACATTTTCGACTGATTTCTCCAGCAGTGGTGCGGCCCGTTCGAAAAACCTTCAGAATGGTGCAGCCAAGATCAACGGCCATCTGCTGATGCCGGGTGAGACACTGTCCGGTTATGAGTGTATGCATCCGTTTACTACAGCTAACGGTTACTATACGGCAGCAGCTTATGAAAACGGTATGGTAGTTGACAGTATTGGCGGCGGTGTCTGCCAGATTGCAACAACATTGTATAATACAGCACTTCTTGCTGAGCTTGAGATCACCCAGAGACAGAACCATTCAATGATTGTTACTTATGTAAAACCATCTATGGATGCTGCGATTGCCGGTACTTTTAAGGATATTAAGATCACCAACAATTACAGTACTCCGATTTATGTAGAAGGCGGTACGAACGGCAGAACTCTGTTCTTTACTATTTATGGCAAAGAGACGAGACCGGCGAACCGTCAGATCCAATATGTGTCTGAGACCCTTAGCGTATTCAGTCCAGGGGCACCAACCGAGAAGATCGATCCTTCGATGGCACCGGGTGCAAGAAGACAGGTACAGTCGGCGCACAGAGGGATTAAGTCCAGACTTTGGAAAGTTGTTACTGTCGATGGGGTGGAGACTGAGAGAACGCTCCTGCACACCGATAATTATAACGCCGGAAAGGCGGTTGTTCTGGTAGGACCGCCGCAGGCGGAAGCAGTTTTGCCGGTTGAGACAGCACCGGTCGAGACAGCACCGGTCGAGACACAACCGACTCCGACCGAACCGGAAAAGGTAGAGGGAATCAATGGCGGTCCTGGCGTAACACAACCAGCCCCGGCTCCGACTGAAGCAGCTCCGGCTCCAACCGAGGCAGCTCCGGCACCGACTGAGGCAGCAGCGCCGGCCCCGACCGAGGCGGCCCCGGCGCCAGCACCGGAACCGGCACCGGCACCGGAAGCACCACCAGCACCGGCAGGAGAATAACTTAAATGATGTACAAGATAGAACGGGAGAGCAGAGGCAGTATGAGACCCGGCCAGGATCTGGTTGTGGCAGGATATGCAGGCCTTGCCGGTACCGTCAGGATCATTGAACACAAACGACAAATGTTAGAACAGTGGTTTCAGCCGGATTATCTGGAAGCTGTAACCGATTGTTATCATAGTGTGAAATCAGGAAGCCCGGCAGACTGGAGTCTGCCGGGTATTACAGAATGGGAGGGTTCTGCCGGCGGCGGGATCTTAAAGACTTTCTGGGATTTGTCCGGTGCTTATCAGACCGGGATCCGGTTTTCGCTTCGCAACATACCGATCCGGCAGGAGACGATAGAGATATGTGAACGGCTGGAGCTGAATCCTTACCGTTTGTATTCGGAAGGCTGCTGGCTGCTGGTCAGTGACAATGGCGGACGGACAGCGGAAGTTTTGATGGAACAGGGTATGACAGCCGGTGTGGCTGGCATTGTGATTCCGGGAGTGGCGCGGGAAATGCTGGGGAATGGGACGACGGGTTATCTTGAACGACCTAAACCAGATGAGATTTTAAAAATAGTTCAATAACAGTTCAGGAGGCAGTTGCGTTATGAGAGAAAAGATTTTGGCAGTTATGGAAAAAAACAGCAGGATCGATATCAAGGATCTGGCTATCCTTTTAGGAGAAAGTGAAGTTGCGGTTGCCAACGAGATTGCCGCTATGGAGAAAGAGCACATTATCTGCGGATATCATACGTTGATTAACTGGGATAATACCAGTGAAGAAAAAGTGGTTGCACTGATCGAGGTAAAGGTAACACCGCAGCGGGGGATGGGCTTTGATAAGATTGCAGAGCGCATCTACCAGTACAGTGAAGTGAATTCCGTTTATCTGATGTCTGGTGCTTTTGATTTTACCGTCATTCTTGAAGGAAAAAGCATGCGTCAGGTTGCTCAGTTCGTTTCTGATAAACTGGCACCGATGGATTCGGTTTTAAGTACTGCAACTCATTTTGTACTGAAAAAATATAAGGACCATGGCACCATTCTCGAAGAAGAGGTCCGAGACGAAAGGATGTTGGTTACCCCGTGAGAAATCCATTAGCAGATCGAGTTGTAGGTATTCCGCCGTCAGGCATACGTAAGTTCTTTGATATTGCCAGCGAGATGAAAGATGCGATTTCGCTCGGTGTCGGTGAGCCGGATTTTGATACCCCGTGGCATGTCCGTGAAGAGGGGATTTATTCGCTTGAAAAGGGCCGGACATTTTATACTTCGAATGCTGGGCTTAAGGAACTGAAAATAGAAATCGGCAAGTATTTGTCCCGTCGGTATGACTGTCATTATCAGCCGGATACCGAAGTTATGGTAACGGTCGGCGGCAGTGAGGCAATTGATATTGCTATGCGGGCTATGTTAAATGCCGGTGAGGAAGTATTGATTCCGCAGCCAAGTTATGTCTCCTATGTGCCATGTGCAATTCTGGCCGGTGGTGTTCCGGTGATTATTGAACTGGAGGAGAAAGATCAGTTTAAGCTGACTGCAGAGAAGCTGCTGGAGAAGATTACACCGGCAACTAAGATTCTGGTCCTGCCGTTTCCGAACAATCCTACCGGTGCAACAATGAACCGTGAAGAACTGGAAGCGATTGCCAAAGTGATTATAGAGAAGGATATCTTTGTAATATCCGATGAAATCTATTCTGAGCTTACATACGGAAGTGAGCATGTGTCGATTGCGTCGCTCCCGGGAATGAAAGACCGGACTGTGCTCATCAATGGATTTTCCAAATCATATGCGATGACCGGCTGGCGTCTGGGATATGCTGCTGCACCGGAGAATATCCTGCAGCAGATGCTTAAGATCCATCAGTTTGCTATTATGTGTGCTCCGACCACCAGTCAGTATGCGGCCGTGGCAGCGCTGAAAAATGGTGATGAGGATGTTGCATATATGCGTGAGGCCTACGATCAGAGGCGGCGTTATCTGGTGCATACGTTCCGTGAGATGGGGATGGACTGCTTTGAACCATTTGGGGCTTTTTATGTATTCCCGAGTATTAAGCGGTTTGATATGACATCGGATGAATTTGCCATCCGCCTGCTTCAGGAGGAGAAAGTCGCGGTAGTACCGGGTACGGCTTTTGGTGACTGCGGTGAGGGCTTTCTGCGGATTTCCTATGCTTATTCACTGGAACAGCTGAAGGAAGCACTGGGAAGAATGCAGAAGTTTATAAAAAGACTGGAACAAGAGGCATAGACGATGAACATTGTACTATTTGAACCGGAGATTGCGATGAATACCGGCAATATCGGACGTACCTGCGTAGCTACCAATACCCGCCTGCATTTGATTGAGCCGATGGGGTTTAAGCTGAGTGAGAAGGCCATCCGGCGGTCGGGAATGGATTACTGGCAGCACCTGGACGTGACGGTATATTGCGATTATCAGGATTTTCTGGAACGGAATCCGGGCGCCAGGATATATATGGCTACGACCAAAGCCCATAAGACTTATACAGAAGTGAGCTACGATCCCGACTGCTATCTGATGTTTGGCAAGGAAAGCGCAGGGATACCGGAAGAGATTCTGGTTGAGCATGAAACGGATTGCATCAGAATACCAATGTGGGGGGACATCAGGTCATTGAATCTGGCAAATTCGGCGGCAATTGTACTGTATGAGGCATTGCGGCAGAATGGATTCGAACAAATGCAGATGGAGGGTTGCCTTCACCATCTGGAGTGGAAATGAGAAATGAGCCGATGAACTTACGGAATATCTGTATAGTCCATCGGCTCAACTTTATAAGAAGAGCTCTGCGCTGCCAAGCAGAAAATCAATCAGGTTGCAATGGAAGAATCCATTGTCATCATAGAAATTATGCGGAATATCCATTCGGATCACAATCTTTTTGAAGAAATCTCCGGTTAGTTTGAGAGATTGCAGTTCGGTGTTTTCTTTTTGCTCTGTATCCATTCGATAAGCGGATTGGATATATGTGCGCCGATCCCCGTCATTTACAATAAAATCAATTTCTCGTTGGATTTTCTCATTTTTCTTTCGTTCCGTAACAACGCCGACATCTACAGAGTAGCCACGCCTTACAAGTTCATTATAGATGATGTTCTCCATGATATGACCAGGGTCATACTGGCGATAATTGAGTCGTGCATTGCGAAGTCCGATATCCGTGTAGTAATATTTGTTTGGATAATTAAAATATGTCTTACCTTTGACATCGTACCGCTTTGCCATTTCAATCAGGAATGCGTCCATCATATGTGAAAGATAGGAGGAAACGATAGAATTGTTAATTGGCTCATGTCTCATGGAGGTCAGGGTATTAGCGATATTGGTTGGATTGGTAAGCGAACCAATCTGTGATGCGATGAAATCCAGTACAGCGTTCAAAATATCTTCTCGTTCAAGCCGGTTCCGCTCCACTATGTCTTTTACATAGAGCTCGTTGTAAAGATTGGACAGATAGTCTTTCTTGTCCTTTTCATCATTCATTGTTGCGATACGAGGCATGCCACCATAAAGCATATACTGGTCGAGGGCCGTCCTCTTATCTCCGCCTATATAGGAGTAGAACTCATCGAATGACAACGGATAAACATGAATCTGTGTGGCCCTGCCACGAAATTCAGTAGAAATATCTTTGGACAACATGTTTGAGTTGCTGCCGGTTACATAGACATCCAGGTTTTTATGTGCCTTCAGTTCATTGAGCATATCATAAATGGTTACTTCAATACCGTCATTTTCCACGTCTTTTACCTTAATTGTGAACTGAACTTCGTCCACGAACAGGTAGAAGTTCTCGCTTGTACGGTCTCCAACAAGTTCATCTACGTAATCACAAAGCGTTAGCGGGTTGCGATACTTGTAGTATTTTCTTTGGTCAAGTTCGAATTTGATAATATGATCTTTCTCGACTCCCAGTGAAAGAAGATATTCATAAAACAGATCAAACAACAATACTGATTTTCCGCAACGGCGGATGCCGGTAACAACTTTAATTTCGCTATTCCACATATTATGGATCAGCCGTTTTAAATAATAATCACGTTTAATCATTATTTCACCTCTTACTTTGGACGTATGCGTCTTAAGTTATACTTGATTATAGCATGTGATTTACTCATTTTCAATGGAAATGACAGTTTTTATCTTTCTCTTTGGACATACGCGTCTTAAATTTATTATGTATGATTATAATGATGTTTATAGAAACATTTATCTTATACCATAAACTACCACTTAATAATGTTAATTTAACTTCAGTCTCATACACTGCTGGATGTGGACTATGATTACTAGGAATCGGGACGGACCAAGGTTACGGTAACTGCAGAACTGACAGTGATCGGCGATGACGGCGTTCCACTGGCATACTCACTGAATATTCCGGATAACGGAACCCCTCTGGGCGGCCTCGTCAGAACCGGTGACAGTATCATGACAACGTTAGTGCTGGCAGGATTGATGACAGTTGCTGTTGCAGGCGGCGGTATGGTGATGTTCCGGAGATGAAAACAGAGATAAATAATAACCGGCGATACTATTATGGATGTAATTACCATATAGTATTGCCGGTTTTTAGAATATAATAAACAGGATGAAGATTATTAATACGTAAAGGAGAGCAAATGGAGGACCAAATGAATGATCAAATGTGCTGCCATAAAGCAATGATACGGTTTCGGCTGTATTTAACAGAAGAAGAAAAAAGTACTGCAACGATCACAAAATATATGCATGATATTGAAGTGTTCAGCCGTTTCCTGGGCAAGGATCAGCTTATTACGAAGGAAAAAGTCCTGGCCTACAAGCATTACCTCGGTGATCATTACAAGGTTACCAGTGCCAACTCAATGCTGGCTGCATTAAATAAATTTCTGGACTGGATGGGGTTAGGCGATTGCCGGGTCAGGAGTTTCAAATACCAGCGTCAATTGTTTTGTGAAAAAAGCCGTGAGCTTAGTAAAGAAGAGTACGGACGGCTGCTAAAGACAGCCAGGTCTATGGGCAATACGCGGCTGGAAATGATGCTGCAGACGATTTGCGGAACCGGAATCCGGGTAGGTGAGCTTCCCTATATTACAGTGGAGGCAGTGAAACGGGGAGAGGCTGTCGTACTGGGAAAAGGAAAACGGCGTGTTATCTTTATCACAGCGCAGCTGCGGCGTTATCTGCTTGATTACTGCCGGCGAGGTCATATCAAAACCGGGTCTGTATTCGTAACAAGAGGCGGACAGGCCATGAACCGGAGCAATATCTGGACAGAGATGAAGCGGCTTGGCAGAGCGGCCGGTGTGGAATCGTTTAAGGTGTTTCCCCATAATCTGCGTCATCTGTTTGCCCGCATCTGCTATCAGAAAAAAAAGGACATCGCCTATCTGGCGGATATCCTTGGTCACAGCAATATTGAAACAACCAGGGTTTACACGATCAGCAGCGGCAGTGAGCATAAAAAGATGCTGGCCAGTTTGGGGCTTGTGATCTGAAAACATGATAAGTAGTAACGAATCTTCGCATATCTGGTTACATTAATTTCTGAAAATAAAAAACAACATAATATTTATTATGTTGTAAGTCTATTTCAAACCAATCCCTAAAATGTATCTATTAATCAAATTGTACGTGATGCCTAATCAATTGTCAATCCTAAATTTACGAAATGGTTAAAAAATTCATAGAAAAAGTATATTTTTTTTTCAAAAAGTATATTTTCTCTCAGTTAATCAAACCCCACTAAAATGGGATTTGGATATTCTATTCTTTATTTCCCTAATAAAATCAAGGCTTCCCTTACTTTTATAATCTTCCGCATGCGGTTTCACAACATAATAAATATTATGTTGTATTCATCCTGCCACCCCTAAAGCGGCAACCTGTAAATGTAGAATGGAGGGACAGATGAAAAAGAACGTACACAGTTACTCAGAGTTTGGCAAGCAGGTCAAGATTGCAATGATCCAGGTGGGCATGAGCAATAAGGAAATGGCCAGACGGCTGGGGTATAAAGAGTCGACTCTGTGTGACATTTTAAAGGGGAGAAACCGCAATGAGCGGCGAATCCGGGAGATTCGGGAGGTGTTGTCTGCTATCAAAGATCAATGCGGATAAAGAGAGAATGATCTCTTTTATCATAAAAAACACTTTAAAAGGAGAGAAGAAAGTATGAAAAAGAAACTCGCAACAACATTGTTGGCAGGTGCGCTCAGCGCAACCATGGTAATTCCGGCATTTGCAACAAATGATCAGAATGGGGCGGTACCGACGGCTGACGGTACCATAGTACAGGCCGGTGTCATCATTGATGACAAGGATGCACGGGTGATGGTGGAAGTGCCGACGCTGTTTGCTTTCGTAGTAAACGGTTCGGTAGAGACCAGCGAGGATGGCCCGGTAACAGTTGACAATGGCTACATTCTGCTTCCCAATGCCAAGGTTAAAGTAGATACGGCATCCAGCACCTGGGACGGCACCTACAATCCGGGTGGTACTGCCGCATATTCCATCCAGTATGAAGGTGACGGCAATATGCCGTTTGTCAACTATTCTACCTACATACCGACTGTGGGAAGTGAAAGAGCCGGTCTGGAAGTAACCATCAACGGCAATATCACAAATGAGGGAACCGATGTATCCAGAAATTACTGGACACATACACCCAGCAAGCTTACCGGTCATGATGCGGATCATTTCAAAAATTTCAACGTAAGTATTGACGGTTTTGTATTTGACACAGCAGCAAACGGCGGCCTTGAGATGAAGGATCCGATCCTTCTGGAAGCTCCGGATTTGGATATGGATGGTGACGGTACGATTGATAACCTGAATAAAACGACTCAGCTGGCGAATACCGGTTCGGTACATCAGGCTAAATTCAGCGTGACGGTTGGTGGTCTGAGGAATCAGTACAAACAGGTTGAGGAATCAGCTAAGGTCGGCACCATTGTATGGACTGTCAGCGCAGCAATTGGTGATACCGATGTATACACTGCGCCAAATAATGATTATCTGGATGGCAATGATGATACCGATAGCGGTAACTACGAAGATCCGGATGCTATCACTCTGCAGTAATAATCAGTGATACTTTTCCCGGAGGGGCTCCCGGCGGGGGCTTCTCCGGAGATTTGTTGCAGCTAAACAGGGGCGGATTCCGGTTTGTCTGCAAGAGGTTTCCGGAATTAACGGGAATTGAGAGGAGAGTAAACATGCGCGTAAAAGAACAGATGAAAAGAAGACAGGCAAAGGTTGGAATAGCGGTCTTTTTTATGTGTGCAGGTATCTGGTGCTTTTCGGTTTTTGCCGGGGGACCGTCAACCAATGTATGGATCGATGTGATTGAGGTGGAGACAGAAACACGGATATCGGTCACCGTACCGGCTAGCTACGGGTTTGTCGTGAAGGGCAGTACGGCTGCTGCTGATGATAATCCGGTATCGGTAGCAGACGGAAATCTGCTGCTGTCAAATGTCCGGGTCACGGTTACCAGTCCGTCAGCTGTATGGCAGGGGGCGGGCAGCCAGGCAGGAGATTCTGTGTATCAGCTAGAGACCGTCGGACAGGGGGCGGCCGTTCCGGTTCGCAATTATTCAACGGTGGTAAACAGCGGGAATACAGAGCAGGGGGATCTGATCCGGGTTGGTCTGCCGGTCAGCGTCCGTCCGTACCTGATCGAAGAGGCGGACAGCAAATACTGGCAGGCATCCGGGACAGTGCCGACCACAAATACCACGGACTTTAAAAAATATCAGATGATTCTGGGTGATCTGCCGCTTTCGGAAGCAGCTCTGCTCAAGATCGGAGACGAAACCGTTGGTGCATTCCGGACAGTTTCCGGTTTTGACCTGGCAGCACCGCCGGAGGTGCAGGTTTATGGTTATACCGCTGCCGGGACAGCAATTGTTCCCTCAGAAACATACTTAAGTGTGGATGTGAAGGTGGGTGGGGTTCAGAACCAGTATAAGCAGGTGGAGACGTCGGCGAAGGTGGGAACGATCTGCTGGGAGATTATTCCGGGCAGCGTTTCAGACCAGACTAATCCATAGGAATCACAATGACAACGATAATCAGCAGAAAAGGAAAAACAGATATGGCGGAGCAAAGAGAGAAAAAACAAAAAAAGGGAAAGGTGCTGTGGCTGGTCATCTTAGTGCTTCTGATCCTGTTGGGAGCAGCGGCCGGAATGTATATCCGCCTGATGAAAGACCAGGAAAAAAGCCGTCTGTCCAGAGATGAACTGGCGCTGGGTGGTCTGCTTCCGGGAAAGACATCGCAGGAAATCGAGGAACTTCTGAATGCCAAAATCGAGGAAGGCATGGTCAATATCGGGATTGCAGCAGAGCCGGTCTTTGAAGAAAACGGGAAAAGGGGGCGGCTGGGAATAGAAAATATCGAAGCCAATAACTACTCGTTCCAGGTAACGCTGATTCTGAATGATACCGGTGAGACGGTATATGAATCAGGGCTTATAGACCCGGGATTCTATATTGAATTTGTCGAACTGAGTAAAACATTGAAGGCCGGTGACTATCCGGCAAAAGCAAAGTTTGTCACGTACTCTCTGGATGAAAGTGAAGATAAGATCGGTGAAACAAATATTAACATCACCCTTCATGTAACGGATGGTAAATTTTATCCATGAGAAAAAACAGAAGGAACTTTCGGATGACACTTCTGGCAGTGTTTGGCGGATTCCTGTTTGGCGGTTCCTTTCTGGTGGGAATGGGGATGCAGCGGTATCTGGGCAACCGGGCCATCCGCGACGAATATGAGACTTCATCCCTGAACTGGAAGCGTGAGCTTCTGGACGGAGAGGACAAAGAAGTTCTGCGCGATATCCGGAACCGGGATCTGGTGGAGCAGATGCAGTACATTTCAATGGAACGCCAGATCTTTCTGGAGTCCAGTCTGGCGGCAGGTACCGCCCGGATTGCCAATGATGCAGACTGCAGCTACAGCTGCAGAGTGACGATTATGAGAGATGCGACCGGAGAGGTGATCTATCAGTCGGGACTGTTGGAGCCGGGGTATTATATCGAGGAGATTTATCTGACTACCGATCTGCGAAACGGCTATTATCCCTGTACTGCGGTATGGGATTTCTATACGGAAGATGAAGAATATGCCGGTGAAACGGCGTGGAAGATTGTTGTGATCATCCAGAATTAAGGAGGTAATATGGGCAGGAAATACAGGATCTTGTTATGGCTGGTCAGTGCCGTTATGTGGCTGACTGCCGGAGCTGTCTGGGCCGGTCAGTCAGGATCGCAGCCGGTAAGAGGCGGCGGATCCGATCTTGGAGCCGGTGTAGTAGTTGATTATATGGGGAAGCTGCGTTTCCTTGTGTTGGAACGTGATACCTTAAAACCGATAGAGGGGGCTGCAGTTGAGCTTTATATTTCCAGCCTGGAGCGTTATGTCCTGTTTGGGCTGACGGACGGGGATGGCATCTATGAGCTTGATATTGCTTATAATACCAATCCTGATGCGGATCTGAACGCTCAGTTTACCACAGCCGGTGACGGCTTTTCGTTTCCGGGCAGTTTATTATACCTGAACAGCAACCGGATTGCCTATCAGGTTTACAAGGGCGGATGGTTACTGTATCCGACTCAGGGAGAAGTAGTTCTGGGCAGTAAGGAGATGCCTCAGGTTGTCACCATTTATCTTTACAAGAAAGGCAGTGACAATGGGGGGCCGTCGGACCCCGAACCCAAACCTCCCGGCATTTCCGAAAGTAACGGCGGATCTCCGGAAACAAGGCTGCAGCAGCTGCTGGATTTGATCAGTGAGGCAGTGCCGTTGTCCGGCCTGCTGGATGGAGAAGATCCGGTCCGGACCGGTGGGATACCCCGGACCGGTGTCGAGGGCGCGGTCCCCTACTGGATTGCCGGTTTGATATTTTTTGTGCTTGCAGGAGGTATTCTATGGTATTTGCTGAAAAAAGAAAAAGCATTCAGGGAGCAGGAAAAGGGATGAAGAGAATGAGACGGATACGTAAGATAACAGCTTTTTTGCTAAGTGTCATAATGCTGTTTCCTGCTCAAAGCATGATGACGCTGGCGGATACAGCGGCAGCCGGGGAGACACTGGTGCAGGAGATGACTGAAGAGGCAGTCACAGAAGAGACGGCCACAGAAGAGGCAGTCACAGAGACAGCAATAATAGAAGAAACAGAAACAACAGAAGAAACAGAGATAACAGAAACGACGGAACGAATCGAAGAAACGTTGCCGCTGGAAGAATTGGATGAAGAAGAGCGAATCGAAGAGACGCTGCCACTGGAACCGCTGGTGGTATGGAATGCCGAAGCATTCATTTACTGGAATCCGGGAGCACCGCTGCCGGCAGTGGCGACCGCTTCGAATGCCGGTCACGGCAGTGACAGTGCCGATGGAAAAACCGCAAAAACACCGGTGAAAACTCTGGCGGCTGCGCTGGAACGGGCGGAATCGCTGATGGAAGATACCGGGGTTGAAAGCTCTGAGATTACAATTTTTGCAATGAATCCGATGGAGATTTCGGATGGTGAACTATATGTATTAAACGCTGCAAATATCCGGATTGCATCGTGGCCGGGGCGTTCCTACAGCAGCGATGTTATATTTTGCGTAAATGGCGGCCAGTTGTCGATGATTAATGTACTGTTGGAATCCGGCCGCGATAACATGGATCCGGAAGATGCCGAACTGATTCTGATTAACGGCGGAACCCTGCAGATTGGTCAGGAAGCGGAGATAAACGGCCGGATTGTAATGGACTATCAGGAGGAGAAAGATGACACAGCCTGGGAGCTGGCCAGCAGTTCCAACCTTGCTACCGGATCCAACTCTGCCGCAAGGAGAGCAGGGACGGGCGGACGAATGGTACGCAATGAGGGCGGAACGGATGCCTTTGATATTGGTGAGTATATCATCAGTACCGACACGGAAACTACGGAGCTGATTGAAGACAGTATAAGCGCCAGTACCTGGTGTGATCCGATCGTTGAATTGATGGATGGTTTTGACGGTATGAACGAGACTTATCTCCTGGAAGTCCGTACCGATGACAATAACAGTCAGATGGAACTGGTCAGAACCCTGTATGCCGATGAGACTACAAATGAAGAGTTTGCCGGCTATTTCTGCCTGTATGACGATGCCGGTGACGACTGGCGGCTGACCGTAAACAGTACCGGGACCGCAACCGTCCGGGACACGGCGGCTGAGGATTATGCGTTATACAACAGCATGATGGCAGCGGCAGCTGTCTTAAGTGACAGTGAACCGGCGGCCGACAGCGAAACTTTAACGGTCAAATCCCTGGTCGCTGTCCCGCTTGCCTCCGGTACGGAGATCTATTGGAACCCGGGCGGAGCAATTACGGTGTCAGATGTGACCTATTCGGCCGGCAGTGACATTTCCCATACCGGTCTGACAGAAAATACTGCGCTGCTGTCGTGGGATGCGGCGGTAGCGGCGGCAAACGGCGGAACGATTATATGTATGCAGCCGGTCAACCTGGGTGATCCTGAAAGCTACCGGTATATCAATCAGCAGGGAGACGGCAGTTATCTGGTGACTTCCGCATCATTTGAGACCAGGGTTGTGCTAAAAGCATGGCAGAGTCAGCCGCAGCCGGTCTTTATTGTCCCGGAGGGTGAGACTCTGGTGCTGCAGAATGTAGTGCTGGAGGGCATAGAGAAACTTGGTCAGATCGCGGATACCGAGACGGTTTTGAGTGAAAAGGGAACTATTATTATTAAAGAGAATGTTGTGGCGGAAACCGGTGTGATTCAGATCAATACTCATGCCGGGCTTGCAGACAATCCGATCCAGGTGACAAGTGTCGGAGCAGTTGGTGACGGTATAATAACACTGCTTTTTGGCGGGATTAATGCCAACCTTGCTTATAGGTGTACGGATGTTGTGGTTCCGGGCGGAGATCTGGCTGATGTCGTGGCTGCCGATCCGGCTTCTGCAGAAGCCGTTGGTTCGGCACTGTTAAGCCGGTTTCAGTTAAGTAGCAGCCACCGCAATGCAGAAAACGGCGGTAAATCGAAGTTTGACTGGGTGCTGCGGCAGGATACCGGTGAGGATGATGGTGTTGCAAACCGACAGAATCTGGAATTGTATGTGTTTTATTATTTTGAAGCGGTCTTTTTAAATGGTGTTGATGGTGATGATGCTAATGATGGTGCCACCTGTCAATATCCGGTAAAGACCTGGAACCGTGCCTTTGCGGTCTGGAAGGAGCAGATGGCAATCAGCAAAGCGGCGCGGTTTGCGGCTCATCAGGATGGCAAATCAACGGAATATATTGACAAAACGTATCCGTATCCGGAGTTTATCTATATCTGTGATACGGTGACGGTAGCAGATAACCAGGTCTGGGATTTGTGGGAGGAGACCGATTACGACGGAAGCGTTATGCGTACAGAGATCCGTCCGCATCTGGATGCCGGTACAAATGAAAATACCGGAATCCTGATGCATGATACGGTTCAGGAGATGGTAGTGGTAACATCCGGCGGTGATCTGACATTTGAGGATGTTTATGTCCGTAATGTATATCATGACCTTGACAGTATTACGGTATTAGTCAAAGACGGTGGTTCTTTTAAAACAAATCAGGGAGCAGTACTGAGCGGCGAACGCCCGGCTGAGGGAACTTTAAAATACCTGGAGGTGACCCTGGGAACCCATGTAAAGGTCGAAGATGGCGGCGGCTTTGAGATGGCATCCGACTGGTCCGGCTGTATTAACGCGAAGCAGCAGGGGGTAGTGGCCGGCGGCAGCAGAGCAGTTGTGACGATGAACGGCGGGGAAGTCAGTAAGAACAACTCGGTTCATCTGGAAAACTTTGCAAACGGATCGGATGAGGGACATAAAAACGGCGGCGGTGTGGCACTTAGTAAGGGGGCTGTCTTTACGATGAACGGCGGCCGGATAACCGGGAATGTGACCCATCGATACGGCGGCGGTGTCTGTCTGACGGATAATCAGACTTCCTTTATTATGCGTGGAGGGGAGATCTCCGGAAATAAGATTTACAGTCCTCTTACTTATAATTACGGTATGGATGCAACGGGATATGGTGCCGGTGTTTATGGCGGTCAGCGGACGATTATCCGGATGGAAGGCAGTTCCGGTCAGCAGTCAGATGTTCTGATATCTGACAACTTTGCGGTATATGCTTATGGCGTCGGGATTTACAGTAATGGAGAGCTGAGTATCAAACATGCGGTGATAAACGGAAATAAGTCGCAGTCTTCGTCCGGTGCTTACCGGTCAAGGGGGAATGGTATTTATGCTGATACGAATGCCACGATGCAGATTGAAGACGCAGAGATCAGCGGTAACAGTTTATCCAGCACCTCCGGATATTGTTATGGCGGCGGAATTTATCTGGCGGCCAGCGGTAATGATAATTATATTCGTAATTGCCAGATCAAAGATAATATTGTCGGGATTGTAAACGCTATGGTTTCATACCGGCAGGGCGGTGGAATTTATGTCGAGGGCAAGCTGGAGATCAGTGAAGGCACAGTGATATCCGGTAACAGTGCCTACTCTGGCGGAAATATCGCAGCCGGAACAGATTCCTCGTCCCGGCGCTTTGATTTGACAATCAGTGACACTGTGATTGAGGCTGGGCAGGCTCGTGTCGGCGGGGGTATATATCTTAATTCATATGGTCAGGTAAAGTTGAAAGACGGTGTCGTGATTCAAAATAATCAGGCCTATACCGGCGGTGCCATATATAGCTATGGAAGCAGCAATGCAGGCCGGGTAATAGCAAATTCCGGTTTGAGGCTGTATATAACAGCAGAAACAGCCGGCGGAATTCAGATTGTTAACAATCGGGCATTCAATGATTTTGCAGGTGTTTACCTGGCCAGAACCGGCACAGCCTTAGAGAATGTGAGTGTTTCTGCTAATACGACCGCCGGTGATGGCGGTGGATTTTATGTAGCTGGCGGCGTTTATGCTTATCTGAGAAACGTGACAATTGATGGAAATAAAGCCGATAATGGCAGTGGATTGTGTCTGACGGGGTACGATAGCAGAATCTACATGGCTGACTGTGAAATCATTAACAATACGGCTGCCGGCAATGGCGGCGGGATTTTTGCCGAAACCGGTTTTTATCTTTCGGAGTCGGCGGCCGGTAAATTTATCTTTCAGGGGAATCATGCCGGTAATAAGGGCGGCGGAGTTTATAAAGGCAGTGCATCAGAAGCTTTTATTGATATTGCCGGTGATATTCAAAACAGTGCCGGAGTTCAGGGCAGTAATCTCTATCTGGACTGGGGTAATCTGTATCTGTTAAACGGCAGTTATAAGCAGCCGGTGAGTCCGGCGGACAGTGTTTATAATATTTACCTGGATATTGAATCGTCATCATCATCGTATGTGTTATCTGTTGATTTTGGCGATGTAACGGTGGAGAAAAAGACCGACTCGGATCCCAAAGCAGTGTATCTAAATAGCGGCAATACATACTTAATCTATTTAGCGGCACCATCGGATGAGGATAATGTATATGCAACATTTCCGATTGATGTAAATAAGGATGTATTTGATGTCGGCAGTGTTGTGATCAAACCGGCTGATAAACCTTCCGTTACAAATTACCGTCCCAATGCCGGCATGACCGATTATGAGGGCTATACCAAGGATTATACCAGCTTAAAAGATGCCAGTATAAATCTGGATTATTCATCGGGGGGAGATCTGCCCCGCCGGACGACGCTGGGGGGATTTAAGCTCGGTTCCGGATTGACCAATGTGGTTTTGGTTGGTGAGGGGATCTATCTGTCCAGTTCCGGTGATGATCAAAAGAACAGCGGGCTGACACCGGACGCTCCGGTTGCTACATTTAAGCAGGCGAAGATAAATCTGGAAAAACAGATCCGGTATGCTCATGGCAATTCCAGTGATGAGGATGGATTCTCACCGTTTATCTATATCTGCGGTACCGTTGATATTACCGGGCAGGAAAATTGGGAGCTGTATGATGCGAACAATGCAGATGATGTAAATCTGTTTAACGTGATCAATGCCAAATATGCGGCTGCCGAACTGGCTAATAATGATCCGGTTCATCCGGCGCAGGTCAGGCGTTTTGTATCTTTTGTCACCGCACCCTTGATTAAAGTTGATGAAGATGGTGAATTTATCGCCGATCATATCATTATTGAAGGTATGGCGGAGTATGTCATTGTTGCTGACCAGGGGGCAGAGAGCCCGGTTCTGACTGTCGGGACAAAAGAAAAATCGACAGCCAGGGCAACATTGAAAGGGAATGCCACGATCAGAAACAATTATTTCTACGGCGTTTGTGTGAATGGCGGTTCGCTTTACCTGCAAGGTGATAGTGAAGATGATCTGAACAGGCAGCTGGCAAACAATCATGGGGTTGCAGTATCCCTGGAAAACCGCTATGCAAGGTTCGAGATGGGCGGATACTCGCGGATTGTTGCAGACTGTGAAGTGGAAAAAAAGATTGGCAGAGTAACCGGAATCGGGGTCTTATCATCCGGAGAGTACTCGACAATCATTATGAAAGAGAACAGTAAAATTACTAATCTGGATGATACAGAATTAAAAATGTCTTATGGTCTGGCCGGTGACGCCGGATATGTGACGATGCGGGTGCAGGACAATACACAGATCAGTAATATGTCTCTCGCCGGGATTACCGTCAACGGAGAAAATGCCGATATTTTGATGAAGGGTAACGCTGAGATCTTTGGCGGAACAAGCGGGATTAATGGCGATGGGATAAATGCGAGTATTCGTCTGGAGGATTTTGTCAGGCTGACTAAAAACAGTTATGGTATCAATGCAGATTCTTATCTGACCGGCAAAATCTGGATCAATATGAATGATGATGCCAATGATGATGATGCTGTGATAATCAGCAGTACAACTTATGGAATTCGTGTAACAAGCGGGCGTGAGCTTGAAATAAAAATGGGTAAAAAATCTGAATTGACCGGTGTTAACAAGACGGCTTCCAATAATTATGGAATTGGTGTTGCTGGTGATGGCGATGCAGGCTATTATAAATTTGCCCGAAAAATATATCTGTATGACCAGGCCAGGATTCATGGCTGGAATGCTGGTATGGGGACAGAGTACGGTTCAGCACAATATACGGATATCCATTTAATTATGTCTGGTGAGTCGGCGATTGAAGATAATATCAGCGGTGGTATTTATGAATCTTATAATAGCAGTGCCTGGCAGGGGTTCTGCCAGCTGAATGTTGAACTTACGGGTCAATCAGCGATCAGAAACAACGGCAATTATGGTGTCTATCTGGCAGGGACAGTTTCAAGTACCTACTATCCCGGTTACTACCGGATCAGCTTAAGTGATGAGGCGGTCATTGAAAATAATGGATTCAGCGGTATTTATACTACCGGTCCGCTCGAACTGAATATGAGCGGAGTGTCTCAGATCAGAGGCAATGGATCCAGTGACATATTATCAAGTACTTCGGCTAATGGTGTTGTGATGACCCGGAATTCAAACTCATCCTATTACCGGTCCGGTACATCTGCGATTAACATGAAGGATACGGCCTCCATCTGCGGCAATAGAGGAGGGGTCTATATTCCAAGCCGTACCACTGCTTATTATCCGAATATCTGCATTGTTACCATGGATGGTGAGACCGGAAAAGGAGCACCGTCGATTGAGAACAACACTAACTCGCTGTATCTGGGGGAAGATGCGACCTTAAAATTAAAAGGTGCAGCATATGTCGGTGATACCTCGGCGACCAGCGACCAGCGTTCGATCGACGCTTATGGAAAAATCGAACTGGATGGCCGCAGTATCGTCGCGGGCCGGATCTATCTGTATACGCAGGCGAATCCGATCACCATGACGGCTAAAGTTACGCAGATTAGCCGGCGTTATTATCTGTGGCTGGCGGAAGGCTTTTTGGGTAGTGTAGTGGTTCAGCCGGATAACAGTCCCGGCGGAGTGACTGATGTCACCGATCAGCTCGGCTATTTTGTTAAGGATGGAGCCAATGGCCAGGCGGCTGATAAAAACCTGATACCGTTGGCACCGAATATTGTCCTGCAGGGTGAAAACAACGTATACATTGCCGGCAATGGCAAAGATACAAATGACGGAAAGAGTCCGGCCACTCCGGTGCGGACGTTTGCCCGGGCGAAAGAGCTATTGACGACGGGAGCCTATACCAGCGGGGCGAACATCCGCGTATGCAATTCGACCGTCCAGATTTCGGCCGGTGATGATCAGTGGTCATTTGACCCCGGCGGTTATGTGACTAATACAACGACCGGTGAGACCTGGAAACCGAAAGTGATACGCTATGAGCGTTTTAAGGGCAGGCTGCTGGGTATTTACAGAGGCAGCAGTTTTGCCAGTACCGTAACGTTTACAGACATTATCATCGATGGCGGATCGGAAGAGGGGATTGTTGCGACAACCGAAACGGAAGATCAGTTACTGCATATAAATTATGGCGGTACCGCTATTCTGGGTGAGAATGCGATTTTACAGAACAACCGCAAGATGCTGGCGACATATTCGTCCGGTGTCTATGGGATGGGGGTTTATGTTTGCGGCGGTACGCTGGAGATTAACGGCGGAACCATCCAAAATGTCGGAATAGACAGTTCGTTTGATTATAACAACCGCAGCCTGGTAATATCTGCTGTTTATGCCCAGCAGTACAACTCGGTTTATCCGACTGTGGTTAACTTCAAATCCGGCCGGATTATCGACAGCGGCAGCACCGTTGCTTCCAATGGCCAGCTGATTTGCCTGTACGGCAGTTATGTGAAAATGACGATGAGCGGCGGCCGGATTGAGAATAACTATATTGCCGGGAATTCAAAATATACGGCCGGCAGCTGCATCTATGTTGAGGATGCGACATTTGAAATGAGCGGCGGTATTATCCGCGGCAATGAAGCAGCCCGGGGAAGCGCCATTTATTATAACAGCGCTGACACAGTCAGTAATGGTGTGATTCTGTCAGGCGGTACGATCAGCGGGAATAAAACGACGGTTGACGGGCAGGATGCAACGGGTATCTACTCGCAGATTTTTGTGGATGGTTATAATTTTCAGATCAAAGGCAGCGGCTGTGATATCGCTGATAATATTTACCTGAATCATGCCGACCATTCAATAATAAAGATCAGCGGTGCACTCACCCAGGTAAACCGGGTTTATCAGGTATACCTGAATTCATCACAGACAGACCCTGACAGCCGTTACTTTAAAAAGGGCAGTGTTGTCGTGCAGCCGGATGGTGACTGGGTGAATGATGTTACCCCTTATCTGGCCAGCTTCGAGGTTCATGTCAACGGTTATGTATTGGATCAGGGGCAAAGCAGTGCCGCTGCCGGTACCGTCACCGGAGTAATCGAAAGCGAATGCCTGCTGCTGATGAAAGCAGTATTCCTGGATTCAGAAAATGGTGAGAACAGTCGGGACGGAACGATCCCGGACCGGGCCGTGAGGACATTTTCACAGGCGAAAGTACTCGGCACATCAGGGGTTGGCGGCAGTGATTATTATATTATTTATGTCAGCGGAATGGCTGCAAATCAGGCGGCTGAGACCTGGAGTCTGCCAAATGCGGCTTATATGTGCCGTTATACCGGCTTTACTGTGTATGATACGGATAATCAGGCAGTGGAAGGGGTCAAAGCGTATTATGGTTTCCTGATTGATGCCAGGTTTAATCTGGAATTGCAGGGCATCAGCATTTATGGCCGCCGGCCGATCGACGGGATCCTCAGCAACGGAGACAGTCTGGTTCTGGTTAATGACGGGGCAACGGTTACGATCAGTGACTTACCTGACCGGCAAACGAGTCTGTCCCGTAACTATAACATCGGTACCTTCGATGATGACCAGACACTGGACGATGTAAGTTCTAACGGTGGTGCGATCCAGGTCAACCCCGGCGGAAAACTGGATATTCGGGGCGGTACCATTTCAAATACAGAAGCAACCTACGGAAGTGCTGTTTATCTGGATGCTGATCCGGCTGATCCGGCCCGGATCGGGCAGCTGTATTTATCGGGCAGCCCGGCGATAGCCGGAACCGTATATCTGAGCGGAACCGGATCAGATACCTGTACTTATGTGGAGCCGGATGAGACGTATATACCGCCGTCCGTGCTGCAGATTTCCGTCGGCAATGATTACAACGGCCGCGAGGTTATCGCCTACAGGAATAACTTTGTGCCGACGATTACGCAAATAGAATATTTTAAGTTTGAAGATTCCATCACGGCTCTGTATGAGATCGTGAAACGTGGTACCGATCTCACAACAGTTGAACTGCGCATGCGCGGGGCGATTTATCTGGATGGCCGGCGCGGCAGTGACAGTTTCGATGGGGCAACTCCGGAATCAGCTTATCGGACGTTAAAAAAAGTATATGAGTCAATCAGTGAGTCTGGTGAGGAAAAGGGAATTGTCGTATATGTAGTTGACACGGTCGAGATCGATTCCGGCACCGGCAGGGTTCAATTGAATAATATCCTGATCCGCAACAGCTCGGCCGATACCAATCATTATGAGGGTTATTATGATGATGGCTCGGGATCTCCGATATCAGTAAAAGGGGAGGTATACTTCAAACGGTATGCCCAGCCGGCTGATTACGATGACAGTAATCCGGATTATAAGGGCTTTGACCGGCTGACGCTGACCGGCAGCCTGTTCCGGATTAAAGAAGGCGGCTATCTGGAATTAAACGGCATTTATCTGGATGGTCATTCCCAGGACGCAGATACAGCCAATAAACTGCTGGTTGCCAAAGGTGTGGAGGCAAAGGCACCGTTAGTCACGGTACTGTCCGGCGGTGAACTGGTCTGTGACCTGACTGATAAGACAGCGTACAGCAATGGTGTTGATACGGCAACATTGTTTGCCAATAACATTAATATCAATCAGAAAACCAACGTGATCGGAAAGCGGGATACTGCTGATATCATTGAAGGCAGCAGTGCCGGAATAGAGATCCTGGGCGGAGATGAAACAAAGGGCGGAGAAAACGGCGGAACGGTCTCCCTGCGCCGGGTAGAATTTAAAAACCTGGAATTGGGAGCGGATGTAACTGCCGGCGGAACCGATGTTTACAGTTTTGGCAACTTCAGCTTTTATGAGGCCGTGATCTTTGGCGGCAGTGTGTTCCTGGAAGGTTTTGGGGTTGAAACGGATTCATCTACCTACGACAGCAGCTGTTACATAACGATCTCAAAATACGGTCTGCCGGCCAAGAATGATTTTCAGGTATTGATGCGCGATCCCTATAACCATCGCAAAGTGGTTTATTATGCGCCGGAAGATCCTGATGAGAATAAAGTACCCGATACAGAAATCGGCTTCTACCGTCTGGAGGACCGGATCAAGAACTTCTTTTTCCTGGGCAAGCGGCCCGGTGCGCCATGGATTCTGGAACTGCAGGTTCCGGTTGCAGTATATGTCGATGGAGTCAACGGAAGTGATGATACGATGTCTGATGCGGATCGCGGTTCGATTCCGAGTAAACCGGTCAGATCACTGGCAGCAGCTTACCGTCTGCTGAAAACCAGGGCCGGCAATGTCATTTACATCGTTGATACTGTAACGGTGTCGGATGAGATAAGCCTGACCGGTGAGTCTTATCAGGATTCGAATACTACGATTAAACTCGGCAGCACCGATTTTGTTAAGATCATCCGTTACATACAACCCGATTTTGCTGTAAAGGAACCGGAAGAGGCGGTTTCAAGCGGTTATGATGTGGTGGACTTTACCGGAGTCATGGTTGAAGTCAGTGGCAACGGAAGGCTGAATTTGAGCGGTAAGCTGTATGTGGATGGTCATAGCGGGCAGATGAAAGCAGTAGAAGAAATCGATGATGTTATGACCTGGCGGACAAAAGAAGTGGTTGTGACCCGTGAGACACAGTCAAAGGCCCCGGTATTTTTAGTGGAAGACGGTGGTATTCTGACTCTGGATGCAGGCATTACAATCCGGAATAATAACAACTCATATGCAGCCGCAGATGGTGATTCCGGTATTGACGGCGGCGTGGTTTACAACAGCGGAACAACGATGGTTGACGGTGCTCTGTTTACGAACAATAAGGCATGGAAAGGTTCAGCCGCTTATCAGGATGGCATCTTTACAATTATGAGCAGTCCGGCTAATCTGAGTGGCCATACCTTCTACCTGACGGGGACCGATCGTGTGATTCAGACAGCAGCTTTGCTTCCTGACAATCTGGTCTTTGGAGTAGATATGGATCATGCCGTGGCGGGGCGTGATGTGGTCCGTTTCATGAATACTTCGGCATATACCCCGGATGTTGATTCCGAACATGAGCATTTTAAACCGGGAAGTACCGTACCGCCCAGTCTGTTCCTGGTGGAGGCTCTTGATGACCCGATGGTTCTGGAACTGCAGGATTGGGAGATCCTGGATGTTGAGGTGCTGTCCGATCTTTATCTGGTGATCAGAAGCAATGGTCCGGGTGGCAGCAATGTACTGCTCGCGGTCCAGCCGGATGCAGCCGGAACTGATCTGCTGACCGCACCGGAGTATCAGATTAAAAACAACAGTAAGTATGATGTAAAGGTTTCGGTCAGAGAGTTTGAAAATCTGAATGACGATGCCGGAATCACGGCCAGCGGCCATGAGAAGATGGAACTGGTGGAGAAGGCGGCGGATGCATTGACTGAGAAGGAACTGTATCTGGCAGTCAAAGGACTGGACAGCGGCACCGGCGGATTTGTGAACGGAGCCATATCGCTGAAGACAGACAGTGAGGGAAAGGTCACAGCTGCTCAGAATGCCATGGGAATTCTGACGGCCGGCAGCTCCGGCAGATTTACCTTTGAGAGTGCGGTCGGAAGCGGATTCGTAGATAAATATTTTGATTCCCAGTTCCCGGTGAGCGGTTATACCAGGGAAGAGGCACAGGTGTATATGGATGGCAGCGACGGCAAAGCCGCAGGCGCAAGAGCGAAGTATGCACTGAAGTATAAGCTGGAAATCGACCCGGCAAGGAGATAAGAGGAGGTTTTTGGAAACGTGGCAGAAAGAGAAGAGACACAAAGCATACAGGAAAACATTCCGGACAGCAATGATAGCAGCAGCGACAGCATCAATGCCAGCGGTAACGTCAGCAGCAGAAGCAGGAGCAGCAGAAACAGCAGCAGAAAGCGGAAGAAAAAGGGCCTGACAGCCCTTCTTCTCCTGCTGCTGGCTATTGCTGCCGGGGCCGGCGGCTGGTGGTACAGGAACCGTTCCCGGTTGGATGATACGACAAAGTACTGGTTTGATAAATTTGCCCAGGACGGGACCTTAGAGGGGAAAACCCCGCAGGAGATTCAGGGGATCCTGGACGCGATTGTCGAAGAGGGGATGTTTAATGTGTCGATCAATGCCAGAGCCACATTCCCGAACGGGAAGAGCAAAGGCCGGATCGGGATGGAGAATATTCCGCAGAACCGTTATTACTGCCGACTGATCCTGCGGTTGGACGCAGATCAGACAGTACTGTATGAAAGTCAGGGGATCAAACCCGGCCAGTATATCAATGAGATTGAGCTGGTGAAACAGCTGCCGGCCGGTGAATATCCATGTACAGCACAGATTATTGCAACAGATCCGGAAACCTTGGACGATATCGGCAAAGTCGAGGTTAAAATCACGGTTGCAGTGCTGGAGTAGGAGTCAAAGCATGAAAAAAAGAAATAGAATGCTGGCGGCTGTTCTTCTTGCCTGCTTAGGCGGAGCGGCTTTTTGCGGGTATAACCTGTATCAGGAGCTGATGCCCGGAATTCGGGCTGAGCAGGGCTATGACATGGTGCGAAGTCTGGCCTTTCCAGATATGGATATCACCCCGACAGAAGCCGAAAAGCACCTCCGGGAATGGGAGCCGGTTCCTGATTTTGCTGCTCTTTTGGCATGGAATCCGGATGTGAAGGCCTGGCTCCATTCACCGGGAACGGATATTGATTATCCGGTCGTGCAGGGGGAAGATAATGATTATTATCTGAATCATACCGCCGATGGGCAGCAAAGTATCATTGGTTCTATCTTTATGGAAAGCGGTAACCGGGATGATTATCAGGATGATGTGACAGTTTTGTACGGGCATCATATTCGCGGGGGGAGAATGTTCTCCTCCCTTTCCGGCTATAAAAACCCGTCCTATTATGAAACGTATCCTTATATGTATTTATATACTCCGGGGCAGACCTTCCGGGTTGAGTTGTTTGCCGGACAGATTCTGGACGGTGCGACGGGCCGGTTTCCGTTAATATTTGCAGATGAAACGGAACGGACTGCCTGGATCCGGGAGGTTCTGGCAGTGACTACCTTTGACAGCGGCCGGCGGCCGGCGGATGGTGAGCGGATAGTGGCATTATGTACCTGTAGCTATGAGTATCAGGATGCCCGCTATGTTGTGTACGGGATATTAAGAGAGCTGGAGGAAGAATAGATGGTCAGGAAACGAATGCTGATGTTAGGATGCGTGACATTACTGCTGTCAGGCGGATGCAGCGGGAAGTCAGACTATGCAGAGGTGAGTGCAGATGTTGCCGACAGTTTTCCGCTCCAGGCGGAGGCTGCCGGTGAAAATCCGCAGCTGATTGATTCGGACGGTCCCTATGCGATCCTGCATACAACGGCCGGAGATGTGACGATACTTCTGTATCCGGAGCAGGCGCCAAAGGCAGTGGAGAATTTTATAACTCTCGCTCGCGAAGGTTATTATGACGGAACCAGGTTTCACTATGTTAAAAAAAATGAATTGAACCAGACCGGCCTGCCGGGTGATCCGGAGGAGACGGAGAGAAGCATATGGGGCGACCCGTTTGAAAGTGAATTTGACAACGGTTTATATAACTTCCGGGGAGCTGTCGGGATGGCAAACATTGACGGCAATCTGAGTCAGTTCTACCTGTTGGTGATGGATAAAAAGCAGGAAGACGAGCGGATTATTCCGGCCAGTCTTTATATGAACGAACTGATCCTGACCCGTGGGCAGGAGCTCAATGAGCGGGCTCGGCAGGAGTCTCTGAGCGAGGCGGATATCGCTGCCTTTGAAACGGATTTAAATGAAGAAATCCAGGCGATCTCAACTGA
This sequence comes from Lachnospiraceae bacterium, assembly GCA_032073745.1. Classification (GTDB taxonomy): domain Bacteria; phylum Bacillota; class Clostridia; order Lachnospirales; family Lachnospiraceae; genus Brotaphodocola. The sequence goes on along the minus strand of DAMAMW010000048.1, from coordinate 1,058 downwards.
CGGAGTGCCGGAGGAGTATGCCAAAAAGTATGCGGCGGCCGTCAGCCGCTATGATGAGGTGGGCGGTGCCTGGTCACTGGATTATAAACATACGGTATTTGGCCAGATTGTAGAGGGGCTGAATGTGGCAGATGCAATCTCGCAGGTTAAGGTAAGTGCAGAAGACAGGCGGCCAAAGAAAGATGTGGTGATTGAGAGCATTGAAATTGTGGAATAATAAAAAAACATTGCTGATCATCGGTTTGTTTATCGCAGCGGCGGCTGCAGCTGCTGTCGGATTGAGACTGACAAACAGTGAAAAGAGAGAATACCGGTTATCAGAAGATGCATCAGATGGTGAATATGTCATGGCCGATATTGATTACCAGGAGAAGTTTGCTGAAATAGAAAGCAATTATTTTCGAATCCAGATTAATGCCCGGCCCGAAGTACAGGAGTCACGCTGCAATTTAATGGCAGGTAATCCCAGTGAAAATGAGGCCGATATGCAGATCGTTCTGATCCTTGATGACAGTGGTACGGAAATTTTCCGGTCTGAAATCTTAAAACCGGGAGAGAGAAAAGCTTACGTCCGATTGACGCAGCAGCTGGAACCGGGAGAATACGCGGCAACAGCATTGTTTCAGATACTTGGGCCCGATAGCGATAAAATCATTGCTGAGATTGAGGCCGGGGTGATTATCACTGTGCAGTCATAGGTGCAGTAATATGGGCAGTTTTTGACGTACCTGACTGTGATATTCAAAACATGTGGAGGCGCATCTGGACTGAATGGTTTCCTGCATCGGGATATGAGTCAGTAAAAGGAGTATCGTTCGAGATGTATTATGGTTTAGCTAGTCATGAAAACATTTTTGTAGCGATCTGGGTCCCTGTATTTAAGAAGTAGTGGACGGAGGGGGATGTGAGCGGATGAGGGTTCGCCGGCCCTGACCCCGGAGCGACGCATGGCCTTGCAGCTGGTGCATTTGCAAGAGTCTTAGAGAAGGTTAGATTTCAGAACAATGTTTTATGCCCGCAAGGAGACGACTGTTTGAGCGGCCGTTTTTGCCGCGAGT
>DAMAMW010000047.1:0-46644 GCA_032073745.1 Lachnospiraceae bacterium | reverse complement strand
CAAGGTGCTTTTGGAGTCACGTAAGGTTTATTACCTTTTGACGCTTAAATCATATAAACAAAGCACCTGACAAAATCCGTGTGATGCGGATGGTTGCCAGGTGCGTTCATTTTCCGATAAAAAGATGGTAATATTATTTTTTATTATCTTTATTTGATGCTTGGATACGATTCAATACCCCAAGCGCAGGCTTGAACCAAAACGGTTCCATACGCTTTGTTGCGGTTTCAAGCTCTTTCATGATTGCAATGTTTTGCGGGCAATGGCTCTCGCATTTACCGCATTTTACGCATTTATGCGCTGTGTAGTCCTTACTTGGTGAATTCACGCCCGTGTTTAATATATATTGCATCATGCCTGTGACATAACCGTTTGCGTAGCTTGTGTTGTAAGATGCGAAAATCCCCGGAATATTAACGCCCTTTGGGCAAGGCATACAGTAATTGCAGCCTGTGCAAGGATTTTTGTACGCCTCCATAAAGATTCGTTTAACTTCTTCAACCGCAGTAAGTTCTTCATCTGTCATACAGTCTGCAGGTGCATTTTCGGCTGTCCGCAGGTTGTCGGCAAGTTGATCGTCGGCATTCATTCCTGATAGAATAACAGTCACTTCCGGTTGATTCCACAACCAACGAAGCGACCATGCGGCGGGAGTGTAATTCGGATTTGCCTTGTGGAAAACTTCTACGCCTTTTTTGGGTACGCCATTTGCAAGCTTGCCTCCAAGCAGCGGTTCCATAATAACAACCGGAAGCCCTTTTGACGCCGCCGCTTTCAATCCGGCAAGTCCTGCCTGATAATTTTCGTTCATATAATTGTATTGAATCTGGCAAAACTCCCACGGGTACTGTTCAATCATTTTCAGAAAATCACCTTGTGTTCCGTGAAAAGAAAAACCGATTTGCTTTATTTGACCGCTTGCCTTTTTCTCATCAATCCACTTTTCAATACCATATGCCACAAGCTCATCCCATAATTCCGGCTTGCCGATGTTGTGAACCAGGAAATAATCTATATAATCGGTTTTTAGTCTTTTAAGCTGCGTATTAAACAGCAGTTCAAAATCATCATAAGAACTTACTTTTAAAAAAGGAAGTTTCGTTGCGATTTTAACCTTATCACGTAGATTATTTTTACGAAGAACCTCGCCTAGCGTATCCTCGCTTCCAGGATACAGATATGCTGTGTCAAAATAATTGACGCCAGATTCAATTGCGGTGAGAATCAGCTTTTCAGACTTATCATAGTCAATCCTGCCGGACAATGTGCGTGGAAGCCGCATACATCCAAAGCCGAGCGCCGACAATTTGTTTCCATATTTATCTTCACGATATAGCATTATTTTGCCCCCCTGTTATTGGCTTTTATTATCTCCGCACTTGATACGTCGGGATGTTTCCAGCGAACTCTGCTTTTTTCGTTTTTAAGATGCAAAGCGTTTTTTGGACAAAGGTGTATACAACCAAGGCAACCTTCGCATTTGTCAGAAAAGTGAACCTTATCGGTCACGCTTATATTACCGGAAGGGCATACTTTGGCGCATGTGCCGCATTTTGTACATCTATCGTCAACAATATATTTTTTTCCTTGATTACTCGACACAAAAATATTACCTTTGTTTTGAATTATTGCAGTCATGGCTTTAACGCCCAGTGTGGCTGTTGCGTCCATTTGTTTACAGGCAGATATATCATTTATAATTCTGTTGTGTTCCGCTATCTTTTGAGGATATTATTTTTTTGGCGACCGCAAGACTGTTGCCTGTTGATGTAAAATAAAATATTGTCATTTCATATTTTCCTCCGATTCTTGCTCGTACTCGATTCGCAAACGCTCAATTTCGTTTACGAGCGACACAAGAGTCGGCCATTCTCCCTTAAGGTCAAGATAATAAAAATGCTTTGTGGCCTGCTTTGTCATGCCGATAACTTGTGCGTCATAAAGTATTTTTAAATGATGTGACACGGCTGGGCGGGATAGATGCGTGCGCTGTGTAATTTCTCCCACTTGCAAGCCTTCGCAGTCTGCATCGACAAGCACTGATATAATTAATTGCCGCGTCTCGTCACCAATGGCGACAAGGAGCTTTCGACAAGCATCAAACTGTTCTTTTATTTGATTTGTTGGACAATCCAATATTGTTCCTCCTTTGGTATGTCAATAGGTTTAAATACACGAACATATTAACATGCATAGAAGTGAATTACAATACTTTGGACCTTATGTAAAGAAAATCGAGACAGATGCTTCTGACCAAATTAGAGATAGGGTTTGAATACACCAGTGAATGAATATAAGTAGCCTAACCGCGTATTTGAGTTTTTAATGCCCCCAACAAGCAACAGCCGTTCCGGTACCGGAACGGCTGTTGCTTGTTGATTTCCAAGTGCAAAGGTTTTGCGGCAAACGATGCACAAAAATCGAACGGGTCAGGGAATTGTAATCAACCTGCTTTTTGTGTGACGACACGCTGCAGATCAGAAATTATCATATCCAGATCAGTTCCATAACTTTCGCAGACATGCTCCAGCGTATGATTTAGTAAATATGGTGCACCGGCGGTGATAATGCCGTGATTCCAGAAGACCAGTAATGTTTTGGGAAACCTTTTGATTAAGTAGTTAACGTTTGTATTTACAGTTATTGTCATGTTTGGCAGCCCCCTCTTTCAAATTATACAGCTATTGGGGCGGTCTATCTTCTTGAATGTGAAAAGCCATTCAAGAAGCATCGGATGTCCATCCGATGTGAAAGTGTGATTAAAAACTGCCTTACAAGCAAGCTTGACGGCAGCTTTTAATCACACTTTCTCGCCGTCCTGAACTGTTAAGTAAATTATACAGGAAAAAGAAGCCGGAAACGCGATTTGGAAATATGTTATATCTAAAATAATTTGTTATTTCGGGGTAACATCCTGTTTTTCTTTGTCCATGGAGAGGCGGTAAGCCCGTTTCGCCAGTGACTCAATAATGTAAACGACCGGTATCTGGGTAGTGAAATCCATACGCTCAAAGGCACCCGGCAGGATATCATAGCGGACGTGGTAGGGAATGTTGTAATGTGACATCTGGGCCATTTTGTTGCTGCTGCTGTTGGTGATGGAGATGATTTTCATCGAGCTGTCCTTCGACAGGTGAAACAGCGGCAGCAGGTTTCTGGCATCTCCGGATATTGAGAAAATCATCAGAACCGTACCATCCAGATCAGCAGGTGACGGCACAAAAAACGGATTTTCAATGCAGGAGCAGAACTTTCCGAGGACGGAAAAATAGTTGGCGGCATATTTGGCCATATGGCTGGAATTGCCCATGCCGACTGTAATCAGGTTCCTGGCCTGGAAAATGACCTGGCTGACTTCGTCCAATCGTGCCTGGAATTCTTTGGTGGCAGTAAACTGCTGAAAACTTTGTATGGTGTCATCCAATGGTTCCAGAAATGTATTCTGGCAGGAATTCTTCCATAATTTAAACTTTACCTTGAATTCAGAAAAGCCGTCACAGTCCATCTTATGGCAGAAATTAAGAATGGTAGTAGTCGAAACATGTGCTTCTTCCGACAACTCCCGGATGGTCATATATTCGATTTTGCTGCCGTTTTGCCGGATGTAATTATATACTTCAAATTCCAGTACAGTCAGGAGATCAAGATCCAGGGCTGAGAAAAAATTATATTCTATGTTCATCTGCTTTCATCCTTTGTTTTTCTTTTTTTCATTATACTCCGGCTCCCAAAAGATTGCAATAAAACAGAAAACAGTCAATGGTTTGCCACTTTCAAAGTGGCAAAAGTGATGATTGAGATAAGTAAATGCCGTGTTATAATGAAATCAGATTTGAATTCAAATTAAAGTATAAGGAGTATATGTATGCAGGATGAGAGAATTGTTCGATTGCTTACGATGATGGAAGATGGCAAATTTCATACGGCGAGTGGTTTGTCACAGCAATTAGATGTAAGCATCAAGACAACCCGAAACCTGCTGAAGGATCTGAGCGGGATGGTTAAAAATGCCGGAGCGGAGATGATTTCGAAACACAGATACGGTTATAAGCTATGTATCATGGATGTATCGTTATTTAAACAATTTAAAGAAAACATTGAACAGGTACAGGATCAGGACAGTCTGCCATCCAATTCCCGGGAGCGGGTGCAGTATCTTTTGACATACCTGTTAAAGACCGGCAGTTATATGAAACTAAGCGAAATCAGTGAAACGCTGTATATCTCCAAAAACACACTGAGCGCAGAGATACGTGAGATTGAAAGTATCATTGCTCAGTACAATCTTACTCTGGTGCGAAAACCAAATTACGGAATCCGCATCGAAGGAAGTGAACTTAATATCCGCCTGTGTATTGCCAATTGTCTGCAGGAACGTGAATACCTGTCAGAAATGGAGCGTCTGTTTGGTGATCACGGGACCCGCGTTATGAAAGAAATCGCCGATGCCATCAAACAGGTTTTAAATGAAAACAAAGTGATTATTTCCGATATCGCATTTGGAAATATGGTATATCACATTTATATTTCGATGAACCGGATCCGGGAAGGCCATCCTGTCTCGTTTACAGATATTGATATGGAAGGGATTACCGACTGGTGGGAATATAAGATTGCCGAAAAGATTGCCGGTGAACTGGAACTCCGGTTCGGGACTGCATTTGAATTTCCGGAGATCGGTTATCTGGCGATTCATCTGGCCGGCAAGAAGATCCAGGGGATGGATGCCGTAATCAAAAACAATATTGTGATCAGTAAGGATGTTAATGATATCGTTATTCAGATGCTTAACGATATCGACCGGATCTACAAACGAAATCTGGCTGAGAATCTGGAACTGCGGGTCACTCTGTGTCAGCATATCATGGCTCTGGCCATCAGAATCAAATACGAGCTGAACATGGTGAATCCGATCCTGGAGAAAATCAAGGAAGAATATTCGCTGGCTTATGCGATGGCTGTTCAGGGATGCACAATACTGAATGATTATTATCAGACGAAACTGTCAGAGGATGAAATCGGTTATATTGCGGTTGCTCTGGCCCTGGCGCTGGAGACCCAGAAAGAAGATGTCCGGAAGAAGAATATTTTGCTGGTCTGTTCAACCGGACGCTGCAGTGCACAACTGCTGGTACATAAATATATGCAGGAATTCGGGGCCTATATCAACGAGATTCATGCCTGCAACCTGCATGAGCTCGGCAGCTGGGATTTTACCGATATTGATTATATTTTTACGACCGTACCGATTACAGGAGTCAAAGTGCCGGTGCCGATTATGGAAGTACCTTATACGATTTCATCTGGTGATATCCTGGCTTTTCGCAGGATGCTGTTAAAGGACAGCAAATCAGGCCGGATCACCGACTATTATCAAAAAGAACTGTTTCTGGAAGTGGATGCAGAAACAAAAGAAGATGTGCTGCATCTTATGTGCGGCAGAATCAGACAGTACAAAACGATACCCGATGATTTTTATGAACTGGTGATGGAACGGGAACGCCTGGCCAGAACCGAGTTTGGCAATTATGTGGCAATTCCGCACCCCAACCGGGCGGTGGGAGATGAATCGTTTGTCTGTGTGGGAATATTAGATCATCCGATCGTGTGGGATGAGCAGAAAATACAGGTTGTCTTCCTGATTAATATAGGGGAGTATGTTAAGGCCAATCTGCAGGATTTTTATGCTGTTACATCGAAGCTGATCCTGAATAAAGCGAATATCAGTCAATTAATCAAAGACAGGAGTTATGAAGGAATGATTGAAATGCTGGGCCGGATAGAAGAAGATAACCTGAGCGGACAGTAAAACAGGAGGCTTAAAATGGAACGAACAATGGAACAGATTATAATGGAACTGGTGGTTAACGGCGGCGACGCCAGAAGTTGTGCATTAGAAGCAATACGGGCAGCCAGGGCGAATGACTTTGAAGAAGCAGAAGCCTGCCTGAAACACGCTGATGAGGCATTACAAAAGGCGCATGAGATCCAGACATCCATGATTCAAAAGGAGGCCGCCGGCGAGCATATAGAGGTGCAGCTGTTAATGGTTCATGCGCAGGATCATCTGATGAATGCCATGACAGTAAAAGATCTGGCAGTTGAAATAATCGAGCTTTGCAGATAAGGGGGAGTTGCAATGAACAAAGTACAAACATTTCTGGAAGAGAAGCTGCTGCCGGCAGCAAGTAAAATCCAGAGCAATATCTATATCAGTGCTGTTTCGGATGGATTTTCACAGATCCTTGTTGTCATTCTGATGGGTGCAATTTTCACCCTGTTGGCCAGTCTCCAGCTAGATGTTTATCAGTCATTTATACAAATGACCCACTTAAAAACGATTTTTAGCTATGCATCTGCGGTAACGACGGATATGATCGCAATCTATACCACAATGTCGGTTGCATACCAGCTTACAGTAAAAAAAGGATTCAGCAAAGAAGCACCGATTGTTGCATTTATCACGGTGGCAATGTTCCTGCTGATGATTCCGCTGGGAGTTCAGGCGGAAGCAAAAGAATCGAAAGAACTGGTCAGTATAACAGCTGCATTGGCGACAGAATATCTGGGATCAAAAGGTCTGTTCTCAGCAATGATTCTGGGGCTTGTCGTGCCGAGTATCTATGTGATTTTTCCAAAGAGGGGAATTACCATAAAGCTGCCGAGTTCTGTGGCACCGACGATTGCAAAATCGTTTGCTGCTTTGATTCCCGGATTTGTTGTTTTGGCGATATTCAGTGTCGTACGTTTTGTATTCGCGATGACAAGTTATGGTGATTTTAACTCTTTTGTTTACCAGATTATTGCAAAGCCGCTGGGGAACCTGGGCAACAGTCCGATTTCGATGATTGTACTGGTATTAGTGGCTCAGATTCTGTGGGTTATCGGCATTCACGGATATTTGGTAATCAGACCGTTTTTGCAGGTGATTTATATGCCGCTGGCATTGGAAAATCTGACGGCATTTCAGGCCGGAGAGGCATTGCCGAATATGATTACTTATCAGCATTATGGTACTTATATGAACCTTGGAGGTTCCGGTGCATTGCTTGGCCTTGCTATTTTAATGGCCTTTGTTGCCAAGAGCAAACGTTATAAGACTCTGGGACGGCTGGGACTGCCATCCACGATTTGCAGTATCAATGAACCGATTATCTTTGGTACTCCGATTGTGCTTAACCCGATTATGGCAATTCCGTTTATTGTTACCCCGGTGATTTCATTTATTATCCCTTATGTACTGCAGTGTATCGGGATTCTGCCGACACTGCGGGGAATATCGTTGCCGCTGGGCACACCGGCTATTTTATATGGCTGGCTGGGCGGCGGTATGCCGGTAGCAATCATGCAGCTGATCTTGATTGTATTGCAGATTATTATTTATTATCCATTTTTTAAAGTGCTTGACAGTAAAGCTGTCTTGGAAGAACAGGAGGAAGTATAATGACAAATATCGTATTATTCTGTGCGGCCGGTATGTCTACCAGTCTGCTGACCAACAAAATGAAAGAGGCAGCAGCCGAAATGGGATTCGAGTGCACGATTGAAGCATATCCGATGAATCAGGCGGAGCTGATCGGACCGACTGCCGATATTATTTTATTAGGGCCGCAGGTACGCCATCAGCTGAAAAAAATAGCTGCTGTCAGCGGTGATGTACCGATTGCTGTGATCGACATGGTGGCATATGGTATGGTAGACGGTAAAAAAGTGATCCAACAGGTACAGAAAATGCAGCAGGGGGAATAAACATGTCTCGATTACCAAAGGATTTTCTGTGGGGCGGTGCCGTGGCAGCCAACCAGTGTGAAGGGGCATATCTGGCCGATGGAAGAGGTATCTCATCGGTGGATGTGATTCCATCCGGCTCCGACCGGATGAAGGTGGCAAAAGGGATTTTGTCTTATCGTGAACTGGATGAGAGTGCGTATTTTCCATCCAGAGATGCCATCGACATGTACCATCATTATAAAGAAGATATTACACTGTTTGCTGAAATGGGATTCAAATGCTTCCGGATGTCGATTTCCTGGTCGCGTATTTTCCCTAATGGTGATGAAGCGGAACCGAATGAAGCAGGGCTCAGGTTCTATGATGATTTTTTTGATACTTTGTTGAGCTATAATATCGAACCGGTGGTGACATTGTGCCATTTTGACGTGCCGCTGCATCTGGTAGAACAATATGGATCATGGAAGAACCGGGAGATGATTGGATTCTTTATAAAATATGCGGATACCGTATTCAGGCGTTATCGGGATAAGGTCAAATACTGGCTGACGGTCAATGAGATTAATATGCTGATGCATATGCCGTATATGGGGGCCGGACTGGTATTCCAGGAAGGCGAAAATGAACTCCGGGTCAAGTATCAGGCGGCGCATAATGAACTGGTGGCATCTGCATCGGTAGTAAAGCTTGGTCATGAAATAAATCCGCAGTTTAAGATCGGCTGTATGCTGGCTGGCGGTCAGTACTATCCGCTGTCCTGCAATCCGGGGGACAACTGGGACGCGATGAAAAAGAACCGCGAAGGATTTTTCTTCATCGACGTCCAGGCCAGAGGTGCTTATCCGTCTTATGCGCTTAAGTTTATGGAGCAGAATGATATTATGCCGCAGATGGAGGATGGGGATCTTGAGATACTGAAGAATACCGTTGATTATATTGGTTTTAGTTATTATTCGACAAAGGTGACCAGTGTGTTGGATAACGCCGGGGAGATGGCACCGGGAAATCTGCGCGCATCAATTAAGAATCCGTATTTAAAAGCGAGTGAATGGGGCTGGCAGATCGATCCGCTGGGGCTTCGGTTTACGCTGAACAGCTTGTATGACCGTTATCAGAAACCGCTGTTTATTGTTGAAAACGGCCTGGGTGCGGTTGATCAGTTTAATGATAACGGTGAGATTGAAGATGATTACCGGATTGCATATCTGCGGGATCATATTGTTGAGATTAAAAACGCTGTGAATGAAGATGGCGTGGATCTGATGGGATATACTCCATGGGGATGTATTGACCTGGTCAGTGCGATGACCGGAGAGATGAAGAAGCGGTATGGTTTTATTCACGTTGATAAGGATAATGACGGGAATGGAAGTTTGAAGCGGACCAGGAAAAAATCATTTTATTGGTATAAGGAAGTGATTGCATCTGGTGGGGAGAACGTGTAAGGATACGACTTTTAATAAAGTTGCCGACGGAGTAAAAACCGTCGGCAGTAGTTTTTTATTTAAATCTAATATGTAATCTTTACTGACAGTATTGTAATAACAGCTCACTTCTGCTGATGAATGCTTCCATATCCTCCGGCTGCAGTGCCTGCTGGCTGAGAAGGGCCAGGTCAAACAACTGCTGAATCACCAGCTGGGATTTTACACTGCCCGCTGAACTTTCTATATTCTTCACCATTGGATTATTTAAGTTAAACAGCAGCGATTTCTCTACCTGATTTTGGGTGGCAGAGGTATCCGCACGGTTCATATATCCGTAAATCTCCATCATATCGGCCATCCGCCGGGTCGTCTCGTCATTTACAATCAGTGCCGAGATACTTTCATCTTCCAATCGGGTGAAACGGAGGTTTATATTTCCTAACCGGTCTCCCAGTGTTGTGGTGATTATTTCGGTTAGTGCAGCTATCTTTTCTTCATCGCCGTCTTTAAGCAATCCACCATAGATTTCATCGATATTGGAATCAATCCGGATAAATTTACATTTGGGATAAACGGTTTCGTACTTGTATAAAAGTGCCTGATCAATGACATGATCGAATAGCAGGGCATTGACTCCGCATTTCTTGAAAATACTGATATAATGTGCCTGGTCGAGACGGTCTGAAGAATAGTAGATCGTCTTTTTCTGACTCTCCGGATCTTCATTCAGATATTCGTCGACAGTCTGGTATGTTCCATTGACATCTTCAAATATAACCCGTTTCATCATGACGGATGAAAATGTTTTGTCCTGGAGGATTCCATATTTAACAAAGGCGTTGATTTCCGGCCAGTGAGTCTCGTAGAGGGCTCTTTCATTCTGGAAGATTTCGTAGAGGGCGATGGTTACTTCCTGGCTGAGGCATTCGTAGACGAGTTTGAGCAGTTGGTCAGAATCGTCGTTTTGAATTGCGGAACGGGATACTACTAATGGTAGATTGTCACATTCGATGATTCCGCTTTGGAGATTGACAAACTTAGGAATTAGTTCGGGGATGTTCTTGCCGACGTAGATGCCGCGGTTGAAAACGTGGATCTGCCCGTCTAATTCTTCGGTGCCGTTTCTGGTGTTGCGGAAAAACAGGATGCCTCTGACTCCGATGTCGATGCTGGAGAACTGAATCCAGAACAAGGGATCGGAGGTTTCGTTGAAGTAATCTTTGTAGAAATCGTTCATTTCTTCTTTTTGGATATCTTCTTTGGCTTTTCGCCAGATGGGGGCGGTATTGTTTATTGGTGCGGCTGATTCGGTGCCGTCGGTGGTGAAGAAGATATCGTAGCGGGAAAAGATGAAATACTTCCGGATACTTTCCAGGGCCAGTTCTGGTTTTGACAGGTATGGATTGTCTTCGCTGAGATATAGGATGATATCTGTACCGGGGTGCTCTTTTTTGCATGGTTTCATATCGTAGTTCATGTCTGAGGTGCAGTCCCAGCGAACTGCGGGGGTGTTTTCTTTGTATGATTTTGTTTCGATGGCTACATGGTCGGCCAGCATAAAGGCGGAATAGAAACCGACTCCGAAGTGGCCGATGATGCTGTTGCGGCCGGACTCGTTGTTGGCTTTGATGAAGTCTTCGGCGCCGGAGAAGGCGATGTTGTTTATGTATTTGTGGACTTCTTCGTAATCCATGCCGATGCCGTTGTCGCTGATGGTCAGTGTGTGGTTTTCTTTGTCCAGGGTTACCTGGATGCGGCCTTTTATTGGTAAAGAACCGTTTTCCTGCAGGGTTAGGTTGCGCTTTTCTATGGCGTCGGTGGCGTTGGAGATCAGCTCGCGGAAGACGATGTCTGGTTCGGTGTAGAGCCACTTTTTTAGGATTGTGAAGATGTTGTTGCTTTCTATTGATAGGGTTCCTTGGGGTTGGGTTTGGGGGTGAGTTTGAGTTTTTTCTGACATTTCTTTTTGCCTCCTGGTTTGGTTTGGGTTGAAGAGCTAAAGGATTAAGGGCTTGTTACTGGCTGCGTACGGACGGCTGTCTTCTTGAATGATGAAGCTATTCAAGAAGCATCGGATGGCCATCCGATGTGAAAGTGTAAATAAAAACTGCCTTACAAGCGAGCTTGACGGCAGTTTTTATTTACACTTTCTCGCCGTCCTGGTCTGTTACGTTCCATTATACAAATCAACCAACAAAAAGTATAGGTGTCGGGGGAAAGTGATCATGCAGATTATGAATTTTACAATCCACCGGAAAACAAATATGATTAATTCACAAAACAAAAACAAGCCGCACTTGGTATTTGGTAATTTTGCACATGGAACGAGGTGGCTTCAAAAAATCAAAAACCAAAACGAAAAGGAGAATCATTATGTCAAGAGAAACAAATGCAGGTTATGTAGCATGGCCAACGTTCGAGGAAATTAAGGAAATGTTTAAAGAACACTTTATTATGGACCGGCGTGAAGATGGTCTGGTAACGGTCCGGATGCACTGCAAGGGCGGCCCGCTTATCTGGTCGATGGAACTGCATGATGCAATCGGCAAAATGTGGAGAATGCTGGGAACCGACAGATCGACGGAAATGATTATCTTTACCGGAACCGGAAATATCTGGGTTACCGACTTTGAGGCAGCAAGCTGGGCACCGGAAAGTGATAATGCCGGTGAGACAAGATACAACCACATGTTCGTAGACGGCAGAAGAATGATCATCGCTATGATCCAGGACGTAGAAGTTCCTACTCTCGGCGTTTTAAGCGGATCCGGCGGACATACCGAGCTGGCCCTGATGTGTGACCTGGCAATCGCTGCCGATGATATCACGGTTCTTGATCCTCATATGCTGCCGGGAACCAACAATGTACCTGGTGACGGTATCCACAGCTGCTTCTTCGAGCTGATGCCGGCAAGAATGGCTAACTGGTATCTGATGACCGGCGACAAGATGCCGGCAAAAGACCTGGTTCGTTTGGGTCTGGTATCTGAAATCGTTCCTCGTGAGAAACTGGAAGAGCGTACTTATGAAATCGCTGATATGATCATGTCTCAGAACAGAGTCGCCAGAAGACTGACCTCGCAGCTGGTTAAGAGAAACTGGAAAAAACGTATTGCCGATGATCTTGATATGGCTTTCGGAACTGAGATGTTTGGTATGTTCTGTGCAAATGAAATGCACTCCGAACTGCTTTCGATGATTGATTATCTGGGCCTTGAAGGCAAGATTGATCCTCCGTTAAAAGGAAAAATCAGATAATAGACAGTAACAGATAGTGTCACATACATATTGGTATCCCCGGATAGATCAAACGGTGTCTATTGCCGGGGATATCATGCTTTATAAGTGAGGTGAGAGAAGATAATGAAAAAGATTTTTGCAATAAACTGCGGATCTACATCTACAAAGGTGGCTTATTTTGAAGACAGTGTGATGGTTAATAAGGTATCTTTGGATATGACGATGGAGCAATTGAAAGAAATGCCCAAGGTACTCGACCAGCTTGATTTCCGTACCGGCCAGGTGAAAAAATTCCTGGATGAAAATAACTTAAATCCGGCTGATTTTGACATTGTAGTAGCCAGAGGCGGCACCATTCCGGCAGTTCCGAGTGACGGCGCATATGAAGTCAACGACCTGATGATTGCGTCGGTAACCTATGTACCGATGGCGCAGCATGCTTCCACCTTATCCTGCCTGATTGGTAAAAAGCTGGTGGAAGGTGCCGGCACGGACATTCCGGTGATTATCTATGATCCCACCAGCGTGGATGCGGCGGACCCGATTGCCAAAATTACCGGCATTCCGGAGATCGAGAACCGGCCGGTTGCCCATTTGTTAAATACCAAGATGGCCGGTATTACCTATGCCGGGTCGGTGGGGAAACGATATAAAGATTTGAATCTGATTATTGTCCAATTGGGCGGCGGTATTACCATGGGATTCCATGATCATGGCCGGATCGCTGACTGGGTATACGACGATGAAGGTTCCATGTCCCCGCAGCGGGCAGGTGCCATTCCGACCCGATATATGGCGGAGCTTTGTTACAACAGTGATATGACTTTACAGGAAATGCAGATGTACTTGTGCGGCAAGACCGGCCTTGTGGCATATTTCGGAACCCATGATGCCAGAGTTGTGGCAAAAATGGCCGAAGAAGGTGATGAGAAAGCTGAACTGGTTTTAAATGCCATGGCTTATGGTGTTGCCAAGAGTATCGGACAGCTGGCAGTGGTAAGAGATGGTGCAGTGGATCAGATCGTACTGACCGGCGGTGTTGCGTACAGCAAAAAGATTACGGACTATATTGCGAAAAAGGTTTCTTTCATCGCACCGGTGACGGTTATACCGGGTGAAAAAGAAATGGAAGCCCTGGCAGCCGGAGCGCTGCGCGTATTGAATAATGAAGAAGAAATTCATCCATACGATGTTTACCCGAAAGGATACTCATCCATTGAGGAAATGATAGAAAATCCAAACCATCTTGCCTGATGGCAGACACTAAAAAGGAGAAGAACAATGGCAAACGATCTGAAAAATAAAGTAATAATATCGGCAGCATTAACCGGTGCCATGACACCAAAGGATGCCAATCCGAACATTCCGCTGACACCGCAGGAAATAGCCGAAGATGCGTATAAATGCTGGCAGGCGGGGGCTGCAGTCGTTCATCTGCATATGCGTGATGAAAATGGTCATGGAACAATGAATAAAGAGCTGTTTAAAGAAACCGTTGATCTGATCAAACAGAAAAAAGACTGCGATGTAATCATCAACTGCACTACTTCCGGTGACAGCAGAGCCAGTGATGAGGAGCGGATGGCACATCTGCCTTATGTCCTGCCGGAGATGGCTTCCTATGATGCCGGTTCCTTTAACTGGATGCCGGGCGGTGTATTTGAAAATTCACCGCAGTTTCTGCATAAACTCGGCCTGCAGATGAAAGAACTGGGAATTAAGCCGGAGATCGAAGTCTTCGATTCCGGATTTATGAATATTACCGATTATTATGTAAAAAAAGAAGTATTGGCTGCTCCTGTTCATTATCAGTTTGTTCTGGGCGTACTCGGCGGAATGGATGCAAGCGTAAAGAATCTGCAGTTTCTGGTAGATATGCTGCCGGCCGGTTCCACCTGGTCAGCGTTTGGTATCGGCAGACATCACCTGCCGATCATGTATGCCACACTGGCTCTGGGCGGCAACTTAAGAGTCGGGCTGGAAGATAATATTTACTATAGCCGCGGCGAACTGGCAACGAACACAGCTCTGGTAGAACGGGCGGGCAGAGCAATCAGGGAATTCGGCAAGGAAGTTGCGGCACCTGACGAGGCAAGAATCATCCTGGGACTGAAAAAGTAAGGAGGCAGGCGATGTACAGTAGTTTTAAAGCCATTCTTGCGGATGTAAGAAAAAAAATGGTATCACCAAAGGTCGCAGTAGTGGCCGGTGCCAACGATGACCATGCTCTGGAAGCTGTATTTGCAGCACAGGAGCTGGGTATTGTAAAGCCGGTTCTGGCCGGACCTGAAGATGAAATAAAAAAACTTTTGGAAGAAAACGGATATCAGGACCGGGAGTATGATATTGTGCCGACAGAAGCAGGCGAGAACCCGTCAGCTGCCGCCGTCCGGATTATCCGGGACGGTAAAGGCGATTTTATCATAAAAGGAAAACTGGAAACCCGTGATTTATTAAAGCCGATTTTGAATAAGGAGACGGGGCTGAATAAAAGAGGTTTTATCACGCATTTCGGCTACATGCAGCTGAAAGGATATCATAAGCTGCTGGCAATCAGCGACTGTGCGGTGATTCCATACCCCGGATTTGAAGATAAGGTCCGCATCGTTGAAGCCGGTGTTGATACATTACATAAGCTGGGATATGAAAAACCGGTGATCGGTGCGCTGTGTGCCGTCGAGACGGTCAGCCCCAAAATGCCGGAAACGGAAGACGCATTAAAACTTCAGCAGATGGCAGAGGCAGGTCATTTCGGTGAAGCTGTGGTAATCGGCCCGATTTCCTATGATCTTGCAACCAGAAAAGAGTCGGCCGAAATAAAAGGATATGACAATCCCTATGCCGGAGATGTGGATATGCTGCTGGTACCGCAGATGGTAACGGGAAATGTGATGAGTAAGATCTGGAACGCCGATGCCGGCAATATTATGGCGGGTTGTCTGGTCGGAGCAGATATTCCGATCGTACTGACCTCCCGAAGTGCCGGCATGGACGAAAAGCTGAATTCAATCCTGCTTTGCGCAGCGCTCAGTTGAGAGTTTTTTTGATGAGTTGAAAGACTGACCGCGTCAATTCGGAGCTGGTCCCCTTTTTGCACACGGCGATGATGTCTGCTTTGGTAACAGTTCCCGGCAGG
Organism: Lachnospiraceae bacterium; assembly: GCA_032073745.1. Lineage (GTDB taxonomy): Bacteria > Bacillota > Clostridia > Lachnospirales > Lachnospiraceae > Brotaphodocola. The sequence continues at coordinate 31,110 of DAMAMW010000047.1, read as the reverse complement.
GCAACAACAGCCAGGTCATTATCCGGACTCAGCAGCCGGACCCAGGTATTGGGAACCAGGCCGAAACCGAGTCCTAAAGAAGCATTCAGGATCAGGGAATGGGTGGTATTCATATCGATCACCTGCTTTATTTTAAGGCCGGTCAGTTCCTGGAGTTCAACCAGAAGCATCTGGAAAAAGGTCGGATGAGTATAAGACGGAGTCAGGTATGGAAGCTCTGTTACCACCCGGGTCATCGTTGCTTTTAAATCGTCTTCCAGATATTTTTTTGAAAAAACAAATGAAAATTCATCGGTATCAATCGGAATATAATCCAGATTTTCATGATCGTATAAGGCAAAATCGTAAGTGATGCCGATATTATAAAGGTTATATTTGACTGCCAGCGGAATCTCGCTGAATTCATAGGATTCGACAAAATAATTGATATCAGGACAATCTTCCCGGGTTGAAGCAATGACCTTGGAAAGCGTGTGATACAGACTCTGGGGGGCGGTCATTTTCAAAATGCCGAAATGGCCTTTACCGGCGGCCGTGACATTTTTAATCAATGCTCCCATGTGGTTGATAAAAGCGTCACTGTCCTGATAAAGCATTCGTCCGGCTTCGGTCAGCGTGACCATCTTGTTGTTCCGTTCAAACAGTTTTACGCCCAGTTCATTCTCCAGCGACATAATATGACGGCTGAGAGTCGACTGGCTGATATAAAGGTGTTTTGCAGCCTGGGTGATATTTTTGTACTTTGCTATGTATTGAAAGTATTTCAGGGCTTCAATATTCATTTTTAGTCCTCCTGAACATTCACTAATATTCTAATGATAGCATAAATAAACGGAATCATCAAGGAAGAGCAGCGGCCCCGTATGAACAGAAACAGAAGATAATCAGATAATGAAATGAGAGAAGGAGGATATTATGAATCAATGTGTAATCGTTGCCTGTGGCCGTTCAGCAATTGCCAGGGCGACAAGAGGAACACTTGCCGTAACCAATCCGGTTGACTACGGTGCGGAGGTTTTAAAAGGAGTTATTGAAAAAGTGCCGCAGCTGGCTTTGAATCCGGCTGAAATTGATGATGTGATCGTCGGCTGTGCGATCCCGGAAGGACAAATGGGACTGAACCCGGCCAGAAATATTATTTTGCGTGCCCAGCTTCCGGATTCGATTCCGGGGCAGACCGTTAACCGCTTCTGTGCATCGGGGATTCAAACGGTTGCCCTGGGGGCATCGATGATCATGAGCGGTATGCAGGACATAGTGGTGGCCGGTGGTGTGGAGTCAATGAGCTGCCCGGTACTGTCGTCCCAGGAGGAATATCTCGACAAATGGCTGCTGGACAATACCGAGTGTTATGTGCCGATGGGAATTACGGCTGAAAATGTAGCGGAGAAATATGGTATCAGCAGAGAGGTTATGGAGCAGATGGCGGTGGAAAGCCACCGTAAAGCGGCGGAAGCAGTTGAAAACGGCAGTTTTGATAAAGAGATTATTCCGGTTACCGGATATACACCGGAGGGAGAACGGATCCGGTTCGATCGTGACGAATGCGTCCGGGCGGGAACCAGTGCCGAAGTCTTAAAAACATTAAAACCATGCTTTAAGGAAAACGGTCTGGTGACTGCCGCAACCTCATCCCAACGCAGCGACGGAGCGGCATTTGCGGTACTGATGAGTGAAGAAAAGGCAAAAGCGCTTGGCATTACCCCGCTGGCAAGGTTTGTATCCTTTGCGGTGACCGGCCTGGATCCGGCTTATATGGGCCTGGGACCGATCACGGCGGTAAGAAAGGTGATGAAACAAACCGGACTCACTACGGAAGAGATGGATGTCATTGAAATAAATGAGGCGTTTGCCTCCCAGGCCCTTGTCTCAATCCAGGAACTGGGGCTTAATACAGATAAGGTCAACCCCAGAGGCGGTGCCCTGGCAATGGGCCATCCGCTGGGAGCTACCGGCGGGATATTGCTGGCGAAAGCCCTGCATTATCTGGAAGATACGGACGGCAGATATGGACTGATTACAATGTGCATCGGCGGCGGTATGGGTGCCGCCTGTATCATTGAACGAATGAAGCAGGTGAGACAATATGGAGTTTAAACAAATCAGATGGCGGTGTATGACAGCTGCAATGGTGCTGGCATTGTTTTCCGGTATCGGATATGCGTGGAGTGTTTTTCAGGGTCCGCTGATTCAGATGTTTCAGTGGGATTTAAAGACCGCATCCCTGACCTTTACAATTCAGGTCCTGACATCGACAATTTCGCCGATATTCATTGGCCGGTATCAAAAGAAGATCGGTGTGGCTAATTATCTGAGGCTGGGTATTGTGGTTTATGCGGCCGGATTGTTTGCAACCAGATTTACCCCGGGAATTACATACCTGTATCTGATTTTTGGTGTTGTCGTCGGAATCGGCCTGGGCATGCTGTATCCCTGCCTGGTGGCATATGGAACCAGTCTGTTTCCGGAAAAGACCGGGCTGGCTTCGGGACTGATGGCCGGATCATATGGTTTTGGTGCTGTGATATGGGCGCCGACAGCGACATTTTTTATTAAGCAGTACGATGTGCTTACCGTATTTGCGATTCTGGCAGTGCTGTTTGCCGCCGTTATGTTTCCGCTGACTTTTCTGATTAAGACAGTACCGGAAGAATTCAGGCAGAATACGGCGGGGCAAAAGAAAGCAGCCGGTCAGTCAGCCGCAGCAGTTGATTATACCTGGAAAGAAATGCTTAAAAGTTATCGATATTATTTTATTTTGATTGTTCTGACTTTAGGGGCAACGGCAGGGCTGATGGTAACCGGCCATGCCAGCGGAATCATGCAGGAATCGCTGGGATTTACGGCGGAACGGGCCGCAGTGTTTGTCGGTTTGCTGTCGATCAGCAATACTTCGGGGCGTCTGATCCTGGGGCCGCTTTCAGACCGGATCGGCAGATATAATACCATGATGTTTCAGTTTACCATGATCGGTATTTCGATGCTGATCCTGACATCTGCATCGGGTGGTTTGTTCGTTGCCGCGTTGCTGATGATCAGTGCGTGTTATGGTGGTTTTACTTCAATGATTGCGCCGGTATGTGCGGACAATTTTGGTTTGAAGTACCATGCGGTAAACTATACGTTTCTGTATATGGCTTATGGTTTTGCCGGCGTGATCGGACCGCAGCTGGCCGCCGGAATCAAATCTGCAAGCGGCGGATACACCTATGCGTTTTTTACCGTTGCCGTTATGAGTGCGGCCGGCTTACTAATGGTCTTATTCTTAAAAGTGAAAGGAAGTGCACGGCGTGGCAAATAAATCAATTACAGCACAGGCAGCAGCAGATCTGATTCAGGATGGGATGACCCTGATGATCGGTGGTTTTATGTCAAACGGGACCCCGGAGATTCTGATGGATGCACTGGTAGAAAAAGGCGTCAAAAACTTAACCGTGATTGCTAATGACAGCGGTACTCCGGGAACCGGTATCGGCAAGCTGATTGCAGCCGGAGCAGTTAAAAAACTGATTGCGACCCATATTGGCTTAAATCCGCTGACCGGTCAATTGATGAATGAGGGGAAAATTGAAGTGGTACTGGTGCCGCAGGGAACTTTGGCTGAACAGATCTGTGCCGGTGGTGCCGGACTTGGCGGTGTATTGACCCCGACCGGTCTTGGTACGGCAGTGGCGGACGGTAAAGAGATAGTCACGGTAGATGGTAAAGAATTTCTGTTAGAGAAGCCGCTTCGGGCCGATGTGGCACTGCTTCGTGCTTCGATCGCAGATGAAGACGGATCTCTGTTTTATAAAGGTACAACAAGAAATTTCAATCCAATGATGGCAACAGCAGCAGATCTGGTTATTGCTGCCGCAGAAGAGATTGTTCCGCGCGGTGGTATTATCCCGGAGAATATTGTTACTCCCGGAATATTTGTCAAGTATGTGGTAAGTCCCCCTCACGTGCGTTCAGCGGAAAAATTGGTCGGAGGTGAAAACTATGTCAGATAAGGAAAGAATCGCCAGACGGGTAGCCAGTGAACTTCATGACGGTGACGTTGTAAACCTGGGGATCGGATTGCCGACCATGGTAGCTGATTATGTTCCGGAGGGAATCAACATCTATCTCCAGTCCGAAAACGGTATCCTGGGTATGGGACCGGTTCCCGGTGAAGATAACTTCAATCCCAATATCGTCAATGCCGGCGGTAAACCGGTTACGATCGAGCAGGGAGCCTGTTATTTTGACAGTTGTACATCATTTATGATCATCCGCGGCTGTCACGTGAATCTGACCGTGCTTGGTGCACTGCAGGTTGATGCATCCGGCAGTCTTGCCAGTCACATCATACCGGGGAAGATGGTACCGGGAATGGGCGGAGCGATGGATCTGGTCACCGGATCAAAAAAAGTTGTTATTGCGATGACTCATACAGCTAAGGACGGTTCACCAAAGATTCTCGAAGCAATCACCCTTCCGGCTACAGCGGTCGGTAAGGTCAATGAAATCGTGACTGAACTTGCGGTAATCGAAGTGACAGCAGCAGGGTTATTGCTGAAAGAGATTGCAGAGGGCACTACGGCAGAAGAAGTACAGCGTCTGACCGGAGCACCGCTGACTGTATCGGAAAACTTAAAATTCTTCTAGGAGGACTTTTCTATGAGCAAAGTATATGTGGCAGCAGCAAAGCGAACGGCAATCGGAGCGTTTAACGGAAGCCTGTCATCTATTCCCGCAAATGAGTATGGTGCAGCAGTTGTTTCTGCTATAATGAAAGAAACGAACGTGCCAGGGGGGGATGTGAGTGAATTAATAAGTGGTATGGTGTTACCGGCCGGAACCGGCCAGGGCCCGGCCAGACAGGTAGCGCTGAAAGCCGGACTGCCGGAGACCGTTCCGGCGTCAGGAATCAGCATGGTCTGCGGCAGCGGCATGAAAGCAGTGATTAATGCGGCGGCGGCAATCAAAGCCGGTCTTGGTGATGTTTATATTGCCGGTGGTACTGAAAATATGAGTCAGGCACCGTATCTGCTGCCGGGAGCAAGGCAGGGATTGCGGATGGGGAATAAGGAAGTCATCGATCATATGGTCTATGACGCACTGACCGATGCATTTCAGGGTTATCATATGGGCATTACCGCAGAAAATGTAGCCGAACGATATGAAATCACCCGCGAAATGCAGGATGAGTTCGCCTACGAATCACAACAGAAAGCGATCCGGGCTGTAGATGCCGATGCTTTTAAAGATGAGATTGTGCCGTTTGGCATTAAAAACCGCAAAGGTGAGATTATATTTGACAAAGACGAATATCCAAACCGGACTACCAATCCGGAAAAACTGTCATCATTACGTCCGGCATTTAAACGTGACGGTACTGTCACTGCTGGAAATGCGAGCGGAATCAATGATGGTGCAGCTTACTTGATGTTAGTCAGTGAAGCAGCTCTTGAGAAGTACGGACTGACTCCTCTGGCCGAAGTTATTGGTCTGGGGCAGGGGGGTGTCGCACCGGAAGTAATGGGACTTGGTCCGGTACCCGCGATCCGGAATGCGCTTGATGCAGCCGGAGTGAAATTGTCGGATATTGACGTGATTGAATTAAATGAAGCATTTGCGGCTCAGAGCCTTGGGGTGGTGAAAGAGCTGGTGAAAGAACATGGAGTTGATGAAGAAACGATTAGAAGCAGAACTAATTTAAAGGGCGGTGCAATTGCACTGGGGCATCCGGTTGGGGCATCGGGAGCCCGGATCGCGGTAACACTTTTGCATTTGATGAAAGAAAAAAATGCCGGCCTTGGTCTGGCGTCTCTTTGCATCGGCGGCGGTCTTGGAACTGCGATAGTACTGCGTCGGATTTAGAAAAAACAACAGAAGGTGTGAAAAATTATGGGGAAAACTGAAGTCAGGAACACAAGTGCCAAAAGCAACTTTGGCAAAAAAGGCTGGGGTTTGATTGTTCTGTGTGGATGTATGTTGTTTTTCAGTACCGGCACTACGGTAGACGGGTTGAACGCAACGGTTGAGGGACTGGCCGGAAAGCATGGCTGGGACACTGCTACACTGCTTGGATTTTCAACGATCAGCGGAATCGTGAGTATTATCGGAATGTTTATTTTCGGTCTGGTATGTGACCGTTCGGGCGCTCGTAAGCTGGCAGTGTTTTCTCTGATTGCCGGCGGCCTTTCCTATATCTGGTATGGCCATGTCACCACTGTAACTCAGTATGCGGTAGCGTTATGTCTGGTTTCTGTTTTTGCCAATGTCTATGCCTGGATTGCCGGCGGTGCCTATCTGTCCACCTGGTTTCCGACCAAAAAAGGTCTGGCACTGGGATGGGCGACGATGGGGAATAACCTGGCATCCGCAGTCATTGTTATTATTATCGCGGCACTGACCAATTTACTTGGCGGTATCCAATGGGCGATTACCATAATCGGTGCTGCGATGATACTTTTGTCCGGTTGGGCGTGGTTTGTACCCGATACGCCAAAAGAAGCAGGAATCAATCCGGATAACATGACCGATGAAGAATCACTGACTTATCATGGTGAGGTAACCGATGAAAAAGAAGCCAGTAAATGGACTTACGGGATGCTTGTGCGCACCAAAGAATTCTGGCTGATCAGCGGCGGCCTGGGACTTTATATGCTGATCACCGTTGGCGTGATGAGTCAGCTGGTTCCCCGCCTGATCAATATCGGTTTTACGCCGAATCAGGCGATCGGGTCGATGTCCGTCTGTGCCATGATCGGAACCGTCGGCAGTTACTTGTGGGGTGTGCTTGATCAGAAGTTGTCAACCCGTGTCGCGACTGCAATTTTTGGTATCTGGTATGGCATCGCAATTGTTTTTAATTTGATGCCGAACCTGATCTGTATTTATATTTCTATCTTTATGCTTGGTGTGGCTATCGGCGGCAATGCCAACTGGCCGGTATCATTAGTAACGACCGTGTACGGGCATCGGAATTTTGCAAAAGTATATTCTCTGATCAATCCCTGCATTTCGCTGCTGAGAATGTTTTCTTTTGCGGCACTGGCAGTATCTTTGAGAATAACCGGTTCTTACAGCGGTGCTTATGTTGTTTTTGTCGGCCTGGCAATGGTGGCGGCAATCATGATATTCTGCGTTGATGATAAGCGTTACGCAAACTCATAGACACCCGCCCGGGTGAATTCAATTACAATATTTCAAAACAGGAGGAAGAAAGAATGAGACTCGAAGGAAAAGTAGCGGTAGTAACAGGAGCAAGCTCCGGAATCGGACATGAAACTGCCAGAATTTTTGCCAGAGAAGGTGCAAAAGTAGTTTTGGTAGCGAGAAGAAAGGAAAGACTTGAGACACTGGCAGCGGAAATCAAAGCAGCCGGTGGTGAGGCCCTGGCAATCGGTGCGGATGTTACCAGACGGGACGATTGTGATCATGTCATTGAAGAAACTAAAAAAACTTACGGCACAGTAGATATTTTAGTAAACAACGCCGGAATCGGTGATAAGCATATGCCGATTGACCTGTGTTCGACGGAGTGGTGGGATCATGTGATTCTGACTGACCAGACTTCGGTATATTATATGTCCAAAGCAGCGCTGAAATATATGGTTGACTGTGAAACAGCATCCATCGTTAATGTGTCCTCAATCGGCGGTGTCTTTGGTTCGGCAGGAATTTCTTATTCTGCAGCAAAGAGCGCAATGCTTGGTATGACCAAGAATATTGCAATTCGTTTTGCACCAAAAGGTATCCGCTGCAATGCGGTATGTCCGGGACCGACACCGACTGAGCTGAATACTCCTGAGCAGTTTGCAACTTTTCATATGGAATTTGCCGATCAGTGTGCAAAACATATGAATATGGAACTGCCGGAAGCGAATGTGACGGATCAGGCGAATGCGATTCTGTATTTTGCTTCAGATGAGTCTAAGGCGGTTACGGGGCAGGTGCTGGTTGTTGATCATGGCTGCACACTCTAGTAAAGTATATTGTACTGGTGCAATACACACCAGGTGATTTCCGGTAAAATCAAAATTACAAAACGGTAAGAATTCATGGTTCATTCATGATTCTTGCCGTTTTTGCGCTTAATGCCCGAAAGAGTAACAGTCAGAGAAGAGGTGATAAAAATACTTGACAGTGTTATAATACACGTGTATTATATAACTATAATACAAATGTATTATGAGGAGGTGGTGTTATGCAGCAGAAGTCTGATAAAATATCGGATATGGAACTGGAGATTATGAAAATCATCTGGCAAAACGATGCTCCCATGACATTTTCTGAAATCAGGAAGGAGCTCGGTAAAAATTTTGACTGGGGAAGTCAGGTGATTAATACCATGATCAAACGTCTGGTTCAGAAAAAGGTTCTGGAACAGCAGAAAAAAGAGGTGTATTATTACCATCCTCTGATTACAGAAGACCAGTATCTGAAAGCCAAGACTCTGTCTTTTCTGCAGAAGGTTTATGGCGGTAACGGAAAGGGGCTTTTATCTGCATTAATCAGCTACGAGGAGGTTACCCCAAAAGATCTGGATGAATTGAAGGATTTCTGGCAGAAAGAGAGGAAAGATCATGAATGACATCTTTCTGCTGATTCTGTCACTGTCTTTGTCGGGAAGTCTGCTTACCCTTATTATTTTTTCTATGAGGCCGATTATAAAGCATCGCCTCAGTAAAAGCTGGCAGTATTATATCTATCTGATTGTTATATTAAGACTGCTGATACCTCTGACGCCCGAAACGAGTCTGGTAAACGGCCTGTTTCATGTTATCGGACAGGAACAATCCAATACCGGAGGGGAGAGGCAGGGCATTTCCGGGGATCTGCTGCCGGAAACAGATTCAGGCCGGCAAGTGCAGCAGTCCAAAGCGTCAGATGATGCCCGGCCTGCCATTGTAACCGACAGAAACCAGAGCGGGCGCTCCCCTTATATAGAAAAGTTATTTGGTTTCCTGGGGGCTGCATGGGCAGTAGTTGCATTAGTCTTATTAGTAAGAAAGATCTCTGTATACCATAGTTTTATTAACTTTATGAAGGCAGGCTGCCGCAGAATAACCGACCCGGCGGCACTCGGGAGTTATCAGCTGATTTGCAGGGAACAAAAGATTTACAGACCGCCGGCCTTATATGTAAATGAGATCGCTGCCGCACCGATGCTTGTCGGAATACTGAAGCCCTATATCGTGATACCGGATGGGCAGCTTACCGGAGATGAATTATCGCATACCCTGATGCATGAACTGATCCATTACAAACGGATGGATATCTGTTATAAATGGCTGATGCAGATTGTTTCCTGTATTCATTGGTATAATCCGGTTATCTATCTGCTGAGCCGGGAGATTGACCGCAATTGTGAACTTTCATGTGATGAATCCGTGATAAGGAGACTGGGCGAAACGGAAAAATACAATTATGGAGATACCTTGCTATCAACAATCAAACCGGACAAAGGGTATTCCAGTGCCATTATCTCTGTCACATTAAATGAAAGTACAAAGTTAATTAAAGAAAGGCTGGATGCGATAATGAAATATAGAAAAAAATCAGTCAAGACATTATGTTTATCGTTAATTCTGACTGCGGTATTATCTTTGGGTGCTGTTTACACAGGTGCGTATGCAGCAAACGATCCGGTGCCGGAATATCCGGATTATTACTGGAGCAGTACCCATGATGTACCATATACTGCAGAATTTGCTCATGTGCCGGCCGATTCCAAACTTCAGTTCGGAACATTCAGCCTGAGTTCAGAAATCAATTACTCCATTATGGTGACCTGGAGTGGTGGTGCCGGCACACTGGGGGTGAACCTGATTGGAAAAGACGGTCACTACAGTGAGCATATCATATCAAATGGTTCGCCGGTCAATCTGAATATCCCCCGGGATGGTTTTTATTTTTTTGAGTCGCCTCGTAACAGAGATACCGGTGACATGGCAGAATTTACATTTCAGCTTCAGGCTGATCAATCATCAGAGTTGTCAGTCGGTTCCGGGGAACGTGTTTCAGAGGTTGTCAGAACGAGTGCGCCTGTTATGATCAATGACTGCAGCATCAAGTACGAGGATACAAAGTATAAATGGCCATATATTGAACAGACGATTAAAAATAATTCCGCAAAGGATATAACCGGCTATGAGATTGTTATGCTTGCCTATGATAAAGACGGGAAACCGCTTGAGTTATATTGGGATGCCCGCAATGTTGATGAAAACGGCGGACATGGTAATATTGGCTTTGCCCATAACGGGGTGGAATATGGTTATGTAGTTGGCATTTATCCTTATTCTGAAAAATCATATGACTGGAAACTCGAGATGACCGGACTGGAACTGTCCCCTGGCGGATCAGAATCATATGGGGGCTGGAATTTATTTGACGGCTGGTGGAACCAGTCGGATGGAAAGCACAAGGTTCACACCCTGATTGCATGTGTGAAACGGGTATCGTTTGGTGATGGTTCCACCTGGGAGAACCCCGGGTATGAATTGTGGCGTGATACGTATATGGCAAAGGTAATTGGGGGGGCGGTTTTGGAGGGGTATTATCCATATTAAGTAAGGGGGCTTTCGCTCATAGTGGCGCGGAGAATGTGGGGCGTTAGGTTTGGTTGGACCGGAATCGGTTCCGTTCTCTCGATGATGTGTTTCTAAGGCTACAACAAGCAATTTTCAGCGGCACCGGGGCCAGTTGCGCTAAACTCTTGATGACTTTAACGCGCCGGGCCCCTGGAATTCAGCTTTGGAGAGCAGAATTCCTCCGCTGAAAATTACTTGCTGCAGCCTAAGAACCACAATCATCTCGTTCAATGTCACCGATTCCGGTCCAACCAAACCTAACGCCCCACATTCTCCCAGCAACTTTGCGGCTCCAGCTGGGTAAAAACCAAAACAAAAACCAGAACAGAAACCAGAACAGAAACCAGAACAGAAACCAACTATATTGTACCTGCGATTTGCTTATTGTTTAGTGAGAGGGGGCAGTTCTAAAATCTTTTGTAGAACTAACTTCGTTTCTTCCCATTCTTCAAATAGCGGACTGTGTGCTGAGTTCTCGAACCATATAAATTCTTTTGTTGGTGAGTCAAATTGATTCAGGTAAGCTTCAGCTGAGGTTCCTTCGACTGTATAGTCATAGCGCCCATGTAGGAAGTATACCGGGATATCGATTTTTGATACCAGGTCGGGCATGTGGATGTTAAGGAAATAGCTATAGCAGATAAATAGCTATTGGTTTCATTGTAGTTTGTTGTTAGAAATAATAACGATAACGATTTAAGGGCGTCCTTCGGGACGTTTTTTCTATTTTATAAGGAGCATATATGTGCAAATAACAACATAAATGATGAAATTAGTCAATATCGTTGTTGATTCGTTCAAATAACTTGACAGATATAAAAATCAGATGTAAAATGAAAAACGTTTTCAATTTGCTTTTTTAATCAGGGGGATACAAATGAATACAGGAAAGAAATACCATACCAGACAGCGTGAAACCATTCTGCAATGTCTGAAAGAACATGCAGAAACATATGTTACTATCAATCAGATTTTTGAGTTCCTGGAAAAGAAGGATCAAAAAGTTGGCCTGACGACGATTTACCGTAATCTTGACAAGCTGGAAACGGAAAAGAAGCTGACCAGGGTGAATATTGAAGGGATCCAGGGGACCTGCTACAAGTACCTGCCGGAGGATGAAGGCAATCTCTTCTATTTAAAGTGTGAGGAATGTGGCGATATGGTGAATATTAAGTGTCCGGAACTGGAGCACCTGTATTCGCATGTGGCGGATGATCATCATGTCAGGATCAATCCGGTGAAGACGATGTTTTACGGAACCTGTGAGTCCTGCATTAAAACAGAAACCTGATTATATAGATATAAGGAAAGAAAGGAGAGAAGATCGTGAAACAGAATCAAATAATTAAGACAGCAGCGCTCGTTCTTCTTTCAATATGTACCGTATGTGTTATTACTTATTTTTCGGTATTTTCTGCTGTTCACACCGGACACGACTGTGAGTCGCATAATTGTTCGGTATGCCGGCAGCTGCAGACGGCGAAAACGGTAATCAGACAGCTGACACAGGTATTGCCGTCATTTGCACTGTTTTTAGCGGTTATGCTGTCAGGACTGACAAAACGAAGTCAACCCCGGCTGGTGCCGGTCAGAACACTTATTTCCGACAAGGTAAGATCAGACCGTTGAATGAAAGTTCTGAATTGGGGAAATATTTAAAAACATTCAGGAGGTCTTAAGATAATGAAAAGAAACTATGATAAACTGGCTGCAATGGCAGCTGCGACGGGGGTGGCACTGGTACTGGGAGCCTGTGGCGCTGCAACAGATAAAGAGAGTGTATTGGCACCGACAGAACAGTCGGCGGCAGCTGCCAAGGCAGGAAATCTGTCCAGTATCGTGTGTACCAGTTACCCGCAGTATGATTTTGTGAATCAGATTCTGGGGGATAATCCGGCCGGCGTCGAGGTGACTTATCTGCTTGGCAGCGGTGTGGATATGCATAATTACCAGGCATCGGCAGAGGATATGATTAAGATCCGGACGAGTGATCTGTTTTTGTATATTGGTGGTGAATCTGATCAGTGGGCGGCCGAGGTTGCGGCCCAGGTGGAGGAAGACAAGTTCCACAGCATGGCATTGCTTGAGACGATTGAAGCAAAACGTGAGGAGATTGTAGAGGGGATGGATCATGACCACGATCATGGTCACAGCCATGGTCCGTCAGAGTTTGCCGATAGTGATGTGGCTGATCGTGATCTGTCAGACTGGTCAGGACAATGGCAGTCGGTATATCCGTATCTGATGGATGGCTCTCTGGGCGAAGTTTTAGAACAAAAGGCAGAGGAAAACAGTGAGAAGACTGCCCAGGAATACTACGATTATTATAATGTCGGCTATCAGACGGATGTCGGGAAGATTGTTATTGACGGGAATTCCATGGAGTTTATCCGTAATGGTGAATCTGCTAAGGCAGAGTATGAATATAAGGGGTTTGAAATTCTGACTTATGAATCCGGCAGTAAAGGGGTCCGTTATCAGTTTGAGGCTGTTGGTGAGGCCGGTGATGCACCGAAATTTGTCCAGTTCAGTGATCATATGATCGGACCGGAAAAAGCCGAGCATTATCACATCTATTTTGGCAATGACGGATTTGAGGCATTGTCAGCAGAGGTGGACAACTGGCCGACCTATTATCCGGAAGGTATGACAGGGACAGAGATTGCAGAAGATATGGGCGGTCATGACCACAGTCATGATGAAGAGGCGGAAGCGGAAGACGCAGAATTCGATGAGCACGTATGGTTGTCTTTAAAGAATGCAGTTGCCATTACCAATGCCATCTGTGATCAGATCAGCGAACTTGATCCGGAACATGCCGATGTCTATAGACGAAATGCCGATGCTTACAATGAACAGCTTGTTTCACTGGATCTGGAATATGAAGCAGCAGTGCAGAGTTCTTCCAGAGATGCCATTATGGTTGCCGACCGTTTTCCGTTCCGTTATCTGGCGGATGATTACGGACTTACCTATTATGCGGCTTTTCCGGGATGTTCGGCAGAAACCGAAGCAAGTTTTGATACTATTGTATTTTTGGCAGAAAAATTGAATGAACAACAGTTTCCGGTCATATTCGCAATCGATGGTTCTGATGGATCTATTGCAAAAACTGTGATTGAGAATTCAGCCATGCAGGGAACGGAAGTAAAAACGCTTAATTCCATTCAGTCCGTTTCGAACACTGAAATGGAGGCAGGAGCAAGCTATCTGGGTTATATGAAAGAAAATCTGGAACAACTGAAGGAGGCATTAAACTGACATGTCATTGATTACGTGCAAGGATCTGGAGCTGGCATATGAAGGCCGATGTGTGGTATCCGAACTGAATTTTCAAATGGAAAAAGGGGATTATCTCTGTATTGTAGGCGAGAATGGATCAGGAAAGTCTACTCTGATGAAGACCCTTTTAGGACTTAAGGATTATTCCCACGGTACCATAACATTTGGGGATGGTTTAAAACCTGATGCGATTGGCTATCTGCCGCAGCAGACGGAGGTGCAGAAAGACTTTCCTGCGTCAGTCAGCGAAGTGGTGCTCTCCGGCTGCCTGAACCGGTGCGGGATCAGACCTTTTTATACAAAAGCAGAAAAAGATAAAGCAGCTCAGAATATGGAGCGTCTGGGCATCATGTCGCTTGCCCGGCGGTGTTACCGGGAGCTGTCAGGCGGACAGCAGCAGCGGGCGTTACTTGCCCGCGCCCTGTGTGCTGCCGATCAGCTGCTGGTGCTGGATGAGCCGGTATCCGGCCTGGACCCTCATGCGACAGCTGATATGTATGACCTGATTGAGTCACTGAACAGAAAAGACAATATGACGATTATTATGGTTTCTCATGATATTGAGGCGGCAGTTAAATATGGCAGCCATATTCTTCATGTCAGCAACAAACCGTTGTTTTTCGGTGAAACGAAAGACTACCTGCGCTCTGACACAGGAAAAATCTTTACGGAAAGAGCAGGTGCGCTGTCATGATTAATAAATTATTTGTTTATATGCAATACCCGTTTGTGCGGTATGCACTTTTAGTGGGAGTATTGATTGCTTTATGTACATCACTTCTGGGGGTAACACTGGTACTGAAACGGTATTCAATGATCGGTGACGGCCTGTCTCATGTGGCCTTTGGTGCGACAGCGGTGGCTTCTATTTTCAATATTGCCGCCGATACGTATATTACCATGCCGATTACCATACTGTGTGCGGTATTTCTGATCAGGAGCGGGAAGAATACACGGGTAAAAGGGGATGCGGCGATAGCAATGCTGTCGGTTGGGTCTCTGGCGATCGGGTATCTGCTTTTAAATGTATTTTCAACATCGGCGAATCTGGCCGGTGATGTCTGCAGTACCTTATTTGGCTCCACCTCAATTCTGACTCTGTCAAAGTCAGATGTATTCTTATGTCTGGTGTTGTCCGTTGTTGTATTACTTGTATTTTTTATCTTTTATAATAAGCTGTTCGCGATTACATTTGACGAAGATTTTGCCACTGCAACCGGTGTTAAAGCAGAACGTTATAATATGCTGATTGCGGTAATTACGGCAATTGTGATTGTAATTGCGATGAATCTGGTAGGTGCCCTGCTGATATCAGCCCTGATCATATTTCCGGCGATATCATCGATGCGGCTGTTTAAGAACTTTAAAGCGGTGGTTATCAGTTCGGCCTGTATCGCAGTAGTCTGCGCATTCATCGGTATTCTGGTATCCATACTGGCCAGCACTCCGGTCGGTTCTACGATAGTAGCTGCGTACATTATAGTATTTGCCCTTGTAGAGATATTTAGTGTTATAACAGGAGGAAGATAATTGAAAAAAATAATTACATTAAGCCTGATTATGGCTGTAACTGCCGGATTATCTGCATGCGGAAATTCATATTCCCAGGTGGATCAGGTGATTGCGGCCCAGGCTGCGGCAATTGATGCAACAACAGCAGAATTGGCTGAGACGGAAAGCACTGTGGCTGAGACAACGGTTCAGGAAACTGAATCACAGACTGCACCAAATGCAGATGGTATAGATCTTGATCTGACCAGTCTCAGCGAAACCATGGTATATGCACAGGTTTATAATATGATGGTAACTCCCGAGGATTATGTTGGTAAGACGGTGAAAATTAAAGGGGCCTATTATGCTTCATTTATTGAAGATCAGGATGCCTATTACCATTATGTTATTATAGCTGATGCACTGGCCTGCTGTGAATCAGGAATTGAAATTGTCTGGGATAACAATGAGCATGTTTACCCGGATGAGTACCCGGAAGACATGACAGAGATAGAAGTGATCGGAACCTTTGGCACATATGAAGAAGACGGGTATATGTATGCATATCTGGCGACTGATGAGCTCACAATCAACTAACATCTTTTTGACATATTGGTAAAAATCGGCTATGATATCACTAAGATTTTAAATATCAATTGAAACAGAGGAGACGTTATGATCAAAAGGGGAAAATTAAGAAATTTATGTCTGCTGGCTATGACAGCATTTTCCATTACCATCGTTTCAGGTTGTTCCGGTCAGGAGGCCGCGACCACAACAGCAGCCGCTGACGCGGCCACGACGGCATCAGAAGCTGTAACAGAGGCCGGCAGTGCCGGCGATGACCAGGCAGCCGCTGCATCTGCAGCCGCCGAACTTCCGGAAATCGTAACTGTTTTTGAGGATTCCGCTTATTTGGAATGGACCCTGACGGATGAATTCAGTGAGGAAACAACAGGAGCCGGCAGTGTACTGATTAACTGGGATGAGGAGGCCGGAACCGGTACAATTCTGAAAAACGGTGACCAGATCAGCCGGGCTGATATAAAAGAACTGATTTTTTATTCCGCATTCGGAACCTATACGATTGAAGAGATCACCAGTCCTGAAGGTGTAACAGCCGAAAGTTTCTCCGGTACAGATCAGAAGCTGGAACTTCCGGAATCAGCAGAAGAGACCAGTCTCTCATTGTCAGTCCGCTACGAACTGACGCTTGAAACAGAAGAGATTGTGTTGACTATACAGCCATAATTAAGGGGGCATCGCATCAACGATTAATGAATCGTTTGCGATGGCCCCTTAAGTTGTGCTTTGACAAGATAGATGCCAAAAATCACCACCACGATTCCCAGCAGTTCCGGCCAGGTCAGGGTTTCTGAGAAAAGGATATAGGAATATACGGATGCAATGGCGGGCTGGGACAGGCATACGATGGAAGACAGGTTTACCGATACCTGCCCCTGACAGTGTGCGAGCAGGTTATGTCCGATGACCTGCAGACAGATCGTCAGTCCCAGGATCGGATAAAGTTCATGAAATCCGTGCGGAACCTGAATACCTTCCACGAACCAGGCAGCGGCGAAGAGTGCAGCAGCACTGCCGAAAGAGCTGACAAACATGATTACACTGCTGGCGATGCGGTCCCGCAGGTGATAGGAGATCAGCAGGAATCCGGCATAAAAAAAGGATGCACAAAAGGCCATGAAGTCACCAAAATAATCAGATGTACTTGGCGCGGCTTTGCCGCTGATTAAAATAAATACACCGGCAACGGTGATGCAGGCTCCCAACAGAAACAGTTTTGGGGGCCTTTCTTTAAATATCAGAAAAGACAGCGGAATGACCGTAAAGGGGGTCAGGTTTGCCAGCAGGTTTGCATTTGCTACCGAAGTATAACGGAAAGATATATTCCAGAGCGCAACATCCCCGGCCAGGAAGATTCCGGCACAGAACAGGAAGATAACATCCTTTGTTTTCAGCTTTCCAAGATTTCTAAAGGCCAGGGGGAAAAGCAGGGGGATGGAAAAGAGGACACGGTAAAAGCCGGTATTAATCGGTGATAAAGCGCTGAGTTTAACGAAGATACCACCGGTTGCAAGGAAGGATACGGCCAGTAATTCCAATAGAATATCACTGGTATTGTTTGCTCTGGTTTTCATGATTGTGAAGTTCTCCTGTTTGATTTTAATATGTATTGTAGTATAATACCGTACAGATGGTACCATTAAAAGAGCCACCAGGAGATAAAAATCAGGTGCCACCTGAGGTGAATATATGATTTATATCAGTAAAGATAAAAAAGACCCGTTGTATCTGCAGGTTTATAACGGGGTAAAGCAGGAGATTTTATCAGGACTCAGGAAACCCGGCGATGTACTGGCCGGAACCAGGAGCCTGGCAAAGATTTTAAATGTCAGCCGGAATACGATTGACCATGCCTATGAACAGCTGCTGGCGGAAGGTTACATCGAGACCAGAAGCGGGATTGGTTATGTTATTAATGCGATTCCCTGCCTGACTCATAACAGCAGCAGAAAAGAAGTACCGGCCGGCAGTGAGAGGATGCCGGAAAAGATAAGGCAGCGGGTCAGGTATGATCTGACCAACAGCAGCCACACCAGTGATCTGTTTCCGAAAACACTCTGGCGCAAATACACCCTGGAAAGCCTGGACCGGCTTGAACGTGAAGCCAGACTGTCAGCCTGGCTGGACAAACAGGGGGAGTTATATCTGCGTGAGCAGCTGCTTTTGTATCTGGAGCGGATCAGAGGTGTTCATTGTGAGACGGATCAGATTGTAGTTACCTGCGGTCTGCAGCAGTCTCTGGATTATATCTGTAAACTGCTGCCGGAAAACCGTTCGCAGATTTTGATGGAAGAGCCTGGTTTTGATAAGGCGGCGGCTGTTTTTATTAATAATAACAGGGGGATCCGGACGGCCACGGTAGATGAAGACGGCCTGGTCGTTTCCTTGCTGGCAAAAGATCATCAAATTGGTGCGGTCTATTCAACACCTTCACATCAGTTTCCGACCGGTGTGACGATGCCGGTCGGACGGCGCTTTGAACTGCTTGAATGGGCAGTCAGGAATGACAGCTATATTATTGAAGATGACTTTGACAGTGAACAGCGTTATTATGCCAGGCCGATTCCGGCCCTGCAGTCAATCGATGAACATAACCGGGTGATTTACCTGGGGACATTCTCCAAGGCGCTATCCCCGTCGATCCGGATGGGGTATATGATATTGCCGCCGGACCTGCTGCAAAAATACCGGGAGACATTTGAGTATTACAACAGTACGGTTCCGCTGCTGAATCAGTACGTGATTGCGCGGTTACTGGAAACCGGGCAATATGACCGGCACATACGCAGGCTGAATCATATTTTCCGGAAGCGTCTCGAACTGTTCCTGGCAGCATTTGAATCGTTCGGTGATAAAGTGAACATAGCGGGTAATGGCACGGGGCAGTATTTTCTGCTGGAGGTGCTTGCTGATGTAACCCAGGAGGAATTGATCGGGAAAGCACTGGAACAGGGCGTACAGGTGTATTCGACGATGCGGTTCTGGCAGGATAAGGCGGAATGTCCGCCGAATACAGTGTTTATGGGATTTAGCAAGATCAATATTGAGGATATTCCGGATTGCGTGAACCGGCTGAAGATGGCCTGGAAGCAATGGCTGTAAATCATATACCAATCAGGACCAGATAATGAAAAAACGGTATCACAGATAGTGATACCGCTTTTTCTGACCGATAAAGAAACCAACTGTAACAATGACAGTAATCAGTTCGGCAGCTGCGACAGCCAGCCAGATTCCATCAATACCAAGGAATATTGGCAGCAGCAGAATCATCGTGGTCTGTAAAAACAGGGACCGCATAAAAGAAATGGCTGCTGAGATGGCCCCGTTGCAGAGTGCTGTAAAAAAGGAAGATCCAAACACATTCATACCGCTGAACAGAAATGAGAACGCACTCAGCTTAACACCCCAGGCTGTCATTTCAGCCAGTTCTGCATTTTTGCCGACAAACATAACTGCCAGCGAATCAGAAGTAACCCAGGCCAGCAGAAACATCGCCAGGGAAGCTGCGATAATGGTTTTCCATCCTTTAGAAAACAGATTCTTCAGTTCATCATGGTTGCCGGCACCGTAATGATAGCTGACAAGCGGCGCCAGACCCATGGAGAAGCCGATAAAGATCGACATAAAGACAAAACTCAGGTATAAAATCACCGTGATGGCCGCCACGCCGTCTTCCCCGATCAGCCTCATCATCTGCAGATTGTAGAGGAAGGTAATCAGTGACTGCGAGACATTGGTCATCATTTCCGAGGAACCATTGGTACAGCTGTGCAGCAGAATCCGGGGATAGAATTTTGTCCTACAAAAATGCAGGGTGCTGCTGTTTGGGAATGCAAAATAGAAAACAGGCAAAATGCCGCCCACAAGATAACTGCATACGGTAGCTGCAGCAGCGCCGCCAACCCCCCATTTGAATACATAAATAAATACAAAGTCCAGGACGATATTGGTAAGGCCTGAAACAACGGTCAGAATCAAACCAATCTGTGGTTTTCCGGCTGCCATAAAAAAGGACTGGAACGTCGTCTGCAGCATAAAGGCAGCACTACCGGCCACCATAATCCGGCCATATATAACACAATCCTCAATCAGCACCGGACTGGCGCCCAGCAAATAGGAGATTGGCCGGATAAAGATAAATCCCAGGATAGAAAGAAACACACCCAGTATGGTAATAACAATAATCAGCATACTGAAATATTCATTGGCCTGTTTTTCTTTGCCCATTCCAAGGACCTTGGCAACTTCCGCGCTGCCGCCGGTGCCGAGCATAAAACCGAATGCACCGATGACCATAATCAGCGGAAAGATGATATTTACCGACGACAGAGCATTGCTGCCGACAAAATTGGAGACGAACAGGCCGTCAACAACGCTGTAGATAGATGTAAAGATCATCATGATCACCGATGGCAGGGTAAAACGCACCAGGCGCCCAAAGGTAAAATGATCCGATAATTGAATATTCATAAATAAAACCTCCATTGTGAAAAAAGTGCGACTATGCTATCATAAAGTATGGGGTAACCCAATAGTCAAGAGAAATTTATCATGAAGTTAGCCAGACAGTCATAAAGTCAGGAAAACAGAGGGAGAAAACATGGATTTTTTAAATCGGGGGAAGTTTACGACCGGAGAATTTGCCAAAGTTTGCGGTACAACAAAAGAAACCCTGTTTCATTATGACCGGATTGGTCTTTTGAAGCCGCAGGTCATAGGACAGAACCGGTATCGTTATTATGCTGCCAAACAATTCTACCGCTACGATCTGATTGACACATTAAAGATGGCAGGCTGCTCACTGGCGGAGATCAGGGAATATCTGGATGACTATGATCCGCAGCGGTATCTGGAACTGCTTCAGCGCTGCAATGGCAAGCTGGAGCAGCAAAAACTTGACATTGAACGACGGCAGAAGCTGCTGGAAAATTCACGTCAGGGAGTGGTGACAGCACTGCAGGCAGAAGCCGATGAACCTCATCTGATATTTAGTGAAGCTGAATATACCGTGATGACACCGGTGGCAGCAGATGATGAATTAAGCGATGTTTATTCCCTGTATCAGCATTTTTCTTATTGCGGGGAACATCAGCTGGGGGATGCGTTTCAGACCGGCAGTGTTGTCCGGTACGAAGAATTGTTAAAGCATAACTACCAGGATTGGTGTTACTTCAGTAAGATTGATCAGCCAATCACATCCGAACGGCTTCATATCAAGCCGGCCGGTATGTATGCCACTGTCCTGCACAGGGGGTATTATGATACGATCAGCGAGACTTGTGACCAGCTGCTTTTATGGATTGACCGGCAGGGGTATGCCCTGAGCGGAGACGGTTATTTTTATGATCTGATCAGTTATCTGGCCAGCCAGCGTGAGGATGAGTTTGTTGTGAAGATTTCTTTTCAGGTGGAAAAAAATCCTGACACACAGGCGTGAGCAGTTGCAGATAAGTCAGAATTATGATATATTGATCAAAATATAAATACGGGAGGGTAACGAAATGATATTGTCCGGATTGGAAATCAAAGAACGGTTGGGCACTGATATTATCATTGAACCATTTGACGAAAAAAGATTGAACCCAAACAGCTACAATCTGCGGCTGGGCAAACAGATCCTGATGTATGAGGACACGGTTCTTGATATGAAAAAAGAAAATAAGTGTGTTGAACTTGAGATCGGGCCGGAAGGTATCGTTTTGCAGCCGGGGAGATTGTATCTGGCACAGACACTGGAACGGACAACCACGACCAACGGGCTGGTGCCGATGCTGGAAGGCCGGTCGTCGGTCGGCCGGCTGGGACTGTTTATCCATACCACTGCCGGTTTTGGTGATGTTGGTTTCTCCGGATACTGGACACTGGAGCTGTCCTGTGTGCAGCCGATCCGGATTTATGCCGGCATTGATATCTGCCAGATTTACTACCATACACTGCTTGGCGAATATGAGAGTTATGACAAGCGCGGCAAGTATTTTGGCAATAACGGAGTGCAGGCATCGATGATGTATAAAGATTTTTTACATTCTGCCGGTTAGATAAGGTTTTGGTTTAGACAGGAAGACGCCGCTCCATGGACTTATCCACAGAGCGGCGTTTGTGTATCCGGATAATTACATTCCGGCAAACTGATTTTTAACTTTTAATACCTTCTGTTGTTCTGCCTGTTCGGTCTGATACCAACCTTTGGCAGACATAGTCTTATAAATGTCTTCCTGCATACACAGGCAGTCATTTAAAGCCTGATTGAAAGTCTGGTGAACATTCGGGGTAGGGGATTCTATTGTACCGTGCATATACAAATCGCATACGCCTTTGGCTGTGTGGAGCAGGTTCTCCATAATACATTTGTCGTCCATACTTGCACCTCCTTATACTAAATTATAGAAATTATCAAAAATCTGCTGATGCTTCTGCGCCAGCTGCTGAACCTTGTTTTTTAATTCCGGATCCTGCAGATTCTGCATTGCATCCTGGCATTGGGTTTTTAAGAAAGTCTCGTGTCCCAGTGCGTCTTCTACATAACTTAATTCTTTCGAACTCATCATTTTCATCACCTCCACAGTTAGTATGGTCGGTTGTGATGCGAAAGATGAGGCACAAAATCTGGTTGTTTTGTTTTTATTTAGGAGTTATACTGGAACAAAGCAGTTAAGCAAAAAGGAGGGAAGTTATTTTGAAAAAATATGTTATCGCTGCATAGCACTGGCTATTGCAGTTTATTATAAAAATTGACTCATAGCCAATGCTGATCCCGGATAAATCACATTAAGGGAGGACGGCATGAGCTATCGCAAAGCAGAAGAGATTCTGCCGATGGAATTGATCGAATTAATACAGCAATACGTTGACGGAGAGAGCATCTATATCCCCAGAATGCCAGACAGCCGCAGACAATGGGGACAGAAAACCAGCATCAGACAGGAACTGAATTTCAGGAATTCCTGTATTTACGAAGATTACTGTAATGGCAGCAGTATTTCTGATCTTGCAGAAGCCTACTATTTATCAACGAAGAGTATACAACGTATTTTGCGCAAATTTAATCAGAATATGTAATTAACTGAGCTGGTGCCAATGAGGTGCCGGCTCATTCTTTTTTTGAAAAAATCATGAGGTGGAACATGTGTGGTCTGTCAGATATAATAACCGCAGATCACGAAAGGGGACCGCTTTATGACCACACCTATAACAAACGCATAGCAGAGGCTATTGCAAATAAAATACAAATTTAAGAAGTAATAGCCTTTGCAGATTCTTATACGAAAATAAGGAGATGCAACATGAGCTATGCAGCACAAAGAATCTATGAAATCATCTCGGAGGGCTCGTATTCTGTAAGCAGAAACTGCCCCGGGTGCGGAAAAAAGACTGATTATATCAATACTAACAGGTTCCGGGTGAATGCCAACGGAAACCGGATTGACGTCTGGCTGATTTATCATTGTCCGGCCTGTAAACACACCTTAAATATAACAATATATGAAAGAAAAGCAGCCGGAAAAATATCACCGGCAGAGTATCAAAAATTCATGGCTAATGATATGGAGCTGGCTATAAGCTACGGTCGCGATAAAACACTGTTTACAAACCAGAAACTGACAACTGCCGACAACAATATGGAATATCACCTTAAACTGCTGCGGGGAGATGATGAATGGGTTAAGAAGGAAACTATATTAATAAAGAATCCCTGGAAACTCAAAATCCGGCCGGATAAGCTTCTCGCAGAACTGCTGGATATCAGCAGGAATAAGGTAAAGGAGCTGGAAAAGTCGGGATGTATTACAGTCACTTATGATGGTGACGACGGCATCATCATAAGCCTAAATATGTAGACCACAATGCAAAAAAATCAATTATTTAAGAGGATGTCCTTTCGGGGACGTCCTTCTTGACTTTAATATACGTAGAAATTATACTAATACCATACTTAATGCAGAGGAGGAGCACATATGGGTGAATTGTCAAATCTGCCGAATATCGGGCCGGTGGTAGAACAGCAGTTGAATCAGGTGGGAATTTTCACAGAAGAACAGCTAAAGCAGGAAGGGGCAGAAAATGCCTGGTTGAAGATACAAAGTATAGATGACTCCGCCTGTATTCACCGCTTATTGGGAATAGAAGGTGCAATTTTAGGAATCAAAAAGAAATACATGCCGCCTGAGCGTAAAGAACAGCTGCGGGAATTTTATCAGTGGAATAAAAGGTAGACGCGATTATGATGAATAAGAGAGAACAGGTATTAAAATACGGATTAACACTGCCGGGAGCCTATACAGACACACCGTTCCGGGATCCGAACTGGATCCTGCTGCGTTATCGCAACAACAAGAAAGCATTTGCCTGGACATATGAAAAAGACGGCAATATCTGGGTCAATGTAAAAGTAGATCCGGAGTGGCGCGACTTCTGGCGTTGTGCATATGAGTCCGTAGTGCCGGGATATCATCAGAACAAAGAACACTGGAATTCCCTGATATTGGACGGGAGTATTCCGGACAAGGACGTGAAACGGATGATTGCCGAAAGTTATGAACTGGTGAAAGGAAAAAAGTGATAATATGGGGAGTTACATACTTTTGGCACTTCTTTTATTTGTAGTTATTGTATTATTTGTCGTATTTTACAGAGTTAAGCGTACTCTGCGGACATTTTCCCGGGAAGCATTTGGTACCGATTCATTAATGGAAGGTTTAAAACAACAGGAAGAAATTCTGGCTGAAACTCCGAAATCAGTCAAAGGTATGACCAGGATATACCTGCCGCAGATTATGGCCGATTTCCCTGAATTTTCCCTGCCCGAATTTGTCCAGAAATCAGAAAACCTCCTTAAA
This sequence comes from Lachnospiraceae bacterium, assembly GCA_032073745.1. Classification (GTDB taxonomy): domain Bacteria; phylum Bacillota; class Clostridia; order Lachnospirales; family Lachnospiraceae; genus Brotaphodocola. Next base: position 6,347 of record DAMAMW010000047.1, on the reverse strand, counting down.
GCCGCATTAAATGCAGTAGAAACTGAGAATACGGATTTGCTGCAACAGGCGTCAGCCGATCTGAAGGAACAGGTACGAATCCGCATTGAAGACAACCGTCAGCAGAATATACGTGAATATTATCAGGATATCCGGATTCGCCAGACGGAGATCAGCCACTACCAGAAGCAGGCCGGCAGCTGTGTTATCACCCTGCAGTCAGCGGTTGGGTATCTCTATTATAAAGGCAGCAAAAATCCGGATGCCGGAGGTCTCAGACCCAGACAGACCCGCTACAACCTGTATCTGATGTATATACAGGACGAAATCCTTATACCAGAAAATGGCAGGGCTGTGTCTGTTGTCTGTCCGCAATGCGGAGCACCTGTTACCAATCTGGGCAGCAAAACCTGCGAATATTGTCAGTCAGCAGTAGAACCGGTCAATATCCGCTCGTGGTTTCTTACCAGAATACAGGAAGAATAAGATTTTCTGTCAAGAATATCAATACTGCCGAATAGGATGTACAGAGTAAAGCATATTAAAAGGAAATTCTTATGTATCCTGTATATCCTTATGAATCATATGAAGAACAATGCCGGGAAGAGCCAGTCGCCTTTCCCGCGCAAAAACAGAATGAGCAGCCAGGCCTCGAATCAATCATGACCCCGCTGCCCATTTTTGATTTTCCGGAATACCGTGCTTCCGGCAAACTCAACCAGAAGACGGCCATCATCACCGGCGGTGACAGCGGTATCGGCCGTGCAGCTGCAGTTGCTTATGCAAAAGAAGGTGCCAATGTAGTTATTAACTATGCTGAACGCGAGCAAAAAGATGCCGAAACAGTAAGTGAATACATAAAAGACCTGGGCGGAAGCTGCCACCTGGTCGCAGGCGATATCCGCAGCCCGGACACCTGTAAAAAGATCGCCGATGAAGCCGCCGACCGGTTCGGCACCATTAATATTCTGGTTAATAACTGCGGGGTTCAGTTTGTTCAGGACAGTATCATGGATATCAGCATTGACCAGATGATCCATACATTTGAAGTAAATGTATTTTCTTTCTTTGTGCTGACCAAGGCTGTACTGCCATATCTGCGGAACGGAGACAGTATCATCAATACAACTTCCGTAGTTGCCTATGAAGGAAATAAACAGCTGATCGATTATTCAGCCACCAAAGGAGCGATCGTTTCATTCACCCGATCCCTGGCACTTTCCCTGGTTGATTCGGGTATCCGCGTCAATGCAGTCGCCCCCGGTTCATTCTGGACTCCGCTCCAGCCGGCCAGCTGGGATGCCGGTCAGATACGCACATTTGGTACAGATAATCCGATGCACCGGGCCGGCCAGCCGTTTGAAATCGCCCCGACCTATGTCTACCTGGCATCCGATGATTCCCGTTACATGACCGGACAGGTGATCCATGTCAATGGCGGAAAATTTATCTCCACATAATATCTGAAAATGAGAAAAGACCAGCAGACGGTCTTTTTTTCTTGCTAAAGACATATCCGGGTTTACAGGCTGTCCTTTTTTACATTTTTGTATTATAATGAGTTACAAATGGGTGTAAAGCTAAATACACTGTACTAATGAGAGGAGAGAGCACATGATAGATCTGACCGGAATGGTCTCCATCCCATATCTGAAGAAAAGCCGTTTTCCCGGAAGTTATCAGGGGATGCGTTACCAGTTGGAGAAGAGAGAAGACACTTTAGCAGCAATAATCTGGCCTGAACCGTATAGTTTTGCAGCAACTGACGATGATAAGAAACATGAAAAAGAATTCAGTTTTGATGTTGAAGGACTAAATCAGGCGGTAGCATGGCTGAATGAAGAATATGAGGCCGGACATTATTAAGCCGTTCACTCTAAGCCGCTGCAATAAAATATAATTAATATAAGGAAGTGAAGAACGACATGAATCAACAATGGATGACAGTAGCCGTAGGAATTCTGATTCCCTTTATCGGAACGACAGCAGGCTCTGCATGTGTATTTTTTATAAAAAATACAATAAATCAAAAAGTTCAAAAATCATTATTGGGATTTGCCTCCGGTGTCATGGTGGCAGCCTCCGTATGGTCCCTGCTGATCCCCGCAATGAATATGTCAGACCATATGGGCAAGCTGGCATTTATTCCCGCGGCCGTTGGCCTTGCTCTGGGATTTGCCTTCCTCATGATAATGGATAAGATCATCCCCCATTTACATCTCGACAATCAAAAACCCGAAGGAATGCCCAGCGGCCTGACCAAATCAGCCATGCTTATCCTGGCAGTAACGCTCCACAACATCCCCGAAGGAATGGCTGTTGGTGTAGTCTTCATCGGCATGCTGACCGGCGACACCCAGATATCCCTGGCAGGCGCATTCGCCCTCTCAATCGGTATAGCCATCCAGAACTTCCCCGAAGGAGCCATCATCTCCCTGCCCCTGAAAAGCGAAGGCGGCAGCAAACTCCGTGCGTTCTTAATGGGAGCCGCATCCGGCATCGTAGAACCAATCGGAGCCATCCTGACGATTCTCCTGGCCCGCTTCGTAGTTCCATTACTACCATATCTCTTAGCATTCGCCGCCGGCGCCATGCTCTTCGTAGTAGTAGAAGAACTAATCCCCGAATCCGCCGAAGGAGAACACTCCAACGCCGGTACCATAGGTTTCGCCATAGGTTTCATCCTGATGATGGTCCTGGACGTAGCCCTTGGCTAGGCAGCCAGAAAAATAATATAGAATCACCTGCCATTCAGGATCTATTGTTATTTGTTTTTGCCTTTGTTTTTGTTTTGTTTTTTACCTGGCGGGGCCAAAATGTTGCTGGGGAAAGTGGGACGGTTGGGGCGGAATTGGCGACATTGAACGAACCATCGACAGACCTTAGGTTCTGACAAGAGATTTGCAGCGGAGGATTTCTGTACTCCAATCAGAAATCCAGGCGTCGAAGCGGAAAAGTCATGAAGAGTTTTCCAGCGCCTGACGCCGGTGCCGCTGTAAATCTCTTGTCAGGGCCTTAGGACTGTCCTGGCGAGAGAACGGAGCCAATTCCGCCCCAACCGTCCCACTTTCCCCCTGGAACATATTACCCCACATAACTTCAGGTAATACAACTCATTACTTATAAATAGTTGACAAATAATTCCCCGATTGCTATGATTAAAGTTACTTACAAGGGAAGGGAGAAGAGCATGGATAGAATTGTATTATCTTTATTGGTAGACAACACCTCCGGTGTACTGAGCAGAGTTGCAGGATTGTTCAGCCGCCGCGGCTACAATATTGAAAGTCTTACCGTTGGCGTGACTGCAGACGAGCGCTATTCCCGTATGACAGTAGTGTCATGGGGCGATCAGGAGATTTTGGAGCAGATCGAGAAGCAGCTTCGTAAGCTGGAAGATGTCCGTGATATCAAGGAACTGAAACCCGGCTATTCTGTATACAGAGAGCTGATTATGATTAAAGTCAAGGCAAACTCAGTGGAACGGCAGGCGATCAGTGCGATTTCCGATATATTCCGTGCCACAATTGTGGACGTGGGTAAGGATTCCCTGACCGTTATGCTGACAGGCGACCAGTCAAAGCTGGATGCACTGATCAATCTGCTGGAGGATTATGAGATTCTGGAGCTGGCAAGAACCGGACTGACCGGATTGTCCCGCGGATCTCAGGATGTCCGCTATCTGCCATAGTTACACATGTGATAAGGCGTTTATCCGACCTTTTACGCATAAATTTACAATCAGTTGAAAATTTCAGGAGGAAGAAAAAATGGCAAAGATTTATTATCAGGAAGACTGTAACTTATCCTTATTGGAAGGAAAGACAATTGCAGTCATCGGCTACGGCAGCCAGGGACATGCTCATGCCCTGAATGCAAAAGAGTCAGGCTGTCATGTTATTATCGGTCTGTACGAAGGCAGTCCGTCTTGGGCGAAAGCTGAAGCAGCCGGATTTGAAGTATATACAGCAGCAGATGCAGCTAAAAAAGCTGATATCATCATGATCCTGATCAACGATGAGAAACAGGCTCAGATGTACAAAGATTCAATCGAACCAAATCTGGAAGAAGGCAACATGCTGATGTTTGCACACGGCTTTGCAATCCATTTCGGACAGATCACTCCGCCAAAGAACATCGACGTAACCATGATCGCACCAAAGGGACCCGGACATACCGTAAGAGGCCAGTATCAGGAAGGCAAAGGCGTACCTTGTCTGGTTGCTGTTCATCAGGATGCCAGCGGTAAGGCAACTGACAAAGCACTGGCTTATGCACTGGCTATCGGCGGTGCAAGAGCAGGTGTTCTGCAGACTACCTTCCGTGAAGAGACCGAGACCGACCTGTTCGGTGAGCAGGCAGTTCTGTGTGGTGGTGTAACCGCCCTGATGAAAGCCGGATTCGAGACACTGGTAGAAGCAGGATATGAGCCTGAGAGTGCATATTTTGAGTGTATCCATGAGATGAAGCTGATCGTTGACCTGATCTTCGAGAGCGGCTTTGCCGGCATGAGATATTCAATCTCCAATACAGCAGAGTTCGGTGACTATATTACCGGACCAAAGATCATCACTGATGATACTAAGAAAGCTATGAAGCAGGTACTGACCGATATCCAGGATGGTACTTTTGCTAAGAACTGGCTGACAGAGAATCAGGTTGGATGTCCTCACTTTAAGGCAGTTAGAAGACGTGAAGCAGAGCATGGTCTTGAGAAGGTAGGATCTGAACTGCGTAAGCTGTACAGCTGGAACGATGGAAATAAACTGATTGATAACTAATAATAATAAAAAGAGGCAGATGCATGATCGGGATTCGATCGGCACTGCCTTTTTTATGCAATAAATTTATAAAATAATAAAACATCCGATTAATCGACCTTCTCCATGATTCTGAGACCTGGTTCAAACATGATGATATAGTTGTTTACTTCAACAAATGATCCGTATTTGGTGTGATAATAGTCAACAGCTTCCTGCAAATATTCTTCAGTAATGCCAAGGTACTGCGCCAGTTCATACCGGTTTTGGCACCTCGCCTGGTAGCCGCTGATGATTCCGGATAACCCGATCAGGCGTTCATAGGCCCAGAGGCGTCCTCTTAGCTCCTGCTTGCGGTTAGCGCAGATAGTCTGGTCGGTGATATCACCGGCATTTCTTTTATGATGGCCTATTTCTTCGGCTAAGGCACAGGCTTTTTGGACGGAGGGAATATTTTGCCGAATGGCTACCCGTCTGCCATTGATCAGTCCGTCCCTTGAGGCCAGTGGTTTTTCTTTAACGATCAAGCCTTCCCTTCGCGCTTCTTCCAGCAGTTCTTCGTATAACAATCAATCACTCCCATTCACTATCGTTATTCATGATGTCGTCGTCGTGTTTTATCATATCGTCGGTAATATTGATATCGGTGCGGGTGTGGGCGGCGACAACTTTCAGATAATTTTCATTATACAGTGGATTGAATGTCATTTCTGATGCTGTATCAACAAGCTTTTCTTTTCCTTTCAAATTAAGCGAATGATAGATCTCGAGCAGTTTTAAAGCACTTTCTGTCAGCATTTCAGGTTGTTGGATATGTTTGATTGCTTCGGCCCGTTCCACCGGGACATCGAATCCCATGAGCCAGGCTTCATTTACATTTAAGGCATTGCCGAGGACAAAAAGTTTCGCCTGATTTGGTTCGGCTTTACCTGACAAATACTGGCTCAGGTCGGATTTGTTCATTTTGACACCATATTCTTTGCAGTAGGGAACACAGGCGTTTAAGATATCTACCTGACGTAAGCCTCTTTCATCAATTAGTTTTCTTAACCTTGACGCGGTGCTTTCTTTCTTCAATGGATTAGCCTCCTTTTTATGATGAGTTTATTGTTTGATAGAAGAATAATATCATAAACTCCCGAAAAGTTCAAGTTAAAAAACATAATATTAAAATAAATGAAAAATGTGTTGACTTTGGAAAAGGGGTATGCTATTATACTGTCAGATCAACAAGTTGAACGAAAAAGTTATAACAGTTCGCTTTTGATACAAAAAAATAGCTTATATGTATTTTTGAAACTAAAATCGTTCATTTAAATGAACTAAAATGGAGTTTGATTAATTATTTGAGAGAGTACGTTTTGCTGTTTTAATGAAATTATGAAAGGTGGTGGACGCAAAAAGTGTCTGAAATGTTTTAACTTAGCTTTGTAGTATATCAAAAAAAAAAATACAATGAAAAAAGGAGAAATAAAAAATGGCAAGTACAAATAAAACATCATTAGGATTAAATAAGTGGGAGTTATCGGATAAACCGGTGAGAGAGGATTTTAATAAGGATAATGCAATTATTGATGAGAAGATCACTAAATTAAATAGTGATTTAAT
>DAMAMW010000046.1:0-46974 GCA_032073745.1 Lachnospiraceae bacterium | reverse complement strand
CATCTCAGGGCACCCTGAAGTTATTTTTGATTAGGGGGCTCCTGAATAGTTACGACGATTTAAAGAACTTCCTGGTAGAGCCGCAAAACATTACCAGAAAAAACAGCTTCCGTTTCTGACGGCGTGAAACCTTGTTTTTTCATTTCATCTGCAAGCATCTGAATTCCGGAACAGTCTTTCATTTCCAGTTCACTGACAATACCGTCGAAATCACTGCCGAGGCCGATACACTGGATTCCACCGATATTTTTCATGTGTTTCATGTGAGTGACCATATCACTGCAGCAGCTTCGGGTGGCTTCTTCCCCGTTTTCCTCATCACGGAGAAATGCAGCGGCGAAATTGATTCCGGCTACTCCGCCCCTCTCAGAAAGCGCCCGGATCATCTCATCTGTGAGATTACGTGGATGTCCGGCAACAGAACGGGCATTGGAGTGACTGGCCACAAACGGCTTTCTTGTATGCTTAAACACGTCCCAGATCCCGGCATCATTCAGGTGGGATACATCAATGATCATACCCAGCGCCTCCATTTCACGGACAAACTCAATCCCTTTTGGTGTCAGACCATTGACTGTATCAGGAACACAGGTCGGAATCTGGCGGTCTTTGCTGACCGCCCATTCCATCCGGTTAGGAAAACCCAGTTCGTTTTCCACATTCCAGGTAATCGTCATCATTCTGACACCAAGACGATAGAAATCTCTAAGATATGACAATTCTCCCTGACAGACGCCGCCTTCTTCCAGTGTCAGCAGTGCCGACATCCTGCCTGCCTTACGATTCGCGTCGATCTCGTTCCAGTTCGTAACAATTCCAATCAGGTCGGAATGCGCCTCCATTTCACGGTAAAAAACATCAACCAGTTTCATCGCATATTCAAACGGACGGTCAATCCGGCGCAGATTGGTAAACAATGCAAAATTCTGCAGCAGATAATCGCCTTCTGTCATCCTCTTTAAGTCCATATGTAAAGAATTTTCCAAAATAGACGCTTCCTGCCCGTCCCGTTGACGGTAGTAAAGTTCTGCAATGGTATCACAATGCATATCTACTACTTTCATCTGCTTTTTCTCCCTGTTCTATTCACTTCTTAATGCATCAATCGGGTTCAGCTTCGCTGCCCGCCCGGCCGGCATATAACCAAACAGCAGCCCGATCCCTACCGACACACTAAATGAGACAATTACAGCTGACGGTGTCGGTGTCGCATTCAGATCCGCTATAGCACCGACAGCCGAGGTTGCCACACTTCCTAATACTATGCCGATCAGACCACCGATAGAACTGGTCACCGCCGCCTCAATGACAAACTGCTGCATGATAACACTACGTTTCGCTCCCAGTGCCTTACGAATACCAATCTCCCTGGTTCGTTCAGTTACGGAAACCAGCATGATATTCATCACTCCGACGCCGGCAACCAACAGTGAAATACCGGCAATACCACCAAGCCCCGCAGATACCATTGTAATCATGGAATTTAACGAATCAAGCATTTCACTCATGGCTGTTACCGTATATAAGTCTTCATTTTTAAACTTTTCATATAGAAAATCTTCAATCATTGTAGTATAGTCACTGGCCTTTGTCAAATCCATGATGGTGAATGTATAGTTGTTAATATTGGCATTCCGGGCCATTTTTACCGCACAGCTGTAAGGCATCCACAGAAAATCATCAGTCTTTCCGTCATCCATGCTGTCATCCTGCTGCTCGGCAACCCCTACGATTTTGAACGCATAACCATTGACCTTAATTGTCTCATCGTAAGCTTTCTCCGCACTGCCATACAGTTCTTCAGCGACATAGGCACCGATGACACAGACTTTTTGCCTGGCCATAATATCAGCGTACTGAATATTACGGCCATACTGCAGATCCCAGTCCTTAATATCCAGATATTCTTCACTGACTCCGCTGATGCTGGTATTTGACATCGAATCATTGCCATGTTTTACGGTTCCGCTTACATTAACCATTGGCGACATATTGTCAAAGGCATCCTGATTGTCGTCATAAAACTCATACATCTCATCAACGGATACCGAACGGGATGACAGATTGATCAGGTTAACCGATATCTGATTTGTTCCCATGCTGGCAAAACTCTCCGTCATATAGGACATGTAGGCATTCACAATGCTGACCAGGATAATAACTGAGGCCACACCGATGATGATTCCCAGCATTGTCAGAAATGACCGCATCTTGTTGCTCCATATACTTTTTATTGCAAGCTTAAATGACTGCAGCATATTCGTCCACATCTCCATCAAAATTGATTTTTCCGTCATGAATCCGGACCACCCGTTTTGCCTCCATGGCGATTGAGCTGTCGTGTGTAATCATGACAATGGTATTGCCTTCTTCGTTTAATTCTTTTAGAAAGTTCAGTACATCACGGCTGGTTTTAGAATCCAGTGCACCGGTCGGTTCGTCGGCCAGAATCAATGATGGATTCCCGGCGAGCGCCCGGGCGATCGATACCCTCTGCTGCTGTCCGCCGGACAACTGGTTGGGCAGATTGCGCCATTTTTCTTCCAGACCAACCCGCTCCAGTGATGCCATGGCTTTTTCCCGCCGCTCTTCTTTACTTACTTTAGCATACAAAAGCGGCAATTCCACATTCTCCAGCAGATTCGACTTGGGCAGCAGATTGTACTGCTGAAAGATAAATCCGATCATTCGGTTGCGGATCCCTGCCAGCTGGTCATCACTCATCTGATCAACATCCTCGCCCCCCAGCAGATAGCTGCCGGAAGATGGCACATCCAGGGCTCCGATGATGTTCATCAGGGTGGATTTACCGCTTCCTGATTTACCCACAATCGCTACAAACTCTCCACGGTGTATCGTCAATGTGATTCCATCATTGGCCCGGACTTCTTCCGTCCCCATCTGATAGACTTTATAGATCTCTTTTAGTTCAATTAAAGGCTCTGCCATTTCGTCTCCTCCTGCATCTGACGGATTACGGACGTCCGCCGCCCATGCCGCCCTGACCACCGCCCTGACGGTTACCGCCGCCCTGACCGCCCATGCCGCCCTGACCACCCGGGCCGCCCATGCCGGCCGGCATCATAAAGCTGGTATTGGTTGACGATTCACTTACATAAATGATATCACCTTCAGATACACCTTCCGTAATCTCAACATAATCTTCGCTGGTCAGTCCGGTCTTCACTTCAACAGCTCTGAAACCGGCCGGAACTGCGCCCTGGGCTTCCGTCACCGAATCATCCTTTATGTAAACACGGTTTCCGCGCATCAGTGCATCAACCGGTATCATCAGAACATCATCAGCAGAATCAAGAATAATGATACCGTCAACATTCATTCCCGGAAGCAGATCGCCCACTTCATCCAGAGTGACTGTAACCGGATAATTCGTTACACCGTTTGATTGGGAACTCTCCAGGCTGATATTCGTTACGGTTCCGCTGAACGTCTCACCTTCAATCGCATCTGCCGTCACCTCTACCTTCTGACCCACTTTTACTTTTCTGACATCCAGCTCATCAACTGACATCTCAAAGGTCACCTCAGACAGATCATAAATCACCGCCATTGTAGTACTGCTGCTGCCGGAACTTTTGCTGATGTTATCACCGACCTTAATGCTTTTGGTGATTACCTGTCCTGAGATCGGTGCAGTGATTGTATAATTTTCATAGTTGTCCTGAGTCGTATCCACCTTGCTCTGGGCCGACTCAATCTTTTCCTGTGCTGAGTCAACGGAATCTTTATAGGAACGGATAATTTTTTCGACATCCTTACTGTTGATCCTGAAAAGAGGGGTTCCTGCCGTCACATAGTCACCCTCATTCACCAGCACAGCTTCAACCTCAACACTGCTGGATAGATCCGCTTTCATAACGGTATTGGTCACCGGCTCAAATGCACCTTCGGCGGCACTGACAAATTCGCCGATCGTGACTCCTCCGGTATGACTGGTAGTCAGACCGCCCGGATTAGAAATTTCCATTGTCACATAACGTACCATCCGTCCGCCGTCCAGAACTTCATCCATATTACTAATAGAAGTAACTACACCCGTCAACTGCTCCTCCGTATCCGCCAGCGTAATAACAGCCTGACTTCCGACACCGATTGCTGCCGCTTCTCCGGATAAAAACGGCACTTTCATTTTCATCACCTGATCATTGTAAATAACTGCAAGTTCTGTATTGGAACTAACTTTATCCCCGGCTTCAATCTTCAGTTCGCTGACAAAACCGGAACGCGTTGATTTATAGGTATTACCGCTGAAATCCTGCAAAATATCCTGATATTCCCGCTGGGCGTCCTGATAACTGGTATTGGCCCGTTCCAGCGAGTTATTTGCTGATTTTACTTCTGATTCCAGCGATGAAACGTCAATCTGGTAAAGTATTTGCCCTTCCTCCACCTGATCACCTTCCTCAAAATCAGCCAGGACAACTTCGCCTTCAACCAGCGAAGTAATGCTGTAGGTATCTTTAGGTGAGATAACACCTGAAGACGATAGCTCTGATACCAGATCGCCTCTCGTTACCGTTGAAGTATTTTTTGCTCCGGCATCGGCACTGGCCTGTTTTGCTTTTCTGGAATAATTCTGCCAGAATAACGAACCGCCAATTACAGCGCAAAGAATCACCATTGCGAGGACGATCCATTTCCCGCCTTTGGCATTGCGTTTTTTCTCTTTTCTTTTAAACTTCCACATAATCGGCTCCCCTGTCAGTCTTCTACGTAATCGATAACACTATAGGTGACATCACCGTTTGAATTGGCTGATTTTTCAACTACCAGCGTCACCGTATCTCCCACCCGAAGTGTTCCATAGATGGAAAATGCGAACTGCATTTCGGTACTGTCCAGCTTATATTCCACACCATCGATCGTAATGGCTGACGGAGTCATCACATCTGATGAGCTGTAATAGATATTCTCAACGGTACCGCGTACGGCACAGCGTATTGACGAACTGTCATCAACACCCGGATCAGAATCCGCAATATAGGCCCAGATTGTCTTGGCTGACTGATTATAATAAATAACAACATAACTGTTGGCAATATAACTCTTCAGTGCCGTATAATTGGAAGCTTCACCATCTACAAAAATACTCGCTTCCTGAACATTAAATGGCACATAGTCACCTATTTGACGTCCTTTGGGCACAAGTTTAGGTCCCTTAAGATTCGTATCGGCAAGGCCCATCGGGTTTACCTCGCCATCTGCATTCAGTTCACAGCCAAGAACTGTTGCATAAGCTTTGGTGCTGTCTTTCATCTCTGTCTTTAAAAGGTTATAAAACAGGTTCACGCAATCATTCCGGTTTAAAATCTCGCTGGCATTGCGATTCACTTCGCTGTTTAATTCAAGGGAATAGAACATGGACATTCGGACATTCGCTGTATCCCCGGTGAAATCCTCATTGGTATATCCCAGTAATCCCAGCAATCCCCGGCTGGCTTCCTGCAGGGTAATCGGCTGATCGGGTTTAAAATTGCCGCCCAGATAGCCCACCATCCACTTCTGCTCGGCTGCAATCCGGATACTGGAAGCATACTCATGATTTTTAGCCACGTCCGCATAGACAGATACATTGCTGGATGTCGGCAGATAATCCCTGTATGTAGAAGCCTGCACCAGCATTCTGGCAAACTCAGCCCTCGTTACCGACTGATCCATCCCTGTATTTACATTCATGATCCCGGCAACACCGATTACTCTTTTTCGATAGTCTAAATTATTGGATGCCTCTGCGGTCATAGGCACAACCGCACTGACTGCCAGAACCGCAGCCACAGACTTGATTAACTTTCTTTGGTCCATGTTAAAAACTCCTCTCAGAATTCCACTCAATACTCTCCGAATTATACAATAGCAGTAGATTGTGTTTATTTTGTGATAAATGTGAGATTTCTTGTGAAATGCGTATTGCACATGGTTGCGGGGGAAAGTGGGGCATGCGTACAGGAAGCGACTCCGTTCTCTCAGCGGGGCGGTCCTAAGCCCAGAAAGAGGGATTTGCAGCGGCACCGGTTCGAAATCACGTCAAATCTGAAGATTTAACGCGCTCCTCACCTGGATTTCTGATTGGAGTACAGAAATCCTCCGCTGCAAATCCCTCTTTCTGGGCTAAGGACCGCCGACGCTTCGTTCAATGTCGCCGCTTCCTGTACGCATGCCCCACTTTCCCCAGTAACTATATTCCATCAGTAAGGAGAAAAGCAAAAAACAGACCATTGCTAAATTGGTATCACATTATTTATTAGTTGTTAATTTTCCAGATATTGCTGAAGTGCTCCCATTTGTTCCTGTGCGACTCTGCGCCCTTCGTGGTAGAGGTCGGTTAGTTTGCGGAGGTCTTTTTCGAGGCGGGCTACTTTGACCGGAAATTCGGGGCGGATGACGAAGATGCGGCCTTCCTGTTCGAGCTGATTGATTTCCAGCTGCATCCGGTTATAGCGGTCAGGGACTTCGTGGAGAGCCTCCTGGAGTTTGGGCAGGGGGGCGAAGTAACGGGCGTAGGCACTGCGCATGATCGGGCTTAATGGTGGTTTCTGGAAACCGTTATGACGGGTCAGGATGAGGATGACTTTATCGTATCCCAGATCCAGGGCTCGTTGATATGCGATTGGCAGAGATACTCCGCCGTCCAGATATTTTTTGCCGTCGATTGTGATCATTTTTGACATGATCGGGATGCTGCTGGAGGCTTCTACTGCGGCCATCATGTCAGAGCAGGTGGACTTTTCGAAGAATTCAGGTAAGCCGGTACGGCATCTGGTCGCTACTGCTTCGAAGGTCTGTGGGGACTGATAAAAAGCATCAAAATCAAAGGGAATTAATTCTTTGCTTAATTCACCAAAAAGAAATTCGAAATTGAATATCTGACGGTTCTTGACCATATTTTCAAAACTCAGGTAACGTTTGTCATGAAGATATTCGGTATTTATTTTCAGGGTTCTGCCCGTCTGTTTGCTGATATAGTTCATTCCATTCATGGATCCTGCAGATACACCGTTTACATAGGAGCATTCCATCTCCTCTTCTACCAGCACATCCAAAACTCCTGATGTAAAAAGCCCGCGCAGGGATCCGCCTTCTAAAACGATTGCTGCATTGATCATAATTTATACCTCAATTCAAAATTTTAAAATCATAAGTGGTATTATAACTACAATTTCCTAATAATTCAAGCGCTGTGTCAGCCTTCCTTGCTTTTTCGTAATATCTGCTATAAAATATACAGCAGAGACAGGAGGAATAATGTTATGAAAACTGCTGAACAGCTGAAACAATTATTACAGTCAATTGACCGGAAAAGCTATCCCGCTTACAAGAGTACTCAGGGGGCTTACCGTTTTCATGAGTATATCTTATGCATTGACCATGTGCAGGGTGATCCCTTCGCCGCACCATCAAAAATCAGTATTCAGGTTGCCCATAGCGGTGCCGGATTTCCGAAAGAGTATTATGATCAGCCGCATCGAAAAACTGCGCTGGAAGATTATCTGATCCGTCAGTTTGGCAAGAAGATAAATCAGTACAATTTTAAAGCTAAGGGTTCCGGCAAAAGCGGTCTGATTTCTGTCAGCCATCCGGGGCAGGAAGTTTTAAGCCGGACAGCCTGTGATTTTGGCAGTGACGGAATCACCGCCCGTTTTGAAGTCGGATTTCCGGCAAACGGGCGGACGATTAATTCGGGGGAATTGATTAAGATATTCTTTGATTTTCTGCCGGACTGCATCCGGTCGGTGTTCTTTTATCGGAATCTGTCCGCCAAACCGGTTCTGGATGTGATTCATCTGGCTGATGACCGCGAATTTATCCTCAACGAACTGAGCAGAAGGAACCTGGTTGCTTTTGTTGCCGACGGATCCATTCTGCCAAGAGAGAGCGGCGCTTCCAGCAAACCTATGAAAAAGGAGGACACCATTGCGTTTCGTTCCCCCGCCACATTGCTGACCACGATGGAACTGCCTCACTTCGGGGAAATTACCGGAATGGGTATCCCCCGTGGTATCACTTTGATTGTAGGCGGTGGTTATCATGGCAAATCAACGCTGCTGAAAGCACTTGAGGCTGGTGTCTATCCTCACATCAGCGGAGATGGCCGGGAATATGTTGTCACCGATCCAAGCGCATGCAAACTTCGTGCCGAGGACGGCCGCAGCATCCGTAATGTTGATATTTCTCTGTTTATTAATGATCTTCCCAATCAAAAAAACACCCGCTCCTTTTCTACTGAAGATGCCAGCGGCAGCACGTCTCAGGCCGCTAATACAATAGAAAGTATGGAGTCAGGCAGTAAGGTCTTTTTGATTGATGAAGATACATCAGCTACCAATTTTATGGTTCGCGATGATCTGATGCAGAAAATCATCCGGCGGAATCAGGAACCGATTACACCTTTTATCGAACGGGTCCGTGATCTGTATGAAAAAGCCGGGATTTCTACCGTGCTTGTTGCCGGCAGTTCCGGTGCTTACTTTTATATTGCTGATACCATTCTGCAAATGGATCATTATCAGCCGATTGATATCACAGAACATACGAAATCATTCTGTTCACAGTATGGCATGGAACCAATCCAGCCGGCTCCTGATTTTCAGCTGCCGCCAGCCGGGCGGACTTTGAGTGCTGTATCAAAATCAGCTGCCGGTTCACGCCCCGACAGGCGAAACGGCAGGGATCACAGAGACAATCGCATCAAGGTTAAAGTTTTTGGCAAAGATACCATTCAGATTGATAAATCACAGATTGAGCTGCGGGCTGTCGAGCAGCTGGCAGACTCCGAACAGACTGCTGCACTGGCTCAGATGATGCGCTTTTGTCTGGAACAGCAGCTGACAGACCGCTATCCGGTCACTGACCTGGTCCGGCTGCTGCTGTCACAAAAGGACAAGTGGTATACTTCTGTCATGGGCCTGTGTATGCCGCGTGAGCAGGAAATCTACGCCTGTCTGAACCGGTACCGCGGCTGACTTAACAAGAATACATCACTGATTCCGCCAGCGCGCAAACAATATACTTCCTGATAACAGTACAATGAAGCCTAAAAAAACCCACGAATTCATCACATAATCATCTGCCGGCTGCACCAGACCTTTCTGCTTCATCATCTCAGGGAATGCGCTGTTCAAATACCCACCGTGCTCATGTAAAAAATATTTCAGGCGGATAATCTCCTGCTGTAAGGTTTCCGCCTGCCGGATCCGCGGCTTGCTGTCGCGCTGCGGATCATAATACGGGATCTTTGCCGCCTCTTCCTCACTGATTACAGTTCTTCCGGTGTAATCTGCCATTGCAAACTTATCACTTTGATAGATATGATTCCATCTATGCCAGTCCCGTTCCGCTGCAACACCCAACAACGTTATTGCCTCATCAATGATGTTATCAACATTTCGTTCCGATAAAACAGTTTCTCTCAGTTTATGATAACGATTATTAACTTTCTCCCAGAACCGGTAACTATAGCTTATTCTGTCAAACCAAGGTGTTTCATGGAATTGAATATTCCAGATATCAGAAGGCCGGAATGCCTCATTGTCTACCGCCGTTTCAAAAGATCCCAACGGTCCTGCCTGCAGCATCCCGCCTGTGCCGGTGTAGGTATACATGGCCTGATATCCCTCACTGTAATTTCCCATAAATTCATTTATCAAAAAATAATCTGCAAAACTATTTTCATCTATATACTTTGTATAATTTAAAAACTCAAGATGGTTTGTCGTATACAGTGTCTCTTCAATACGATCAACCAAAACAGTTATATCCTGTAATTGTCCATCTGAAATCCTGCCATACGGCAATGCAAAATACCCCGGCGGATACTTCTTCTGAAGCCCCGCTGTCAGCAGCAGATCTGATTCGGGCCGGTATAAATAACGCTGCAGTATTGCTTTATCTGATGAACCTGCCATTTCTGCCCTTCCATTATTTCCAGCCAGCAGATACACTCCCATATATTTCATTTCCTGCCCCTGCTCAATTATCAGCTCACAAAACTGAACCTGCGGAGCCGGTATCCCGGCCTGACGGGCCAGCGTATATGCCAGATAATTTCGGATCAAAGATTTATCAAGCATTGAACCTGATAAAATCCAATCACTGCTTTCCTGCATTTCCAGTAATGATTCACTTTCCCCGAGACTGATCTGATAATCCGGTTTTTCCCTGACAGCTGGATAAAAACTCTTTACGACCTGCAGCGAAGCTTCATAATTCTGATCCGCAATTACAAACGGGCTGTTCATCTCACCATGATACAGGCTAATCATCACGTTGCCACCGTCAGTTTCAATATTATCGTCAGACATTCTCAGTACCAGCAGGGGTAAATGAGAAGAAAATTCTTCCGCCAAACTTCCGTCTTCTCCTATCGGAATCTGAGCCGGACTCTGAGCCGATGCGGTACCGGTACCTGACAGGAGCATCAGAATAACGGCCAGACAGATTCCGCAAAGTTTCCTGTAATTATTCTGTTGCATTCACATCACCTTCCTGTCCAATATTTATATTCACTCTTCCCGGCCTTGTCTGATCCTGATTAAATATCGCATTGCTGATACGGTACTAATCGTCAAAAAGATACCGGTCAATACAACCACTGTTATAATCAACCCATAAGGAATTTCATCCGGTGTATTTTCACCATGAACTTCGATATCATCCAAAATATGATAAATCGGTACTGCCGCAACATGATCCGTCAATTCAAAAGATATAACCAGGTCGGTCTCTGTAGTGTCCGACATCTTCACAGAGGGATACATCATCCAGTGTGAAAACTCAGCATTGCCCGCAGGAACAAATTTCAGAGTAACCATATTGGTCTGCGTGTCAAAGCCAATACTGTCGCTGTAATCGTCCCCATCTCCCGCCAGCATGACATATCCATATTCTGACTGTGAAACTTCCATATCAAGCACTGCCCCCTGAGGACTTATAAACCTCGTCAGAGCTGTATTCTCACTTTGAAATATCTCTAATGCATTCAGGCCGGTTAAATCCAGTTCCCGGAAATCATTATCAGAGCAAGCCAGCCACTTGAGACACACGGGCAGCTTACCCATTTCTGTCAGTTTATTACCTGTACAGGATAAAAAATCCAGCTTAGGAAATAACGTCACGTCCAGTTCTGTTAAAGTATTATTGTTACAGCTTAACCGCTTGAGTCTTTTCAGTTCACCGGTGACCAGAGCTGACACATTATTATTTGAAAACGAAAGATTTTCCAGTGCTGAAAGCCCCCTGATATCCAGATTCCCCTGCAGTTGTTTTTCATCCAGTTCCAGGCTCACTACCTGCTCACCGCGTATTCCGCCCCATTCTGCAAAATCCCATGTACCCTTTCTGAAACCACTGTCTGTGCTCATCGGATAAGGCAATTCGTGGTTTTTAATCAATACATCAATCACCTTATAATCATTTGAAACCGGCCGCACATCAGATGCATACCCTGTCGCAGGCTCAAGTAATATACCCAAAATAATCATCAGCGCTGCAACAAGTCCGGCCGGAATACATCTTTGCTGCCGTTTATACCAAGCTCTCATATTGATCACCCCATTTTATGTTATTCCTGAAAGAATGAAAATGCCTTATCCGTATAATTTCCCGGATACATCCCAACGATAACCAAGTCAAACGTATTGTTCTTTACATATTCAGTAATGTCAATTTTGTTGCTTTCTCCATCAATATTGAGCGGACATATCATATGCAGCTCACCGACTGCGGATGCCAGAAAAGTTGCCGCCGGCAGCGAAAATGAATCATAGATCAGCAACACGTTCGGACCATCCGGATTCAGCTGATTGACAATCCGCTTATAAATGGAATTGCCCCCCAGATATACATCGTACATCGCACTGGCATACGGTGAATGAGATGCCAGATAACTTTGATCAAGCAAAACCTCCGCATATGATCCCGTATCGATCCGGTAGATATCATCCCCCTGCGTCTCTATCGTAAAATTGGTTTCAAATTTCGGGATCATCAGGGTAAAATCATCAATTCCGCTAAAAGGGATACCCACCTGCCTGCCAAGTGCTCCCAGAAAACTGTCCTGATAGATAATTGTATTGTATTGATCCGGATTCGTGCAGATATTATCCGGATCAAGGTTTGTTTGATATTCTGCATCCATTTTATTTACCAACGCCCGAAAAGACTCATAGCAAGCCTGAGTCGTCCAATGCAGATCCGTTTTAAACCGGTACTCCTCCGGTGATATTTCACTTTCATTCAGTATTGCTCTGCTGTCAAGGTAATCCACACCATATCCCTGCAAATAATAAAGCATAGCATCAATATCGCTGTTCTGATCATAAGCAGGAAGCCCGGCAGAATAATCGGAATACCCCCGGGTATAAAGCGGAAGTGCGCTCCAGAACACCACCGCTGTCCCCTGCTCGTTACAGAAGTCATTTAACTGCTTCATCCGCCAGGCCAGACCGGGAATATGTTCCGATACAACCGGATAAAAGTTGCCGTAACTGTTTTCTCCGGTTTTACTTTTTATTGCAGCAAAATCACCTGCCTCTTCTTTTTCCATTAAAACCTGCAGGTACGAATAAACTTCCGTCATACTGTCCCGGCCGGTGAGATGGTCTTTCAAAATATTATCTGCCCAAATGACAGAGTATTCCCAATCCGTCATGTAGAGCGATCGCGGTATCTGTCCGAACAACATCATCTTCTGCGGCGATTGGTACAACAGATTGCTTCCCAGTAATACCATCATAACAGCTATAAGTATGAAAGCAGCGACATTTCTTGCTTTTGAAAATGAATTCATTACTCCACATCCTTCTATCGAAATTATTATACTTATTGCTGATCTGCTTCATGAATATAGTCAACGATTTTCTGTGCAAACACCTCTGTCGCTTTCGAATTCGGATGTCCGTCTATCGGAATGCTATACCCTTCATGTGGTGTCATAGCATCCAGGATTTCGATTCCCTCCGTCTCCAACTCATATAAATATTTACAGTCATCGTAAGGAATTACCAGAGTCAGTCGTACCCCGTACTTTTCAAGCAGTAAACGGTCAATCTGCTTTATCATCATCTTCATCACGTATTCTCTGTAACTCACCTCATTCAGCTTCGAAAATAATAAAACCATATGTTGCTGCTGTTCTTTTGCCTTTTTGAAAGAACCTGAATATGTCAGCGTATTGTCTTCCTGTAATTCATAGCACGGACCATCTTCATCCCAGGGTGATGCACCGGCAATTCGGTTTTTATGATCGTCAATCGGCATATAAAAAACATGTACGATCCCATACTGCGCAAAGACTTCATCAAGCCATCCATCCTCAACCATGGCCAGAACCTGGTGGGTTCCCCATCCGCCGACACCATAATTATATGACTGATAGATGCCGCCAAGCATATTTCCGACCTTGTAAGGATAGGTATCCTCATCATCAACACCAATGCCGAACGTAAATGAATCTCCCATAAACACTGCTGCACGCTTTGCCTCCGGCGCTTTTGGCGTTATTCTCCAACCATCAGGTTTCAGATGATAGGCGGCTACATAAACTGTTTCATCGCCCTGGACTTTTACTGCAAGCACCTCTTTAATATCTTCCCTCAGCCGGTAGCCAAGCTTTTCATGATATTGAGTCATTTTCAGTGCATTCACAGCATCCGGCTCAGTGGTTCTTCCACGCTCCAGAAAGAACCCCCGGACATCATCCATGTCTACCACCATTCCATCCGTAGTATTAAAAGTCCCTTGCGCACTGGCCGCCTTCATTGCATCATATTGAGCCGCTACACTTAACGATTGTGCATTCAAATAAACTTCTACAACTGTAATCGCTGAAAATACCGACATCAAACAAAACAATGCCATTTTTACGCCCATATGTTTCGCACTCATCCCCAGGCAGAAAACAAGGAGGCCAAGAACGATAAAACTCAGTGCGCTGACACTGAAAAGTCCGTTTTGACTGGCGAGTTTTTTATTTGTCAGTACAAAAACAAGCAGCAGCACGACGATCACAGCCATGGCACGCCAAAGAATGCCTGCATAATTGATATCTGCCTCATGTTCCATAAACTCCACCTAATCCAGTTCAAATTGTATGCGCCAGTCACCATCTTCTTTAAGCGGCGGCTGACTGTTCTTATCCAGCAAAAGATTATTAATGACCAGAAAATCCATTTCTGTACGCATGAAACAAAGATATGCATCCCGGGGGGTACAGACAATGGGTTCCCCCCTGACATTAAAGCTGGTATTAATCACTACCGGACATCCATAATTTTGATAAAAACTATTTATCAGCTTCCAGTATTTCGGATTGCTCTCTTTGCTGACACTCTGCAGTCGTGCTGAATAATCAACATGTGTAATTGCCGGCAGATCTGACCGTATAAAATACAACCGCTGATACATATCCAGTTCATCATAATGATCCGGCAGCGGTCTTCTGATGCGGTCACAAACCGGTACTGTCAGCAGCATATAGGGGGACTTGGCTTCCATGTCAAAATAATCACTGACATGTTCCTCCAGGACCGATGGAGCAAACGGCCGGAATCCCTCACGATACTTGATTTTCAGATTCAGACGTTTTTGCATTTCGGGATTTCGCGGATCACCCAGAATACTCCGGTTGCCCAGCGCACGCGGGCCATATTCCATTCGCCCCTGATACCAGCCGACGACCTTCCCCGCCTCTATCAGCCCGGCAACCTCATCACATAATTTATCTTCATCCTTATATTCCACATAGGATGCACGGAATTTGCGGCATACCTCCATTGCATATTCATTACCAAACGCAGGCCCCAGATAAGCGCCCTGCATCCGGTCGTGAACACCATCCGGGCGACGCGGCTGATCAAGCAGTATATGCCACAAAGCATAAGCTGCTCCCAAAGCACCGCCGGCATCACCGGATGCCGGCTGTACCCATTGCTGCTTAAACATACCTGAACGCATGATTTTTCCGTTTGCCACGCAATTAAGTGCTACTCCACCGGCCAGGCAAATCTGATTGCTGCCGGTCAGTTCCTTTGCTGTTTTTGCCATCCTTAGCACGACATCTTCTGTCACCCGCTGAATCGCCAGAGCCATGTCCATATAACAGGATTGAATGTCTGCACTCTCTGATGTTCGCGGCGGAAAACCAAATAACGCCTGCCACCGTCCGGTATGATACATAGTCAGACCGGTAGCATAATTAAAATAATTCATATTGAGCACATAGGATCCATCCTCACGTATATCTATGAGATTTTCACGTATTTTAGCTTCACAGGCACGCATCTGATGGTCGTTGTTGTTTCCATATGGTGCGAGTCCCATCAGCTTGTATTCGCCGCTGTTCACCTTAAAACCGCAGTATGCTGTAACTGCCGAATACAAAAGCCCCAGCGAATGAGGGAATTGAACTTCACGCAATACTGTAATCTGATTTCCTTTGCCATGACAGATCGAAGTTGTCGCCCATTCACCAACACCATCTACCGTCAGAATTGCAGCCTCTTCATATGGAGACGGAAAAAATGCACTGGCAGCATGGGAAAGATGGTGTTCCGGATAATAAATCCGGGGAATATCCTTTTTGTCTGCCCCCTGCTTCATATACTTTAACAATGCCTGTTTCAATAATGTTTCAATATAAAGCTTTTCTTTTGTCCACACCGGCATTGCTGCCGAGAAACTGCGAAACCCTTTGGGCGCAAAAGCATGATAAGTTTCTAACAGTCGTTCAAATTTCAAAAACGGCTTCTCGTAAAAGGCAATCGCCGTCACTTCCTCCAAGCTGATATTCGCTGCATCCAGAACATATCCGACAGCCTTCTCAGGGAAGGACTCATCCTGTTTTTTTCTTGTAAACCGCTCTTCCTGAGCAGCCGCCACTATTTCCCCATCACACAGCACAACAGCCGCGCTGTCATGGTAATATGCAGATATTCCTAATAGATACTTTGCCATCTGTTTTCCTCCATAATTAAAACAGTGTGTAAATAAACGGTGCAATTGCACTTCCGCTTACAAAAACAAGCAGGAATCCCACAATCAGCAAGAATAAAATTAATGGGAGCAGCCAGAATTTTTTTCTTACTTTTAAAAATAGCCATAAATTATTCAACATCTTTGTTTCCTCCGTTATGTACGAATTCATTAAAATTGATTTTCCAGATCCTCTTTTACATAAATATGATCCCTTATAACATACACACTATCTGATGATTGTTTCCAGTGCTTCAGGCGCATCGAATCTTTTCCCAGCAGCCTTCTTGCCAGACCGACCGGAATCACCAGAATCATAAATACGACACCTAAAATCACCCGCGACATCACCATTCCCAGCAAATGCGAAAAACCAAACCACAGCATGGCCGGATATCTCATAATCCGGGGAATCACCATTGCCACAAACAAGATGCCGATTCCCAAATACAAAAATATATCATGTTTCAAAACGAACATCAGCAGCAGGCAGATTAATACCAGCGCCATTGCGGTATCACGGTATTCCATCTCATTTACATCTTTTTTGATAAACATAAACTCCCCTTTCGTTAAACAGCAAGACAGGTGATACTTACAAGGAAAACCAGAACAATTCCAAACGGATAGATAACAGCGAACACCGTTCCTGTTTTGCCCAGCCGGCCATCATCTAACCGCTCTCCCAGCATCCGGCCAAGCGGTGCCGAGAATAGAATTGCAAGCAGCAGATACACCCGGTTTTCACGAACCATCATCATTGCTGTATCACTGAAAAAACCATTTTCATTTAATCCAAACAGATTCCTGATATACAAAAACGCCTGGTAAATGTCAAGTGCCCGAAACAATGTCCAGCCGGTCAGGACAACAAA
Organism: Lachnospiraceae bacterium; assembly: GCA_032073745.1. GTDB lineage: Bacteria > Bacillota > Clostridia > Lachnospirales > Lachnospiraceae > Brotaphodocola. The sequence continues at coordinate 30,112 of DAMAMW010000046.1, read as the reverse complement.
AAGTGTATAGAAATGCCTCACCACATTTGAAATCTTCCGTTCATTAAACTCAATGACACGTTCTATGGTGATAAAAATAAAATGCCATACTCCCCATAGCAGAAAAGTCCACTCCGAGCCATGCCAGGCCCCAATAAGCAACCATATAATGAACATATTTTTTACCATAAGGTCATTATTTTTCATTCTGCGATCACCCAGCGGAGAATAAAGATATTTTTTGAACCAGGCAAGCAGTGACAGATTCCACCGCTCCCAAAATTCTGTTACCGACTTTGAAACATAGGGATAATTATAATTTTCTCCCGGAGCCAGACCGGCGATCCAGCTAAGACCAATCGCCATATCCACACACCCTGACCAGATATAATAAAGCTGGAACGCATATGCAATAACCCCAAGCCAGGCCATTGTGACCGGCACATTGGTGGTTGTGTTACTCATTGCTGACAGATTAAAAATATGATCTGCCATTGCTGCCATCGTATGGCCAATCAGAATAACCTTTGCAGTTCCTGTTGCCAGCCGTCCCATTCCTCTGGAAAAACCAGACAGCGTTATTTTCCTGTTCCTGATCTGCTGTACCATATCCTGGTATGCCACAATCGGCCCGGCTATCAGCTGCGGATAAAAAGACAGATACAACGCCAGATTAAGCGGGCTTATCTCTGCTTCGGCATCTCCGCGGTAGACATCAGTTACATATGACAATGCCCGCAATGTCACATATCCAAATCCGACCGGCATCATAAGAGGAATAAATGCCCCCTGTCGTTCAACGATACTGAGCAGTTTGTATATCAGATATCCCATGTGCTGAAAGGTGAACAACAGGCTGATGTTAATAATCCAGGCCGCACGAAGAATTGTTTTCGCATTTTTTCGTTCTGAACGCAACCGGCGGATCATTATTCCCATCATATAATTCACAGTGATCGAAAACAGCAGAAGCAAAACATAAACCGGCTTTCCCCAGGAATAGAGAAACAAGTTTGCTGCCAGCAAAAAAACCTCCTGGACTTTTTTAGAAAAACTCAACATATAAAACAGCAGCAATAATACCGGTAATACATATACAAGAAAAGTGATGCCGGGCAGATTCATTATTCATCACCTCACTTTCATTTCGTTTGTTCAACTGCTTCACCGCCAAAACCGCTGCGCAATGCACGGGAACGCTCCAGCAATTCATCCAGAGTGGGTTCTTTAACCGCCTCTTTCGCCTTTTCGTTCGCCTCACTTCGTTCCTTTTGCAGCTGTATCGTCAATACCAGAAGCGGTACGGCCAGACAGGCAAACGCCAGTATCCGAAACCCGTAAATCCACGTCATGCTCATAAACGGCTGCATCAGATGTGTGATTGACGGTAATGAAGACGGCACCTGCACTGCCGACATATAAATTACTTTCATGTGGTCTCCCCTCCCGCTGATAAAGATTCTTTCCGCTTTTTGTGGTACATTTTTGATACCGGTACCACCTCGGCATCGCCAATGACCGGATCCGGTGATTCTTCTTTATTTCTTTTAATCCATTCATCCAATACCACATCAAATGCTCTGTTGTAGATAAACTTCTCTGCATTTACAACCTCATATAGCTGTACATTATAATGATGCGGGGCATTCTCAAGCAGAGCAAACTCAAACAAGGTATCCGGTGAATATTTTACAACCAGAATATCCTGCAATGAAATCGCGGCCGATGTTTTTATACTTGCAAACCGATAGTTAAAATCCTCAATCACACCGTCATGTCCATCCTCAGTCTTAAAGACCAGCTCCAGATGGATCCGCGGCAATTTACGCAAAGAGGGCCGGTAACGTTTTACACGCTGCATCAGATTGATATTAAAGTCATCAAATACACTGAGGTTCTTATCCAATTCCTTCGGCAGACTGTGCTCCCTGTCATATACGATCTGCATATACTGCCGGCGATTGTCATCATCTATATCAGCAATCCTTAAACTGTACTTCCAGCTCGAACCGGAGGCTGATACATTGGCAATTTCCACCTTCATTTCCGCCTCATAGATGTGATATCGGATTTTCAGTAAAACACTTTGATCCGGCGGTATGTATTCAGGACGCGGAAGAGCTATTGCCATGCCTGTTTCCGATATATCAAATGTCCAGCCATCCAAATTCCTGTCCTCAAGCTGTAACTCCACATCATTTTTTACATAGAAACGTTCCGCCATTCTGAAATTAGTGCGTCCGTACATAAAAAACAGTGCAAAAACAAGGTTCTTGCTGTTGATCACAAGCCAGTACAGAATAATCACATTATATAATGTACCGCTCGCCAGACTGATATTGACACAAATGACAAAAGAACAGATACATGCAGCCAGCAATATCAGATGAGGCAATCCAAACAACAACGGTGTACGGGAACTGCTCTTATTGCGTTTTTTATCTGTAACGATAAATTTCCTCTGTTTAATAAACAATGTCTCTAAAACAATCGGAAAAATCAGATAGGGAAACATTATCGTGTCAAATATATTGCTCAGATGCTGGTTCCTGATATTTCCCGACAGAACTCTGAGCGTCCGGTTATACAGCAGATAAGACGGGAGCCAGAACAGCAGCACCTGCCATAGCGGAGCAATCACAATCCGCAGGTTAAACAGTACTGATAATACCGGTGCCAGAATATAGACAGCCCGCCTGGAAAAGGTCCACCAGTACAGTTTTGTCGCTAAATAGCTGATCTTTTGCGCTATCGTCAGATATGGGGTGACAATAACATGCTCATTACGGCAGCTTTGAACACAGCCGCGCCCCCAGCGTTCACGCTGTTTTAACAGACTTTTTACTGAATCGGGTGCCAGCCCGTTTGCAACAGATACCGGTATCGCAAAACAGCAGTACCCCTTCTTTTGAATCCGCATGCCCGTGGAGAAGTCTTCGGTAATGGAGTTTACCGCTATGTATCCAGCCGCTTCCAGTGCTTCACGTGATAGCAGTGTGTTCGAACCGGCATAAATCGGCGCATTCGAAGTGTTTCGGCCAACATTCACATCACGGAAGAAATAATCCTGTTCATTCGGTATGCGCGTTTCTGAGTAGAGATTATACTGAAACAAATCCGGATTATAAAAACTTTGCGGTGTCTGGATAAAACCGATCTTATAGGTCTCATCAATCTCATCCTCTTCTCTCTTTACCCAAAGCCCTTCGTCGTTTTTTTTCATCACCGGCAGAAAGAAATAGGGTACGGTTTCCATCAGAAAAGAACTTCGTACAATCATATCCGAATCAAAGGTTGCAACCAACGGCGAATGCGTCTGCTTCAGCGCGTTGTTCAGATTCCCTGCCTTAGCGTGTTTATTCTCCTCCAGACCAAAGTAACCGACTGAAAGACTTCTGGCCAGTTCCGCCATCTCCGGGCGGTTATTGTCATCGCACAAATAAATATGTACCTTGCTTCTATCGGGATAATCCAGAAATGTACAGGCATTGACCGTCTTATACAGCAGTTCAACCGACTCATTGTGAGTTGCTATCAATATATCTACATCCGGATACATAGATGTATCTATCTCAGGAAATTCCGGAATCACATGACGGTTAATCTGATAATATTCAATAAATGCTTCAATGGCTGCCAGCGCCTCCGCTCCCAGAAGCAAAATACCAACTACCAGAGCCACTGTCCCATATCCAAACGGCAAAGTAAAAAATGCCCGCCAGATGATATAAATCGTCATTGTAATTACCGATAGAACCAGCAGCAATGTATGTTTCCATGATGTTTTTGTTTTGTCACGGATGATTCCCTTCTTCACAGCATTTCCCCTTTTCTGGTATTAAATGAATTTCGTCCTTTTTCTGCATTCGAAACAATAGCGCATCAATTTCTTTCATACGCCAGTCACTGCGATTTCGCCCTTTTAATACATCGCATAGTGTAGATTCTTTATACCCCAGCATCTTAGCCAGATCCTTGCTGCTCAAATTCAGCGAAACCATGATAATCTTGGTTCGCTTTCCGAATTCACTATAATCGTGTACTACCCTCTTCATACCGCACTCACCTCCAAACCATTAACGGAAATACAACATAATGGTTATTATGTTGTGCGGTTATCAACTTATTAATATTTTTCTTTGTTTATTTCAGGATGTCACCAGAATTGGATAAGTAATTTTCAGTGATTCATGATGGTTGACTTTATTAATCGCTAAGATTTACCGTAAAAATCGGATTGACATTGTTCTTAAAATGAATTAGAATTTATGTAAAATTAAATTTTTGCAGGTTTTTACAACATAATAACCATTATGTTGTATTTTAATTCAGAGCTAATCTCCTGTTCTATTCTTATATAACCAGCCCCAGACTGTCAAGCATTCTTTTATGCTCTAATCCACTGCTTATTGTATATATGCGAGTGGTTTCAATATTACTATGTCCTAACATGTCTGCCAGATAGACAATATCTTTTTTCTTTTGATAACAGGTACGGGCAAACAAATGCCGGAAATTATGAGGAAATACTTTTGGTTTTTCCACCCTGGCCTCCTGGCATATGTGCTTCATTTCACGCCACACATTGCTCCGATCCACAACGTTTCCTGATCGTGTGATAAAGACCGGTCCATTTTCAATTTGTTTCATCCGGCAATATCTGAGCAGATATTTACGTAACTTAGACGAGATCAGAATAACCCGGTGCTTCCCCTTCCCCTTTACAACAGCCTCCCCCCTCTGTACTGCCTCTACCGTAATAAAAGACAGCTCACTGATCCGGATTCCCGTGCCGATAATTGTCTGCATAATCATTTCAAGCCTCTGGTTGCTCCTTTTCCTCGCTGCTTTGACCAATCGTTCATAGTCTGTCCGGCTCAGTTCATATCTTTGGTCACAAAACAATCTTTTTTGTGTCTTCAGACTCTTCACACGCATCTGCCCTAACCCTTTCCAAACCAAAAAACCGTTCACTGCTGCCAGAATAGAATTCACACTGCTTGTTTGATAATTATCACTTAGCATTGATTTAAATTCCACTACTTTTTCTTTCGTAATGCAATTATCTTCCTGCATAAATTGATAGAATTTTTCTATATCTCTTACATATTTATCAATTGTTCTCTGACTTCGTTCCTCTGACTTCAGAAAAGATGAATATGCTTTGATATCCAGTATATCCATAGCTGTTTCCATTATGATTACCCCCATCAATAATTCAATTATGAATTTATATCACAATGGTAACATAATGTAAAAATACTGTCCACCCGGTCTCCCCTGGCAATATTTACCACATAACACAAAACATCTATGAATGACCTTTAATCATTATTCCGACCGGAATTCAAAAAACTAAAGAAAAACGGGCCGACTATAAAGTCGCCGCCCGTTCCCTGACATTTTTATTAAAATTAATAACATCATGTTCATATTCTTCATTCATATACGGAGATTTAATCATGAAATCCGCAGTAGCCTTGTTAATCGCCATCGGAATATCATACACCTGAGCAATACGCATCAATGCCTTGACATCCGGATCATGCGGCTGAGCGGTCAGTGGATCAGAAAAAAACACGATAAAGTCAATCACCCCTTCAACGATCTTAGCTCCAATCTGCTGATCTCCGCCTAACGGTCCGCTGTTATAACCCTTTACCGTAAGGTTGGCCTGATCGGTAATCATCCGGGATGTTGTTCCGGTTCCGTACAGTCTGTGTTTCTTTAGAATATCATGATTTTCCTTACACCATTCAATCAGTTTGGGTTTTTCATTGTCATGAGCAATCAATGCGATGTTTTTTTGCGCTTTGATTGTGAAGGTAATATAATCATTTGTCATGCCTGATTCTCCTCTCCTGCTGCCATTTGTTCTATCAGTTCCCAAATCTCTTCTCTTCCCTGCTTAGTCTCCGCTGAAAATGGGATCAATATGTCATCTTTCTCCAACCCCAGTCCGGTCCGTACCATCTTGACATGTTTTGCCACCTGGCTTCGTTTGAGTTTATCAAGCTTGGTGGCAATAATGACCGGAGCATAACCATTGGAACAGATCCAGTCATACATCAGCTTGTCATTTGCCGACGGTTCATGCCGGATATCAATCAGCAGGAAAACACAGCGGAGCATGGCTGTTTTTCCCAGATAACGTTCTACCATCTTGCCCCATTTTGCCTTTACCTCAACCGAAGCCTTGGCATAACCGTATCCGGGGAGATCGACATAATAAAATGCATCGTTGATGTTGTAAAAGTTAATAGTCTGGGTCTTTCCCGGCTGACTGGATGTTCTGGCCAATGACTTCCGGTTCATCAGGCCGTTAATCAGAGAAGATTTGCCCACATTGGATTTTCCGGCAAAGGCAAACTCCGGATGAATATTTTCGGGAAAGGTACTGGTGATACCACATACCGTTTCCAGTTCGACTTTTCTGATAATCATAATTGCTCCTTATATAAGTGCCTCTTTTAACACTTCTTCCATATGCTTTACATATACAATCTGCAAGCCTCTGGTGATTTCTTTTGACAATTCGGCAATGTCAGCCTTATTCTTTTCGGGTACCAGAACCTTTTCCACATGAGCCATCTTGGCTGCAAGGATCTTCTCTTTCAGTCCGCCGATCGGCAGGACCCTTCCCCGCAGAGTTATCTCACCGGTCATTGCCACCTTGGCAGCGGCCTTGCGGTTGGTGACAGCTGAAAGCATGGCTGTCGCCATGGTAATACCTGCTGACGGGCCATCTTTAGGTACTGCCCCTTCAGGAATATGGACATGTATGTCATGTTTCTCAAAGTAATTGTCCGCAATCTTGTAATCAGGACAAATAGAACGTATATATGTCAGAGCGGTTTGTGCTGATTCTTTCATGACATCGCCCATCTGTCCGGTCAGCTTAAGCTCACCTTTGCCCGGCATAATATTCACTTCAATCTGCAGAGTGTCACCACCGACACTGGTCCAGGCCAGGCCTCTGACGATACCAACTTCATCTTCTTCATTGGCATTCTCAAAGGATACCTTCTCCTTGCCGAGATATTTTTCCAGGTTGGATTCCGTGATCCTGATCTGCTTTTTATCCTCTTCCAGAAATTCACGGGCAGCTTTGCGACAGATCTCACCGATTCGGCGTTCCAGATTACGAACACCAGCTTCGCGGGTATAGTTATGGATGATCTTTTTGATCGCAGAGTCCGATATGGTAATTTTCTTTTTTAACAATCCGTTACGCTGAAGCTGCTTGCTCACCAGATAATTTCTGGCAATATGAAATTTCTCGTTCTCTGTGTAACTGTTAACTTCAATCACTTCCATACGATCCAGTAATGGCCGGGGAATCGTCTGTGTTGTGTTTGCCGTGGCAATAAAAAGAACATTAGACAGGTCAATCGGCAGTTCCACATAGTGATCACGGAATTTGACATTCTGCTCGCCGTCCAGAACCTCCAGCAGGGCTGATGAGGTATCGCCCTTATAATCACTGCTTACTTTATCAATCTCGTCGAGCAGCATCAGCGGATTAGCTACCGATGCCTGTCTGAGACCATCGACCAGACGGCCGGGCATGGCTCCGACATAGGTTCTTCTGTGACCGCGAATCTCAGCCTCATCACGAACACCGCCCAGACTGATCCGTACATACTTTTTATTCAATGCACGGGCAACGGAACGGGCGATTGAAGTCTTCCCTGTTCCGGGCGGGCCTACCAGACACAGAATCGGTCCGTTTCCTTCCTGAGTCAGCGAACGAACTGCAAGATACTCAAGAACCCGGTCTTTTACCTGTTCCAGGCCATAGTGATCCTCTTCCAGAATCGTCTGTGCATGCTTAATATTATTGTTGTCTTTTGATACTTTTTTCCAGGGCAGATCCAGCAGGGTCTCTATGTAGTTTCTGAGTACATTTCCCTCCTGACTGCCTCCCGGCATCCCTTTGAAACGACTGATTTCTTTGAGCAGCTTGTCCTTTATTTCTTTATCTGCTTTCAGTCCGCGAACCTGTTTTACAAATTCATCGGCATCAGACACCGGATTGTCTTCTCCCAGTTCCTCGCGGATAATCTTCATTTGTTCCCTTAAGATATATTCCTTCTGGTTCCGGTCAATATTCCCTTTTACTTTCTCCTGAAACTCCTTGCGAATCCGTGAGATTTCAATTTCATTCACCAGATTACGGATCACCGCTTCGTAACGTCCGCTGCCGTCAAGGGCATCCAGATATTGCTGACGCACGGTATAGTCCCACGGCAGCTGAATCGCCATCTGAAGCAGTAACTCTTCCAGATCCGTCTCAGTCATGATATTCGGCAGAACTTCTTTAGCAAACTTCTGATGCTGCTTGCCGTATTCCTCCAGCTTATCTTTCAGTACCCGGAGCATAGCTTCCGCAGTAATATAATCCAGTCCGTTCTCCTGCTGATCGGTAACCTCTACTTCACCAATCAGCATCGGCTCTATTGAATCGAGAAGCAGCAGTTCCACCCGGTCAAGTCCCTCTACCATGACTCTGACAATGCCACCAGGCATTTTTACCAGCTGTTTTACGTAGGCCATAATGCCAAAGTGATGCAGCTGTTCCAATGTCGGGTCAGACTGCTCGGGATTTCGTTGGGTGATCAGGCATATCTTTTGATTCCCGACCATTGCTTTTTCTACTGCTGCAATAGACTTTGAACGGCTGATATCAAAACTCACCGTCATCTTCGGCAACACGGTTAATCCGCGTAATGCGATGACCGGTATCGTAAATATTGTACCTTCCATAGACTTTTCTCCTTCTAAATATTTGAATGTAACTCAATGCGAAATGGGAGCCAGTGTGCTATTTGGCTCACCAGTGCTCCCATTAGTTTCATTTCATCAGGCAATTTCACCTGTTTTATCTTTTTTCAGTCTCTGGGAGAGTGTTTTTCGCGGCACTGCCGTATCCCGGTAAACCAATTCCGGTTCACCAGTTTTATCAACTACATCCCTGGTAATCGTACAAATGCCGATGTTTGTTTCCGATGGAATCTCATACATCAGATCCTGCATTACCGACTCTAATATGGAGCGAAGCCCTCTCGCGCCGGTCTTTTGTTCGACTGCAAGTTTAGCTACCGCTTCCAGAGCATCATCTGTAAACTCAAGCTTAACATCGTCAAGCTCAAATAACTTCTGATACTGCTTGATCAGTGCATTCTTTGGTTCTTTCAGGATTAGCTTCAGTGCAGACTCATCCAGAAGATCCAAGGATACCACAACCGGCACACGGCCGATAAACTCCGGAATCAGACCAAATTTGGTCAGATCCTGAGGCTGCACCTGGCGCAGCAGTTCATCAATATCAATTTTGTTTTTATCAACAACTTCTGCATTAAATCCGATTGAACCGAAACTGATCCGGCTTTCAATGATCTTTTCCAGACCATCAAAAGCACCGCCGCAGATAAACAGAATGTTGGTCGTGTCAATCTGAAGCAGTTCCTGATGCGGATGCTTTCTGCCACCCTGAGGCGGTACACTCGCAACCGTACCTTCCAGAATCTTCAGCAATGCCTGCTGAACTCCTTCACCGGATACATCACGGGTAATGGATACATTCTCAGATTTCTTGGTGATCTTATCAATCTCATCGATATATATAATCCCGTATTCAGCTTTGCTGATATCATAATCAGCAGCCTGAATCAGCTTCAGCAGGATATTTTCAACATCTTCACCAACATAACCGGCTTCTGTCAGCGCCGTGGCATCTGCAATTGCAAACGGAACATTAAGCACCTTAGCCATGGTCTGGGCCAGATAAGTCTTACCTGAACCGGTTGGGCCAAGCAACAGTATATTGCTCTTCTGTACATCTATATCAAGTCTTTTCGCTGCGGTGACCCGCTTGTAGTGGTTATACACTGCTACGGAGAGTACTTTCTTCGCAGCATCCTGTCCGATTACATATTCATCGAGAAAGCTTTTGATCTCTTTGGGTTTCAGTAGGTTGATACTGTCTACGTCGATCCCGCTTTCCTCATGATCGTCAAACTCTTCTTCCAGAATCTCCGCACATAGGTCGATACATTCATCGCAAATAAATACATTATTCGAACCTGCAATCAGTTTCTTTACCTGTTCCTGAGTCTTTCCACAAAAAGAGCATCTGACTCTGTCATCTGATCTGTTTGGCATATACGCCCACCTCTATCCTTTCCTTATCCATCTACAGCACTGCCACAGACGGTATTAATGACTGGCAATAACCTGGTCTACCAGGCCATAGGCCACAGCCTCTTCTGCAGTCATGTAATGATCCCGCTCGGTGTCGCGGCAAATCACTTCATACGGCTGACCGGTATTGGCCGCCAGTATTTCATTTAATTTTTTCTTTGTCTGCAGAATCTTTTCTGCAACAATCTGAATCTCTGTCGCCTGACCCTGAGCTCCGCCTGACGGCTGATGTATCATCACCTCGGCATTAGGCAAAATGAAGCGTTTTCCTTTGGTTCCACCAGATAACAGAAATGCCCCCATACTGGCGGCCATACCGATACATACGGTAGACACATCACACTTTATGAAGTTCATCGTGTCATAAATAGCCATTCCTGCTGTAACAGAACCACCCGGACTATTGATATATAAGTTGATATCCTTACCCGGATCCTCTGACTCCAAAAAAAGGAGCTGTGCAACAATCAAACTGGCTGATACATCTGATACTTCTTCACCAAGAAAAACGATTCTCTCTTTTAATAATCTGGAATAAATATCGTAAGAACGTTCACCTCTGCTGGTCGACTCAACGACGTAAGGTACTAAAGGCATAACAAATCCTCCTGTTTTTTAATCTTACTACCTTCCTAAAACAAACGAGATTCCCGACAGATGCCGGGAATCTACCTGTCCACTCAGAACTTAAACCAGCTTAGCCTCTGCTACCAGGAAATCAACAGCTTCCTGAACAGCCAGGTCTTCCTTCATCTGAGCAAGCTCTTTCTCACCCATGAATCCTTTGATCTGGTCTAATTCCATTTTGTAGTTTTCTGCCATCTTCTTCAGTTCCAGTTCAACAGCATCGTCTTCAATCGTAATGTTCTCTTTGGCAACGATAGCTTCCAGTACAAGACGGGTACGGATTCTCTGCTCCGCCTGTGGACGCATCTGATCCTGAAGCTGTTCCATGGTCATGCCGGTAAACTGAAAGTACTGCTCCAGAGAGATTCCCTGGCTTTGCATTCTGCGGGCATAATCTTCCATCATGTTGCGAACCTGCTGTTCAATCATCGGCTCCGGAATATCCATGGAAGCATTTTCTACAACTTTCTGAACTACATTATTTTCGTTTTCGGTTGTTGCTTCTTTTTGTTTTTTCTCTGAAAGCTTTGCCTTGATATCGGCTTTGTATTCATCCAAGGTATCAAATTCTGAAACTTCACTGGCGAACTCATCATTCAGCTCCGGCAGTTCCTTTACCTTGATTTCTTTAACAGTCACTTTAAACATAGCAGGTTTACCTGCCAGTTCTGCTGCATGGTATTCTTCCGGGAAAGTAACATTAATCTCTGCTTCTTCACCAATTGACTTGCCAATCAACTGCTCTTCAAACGTATCAATGAAGGAATGTGATCCGATGGTCAGCGGGTAAGCTTCTGCCTTGCCGCCTTCGAATGGGGCTCCGTCTACAAAACCTTCGAAATCAACTACAGTCTGGTCACCATCCATAACAGCACGGTCTTCAACTGTAATCAGTCTGGAGTTCTGCTCCTGAACAGTCTTTAATTCTGCATCGATATCTTCATCGGTTACTTCCGGTTTTGCCTTTTCTACTTCGATCGCTTTGTATTCGCCAAGAGTTACTTCTGGTTTTACAGCTACCATTGCAGTATAGATAAAAGTTTTGCCTTTCTCTACCTGTACAACGTCGATCTCTGGTCTGGACACGATCTCAAGTCCGCTCTCATCCATGTTCTGAGCATAAGTATTATCAATAACCACTCCTGCTGCATCTTCGTACAGTACACCAGCACCATACATTTTTTCAATCATAGCCTGTGGCGCTTTTCCTTTACGGAAACCAGGAATGTTAAATCTGTTTTTATTTTTGTTGTAAGAAGTTTTAAGAGCAGCCTCAAATTCCTCTGCCGGTACTTCTACGGTTAATTTCGCCATATTTTTTTCTAATTTTTCCACTTGTAAACTCATTTTATGGGTTCCTCCTTACATATATGTATGGTCGTCTCGGCAGGGCGCCACACTTCAGTTTAACATTATATCATAGACTTGTCACAATTACCAGTCCTATTTTTCATGAACTTTTGCGTTATAATAAGGAAAAAAGGAGGTCCTTATGGAAATCGAAAAAAAATACCGTGTGACTATGCCCCGCGCTGATTATATGACGTTCCCCTGCCATCAGATCGAGCAGGCTTATCTGTGTACCGAACCGGTAGTTAGGATACGCCGGGAGGATGATAATTATTACCTGACATATAAGTCAAAAGGACTGCTCAGCCGCGAAGAATATAACCTCCCATTGACGATGGAAGCATATGGGCATCTGTTGTCTAAGGCGGATGGAATTATCATCAAAAAGAAACGTTATCTGATTCCGGTCGAAGGCACTTCGCTTATGGTGGAATTTGATGTGTTTGAAGGAGAATATGATGGTCTGATGCTTGCTGAGGTGGAATTTGACAGCGAAGAGGACGCGATTGCATTTTTGCCGCCTGACTGGTTTGGAGAGGATGTCACGTTTACCGGGCAATTTTCTAATAGTAGATTGAGTCAGGAAAAACAGTTGTTCTGAGTTAGGGATTCGTTGCTGATATGTAATACCTGGCGATTGATTGCTCTAAAAAATGATTGTAAAAGACATGGGGTTAGAATTTAAATAATTTATTATATTGTCTGCGTGTGTCAGCTACATGGTAAATCATAACCTGATCACCCGTAATCCGGTATATAATGACAAACGCTCCGGCAAATATCATCCGATACTCCTGCCGGAGCAGTTTTTCATCTTCAACCAATGTTCCGCTATAGGGGAAAGACTTCAGCTGCTTCACTGCTTTTAAAATCTTTCCCATTATCTTTTGTCCTGATTTGTCACTGAAGAATGTATCATAATATTCTTGTATGTCGAGAAGATCCTCTCTGGCCAAATCAAGGAACTCTACTTTATATTCCTTCATCGGCTAAAAACTCCTCTTCCAGTTCTTCCAGTGAATATGTCCTGTTGCCGGCCAGCCTCGACTCCTCAGCCTGATAGATACGTTTTCGTAATCTTGACATATCCTGAATCTTTTCAAACAATTCAATGCTCATAACTACTAAATCCCCCTCGCCGTTTTTTGTGATATAGACGGGTTCCTGATGTGCTAACTTTGATATCGCGGAATAATCGTTACGCAGGCTTGTGCTTGACTTGATAATCATTCGAACCATCTCCTATCTTTTATTATGCATTTATTCTATCATTATTCTGCATTTATTGCAAGATAAAATCATGCATTTTTACAGCGGCAACTCTTTTTGCTTCCTTATACAATAGCTGATAATCTCTGCCGTTTCCAGATCTTTGACCGGTATCGCCCGCAGTCGTTTTGTCTCAATGTAGGTCTCCACCAAATTCTGCGGCAAAAAACTATAACCGGATTCATAAATCAGATACGGTATCATCTTCGTGCTATTATCAATTTCAAATGAAAACTGTTTGTAGGGCGGAAATAATTCGATTAAAAATTCACCAATTCCCTGAAGCTTAAAATTGCACATATAATAATTAATATTCGATAACTGCTCTCGTTGGATTCCATCTTTGTATCGGTCATTTTCATAAGATGTAACCAATACCAGCTTCTCTCTGTGAAATACCTGGCAGTCAAATCCCGTTTTATATAACGGCTCATAGGTATAAATAACGTCCAGAATTTTGTCTTGAATTTTAAAAATCAGCTCATCGGAATGTCCCAACACCACCTGGACAGACTGAGCGGGATTTTGCTTTCGCATTTCTAATATCTCTTTCTCCAGATAAGCCTCATATATCGTGTTGGTACTGCCAATCCGGATACAACTGTCAAAACAGCTGGCCTGATTCACATATTTTAAAGAGTTTTGTTCAAGTTCCACCATCCGCCTGGCATAATCAATAAACAGCTTCCCTTCCCGTGTCAATCTGATTGATTTCTTATCTCTCGTGAATAATGGTTTTCCAATTTCACGCTCCAACTCCACAATACGATTTGATACGGTAGACTGCGCTATAAAAAGTTTTTCTGCAGTTCTTGTAAAACTGCCGATTTCAGATAAGGCCAAAAAGGTTTTTAAATTGACTGTGTCCATACAATAACCTCCTCTTATAATTTGTTTTTCCGATCACAACCATTCGCTTAATTCGTTTTACAAATATTATATCTTGTGTTTATAATTGAGTCAATCAAAGATAGAAATGGAGGGGATGATAAAGTGAAATTAATACACACAGATTTTAGAAATGAAGACTTTTTGAACCTAACAACAGAACTGGATATGTTTTTAGATGAAGCCATCGGCGGAAAGGACAAAAGAAAGAAGTTTGTCCCATTTAATCAGCCAGAAACACTGGATGCGGTCGTTCTTTTATATGATAACAACGGAATCTGTGCCGGGTGCGGCGCCTACCGCAGATATGATGAGCAAACGGCCGAGATTAAACGGATTTTTGTCCGATCTGAATTTCGCGGACATCATTATTCCGAACTGATTTTGGAAGAGTTGACAGTACTCGCGATGAAAAACGATTATCAGCGGCTCATTTTAGAAACCGGGGAATTTTTAGCTTCTTCGGTGCAAATCTATCAGAATATGGGATTTTATATTATTCCGAATTATCCTCCGTATGAAAAAATGAATGAATCCCTGTGTATGGAACGGCGTTTGGATAAAGAATTCCGGATCCGGTACAAAAGAATGAAAGAATTAAAAACGGATGACCTGGTCGCCTTATATCAATCAGTAAATTGGACTTCCGCAAATTATCCGGAAAAACTCACACAGGCAATCAGCCATTCCCAGACTGTGTATTCGGCCTGGGACGGTGATCGCCTGATCGGTCTTGTAAATGCAATCGACGATACTGCAATGACGGCTTATCTGCATTGGCTGCTTGTACATCCTGACTATCAGGCGTACGGAATAGGCAGAACTTTATTGTCTCATATGAAGTATCACTATCGAAACTATCTTTTTGTTCTGTTGCTGGCTGAGCATAAGGATGTGGTTCCATTCTATCAGAAGTGTGGATTTTCAATAAATCCGGTTACTCCAATGAGAGTAATCACTTAATTTTTAAACAGGCAGAAGGGATGTCCGGCAGGTTCATAATTACCTGCCGTTTACCACATAACCCAAAAATCATACTAATTTTTCCGATTCAACGCATCAATAACGGATACAAAAATCCCAACCATACGACCATAAGTGCTCCGCCAATCCGGGTTGATATCGAAGCGAATGCCAGCAGATTCATCCGGTTTGCTGCAGTCAGTACAGCAATATCACCGCTGCCGCCAATATTACAACAGCACAATCCCGCAGTTACTCCTGCTTCATATGGGAACAGGCCGGCAACCTTCGCCAGCAGCATGGCACCGACCATTGCCCCGATCACGCCCATAAAGATAACGATAAATACAGCCGGTGAAAAGAAATCGGTCAGGTCGGTAATCTTAAGTGAGTTGATACCGATACCGGCTACCAGTGTCGGAAGTAATGCTTTGAGTGCAAAATTCATCGAATACACACAGTTATCTTCAATATTTTGCGGCAGAATTCCAGTACATTTGATAACGATTGCCAGAATAATCGTCCATGCCAAACCTGCGATCACACCGGTTCCTGGTAAACTGCCAAGAATATTACCCAGCAAAAAAATCGAAAATGACATAAAAATACCACTGCCCAACCTGATATAATCAGCCGAAGTTCCTTCACGCTTTTCTTCTTTCACCTCTTCAGCTGTCTGGCTGACCAGAATCCGGCCATTGCCATTAAGCCCCGGAACCCGCTGGGTCAGTGCACCGCCAACAGCTGCCGTTAAGACCGCCAGTACATTCGAAATCGAAGCATAACACAGAAACTGACCGGCCATGCTGCTCATGTCTTCACCTGATAACGTAGAATACAATGACGGCAATGTAGTAATGGCACCGGCGGAACCACCGGACATACATGGTGCACCGATATAGAACAGACCTTCCAAAGCACCAAAACCGGTCAGCATCCCCCCCAGAGCACAGAATCCCAGGGCAAATACCTGACTGCCGATAATAACCGGCATATAACGGGCTGTCGCATTTAAAATAACTTTCCGGTCCATAATCAGAATCGATCCGACAAGCAAAAGTGACACAAACAGATCCTGAAAACCACCTTTCATAAACATCTTGACACCATTCTCCAGCGGTTCCGGTACCAATCCAATATAATTCATCAGTGAAGCACCTAAAAGCGGCAACAAACAGGCTCCTCCCAGATAATTATTGAGAATCGGAATCGTATTCCCCAACCAGAAAAACAGTCCGCCAACGGCCATCAGAAAGGCCACAGTCCCAACAAACGTGGTGGTAACATAAGCCCCGGCTTCATTGGAATATATTGTAGTCTTGGGCATAAAGCCCAGATAAGCACTGGCAATTACTATAATAAAAAATACGATAAAATACTTTGCCGGCAACCCGCAAACACTAAAATTAATTTTTTTACTCACGATTCATCCCCTCCTGCTATCGTTTTACAGAATTACTGCCTGCATAAACCAGTCATGCTGGTCTGAATATCCGCATGTACTGCAGCCCCCATTTCAAGTGCCAGCTTAACTGCTTTATCCAGATCATAATCGCATGAATAGCCGACACTCTTTACCATATTAAGTAAATCTTCCGTTGCTATATTGCCTTTAGCGCCAGGAACAAACGGGCATCCGCCCATACCACCCAATGATGCATCAAACTTTGTCACGCCCTCTTCCATTGCCACATAGGCATTGGCCAATCCCATACCTCTGGTATCGTGCAGGTGCAGGGTCATCTGATTAACATCAATGTTTTGTTTTAAATACTTAATCACATCGCGGGTATGTTTTGGATTGCTGACTCCCGCAGTGTCAGCAAAACCAAACCTGGTTACTCCCATTCCTTTTGCCTCCTCACATAACCGTAATACCAGGTCAAGATCGATCCGGTCGCCAAACGGCGAACCAAAGGTGCAGGGCAGCGCGAGCAATATCTTTAAATCTTTCGCTTCATCTGCCATTCGTTTAAAGTCTTCGAAAGATTCTTCTATCGTCCGGTTTGAGTTGCGCCGGTTGTGTTCCTCACTCACTGAAACTACAAACTCGACAAAATTGCAGCCGGCCGCACGGGCATTCTCCACACCACGTTTGTTCAAGGTCAGTGCCAACAGAGTGGTCCCCTTTTCTGCAGCATAATCCCGAACTCCGGCCACCACCTCAGCCGCTCCGGCCATCTGCGGAACTGCCTTTGGATTGACAAACGAAGTAACTTCCACCATCCCGGGGCCGCAGTCTATCATCTTTTTTATGTAATCAATTTTTGTTTCCAGAGAAATCAGTTCTTTGTGATTCTGCCATCCGTCTCTGGGACATACTTCAATAATTTCAATTTTTTTATTTGTATCCATATCATATCCTCCATCGGTGTGTCAGCAGCTTTAAAGTTGATCTAGTTAACTGCCCCCTTTGCTTTGTACGCTTCATAGGTTTCTTTAGAAATACCAAGCGCCGTGAAAATTGCTTCATTATCTTCACCCAGCTCCGGAGCTGCCTTCTCATATTTGCAAGGATACTCACTCATCTTAATCGGATTCCCCAGCACAGTCAAGTCTCCGGCTTCCGGGTGAGGAATCTGAACCAGCATCTCACGGACCTCAACGATATTTTTGTCTTCGCAAACATCTTTGCAGTCATAGATTGGCGCCACCGGGATGCCGGCCGCATCAATAATTTCAACACATTCATTTACCGTCTTGTCACTGGCCCATGTTTCAATAACGCTTCTTAGTTCAGCAAAGTTTTCATTACGCTTCGGAGTATTAATGAAGAGCGGGTTTTCTGCCAGTTCCGGTTGGCCAATAGCTGCTGCAAATTTCACAAAATGAGCATCTGTACCGCTGGCAATTACAAAATAGTTATCTTTTGCTTTATAAGAATCATAAGGTGCAGAAGTGATATAACGATTTCCGGTCTTCTCCGGCACCTTTCCAGAGTGAACATACTGCATCATCTTGGCCTCCATGGCAGAAACAATACTGTCTACCAGAGCCACATCAATCTGCTGTCCCAGACCGGTCTCCATTCGTTTGTAAAGGGAAGCCAAAATACCGATTGCACAGTTTAACCCGGCAAACATATCACCGATTGCCAGTCCTGCTCTGGTAGGTTCAGACCCCGGCCAGCCGGTAATACTCATCGAACCGCCCATTGCCTGGGCAATCAGGTCATATCCCGGACGTCTGGAATTCGGTCCGTACTGACCAAAACCAGAAATTGAAGCATAGATCAGACGAGGATTAAGTGCTTTACAGTCTTCATACGAAAATCCCAGTTTTGGCAATACCCCTGGTCTCATATTTTCAACTAGTACATCTGCAGATTTAATCAGCTCTGCAAACAGAGTTTTTCCTTCTTCACTTTTCAGATCTACCGCCACGCCCTTTTTATTCCGGTTAAGATTCTGAAAATACATGCTGCGTCCGGTTTTTGCTTCCTTGGGATTGGCATTTCTGACAAAATTGCCGCCACCCCTTAAATTTTCAACCTTAATCACCTCTGCACCCATATCGGCCAAAAACATTCCACAATACGGTCCGGCTAAAAAGTCCGTAAAATCCAACACCCTGATTCCATTTAATAATCCGTTTGTCATTACTTCACCCTCCTGTTATTGTTTTCCTTTAATCATTAACCCACACCTTTTATTAAAGCAATTCCTGTGCCAACTTTTAAAACCACGCAAAAAGGCGTCTTCTGCATTCTCTCGAATATCAGAAACCGCCTTTTTTGTAAATTTTAGTTTACGCAAGTTGACGCCGTTTGATTATTTATTCAGTTTTTTAAATAGCGCCTGTCTGCTGATTCCCAAAACCTTGGCTACTTCTGTTTTAGTCATATTTTTCTCAAGCAGTGATTGAATCACCAGATCTTCTACGGTTTTATTCAGCTCTTTCAAATCGATTTTTAAATCATCTGTTACAAAGTTTTCTGACCGCCCCACGGTTCTCTGTAAAATCTCTCCACGAGAGTTATCACCGCCAAAAGCATGGTATCGTAAAGCCACACTCTTCAGTTCGCGGACATTGCCGCGCCATTCGTGGCCAAGCAGTACCTGAATGAAGTCACCATCCAATTCGATTTCCCGCATGCTGCAGTTTGCATATTCTGCAAGGAAGTTTCGAAACAGATACAGAATATCACCTTTGCGTTCCCGCAGCGGCGGCAGGTTTATTTCGAATGTATTAATTCTGAAGTATAAATCCTGGCGGAACCCATTTTCTCTCACCCGTTCCATCAGGTTATGATTACTTGCCGCCACAATCCGCACATCCAATGGAATGATATAATCCGATCCGACCCGCATCACTTCTTTCTGTTCAATCACTCTTAGAATCTTGGCCTGCAGATTAAGCGACATACTGTTTATTTCATCTAAAAAGATCGTGCCTTTATGAGCCATCTCAAACAGCCCGGCCTTCCCCTCCTTGCGGGCACCGGTAAAGGCACCGGCGACATAACCGAACAACTCACTCTCGAGCAGGCTTTCACTCAATGCTGCACAGTTTACCGCTACAAACGGACCGGCACTCCGATTGCTGTGATTGTGAATCCCCTGAGCAAATAACTCTTTACCGGTTCCGCTGTCACCATAGATCAGCACCGAACCTTCAAATTCAGATATCCTCCTGGCATGGTTGATGACCTCTTTAAAACCTTCGTTCTGGGTTATAATCTGATCAAAAGCGGCATTGGCAACCAGCCCTTTTTGTGCCAGAATGCGGCGAATATTATGTTCTGTACTCTGGATCTGTGATACATCCTGGATTGTAATGATTAACTGCTTCAGTGCTTCATCCAGCAAAAATACTGAGGTCGAAAGCAGAACACTCCTTTTATTAACCACCAGAATCAATTCTTTCGTTTCATCTGCTGCCAGATTCTGATAAAGATTAAGCGGATAATCAGGAATGATTGATGTAATCTTTCTAAACTCGGCCTCCTTACGATCCACTCCCAGCAGTTTTTCACCCCTCCGGTTTAAATGACACACTTTGCCGTCAGTCTCAACAATAATTACTCCATCATTGATATGATACAAGATAGAACTCAGCAGATTACTTCTCTGTATCTCTGTCTGCATATAATGCTTGAGACGTTTAGCCTGTTTATACGCATTAATAAGAGTGGTGTTGTGAATAAAGATGTTAATCACATCAATGTCTGTCGTATTCGAAAGCTCTTTCACTACGCCACTGCCGACAATGACTGTATCCGGTTCTTTCTGAAGACTCTCCACCAGGTCTCTCAAATCATTAACCGTCTTATAACGGTAACGTTTCACTTCAATCTTTAAAAGACCGCCATATTCTTCCGGCTCAAATGGGATCTGCTCATGCAGAATCAATTTCACCTTCTTAAACTGCTTTGCTGCCTCCTGCAAGGCCAGCAGAATATCCGAATCACCAATTACCATATGAACAATCGGTATTCCCAGATTCATTGCGACTAAATCCTGATAGGTTCCGCCCCGGGCAATAATAACCTTTACACCGTTCCGGATCAATTCATTGGCTTCCTTTTTTATCGTACGAACGCCAACCGGATAAACGATCACGTCACCGTCACCGATTTGCTCCGATAGCACCAGCCTGGTTCTTTCCATGATTTTATCGTTTGCTTCAAAAAATGCTATTTTTCCGATGTTAACCCCTCCTCGCTAAGTCACAATAATTTCTAAATCCAACTTTGCTTTTTACCATTTCATCCCCACCTACATTACTTTTATTATAATATCATATTTCAGGAGCAGTCAGTAAACTAAAATTAGTTATTAGCAGTATATAATCAGTCTTTCACAAGTTGAATACAAGTGACTGAGATGATATAATTCCATCAAAAGTATTTATCAATAATTTGAAGGGGAAATGATATGGACAAACAATTATTTCACAAAGATGAAAACAGAAAACCCTCACTACCAATCAGCAACCAACTTCAATTACCTCAAAAAATCCCCTTTACATCTTCCCCTATCAGCAATGCATCTGTACTGCAAACACTTCGAGAAAATAATGTTATTCAGATGAGAGATGACACAGCGCGGATACTTACACCTCAAGTCGGTACAGACCCCACCGGTGCTGGAGCTTTGGGAATTGGTATGTCTGCTCATCATGTCATTCCGGCAGGGTTGTTAGAAATCTTTTATGAATTATGTTCTGGCATCAAAGACAAAGATGTTGTGAGAAATTTTAATAAATGGAAAAAAGCGGCGAAGAGATCGACTGAACAGACTGCCTCAATGAGAGCTGTCCTAGCCGGACAAAATTATCAGGCTTCCTCAGCTCAATGGATGGCCGGAAACATTTTCGTGGGACCAATAGCTAATATGCGTATTGATGACAAACACGATGAAGATACCTTCGATTATGCTGTTGAGCGTAAAGCGGTATATAGCAGATTTGCTCCAGAAGAAAGAAAAGAAAATAAAAACATCATAAAATTAAAAGAAGCCTACACATTCCTCACAACACTTTTTGCCTTTCCACCAGATCAACGATCGAATAAAACCGGTATAATCAACTCCATCCTTGTTATTTTAACAGAAGTTGCCACGGAGACAAAAACAATTCATAAGCCAGACACAACTCCAAACACACCTGCTTATAACATAAATGACTGGATTAGCGTAGGCACTCCGGCCATTGCAGGAATGGTTAATCAACAACCTCGTTTTCTTCTTTATTATCAGTTTTATACAGCCTGTGCAGGTCGCAAACTGCTCAGCAAAGAAGCCGCTTTCAAAGAAGCATTTAAAAAATATATTGATACTAATAATATTGCACGTCTGGGAGCTCAGCGTTGGACATTATCCAGATATAATTTTGAAATACTGGATGCCCTTTATATAAAAGCCACTTCATAAACTGCATTCATATATTGAGACCACTCTACTCAACTGATGAGAAAAATCACAGAATCACGCATATACCACTAACAAAAGAAGATCGGGAAACCCTGTAAATACATAGGTTTCCCGAATCCATCTCTTATTTCTTCGCAATATACTTCCGGATATCAAGCGCAATCGCCACAATAATTACAATACCCTGCACAATATACTGATAGTTCGTCTGAATTCCCAAGAACTGCATCGAAGATTTCAGAAGCTCAAACACAAGTACACCGATGACAACACCTGATACACGTCCGATACCACCATTTGTTGATACTCCACCAATGGTACAGGCAGCAATCGCCTCAAGCTCATATCCCTGCCCCATATTTACACTGGCACCGCCTGCTTTCGCACCAAGCAGGAATCCTGCTACTGCATAAAGAGCGGCTGCAGTTACATAAATAATAATCTTTGTCTTATTAACATTAACACCGGACACTTCTGCTGCGGCTTCATTCCCACCGATTGCATACATATATTTTCTTTCCATGGCGGGTGTAGTTATATACGAACCACATCAGCAAACCAATCGCAAACGCAATGATAAACATATAAGGAATTCCAATAAATCTGCCGGTAGCAATTGTAGTGTATACCTTACGGTAACCGCCAAGTGGAGTTGCATTGGTATATACCAGACAGATTCCGTATACAGCCAGCTGCATGCCGAGTGTACCGATAAATGCCGGTACGTTCAGGTACGAGATTACAATACCATTTAACAAACCGAAAATACTGCAGATTAACACGCATAACAGAAGCACTCCGATCACCGGCATATCGCCAAGTCCCGGGAAGAATTTGCCGCTGTATTCAGCATTCTGAAGCAGAGTTCCGGCGATACAGGCACTTAAGCCTACCAGACGTCCTGCTGACAGGTCGGTACCTTTGGTAATCAGACAGCCGCTGACACCGAACGCGATTATAACACGGGCAGCTGTATTTACTGAAATATTTGACAGGTTGTTGATTGAAAAGAAGTTATCTTTTAAAATACCGGTTAACAATACCAGCGCCATCAGAACAATGATAATGCCGTTATCCAGCAATACTTTTACTATATCTACTTTTTTAGTCTTAGCCATTTTCATATCCTCCTTAGATTAAAACCGGGTCGCCAGGCTCATGATATTTTCCTGGGTTGCCTCTTCTCCGGACACCTCGCCGGTCAGCTTTCCATTACACATAACCATAATCCGGTGGGACATACCAATCAGTTCCGGCATCTCCGATGAAATCATTATGATCGCCTTGCCAAGCTTCGCCAGACTGATCATAATCTGGTAAATCTCGTATTTAGCACCAATATCGATACCACGGGTCGGTTCATCCATGATCAATACATCCGGATTGTTGGCCAGCCATCTGGCGATAATAACCTTTTGCTGGTTACCGCCCGATAAAGACTGGATCAGAGTCTTGCTGCTTGGTGTTTTGATACTTAGTTTGGCTACATTTTCCTGTACCAGCTCCTCGACCTTTTTCAGATCGAGTGCCGGACCGACTTTTAAGTAATTATTTAATGAAGAGATGGCAACATTATCAGCAACCGATAAAACACCGAGAATACCATTACCACGACGGTCTTCGGTAATCATACCAATTCCGTCTTTGATGGCATCTTTTGGTCTGGCTACGCGAATCGGCTTACCTTCCATAAGGATCTCACCGCTCTTGATATGACGCATACCAAATATGGCTTCCATGAGTTCCGTTCGCTGGGCTCCCACCAGACCGCCAAAGCCGAGAATCTCACCGCGTTTCAGCTGAAAGCTGACATCCTGGAAGGAACGTTCATGGATGCTGCAGAGGTTTTTGACCTCCAGAACGACTTCTCCGGTCGATGTATTTTCTTTTGGCGGATATACATTGGTCAGCTCGCGGCCAACCATCTGACGGACGATTTCGTCATCACTGATATCTTCAATTTCCCATGTTCCTACATATGTACCGTCTCGCATGATTGTAATATCATCGGCGATCTCCCGGATCTCAGCCATCTTGTGTGAGATGTAGATCATGGATACGCCTCTGGATTTAAGATCTCTGACGATTCTGAACAACGCTTCGACCTCATTGTCGGTCAAAGATGATGTCGGCTCGTCGAGGATCACGATTTTCGCATTCATAGATACTGCCTTGGCAATTTCCACAGACTGCATCTGGGCAATTGACAATGATCCTAATTTTGCTTTTGGATCATATGGCATTTTTACATTTTCGAGCCACTTTTCGGCTTCCTGATTCATTTTCTTGTGATTGATAATTTTCACAGGTCCAAAACCTGTCAGCGGATATCTTCCCAAATACATATTTTCCGCGATCGATCTGGCCGGGATCGGCTGCAGTTCCTGATGAACCATCGCCAGGCCCTTGTGCAGAGCGTCATTCGGATTCAGGATTGTCATTGGACTCCCATCTACCAGGATCTCCCCCTCATCCATCTTATAGATGCCAAACAGGCATTTCATCAAAGTCGACTTACCGGCACCGTTCTCTCCCATTAACGCATGAACAGTACCCGGACGGACGTTCAGATTGACATTATCCAGTGCTTTTACACCGGGAAAGCTTTTGGAAACCCCTCTCATTTCCAATCTGTATTCTGCCATCCCTCTATCTCCTTTCTTACCCCTTTTTAAAAATCGGGTGCGCCATAACGGCACACCCGATAGAATCCTGCATGTGCTGTGAGCCTGTTATTTTACTAAATCAAGAATCTCAGCAGCATTAGCGGTAGTAACTTTAACATAGTCTACCATGTTAACCGGAGCAACTTCTTCGCCCTTTAAGTAGTTTGCAGCCATATCTGCTGCGGTCTGAGCCTGATTGAAGTGATCATTAAATACGGTACCGGTCATTTTGCCATCTACAACGTTCTGTACTGCTTCTGTCAGTGCATCAACGCCTACTAAATAGATGTCTTCATTTACAGTTCTGCCTGCAGCTTCGATTGCCTGTAATGCACCAAGTGCCATAGCATCGTTATTGCAGAATACAACTTCAATCTTGTCGCCGAACTGAGTTAATGCATCCTGAACAATCTGCTGTCCTTTTGCCTGATCCCAGTCGCCTCTCTGTAACAGTAATTCTTCTACTTCGATACCAGCATCGGTCAGAGCCTTGATGGAGAATTCGGTTCTGTACTGTGCATCTACGTTTTCAGGATCGCCCTGAACCATGATATAACTTACTTTGCCATCGCCGTTGATATCGCCTTTGTTAGCGGTTTCAACGATCTCTTCACCCTGATATGTACCAGACTGTCTTGCGTCTGCACCAACATAAGTAGCCAGGATATTCTCAGCTGCCCATCTCTCTTCTTCTGCTACGTCCGGCTCACGGTTGATGTAAACAACAGGAATTCCTGCTTCTACACACATATCAGTAACGGAAGGTGCGGAAGATGACTGAACCAGGTTCAGAATCATAACGTCTACGCCGGAAGCGATGAAGTTCTGGATCTGATTGGTCTGCTCTGCCTGATCGCCTTTGCCATCCTGGATGGTGATGTTCTCTTTCTTAAAGCCTAAATCTTCAACCAGGTATCTCTCCAGTTCGGTACGATACAGGGTCATGAAGTTGTCATCAAATTTGTAGATGCTGATACCAACTTTCTTGTCAGAGAAATCAACATCGCCTGTTGCCTCTGCTGCTTCGGTTGCAGTTTCAGCTGCCTCTGTTGCCGCCTCGGTTGCTGCTTCTGTTGCAGCCTCAGTTGTCGGAGCTTCGGTTGCTGCTTCTGTTGGTGCCGGCTGAGATCCGCCGCATGCTGCTAAAGATAATACCATACATGATGCCATTGCCATTGCAGCTACTTTTTTTGTTAATCTCATTCTTAAATCCTCCCTATGGACTTATATTTGTCGCTTTTAGTCAATTTGTATTCAACGACAAGCATATTATAGCCTTCCTTTATGCATAATTCCATAAGATTTTCTTCAGTCATATATAGAATTTCTTGGATTTTTCAATTAATGTCAATTTTTTCCACTACTCTTTGCGGGCACCAGTAAAATTTACCATTCTCAAGCGTGATTTTATCTTCCAGTTTCTGGTCCATCGCCCGGGCTGCGGCTATCGTAAATATCGCTCCGGCATACAAATCCTTGTCAGATTCCACTGTTCCCAGCATGCTGCCGTTGTGAACCGCCTCAAGTCCGGGTTTGGTTGCATCAATTCCCACCAGGTTGACATTTTGAATATTTAACCGCTCCAGGGCATCGATAGCCCCCAGTGCCATATCATCGTTATTGCTGATCACAAGCTCAATCTGCCCCGGATAAGTTTCGAGCCACTGTTCCATCAATGCCGACCCCTGGCTGCGCTCCCAGTTGCCAATGCCTCCGGTGATCCGTTCGATCGGGACCCCGGCATCTTTTAATGTCTGGATCGACCATTCTGTCCGGATCAAAGAATCCTGATGGCTGCTCTCTCCCTCCAGCAGCACATAACTGACCACACCATCTCCGTTGAGATCCAGAGCAGCAGGATCCCGATTGTAAAGATCAACCATAATCTGGCCCTGCAAAACTGCCGATTCCTTGGCATCAGCACCTACATAGTACAATTCCTCCCAACGGTTTAAGTCCTCATCAACCGGCTGCCGGTTGAAAAACACAACTGCCACCCTGGCATCGATAGCTTTGTCAATTATCCCGGCCGCACTGGTACGGTCCACCGGGTTGATGCAGAGGACATCACACCCCAGTGATATAAACCGCTCGACCTGATTGTTCTGCGTATTCTGGTTTCCCTTTGCATCCTGAATGTCAAGTGTGACTTTGATCCCCGTCTCCTGTTCATATTCTTTTGCCTTCTGTTCCAGTACACTGCGAAGATTATTGATAAAGGTGTCGTCACCGCGATACAGACTGACTCCGATCCGGATTGATTTCTTTTCCGCCTGCCCCGTATCGCCGCCGCAGCTGCTCAAGAGCAAACCGCATAAAAGTAATACCGCTGCCAAAATCCGCATCATTCCCGTCCCCGTCTTTTTCATTTGCACCCTCCCATTTTTGTTATTCAATCGGATACAGCATCTTTTCATATTCCGGTTTTGTCAAATCATCCTTTTTGATATAAAAACTGTCCAGCACAACAGGCCCCTGATAGACATTTTTCTCAATTGTTTCCACTGCTGCCCTGACACTGAGATAACCAAAACTGAATTCATCTGTCACACAGACTCCGGTAATCAATTCTTTATCCAGGTAGTTAAGAACCGGCAGGCTGCTGCCGCGGCCGTACAGGCCGTCTACATAAGATGCATAACCGCTGCGGTTGGACAACACATCCGCAACCGCCAGCAGACTTTCCGGTTCAAGGGCTATAATCACCAGGGGCTCACACCCGGGATAAACAAGGGCTTCTATCTTCCTTCTGTAGTCAAATGACTGCCGGTTGACAAACAGATCCACATCCTGCCCTTCAGCATTCAATACCGATAATATCCCTTCGTAAAACCGCCCGGTTACACCTTTTGGTTCCTCTTCTGCAAATAAATACACCCGTTGTTTTGGCTCCTGCTCGCGGATAGCCGCTTCTGCAGCCATCTGTCCCATCACGTAATAATCAGGCGATACTGCAGCCGCAATTTTATCTCCGGCCAGATTCTCATTCAGCAAAACGAGGGGGCCGTTGATCCGGTTGTCATCAAGCGCTTCTGAAAACCGCTGAATATCAACCGGTGATACAATCAGCGCCTGCGCTCCATCCTGACTCTCACGAATGACCAGATCAAGCTGCTGGCTGCTGTTGCCGGTATCATAAAGGGAAATAAAACTGACATCGGCATTCATTTCAATTGCCGCCTGATCCATGCCCTTTTTAAAATTTATATAGTTATCATCCTTTGCATCCTCAATAATAACCGAAAGTGAATATATTTCGTTTTTCTGTTCTTTGATAATCAGGTCTGTAGAGGACAGCAAAAACAAAACGACCAGAACACAGGCATAAATGATCCATAAGATTTTTTCTTGTCTGTTTTTCATTGTTTTTCCCTCTCCATGATCTCGGCATACGGGATTGCCGGCAGATGTACATGGATCACCGTTCCTTCATCCGGTTCCGATTCAATGGTCAGTCCGTACTCTTCACCAAAATACAGCCGGATCCGCTCGTGAACATTCTTGACCCCGATTCCTGATCCTTTGGATGATGTGATCTGCGGTGCATCACTAAGCAGGCGTTCCACCTGTTCCGCCACCATTCCCAGTCCGTTATCCCTGATCTGCAGCCACAAACCATCTTCATCTGCCGATACCAGGATCTCGATTTCACCTTCTCCATCCATAAATTCCATACCATGGTAAATCGCATTTTCAACAAGCGGCTGCAGCATCAGTTTCAGACTGGCCAGCTCCATGGTTTCAGGATTTGCTTCAATAGAATAAGTGAACTTATTTTTAAATCGCATCTGCTGGATTGTCAGATAATTCCTGACGTGCTCAAGTTCGTCCTTAACCGGAATTATATTTTTTCCTTTACTCAGGCTGATCCTGAAAAAACGGGCCAGTGCCGTTACCACTTTTACCGCCTGTTCCTTTTTTTCGTTTTCAATCATCCAGACAATAATATCAAGTGTGTTGTAAAGAAAGTGCGGATTAATCTGGGACTGTAATGTATCGAATTCCTTTTTACGCCTGGCCTCATGTTCCGTCACAATATCATTCATCAGGATCCTGATCTGCCTGGCCATATTCCCGATCGAACGCCCCAGATGCCTGATCTCATAAGAACCGCCCATATATACCGGCGTATCCAGATCCCCCGCTTCGAGCGCGTTAACCGACTTTTCGAGTTCCTTGATCGGATCAGTAATCTTTGATGATATATAGGCATTAATAATAGACAGGATAAAAATGAAAAATGCCAGAATAAATACCACAAACAGCTTTGTTTTGACATCATTAAGAGCCAGCCCTCCGGCCGGCGTTACTCCGACAATCTTCCATCCGGTATAACCGACTGACTTGACCGTGATCTCCCGCTGCTCCCCCTGGTACACTTCATGATGAGTTCCATCCCGGTACCCGGCGGCAATCAGATTATTTTCCTGGACAAGCCCCGAACTGATCATCTGCATCTGCGGATGGTAGATCAATTCTCCGCTGCTGCTGATCAGATACAGATATCCCTGGTTGCCGAGCGTAATATTATCAAGCATTTGCTGCAGACTGCCATAACTGATATCAATAAGCAGAACGCCCTGTTCGGTATAATATCCCCTGGTCAATTCCACTGCACGGGACAGGGAAATAACCCAGCGGTACTGGTTTTCAGTATTATCAAACATATACTGGACATGAGGCATCGAGAAATAGAGGTTGTCCGTGCGTTCCAGGGTACTCTGAAACCAGATATCCTCCGTCACATCCATTCCTGTCTTTAAACGGGCCGCCGGTACCGCCTCCAGAAGTTCCCCCCGCTTGGAAAGCAGTGCTATATTGGCAATATAATCTTTATTATTATCATACAGCAGGGTAATCTCACTGTTGATCGACCGGGACGATAAGTCCGCATTCTTGACAGCGCCATAATAAAGCGAATCTGAAAGCTTCATAATCGTCCGTAAATAAGAATCCAGTGTCAGATTAACCTGATTAACAACCATCTGGTTTTCCTCACGGATGGTCGCCGACAGCTGGCGCGACATTCTGCCGTAGAGGGAAACCCCGATCAGCAGAATCGCAATCAGCGCACTGATGGTAAAATGAACAAAGTGGCTTCGCCACTCTCAACTCCCCCTGCCCCCTCAATCTTTGAGGGGGTTTTAGGTATTCCTCTTTGTCGATTTTTATTGTAAAATGTTCTAATGTATAAAAAGAACATCCTCCAAACTATTTTTTCTGACCACTTTGAATACATCCAATACGTTCTTCGACCTGGTAAAAATGTTATGGATAACATCGAACGCATGGTTC
>DAMAMW010000045.1:0-49036 GCA_032073745.1 Lachnospiraceae bacterium | reverse complement strand
GTTGGTTTGGTCGTATTGCCAAACAGTTAAATCAGGCGACTTCATGTCGCACCCATAAGTAGCCATCGTTGATCCAAGGGCATCAAACGGGCAGCAAAAAAACAGACTGATCTTGGAACCGGCGGTAACTGCTGCCACGGCCATCGACCCCAGACCATTTACCGCAGTCTGAAGTACAACACTTCCAATTGCAGTGATCGAATACTGCAGCCCCATAGGGATTCCCATATTGCATAGAACAATAATAATATGCCTGTCGACTGCTTTCTCCTCTTTTGTCATCTTTTAAACATCATACTTTTTACGCATAAAAATAAAACAGCTGATCCCGGAAACAGCCTGGGATATCACTGTCGCCCAGGCCGCTCCTGATACACCTGATTTAAGTCCCACAATAAAAAACAAATCAAGAATAACATTCATAACCGAAGACAGCACCAAAAACACTAACGGAGTTCTGCTGTCCCCCATGGACCGGATAATACCTGAAGTCATATTGTAAAGATATGTTGCCGGTATCCCTATAAATATAATGAATATGTACTCATAAGCACCATCGATAATATCAATCGGGGTATTCATCCACATCAGAATCTGACGGCATAAAACTGTAACAATCAAAGTCATAACAATAGCAAAAATAATTGCCAGCCGTGCTCCATTGGCAACAAACTTCCTGAGCAGCGGAAAATTCTTCTCACCAAACTTCTGCGCTACCGGAATAGCAAAACCATTACATACACCAATACAGAATCCAATTATCATAAAATTAATCGAACCGGTGGAACCTACGGCTGCAAGCGAGTGAACGCCAAGATATTTCCCGACAATAATAGTATCCACCATATTGTACATCTGCTGAAACAAAAGTCCGAATACCATCGGCACAAAAAAGCCCAGAATCAGCTTCCCGGGGGATCCCGAAGTCATATCTTTCATACTCTCTGATTTCATAATCTTACCTCATTCATAAACAGAATATAATTGCACATTCACATAATGTACTCCAAATGAAGACAGAATGCAAGCAAATCTTCGCAAAAAATATCATGTTTTTTCCCGTACTATCTGCTATGCTATATCAACACAAGGAGGTAGCTGAATTCATGCAAAATAATATCGTCATTCAGGGTCTTTATCAAAACAATCTGAAACACGTTTCACTGACAATTCCCAAAGGAAAAATAACTGTATTCACCGGTGTTTCCGGCTCCGGAAAATCAAGTATCGTATTTGATACAATCGCAGCTGAATCACAAAGACAGATAAAAACAACATATCCCCCCTTCATCCAGTCACGCCTGCCAAAATACCCAAAACCTCACGCGGATTATATTGACAATCTGACCGCTTCTGTTATCGTTGATCAGGCTCCGCTCGGCGGCAATGCCCGTTCCACAGTCGGGACCATCAGCGGATTGTATTCCAGCCTGCGGCTGTTATTTTCCCGGATCGGCATGCCATATGCCGGAACTGCCTCCTGCTTCTCATTTAATGATCCCGGCGGAATGTGCAAAACCTGCTCCGGAATCGGCAAGGTAACCACCATTGATATCAGCGCTATCCTGATGCCGGAAAAGTCCTGGAACGAAGGTTGTATCAACGACAAACTTTACCGCCCCGGCTCCTGGTACTGGAAACAATATAACGCTTCCGGTCTGATAGATCCGGACAAACCGCTCCGGGACTATTCACCGGAAGAGTCTGACCGGTTACTATATGGCTCCTGTAATGATGACGCTCAGAAACAGACTAAGATCGAAGGTATTGTCACCAGATATACGAGAATCCTGCTCAATCGCGATACAAGCAGCAGAAGCAAACATATGCAGGATAAAGTGGCACACCTGATTACCGAATCAGCTTGTCCCGACTGTGCCGGAAAACGATTAAATGAAGCCGCCCTTGGCTGTCGTATCAACGGATATTCGATCGCTGATCTGTGTGCCATGGAGCTTGTCGATCTGCGGGATATTCTGCTGCAGATCTCCGATAATACCGTAGGTATCCTGGTGCAGTCACTAACTGAAGGTCTTGACCGTTTGATCGAAATCGGTCTCCCCTATCTTCACCTGAACCGCGAATCAGCAACACTTTCAGGCGGTGAGGCACAACGGCTTAAACTGGTTCGTTATATGGGCAGCAGTCTGACTGATATGACCTATATCTTTGATGAACCAAGTACCGGTATGCATCCACGGGATGTTTATCGTATGAACAAGCTGTTAAAGCAGCTGCGTGATAAAGGGAATACGGTGTTAGTTGTTGAACACGACAAAGATGTAATCGCAATCGCTGATCATATCATTGATGTCGGTCCGGGGGCCGGAAAACATGGCGGTGAAATCGTCTTTACCGGCAGTTACCAGGACTTATTATTGGCCGATACACTGACCGGATCTTCATTGCGGAATTCACTGCCGCTTAAAATCAGGCCGCGAAAATTCTCTGCCACACTCCCCGTCCGTGATGCCTGTCTGCATAACCTAAAGCATGTCGATGTCGATATTCCAATCGGAATCATGACTGTTATCACAGGCGTTGCCGGATCAGGAAAAAGCACCTTGATATCAAGGGTATTTGCCCGGCAGTATGAATCGGATGTTCTGATCATCGACCAGGGACCGATCACCGCAACTAATCGTTCCACACCGGCTTCTTATCTCGGTTTCTTTGATGAAATCAGAAAAATCATGGCCCGCGAAAACAACTGCAGCGAAGGTTTGTTCAGTTTTAACTCAACCGGAGCCTGCCCCGCCTGCAGCGGTAAAGGTGTGATCGTAACGGAACTGGCATTCATGGACCCGATTGTCACGGAATGTGAAACCTGTATGGGCTCACGTTATAATACGGAAGCGCTCTCACGCTGCTACAAAGGCAGGAACATTGTTGATATTCTGAACCTTACTGCTGCTGAGGCCGTCACCACATTCGAAGATGCCGGAATTGTCCGCAAACTTAACATGATGGAGCAGGTCGGACTCTCATACCTTACTCTGGGACAACCACTCAGTACCCTGTCTGGCGGCGAGCGCCAACGGATCAAACTGGCTAAACAGCTGGGTAAAAAAAGCAGAATCATCATTATGGATGAACCAACCACCGGGCTGCATATGTCTGATATCGAGAAACTGATGAAGCTGTTTCAGTTTATTGTTTCGCGCGGGAATACGCTGATCATTATAGAGCACAACCTCGATGTAATCAGTCAGGCCGACTGGATCATTGATGTCGGACCTGACGGCGGTAAAAACGGCGGACAAATCGTCTTTGAGGGAACCCCCGAAGAGATGGTACTGTCAGCCGCTACACTTACAGCAAACAGCCTGAGAAATTATTCTTGACAAATTTCTCAATAACAATTATAATTTCACCAGTAGTAAGAGGGAGTAGCTTACATTTCCTAATGTTATATATGTCGTCATTACGATCCATGGATCCGGTATATATAGAGAAAGCGAGACTTTTACTGTATCTTTTGAGATATGGTAAGAGTCTCTTTTTATGTTATTCCCTAAAATTTTGTCTAAAGAAAGGAACCAATATGAACCTGTTAACTTATGTGTTACTGCTTGCCGGTTTTGCCCTGCTGATCAAAGGTGCTGATCTTTTTGTCGAGGCAAGTTCTTCTGTCGCCAAGAGACTTCGTATTCCCAGCATTATCATCGGTCTGACCATCGTTGCTTTCGGTACCAGCGCTCCCGAACTGGCCGTAAGTGCTTCTGCAGCACTCAGCGGCAGTAATGATATCGCCATTGGGAATGTACTCGGCTCCAACCTTTTTAACCTTTTGGTAGTCCTGGGGGCCTGCGGTGCAATACGTCCGTTTGCTGTCACGCTGAGATGGGATTATGCCGCCTCAATCGGTGCCGCAGTCATACTGTTATTGCTGATTGTATTCGACGGTGATGTCAATCGAATCGATGGCATTATCCTGTTAGCGTTATTTGCGGGATTTGTTGCTATGACTGTCAGAGATGCCCTTAGAAACCGCACTGCTGCCGGCGAGGAATATGTCCTGTTATCACCGGTAAGGAGTTCTGTCTATATTGTTGTCGGTCTTTCAGCTATTATCTTCGGAGGTGATCTGGTTGTTGATTCTGCAACTAAAATTGCTGCTTCATTTGGCCTGAGCGAAAACCTGATCGGGCTCACAGTCGTGGCAATGGGAACCTCTCTGCCGGAACTGGTCACCTCAGTTGTAGCTGCCCGCAAAGGAGAAAACGGACTTGCTCTGGGAAATGTAATCGGTTCCAATATTTTTAATATCCTTATGGTTTTAGGATTGTCAGCCGCAATTCACCCATTATCTGTAATCAGTCAGTCGATTACAGATACCATTTGTCTACTTGGTTTCAGTGCCATTGTGTTTCTCCTGTGTAAGACGAAAAACAGAATCGGCCGCGTAGAAGGGTGGTTTATGCTTTTCATGTATGCGGCTTATCTGGTTTACATAGTAGTTCGATAACATGTTGAAAATGGAGCTGAGAACTTTTTTTGTTCTACAGCTCCATCCTTGTCTACATCCGCTGGCTGTACTCTACTTTTTCATGATTGGGGCCAGTAATAGTAAAATAACGTACTCCATTTTCCCAGAACGGCAAATACTTTATCTCACCTTCTAATGCCGTAAAACCAGATCCTGTAATAACCGCAAATACCAGTTCAATATCAGTTACATCTATTGCAATATGATCAATCGCGCCAGCCGTCTCATCGGCAGATTCCGCTTCATACACTTCTAAAACGAGATTACCAAGCTGCATAAACACTACGCTTCCACCATTTGGCTGAACCGTATTTAATGCCGCTTCAAATCCCAGTTGCTCATAAAATTCCAGCGATTCCGCCCAATTCACCGTTGGAATCCCGATGTGCTGCAGTCCCGTACATAATTGTTTCAGCATTATATCCCTTCCCTCTTTCCGGACGCGCTTAGCCCTTTACTGCGCCCTCTGTCATACCAGCCAGCATATGTTTGCTGAGCAGAAAATATAAAATAAAAGTCGGCAGAATCGTCAGCGTAATCGTAGTAAATGTCTTGCCCCAGTCTGTTGCTCCATACATTCCCACAAAATCACGTAATCCTAACGTAATCGTCTGCAGTTTTTTCGAACTGGTAAATGTATAGGCAAACACAAACTCATTCCAGCAAAATATCCCGTTCATGGTTGCCAGAGTAAAAAAGATATTCTTCGCCATCGGTACAACAATAGAAATA
The DNA here is from genome assembly GCA_032073745.1 of Lachnospiraceae bacterium. Lineage (GTDB taxonomy): Bacteria > Bacillota > Clostridia > Lachnospirales > Lachnospiraceae > Brotaphodocola. Next base: position 43,815 of record DAMAMW010000045.1, on the reverse strand, counting down.
TACATCCGTCCCGGTGAACAGCCGTCCAGAATACACGATTCCAGAACATCATCCGGCAGAAAGCGGAAAAATGAAGTAAACAAGTAGATTGTATAAGGGAAGTTAAATGCAATCTGCGGCAGAATCACTCCCGCAAAACCATCTGTCCACCCCAGTTTTCCAAACGAAAGATATAACGGTATCAGACAAACCTGCAGCGGAATCATCAGCCCCATCAAAAAATAGGACATCATCGTCTTTTTACCGCGAAAGTTCATCTTTTCAATGGCAAAAGCAGCCATCGAACCAAACAGCAGGGTTGGCACCAGGACACAGACCAGGACAATCGTACTGTTTAAGAAGTATCTTGGAATGCTTGATTCCAGCAGCACATACTTAATATTTCCCAGATAAAGAGATACCGGAAGTGAATACTGCGGTCTGGTGCGGAACTCCTCAGCCGTTTTAAAAGAAGACATGGCCGTGTAAAATAAAGGATACACCATCACAAGCAGCAACAGAATTGCCAGTGTATAAATTACACACATACTGATCTTGCCTTGTTTTAATCCACTGCTTTTTTCCATGATCATTCCTCCCTCTCGAACAGTCTTCGAAATACCGTAGCCAGACCAAAACTGATCACGACAATCATAACCGCTACCGAACTTCCATAACCATACCGCATACTGCTGAAAGCCTGTTTATACATATAGGGTGCTACCAGCTGGGCTGAATTGGCCGGCCCGCCATTGGTCAGCAGGTAGGGTATATCGTAGGCACGCAACGAACCATTAAGCACCAGTACACAGTTGGCTACAATTACCGATTTTATATAAGGAAATTTTATCTTCCAATAGATATGGAATTTATTGGCGCCGTCAATCTTTGCTGCTTCTGTCAGATCACCCGGAACACCAATCAGTGCGGCATAGAAAATCACCATATATAAACCCATGTATTTATATCCTTCAACAAAGGCCGCGCTGCCAAGACACAGTCTGACATCTGACAGCCATTCGATGTAGAGCCACTCCGGATTTATTTTTGATAACAGCGTATTGATCAGGCCGACCGGAGCCACGGACAAAAGCTTCTCAAAGATCTGACATAACGCTACCGAAGAAATAATCACCGGTGTATAATAAAGTGTCTGAAAAAAGGCTCTCCCTTTTGTAATACTCGAAAGTAATACCGCCAGCAGCAGGCCGCCAAATACCTGAAGTATAATCTGAATCACTGTATAGTACAGGGTGTGCCCCACCGCCGGGAGAAATTCCCGGTCTCTGGTGAACAGTTTAATATAGTTATTGAATCCGATAAACGTCATCTTGCCGACTCCGTTCCATTCAAACAGACTGTATATCGATGACCATATGATCGGAACAAATACCACCAGTGTATAGATTACCAGAGCCGGTACTGTAAAAAACAGTACCGTACTCCTCTTTGTCTTTCCAATATTCATCATTCACCTCGTTTCATCAAGGCTTGTTAAAATACTGGCCGGCATTTTCCTCTATTGACAAGTCAAACTCTTTCGCATATTCTTCCGGTTCCAGCAACCCAAGAGAAAGTTCGGTAGCCAGTTCACCGCTTACAACGATGGTCGTCGGATCAAGCTTGTCATCCCAGGATACCCAGCCCTTATCCACTTCCATCAGTTTCTCATAAATATCTTTGAGCATTGGTTCCATATCTTCCGGGATTCCTTCATCCAGCGGCGAAAACACATTATGTTTGTGAGAATATTCCGTGTGGTGTTTAACAAAAAATTCAAAGAAATTCTTAAGTTCCGCATCATAGGAACTGTTGTTGATGCCCCATGCCTTGCCTGTATGTACCGGAATATTGACACTGTCATCTTCCTGGCCGTCTACATATGGAACCTGGAAATATCCGATATTGCCCGCATTGTACTGCTCAATCATCTCAGCTGTCATATCATTCGGCCCAAAATAGGAAATTGCCGCCTGTTTATTAAAGAACGTATTCAGGTTGTCCGCATAACCAAGAGTTCCGTAGCCCCTGATAAAGTATTCATTTTTAGCCAGTTCATATAAAAAGTTTGCTCCCATCATACCGATTTCGCTCTCCGCATACTTCTGCTCACCAGTCTTAAGCGTATTGATAAAATCAGCATTTGTCGTTACCCATGGCATGAAGGAGACGTAACGCAGCGGCTGCCATGACTCTTTACCGGCCATGGTGATCGGACTGAAGCCATTTTCTTTCAGCACGTTACAGGCCTCAAGAAATTCATTATAGGTGGTCGGCGCTTCAAGGCCGCAGGCCTCAAATGTATCCTTCCAGTACCAGAACAGTTCCGCATAACGGCCATCCGGGAAGAGGTACAAATCACCGCTGTCGAATTTCAAAAAGTCCAGACAGCCTTCGTTGTAAGTGTCATACATCCCCATACTTTTCAGTTCTTCTCCGATATTTACCATCCGCCCTTCCTCGGCCAGCTGGACAGACAAGGTTCCGTTGGGAATCTGATAGATATCCGGCATATCGCCACCGGCAATATATAGTTTTAACTTATCCAGATACTGGTCATGATTGGATACCACTTCAATTTCCCAGGTAAAATCCGGATTCACTTCTTCCTGATATGCTTTTAAGATGTCTTCCCATACCGCATAGGTGACATTTACTTCCGAAAGATTGGTGAATATCTTAATATGTTTTTCACTACTCTGTACCTGGCTGCCGCCGTCTTTGGCTGCTGTGGTATCGGCACTGACTGCCGCCGTACTGCCGCCGTCATTACTGCCGCCGTCACTGCCGCCGCATCCGGCCAGAGCGCCTGTCATCATGATAGCCGCCATTGATAAAGCTAACCCCCGTCTTAATCTCATAATCGTTTCCCCCTTATCTTAAACACTTTGATATCATCGCATTGTTCACTTTTATCGATCCGTCAACCACATTGAGCCCCAGACTGTCTCCTGGTTTTTTATACATCCTTACGTTTAATGCCACACCATCAATATACAGGGTGGCAATCGTATCGTCAACAATCAGACGGAGATGATAGTTTGTATCCGGCTTCAGAAAAACCGGTCTGTCCAGGCCTTTGTTCATACATTGAAACCATGGCATATTGGGTGTCTTATCAAATACCATCAGGTTTTCACCAACTGATACTTTGAATTCATAAGCCTCTCCGCTGGCCTCATCCTCATATACCTTAACAGCAAACGAACGGGTCCCTTTACTGATCTCAAAATCCGCTTCAAAACTGTAAATATCTCCGCAGTCTGTTTCAATTTCTATCTCCTGCTTCGCATCAATGGCACTTAATTCAAAGGCTGCATTAGCTGCCGGCTGATGGTCTTCAAATGCCGCCCATACCGTCTGCGGAATTCTTACACCAAGCGAACCGTCTTCCCGCTGATATACTTCATGTGCTACGAAAGTACCGCCCCATTCGAAATTACCTAAATCATCACAGTTTTCTTTCGTCGGTACCCAGCCGAATAAAATCCGCTGGTCTCCAATCTTAAATGTCCGCCCGGCATAATAAGCCCGTCCGTCAAATGCATCGTCAACCGGAGCTGTCCATGGTCCCTTCAGGCTCTTACTCATCCGGTAAACAATCTTATTCTTATCACTGTACTCGGAAATAACCAGATACCACCAGTCACCGATCTTAAACAGATCCGGCATCTCGTGCATCGAATAAATTCCCGGATTCCAGAAATCACCTTTAAATTCCCAATTTTTCAAATCTTTGGAAGTAAACTGAACGGTACAGCCATTCAGTATTTTTTTGCCGTCTTCTTTTCTGGCTCCCAGAATCAGCAGATATTCCTCTTCTTCCTCATTCCAGAGGACAAAAGGATCACGCCAGTCATGCTGATCGTATCCCGGCTGCGGTTTAAACAAAAGCTCTTCTTCCGTCTTTTCCCAGTTGACCAGATCGTCACTGACTGCATGCATCAGTACCTGGGATGCTTTTCCCTGAGCCGGATATTCACGATTGAAACCGGTGTAAAAAGCATGATATTTTCCTTCTGCCTCAAACACGCTGCCGGCATAAATATACTGATCCTGGGCATCATAGGCCCCTTTTTTAAGTGATTCACCATAATCCTGATAATGTACAAAATCCTTCGTAGTTGCCAGTGCCCAGCCAAAAGGCTGTCCATTCTCAAGCGGTGCCGGATCTCTCGTATCACGCTGGTGATAAAGATAAAACTCACCGTCTTTGCCGAATGGCATGCAGTCCCCGAACCAGTGATCCTGAGGCTGATAATATAACTTGTGCATTGTCTTTCCTCCCTGCATTTGAATTTGATGGCTTCAGTATAGCAAACACAGGCAGGTTATCCTATCTAAGATTCCGGCACTCTTTTTGGGATCCCGGAATATGATTTTTTTGTCCCCGATGCAATATTCTTGTTCATTTCCTGCTGCCGGTTTGACAAATCAGGTTCAGAAACGTACAATTATTTTATACTATAACACAATCATTGCATAAAGGGGGAGTGCTGATGTTTTCGGTTCGATTGTCAAACCATTCCATACGATATAAATTAAATGTATTTTTCATTCTGATTATCATCGGCACATCCCTGGCTTTGATTTTACCGTTTTATTTCCGTGTTTCAGGAATACTTAAGAAAAACACCCAGCTGCAGTCACTGGAAACGGTTCAGCAATTGGCCACCGGTCTCGATCACAGCCTTGATATGATTGTCCATATGGCAAATTTCATTTCGTACTCCAGTGAGATCCAGAACTATCTGGATCTGCCTCCTGCTGATACAACGCTGGCGATCCAGGACTACTCCGTAGCTGAACGGGTGATGATCATTAACTACTCTTCTTTAATCACTAAAAATATCGAAGTGTTCGGGAACAACGGTATTATCTTTAATGTCCCTTCACGCTATACCGCACTCCCTTCCGAAACCATTACACGATATCAGGCTGAAGCAAATAAACACGGCGGTGCGATCTCCTGGCACAATGAGATCGAATCGCAGGGAGCTTTTCTGCTGTTAAAAGAAATCCGCAATATCACCACAACAAGATCACTCGGAACAATCAGTATTCAGGTGAATCCGTCTTACCTGGAAAAACAGATCGCCGATGTTACCTTTGCCAATGACGGATTCACCTGCATCATTGACAATGAAGGCAATTACATAGCCGGAACCGCCCTGGAATCTGATACACTCACAGCTCTCCGGCCGGTTCTTGCCGGTGATACCGGACACTCCCAGATCGAAATCGAAAACAAAAGTTATCTGCTTGCCTACAGCTCACTGCCAAAGAAAAATATTATCGTCCTTGGTTTTATCCCCGAAGGCACACTGTATTCGGAGATCTCGCAGCTTCAGGTGTGGCTCTACATGATTGTCCTGATCACATGTATCCTCAGCTTTTTACTGGCTGTCCGGCTGTCCAATACCATCACCGCTCCGCTTCGGAATATGGAAGAATCGATGGAAGTTGCCGCAAAAGGTGATTTCTCACACACTCTGACAATAACCAGCAAAGATGAAATCGGCCGGCTCAGCCAGAACTTTAACACTATGATACAAAAAATAAATACCCTGATAGAAAGTGAATACAAACAGGAATTATTGCGGAAAGAAGCAGAATTTAAGATGCTTCAGGCCCAGATCAATCCGCATTTTATTTATAACGCACTGGATACGATTAACTGGACAGCACAGAAACGCGGCATGGACGATATCTCAAAGATGGTCACATCGATCAGTAATCTGATGCGGATCAGCATCAATAATAAGAAAAAGAATGTCCTGGTCAGAGAAGAGCTGGAATGTATCAATGATTATTTATTAATCCAGAAAGCCCGTTATCAGGATCAGATCACGACCATGATCGATGTCGCACCGGAGCTTTACGATATTGTGATTCCTAAATTGATTCTTCAGCCGCTGGTTGAAAATGCCTTTGTCCATGGCCTGAATCAGATTGATAAAAAAGGGATGATTCTGGTGCAGGGTAATATCGAACATGAAACCATCATCTTTACAGTAACCGATAATGGTGTCGGCATAAGCAATGAACAGATTGAACAGATCATGTCAGACAATCATGATCCCTCTGCTGCCCATACCGGCCTGGGAATTCTGACGGTCCACCGGCGGATTCAGTTTATTTATGGTTCGAAATACGGCCTTTCTATCTACTCCAATGTTGGCAAAGGTACTCAGATGACACTTACCCTCCCTTACGCGAAAGGAGATCCGGCATGTTAAAAGTATTAATTGCAGATGATGAACCATTGATCCGTGACGGCCTCAGTCATTTCGACTGGTCAGCCTATCATTTCGAATGTATCGGAGCAGCCGAAGATGGTGCCGAAGCGTTGTTAATGACAAAACTTCTAAGTCCTGACCTGATCATCTCCGACATCAAAATGCCGGGCATGGACGGTCTTGCTCTGACAGCAAAAATCAAAGAATCCCATCCGGATATCAGTGTCATTTTACTGACCGGCCACAACGAAACAGAGCTGGTCAAATCGGCCCTGAAGCTGCATGTTGATAATTATCTGTTGAAACCGGTTGATTTTGACGAATTGCGGACAGTACTCAAGAAGACATCCCAGACCATCCAGGCACGAAAAAACCGGCAAAAGCAGTTCAAAAAAATGGATCAACAGCTGACCACTGCTCTTCCGATGCTGAAAGCGAATTTGCTTTCAGAACTGATCGGCGGCAGGTTCCATACCGATGAAGAGGCGTTGAAATGGTTTGATCTGTTCGATATTAAAGCCGGACAGTACCTTTTAATCTCAACCGCCTTTCAGCTCAAAGAAGGATATCAGGCCGACCAGGTCCGGGAAAACTGGCTTGTCTCGATGGCCGTATCAAATATCTGTTCTGAAATCTTTTCAAAATTCACTAAGGACAGTCTGTACTTCTTTGACCACCCGCATATTTATTTTATGCTGATCTTCGCTGACAGCCTGTCTGTTAACGACTGTTATGAAGCCGCCCTTCATGCAACCAGAAAAATCCAGCATTCCGTCCACACGCTCCTTAATGCTGAGATTTCATTCGGTATCAGCACAGTCAGCCATACCATGCTGAGTGCACATCCGCTGTACCGTCAATGTCAGACAGCTTACAGCCACAGTCTCTTTTTCGGCCATGACACGACCATTCTTTATAGTGATATTGAAAAAAACACGGATACTGTTTATTCATTTCCGCAGGGAATGCAGCAGCTGTTAGAGCATGCGATCAGGACCGGCTCGCAAACCGAAGTAAAAACAATCCTGGATGAATTAAAAGACAATCTGACGAAATACCCGGTCCAGAATATCAACCATATCAAAAATATACTGATCTCCATACTATTAAATTCAGTTCAGACACTGAGTGAAAAACAGCGCTCGGAACATGGTTCACTCGACTGGATCTATCAGCTGCTTGAATGCCAGACCCAAAAGGAGCTGTTCCTGTATGCAGAGGAACTGCTCCTGTCTTCCATGGAACATGATATTCGAAAGTCAATCACTCAGTACAATGCTATCGCTGCCGAAATCATCAATTACATCCAGGAACATTTCACGGAGGACCTGTCTCTGGATCATCTGGCGGATCAATTTCATTTCAGTTCTTCCTATATCAGCCGCCTGATCCGTAAGAGCAGCGGCCGGAACTTCTCCGAAATACTGACCGAAGCACGGATGAAACACGCCAAGGAACTGTTAAAAGACGGAAAACTGCGGACCTCTGAAATCGGAGCGCTGTCCGGATATAATGATACCAGTTACTTTATCCAGATCTTCCGTAAGCGATATGGTGTAACACCCAGCGAGTATAAAAACATGCTGAATTTGTCATTGCAGTAAAACTGCCGCACAGCTTCAGGTTTACTGAAATTATTTTATCTTTACGGTCAGCTCTTTGCCCAGTCCTCTGGCAACTTTAATCAGGAAGTCGAGGCTGGGATTATAAGTTCCACTCTCCAGCCGTGAAATATTCGACTTCTGAGTCCCCACTCTTTTAGCCAGTTCAGACTGAGTGATATTGTTTTCTTTTCTGGCCTCGATGATCTGGGAGATAATCTCGTATCGGGGCTGCAGTCTCTCGTACTCAGCCTTAAAGGCCTCATCGTTCATGAACTCCTGTTTCAGGTTCTTAAAAGTAATACTATTCTTGTTCATTGCTGTTCCTCCTCCTGTAATCTTCCATATATTGTCTTGCTTTGCTAACTTCCTTTGTTGGTATTTTCATCGTCTTCTTAATGAAGCCATGTAATAAGATATAGGTATCGCCGCAATACATAAAGTAAAAAATCCGGGCAATATCTCCAGCAAACCTGATCCTTAATTCATACAGGCCTTTATTGCTTCTGCCCTTCAGCGTTTTTACATAAGGAGCTGTCAGGTCTGGCCCATGCTTCTCCAGCAACTCAATATCCAGAACCGCTTTTGCCTTCATCTTAGGAGCCAGTGAATGCAGAAACTCTTCTACGGGTACCCTGCCGTTTTCTTTTTGATACAATCGAATATTAAAAATTCAAATCTCTCCTTTCACATATGTTATCATATCTGATAACTTTTTGCAAGTCTTTTTTACAGTTACAGTTTTTTTGGAATTTCAGCCGGACAAGAACTGTCAGACCATGAAAAGTGAATCTTTTCATTAAGATAAATATACTACAAAAATACAGGAAGTCAAGAAAAAAGATCCTGCTCCGGCAAATCAATTTGCTGAAGCAGAACCTGATCCCGCACCATTTAATTAATCAAATGTATATATCACCGACTCTGTCCAATAAGTATTCTGGTAAATATCATAAAGTTCATAGTACACCTCACAATCAGCATCCCCCACATCTTCATAGCTGACTTCCAGCGGGCCATCAATAATGATCTCGCCCCACAAATACTGCCCGTCAAATTCATCATCATAGGTATAAAAATCACATAGAATATCAAACCTCATACCATCTTGAAATTCGAAGAATCCTTTCTGTCTGCTTCCGCCGCTGTTCACATAACGCCAGCCAGCCACATATCCATCCGGATTCTGGTCATCCCATCTGACAATCAATTCGGCATCTTTATCATCATAAAGCACAGGTACAATTCCCCAGTTATACCATGTATCACCATCTACCACATCTTCCATCGTATAATAGCATACCAGTTCACCATCCAGAGCCACCCAGGTATTATCAAATTCAATGATCAAATCTCCATCTTCATCATAAGAATAGACGCTGTCCGATCCAAGATCTATAAATCCATCTTCATCGTCGAGAAACACCCGCTGTTCAACAGTGGTTATCAATTCCCAGTCTTCATCCGAAAGCGACAGAACAAAATAATCCCCTTTTTCACTAATTGACAATTCTGATTCATTATAACTGTTCTGTTCATAGAAGTTTTCATATGCTTCATATGCATTTTCATCAAACCAGTCAATCTCTGCCAGAGAACCGTAAGCACCGGATCCGTCTCCCTGATAGACCTGACCACCAGCCATCAGATTTGCAAAAGTAGTAATAAATGACTGATACGTCTCATCAATCCCGAGCTGCTCATAAATCTCCAGGGCCTGGCTGACCTGGCTCAGATCACGATAGGGAAGATACAGACAAAGGCCATTGTGATCTTCAATTGTGGTCCCGTTATAGACTACACACTGTTTCAGGCCGTCTGAAATTTCATCAGATCCGCCCAGGCTTTCAATTAAATATACCAGATCCACAAGATCCTCATCGTCACTGACAGCCCGGCTCTGGCCCAATGCCTGCGATGCTGCAATAAAAGTGCTGTCATCAACGAGACTCACCCCGGCATCAGCAAAAAAAGAACCAAGTGTTTCAAATAATGCTGGTATATAAGCCAGGTTAATCACTGCCATGGTCAGCTCTTTGCCGTAATAATCATCTTCACAGGCCTCAATAAAACTGTCAACAATAATCTTTCCCAGTTCATCGGTCGGGATTGAAGGTTTTTGTGACAATGCATTGATCCAGGGAGTATAATTCCAGCCATCCCCCGGTATCGACCGCTGCGAAGCAACCATATAATCAGCATATTTCGCTGCCATAAAGGCAGTCTCAGCCGTCCCCATCAGGCAGCTGTCGAATCCGATCATATCAAAATCAACGCCGGCCTCTGCAAGGGCCTGGCCCAATTCAGAAACAGGCATCATCTCATCATCATCAAAACGCTCATCATCGGCATATCCGCCGACCGTGCCGCCGCCATGATCCCACAAAACCAGCATATACCGGTCCGCCGGAAAGTTCTCAGCCGAATACGATATAAAATCGGTCAGCGTATCTCCGGAGGACATATCCCTGATCCCGACATCCGCTAAAAGTTCGTAATGATTACTGGTGATTCTCCACCGTTCATTTGTATCGGCATTAAACACATCATTATGCCATTTCTTTGCACCGCCGGTCTCCACAATAATATTCAAATTCCCGCTGATATCTGCCGACATAATCTCTTCAAAATCAGTTGTGGCTGTTCCATCCTGACTCTCCAGATCACTTCCGCACAGGTACACCATCAATGTCACAACATCCTGGTTTTCATCCCGCGGCTGAGCATGATAGCCACGCTGCTCTGGTGTCAGGATCCGTCCCTCCTGTGTTTCTGTTTGTGTCCGTGACTCCACTTCTCTTTCAACAGAACCGATAACCGCCCGTTTAGATTCGATTGCTGTTTCTGTTCCTGTTTCCTTGCATGATACAAGGATTAATGCACTCACCACAATCCATATGAATATAAAACACTTATTTTTACGCTTTGTCATAGTCAAACCCGCCCCGTTTTAAAAATCCTGATATATGTTCAGCTAAAATTATAACATGGAATCGGTGCCTGAACAACCGGCCAATCACCACCCCCTTCACAACCAAAAGGCTGTCATCAGCCAAACTATGTGATTGACTTCACAGTGATAAACTGGTAAAATAATATAAAGAAAAAGACCGCTAAGGTCTTTATTTTATTAAACTTAAAGGGGGCCTCTATGAATTCAGCTGCACTTACTCAATTACTTTACTGCTTCATCGTTTTAAGCGTGTTATTACTTATCGGAACACTGTTGCGGGCTACATTTCCATTTTTTCAGAAAATGTTTCTGCCAGCTTCCGTTATCGGCGGTTTTGTCGGATTATTAGTCGGACCGATCATCTGGAATGGCGGCGGTATTCCATTTCCTGCTGAATGGACAACCACCTGGTCGGCACTTCCCGGTGTGCTGATCGTTCCGGTTGTTGCCAGTGTTCCGCTGGGTATGAAATTCGGCGGCGGCAAAAATGCCGGAAAATCATCAGCCGATGTAATCAAAATGTTTTGTGTCCTGTTCCTTGCCTATGTTATACAAATTGTAATCGGCATGACCACCCTGGGACTGTTCCGCAGCCAATATTCCCTTTATGACACCTTCGGATATGAGTTGGCCCAGGGATATTCCGGCGGCCATGGTACGGCCGGTGTTGTCGGTAACTTCCTGAAAGGACTGGAAGTCCCATACTGGGAGATCGCCCAGGGAGTCACCACCACCACTGCTACCTTCGGACTCGTGGGCGGTATGATTATCGGTATTATCTATATCAACATCATGGCCCGCAAAGGTGAAACCGTATTACTGAAAAAACCCGGTGACATTCCGACCGATATGGCCAAGGGCATCCAGATGGATCCCGCCAAACAGAAAAGCATGGGCCAGGAAACCACCTACAACTCTTCGATCGAAGCACTTACCTTCCACCTGTCGGTAATCCTGACCGGCTGCGGTATCGCCTATATGCTGATGAACTGGGTCAAAGCCAATAAAGTGCCATTTATCAGCCAGGTACCGATCTGGGCCTATGCGATTGTTGTGATGTTCGGTGTTAACTACATCATCCAGAAAGCTGGTCTGGGAGTTCTGATTGATTCAAAAACAAAGTCCCGGATTACCGGAACCTGCTCTGACTTTGCGATTACTGCTGCTGTTGCCAGTATGCCGATCCGGGCGGTCCTTCAGTACCTTGTCCCGATCCTTTTCATGTGCATTTTGGGCTACATCATTACCTTCCTGGTAATCACAATCTGCTGCCGCAAGTTCTTCTCTGATTGCCATGTAGAGCGTTCCATGTCCATCTGGGGCAGTGCTACCGGTGTTTTTCTTAACGGATTGATGTTGCTGAAAATATGTGATCCGGATTATGATCTTCCGGTTCTGAATGATTATTCCGTTGGATTTTCATTTACCTCTATCACTGGATTTATTATGATGCCGATTGTGGTCAATATGCTGATCAACTCCAGTCTGGCCACAAATATTATTACCCAGGTTGTCATCATTACCGCCACATTTATCCTGATGGTCTGTGCTAATCAGGTATCAAAAAAACTATCCGGCACTGATGAAGGTACACCGGCAGTTAAGGAGGGAATCAAGTAATGACAAGTTCGGAAGTTGCCGCTTATCTTGACCTGAACGAGCAGGAGTTCATCCGGCTTTCCGACAAGATATGGGACTATGCAGAAACAGCATTTGAAGAGTTTGGTTCTGCCGAACTTATTCAGACTAATCTTTCAAATCACGGATTTACCATTGAGAAGAACATTGCCGGTATTGAAACTGCCTTCTGTGCCACATACGGCAGCGGCAAACCGGTGATCGGCATCCTTGCCGAGTTCGATGCCCTCTCCGGCATGAGCCAGACAGCCGGTTCAGCAGTTAAGGAAGAGGCATCCCCCGGCGGCAACGGCCACGGCTGCGGCCACAACCTGTTTGCCGGTGGTTCGGTAGCTGCCGCTGTCGGTGTCAAAGAATATCTGGCGGCGAATAAAATCAACGGAACTATAAAGTTATTTGGCTGTCCCGGTGAAGAAGGCGGCTCCGGCAAAGCATTTATGGCCAGAGAGAATGTATTTCACGATCTGGATGTGGCTTTTGCCTGGCATCCGATGGCATTTAACTCAATCTTTGATGTTAAAATGCTGGCAAATTATCAGATTCTTTATAAATTCAAAGGCACTGCATCTCACGCTGCTGCCGCCCCTCATCTGGGCCGCAGTGCACTTGATGCAGTGGAACTGATGAATGTAGGGGTCAATTTCCTGCGGGAGCATGTCATCCAGGAAGCACGCATTCATTACGCCATTACTGATACCGGCGGCTTCTCTCCTAATGTAGTACAGCCGGTCAGCGATGTTCTCTACCTGATCCGTGCCCCCAAAACACAGCAGGTTGAAGAAATCTACCGGCGAATCAATAAAATCGCTCAGGGTGCTGCACTCATGACAGAGACCGAAGTTGAAATTCAGTTTATCAAAGCCTGCGCAAATGTAGTACCGAATAAAACCCTGGCTGCTGTTCTTTACAACAGTTTTAAAGAAACAGAACTGCCGGAATATACGGAGAGTGAACTGGCATTTGCAAAGTCCTTCGCTGCAACACTGCCGCCCTCCGCAACGGACTATAGTCGCTTTACCCGGATGTCAGCTGCCGAGCAGCAGGACTGTATGGAAAAGCTGAAGGGAAAAGATCTTTGCGATATTCTGCTCCCCTTCCGTGAAGATGCTCCTGACGGTCTGCTGACAGCCTCCTCTGATGTTGGCGATGTCAGCTGGAATGTTCCTACCGCTCAGATTGTAACAGCATGCTATGCCATCGGAACGCCGGAGCACTCCTGGCAGCTGGTATCTCAGGGCCGGACATCACTGGGACATAAAGGAATGATGACTGCTGCCAAAGTAATGGCACGCGCCTCGATTCAGATCCTGGAACATCCCCAAATCGCAGACAGCGCAAAAAAAGAATGGGAACAGCGGCTGGAGGGAACTCCCTACCACTGTGCCATTCCTCCGGAAGTAAAACCACGTCCGTTATCTAAACTGTAACAGTTGAATATTTACATCATCATAATAAGTCCGAAAGCGGTTATAATCAACCGTTTTCGGACTTTCTTATTATTCCGCTTATTTTCCTCTGCAAAACTCCTTGTATACCCGAACCACCTGACTTCGCTTCACCGCATCTACTTTACCAAAAATATTATGTATATGAGTCTTCACCGTGCCAATCGAAATACAAAGTTCCTCGCATATTTCCTGATTGCTCTTATCTCTTATTAAATAGGAAAAAATCTCCTGTTCTCTGGTTGTCAGTCCATACTTGTCACTGAACCGGTCAATCATCTCCTCCTCCGGATCCGGGTCTGAATAAATCATCTGCTGAGCAGGCTTAACCTCCGCCACAACTTCTGATATCCCATCTGCTCCGGCCCTTTTCCCTGACGTAATCGGTTCGGGTTCAGTTGAAAAGGAACCGGTAATCCATTCCCCGCCAAGCAATTCCAGAAGTGTCCGTATTACATAATAGCTGTAAATCAGGGTCAGTATATCTTCACAGATATTACGATTATTAATTCTCACAATCAATTTGGTATACGTATCAAAATTAAATATGACAATTGTATCTTCAATCAGTATTAAAACAGAAAAAATCAAGGTGAGTCTCAACATTCGCTTCAGTACCTGACCGCTTCCAGACTCACCAAGTTCCGGTTCCAGCTTTATAATCTTCAGTCCATAAGAACTGATCCAATACTGATAGATCTGAAATGGCAGATAATATAACCATACCTTATAAGCACTGTCCGGCATCATCGGTACAAACATCAGTATCAGTCCCTGAATCAGAATCACGGTGTAATGAAGCAGGCTCATTCTCCGCTTCAGTAAGGTACAGCAGATATACATAGTGCAGGCAGTCTGGGACAGGAAGCTGATCGTCTTAAAAGCCGGAACTGACATAAATTGCGAATCATACTTCATCGAAAACCAGCTGATAAACTCCGTCATGTAAATAATCGTATTATCACAGATATATACAAAAAACAAGAGACCGACTGCCGCATACAGCCGGCTTTTCTGCTTATGCCAGCAAGCCATTGAAAGGGTACATACAGCACCGAATATAACCAGCAACACAATATTGTACAAAAATATAATTATCTCCATTTTAATCTCCCAGGTCTATGTATATATTTTCGTCAAAAGCTGCTTTCCGACAGCTTTAATTTTATCAGATATCACAGTTAATGTAAATGTAAAAATGACTTTTTCATGTGCAAGTTGTACATAAGTTTAGAAAAGTTTATGTATTTTTAAGACCATATGCATAAAACAGTTGATGTTAAACCCCTTTTTTTCGTGATAATGTTAGGGCATAAATCAGTCAGTACATCCCGGCTGATCAAACTAAAAACTATATCATATCAGGAGGAAAGAACTATGGCAGCAAAAGATTTTATCACAACAGAGGACTTTAACAAAGAGGAACTGATGGACATTATCAATCTTTCATTAAAGATTAAGAGATGCATCAAAGCAGGTTATTATCCACAGTTACTGAAAAACAAATCTTTAGGAATGATTTTCCAGCAGTCATCTACCAGAACCAGAGTATCTTTTGAAACTGCAATGGCGCAGCTGGGCGGACACGCTCAATATCTTGCACCGGGACAGATTCAGCTGGGCGGACATGAAACGATTGAAGATACCAGTACCGTTCTTTCCAGATTAGTAGATATCTTAATGGCACGTGTAGACAGACATGAAAGTGTCGTTAACCTGGCTAAAAACGCAACAATCCCGGTTATCAACGGAATGTCTGATTACAACCATCCGACTCAGGAGATGGGCGATGTCTGTACTATGATTGAACACCTTCCGGCAGGTAAAAAACTGGAAGACTGCAAAGTAGTATTTGTCGGTGACGCAACTCAGGTATGCTTCTCTCTCGCCCTTATTACCACCAAACTCGGCATGCGTTTCGCCCAGTTCGGACCAAAGGGCTATCAGCTGAACGAAGACAGAAGAAGCAGACTCGATAAAATCTGTGCTGTATCCGGCGGTTCTTATCTGATCACCGAAGATGAGGACGAAGCATTAAAAGATGCTGATTTCGTATACACCGACGTATGGTACGGCCTCTATGATGCTGAGTTATCTGAAGAAGAAAGAATGGCTATCTTCTATCCGAAATATCAGGTTACCGATGCCATGATGAAAAAAGCACTTCCTCATGCAAAATTCATGCACTGCCTGCCGGCTTCGAGAGGGGAAGAAGTGAACACTGATGCTATCGATTCCGATTATTCCGTTGTATTCGATGAGGCTGAAAACCGTCTGACCTCTATGCGCGGACTGCTGGTATACTTCTGCAACCAGGCTGATGCACAGAAAACATTATGTGAAAAAGAGAAGGCGGAAGCAAAGGCTGATCTTGAAGTCTTTCTGGGCACCGCACTGTAAACCCCTGTTCCAGGAAATCCCCCCTCAGCAAAACGCGAGGGATACATAAACGAAGGGAGTGTTTTCAATGAGTGAAACACCAAACAAGAAAAAATTCAGTTTATTCAGTGCAATCCTGTCCGTAATCTGTGTCGTATTTGTAGCCGAGGCTGCCGCGCCGGTAGCAGCGATCGGAAATTCCCAGTATTTCTGGTGGATTTTTCTGATCTTGACCTTCCTGCTGCCCTATGGCCTGATTTCATCAGAGCTTGGTACAACTTATGAAGGTGATGGCGGGATTTATGACTGGGTGACGAAAGCCTTCGGACATAAATGGGGTTCCAGAACCGCCTGGTATTACTGGGTCAACTTCCCGCTGTGGATGGCCTCTCTTGCCGTTATGTGCCCGGGACTGCTGGAGACCGCTTTCGGTCTTCAGCTGGGCAGTATGGGAGCTCTGGTCGTGGAACTTATCTTTATCTGGGCCATTGTATTTATCAGCTTCTATCCGGTGTGCGACAGCATCTGGATTTTGAACGGCGCCGCCGTGATAAAGGTACTGCTGGCTGTATTTGTCGGCGGATTGGGACTATATGTTGCCGTGACCCGCGGAGTTGCCAATGAGTATACGGTTTCGTCCCTGCTGCCATCCTTCGACCTGCACAGTCTGTCCTTTATCTCCGTTTTATTATTTAATTTCCTGGGCTTTGAGGTTATCTGTACGTTTGCCGGCGATATGGAAAATCCCAGCAGGCAGATTCCGCAGTCTATAATTGCCGGCGGCGTCGCTATTGCCGCGATTTACATATTCTCTGCTTTTGGTATCGGTGTGGCAATCCCAACAAGGGAAATCAGTACCAGCAGCGGCATGATCGACAGTATCCAACTGATGCTGGGAAGAACATCCGGCTTTATAATTACCATCGCTGCAATCCTGTTTTTACTGACCCTGGTCGGCAATATGATCTCCTGGTCTCTTGGTGTCAACAGTACTGCCTGTTATGCTGCAGAAAACGGTGATATGCCAGCCGTATTTGGTATAAAAAGCAAAAAAAATGATATGCCGACAGGCACAGCCATTATGAACGGAATTGTTGCAACTGTAATTGTAGTTGCCGCTCCTCTGCTCCCCAATCAGGACTTATTCTGGGCGTTTTTTGCCCTGAACCTGGTAATGTTTTTGCTGGCCTATATTCCGGTCTTCCCGGCGTTCCTGAAGCTGCGTCAGATTGATCCTGATACAGAGCGGCCATTCCGGGTAAACGGAAAACCCTGGTTTTTAAAACTGTTAGCCACATTACCAATGATTTTAATTATTGTTTCCATCATCTTTATTGCCATTCCGTTCAGTTCAGATCCGGAAACCCTGGCCGAAGTTCTGCCGATTACGATCGGTTCTGTTGTCGGCCTGGCGATCGGTGAACTGATCATCATTGTGAAGAAAATAAAATAATCAGGAGGAACCAAACTATGTCAAAGCGAATTATCGGAACAACCCCAAAGCAGGACGGTTTCAGAATGCCGGCTGAATATGAGCCGCAGAAGAAAGTATGGATGATCTGGCCGGAACGACCGGACAACTGGCGTAATGGTGCCAAACCGGCCCAGAAAGCATTTGCTGAAGTAGCCAAAGCCATCAGTGAATTCACCGAGATGTATGTTATCGTATCCGGCAGACAATTTGCCAATTGCCGGGCTATGCTGCCGCCGGAGATTACCGTGGTTGAAATGTCCAATGATGATGCCTGGGTGCGTGACTGCGGCCCGAGCTTTGTAAAACATGCTGACGGCACCATCAGAGGCAATGACTGGACCTTCAATGCCTGGGGCGGTCTGGTTGACGGGCTGTATTTCCCATGGGATCAGGATGATCTGATTGCCAGAAAAGTCTGTGAGATTGAAAAAGTTGATACCTATCGCACCGATGGTTTTGTTTTAGAAGGCGGTTCATTCCATGTTGATGGTGAGGGTACTGTGCTGACGACCGAGATGTGTTTGCTGAGCGAGGGACGCAATCCTCACATGAGCAAAGAAGAAATTGAGCACATGCTCTGCGAATATTTAAACTGTGAGAAGGTACTCTGGCTAAAAGATGGTATTGATCCGGAAGAAACCAACGGCCATGTTGACGATGTTGCCTGTTTCGTGGCACCGGGAGAGGTTGCCTGTATTTATACCGACGATCCGGAAAGTCCATTCTACGAAGCAGCTCAGGCGGCATACTGTGATCTTTGTGAAATGACCGATGCCAAAGGCCGGAAGCTTAAAGTTCACAAACTCTGCTGCCCGGTTTCTACAGTAAACATCAATGGTGAATTTGCCATTGATACGGTAGAGGGTACACTTCCTCGTGAAGACGGCGATGTATGTATCGCTTCTTACATGAACTTTTTGATCACCAACGGCGGTGTCATCGTACCTCAGTACGGCGATGTTAATGATAAGCTGGCTTTGGAGCAGATTCAGGCACTCTTCCCTGACAAGAAAATCGTCGGTGTTGATACCGTGGAAGTTGTTTACGGCGGCGGAAACATCCACTGCATCACCCAGCAGCAGCCACTGTAAAGGAGAACAACTATGTCAAGAATTGTAATCGCCCTTGGCGGCAATGCACTGGGCAATTCGCCGGCCCAGCAACAGCAAATGATTGATGATGCCACCCCCTCGCTGATCGGACTGATCAGCCAGGGTCATGAAATCATCATCAGCCATGGCAACGGACCACAGGTGGGAATGCTTCAGAAAGCCCTTGACCTGGCTGCAGAAACTGATCCTAAGATGGCCAGATTCGAACTGCCGGAATGTACGGCAATGAGTCAGGGATATATCGGATTTCATCTGCAAAAGGGCATTCTGAAAGAACTGAGGCGGCAGGGCATGCCCTGGCATGTAGCTACTGTCGTTACTCAGATCGAGGTTGATTTAAACGACCCGGCCTTTAAAACGCCGACAAAACCGATCGGCAGCTTCTATTCGGAAGAAGATGCCCAAAAGTTAATGGCCGAAAACCCGGAACTCTGTATGAAAGAAGATGCCGGCCGCGGCTACAGGCGGATGGTAGCTTCACCAAAACCGGTGGATATTGTCGAAAAAGATTCCATCTTAAACCTGCTGGACGATGAGTTTATCGTCATTGCCAGCGGCGGCGGCGGAATCCCGGTTTATAAAAACGAAGACGGAAACTACGAATCCGTTCCTGCCGTCATAGACAAAGACTTTGCTTCGGCAAAGCTGGCAGAGCTGGTTTCCGCCGATTACTTCTTTATCCTGACTGCTGTAGACCGGGTTGCCATTAACTATGGCAAACCAAATCAGCAGAACCTTGACTGCATCTCCGTCAGGGAAGCCAGGGAACTGGCTGCCCAGGGACATTTTGCCCCCGGCAGTATGCTGCCCAAGGTGGAAGCCGCAATCCAGTTTGCCGAATCAAAACCCGGCCGTAAAGCTGTCATAGCTTCCCTGGAAAAGGCACCGCTGGCCATGCAGGGGCTAAGCGGTACCACAATCATATCTTAATCAGCTTATTATCGCCATTATTGATAAAGGGCCGCAGCAAAATATAACTTTGCTGCGGCCTCTCCTCATTATCATTCCAATATCATTTCTTTTCAATATGATTTCGGATGGGAATAAATATCGTCACTGTTGTCCCGTGACCAGGTTCACTCTTAACTGTGAGTTCACCGCCGCACATAGCAGTCAACCGTGAGCGCACATTTGCGATTCCCATATGACTGCGGTCATCCTGATTTGGTTTGTCCGGGTCGAACCCGACACCATCATCGGCAACAATGATCCGGTATCCATCCTCTTCTGCTATTGTTTTGATCCATACCATACCGCCGTCTTCTTTCCGGGTAACACCATATTTCACGGCATTTTCCACAATCGGCTGGAGTGTCAGGACCGGCAGCCGGAAATCCTCAGTCTGTATGTCAAACCCGACCTGCAGCCGTTCCTCAAAGCGAAGCTGTTCCAGCCACAGATACTGACGGGTATGTTCCAGCTCTTTCGCAAAAGGAATCAGCTCTTTCTGGGTCAGCGAATCCATATTTGTCCTCAGATAATTGGCAAATGCCACGATCGCCCGGTGTGTCTTTTGCGCATCAGTATAGCATAGATTGCCGATTGCACTCAGGGCATTATATAGAAAATGCGGCTGTATCTGGCTGAGCATCGTCGAAACACGCGCATCCATCAACTCAGCTTTTTGAGCTTCCACCATCTGCGCCAGCCGGACCTCCTGTTCCGTTGTCTTCTGCATCGTGGTAAGAATCGTTGCCACCAGCATAAACATTGTAAATACGATAAACATTGGCTGTGTAATTGAAAACGGCAGATCAAACAGCGGCGACTTCCAGTTAGCAAAATAATCCGCATCTGCTATAAAAGCATATAATACCAGGCCGATTCCGGCAAGGATGATCACCTGTGGAAACGTCGGCCGCTCCTTCCGCAAAGACCATAGAATAAACAAAAATAATACCCCAAGAATGCCAAACACAATCTGGTTGGTGACGGCACTGGATCCCAAAAACGTCTTCCAGGGCATTAGCGCAAACAGAAGTGTTCCACCTATTCCAATTCCGATCGAGCTGTAACGCAGCCACCTTGGCAAAGCCCCGGGAAAAGCCGACTGCAGAATCACCGTAAGCAGGATTACCGTAAGAGAGTCCGTCATCTTTTCTGTTTTATAAACAACCGGCCAGTCAAAATACGGAAACAGTGTCAGAAGGATTTTCGTATTCTTAAGTCCGGTACGAATCGCATGCACAAAAGCCAGCAATGCCAATGAACCATTCGCATAATAAGCCGGTAATGTCATAAACAGGAGCATGGCAACAACCGCAAGCATAATATAAAATGCAATGATGACAATATCTCTGCCGATAAAACGTGTATGCATATAGCGCATTTTCTCAAATTGGCCAAAACTCCATCCCATCGAAGATGAAGTATCTATATTAGAGAAACTGCTGGTCTGAATCAAAATCTCCAAAACACCGTCAACCGGTTGGGCACTGAACACACGGTATGCCTCTGTAGATTTTTCTGTCTCAGCTGTAAAGCCGGGTTTGCCTTCATCGAACAGCCATTTCCCATTAATAAAAACTGAACTTGCGTAATTCACGGAATAACCGATAATGCCATACTGCATATCATCGTTAAGTAAAAGCTGGATTCTCATGGTACATACCTTCGTACCATCCGGGACAATACCGTATTGGATATCGTCACGCCGTGCAAATTCCTCCGGAGTCAGCATTTCATCCGGTATGTACTGGACATTACGATTTAACGTTACGCCCGTACTGGCAAAATCAACATCACGCAAATCAAATACCCCGGTTTGCGATTCAATGTTAACCCAATCTAATGGAGTATATCTCAATCGCCATACCCAAAAACATAAAAAGAATATAGCAGGCAGGAGAAGAACCGGCAGATAATTCATTCTTTTGTATCGCATAGCAGCAGCCCTTTCGTTGTATCATGTCGAATTTACATGACTTTACCACCATTATACATTATATTAAGTTATTATGCGAAGTGAATTGTTAAGATTATCAATGGCAAAAATCCTCTCCAATAGAAAATACTGGAAAGGATCTCTGTTTTCACTCATCGTATTCATCTTCATCATCTGCCGCAGCACTTATCACCAGCCGCTTAATCTGTTCCCTGCCGGTGTTCACCAGCGCATCCGCTGACTCTGCTGCGGTACCGCCCATCTGCCGTGACATCACCGCTTCAATCACCATCGGCAGATTCACACCGCCGATAATCTCCAGTTCTTTATCAGCCGCCATCTTAATCTGCATTGCCGCATTAAAAGGTGAGCCGCCGGTAATATCACAGAATATGAGAATACTTTCACAATGGGACAACCCGGCAACCGCTTCCTGCAGTCTGGCCGTCAGGACTTCCATTGATTCTTCGCCGTGAAATTCCACCACCTGAAAATCCGCCGGCTGCCCGACCAGCATTTCTGTCACACTCAACACTCCGCCGGCAAAGCTTCCGTGTCCTGTTACAATAATTCCTGTCATGACATCCCCTCCGTCAATTGATTACAAAAACTTCATCAGATCCACTTTCTCATCTTCCGGAACCATCTGGGCCGTGATGGAAATGCCCTGATCATGAAGAAACTTAAGTGCTTCCTCGTCCTCCGGCAGTACATGAACAGTCTTTCTGACTGCACGGGTCCCCGGTTTCCCTGACATATTTCCTACGTTAAACTCAGGAAACCGATACCCCGCCTCAAACAGTGCCTTCAATGTTCCGGGATTTTTTACAACAATCAGGATTTTTTCTCCCTGATATTTTGCATCAATCAGATTTTGCGCCGCCTTACCGGCAGAGAGTACCGAAAGCTTGCAGCCGCCGGGACAAGCCATCTTCAGTGCTGTCTTTTGAATATCACTCTTCACCGCATCATTATCAATTACCATAATTCTTCCGGCTGACAGCACACGGCACCATGCTGTTGCCACCTGACCATGAATCAAACGCTCATCAACGCGAATATTTACTATCTCCATATCTTCCCCTCTTTCTTCCGCCGGATCTGCACTTCACTGCTCCCCAAAACTGACATAATCATCAGGATTCTTTGAACTGGCCCGCAGACACTCCTTTTTATTAACCTTCCAGGAAGGTTTTACCGCAATTGCTCCTGTCAGTATTTTATCATGAGTGGCCCTGAGATGCATATCTAATTTTTCACTTAATTCCTGATATACTTCCCGGTATTGCGGCAGTTCCATGCAATTGTTGTGCTCTCCGTTGTCAAATACCAGATCGTAAAGTGCCTCACGGTATTTTGTCTGTGCCGCCATTCCTTTTTCATTAAAGAAATCTTTGGTTGGCGACTCATCCGTATTAGACTGATTGATTTTTAAGTACTCTTCATCATAATAGCGGATATATTTGTACCGTTCAGTCCTGATGCAGCGAATCGGTTCATATGACGTGTGGAACGTCACTTCTGCAAAGATCTCATCCCGTACGGCAACTTTTGTGTCTCTGACTACCGGGGCAAACGATACCCCTTTTACATGAGCCGGAACCGGCAGTTCCAGCAGTTCACACAACGTCGGAAATACGTCCAGATGAGAAATCAGACTGTCGGTCGCCTGCCCTGATGTCTCCATCCCCGGCACCCGGAGCATAAAATTCACCCCGATACCGGCGTCAAACAGCGTACATTTGTGATACGGGAACGGAATTCCGTGATCAGTTGTAAACAGAATAATTGTATTTTCGTATAAACCACTGTCTTTTAATGCCTGAATCACCTTGCCAAAACACCGGTCTGCCCATTTTACACTGGTCACAAAGCGGGCATAGTCCTCCCTGGCCTCCGGAAAATCAGGTACCGATACCGGCGGCATCAAATGCGCCGGATTCGTCCCCTCTTCTAGCCAGTCCGGGAACTTGCGGTGCGTAGCATGCATGCCGTAAGACATAAAAAATGGCTGTTCCTTGTCACAGGCCTTTAACCAATCTGCCGCCGACTCTGCATTTTCCATATCCCAGTAAACTAAATCTTCATCGCGGTATTTGCCGGTTTCAGCTGTCAGGTTCTCCCGGTAGCCGATTTTTGCCGCATCGTCCCGGTTCAGATACCAGCCTGACTCATGCTGGATTCCGGATAAAACAGTACAATAATTATGCCGGTTCAGATACTGCACCAGATGCTTACTGTAATCAATGGAAAATCCTCTTTGGGCAAGCCCCAGCATCCCGTTCTCATGCGGATACATCCCGGTCAGCATCGCCGCCCGGCTGGGCGAACAGGTCGGAGCTGCGGCAAAACATTTTCGAAACAGCAGGGCATCATCGGCAAATTCCTGAATCGCCGGAGTCGGCACCTGATAACCATAGGGGCTCAGAACCCGTCCGGTGTCATGGGTGTGAATATATAACACATTTTTTTCTGTCTTCATATTCAGATTACGCTTCCTCTCTGATAAAAACCGGCGATGTCCAGGCAGCATCACCATTCTTCTGCCAGATGCGCAGCCGGTAATTTTCACCTGCCGCAGTCTGATAAGTTCGATTAAAATTCAGGGAATATGCTGCTTCCGGTACCGCCTGGCTGATTTTAAACTTGTAAGCATTATGCCAGATCAGGTCATCACGGTAATGTCCGGCATCCGGCCAGCGTTCCATAATCCGTTTTTCACTTTCCTCATAAAAAGGATAAACTGCTGATGACTGCATCAGGTCAGCTGCCGCAAAACGATACTCCCGGCCGTCCACGGTCAGAACAATTGCTTCATCGGAAGTTACTTCCACCTCGAAAATAAAACCTTCCGTGACTACATTACTCGGCCCCATCCATTTTCCTGAGGTCGTTGATTTATAAGTGGTCAGTTCAAATTCACAGGAATGATCCGTCACTTCGGACAGGCTCTGGCCAAAGCTGTTCCAGCATTTTTCAATCGCCAGAAGTTTTCCCTCGGTTTCCAGCCGTCCCGACCATACTTTGCTGACAATATCTTTAAAAATCCTTGTATCCGGCCCCCAGCCAAAGGAAACCATAAACTTCAGCCGCATTCGTTCCGGTACCGCCTGCCGTTCCCAGGTTCCGGAATGGACTACCATCTCTTCGACAACATTATCTCTGAGGATCTCCACCCGGTCAATGGCATCAGTGCCGCGGATACTGACTTTCATCTCAGCCTTACCCGGTGCAATAACAGCTCCCATCGGCGCACCGTTCATCTCCATATCAACCGCTATCCGGCTCTTGCTGACGCCGTAGGTTCTGCGCGCCTTCATCGCTGCCCAGATTGATTCTTTGTCTGCCGCTTCTGCCAGGACACACATCGAGCCGTGTTCAGATACAGCCGGTACACTGTGGTTGTCTCCGGAAGCAATCACGCCGGTTAAAAATCCCCGGTCCAGTCCCCGCTCATAAACTGATACGCCGGTCCGCGGCCCCATGTGGATATGCCGGTTCATCGCCAGCGGCCCATAATCGTTTTCACTGGATCCGTGACTGGAATAGATCTCTGCAAACGGTGTAAATTCCTCATTGTGTGTATCCCAGTTTTTCCCCCGGCTGCCCGGCTGATATGCCAGGTGATGAGGTATCGCAATCGCATCTTTATCGCGGTAATAATCATAGAGTTCCTCATAACGCAGCGGATGCTGCATCATCTGGTCATTGTTCAAAAAGAAAACGTTGTGATCCCCGTCCTTGCCGCTGCCCTGCCATTCATACCCCATAAACATGGGATATCCCGCGTTATTTACCTTTTCGGTAAAAGCCCGGAGTTTCTCCCAGTCCGCATCCCTTTTTTCAGGTGAATGAACGTCCTCCAGACCGGCCCCGTCCGGAGTCCGGCGCATGTGGAACGGATAATAAGCAATCGGCCAGAAATCCATAATTTCTTTCACATGCAGAAACCATTTTTCCAGATCCTCCATCTTCTCATGATGGATGTTGCTGTGCATGTCGGTCCATAGTTTTTTATATCCCATCTCATATCCTCACTTTATTTGTCCGGGCGGTTTTACGGCGGCCTCCGGGATCCGGAAACGCCATGACTCAGGCTGCTGTCTGATCTGCCCCCATTGTTTTAATAATTTATTTTTTACCAATGCTTCCGTAAAAGCAGTTTCGCACTGACTGATCAGCCCTGAATCTGACAATGACTCCGCCAATAAATCAGTCATTTGATTCTCCCCTGTCACCTCATCGGCAGCCAGGTCGTGTTCTTCTTCCGGATCATCCAAAAGATGATACAAATGTTTTTGACTTCCGTCAGAAAGCAGCTTATACCGCCGGCTGATAACTGCTTCCAGAAATACCGGCTTCTTATCAGTCTCAACTATCGTCTGGATTTTCACCGGCTGATGGTCTGCATCAAACAGGTTCTGTCCGCTGCAAAGCGGCAGAAAAGCTCCGGCATCATCCAGAATCGTCCGGGTCAGGTCAATCAGGCTCACATCCGTATCAATCTTCCCCTGATGACAGCCGTCATAATAGTAAAGCGGTATCCGTACCGCATCTTCATACAATGTCTTTTTCCCGAATATCCCTCTTTTTCCGGCCTGTTCACCATGATCTGAGGTATAGATAAAAATACCATTCTGCTGCAGTCTTTCCCGGCGCCGCTGCCAGGCCTCCCAGACCATTCCGGTCATCCGGTCCAGATTCTCAATCATGCCAAAATAGGCTGCCCGCATCTGCCTGACCGCTTCCGGCCCGGTTTCCTGCCGCAAATGACGGTAACAGGGCAGTTCCGGCCTTTCAATATCATCAGGAAGCGATAATTTATCATAGTATTTATAAAAGTATTCCTCCGGGCAGACATAGGGGAAATGCGGTGCATACATTCCGACTACCAGGAACAGCGGCTTCTCATCTGCCGTTTCCAGTACATCAATTGCCGCTGCTGTTACCGCCTTGTCAAATTCCAGAACCGGCGAACTGCCATAGCCATATTGCTGCTGACAGCCGGCCGCCTGGAGTGTCCCCTGATATGTACCCAGATCCGTTCGCCTTGTTCCCCAGAATTGTGTTGTTATATCACCGACCAGTCTTTCATCGAAACCATGCCATTGATCATAGCCTTTAAAATGCATCCGCCCGGCCAGAACCGTACGATATCCGACTGCACCAAGCGCATGGGCCAGTGTCGGCTCATTACCTGCAAGGGATGAATCATTATCAAAAATCTTTAAGTCAGCCGGATGCCGTCCGGTCAGAAACGAACTTCGGGACGGAACACATAACGGGCTGTTGCAATACGCATGTTCAAAGACCGCCGCCTGCTCTCCCAGCTGCTCCAGAAACGGAGTTTCCACAATTCCCTGCCCCAGACTTTTGCTGTGCTGATCCGACAACACCAGAATAATATCATTCATAGCTTACATAATTCCCAGCAGAACCAGGACAAATACCAGAACAATCAATGTCAGCAGAGCCCTAATCGCCGACCAGTTTTTCCGTGAATAGAGATACCAGATTCCAATGGTCAGACACAGCGGCAATATTCCCGGCATAATCCGGTCCAGGATATCCTGAATACTGACAACCAGCTCACCGGATACATACTCATATTTAATCGGCACATTCACGGTATTTGCCGCAATACCGCCTACCGTCACAAGGCCGATAATCCCCAGTGCAGTGGTAGCAATCTCAGTAATTCTGGGTGTAATCAGTTTAACGGCATTCAGTCCCAGATCATAACCCTTCATAAATAATCCGTACTTTAATGCCACACATACACCGGCATAAAAAACCAGGAAAAACAGCGGCCCCATCACCGATCCCTCAGCCGACAGGCCGATAGCAATAGAAGCGATAATCGTCTGATATACTGCACCGATCAGGGAATCACCGATACCGGCAAACGGTCCCATCAGGGCATTTTTCGTACCGACGATCAATTCCTCCGTCACTTCCTCCCCGTTAGCCCGGCCTTCCTCAAGCCCCAGAACAATTCCGGGGATAATCGACCCCATGGTCGGTTCCGTGTTAAAAAACTGGGTGTGTCTCTGCAAAGCTTTCTTATATTCTTCTTTGTCCGGATAAAGAATACTGAGCGGCTTTGCAAGCGAATGGCCGAATGCCAGCCCCATCATCCGCTCATAGTTCTGGGCACAATGGTGAAACATCAGAAATGTCCAGGCCGAACGTTTTACTTCCCTGCGCGGCAGTTTCCTTTCAGTAGCTGCAGTATTATTCGTCATACTCATCGTCATCGTCTCCTCCCTGTGCCGGTCCTGCCACAGCGGGTTCTCCGCCGGCCAGTTCTCTGCCATATCGTGCCATAACAAACATAATCGCCAGTCCTACGGAAAACAGCGCCAGCGCCACAATGTTAAAGGATGTGTTTTTAACCAATACAAACCCCATTGCAAAGAATCCCAGCATCCACTCTTTCCCTTTCGTCATTACATAACGCATCAGCATTGCAAATCCGACTGCCGGCACTATCTTGCCAACGATCGCCAGGGTTGTAATAACCGGTGCCGGAAGCAGATTCAACAGCTTCTGGACAAAATCAACACCCAGATAATTAGCCAGTGTATAAATCGTTACATATACCACAAAAGTCGGAACCGTACCCAGGATATTTGCCAGAGCAACCTTCCTTCCGTCACCTTCTGCCGCTGCACGGTCACCCATATGCGGAAAATAAGCATTTAAAGTCATAAAAAGCTGAAACAGTGCCACGCCCAGAAGCCCCAGCGGAACAGCAAGGGCAATTGCCGCCTCAACTCCGCCGCCTGATGCAATCGCCAGTGAACCGCCGATAAACGTCGCAAATCCCTTATCCGACGGAAGGGCCCCACCCGGCTGAATCACTCCCAGATACAGGGCCTGAAGTGCTACACCTACCAAAACCCCTGACTGAACATCACCAAACAATGCCCCCATAATGGTACACGCAACAATCGGCTGGGCAATTCCAAAAAAACCTCCCGACTGCCCGAAGAACCATGGTGTCCTGTTAACCCCGAAATATCCCAGGAGTCCCACACACAATGCCTGCCATAGTGCCATAATCTTACCTGCCTTTCCAAAAAGTATTATTTTTTCTAACACCAATATAATACATTTCATTTTAAATGTCAATACTTTTAAAAGTAAATTATCACAAAAACAATATTTATTTTAGCTTTTGTTTTTACATTTCAATAAAAACGTTATAGATATTGTACGGAATTACTGTAAAAATCAATATTTTTCACGTTTAGCTATTGTGTTTATAAGATATTTTATATATAATAGAACCAGCATTAAATGTATTAACATTTACTCTTTATATTAATACATAGACTTATTGGAGGATTGCCACATGGAAAAGACAAAAAAGATACCGCAATACCGGCAGATAGAAAATGATTTAACTGATAAGATAACGTTAGGCTACTATAAAAAAGATGATATGATACCAACGGAAATGGAACTCTCTGCTTCCTATGGTGTTTCCAGGGTAACAATCAGAAAAGCCCTTGACAATATGGTAAACAAAGGATATCTCTACCGTATCTCCGGTGTCGGTACCTTTATCAAGCAGCTTTCAGTTGCTTCTAAAGTAACATCACTGCGTGGATTTACCGATGAGATCACCGATCTCGGCATGGTTCCCCGCAGTGAAGTGGACATGTTTACACTAAAACCGGCACCCAGACACATTGCCAATTTACTGAATATTTCCGAGGGTGATATGATCTTCCATATGAAGAGAAAACGTTTTGCCAATGACGAAATTTTTGTAATTGAAACCACCTGGATGTCCGCCGATCTTTACCCGGATATGTCCATACAGGTCCTTGCCGGATCCAAATACCGTTTTTTCGAACAGCAGAAGAACTTAAAGATAGCCCACAGCCATCATGTCGTTACCCCGATTCACCCGTCTGCTGAAGTCGCCGGGCTATTCGGCATTGATACCGACACACCGATTATTAAAATCGGCAATACTACCTATCTGGAAAACGGACAGATCATGGATTACACTGAGCTGATTATGAACTCACCAAAATATCAGCTCAGATATATCAAACAATAGTCCCTTATCAAAAGGGGGCGCGCGGGGAGAAGCGGAGCTGGTAGTTTGGGGCGGAATTGACTCCGTTCTCTCGGCGGGACAGACCTAAACCTCCGAAAGCGGATTTGTATGGGCACCGGCGCTAAAATCGAGAAATTCTTATAATTTCTCGAAAACGCGCCTGAGATTCTGAGTGGTACTTCAGAATCTCTCCCATACAAATCCGCTTTCGGAGGTTAAGGTCTGTCGACACCTCGTTCAATGTCCTCACTTCCGCCCCAAACTACCAGCTCCGCTTCTCAGCCACTGAAATCCTTCAGCTGGGTTTTAAAAGCGAAACGCCACTATGAGCGACAGTCCTGATATTGACGAATATATTCAGCAATAGCCGATAACTCCGGCAGACACTTATCAAAAAATATCTGATACGCATTGCAAAAATACTGATGCCTGCTCTCGCTCTCCCGGCTTCTCCGGCATCCGCCCCGGCACAGATTGATATAACGGCACTGATCACAACCATCTTCTTTTTGAAAAGACGCTTCAATAAAACGAATCGCTTTCCGCTGCTCATCAATCTCTTCCATCGTATTGGTATGTAGATCACCTAAACGGTAATCATCCATCACATAAAAATCACAGGGATAAACCGCGCCATCCGCTTCCACCACATACTGCATTCCGCAAATCCCCCGCATATCACACGATTCCGGCATCCGCCCCAGTAAAATGGCAATATAGTTTTCAAATTGCCGGATAAAAGGCTGCTTCCCCTGCTGCAGATCTGCATACCACAACTCAAATAAGTCAATCAAAAATTGCCCGTAAACTTCCGGTGTCAGAGAATACTCTTTCTGCCCCGGCTCTTCCCCGACCGGGTCCAGGCAGGAAATAAACTGCAGATAGTGCAGATCATTTTTTTTGTAAAATTCATAATTCTTTTTAATGGCAGGCGCCGTCTTACTGTTGACAACTGATAATATATTAAACTCCACTCCCATTCTTTTAAACAGCTCAATATTCTTCATGATTTTTAAAAAGGTTCCCTGCCCCTTTATATCTTTACGGTAATAATCATGCGTCTTCGGAGTCCCATCTAAAGATATTCCCACCAGAAAATCATGTTCAATAAAAAACCTTGCCCACTCTTCATCGAGGTCATAACCATTTGTCTGCAGCGCATTATAAATCTTTACATTATGTACGTTATACTTTTTCTGAAACTCAATGGATTGCCGGAAAAAGGGCAGCCCGCATAAAGTTGGCTCGCCACCCTGATAGGCAATCGTGCAGCTGTCTTCTGCATATTCCAGGACCTTTTTTATTACCGCTTCAAGTGTTTCCGGCTTCATAATACCATAAGACGGCTGTTCGCGTTTTGACATCGTATCGTAATAAAAACAATAATCACAACGCATATTACAATTCCCTGATGCAGGTTTAATCAGTACATTGATGTTTGGCATACAAATCCCCCTGTTACTAAATTTAAATATCCTCTCCCTGATGATATAATCCGGTTATTACTATTCTCATGTAGCTACAGTATAGCATAAATGAACCGATTTGGACTTTTATTTAAGCAATTCAAACCGTTTCAACAAAATCTTATCCAAACTTCGCCGTAGAAAAAAGGCTGAAACCTTTTATAAAATAAAAGATTTCAACCTTTTTCACTGCTTATTCATTTAGCAGGGGAAGAGGGGCTCGAACCCCCATTTACGGTTTTGGAGACCGTTGCTCTACCATTGAACTATTCCCCTAAATATTCAAATGTGTTTTAACACACTTGAATATATTATCACAACAATTCTGAGATGTCAACAATTTTTCAAACTATTTTTGCAGCGAACTTAACCCAAATTTTTCAAGTTCATTTTTGCATGACAAACAGATCTTTTATTCAAGATTCGAAACATCCATAGCAATATCAGCAGCCGAAATATCATTGGAACCCGCCACACCGGTAACATTAACATTTCTGGTCACTTTCGCATCATATGTATCTGCTTTCATAATCTCGGCCAGGTCAACACCAGTAGTTTCTTTCATTGATTCAAACAACTTTGCCATAACCACCGGAACATTACCCGCTACTGCACTCATTGCAGAATCAGAATCACCGCCGCCGCCAATAATCGTGATCTTATCAATCTGGGCCAGTGGTTCAGCAATCTTACCGGCAACCTCAGGCAGGACTTTGATCATCATCTCTGCCATAGCAACCTTGTTGTATTTCTGGTAAGCCTCCGCCTTCTTTTCCATACCTTCCGCCTCGGCCAGCGCCTTAGCCTGGATCGCTGCTGCTTCGGCCTCTCCTCGTGCTTTGATACCTTCAGCTTCCTGAATCATTGCAAACTTCTCAGCTTCCGCCACAGCCTTTCTTGCTTCAGCCTCTTTTTCCTGTTCATACTTACGGGCATCAGCTTCTAACTGACGAGCCTCAGCAACTTTAGCCTGCTCATATTTTTTTGCTTCTGCATCACGCTGTCTTCGAACCAGATCGGCAGACGCCTTCTGTTCAATGGCATAACGCTCTGCATCTGCCTTTTTATTGATCTCTGCTTCCAGACGCTGCTGTTCTACCTGAACCTGCTGTTTGTTAAGCTCTGCTTCACGTTCGGCTTTGGCAATCATTGCATTGACAGTAGCAGTCTGAACTGTCTTCTGCTGCTCCTGCTTCTGAATCTCGTAAGCAGCATCCGCTTCAGCCTTTTTGGTGTCAGATTCTTTCTGCAGTTCAGCTTCCTTGATCTTCAGCTGGTTGTTCCGCTTGGCAATATCAGTCGCCGCCTCTACCCTTGCCTCATTCGCTGCCTTATCGGCTTCGGACTGGGCTATTGCGATATCCTTTTCCGCCTGTGCTTTGGCGATTGCTGCGTTTTTCTTGATCAGTGATGTATTGTCAGCACCAAGATCCTTGATCAAACCATTTTCATCTGTTACATTCTGGATATTGCAGGACAGTATTTCAATACCCAGTTTGCGCATATCTTTCGATGCCTTCTCCATAACCTGATCCGAGAAAGAATCACGGTCTGTATTGATCGCTTTTAAAGATAAGGTACCAATAATCTCACGCATATTTCCCTGCAGGGAATCCTGAAGATCGGCAGTGATATGAATCTGATCCTTATTCAGGAAGTTCTTGGCCGCCTGCTTGATCCCCTCAGTTGTTGGTTCAATGCGTACCTTTGCAACCGCATCCACATTGACGTTGATAAAGTCATTGGTCGGTACAGACTGTTCGGTCTTGATATCTACCGTCATCTGGCCCAGGTACAAACGGTCCAGTCGCTCAAAAAACGGAATCCGCAGGCCGGCACGTCCGATCAGGATTTTAGGATCCTTTTTAAGACCCGAGATAAGAAATGCACGATCCGGTGGTGCCTTCACATATCCGGAGGCCAAAACAAAAACCAGGAGTATAATAAGCACAACTCCTGGGATAAATGGTTTTAAAACTTCAAACATATCAATTCCCCTCTCACTTATAATATTTAACCTATTAAAATTATAAGCGAAATATTACAACAAGTAAAGGTTCTGTCGATATTTGTAAGAAAAATGACTGATTATTTTTATCAAATATATCCAATTGCCTCTCTCACCGTATTCACACCATATAAGGTGATATCTCCGGTCTTTTTCAGTTTATCCAGACATACCTGCGGCAGAATGCATGCTTCAAATCCCAGCTTGACCGCCTCATTAACACGCTGGTCAGCCATTGATACGGCACGCACCTCTCCCGACAATCCCACTTCGCCAAATATGATCATCTTGGGGTTGACCGGACGGTCCTTATAGCTGGATACCAGCGCGAGAACAATCGCCAGATCCAGTGCCGGTTCATTCATCCGTACACCGCCGGCAATGTTAATATATGCATCGTAACGTGACATCTCATAGTGACAGCGGTTCTCAAGTACTGCCATCAACAGATTTACCCGGTTATAATCGGTACCGGCTGCTGTTCTTCTCGGCATACCGAAATTAGTCTGTGCCACAAGTGCCTGTACTTCCAAAAGAATCGGACGGGTTCCTTCCAGAGAACATGCCACCACGGATCCGGATGCATTCTCCGGTCTGCCGCTAAGCATAAACTCTGATGGATTTTTCACTTCTGCCAGCCCTTTTTCCTGCATCTCAAAGACACCGATTTCATTCGTCGAACCAAAGCGGTTCTTCACACCTCTGAGAATCCGGTAAGACGCATTCCGCTCGCCTTCAAAGTACAGTACGGTATCCACCATGTGTTCAAGTACCCTTGGTCCGGCCACCACACCTTCTTTGGTCACATGACCGACAATAAAGACCGCGATGCCCATCCCCTTGGCGATCTGCATCAGCACGTTCGTCGACTCACGGACCTGACTGACACTTCCTGGTGCAGAAGATACTTCATCCCGATACATTGTCTGAATGGAATCGATAATTACAATCTCAGGCTTATCCGCACGAATCACTTCTTCGATCTGATCCAGATTAGTCTCGCACAAAAACCGCAGTTCACCTTCAATCGTGCCGATCCGGTTCGCCCGCAGCTTGATCTGCTTTAACGACTCCTCACCGGATATATAAAGAACATTACGCCCTGCCCCGGCCAGATTGCGGCATACCTGCAGCAGCAGGGTGGACTTGCCGATCCCCGGATCACCTCCAACTAAAACCAGGGAGCCGGCCACAATGCCGCTCCCCAGTACCTGGTCCAGTTCATGATATCCGGTTGATATCCGGTCCTGATCTTCAATTGACACTTCTGACAGCAGTACCGGCTTCGTCATCTGACGCAAACCACTGCTGCGTCCGCTTACGGACTTTGCTGCCTTCGGTTCCTCTACAAAGGTATTCCACTCCCGGCATC
Source organism: Lachnospiraceae bacterium (assembly GCA_032073745.1). Classification (GTDB taxonomy): domain Bacteria; phylum Bacillota; class Clostridia; order Lachnospirales; family Lachnospiraceae; genus Brotaphodocola. The sequence goes on along the minus strand of DAMAMW010000045.1, from coordinate 9,191 downwards.
CCGGGCACTGCCCCATCCACTTGCTGGATTCGTGTCCGCATTCCTTACAAAAAAATGCAGTTGCTTTTGCTTTTGCTTTTGCCATATGTAAACTCTATCCTATCGCCTGACTACTTTAACGTGACTGCTCATGCCTTCATTCAGTTCTACACTGACTACCAGCTTGCCGCTGCGGTTGGTCTTCATTCCGCCTACTGCTGCATCATCTACGAAAATCTCATATTCAGTATCATCTTCCAACTGAACCGTGATCTGTGCATCCTTATCACCCGCTACATCAAATTCCATGCCGGAATTGGTCACTGCCAGATGTTCCACTGCTGTTCCCGGAACCGATTCATATACAAATGCACCATTTCGCTCCAGTTTTGTAATCTCATAAAACGTTTTAATCTTATATAAGTCACCTGCATGTTCAAAATCCTGTAGCTTTGACTTGGTCTCTAATTGGTAATTTCCGAAGCTGATAGTCCCGTCTTCTTCTGAACGGATTAATGATTCGATCACTGGCATCTGTTTGCCCTCCTGGTATCTTTCTTTTGCTCATTAGATCAGAGTGACAGTCCTTATTGCAAGCACTGCCACCTTGACCCCATTATACATCAACCACTTTCAAATGGCTAGTTCTTTATCAATGTTTCCATCAAAAACCTAAGTTCATCATCTTCCTTCGAAACCACAACCTTATCACCGGATTTGATCTCTCCGTCCAGGATCTCTTCCGCCAGCTTATCTTCGAGACGGCTCTGAATCGTTCTGCGCAGCGGCCTTGCACCATACTTCTCATCATACCCCTTCTCCACCAGGAAGGTCTTGGCGTCCTCTCCAACCTCAAGCTCAATATCAAGCTGCTCTTTGGTTCGCTTGATGATCTGATTCAGCATAATAGTGACAATCTCTTTCATATGCTCGCGATTCAAAGTATGGAAAACCATAATCTCATCAATCCGGTTTAAGAATTCCGGTTTGAACAGACGTTTCACCTCTTCCATGACCCGGTCCTTCATCATCTTATAACGTTCATTTTCATCTTCTGCAGATGCAAAGCCAAGTCGTTTGGGTGAAATAATGTTCTCAGCACCGGCATTGGATGTCATAATTAAAATTGTGTTCTTAAAATCTATTTTACGCCCCTGGGCATCGGTAATATGACCATCATCCAATACCTGCAGCAAGATATTAAATACATCCGGATGTGCCTTTTCAATCTCATCAAATAAAATCACCGAATAAGGATTTCTTCTGACCTTCTCGCTCAGCTGTCCGCCCTCATCATAACCGACATATCCGGGCGGTGACCCGATCATCTTGGAGACACTGTGCTTCTCCATATACTCCGACATATCAACACGGATCAATGACTGATCTGTACCAAACATAGCTTCTGCCAGAGCCTTGCACAACTCCGTCTTGCCCACACCGGTAGGACCAAGGAACAGGAAGGAGCCGATCGGCCGTTTTGGATCTTTAAGGCCAATTCGTCCGCGGCGGATCGCTTTTGATACAGCTTTTACCGCTTCATCCTGGCCAACGACACGCTGATGCAGAATTCCTTCCAGCTGACGTAAACGCTCAGACTCCTCTTCTTCCAGCTTGCGGACCGGAATCTTCGTCCAGCCGGAGACAACATCTGCTATTTCACCTTCACCAACGACAAGCTTTCTGGTATTTTTTTCTTTCTGCCATTTAGCCCGCGCTTTTTCCACTTTCTCACGTTTCTTTTCCTGACGCTTTTTAATCTCGCCGGCCTTTTCATAAGCTTCCGTTTTGATTGCCGCTTCTTTTTGCTGCTCCAGCTTTTCGATATCTTTTTCCAGTTCTTTGATCTCAGCCGGTTCTACAAACATCGTCAGACGTACTTTTGATGCCGATTCATCGATCAGGTCAATTGCCTTATCAGGCAGAAAACGGTCATTGATATATCTTGCTGATAATTTTACAGCTGCTGCCAGGGCCTCATCTGTGATCGTCACCTTATGGTGTTCCTCATATCTAGGCCGCAGTCCTTTCAGAATAAGCAGCGACTGGGCTTCATCCGGCTCATCTACGGTCACCGGCTGGAAACGGCGCTCCAGTGCCGAATCTTTTTCGATATATTTACGATACTCCTCCAATGTCGTTGCGCCGATCAGCTGCAGCTCACCGCGCGCCAGTGACGGCTTAAGTATATTGGAGGCATCAATCGCACCTTCCGCTCCGCCGGCTCCGATAATGGTATGGATTTCATCTATAAAAAGAAGTACCTCACCATCTTCCATCACTTCAGAGAGAACCTTTTTAATACGCTCTTCAAACTCACCGCGGTACTTTGATCCCGCTACCATACCCGACAGATCCAGAGTCATCACCCGTTTATCGGCAATGGTCTCAGGTACACTTCCCGCAATAATCATCTGGGCAAGTCCTTCCACAACCGCAGTTTTACCTACTCCGGGCTCACCGATCAGACAAGGGTTATTCTTCGTCCGCCGGCTCAGGATCTGGATCAGCCGCTGAATTTCCTCTGTTCTGCCTATCACCGGATCCAGTTTGCCGTTACGTGCCAGTGCGGTCAGATCCCGGCTGTAATTGTCAAGTGTCGGCGTACTGCTCTTGCCTTTGCCGCTCTTTCCGACCGTCAGGTCTTCTTTTCCGGCCGGAGCATCCTCGCCCATGGCTGCCAGAACCTCGATATAGAGTTTCTGGATGCTGACTCCCATCGTATTGAGCAAACGTGCCGCCACACAATCATGTTCGCGGATAATAGAGATCAGAAGGTGTTCTGTTCCGATCAGAGGTGCTTTAAAACGTACCGCCTCACGGTAACTGTTTTCGATTACCCGGGCAGCGCTCGGAGTATATCCGCTTTTCTCTGCCATCCGTACCGGCTGATTCGGTGATATTAACTGTCTGACCAATTCTGTTACCTTTACAGACGATACCCCCGACAATTCCAGTACTTTCGATGCCACCCCGGTACCTTCTTCGATTAAGCCAATCAATAAATGCTCGGTTCCGACATAACCATGGCCCAGACCTTCTGCCGCATCAACGGCAAGGCTGATGGCCTCTTTGGCCTGCTCTGTAAAACGATCTATCATAACTATTTGTCCTCCTTGTTGTCTGTTACATTAATTCCGGCAGTTCTGCCCGCAGATAAGCCGCCCGGGCCACTTCCAGTTCATCCTTCCCTAACGGGTGATCGGAAAGCTTCTGAAGATTGGCCGGTTGAATGCCGAGCATTAACTGATATACCGAACACGGTTCTTTCATCTTCAGAATTCCGTCATTAAGCCCGCCCATCAGCTGCGACAAAAAGATCATCGCTTCCTTAGAGGCAAGCCGTCTTGCATATTTTAATACACCATAAGATTTATATGCTTCATCTTCACATTCCAGACCACGTTTTTCCAAAGCCATCTTTCTGACCTGCCGTTCCTGTGTCAATAACTGTTCGGAAACCTTGTTGACGCGGTCCAGGATTTCTTTTTCGGTAACTCCTAATGTCTTCAGGTTAGAAACCTGATACAGGGAACCATAGTTCTCACTGCCTTCACCATATACACCTTTTACAACTGCTCCGAAACGGCTCATCTCCGTCACCAGTCCCTGAAACTTTCTGCCCAGTGACAATGTCGGCAGATGAAGGACAACCGATGCTCTCATCCCGGTCCCGGTATTAGTCGGAAACGATGTCAGATAACCATATTTTTTGTCATATGCATAAGCAAAACGTTCATTGATATAATCATCAAGATGTCCAGCCTGCTTCCACAAATCCTCCAGATTCAAATCACCGGACAATAACTGGATCCGGATATGGTCGGTTCCATTCAGCACTATACTGCTGTCCTCTTCTTCTGAGACAAAGATCCCGACCGGAGCCTTGCGGGACGCGATCGTGGAATTCAAAATCCGCCGTTCCCGTAATATCTTTTTATCCAATTCCTTTAATTCACTTAAATACAAATACTGATATTTTTTACCGTCTGCCTCGCCGATGTTCTTCAGTCCATGTGCCAGACGGTCCACCATCTGTTCGCCATCTTTTTCCGAAAGGCGGGAGGCAAATACATATTCATTCCAGTTTCTCACCAGCCGAACCCGGCTGCTGATAACCCCAGGTTCTGTCTGGGTGGTCTGTTCAAACCATTTTGCCATGTCAGTCCCCTTCCTTTAATGCTTTAATCTTGTCACGGCAGACGGCTGCTGCTTCGTATTCTTCACGGTCCAGCGCTTCCTGCAGCTTTGCCTGAAGAATCCTGATCTGTTCTTTCATATCCAGGCCATCGTTGCTGAATATATTAGTACCGGCCGGCGTTGCCGCTTCGTCAGCTGCTTCATCTGATACCTGATCCGCTGTGCTTTCCTGATCCATATGATATCTGGGTTTCTTGCCGGTATGACTGTCGCTGCCCTGAAGCTGGCGGATATTGTCACTGATCAGCAGATCAAATACATCGTAACAGTCAGGACAGCCAAAGCAGCTGTTCTTGACAAAATCCTGATAACTGGTCTTACAGGTCGGACAGATCACCTGACTCCGTTTATCTTCCTTCTGCTCCTCATTGATTCCAAGCAGGCCTGACAACAGCTTTCCTAATGGAAAGTCACTGTCAAATATCGCTGAATACGGGCCAAAATCGAGTTCCCTTGCACACTGTGCACAGAAATGATGCTCTGTTTTTGTTCCGTTTAAAACTTCTGTGTATTGAATATTCGCTTCTCTTATTTTGCAGCGTTCACATAACATAACCATCCTCCATTCATTCTTGGTCTCCCACTGCCGTGTCCATGTTATTCTCTGCTTCTTCCCAGATAATAATCATAAACTTCATCAACTAAATAATGAACTTCTTCGCGGCTGATATTTTTACATATACTGTTCGCAAACAATACCTGCATCTCATTCTTCAGTTCATCCAGGGCACGTTGCTTATCCTGATTCAGAGATATAACAGCCCCTTTCCTCCGGTCGAGCTTGATAAATCCCTCCTGCCGCAATACCGAATACGCCTTATTCACTGTATGCATATTAATGCCGATATTGTCCGCCAATTGGCGTACGGAAGGCAAAGAATCTCCTTCCCGGATACTGGATGTGGCGATTCCGATAATAATCTGGTTCCTCAGCTGTATATAAATCGCCTCATTACTTTCAAAATCAATTTTCAACAACATATTATCACCATCTTTCAAGCATCTTCTGTTATATTCACTATATAACAATTGTATAACAAAAGAGAGACTACGTCAAGTAGCCTCTCTTATCATTCAGATAATATTAATCTTCATCATCCAGATCAAAGAATTCAAAGTCATCTTCCAAAGCCGCTGCCGCTTCCTTTGCAAGGTCATCTTCGATTCCCTGTTCCAGGTTGTGTGTTACCGGCTCATAATCATCTTCATCATCCGGAATCACCGCGATTGTAGATGAAGGAATCTCATCTTCATAAATCTCTTCCTCACCCATCATATAGCGCTCTTCCTTAGTCATCTTCTTTCCTCTGGACTGACGTACTGACGGTTCGGATGGCTGTCCCTGATCTGCTTCACGAACATTCATACTACTCTTTCCATTTCTGGTTACGAGTAAAACAATAACAATAATCGCCAGCAGTCCGGTTGCTCCCATCAGACCAAAACCAATATAACGGGATTTCTGATATGCTGCTGTCAGCGTTTTCTCACGCTCAGCCAATTGATCACGTTCTGCTACGAGAACATCCTTTGCCTCATCACCAAAATAACGCTGAATCGTCTGCTCATTTCTGTCATAGCAGTAGAAACCTGCCTCACCTGCTTCATTTAATGCATAGAACAGACAATACTCCGGTTTGGCTACGCCTTCCGGTGTCCATCCGGTTACCTGAACATCACCGATGGTAATACTGCTGTTTTCTTTAAATCCTGCCGGAGCTGTAATGCCTTCTGTTAATTTGACAATACGCAGTGTCTTAGCGTTTGATTTCAGTTCTGCCAAAACTTCTGGTTCCGGCGCTGTATCACCTTCACCCTCGTTATCTGTTCCGGCTTCTCCTGCTTCGCTGGCACCGCCTTCGACCTTATTCACTGTAATGGTATAGTTTTTAACGGTAGTTCCGTCTTGTGCAGTAACCTGACATGTAACAGTATTCTCGCCTTCGGCCAGTTCTGTTGCTCCATCAACAGTCACGGCAGCACTGTCATTATTCGCTCTGGCACTGACGGTTAGTTTGTCCACATCCAGACCGACTGTTGTTGTATAAGCATCTACATCAGGAGAAAATGCCGGTTCCAGTGTTCCTGGTGAAATCTGCAGCGACTGCAGACTTGCATCATTGGATGAAGTCGGAAGTCCCTCTATCGTAATTGCCGCAGAACCTTCCCGTTCCATGGTAAGTGCCTGCCCGTCATTGTCATATCCGTCCCAGTCACTGATTGTAATAGCCGTAGATCCTGCCTGCAGAGCTTTGAACGTCAGCGTTGTTACTACTTCGGTCTTTCCTTCCAGTCCGGATCTGACACTGATCTTGCCGGCACCGCCACTGGGGTTCTCACCCTCGCTGATAAACTCCAGCATCCCGGCATCATAATCCAGCATTACCTTAGTATCACCAAGCATCTCACCGGTTGTACAGGTAAATTTCATTGTAACAGTAAATGTCTCGCCTACTTTTGTGCTTGGGTCGGAGAATGAAATACGGGCTGATGCCGCATAACTTTCAATTACCTGAAACGGTAACACTGCGGCCATAATAAAGGCCATCAGCACACCGCAAACCCACTGCTTCAATATTTTATTCATAATGTCTCCTCTTTTGCTTATATTTTTTCTGTCAAACATCATCCGGCCGGACTGATTACGACCACATTATCTCCTCCCGGAGTCGGTGCCCCCTCAGAACCGGAACCCGGTCCCGATGTGCCGCCGGCCGGGTCTGTAATCACCGGATCCGCTGTACCGCCGCCGGATCCGCCATTATAGGTCGGGCCGCCGGCCTGCCTTACGACATGAATCACATATTGACGCACACTGCCGTTTTGAGCCGTTACAGTAACTGTAATATCGTTATTGCCGCTCTGCAGCTGAATTGTACCGGTTCCGCTGATCGAAGCTGTGGAATCGATCGCATTGGCACCAATATTAACACTGGCCACCGAATGATCAACAATCAGATCGTAGGAAACCTGGTCCTTATTATAAGTTGGTGTCAGCGTAAAACCTTCTGCCGTCAGATCACGCAGCTTATTGTTCGGACTTCCCGTAACGGTTGGTTTCACACATGCGGAAGCCGGCATATTCGTATAAACCGGAATCTTGAACTGCAGAGCAGTATTCCTGAGCGTCTGCGTATAAGCCTCCGCGAACATGGACGCCTCTGATGCTGCACCGTCTACATTTGTCATATACTGATGTTTATACATGTTGCTGCCCTGGACATTATACTTCTTCAGGTAAAAGGTATCCTGTCCGGCACTCACATAATTGGAACCATAAAACTGTGCACCGCCGACAATTGCTTTTTCAGGGCTGTTCCATGGTCTGTTGTAATTCCCCGACTGGGACGCATACCAAAGTCCACGCTCTACCGCTGACATGTTTCCATCCTGATAAGCACCGACATTAAAATAGTTATAATATCCCGGATATGCTGAATGGGTCCCGGAGATCAGACCGCTCTTGCCCTGACGCCCCTGCTCCTGAATCAGCATCGCTGCCAGAACATAAGGATTCACCCCGGACTGTGCTGCCGCATTCATAATGATATCGGTATATGAGGTGGTCGAACCGGCAGGAGTTGTGTTCCCCTCCCCGCCTGAGCTGCCGTCATTTGTACCGGTATCGCTTCCCGGTCCGCCAGGTCCGATTCCGACAACGCCCGGACCACCGGTCGTCACCAGCGGAACATTGTTCCTGCTGATTGATGCCTGCGGAGCCTCGAGACTGACATTATCCTGTCCCGAATCCGGTGCTGCTGCTGTCTCATTATTGTTTGAAGAACCTCTCTGGTCTCCCGATGGCACCGTAATCACATTACTGCCTGACTGACCTGATGAAGATGAAGATCCGCTGCCCCCCGGTCCGACAACCGTTCCCGACTGTGATTCGCCCGTTCCGGCACCGCCGTTCTCCGTCGAAGCCGGAGCCTGATATTCCATAAAAGTACCCTTTAATATACCCTCAAGTCCGTCTCTGGTATGAATCGAGGCATCATACTGCTGTGATAAAAACTGAAATACATAGACATCATCCAGGAAGTTACGGGGATCCATGTAGTACCGGATGATCTCATCGGATGCCGCCACCCAGGTGCTGCCGTCAAACCCCGGCCAGCTGCTGGTATCCCAGTTATAAGCGCCATCTGCAATTGATTTATAAGAAGAAATACTGTCTTTATGAACTAAATTCCGGCCAACCACACTTTGGTTCTCAATCACGGTGTTCCAGTCCAGGTTGGTCTGCTGGGCCACAAATACCCAGTTCGGATACTGCGCATGAAGCTGTCTCAAACCGTCTTTGTAACTGTCAGGAAAACCCTGGTTATTCAGATGGGCCTCAAAATTGGCATCATGCGTATAATTAACGGGGAAACGCACATATGTACTCAATGCATAACCAGTTGCCGTCCCGCCGTTTTGAGAAAACCGGATCTGATACCACAACTTGCCGTCTGAAGCAGTCGATTCTCCGATAACTGTAATGGTTGTACCTTTTGCCAGCTTCGCGACCTGCGAATTGCTTGTTCCCGGTCCGCTTCTGACGTTTAAAGAACTGGCATTAACCGTCGCTGTCCGCTCCGTATAGGCGTAGGCTGTCAGCGCCGGAATAACGCCGCTTAGCGGTGCCTGTACACTTAACAGCAGTCCCAGAACTGCCGCCAGCCCCCTCTTAAAAGATTTCCTTTTTCTCATCCGTCTATTTCTCCTTAGTGCTTTGCACAATTCTATTTTTACTATTTTCACCAAAATTACAGCAATTTTGACATTACTGTTATTATAATGACAAATAATGGGATAGTCAACTAAATCGGAGAATCTTCAAAGTTTTGGAATAAGTCTGTAAGAATTTTGGTGGGGGATGGAAATCGATGGGAGTATGAGGCAGACGGCAGGGGCGGGAGGCATTGACTGTGCTGCGCCGGCTGTTTCCGGGAGATAAGAGCTGCTAAACGTTCAGAAAAATGTTAAAAACATTCCGGTACTCCGCTTAACTCGCGGCAAGTGCGGCC
>DAMAMW010000044.1:0-50139 GCA_032073745.1 Lachnospiraceae bacterium | reverse complement strand
TACAATTGGAAATCATCAGATTCAGAGCAGCTTTTATGCCTGCTCTTTTCTTTTGTCTGAATCAGATGCTTTCCTTAAGAATTATATCATAGAATCGAATCTATAGGATTAACTATTTAGGCCCCAAAACCATTTATCAGCATTAGTTGAGGTTCATCATCTACAAGCTTATAAACCAGATAAAACAGTCCTTCATAATATGATTCTGCGATCAACAATTCACATACGCCATCATGATCCAGATCAACAATTTCACAAAGTTCATAATCATATAAAAGCCTTTGTTCTGTCTCAACAGGTAATCCATGTTTAATTTGTTCTGTCAAAAATATAGTTTCAACATTACCATCAATGACTTTTCGTAACACAACCATCGAGTATTGCCCTTTGAGTTTATCCGGGGCATTAATATTAGAAGCAACAATCAGCACTTCTTCCAATCCATCCCCTTCTAAATCGGTTCTCACAATCTCCCTGATATGTACAGGTTCACCTTCTAAATCATTTTCCGCCAGTATTTCAGCAATATAATCAACATATACTTCAGCAGTCGTATCCAATTGTGTTTTGGAACCAAATGTCAATGGCTCTCCATCATTGACTGCCAACCCGCCAAAACGCTCTCCTTTATACTCCATTTCCACCGTTGTCATCAAATCAAGATATGCAAGGCTCATAGACTCTGCCTTGATACCATCCAGCCACTCATCGTCAAAACCATAGCAAGAAACTGTGTCCAGATATTGTCCGTCCTGAAACAGCCTGAAACCCCAATCCCATGTAACATGTTTATATTCTTCCAAATCTGCTTCATCCAACGGAACCAGTAAGCCCTTTCGATCCAGCCCGCCAAGAATACAACCGTCATATATGATGAAAGCATAATTATCTGACCAGGCATATGGCTCATTCACATACACCGTATCTCCAGCTTCAATCTTACTTCCTTCTATGACAGGAATCGTGATAATTTCCTGATATTCCTCCCATTCATCCGGTTCCAAGCCATATGGTGCATGGTGATTCATCAAGGCCAGCTCATCATCATTCAGAATTTCATAAAGGCGAAAAAATGGCGGTCCGCCATAATCAATCACTTTCCACGAAACATATGTAATTGACTCCGTGTCAATATCATTACTATCGGAACCTGTACTCCCTAATTCCACAAGCGCAATTTCTGAATCAACAGATATTTCAATTTTCTGACTAACTTCATCAGTATTATTGACCAGTTCCGGTTCTGAACATCCCATCAGAGAAACTGCTGCAAACAAAATCATAAGCCGTTGAATCACATGTTTCATATTTTAAAGTCTCCTTATCTGATCCGGTCTCTTGTAATTCACTTGTATAGTCTTCGATCCAGCTTATTTCATATGAAAATTCATCTGACAGCTCATAATCAAGTATAAACCACATCCCCTCTGCATCCCCCTCCACCCGATGCTCTTCTGTATTAATATTTAGAATCGTTATATCAAATGCATCAGCAATATAATATACCTTGTCAGACTTCAAAGAGTAAGCCCCTAACGTATCATTCCCGGCAAATAATAAAACATCATTATCAAGCCAGTACATATCTTTACCAATCCAATAACCAGGGAAAAAAACTCTGGGAGCAAAGGAATTATCCAAAGAATAAATATATATTTTATTGTACTCATACAAAGCAATCATTGTACACTCAAAAGCCTCCTTCTTACCATCAGGAGAAATTAATGTCTCATCATTTTTATACATCTTGTTTCGATAGAAATGTCTCCTTAACATGACTTCATTACTATCTCTCATCACATATACAATATTTTCAGATACAGGAATATCCCCATCAAAATTAGTATATACGTATATTTTATTATCTGAATAACTATGAAATTCAACACCAAAAGGATAAATTACAGACTGCCCGCCTCTGGCGTGCTGCCCGCGAAAAGAATAATCCGGATATTGATCCAGATAACTATACCCGGATTCTATATAATCTTTTATTATGTTTTCATAACCAACTGGCAATTCATAATTTTTTGTAAATACAATACTTTCAACAGATGTATCCCCTTCCACTGCAAAATAACACTCATTCGTCCGGTAACCGATATAGTCTAATTCTGCATCTGAAAATTGTGGTTCTCCAAGTCTTTCTATCACACTTTCCATTGAGTCACCAAGTTTAATCAGCTCAATTATTTCATCACTATAATTATCAGAAAAACGAATACACTCTGTCTCTGAAATATCACTGGTACGAATGCCCATAACAAATAACTTATCCAGGTCATATTTTTTCTCAAAAGATTGAGGGGACTGAAGATAATCGTAAAGCAGTGAATTACCGGCTATATTGATATCAATCATATGCTCTGTGGAGACTGATAATTTTGACAGCAGTTCATTTGGATCTTCACTGTCAGATTGCTCAATTTGTATAACCGTTTCGCCAATGCCAGACTCCTGGATAATGTCTTCCTTCTGTTGAGTACATGCATTTAGCATCAATAAGGGCACAAGGATACTTATAATGGTATTCCTTTTTAGAATCAACAATAAAATCTCTCCTTCCACATTGATAATACTATAACATAATCGAAGCGGTAAACCTGCCGATGAAACGCAATAGAATATACATGGGCATTCCAGATGTAAGAAACGTCACAGTAATGTGGTCTGCCACCATCGCAAGGATCGCAATCAGTTTTAAATGGTTGGATGTTAGACTGATCCTGTTTGTACTTTTGATACCGTTGTCTTCAATTGTCTGCATTTCCATAACTATACTCCTTTTATTTTTGAGTCTGATGCTCACATTATCTTATCACATCAACAAACATGGTACAACATTCTATTGTTTGAATAAAGCATCTGCAAAGCAGGAGTTGTCAGATGCCGTATAAAAAGTATTTACACTAAAAAACCACTGTATTAATCGCTTAATTTTGTAAAGCGATTGATACAATGGTATTTCAATTAAAATCGGTGCAGATTATTAACAGATACTTCTCATCTTCGCAGCCGTTCAGCCATATCTGCTGCCTTACAGGCCGTCTCTGATGCCAGCTGTGCTCCTGATCCGGTATAACAATCCGGTTGTAACATTGCCGCCAGCTCATCTGGTGTGAAATTTTCCGACAGTATTGTATCCGCCTTTAACACCGCCAGAAAATCTGTTCCGCTTTGCTCTGCAAGCATCGCTTTTTCATAGATCAGTTCATGTGCTTTTTCTTTTCCCAGTTTCCTGGCCACACACATCATGATATACTCGCTGTTATCCAGCCCCCTGTTAAGTTCTGCATTATACTGCATCCGCTTTTCGTCTGCATACATAGTTCTTGTCATTTCCTCTGCCCGTATCAATATCTCGGTAGTCAGCTCCAGGGCTTCTTCCATGTAATTTTCTGATACCATGTAAGCACTGCTGTCACCTTCAAACATCCGGCTGCCTGAATAAAGCCCCAGCGGCAGCAGTGAATACAACTTCTGGGCATTGGCAATGATCCCCTTTGACAGCTTGGGATTTATCTTCTGCGGCATTGTCGAACTCCCTACTGTTCCTTCCGTGAATCCTTCATATATTTCGCCGAATTCTTCTATCCCGGTATAATAGACCTCTTCCGCCATTTTATGCAGGCCATTGCATAGCAAGGATAAATTCATAACAAACTCCTGTTTATGTGTGCTGATGTTACGAGATGGAACCGGCATGGAAGCCATTTGGAGAATATCAGCCACCCGCTCCTGAACCTGTCTGCTGGATTCACCGGCAGCATTAAAGGATCCCACTGCACCGCCCATCATAACCTGAAATACTCTCTTTTCGCATTCTTCCAGCCGTTCTGCCGACTGCATCAATTCACTCAGCCATACAGATACCTTATAACCAAAGGTAATCGGAATTGCATGTCTGCCATGAGTCCTCCCGGCCATCACCGTATCTGCATGTTTTTTTGCCAGTTTTGCCAGATGGTCCAGAATATCAGCCAGAAATCCCTGCTAGATCTGATATATTTCCTTAACAATATATAACTGAGATGTCTGTTGAATATTCTGTGTTGTCACACCATAATGAATGTATTTACTGCCTTCTTCACCACAGGCTTTCCCCATCACCTTCAGGAAAGGGACAAATCCGTGTCCGATCCTGGCTTTGATATCAGCCATCTCATTCAAATCCAGATCGTCCAGTGTTAGTGCCAGAATCTCCGCGGCTGCCTGTTGCGGAATCACACCTGCTTCTGCCTGGGCCTGAGCCAAAGCACCTTCAACCTTCAGCCATATTTCCATTTTATGTGCCTCAGTCATCAGCCTGCTGATTCCCCGGTTATCAATCGATTTACTTTTTGAATCATATAATGCCCGCATGCTGTCACCCTTTCTTCAGCTCAGAATCTACTGCATTTTTAACAAATTCCACATGCGGTCCAAAGACAACATGGATATGGTTCTTGGATGGAAAGAATACTCCGGCGCAACCTGAATCTTTTAGTCCCGGCTGATTTACTTTTTCCGGATCTTTCAGGTCAACCCGGAGTCTGGAAATACAATTTTCTACCTTTGTGATGTTTTCCCCGCCACCCAGGTTTTCAATTACGATCCTGGCAATGACCGGCCAGTTTTTATCTTTTAGCAGCTGACTTGCAGATTCTTCTACTTCAAAGCTCTCCCGTCCCGGAGTTTCCAGATTCCACTTCTTAATAAAGAATGTAAAAACAAAGTAGAATAACGCGAAGTTAATCACACCCAGAATAATCAGGTTGATCCAATTAGTCTGTTCATAAAGCAGACCAAAGATGCCGAAATCAAAGATTGTTCCGCGGATATACCCAATACAGATATGAAGCAACTGATAAGGAATTGTCATCAGTCCGCAAAGCACACAATAAACTGCAAATGAAGGCGGTGAAATAAATAAAAAGGAAAATTCAAGCGGTTCTGTAACATTACCTAAAAATGCAGTCAATACACAGGTCAGCAATACGCCCTTAGCCATCTTTCTGTTTTTCAGGAAGGAGGTGCGATACATCGCCAGTCCAATAGCCGGAATCCGGAATAATGTCGTCAACATCTGAGAACCGCCCAGGTAGCTGGTCAGTTTAGGCATTAACTCTGCCCAGTAAGGACTATCCGGTCCTAAATTGAACAGAATTTCGTTAACTGCCGGAAGAATTCCCACATATTCCACACCATTGATCAAATAGGTTCCCCCGGCTTCCGTAAAACGAACAACTGCTGCAAGCACATGATGAAGACCAAATGGAATCAATGCCCTATGTAACATATAATAGATTCCCGCACCAATATAATCGGTAGTAAAAATAAAGGAAATCGAAATCAGAAAACGGATCAGCAATCCCCAGAAAACAGGCAATACCAGCCCGATCGGAATCATGCAGGCAAATGTAATTATCGGAATCGACTTCTTGCCGCCGAAAAAAGCAAAGGCCAGCGGCAGTTCCAGCTTATAGAAACGATCGGCTACCTTCGCAGCCACAAAACCGGCTATTAAACCACCAAGCGCTTCCGTTTTAATGGTCTGGACCCCTAATACCATTCCCTGTCCTACCTGCGCCATCACATCACTGTCAGCCAATGTACCGGTTGATTTCAGATATACATTCATGACCGTATTCAGGGTCAGATAACCAATAACCGATGCAAATACAGCAATACCCTTCTCTTTTTTTGCCATCCCCTGGGCAATGCCCATTGCAAATAATATAGGAATATTATTAAAAATAATACGACTGTCCCAATGCACTACATATTCCCATAATCATGCCAATCGGCGCCAGAACTGCGATTGGGAGCAGAAGCGAACGCCCAAAGACCTGAATGCCAGCTTTAAAATCTTTCAATTTGCCACTCATCATTACCCTCCAATATTTATCATTTTTAATTTAAAGGCCTTTATTATGATTTCATTATATGTTAATATTAGAAGTAGTTCAAAGCATTATTTATCCAATATATTTTCGCATAAACCAACTCTCATTTTTATAAACGGAACAGAAAGGAGATCATATGTCTCTGGATTTCAACGACCTGCAGCTTTTGAAATATCTACAGGAGAATAATGACTGTGATCTAGCCGAAACTGCCGCACATTTTTACCGGAACACATCCTCGATCAGACGTCAGCTGACCTCTGTCAGCCAGCATTTAGGCAGCCGGTATTCTATTCGAATCTATAACAGCCGGATCCATGCCAACCTTACTTATTCAGATTATCTGGCAATTATCCAGGATCTGACCATGGACAGTTACATCCTCTCATGCAAAGAGCGGCTGCAATATCTGATTGTCCGCAGTTTCTATGAAGGAACCATTAATTTATCCCGGATATACGAACAGCTTCTCCTGTCCCCCACAACAAAAAAAAGTGATACGGCCAGGCTCCGGTCATTACTGTCTGCCTATGAATTGGAGATTGAAATTGTAAAGAAAAAAGGAATCAGAATCATCGGTGACGAATTACGTTTCCGGATGCTGATCATTGAAATTCTGCTGCCGCTCTTAGAGTGGGATCCCCACCTGCAAATGAAAAACCGTCAGGCCAATACTCCCATCCAGCGGCTGATGACAGATCTCTGTATCACCAGCGCACGCCAGAACAGTTTACTGAACGTGGACGACTATTTGAGCACGTTTCAGCTGAGTTACCAGTCCCGAAAACTACTGACACTTTATCTGAGTTTGTTGGCCAACCGTCAGGAAAACAATCCTATTGTCAGCCTTGATCAGACCAAACTGTCCGTCATCAGCTGGCAGCTTATCTCGGATCCGCTGGAAAATGAAGCTTTGCTCCGCATTATTGCTATGCTTGATTTTAAATCCGGTCCTGCTATTCCTTTAAATAACCTCTTGGCCAGAAAGATTGATACACTCCTGGGTGCCGTAAGTCAGTACCACCAGATTACATTCTTCAGAAATGATCAGATGAAAGAGGAACTATATTATTACTTTTACAAAATATATTTTCAAAATTATTACCATATCCAAATAAAAGATAAGATGGTTCGGGACACTGAAAAAAAAATTCCGGAATTATATCAAATGGTCCGGAATCTGTCGAATGAAGTCGGTGTTTTTTTAGAGATACCTTTATATCCGGAAAATCACACTACTGTGACCTTGATTCTTAAAAAGTGGATTGATTATCACCAGATGGCCGGTGAAAACCGCCGCAAAATCATTCTGGTTACTAATACGTCTCATGAACGCAGCCATTTTTTCATTTCCACATTAAAGGATTTGGTAGAGTTTGAGCTGACCGCTATTATCAGCATTCAGGAAATTCACTTGCTGAAAGAGTTAACATACGATCATATCATCACCCTTTCAGAACGAACTTCAGGATTGTTGAATGATCAGGATTTAGCATTTATAAGATTGAATTTTTTTCTTGGCTCCGGTGATTTATCAAGACTGCTGAAAGCCGGTTTCAGTCCGGCTCGTAAACGCCTTTCAGCAACTTTATTAGCCCGTCAGATGGCCGGGCTGTCAGAAGATGAGATACAAGAATTATTATTGCGGGATTATTCAGAGCATGTGATATAAGTATGCAGGACAAATGCAACCTACTTTCTTTTCAAATAATCCGCCAATATCATATGCCCTACTATTTTAAAATCCATCAACCTGCTGTCAGCCTCATGCAAATTCAATTGGAATAAGCAAATCTCAATCCCGCCGAAAGCAATTCCATTTTCTTTATATTGTGTATCAACAAACGCCTGAATGCCTTCATATACCATTAAAACAAAAACCCGAAACATCCGTTCTGCATGACGATTTCCTTTGATACGATCTTCCGGTAATGCTAAATTACGGAAAAACAGACCACTGGAACCAATCCGCTGCTTAATCTGAAATTGAATTACTGCATAATGTTCACTACCGCCCTGTTTGATATATCGCTTCCATTCCGGTTCTGTTGAAACCGGCAATAGATAAGGAATAACTGCTTTTCCACTGTATAAAGTCTGCATTTCCACACATTCACCGGAACACAACAAATCCGCCATTTTCAATCTCGACCGCATCTCATTTAATTGTTTTTTATAGTAGTCTAATGATACCATCGGTTTGCTTTCATCATCGGCTAAATCCAATGAAGATACAAGCCATTTTTCCAACGTTTCCGCTCGTTCCTGATAATAATGCCCTAACACTGTATACGCATCCGGTTCATCCATACGCTCGAACGCGATTGCTTTACCATTTGCATCGTATAACCAGCCATTTCCGTCCACAAACATTGCCTGCTTCACTGATGGCAGTTTCTTCAGATCGATATTTCCAATAATACAAAAATAATGCGACAACCATGCAGACTTTTCGAAATCATATGTTATATTATACTTCGTAGTATGACGCACCAGAATTGGTGGAAATAACAGTGGTGCCGTAGAAAGATCCGGACTATCTTCAATAGCCTCAGTACAGTAATTAAAAAAATGCAAATGCAGCTTTCGTTCTGACGGCATTATCTCATGAACTGCCTCGTTACTGACAACAACTCCATAATAATATTTCTGCAGTTTCCTGGGACAATAGACAAAAATATCTCCGGCCTGCGGCTCCTTATTATCATGCTCCAGATAATCCAGATAATCTGTTATGTAAAGTGCTGACTTCATTATACTCTCCTTCTGGAAGGACAATAGCGTTTATAGGACAATACATCAAGGATAATATCCAGGATTATGCAAATATAAGATCATTAGCGTAAGGGATAGTTCGCCATCGAATCCTTACAAAATGAGATAAAAGCCTGTATATCATGATCAGTTACAGGCTTTACAAATTTCTTGACATCGGGAAACTCTTCCTTACCATCTTCTCCATAAAAAAACACCGATAATATCCCCTGTTCTATTTCAACACAAAAATTGGGTTCAATCCCCCCAAACCCCAGCGATGACACCTTTCCGCTTTGAAAATCAATCAATAGTTTCAAAAAGCGCTTAATATCCGTAGTCAAAAAACAAGGAAAAATCCCTTTAACTCTTTTATCGTCCACTCTTTTATTCACATATAACATCAGCCAGTTGAGATCATAGTCAAAACCAGTATCATTCTTTCGCTCTATCACCGGATACTCGTATCCAATCACCTTTATTTCAATATAATTTTCATCATGTATTAAAAGCATGCAAATTTCCTCTAAATCAATCCAACTCTTAAATTAAAGACTGCGGCTAATACTAACCACGCAGCGCTTAAAAATCACAGCTATCAACAGTATCTGTAATCTCCGCCCACCGCGCTGACAACAGTTTCGCATACAGCAGTGAATCCAGCCCATAACTGCCCAGCGAATAGCCATCATTAATTTCAATAATTACTGTTTTCCCCTGATCCGTTACACCAATATCCAAAGCATAACCTTTAGGCGAGTCAGAATACTGCACTGCCATTTGCCTTACCGACTTGATATCATAACAATGGCCCAGGCCTCCGGCATATCTCCTGATATCGAGAATCTCTCCATTCCTGACAAAACACCGCCATTCTTCTTTGATATTTAACACTTCACTGCAATAAATCTCCACATTCTGATTTGCTGTTATTCTTCCGATCAGATCCTGTTCCGACCGATATATAAATCCGTTGAATTGTTTGCCAAGCTTTGGTTTTACAAAAACAGATTCCTCATAATGCTGTGATAACAGTTCCTGTGTCGTAGTGCTCCATATCTTCCGTCCATAAAAACGGGTCAGTTGTTCCGGATAATCAATATCTTCAATGACTATATCTCTTTGTTCCAAAAATGCTTTAACCCGGCCGACTCCGCCAACCACAATATTTTCTTCTGATACCGTATCCAGTTCATTCAGCGAAGAAAACAGGATTGTTTCAAATCCCATCTGTTCAAAACCCAACATGGCACTAAAGGTATTAATATTATAGGGTCTGCCTTTATTATCTGCCTGAATATATACTTTCATGTTTTCTGTCCTTTTCCGTATGTATTAATTCAATTCATCCAATACAGCATTAATCACAGCAATATAATAATCATCCCAGCTTGTAACCATCGGCCACCCGTACGTATCATCATCCGGCAGATCCGTCTCAGGAATTGCCGCCCGGAGACAATTACGGATTGCTATACCTTCAGTAAAATGATGTGGCAAGAACCAGTTTTCGCATCCGGCATCCGGATGGTGGGCATAATAAGCCTTCCGTTCCTTATAAAACGCTATCAGATCCTCTTGAGCATAATGATTTTTAAGATACTCACTGGCTATTTTCATTTGATCATCTGGCAATTTCATTTCTTTTTAACCTGCTTTTGATTTCTTCATTTTTTATGTACACCTGTTCCAATTCATTATATCGTCGAATATCATCCGTGTAAATCTTCAGATAATCAGCAACCAGCAGCGCTAAATCAACGAATGCATATCCCTTGGCTGTGATCACATTGCGATCACGAACAGCTCGCTGTTCCACATAATTCCCCCAGAAATATGGATCTTCCTGACCGGCCTGCCTTACCTTTTCTCATCTAATTGTTCCGATATGGTAACAATCTGACGCCTTCCTGTATTTTTCAGTCGATGAAGAATCAACGTGATTTCAAAATCGGCCATTCCATCGTAAATATAACATAATATCATACCATTTTCTCCAATCTAATCCAAAGGCTGTCTCTTCTTAAATTCATGTACCATTATCTTACCATATTCACAAATGCTGTACAACATTCAAACCTCCTTATTACCTGGACGCTAATTGACATGCTAATTATCCTCTGCTAATATAATTTACAAGCACAAATCAGATTTGGAGAGTGACTATACTTTAGCTCTCTCTTACATAATAAGGAGCGCATTTTATGACTAATGTTGTAACTTTAGAGCCTCTGGATGTCAATAATTGGCTCACAGTCTGTGACCTGTCAGTCAGTAAAGAGCAAAAAATGTTTTTCAAAATACCTAACGTTTACTGGATCGGTATAAGTCGATATGAAGAAATGAGTGAGTTATTTGCCATCAAAGCTGATGGAAATTACGTTGGGCTAATCGGCGGCGGATATGATGAAGACGGAGTTACCGGTTATATCAATCCACTAATGATAGATCAAAATCATCAACGCAATGGCTACGCAAAAAGAGCTCTTGTTTTAATGATCGACTATCTATCGAAAGAACTAAAGGTGACAGAAATAAATATCAATCACAATAAAAACAATGAAGTGGCCGGAGCACTTTACGAATCCCTGGGTTTTCATATCTATGGCGAACATGGAGATGAATATTTACGAAAACTGGTGATTTAAGACAAGAAATCCCATCGAAGCTTTTACCAGCCCCGATGGGATTTCTTAAACTAATATTTATTGATGTGAATCACAACAAAAATAAGTACAGTTACAGCTAATGCGCTTAACACCGAAACCACAATGGCTAACAGGCTGTCATTACGATAAAGTATAAGACAGAATATCAAAAATAAAATACATGCTGAAAGCATACGAATGAACATCCGATAACCATTTCTTTGTTTTTTTGAAAGATACTTTGGCTCTACATCTTCCGGGTATTTCATTTTGCACTTCACGACTGCACCAAATCTTGTATGCACACATTGCGCACTGTACTCCACCCCATCAAGCGTAAATTCCGGATACATTCCTTCCTTTGTAATGACTATGGTCACATCATTTTTATCCGCATAATCAAAAAGCGCATCCGTAAACTCACGCTTGTTGCGGATAATTGTATGCGGCTGGAATTGAAACGTCTTATCCAGATCTGCATTGTAAACTGCCTTAACATCAGAAAGAAAATCGAAGAATTTGTTGCCGCTCCTTTCTCTTTCTTCCATATCCTGCAGATAATAATCTGAATCGATTGTCTTAATTGTCGCTTCATCTTTCAATTCTCTGCAAAACCCAATGCAAATCTCTAACTCACTGCTTTTTTGTTCTAATTTTTCAATCTGCTCTTCAACCGTCTTTGCCAGGTCCAGCTGCCCTTCTAAAAGTCCCAATATCGTATTAAGCGGAAAATCTAATTTCCTGAACATTTTTATTAGCTTGACCCGCTCAACATCTTCTTCTGAAAACTCACGGTAACCATTCTCTGAATTTCTTTCAGGATTGATCAATCCCTCTTTTTCATAAAAACGAATATTTTGTTTCGGTACACCTGTTCGTCTCTCAACTTCCTGAATATTCATAAAATCACTCCTCTCACCCTGATAATAAAGGATAAAGTCAGTATAAGGTCAAGGGTTTCAGTGAAATTAATGTTAAATAAAGTAACTTCTTTCAGACTTTAATCATATACACCTGATTCAGCATAAAAATAATACTGTTCCGTCTCTCCAAAGAATTTATCATAAAACGCACCCGGAAACAGAGAAGTAACCCACACTGTAGTTGCGACCTCCTGTTCCAGCCTTCTTTGCTCTTCCTCCGGGGCAGTTTCCGGCATCCACCACAAATACCCCTTCTCAAATACCTTCACGTCTTCCTCTTTAATATTAAAAGTTCTGTATTTTGATTCAAAGCTTTCCTTCAGCCATAAATCATGCAGGATCGATGACCATTCAGCTGTTGAAGGCTTCTCCGTAACAAATTGATCTTCGTTTATCCTCATTTTCTCACTATCAATCCAGTCATGTTGGTAATATAAATCTACTATAAAAAGAACTACAAAAGCATCAACAACATCTTTCACCTGACTCTTTTTCACGCCAATAAAACTGACACCTAACGGGTACTTATAAAAATCAAATATTTGCGTATTATATTCCTCTAAATTAACGATTGCCGCCATATCCGCGAAGGTTTGCTTGTTTTCAACTAATTTTCTGATCTGACTTATTACATCATCTGGTTTTTCCACTATTTAGAAAACCTCCTGCATCTATTTGTTCAATTCTGTTGTTATATTTAATTGATAATGAGTTCCATCCAACAGATTCAAATCAGTATCTGCAAGCACAATAGCCGATCCGTCAGCATGTACTTCCACCGCAAAAATAACCACAGTTTCTGCCGGTGGCCCACCATCACTAATGACGAATGATCTTTTACCCGTCACCGGATCATCCTTGACTAAAAAATCCAAACCATCCTCATTCCATACCCATTTCAAACCAGGATTTATTTCAAACTTCGTTGTTAATACAATTTTGAAAACCCAATTGCCGTTCTGATTTTTTGACTGACGCATTCTCATACAATATTTTAACCATGCAGGCTGCTTATCCTTAGAATGTATTTCATCAAATTTTTCACATGCTATCTTCAAAGCCATATCATGTTCTTCGTTACTGCTAAATTTATAATTCATGATTTATTCTCCAAACCTTTATCTCCTGCCGAACGCTATATTTCGCTCATGTCCAGAAAATCCTGCTTTAAATATTCAAGCATTTGCGGTATACGATATTCATCAACAGCACTGATAAAATAATAACTCCCTTTATCCTTACCCAAAGGTATCTCTTCAGATCTAACCTCCGGTGAACTCAAAAAATGGTCCCAGGGAAAAAATATATAGTTGTTTTCATCGTCCGGATCTTTAACTGCAACCAACTGTGACGGAAACATAATCACATCATCGTAAGCCCAGACAGATATTGTGTTGCGATCCGTCTTTATTTCCTGAGCTCTTCTGGCATGAAATATTCTAAAGGATTTTTCCTGAAGATAAGCAAGCAGTGACTCCGGAAAATCTGATTCCCGCTTCAGTTCCTCAAACTTATCCTTATAGATCACAACATCCGCATCCCATACAGGCAGTTTCACATACGATTCTGTCTGCAATATCCCCTCAAGCAAACTCACCTGTTTATTTTCTGCCATCTGGGACATGATGTCTGCCAATGTTAAATCTCTGCCGGACATCTTCACACCTGATTCATCAACAATTTTCCCCTTGCAATCCGTTCCTATCCATTTTAAAAAGCCATATAGGATTTTACTGTCAGTGTCGCTCGGCAGCACGTTACATCTGACATTCAGCTTATTTTTTTCTTCCTGCCTGACTGAAATCCCCCGAATAGAACCTCTGGCGAACAGCACATAGGCATTTTTATCTTCCGAACATTTATAAGAAATCTCTGGTGTGTTATTCAGGTATTCATTCATGAACTGTTCCAGTTTTACACGGCTGAACGGGCCAAAGCTAATTGTATACGATATTGACACCCGGCTTCACCTCCCTGTTATTTTTCATACTTAATATACTCACTGATCGCATCATGCAATTCTATGAATGGATTTTCTTTTAATCCGATTGCAGTATCCTGATTGATCAGATCCATCTTGCTGTTACTAAATCCGCTGTATCCATCAATCATCACCATCATATCCATAATGACCGCATGCGTTGCATCATACAGCATATCTTCCATATTTTCAATATCTTCAGCAACGCCATTTCTTGACATTACGGTTTGCACTGCTGCTTCCTGGATTGCTCCGATATGGTGAAAAAACTTCTTCTGATAGCCATTCAACGCCCCTTCCGGTGGTGTCCCGCTGTAAGTGCTCATATGTAAAAGCTGCTTCAACCGGCCATATTCCCGGTGCGGAAAATCTCCCCAATGGGTACGATACTGCTGCCTGCCATTGCCTTTCTCATACAGGCCAAACTCAGCTGTCAAAGCTTTAGCAGCCTCCGTCAGTTCTTCTTTAAACAGATACTTCCGCGCTGTTATATACTTTGCCAGACTCTCTCCGCTGTGAGCTAAATGAAAGGACTCTTTTTTTGTATCAAAGACCTCCCCTGTCAGCTTTCCATCTTTCGCTGACAACTTAAGAATGTATGCGCCAGGTTCGTCCTGCCAGCACAGCCACTGCACCGTTGCCGTACCTTCCAGCAGATTTCCGACCGCATCCAGCAGCAGCGCCGGTGCATCACATCCCAGATAATCTGAGTTTGTCAATATAAACTGTCGGTTAATATCCACCTCAAACCAACCATAGCTGATATCAATTATTTTGAATAACAAAGCTGTTCTCCTTTTTTATAATTCAATGAAATTTATATTATATATTTAAATATTGGATACATACTCCCTTGTAATTCATCCATCGTTAACTTTCCCTTCAATAATCAATACCTGACAACTTTATCTTAATCTATATACTACTGATTCTGATCCCTTGCGAAA
Organism: Lachnospiraceae bacterium; assembly: GCA_032073745.1. Taxonomy (GTDB): domain Bacteria; phylum Bacillota; class Clostridia; order Lachnospirales; family Lachnospiraceae; genus Brotaphodocola. The sequence goes on along the minus strand of DAMAMW010000044.1, from coordinate 35,001 downwards.
TCGTAACAGCATCGGTTCATCACTTTCGACGACAACATCCGCCACTTCATAAGCAATTTCCCCACGCAAAGAAGCCATTGGTTCAATTTCCACACCTTGAAAACGTTCTTCGTTTTGTCTTTCAATCGAGGTATATTCATAACCATCACTGTAAATGATTTCCGTATAAATACTGTCCTCATAACCCATTCTGCTTGGCATAAATTCTTCTGTTTCAAAATTATTGTTAGTAACCTCAGCAGAAACCAGAATAAAATGCGTCCCCCTGTCTATGTCAACACGACGAAAGTTTTCATCTTCTGTTTTATACAGACGGTCGTCACCAGTTTCATATTTTTCGAAGAAGATCATGGAACTGCCTTTATCAGCCATACGTTCTGCTTCAATTCTGAGAACCTGTGCATACCCCTCTACATCAAATTCCGGGGTATCATAGTCCAGAATCAGGGCGATGGTATCGTGTGCTGACAGATAGAATTTCTGTGATTTCTTTACCGTATCAAATGGTTTCAGTAATGTAAACAAATCCGAATACACCTCAAAATGTTCACCTCCGGCGTGCCTTAACCATCCTCCGGCAACTCCGTCACGGATGTATTCGACGATTGCTGACTGATAGTCATACCCATCTGCAAATAAATCTGACAGCATAAGTTCCTCGCCGGTATTTAAATCAAAGGTCAGACCTTCCAGCTCAGCCGTCCCAAAAACATATTCATAGGAAATTCTCCGTTCAAGACGCACGGAAAATAGATTTGATTCATCATAGAATACAAACATATTAACACACTGTGTCAGATCTTCCGGCAAAATGTCGGCTGTCTTTCTCTTAATCCCACGGTATGGCGGCAGTTCTCTGGTCGCCAGTTCAATAACCGCCTGTTCAAGTCTGTTGTTAATTTTCTGCTCAACCTGCTCATCCCGGAGCCCGCTGATCTGGACACATTTGATGCCGTTCACCTCCGGACGGCTATCAATCAATTCTTTATCATATGTTTTTATGCCGTTGTGATAGTGATACATGATTTCTCGGGCAACGGCCTCCTCCTGCATCCCCTCTGATGATTGCAATGTGACTGGCTGCGATTCGGACTGTTGTTGTTCCACCGGCTGGTTCTGTTTTTCACGTTCCGATGATTCTTCTGCACCATCATGACACCCGGACAGGTCCACCATCATCCCAAGAACCACTAAGCCCTGTCGATAACCTTTCATTGTCCATCCTCCTGATCTATCTTACCGGTACATAACCTGCCGTTCTGGCTGACTCCTGACCTTCATTCAATATCCATGTCAACAGTTTTCTGGCATTGCTGCCTTCCGGCTCGTTTTTCTTCATTACTGCATAATATGCTGTTGTATATGGGTAACTGCCATCCTGTATGCTGCTGTCATTCGGTTCCACGCCATCGATTGCCAGCAACCGGATCCCCTTGCGAAAATACATGGAACTAACATAGTAGTAATAAGAATATCCTATTGCATTTCCGGTATTATCATAATCCAATATAATCTCGATCATTGCTCCCATATCCATCGGATAAAGTTCTGATGGTGCCTCCATGATCGGTGTTTCCTTCATAACTAAATCCAGCATCCCTGACTGACTTCCTGAATTAACCGGACGCTGAAATGCCACAATTTCCTGATCCGCACCTCCAACCGTTTTCCAGTTCCGAATCTTCCCGGAATAGATATCACGAACCTGCTGCCGGGTCAGGCTGGCTACCGGATTATCTTCATTAACCAGAAAAACAAAGCCTTCCCGAACAACCGGAACGATCTCAAGTTCAACTCCGGCCTCTGCCGCCATCAAAAGCTCCTCTTCCGACGGCGCCGTAACAAAGATAATATCGGCCTCTCCGCGAATCAGGTTATCATACGCAGAATGGGTTTTATTATGTAAAATATATAACCGTGCCTCTTCAATCGGGAGTCCCAACGCATCCGCTGCAAACTGCTCTGATAGCGGAATGGTTGCCGTCGAACCATCAACCCGCGGATAATTTTCCAGTGTAAACGTCACTGTCTCTTTTCGTTCAGCTTCCACCGACAGCACATGTTTTAAATTCGCTTTCTCCAGATCAGAAAACAATTCCTGCTCATAAAACTGCTCTGCAGAATATTGTCCCTCATACCATGAAAACTGTCCAAAGAATGTTGTCCAGTTCTCTCCTTTAAAAATTCTTCCATGCCGGGCATAGAGTTCGTTTCTAAACACAGCCAATGCATCATCCGACAGCGCCCTTAACTCCGCCAAAGGATACAGCTTTTCATCCGTCTGAAAAATTGACTGGTCCATATGAAGAACCGCGCCCCGCACCCGTTCTAATTCCTGCTCCAACGTCAGTTCCTCGGTTGCTATAATTGGTACCGATTCATCGCCTTTATCCGTTTCTTTTTGAGATACTGAGGTTGCGATGACTGTCGTTTCTGTCACAGCCGTTGTCTCTGCCAATTTGGGCTGCGTTTCAAAATGCGGAAATGCTTTCCAATGACAGCCAGTCAGCACCGCCAATGAAAGAGATACTATCGCGACCTGCTTGATTGCTTCTATGTGCTTCCGTTGTCTTTCCATAAAAATCTCCTATTTATTTAAAAAAATTCACATTTATATCCCTGTTTATATAATTCCGAATCACTCAATATCAATTGTAAATATAATAGGCTCCATCTGTTTCACCTCTTCAAAACCATTTATAAAATCCTTTATCTGGTTCAAAGAGATATCCAGAGATAATGTCACTGTCTTGATTTCCATCAGAGCATACGGGTTCCCATTCTGATTTTTCAAATAGACAATATTACGGATATTTATTTCCTTTTCTGGACAAATTATATTTCGGGCATCGAAGTCCAGCAAGCTTTTTGACTCTAATTCATTTCCATTAATTGCTATCACCCTAGTGTTGCCTTTAATCCACAAATCACTATTGTTCTGTATATACACAGAGGTACAGTATGCACCGGGAAACTCTCGTAAAACAGAGGAAGCCATAATTACAAGGTTCTCATCCCTATATACTTTCTCCCCATCAAATGATTTTGTTTCAACCCTGCTGCCAGAGGCAATTGAAACCGGATCTGCTAATATACATTTTTTGACAACATCTTTTCCATCTTCAGGCTCGACAAATCTGACCATAAAATACACATTTAAGTCTGAAATTTTTTCAATCCTTTGTGCCACCAGGATATATTCATCAATCCCCATAACATAGCTCCCACTTTCACCTGGGTGAATCGTTCCACTTGTGGACATATAAGAATTTTCTATGACCCTATCATTTATAGTTCTATATTTTACCTCAACCTGAATATTGGACTGAGTTTGGTTATCAACTGAAAATTTAACCATTAACATCGTTGCATCTGTAAACTGCCGATCGATAAACCATTCTTGAGGGGTTATCGTTATTCCATCATATATAACAATCGGCTCCATCAACAAATTGCTTTCTTCTATCAATTTATCCAGTTGGTCTGTCTGTGCCGCCTTAGCATTGAACACTGGATTTAGCAGCATCATTACAATAAGTAAACTTACGAACCATCGATTCATGTTATTCCTCCATTTTTATCAAATTTCTTAGCTGAATTCATTCTGAACTGCCCCGTAGCACCCAATTCAACCCGTAATACTAATATACCATTTTTCTTATCATTCAGCCATTCATTTGTAACTCAATAACCACAATGTATATTGTCCTTATTCCATCACTGTTGCCTCCGGCAACTTCGCATGATATAATCCTTTATATCCAAAAAAATTTGTTAATAAAATCTTGCCGGCTTTCCGGCAAAGAAAGAAGCAGGTAATATAATGGCAGAGTTTATTTATCAGATGTATCAGGCGCGTAAAGCCCATGGAGACAAAGTCATTCTTGACAATGTGACCCTTTCTTTTTATCCAGGTGCTAAAATTGGTGTTGTCGGCCCAAACGGTATGGGCAAATCAACCCTCTTAAAAGTCATGGCAGGCATGGAGGATGTTTCTGCAGGTGAAGCGAAACTTACACCTGGCTACACAGTAGGAATCCTTCAACAAGAACCGCCCCTTGACGAAGACAAAACTGTAATTGAAAATATCGAGCAGGCCTTTAGTAATTTACAGGCAAAGATCGAGCGCTTTAATAAGATCGGTGAGGAAATGTCTTTGCCTGATGCCGATTTTAATGCACTGATGGATGAAATGGGAACCCTGCAAGCCGAGATCGATGCAGCCGAAGGATGGGACCTTGAAAGTAAGCTGGCGCAGGCTATGGATGCCCTCCAATGCCCGGAACCGGACATGCCGGTTAACATTCTCTCCGGAGGCGAACGTCGCCGCGTTGCTTTATGCCGGCTTTTGCTGGAGGCACCGGACCTTCTTTTATTGGATGAGCCTACCAACCATCTTGATGCGGAATCGGTCCTTTGGCTCGAACACTTTCTCGCAAATTATCCCGGAGCTGTACTTGCCGTTACTCATGACCGCTATTTCCTGGATAATGTGGCCGAATGGATCTGCGAAGTTGACCGCGGACAGCTATATCCTTATAAAGGAAACTATTCGACCTATCTGGAAACAAAGGCAGAGCGTCTAAGATTGCAGGGACAACAACAGGCAAAATTGGTAAAGCGCATGGAGGCAGAGCTTGAATGGGTCCGCAGTTCTCAAAAGGCCCGTCAGGCGAAGAGCAAGGCTCGTCTTGAACGATATGAACAAATGGAAGCCGAAGCCCGGGCAGCGAAAAAGCTTGATTTTTCGGAAATCCAGATACCTGTCGGTCCGCGTTTAGGTACCAAGGTTATTGTTGCCGACCACATCCATAAAGCCTTTGGTGATCGTGTATTGATAGACGACCTTTCTTTTTCACTGCCGCAAGGCGGAATCGTGGGAATTATCGGACCTAATGGTGTTGGTAAAACTACATTGTTCAAATCTATCGTTGGTTTAGAGCCATTAAGTGGCGGCGAATTACAGATCGGTGAGACAGTTAAGATTTCTTATGTAGATCAAAACAGAGAAGGTATTGACTCGGAGAAAAGCTTGTGGGAAGTGGTTTCTGGCGGGAATGATTACCTGAAAGTTGGCGATACTGAGATTCAAAGCCGTGCTTATGTATCAGCATTTGGATTCAAGGGCTCAGATCAGCAGAAACGTGCCGGAGTACTTTCCGGTGGTGAACGCAATCGCTTGAATTTAGCACTTACGCTTAAAGAAGGCGGAAATCTTATTTTACTGGACGAACCAACGAACGATCTTGATGTTGCAACTTTAGCAAGCCTGGAAGAGGCGTTACTTAATTTCCCCGGATGCTCGGTAGTAATAAGCCATGACCGCTGGTTCCTTGACCGTGTGGCGACTCACATTCTGGCCTGGGAAGGCACAGATGAAAATCCCGGAAATTGGCACTGGTTTGAAGGAAACTTTGAGGATTATCAAAAAAATCGAGTGGAACGTCTGGGCGCAGAGGCTGCAAAACCACGCAGGCATCATCGAAAACTGACCAGAGATTAGACATTCCTTAAGGGATGGACACAAAATCCTGCATTCCATAATCAAAAAGGCTGCCTTTTTATTATGGAATGCAGGATTTAATTAATACTTTTCTATAGTTTATAGCGAAAAACATTGTCTCCCCAGTTAAGATTCAACTGGCTGCTCACTTGCTGATATACCTTATTGGTTCTTTCATTATCAAACCTATATACGCTGAGAACAGTCAGATCAGCCGAATTCGTTATGGACAGTATACATTCACTTCCTTCCAGAATCACAAAATCTTTTCGGGTTACACGCACAGAAAAATATGGTGATACGTTCTGCAAAATCATTTCGCGCTCATTTGCCTCGATAAAATCAACAATCCCTTTAACACGCGGGTTCCCCTGATATACAAAAACGATGATATAGAAAAAAATCAACCACCGTCTTATAAAGATTATAATATATTATATTTCTGAACACCTCGGATCTTTCGTCGTTATTATCCTACAAAGGATAACTAATTTGAAAGGCTAAGCGTTCGTCTCCTTTATCTGCCAATTTCTCTAACATTTCATCAAAAACAATATATGCTTCCCATTTGTCAAGATCACTATGAAAACATATTTGAGTTAAAATCAATTGTTCCAATTCAGAATCTCGTTTTCCTTTCCATATAGTATCAGATATAGCGACTATCAAAATCTCAATTGGACTGTCACTTGTCCAATTAGAGTGATCGCGTGCAAAAACAGCAATTTCATCTTCAAAACCCTGTTCAAGTAACAACTGATACCCAGCCTCTTCATGCGAATTTCCCGAAACAGATAATTCACGGGTTATAAGCACTTTTCCAATATCATGAATAGCAGCACCAGACAAAACTCTTTGATAATCAAATTTAAGCCCGGGAAATTTTTCATTTAACCGAACAGCAAGCTCCCCAGCCACATTATAAACCAAAGTTAGATGCGCCTGCAAACGCGGTGCCGCTTTGTATTCCTGCAATAACTTCAATATATCATCAGGTATTTTCTTGTAATGGGTCATTTTCTGCCGCACTTCCCCCTTTGCTGTCATACTTTTCATAGAGCTCTGTACAACTTTATAATATATCTCCCGCAATACCGTTATTATGCCGTCTTATTCAATACGGAAACTCTGTCAATGAAATCCTTCATATCCGTAATATAATTATACGGCTCATATTCAGCATAAATCTCCGGACTATCTAATATGACAATCTGAACCCCCTCAGCCCTCAACGCTTCCAAAGTTCCCGGAAGACATCTGGCTTCATTGGCAGTTTTACACCGATACGCAATGCATCCTTGTTGGTCAAATATTTTAGCAATGACAAAAATATCTTTCTCAAGCATCAACTTTTCCTCCCATCTCTTTTAAAATACTTATAAACTGCTCCTCGTTCTCTATCTTTCCCTGCCTATACAACTCATATAACGCTTTCCCGAACTCAGGTTTCTGATATTTATAAGCCCATCTGTGACTCCAGATATTAAAACGGTAGTCTTCACCACACCATAGCTGAACCTCAATCGGATAAGCCATATTATCTCTTTGGTAATATAAATGAATGGCTCGATAACCATCATCCACGACTTTTCCTTGTCTTAAATCCACAACCCGATAATAATCAGGAAATTCCATTGGATAGCTGGTAAAATGCAACCGAAAACCAAGTACATCATTGAAGCATTGTTTAAAACCGCCACCGGCATGTAGTACCTTTTCATATTTTCGATAAATTGAATCGTCACTTTTAAACCGGGAACCTACCAAATTCTCTTGTATTAGTATATCCATATAACTTGATCGATAACGTCCTATGTCATTAACGATAGTCTCTACGGATGTTTTGCTCAACGAAATTTGTTTCAAGCTTCTTCCCAATGTCGATTTATAAGACAGCTCATCTAAAATTTCTTTTGAAATAAATTGATTCATCTGCTTTACTCCAACCTTTCAGTTCCTGTCTGAATAATCTTGTATTTCAGTTATCATCATTTTAGCACATCTGCAAATATGATACAACATTTTAGCAGTGTGGTATTCAGCCCTTGATTAAGGTAGAATGCACAAATTTAATCCCATCAAAGCCCTTACCGCCCCGATGGGATATTTCAATCCAACGCTTATACTATATAGCTTTCCTAGTCCTTTACAGAAGTTCGCCCTCATTTGTGATACGGTTCATTCATTAAAATACGATACCCCCGATAAACCTGCTCCAACAAAATCACCCGCATCAACTGATGCGGGAACGTCATCTTCGAAAAACTCAATTTATAATCGGCCCGCTTAAGCACCGCCTCCGACAACCCAAGCGACCCGCCAATCACAAACACGATCTGACTCTGCCCACCAATACCAAGCTTATCAATCTTATCCGCCAGCTGTTCCGAATCAAGCATCTGCCCTTCAATCGCCAGCGCAATCATATAAGCCCCCTCCTTGATGTGCCCCAGAATACGTTCGCCTTCACGCTCCTTAATCTGTGTCTCTTGCGCCGCACTGGCCTTATCCGGAGTCTTCTCATCCGCCACCTGAATAATCTCAAGCTTGCAATACCGGCTAAGCCGCTTGCTGTATTCCTCAATCGCCCCGGTAAAAAACTTCTCTTTTATCTTACCTACCGTAACCAGTGTAATCTTCATCTTTTGTCCTTACGTTTTGTCTTAACCCGTTTTACAACTTTTCCATCAGGCCTTCTGTCAATGCCATAGATAATCTGCAGAAACGAAGCCACCTCTTCCCAGGCTTCCTTACTTTCCGGAATCAGATTCATCGCCATCTGGAACACATGAAACATCCCGTCATAAACAGATACCCGCAACTTGCCATGACAGGCACGGATCTTCTCTGCCACCTGAAGAGTATCATCCAGCAGAACCTCATAACTCCCTACCTGCATCAGAATCGGCGGCATATTCTCATAACTGCCGAACAACGGTGACATATACGGATCGGTAGGATCAGCGTCCCCTATATACGAACAATTGTAAAGCATATTATCCTTTGTATTTCCAAACTGCGGATCCTTTGTATAATTGGATACATAACTGTCTCCGCTCAAAGTCAGGTCCGTCCAGGGCGACATCGTGATCAGGCCGGCCGGCATCGGCATTCCATGATCTCTCAGATAAAGAGCCAGTGCCAGTGTCAGACCGCCGCCTGCCGAATCCCCGACAACAATAATCTTCTTCGGATCATAATGTTTTTCTTCCGTCAGCCAGCGATAAGCCATAACTGCATCTTCAACCGCTGCCGGATAAGGATGCTCAGGAGCCACCCGGTAATCTACCGTCAGGACATCACTTCCCAGACTCAGCCTGGAATACCGCACAGCAAAATCACGGTACGTATTCTTCATCGGACCGATATATCCGCCGCCATGCAGCTGCAGTATTACACGTTCTGTCGACACATTGGCAGGCCGCAGATATTCCACTTTAAACTCCGCCATTTCGATCAGCTCATATTCATAACCACCGGGACAGATCCAGGCCGGTTCAACCGGATTCTTTCGGTACTCACCGGTCTGAAACGGATGTCCCATCGCCGATTCCATCATATTTTTCATAGTGTCACGAATCAATGCTCCACGGATACTGATTCCTTTTGTCCTCATTAAAACCTCCGAATTATTACTGTTCAAGTCGACTGTCTTCTTAAATGTCTAAAGCTGCTATACATGAAACCGCCGCTGCAGTTCAGCCCTTAAATTACGCTTACCGGTCAGATAATCAGCAGCACCACGCGCAGCCGTCCCGCTGGTCTGGCCAACATGCTTCACCATACGGCTCGCCTTGGCCTCACCGCCTTTTCTAAGCACCAGGACCTTCTTAATACGCGGATACATATCATGTTTTCTGGCCACTGACAGTTCATTCCCTTCCAGCCTTACCTGCGCCCCATCATTCTTCAGATGACGGAAAAACCGCTTCTGCAGATCGCTGTCAGCAAATACAGATGAAAATGTAATCACCATTTCATCGCCATACGAACAGACTGCACACTTAACCGGCTGCCGTCTCGACACACCGATCATCAGGTGAAAACGTTCTATAAATTCACGATACTCCGGATCGATCTGCACAACACCGATATTTGATAATGTCATCGTGTAGGCCCGGTCTTTCAAACGAAACACAATATTCAGCGCCATTGACTTAAAAATCAGCGGAATCACCCGGATCAGCCAGTTTTTCTCATTCGATACATTATAGGAGATGAAGGCCTCAAGCCGGTCTCTATCAACCTTTTTATCCATTTGCCGGTCAACAATATGAACCAGCTTTTCAAATGACATCGACGGATCCTTGAACAGATATCCAATCATCGTCACTGCGAAAAAATTCGCCATCGTATCCGACGAAAAAAATGACCGCAGGTTAATCGGAAGATTCAGCACAACCGGCCGGATCTCTGCTTTCCCGTCACAATATTCCTGCCAGACCGACCAGATCAGGCTGGCAGCCAGATACTTCGTAATGCTGACACCATATCGTTTGCAGACAGCTTTTAACTCCCCGACCTTCACATATCCATGCAGCACCTGCCCGCTCCCCAGCGAAAGATAATTCCCGCTTAGCCGGTAAGCCTCAGCCGAACTGTAATGCTGGTGTTCGATCGGCCGGTAATTTTTCAGATAGCTGTCTTCATCTTCCGTTTCTGTGTGTTCCCGCTTAACCAGCGGACGGACCTCTTCCTGCTCCAGCTGAATATAGCGGTAAGTCAGTTCCTTCAAAAAAACAGACGCCCCCAGACCATCGGTCAGGGCATGGAAAACCTCCAGATTAATCCGCTTCTGATAATAAGTAACACGGAATAAGAACTTACGGTTGCCATGCGGATCGATATAACGGCAGGGATAGGTACTCTCCCGCTGCACCTGCGGTATCTTTTTATTCTCCTCAAAGTAATACCAGAATACACCACGGCGCAGCTTCACCCGGAAATGATCCAGCAGCGGAATCACATCCTCCAGCGCCTGCTGCAGCAATACCGGATTAATAATCTTCTTCAGTGTAACCGACAATCTGAATACATTGCTCAGATCTTCATTTGCAATAACAGGAAAAATCTTGGCCGTATTGTCCAGCCTTCTCCACGCAGATTTATTATCTTTCAGTCCCATCTTCGATTCCCTCTTCTCAAGACTCCCGATTCTGTCATTTTATAAATATCAAAATTCCAGAATCATATCATACCACAAAGCGCCGCCATGCACAGATGCCGATATCCCCAGACTTCGGTATCCGAACGTTTCATAAAATCCGATCAATGGTTCCTTACAGGTCAGTATCAGTCCTTTACGTCCCCTAATCCGGGCCGCCTCAATCATATGTTTCATTAATATAGTAGCCAATCCCCGATGGCGGTATTCAGGACTCACATCCAGTCCGAAAATACTCTGATAAGCGCCATCCGGCTTATGACACTCAACCTGTTCAAACATTTCATCAGAAATGGTTCTTTCATCGGTCACACAGCCGTTGATAAAACCGGCCACCTGCCCCTTATCTTCTGCAATGAAAAAACTCTCCGGAAATGTCTTCAGCCGCCGATAAAAAGAATCCCAGGTCGCTGCCTCTGCTTTTGGAAAGCAGAGCGCTTCTACCCGGGTTACCGCATCGAGATCATCCGGCACTGCCTGTCTGATTCTGATGTCCATGATATTCTCCTTTAACGTACGCCACCGGTTCTGAAATAATAGCCGACCCCCCACTTGGTATGTACATACTGCGGGTCGCTCGGGCTGGGTTCGATCTTCTCGCGCAGACGTCTCACATGAACATCGACGGTCCGCACATCACCGGTCTCAGATGCCTTGCTGCCCCATACAAAGGTCAGCAGTGCCTCACGGCTGTAAACCTTATTCGGATTGCATACAAGCAGTTCCAGGAGATCAAATTCCTTTGCAGTCAGATTGATCTCCTTTTCACCGATAAATACCTGACGGCTTTCTCTGTCAAGCTTCAAATCACCGGCCACCAGCACTTTCTTCGCCTGTTCCTCAGCCTTGGATGTACGTTTTGTCGTCCGACGCATAATCGCTTTAATTCTGGCCTTTACCTCTAAGATATTGAATGGTTTTGTCACATAATCATCAGCACCATATTCCAGTCCCATAATCTTGTCCATATCGCCGCCCTTGGCTGTCAGCATGATAATCGGCATCTCCGAGAACTCACGGATCGCCTGACACACCTCAATACCGTCAAACTTCGGCAGCATCACATCCAGTAATACAACGTCATATTCCTTTTCCTTAGCCTTCGCAATAGCTTCTTCACCATCATAAGCACAATCTACTTCCATTCCGTCCTGCTCAAGGCTGAAACGGATCCCTTTAACGATGAGTTTTTCATCATCGACCACCAAAATCTTCGCCATAACTTCTCCTCTTTTTTGTCTGTCCGGTCAAACACTGATGTTGTCCTTTATTTTTTCGAATGCGGCATTCTTGATTCCCGGAATATTCATAATATCTTCGATAGAGCCAAACTTCCCCTGCTCCTCCCGGTAACGGATAATGTCTTCGGCCCGCGCCGCTCCTACACCGCGCAGACTCATCAGTTCTTCCTTCGATGCCGTATTAATATTGATCTTTCCGGGCGTCTGCCCAGCCTGACCGGTTCCGCCGGTACCATAAGGCACCACCTCTCCTGCCGCCAGTTCACTCAGACTCGGGACCACCAGTTTCATTCCGTCACTGACCGGCTCCGCCAGATTCAGATAATCTGTGGCTGCATCCGGGGTATAACCACCGGCCCGCTCCACCACCTGGTAAATCCGCTGCCCCTGTTCAATCTCATATACACCGGGCTGATACACCGCCCCGCATATATGTACATAACAAATGACAACCGCCTCCTGAGACGGCTGCGGCACTGTCTCTGCTGCCGGTTCGATATGATTCTCTGCCGAAGTTTCTGTCAAAGTCTCCGTCACCTGCACCAGTTCCTGTCCATGACTGCAGCTGTAACAAAAGCCGGCAACCACAAACAAAATACTTATTAATAATATTTTCATAGTATTCTCTCCTTTTCCAGAGAGAATTCCAGATTCAGCCTATTCTTATTCTACCTAAATCTGGCCTTAAATACAAGCGCATTTCCGGAAAAACTATAAATATAAAGAAAGGCTGCCGCAATTGGCGGCAGCCCTGAATTGAGTTTCGATTATGAGGCAGCTATTCATAATTACTTGGCATAACGAGCCACTACAACAAATCGGCCGTTCTCTTCGTGATAGCTGCATGTAGAAAGAATCATGATCTGGTCACCATATTCCGGTTCAATCCCAGTGTGATACAAAGCAGCCGCATCAACCTGAATGATAAAATCATCAAAATCATCTCTGGTTAAATCACCGCTATACTCATGATATCGAAAACCGACTTCATTTTCATAAAAAAGCCTGGTCTGAAATGCTGCAAACACTTCATACTGACGATGTTCCTGTAATGTATCAAACGAGATGACCGGATGTTCCTGCCAGTAAGACTCCTTTGCATATTCGCTCAATGAACCAAACATGGTTTTGTTCTTCATATTGTGTCCATATATGATCATGCTTTGGCTTTCCGTATCACAACCCTCGCCCAAAAACAGCGTCCCGCTCACCGACTCATTTCCATAAAAATCTCTGCGGATATAATACTGCGGATCTTTTGGTGTCCCCATAACCGGATAATCAATGGGGGTACCGGCAATCTGCAGCCAACCGGTAAAGTCCTGATTCAATTCGTATATCGCGGTATAGTCAATGCTTTGATTCACTTCATCTTTCACCACAGATCCTGTCACCTGCGCCTGCACTGCTGCCGTTTCATTCCCTTCTGCCTGTGGTTGCTTCCGTACGATATCTGCAAGCTGCTGAAAAGTGTCATCCTCTTTTTTCAGACTCAACTGTGTCCAACCCAGTCCTGCAGCCGAAACACAAAACACCGCCAGACACAGTAAAACCATAATCCGCCAAATCCGACTGCCTTTACTTCCTTTTGTTTTTTTTCTGTTTTTCTCCAAGCACTCTTCCTCCATCACCTGCCGATTACCCAAAAAGAAGAGATCGTCTCAGTACGACCTCTTCTCTATCATTGGGCATGCCCATCAATCCATCTTTGAATCCATACGCCATCGATAAGCCATCAGCAGCACAAATCCGATACCGGAAACAGCCATCCGAAACATCCACAGAAAAGCCTGTGTCGTATCACCTGTTTTCGGCAGCATTGCCATAGGAATCAAATTCTCCGGAATCAAGTTTTCCGGAATCAGATTCGCAAGTGGTGTCGTACCATCGTCAATTGTTGACAGGCCATCGCCGACTACCGTACCAGTACTGGTACTGCCGCCACCGCCGCCACCGCCACCACCGCCACCACCGCCGCCGCGATAATAGCTGTTAGCAAACGTAATTCCATCCGCCTTTTGGTTTTCATCACCACTGACTGCCCATACTTCTGCTTCCAGGCCTCCGCCCGCCACATTTCCAATCCGGACTGTCACGGTATAATCAATCTGATCAAACGTAAAGTAATTTCTCGTTTCTGAATTCTGGTGAATCCGATACTGGTAATCACCGACAGCCGTATAGGTTATCGGGCCAAAAGACAAATCTCCAGCACCTTGTATCGTCACAGAATTTTGCTCCGGCATCGGTGCACCGTCAGTAATGCGATCCATTACGATCGTAAATGGTACTCCGGATGGCACATTGTTACCGGACACCTGGATACTGACAGGAATCGATACCGTACAGGTAGATTCTGCTGCCTGTACAGCCATTGGCAGCATCAGTGCGGAAAGCATCACCGGAACGAGTGTATGAAACAGTCGCTTTTTGATGTTCTTATACATATATTTCATTGCACCCCCTTCATGTGCTTATTTTTCTATCAACCGGCCAAACAGAATGACACGGTCATTGGATTGTGCATCTGCACAGGTAGACAATCCTATAATTCTATCTTCGGCAGTAACTCCGATATCTCTGTATCTGGTCGAATCCGTGCTGATATAGTCCAGCAGTTCCACAACATCGCAATTTTCTCCCGGACTATAAATCAACCGGTCATAAGAGTCCTTTTCCATACAGGCAAACAGTTCAATATCATAAATACGATCAGTCAGAAACATCGTCCCTGTTTGATGTGTTTCAAAGTAATCTTCATCGACAAACTTCACCACATCCCCGAACATTCCGCCATTATCCAGATGATGTCCGTAAATCAGATTGTACTGATCCGAAAAATCAGTCTGATTCAAACAAGACATAAAAATCGAACCGGACAGGGAAAACTCTCCATAAATATCGGTATTGATATAAGTCAGATCAGTTTCCCCATGCAACACCGGATAATCAATGTTAGTGTCATCAATCGTGATCCATCCTCGTGTATCCGGATTGATTGCCATCAATTCTTCCATCGAAAGGCTGGCTTCAGAATCAACCGAGGGCTTATATTTTAATAAATCACTTGAAAGAAAAGCACCTTCACTGACCATGAAACCATCCCAGAGGGAGTAGCCGCCAAATGATAACAATACTGTAATCATCATTGATGCCGCAAAACCTAATATCTTATTTCCAATTCTCGCCATCTTGACTGCTGTATCCAACTGAAATGGCCTCCTTATACTTAAAATCTGTTTTAGATCTCGTCATAACCTTTTTTCTTACGAAGGAACATTGCGCCAAGAGCACCTGCAAGGACTACCATAAGAGCATATGGTCCGAATGTAAGTGCTACACCAGTAGCAGCGCCTACGTTCTTATTATTTTCAATGGTAACTGATGCTTCATCAGCTTTGATATTGGCAATAATACCTCTATTGTCTGCATCATCTTCACCAACCAGAGTAATTTCTTCCTCATTTATATCGCTTCTTGTTACTGTATATCCATCGTTTTCATATTCATTAGTCTCATGAATATTAACCAGATCGCCCTCAGTTAATCCATAAATTGTAACGGAGTCACCATTTGCCAATGAAATAGAAGCCTCTGTCCCATCATATTCTAAAACAGTCTCCACGCCTGCTGCAGTTTTCACTACATATTTAAATAATTCACTACCACCATCTGCAGTTATCGTAAAATTAAAGTCAAAAGACCGACCATACTCTGCCTGATTACCTGTGACGAGTTTTGTAATAGTAACATCATGTGTTAAGTTATTTTCGTAACCATAATCATTTGTGAATACTATGTCACCGTTTTTTGTAAGCACACCCTCTTCATCAGTAATCGTTGTTGTGATTGATCCAACCATCATGCTTCCTACTGGTTTATCTTCACCTAAATCCGCCAATATTGCAACATAAATATGATATACTTCCTCAGAATATGTAATACCTGGATACTGCCCCTTATTTTCTTCTAACGTATAGTGATAAACTCCCGGTTTATCAAATGCAGACAGCTCGACATATAAATGACTGCTGTTACTATAGCTATCCTGAGCCGCCCCGGTAGCTGGCGTAAATATAATGGTATTATCTCCAGCCCCGTCATCATCTGTCCAAATAAGTCCCCCTTCAGGACCTTCAATCGTAGTTATAGTACCTCCCTCCGTATCTTCCAGTGAATCCGCTTCTGCTGATTTTATTTCAAACTCAAATGTTGTATCTGGTGCATAAGTATCTCCATCAGTGGTGACTGTTTTTGTAAACGGTATAGGTGTTACTGCCGCCAATGCACTCATCCCACTCATCGACAATACCATTGCTCCTGTCAAAGCTGCTGATGTCATTCCTCTAAATAATTTTCTTTTCATATCAATATCCCTCTCTTTTCTTGTTTTGTCTTAACCGCCATACTCTTGTTACTCTATATACCACCACAGTTCCTCCCTGTGACAATACACACATCTTTATACCGGTCTGTCATTTACAGACCCGAGCGGCGAATCACCGTGATTACTTTTCCTTTAATCTCATCCCGGCTCACTGCTCCAAAATATCGGCTGTCCCTGGCACCGTCACGATAATCACACAGAATAAAAAACTCATCTTCATTAAGTATCACCGGATAATCCACTTCTTCACCATACCTGGGCGTTGGATAAAAGATATCCGTTTCGACTACCATGCTACCGTTGACCTCCAGTCGCGACGCTTCCGTGATTTCCACCTGATCACCGCCCCTTGCAATGATCCGTCCGGCATATTGCCTGCCTTCTTTTTCGAACACAACAATGTCCTGTGAACGGATATTCTTTTCCAAACGGTAATAGAGCATCAGGTCTCCGGCACTTAGCCGCGGCGACATATCATTATTGCGCATCGGCGTGATTCCAAAAATCAAGCCGAACAGTATGAAAAGGAGCAAAATCATCGATATTGCTTTCACAACAAACGATACAACCTCTTCGCGTCCTGCCAGGCGGCGACGCCTGGAGATAATGACCTGCTCCGGTGTGAGTGGTTCGTGATTCTTCTTGTTACTTTGCTTAGACATCTTCAGTCACCGGAGAAGATTGTACTTTCAAGGAAAGCATTGCCTCATACCTTTCCTGCTGAATTTCATATGCAGTACGATATTCTTTCTGAATCATATCCAGTTTTTTCCAAACATCTTTCTCATCAACGCCGCCAAACAATTTCTTTTTGAATCGCAGTCCTTTAAACAGTTCTGCAATATCATCCATGTTCCTTGCTCCCATAAACACCAAACTCCTTATTTCCAGTCACGATATTTGTACTTTTTCTTCTTTAGACCAAAAAATGCAAGGCATGTAATACAAAGAGCCGCTCCAAACAGCATCAGGATATATGGCATTCTTTCAGTTGCAATACCAGTTGGACTGGTAATTTCTTTGGTGTTGGTAAATGTGATTGTAGAGTCTTTCTTTACTGCTTCAAATGTGTAAGAAGCATCTTCCAATGTTGCCGCCTGATCATCAACCGCAGCTGTCACAGTATAACCACTTGAGTCAATTTCCTTAACCACGATTGTTGACCCATAAGGAACGTCAATCCCTAATTCTGCACCATGACTCAACTTAAAGGTAATGGGGGCATTGCCATCTATGGAATAGCTGAAATCAAACTCTTTCTTTTTATCACCCATATTGCCGCCAACCAGTTTCTTAACTGTGAGCTTCATATCTGCCGGGTCATATGTATTAGTAATGTTGGCACTGGTCGTTCCATTTTCAACAATATTAACAACTGCTGATGTCGGACTATTTTCTGACCAAGTAACATTCGCCCCCTCAATCTTTGTACTATTGTATCTTGATTCCCATTGCTCCCCGCTCAAAACAGTTTCCTCAATTGTATAATATCCAGGTTCCAAATCTTGTACACTGTCTTGCGCCTGATAACCATTTGTCGAATTAAAGCCGGTAAGTGTAAGTTTCTTTACTACACTTCCATTCTTTTTCACATTGACTTCCACCTTATAACCAGCAGCTTCTTCTTCAGTTAATCCAACAACTGTTTTTGTTACTGTCAAATTACCTTTATCAGGAGCTGGATCCGGCACAGTTTCACTAAATGAAACTTTATCTAAAAGGTTCCCTATGGTCTTACCTCCATGTGCTGTCTCCCCTGATACAAAGAAGAACCTTGTAAGATACTGCCCCTCACTCACCCGATACTCCTCAGTATGTCGCGTCCATTGTGTATTACTCACCGCTTCGATTTTCCAAATTTCGGCTCCCAACGGTCCATTTCCATTCTCCAGTTGCGTCACTAAGCGTTCTAATTGTGTTTGAGTGGTAATCGATGCAGCGTCTTCTGCCTTCATCACTACTACATACATAGTATCGTTAACGCCTCTTGTTGTTGCGGTTCTGCCTCTGTGATGAAGCTCCCAATAGAGCTTAGCACCCGGTGTTGTCAATACATCTTGATACAATGCACCTGGGCCTTCAGCATTTAATTCAGCAAATTGATATCCATCAGGTGCAGTCGGGTCATATCTGTTAGCAAAATAGGCATTCTTAGTACCCGATTTAGTGATATTAGCAATTTCAATACACTCATCATCAGCTGTCGTCTTCCAAACCAAACCATCCGTTCCATTCTTGCTGTGAATATTGAAACCAGAAGTCACTTTCGGACTCTCAAAGCTGCCGTTTCGAAGTTCACCATAATATGGCACCTGATATCCAGCTGTTGTAAATGCAACAGTTCCATCTGAATTAATTACTTTCACACGGTAATATTTCTGAGTTCCCTTATCGTCACGGCCTACATTATCAAGAACCACATTGACACTCTTTCCGCCGTTTTCAATATTATATGATTCTCCAGTTACTTTTTTAATTTCAACTTCTTCCCATGCCAAATTATCTAAAGAACGTTCCCATATATAAGTATCACCAAGTGTTTCCTCATAATTCAGAGTCAACAAACCATTACTGGCTATTGTATCTTCAACCACATTCTTAGCTTTATAATACAAGTTCACTGTCACCTTTTGAGTGTTGGCTGTACCTACACTAGTACCGCTGCTATTATAAAATGTCAAAGTCCGGCTCGAGAAATTATATCTTCCTTTTGAGAATTTAAACGATGCAATATCTCTTGTGCCATATTTAGCCCCAACATATTCATACCCGGGAATACTCACATTATATTCGCTGTTTATACTAACATCATATGTTTTTTCAACATTATTATTTTCTGTGTCCCAAATTACAGGACCAGGCATATCAACCGATGGCACCTTAATCGGCACACCACCTTCATCCACATACGCAACCGTAACCTCGAAGTATGTGCTGGTTTCATTATTATTCGTCCAAGTAATAGTAAACGTAGAAAAACTATCAACCGTAAACTCAACAACCGCCTCACTATCACTGACTTCCACTATCCCTGCCGTAACATCCACCGCATCCGCTACCGGTTCTACCTTAATTCCCCGATCAGTTTCCGCATGGTGCTGCACCAACAGCGACTGAGGATCCACTTCTTCCGGCAATACATCAGCATTCATTGTGATCAGTACCCGAACATCTCCATCCGGTTCGATCTCATTGCCCTCAACATCCCAGAAGCTGATATCATAGGCCAGCATGCCATCATACTCAACGCCTTCCTCATCCAGAGCATCTTTTGCCTCCTGGAACTTATCAGTATCATCGCCGTCCTCTGCCAGTTCAGCTGCCCTAAGCTCAGCATTTTCCGGAAGGACTCCTTCATCTGCCCATACCTGAATATTTGCATTATCCAGATCAACTTCATAGAAGTATGCAGCATTAGATCCCGTTGCTGTCTCTAAGAATTCATCATCCAGACCAAGGTCTTCTGCAGTTGTCACAAAAGCTGTCACTGCATCACCCTTCAGCAATACTGTCTGGTATATCATTCCGTCAATCCATTTCTCAGGATCGGCATTAGATGATGTATGTTTGCCTTCACTATCAGACGAACTTGCCACTGCCATAACACGGTATGTCTTGTGACGGGAAATTGATGCCACACTTTCGATGCTGTCATCATTGCTTGAATTATCTTCCGCACCATCATCTGTATCACCAGAGGTGTCACTGTCATCTTGCCCTGAATCTGCAGTATCCTGATCTGAAGCATCATTGTCATCTGCCGGTGAATCTGGTGTTTCACTGCCAGGAACATCACTATCATCAATTTCTGTTTGTGATGCATCTTTATCGGCTTCATTTCCATTATCTGCACTGTCAGTATTTTCATCAGCATTATCGCTGCCGGTTTTATCTGTATCGTCTGCAGCCTCTTCAGAGTGTCCATCACTGGCATCTTCTGTCTCGGCCGGGTCAACCGACTCCGCAGAACTATCCTGATCGGTCGCCCCTGACTCCGCTGTTGACTCTTCTGCCGCATCAGTACCAGCTTCCGCCGTTCCCGTATCTGCTGCACCGCCACCTGATGTACCGGATCCGCCCGATGCACCACCACCGCCTGATGTTTCCGTCTTACCAACACCGCCTACTGTACCGGCATGTGCCGCCAGAATTGCATCTGTACTCTTTTCATCCACCCGAATCACAGTTTCGCGATTTGATTTGGTATCATTCACCAATAGGAAGATAAATTCCTCACTGCCATCAATCTCATAATCTTCATCAAGGGAAATCGATCCCTCTATTTTTGCGAATACACGCACATTCAGACCGTTCCGGTCTCCTTTAATTTCAGGTGTCAGTTCATACAAATTCGAATCTGCCGCAAAAAGTTCAGCATACTCCTCTGCCTCCTCACCTTCAAAAACCAGATCTTTATTCAGGATACGGTCATCTCTGATTGCTTCCTGAAGCGAATTGTACAGAGATCTCCGTTCGAGTTGAATCCCATCACCCTGATTCGACGGCGAAGCCAGATTCCCTGCCTGGGAGTCCTGCCCCAATTGAAATCCATTGTTTCCTTCTGCTGTAATACTCGCATAACCCAAACTGCCGCATACCATACTGACAATCAACGCAGCGGCACAAACTCTGCTGCCTTTGAGATGTATCTTCCGTATTAGCAGTTCTAACACATTCCTACTTCTTTTCCCTCTCATAATTCTCCCTGTCCTCCTTCCATTTATCATTCAGTGTTATTGGATTTTCCTTTTGATCAATTTCTTCCAGGGCACTGTCAATCAGCTTCAGTAATTCCAAAGCACTGCGGAAATACTTCCGTTCATCTTTTTCCACCCAGATAACCTCACCTTGCCACGTTGTATTCTGGCGGTACTTTACCCGGATGATAAAAGAACCGATATCGCCCTTTTTGCCTTCCAGCCCCTGCGTTTCCATCCGTAATTCCACACCCCTTTTCCTGTCTGTGACTTTGCAGCCTTTCCGTTCTTTAAACGAACGATAAAGTGTAGCCTGCTGAGGGAAATCCCATGTATCATACAGGTGATCCATCATCCGAATCAGTTCGACAACTCCCGTAAATACCAATGGTTCGTCCGTGTACTGATGCCAGATATCGCCGCTATATTCTTTCCCCCTGCTCCCATTGATGCAGACATAAATCAGATTTGGAGCATAGTATTTTATCTCTTCTCTGCTCATAGCATCACACCTCATATCAGCATTTTAATAAAATGACCATCATAAGAATCATCATAAAAATATTTTTTTTTGATTTTTTTGATTATTGACAATAAAAAAGACAACACATGCAATTGCAAATGCTGTCCTTACTACGATTATCTCATACCTGACTTTCGAAATTGCGGAATCTGAAAATCCGCAAGAGAGGTTACCACATATTGTAATTCTGCATGGCTGCCAATCTCTTCTTTATATCTGCGTCTGATCCGCCGGTATACCGTGTTGCACCCCTCCTGGTCTGTTTTGCCGAGGAGAATCAAAAACTGAAAACTGTTATATTTTGTAAAAACATCACCTTTTCGAAGACAGTTATGAATGATTTGTTGTAAGATTTTGCCGCGCTCTTGTACTTTTTGTTCACCCTGAATCAGTTTTTTCTCGTAATCAACCATTGAACATAACATCATATAAACCGATTGTCCGGTACGCTCCATACTCCGGCTGACCACCTGACAAAGATCAATAAAACTCCAGTAAGAGCAATAATACGCCCGTCCATCACTGCCATCCTGCTGCACCGTTTCAAGCATCGCACGTTCGATTGACTTCAAATCGCTCAGTACATACACTTCATTCTTTGACAGATGTTCATAGCATTTGAGCATCTCCGGCGAAGGCGGCAGGCCCATCTCTTCCGAATAAGAACGAACCATATCATTGTATACCATATAGGCCTTTTTATATGCTTTTTGTTCAATCAGCAGTTCGATCTGATTGATCTGCCATTTATCATATGGGTACAGCTTGATCACCTTTTTGTATAGCTGATCCAGGGCATTATAATCCATCTGCTTTTTATAGTAGGCTTCCAGCCACCGCACACAATCATAAAACAATTCCTTCAACCGCAGGCTCTCAGCCATGACCCACAATTCCGATGAATTTGTATTCAGCAGCTCACCCTGATACAATTGAAATGCTTTCTGATAATAACCGAATCCATCGGACTGCTCCTTACCGGCATCCAGCAAACGGGTAAATTCACAGGCATCAACCTTCACCGTAAAATTCGGATCCACAATATATCTGCTGCCTGCTCTTGATATATATTCCCCTTTCGGCAGTCCGGCTTTTTTCATCTGGTTGCGCATCTGGTATAACAGATTATTCAGACTGTTATTTAAGTTCGAAATATCTTCCCGATCATATAATGCGCTTGCCAGTTGTTCTTTTGTTACACCTTTTTCACCATGATACCAGACGAACTGGAGCAGCTGTATGTATTTAAAATAGCTTTTTTTACCTGATATAATCTTTTTGTTATTATATGTGGCTGAAAAGCCGCCAAGCATTTGTACATAAAAACATTTCTGCATCAATGTCTCCCCACCTTTACTCGTCCCCCAGTTCAGTTTTATTCCTTATTTTATCATTTTTCAAACAAATTATCAGATTATTTCATCCACGTATTAATATGATATTTTTTGTCGAAAATCCAATGTTTCGAATGATGTCAAGGATATTTTATCCAATTTTATCCATAAATAGGTTTTTTTTACAAATTGGTTTTTTTTCCTGATATGCTAAAATGAAATAAAAAATACTCTCAGAATCCGGAGGACCTGTAACATGATTGAACCGCTAAGAATCGCCATCTGCGAAGACCGGAAGGAGGATAGCAGCCTGTTACTCAGGTGTATCCGTCAATCGCGGATACTGGTCCGATGCGATGTTTTCAGAAGCGGAAAAGCATTTTACCAAAATTTCAAAGCCGGAAGATATCATCTGATTTTCCTTGATATTTACATGCCGGATATAAACGGTATCGATGCCGCTGCAAGAATTCGCGAAGCCGACAATTATGTTATGCTGGCCTTTACCACTATGAGCCCTGCCCATGCCCTGGAGGTCCAGCGTTTTCGCTCCCTTCTGTACATCCAGAAGCCAGTTACACCAGAGATGGTCACACACACCCTGACTCTGGCCCGGGCCATGCACGAATGTTCAAAAAAAGATATTCTGACGATCACCGGCAAACACAGACATCTCTTCGACATTCGCCGCAACGACATACGGTATGTTGAATTTCGCAACAAACGCTGTATTTTTTTTCTGACAGATGACAACCAGATCGAATCAGTTACTACCCTGACATTGGATCGTCTGGAAATGCTGCTGCCAAAACCACAGTTTTACCGTACTCATCGCTCTTTTATCGTAAATCTTCGATACGTGGACTACCCAACCCCAAATGATTTTATGATGAAGGGCGGCGGAATTGTCTACATCTCCCAGAAAGAACATTCCCGGGTGATACAGGCTTATGATGACTATCTTTTTACACTTGCCAGAAAGGATCATCAATTATGATATTCCGAAGCATGAACACTTTGTATGCCACGATAAGCTGTTCCGTATGGATGTTTATCGTCTATTTTCTGCGCCGCGCTCCCGGCCGGTACTCCCGAAAACAGATCACTGCCGGCTGTATTGCTGCCGGTTTCTGCGTAATCCTGCTGTACCAGATATGGTATTACCGGTTCGGCAGTTCTCTTCCATCGCTGAATGTATTTGTACTGGCAGCCTTTGTTCTCTTATCCGTCCCAGTCTTTTGGATCTATCCCGGGCGGAAGCATAAAAACTTGTTTTTTATCGCCATCAACGTCATTGTATCCGGTACCGGTCATAGTTTTGGTAATTTAACAGAGAAGTATGTTCACCACTCTCCAATAAAAGCACGACTGGCAGATCTGATAATATTAACAATTCTGCTGACGCTTATGCTGGCCGGATTGATCTGGTTTGTGCGTTATCGTTTCCCTATGCTTTATGAATCTGAAACCTCCCCGTATTGGAAATATCTATGGCAGCTCACCATAAGTCTGGGATTTATACAACTGTTAAACGGCACCTCCTTTCAGCCATCCAGCTTCCAGGCCGGACGCATCATCCCCTCACAGCTGGCCTGCCTGAGCGCTGCCATTGTCATTATGTATGTCGCCGGCAGCGCCCACAGGCAGTCACAGATCACTGCCGAACTGGAAATGGAGATGGAAATGATCGATGCAATGGCAAAAGAAAAAGATCGCCAATATGAAAATATTATCAGCAATATGACAACAGTACGTCGTCTTAATCACGATCTGCGGCAGATTAATACTGTAATCGGCAGTCTCAACAAACCTGATACCCGTAATGAACTGATCCGCTTTTGTGATGAAGCGCTCTCCATGCTCGAACAACATGAAGGAAAAACACTATGACCAGTTCCACGTTTGAAACCGCGCTTTCAATAATCAGCCTGCTGACAAGCTTCGCTTTTGCCCCATTTATATTTATCTATCCACTTCGCAGCTATCTTCGTTTCACGGAAAATACAGTTAAGGCATGGAGTCTTTTCCTGATAACCACAATGGCTGCGATTTTTTACCTGTCTCCGGGAAGCCGCAGCAATGTAGGGATTAGTATGATGCTTGTATGCTTAGCACTTGTCGGTTTTATCCTGCTTGCTCTCTGTGCATTAAAGAATTGTCTGCCACAGCTTTTGTACAGTATATTTTTAGGCATTGGTCTGGGTTGTGTCTCCATAGGTATCTGCAATTATATCGATGTCGTCAGTAATCTCCCGGAACCTGTTGTTTCACTTATCCGGATCGTTACTGCCTCCTTGTTATGTATGGTCTGTGTCCGTATACTGACACGATTGTTTGACCTGTGGGTACAAACCTGCCGGGGATTCTGGAAAACGGTATGGCTGATTCCCCTGTCACTGTTGATTATAGCCGCATTTAACGGAAATATATGGCAGCTGAAGGCAGGCGATCACTCATTTTCCTTTCTGATCTCCCGCCTTCTGCTTCTGATATCCATCTTATCCTGTGATGTACTGCTGGAAACAATTCTGCGGCAGCAAACACATCTCTGTCAAATAGAAAAAAAGGAGCAGCAGCTTCTCCACTATCATCATCTGCAGGAGGACACCATGAAAAAACTCGCCGGACAGTGGATCAAAAGCGAATCCGTTCGCCAGCAGCAGACAGAACTTATCCAGCAGATCAAATCATTGGCCAGACAGAAAAACCATTCCGCAATTGACCGTATCCTGAACGAATATGCATCCCGGAGTGCAGAATCAGATCCCATTATGTTATGTCAGAACTACGCAGTCAATGCCCTCGCAAACCAATACCGTTATCTGGCTGAAAGGGAAAGGATTCCGATCTCTTTTCAGTTGGATATTCCTCAGACGCCCGGCAATATTCAAAATGTAGATCTCTGCCGCATCTTCGGCAATCTGCTGGAAAATGCCATTGAGGCCTGCCTGCGGATGAAACAGGGACAGCCGAAAATTGCCGTTTCTTCCATAGTTGCCGGTCAAATGCTGATTCTGGTTGTTGACAACAATTTTGACGGAGATATCTATATAAAAAAGGGACAATACCTGTCCCGCAAAAGAGAAAGTGGTATCGCCACCGGACTCTCTTCGGTTGCCGCAATCGCTGAGAAATATCATGGTCAGACCAGCTTTCAGATAAATAACAATGTGTTCAAAGCTTCTGTCCGTTTATTTATGGGCAGCCAGATGCAATAACATCCTGCATCTCATCGCTGACTTGACAAATATCTGCCCGGCAGTTATACTTCTACATGCATAGCAAATAAAAACACGCTAGGGGAGTCCTCAGGACTGAGAAAGGTCACACATGATCTGACCCTCACTACTTGATCCGGTTGATACCGGCGTAAGGAAGCATTTATACTTACCTGTAGTCCCCTCCTGTCTGAACAAAGGAGGATTTTTTTATGTCAATTGTTACCCCGGACGGAGGCCTGACCAGCCTCGGCTACCTGATTTGCGGCGCTGCTGCAGTGATCCTGATCCTGCTTGCCGCATTACTGCAAAAAAACAGCAGAACCCAACTGTCAACAAAACAACTGGTATTCTGCGGTACGGCAACGGCACTGTCATTTGTGGCTTCCTATATTAAGCCCGTCGGAATGCCGTTTGGCGGATCGGTTACACTGTTTTCCATGCTGTTTATCTGTCTGATCGGCTACTGGTACGGAATCAAAACAGGAATTATGACCGGACTTGCTTATGGTATCTTACAGTTTCTCCAGGAACCGTTTGTCCTGTCACCCTTTCAGGTCTGCTGCGATTATGTTTTCGCTTTTGCCGGACTTGGACTGGCCGGAGCATTCCGATATTCCCGCAAAGGACTGATAAAAGGTTATCTGTTAGGTATTTTCATGCGCGGAGTATTCCACTCCATTGGTGGTTACCTGTACTGGATGGACTATATTCCGGATAGTTTTCCACAGACATTGACTGCGGTTTATCCGATTATCTACAATTACTCTTATATTCTTGCCGAAGGGGTGTTGACATTGATCGTTATCGCGCTCCCACCGGTTGCTAAAGGACTGGAGCAGATTACACAGCTTGCAAGGGAATAAAATGGGGTTGTCGCTCATAGTCGCAAGGAGAACGTGGGGGATTTGGTTGGACCGGAATGGGTTCCGTTCTCTCGGTGGGGTGGTTCTAAGGTTGGGGCAAGGCGTTTTCAGCGGCACCGGAGCAATTCGCGCCGAATTCTTGATGAATTCGCCACTCAGTGCTCCTGGAATCCTGTCTTGGAGGACAGGATTCCTCCGCTGAAAACACCTTGCCCCAACCTAAGAACCACCGTCACCTCGTTCAATGTCACCCATTCCGGTCCAACCAAATCCCCCACGTTCTCCCGGCAACTATGTTGGCTCCCGCCAGGTAGAAAAGCAAAACCATGAAAAACAGATACTTTAGCTGACTATATTGACAGTAATATCAATTTCAACATTCCCCTTAATCATTGCCCATACCGGACAAAGTGATTTTTCCGCTACGCTGAGGGCTTGTTGAACCTCGGTTTCCGTCAGATTATTAGCTCTGATCTGGAGGTCCACTTTCATACACGCCAGCGATTTTGGATGTTCTTCGCGTACAATTCCTCCTATATCAGCAGAAATACCTTCAACACTTTTTTTCATTCGATAACGCAAAAGTGTCAGAAGCGTTGTACTGATGCAGGAGCCAAAACTTGCCATCAAAAGTTCCAAAGAAGTATAGCCCTGTCCGGTGCCAACAGGCGGAAAATAATCTATAATGATCTCCGGGTTCTCGCGGGCTGTTGTACTGAACATTGCCTTTTCATCAACCGATTGTAACCTTACCATTAACTGATCCATAATATCAATCCCCTTTCGATTCTTTATTTGAATGTGCCGCCACATCAAATATCATTCCAATCTCTTCTCTTATCTCTTCCTCTGATATATCTTCTCCAAGTAAAATAATCCGCTGAATCATTGATGTAATTCCCCGGCTGATATACTTTGCCCACTGCTTCGACCCGACAACTTCGCTATACTGCTTCCAGCTGTTTTCATAAGTTTCCTGCTCCCATGCCATAAGCCGCTGCCGGCACAGGCCGCAGTCTTCAAATCCAAGCCAGGTCCTGATCGCCAGACGGTATATCAAACGTTCTTCCGCTGACAAATGCTTTTTCTGGATTACCATCCGAACGGCATGTTCTTTTGGTTCAGTATCAGGAAGCTCCAGCCATAAACGGGGAACCAGTTCGACAAAAGCTTTTCCCACAACTTCATCATACAACGTTTCTTTATCCCC
This sequence comes from Lachnospiraceae bacterium, assembly GCA_032073745.1. Lineage (GTDB taxonomy): Bacteria > Bacillota > Clostridia > Lachnospirales > Lachnospiraceae > Brotaphodocola. Next base: position 6,858 of record DAMAMW010000044.1, on the reverse strand, counting down.
ATAATGATAATACAGCGTTGGCATCTTACAGCCGGCCAGATCACAGATCTCACGTAATCCGGCACCATGATAGCCATGCTTATCAAAAAGTGTTCGAGCATGAAAAGCAAGCTTATCTTTCATTTGTTCAGACATTTCCCATTTCCTCCTTTCCCCTTTTATATATCGATCGCTATATAAATAATAACAAAATAAACATTGTCAGTCAAGAAATAAAATAAAACGAGTATTGACATTCACGCAACGTTATCGTTTATACTTTGCTTATGATCATTTTTTAAATATGGAATTCCACTTTGCTATAACGAAAAAGAAAGAAGTGAATATCAATATGAATTACAGTATTAATAACATGGCTAAATTGGCCGGTATTACAACAAGAACACTACGGTATTATGATGAAATCGGATTACTTTCCCCACAGCGGATCAGCAGTAACGGATACCGGATATACGGCCAGGCCGAAGTGGATTTGCTGCAGCAGATTATGTTTTACCGGGAGCTTGGTATACCGCTTGACGAAATTAAAAATGTAATCGGTGACAAAGATTATGATGGCCTGAAATCATTGCAAAACCATCTGTCAGCATTAAAATCAAAAAAGGATCATTTAGAAATCCTTATTGCCAATGTGGAAAAAACAATTGCCGCATCGAAAGGAGAAGTACGCATGCAAAATAAAGAAAAATTCGAAGGTTTTAAACAGACTATGATCGATGATAACGAAAAACATTACGGAAAAGAGATTCGCGAAAAATACGGAGACAACATAATCGATTCATCAAATGCCAAAATGATGGGGTTAACAGCCGAAAAGTATGATGAAATGAAGAATCTGTCATCAAAGATAGAAGAGTCCTTAAAAATTGCAGCTGAGCAGAATGATCCTTCCGGCGAACTGGCCCAGCAAATCTGTGCCTGGCACAAAGAATGGCTGGGCTACTCCTGGAATACCTATTCAAAAGAAGCCCATCTCGGGCTGGCAAAGATGTATGTAAATGATCCTCGTTTCAAAAAATATTACGATAACATAACCGATGGGTGTGCTGATTTTTTCTATGAGGCATTAAAGATTTACTGCAGTTAACTCATTTAAAAAGCCGGAGGTCCTGATAGTCTAACATCAGAACCTCCGGCTTTTCACACTATTTTATTCTGCATTACTGCCGGCAAGATCCGTAAGCGTATCACCGGTGAGACGATACAGCGTCCAGTCGTCCATCGACCTGGCATTCAAAGACCGGTAAAAGTCAATACTCGGCTGATTCCAGTCCAGACAGCACCACTCCATACGGCCGCAGCCACGTTCTACGGCAATCTGTGCAAGCTTCTGCAGCAGCATCTTCCCATAACCGCCGCCCCGGTACTCCGGCTTTACAAACAGATCCTCCAGGTATATACCTGACTTACCCTGAAACGTCGAAAAGTTGTGAAAAAACAGAGCAAAACCAACCTCTTTCCCACCTTCCAGCGCAAAGATAACCTCTGCCTTGTTTTTCTCAAATATCCATTCCCGCAGCAGTTCCTCTGTCGCCATCACTTCATCCAGCATTTTCTCATACCCAGCCAGTTCTCTGATAAACTCCAGTATCAGCGCCGTATCTTTTACATCTGCATATCTGTAATCCAACATGTTTGTCTGTTCTCCCGTCAATTACTTAACTAAAATCTCCTGTGCATAATTCACCGATGCCATTGCATCCCGGCAGTAACGGTCGGCATCAATTGTTCTGGCATACTCTTCTGTCAGTACGGCACCACCTACCATCACCTTCACCCACGGTGCATGTTCACGCAGCTGTCTGATGGTTTCCTCCATACTTGGAACGGTAGTTGTCATCAGGGCACTCAGGCCCACAAGAGATACCCGGTGTCTGACCACTTTTTCCACAATCAGCTCCGGCGGCACATCTTTTCCGAGATCCAGGACATCAAAGCTGTAGTTCTCCAGCAATACCTTAACAATGTTTTTTCCAATATCGTGAATATCACCTTTGACCGTAGCAAGAATAACCGTGCCTTTTTTCTCCTGGGTCTGTCCGGTTTCCTGCATCTGCTGTTTGATAATTTCAAACGCGCCTTTTGCAGCTTCCGCACTCATCAGTAACTGCGGCAGGAATACACGACCCGCTTCAAACCCTTTGCCGACTTCATCCAGTGCCGGAATCATTTCATTCTGGATAATTTCCAGCGGATCACCCCCGGCCAGCAGCTCCTTTACCGCTGCCACTGCCCGTTCCTTAAGCCCTTTTCCGATGCTTTCTTTAAGTCCCATATCGACGGCAGCTGCTGCATTCCCCTGATTCCGGGACTGTCCCTTTCCGGTACTCGCACCAAGCGTCACTGTCTGTCCGCTGTAGACGCCAATATAATCCTCACACTGAGCATCCAGGTTCATCAAGGCACGATAGCTGTACCAGGCGCGCATCATTGCTTCGGAATTCGGATTAATAATCGCAGCACTCAGACCGCTCTGCATTGCCATCGTAAAGAAAGCGGCATTGATGATCTCACGCTGCGGCAAACCAAACGATATATTTGATACACCTAAAACGGTTTTGCCATGCAGTTCGTCCCGGACCCGTCTCAGCGTTTCCAGCGTGGTAATCGCTCCCTGGCTGTCTGAACTTACCGTCAGGCACAAAGCATCAATCACAATATTTTCCGGGCCGATGCCATACTCTGCAGCAGTCCGGTAAATCTTCTCTGCAATCTGAATTCTGCCTTCGGCCGTTTCCGGAATCCCAGATTCATCAAGCGCCAGCGCAACCACAACTCCGCCATATTTTTTTACCAGCGGAAATACTGCCTCCATTGATTCCTTTTTTCCGTTTACAGAATTGATCATCGGCTTTCCATTGTAGATCCGCATCGCCCGTTCCATCGCCTCAAAATCAGAAGTATCAATCTGCAGTGGCAGGTCAATGATGCTCTGAAGCTCTTTTATTACTTCCACCATCATCTCCGGCTCATTGATTTCGGGAAGTCCCACATTTACATCCAGAATATGAGCCCCGTGATCCTGCTGGCTCACACCCTCACGCAGAATATATTCAAGGTCATGATCTCTCAGCGCCTGTTTGAATTTCGATTTTCCGGTTGGATTGATCCGTTCGCCGATGATAACCGGATCCTTGTCAATCACAACGGCCTGGGCAAATGATGATACTACGGTTCTGTTTTTCCTGGTCGGTGCAACGGGCTGCACATCACGGCACAGCTCCACTGTTTTACGGATATGTTCCGGAGTCGTTCCGCAGCAGCCTCCGGCCACACGCGCCCCCATGGCAACAATCTCTTTCATAACTTCGGCAAACATATCTGAATCGATATCATATACCGTCTTTCCGCCTTCGCTCCGGGGCAGACCGGCATTGGGATTTACAATTACCGGAATGGACGCTGCCGACAATATCTCTGCCGCAATCTCCTTCATCTGAACCGGTCCCAGTCCGCAGTTGATACCAAGCGCATCAACTCCCAGACCTTCCAGCAGCGCAACGGTTGACTCGGCATTACCACCGGTCAGCAGTTTTCCCTTTGCATCAAATGTCATCGTCACAAATACCGGCAGATCAGAGTTCTCTTTTGCTGCAAGAATGGCTGCCTTCGCCTCATAACTGTCGGTCATTGTCTCAATCAGAATCAGATCAGCTCCTGCTTCCGTACCGGTTACCACAACCTGCTTAAAGATCTGATAAGCATCCTCAAAATCCAGATCACCAAGCGGTTTCAACAATTTTCCTGTTGAACTGATATCCAAAGCCGTATAGGCTTTACGGCCACTTTCCGCGATCGCCTGCTTTGCATGTCCAACCGCCGCCCTGATTACCTCATCGGCCTGATAATCTGCTTTATCATGATACTTTAACCCGTCAACGCCGAACGTATTAGTCGTAATAATATCTGCCCCCGCCTCCAGGTAGGCCTTATGAATATCCACCAATATCTCCGGGTGAGTCATATTCCACACTCCGGGAAGTTCTCCGGGCGGCAGTCCGCGTTCCTGAAGCAAACTGCCCAAACCGCCGTCAAAAAATAAAATACCTGCCTGTAATTGCTTTAACAGATCCATCGTTGTCTCCCTCTTTGTACGATTATTTCCGATACTCACACTCTGTCTTCTGACAGCTGACACAGCCCTGACGGCTGCAGTCCGCCTCAGTCCCGCTGATTCCGATCACCGCAGTGACTGATTTTGACGGTGCCATCAGCAGTGAGTCTGTCAGCGTAATTCCGATCCGTTTATTCAGTTCCAATGCCGCCGCAATCTGTGTCTGACATTCCAATGGAAAGTCACCATACCCCGGACTGAACCGGGGGCGCAGATACTGCCCCTGCTGCCGATACTGAATCCGCAACTCCTCATTCTTCTGGTCACAATAGGTTTCCAGCATGGCAACCGATACCGCCTGCATCACCACTGCCTTGCTGACCTGGAGTTTACCGTAGCGCTGCAGCAGCTGGTCTACCCGGGTGCCAAGTGTCGCGGCAAACAAAATCACAGCTTCGCATCCGGCCAGGTTGTTCGCCAGATTTTTGCTGCTCGTTCGCAGACATACCGCATCGATCTCCGTCCCTGTGACTGTCAGCGGATAACAACGCCAGATACTCCGCAGCTGCGCATATTGTTCCAGTTCAGCTTTACATTCCTCAATCAGCTGTAATACCGCTGCCGGTATTTCCTGCCCCTTATACCCCATATAACGCAGAATTTCACGCTCGTTCCAGTCAAACATAACTCCTCCATAAACTGAATTACAGGATTTCCGATAAGCTGTCCTGAATCCGCGCCGCCACATCCGGTTTATTCATCGAATATACATGAATGCCATTAACTCCGTTGGCAATCAGATCAATAATCTGCTCAGTGGCATAGGCAATTCCGGCCTGCTTCATCGCCGCCGGATTGTCGCCAAACCGGTCCACAATAGCCTTAAAACGAGCCGGCAGGTAAGTCCCTGACATCGTACAGATCCGTTTGATCTGAGCCACATTGGTGACCGGCATAATACCGGCTATTACCGGCACAGTAACACCTTTTTCCCGGATCCGGTACAGGTAATTATATAAAATGTTATTGTCAAAAAACATCTGGGTCGTAACGAAATCGCACCCCGCTTCAACCTTTTCCCTGAGGTATAAAATATCGGCAGTTTTGTTAGCCGATTCCACATGCCCCTCCGGATAACAGGCCGCTCCGATACAAAAATCTCCTGATTGCTTAATCTCCGCAATCAGCTCAGAAGCATAGCGGTAATCATGCTCAATCATGCCGTCTGCAGGTATATCCCCCCGCAATGCCAGTACATTTTCAATCTTTCTCCGTTTTAATTCTGCCAGCACGGAATGCACCTTTTCTTTGCTCGACGAGACACAGGTCAGGTGGGCCAGCGGAGTCACCCCGCACTGTTCCTGAAGCGCTGATGCAATATCCACGGTATAACTGCTGGTACCGCCGCCGGCACCATATGTAACACTCATGAATGCCGGCTTCAGTTTCGCTATTTCCATCGCGGCATGCTCCACTGATTCGTATTTATCTTCTGTCTTTGGGGGGAATACTTCAAACGAGAGGGTGGGTTGTTCTCTCTTTAGAATATCTCTGATTTTCATAATTGGCGGATCTCCTCTGGTAAAATTCATTTTTATGCATTATTGTAGCATATATCTGCTTAAATAGGAAGTAGGCAAAAAGGGGGATGCAGGTGGATATCGTGTCAGTAAAAGGGGCCTGGTTAGGCAGCCCCCTTTTACTGACACAATATTCGCCTGCATCTACTCAATCTCACTGACGATATAGACCACATAGACACCTTCATATACATATCCGTATACACCTACATCCTCAATGAGATATGTAAACTCCTCATCATTTTCGAAGGATTCAAGCAGTCCTGTTTTGATCGCTTCAACTGCTGCCGGATCCGGAACAAAATCATCATTGTCTATCAGGTAATTCAGAACATACTCCGTTATTTCCACTATCTTTTCAGGATCTTCCAGTATCAAATCCACTTCATGAAGAGCATCTGTTGCGGTATCATAATCCAATCCCAGCATCGGGTAAACTTCCTCGGTATCACTCTCCAGATAAAAATAAACGCCGTTGGAGAACCAGGTCGTACCATCGCTGTAACGCTCATTGTAAGAATACTCCTGACGTTCTTCAATGATAAACTCTTCTTCCGCAATCAGCTCAAATAACACATCCTCCATTTCATAACCAGTTGTATGAAAATGACCGTAGGATGAACATGCCGCCCCGGCTTCTCTGACCTCATCCGCATCCAGTTCTTCATAGTCTTCAACCATTTCCTCCAGACCAAGTTCATCCGTATACTCTGCAGAGTCATCACCAAAAATAAAAGATTCCACACTAACTGATGAATGATCCCGCCTCAGCTCAAACGCAATCGCCAGAAAACCTGCAACAAAAAATATCCCGATAATCACTGCAGCTAATAAAACAATTGGTACTCTCTTGTCATCATGCCCCGAGGGCTTCACCGGCTGCCACTGATTCTGTCCGGTTGATATCGGAGTATTTCTATTTTGCATTGGCTGAACCGGAACGTTCCGCTGTGGTTCAATGCTGCTTTCGCTGACCCGCGGCCCCTGTTCATTTAAATAGTAATTGACTTTTCTGATAAAAGGATGCCGGACATATCGTCGGCATGTTTTACAATAATGGGCGGAGCTCATCTTTTGGTCACATACCGGACACACTCTGATTTCCATAATCATCCCTCTTTTCATAATGATACATATTTACTAAATATTTTACCATAGTCTGATATCTTTGATTAGAGCGTCAAAAGGCTAAAAAACAAGTCCCATTTTTCCAAACGGAACCTT
>DAMAMW010000043.1:0-52970 GCA_032073745.1 Lachnospiraceae bacterium | reverse complement strand
AGTAGAACATTTATGTATTTGGGGCTGGCCGTCGCGCTAGCGACTTGGTACAATAATGTCAACCTGTGTTTTGAGATGAGGAGGGCATTGTGAAGCATATACTTGTGATCGAAGACGATAAAGATATTGAAGAACTGCTGCAGTTTTTTCTGGAGGATAACGGCTACCGGGTGACGATTGCCAGAGATGGTCTCGAAGGTATTTCAACTTTTCAGGAAGGTGCTTTTGACCTGATCCTTCTGGATATTATGATGCCGAAGATTGATGGTTATACAGTTTGTGAGATGATTCGTAAGAAATCAGATATTCCCATCATCATGGTAACGGCACTCGACAGTGAGGACAATCAGATAAAAGGATTTGACCTTCTGGCTGACGACTATATTACAAAACCATTTTCCATGCCGGTTTTGCTCCGCAAGATTTCAGCAGTTCTCAGACGGTCAGTGCAGAGCAGTCAAAACAGCGAAAATAAAGTTTTAACGTTTCGTGAGATCAGACTTGATTCGGATAACTTTCAGGTATCAGTTTCTGATGAGGTAATTCCCCTGACTAAACGGGAATTCGAGATTCTGCAGATACTTCTGGAGAATCAGGGGCGGGTTATTACAAGGGAAGTTTTTCTGGAACAATTGTGGCAGTATGAGTTTTACGGCAACGACCGGGTAGTGGATAATCATATTAAAAATCTGCGAAAAAAGCTTGGCGTGGACTATATTGAGACGGTGAAGGGAGTGGGATATCGCATTGATAAACTATATAAAAACTCATCTGACCGCTAAGATTTTTATCACGATGCTGGCATTGTTTTGTATTGTTTCCGGAATTACTTATACTTATATTGCCTTGTTTGCACCGAAGAGTTATCTGGCAATCGTTGACCACAATGTAGATGCGGCAGCAGAGCGGCTAATTACCCGTTTGGAGGATGTAGATACAGAGCAATACGGACAGCTGCTAAATGACTTCAGTAATGACTACAATGTGATATTGGAAGTTCGGGATGAGAACGGAACTACAGTTGATTATGGATCAACAGCTGCATTTTCCTATGCTCCGTCTGGCCAGAGTGACGGTGAATCAGTTGCCCGCAGCGGTCTGACTAAAACATATGCATTCCGGTTAAAGGATTCGCCTCAGGAATATACTCTGGTCATGCTGAGCAACCGGCAGGCCGTTAACCTGTTTACCCTGGCCTTGCGGCAGGTTCTTCCTGGTATGCTGAGCACAATTTTCCTGATATCGCTGGCAGTTTCCCTGCTTTATTCGCGATATATAACCCGCCCTGTGATTGATCTGGGGGCAACTTCAAAAAAAATGGCAGGACTTGACTTCGATGTTCATATTCAGCTTGACAGAGTGGATGAACTGGGGGAGTTGGCGGAAAGCTTAAACACCCTTTCAGGGAATCTTGCAAATGCGCTGGATGAGTTGAAGAGAGCTAATCAGATGCTGCAGGAAGATATTAAGCGCGAAAAACAGCTGGAAGTTCAGCAGCTGACATTTTTCTCCGCTGCCTCTCATGAACTCAAGACACCGATTACGATACTAAAAGGCCAGATCCAGGGGATGCTGTATGGTGTCGGCGGCTATAAAGACCGTGATAAATACCTGAATCGGGCGTTTGAGATAACATGTGACATGGAGAAGGTTGTACGTGAGATTCTGACCATACCCAAAATGAAAGCTTCGGACTTTAATTTGCAGCTGGAGACGGTAGATCTGGCTGATCTTATTTCGGAAATAACAGACGAATATGAAGAACTGTTTCTTAATAAAGATTTGCATGTGGAACGAATGCTGACAACGGGTTCCGTTGTCCGGATCGACCGGAAATTGTTTGCCAGGGTAATCAGCAATCTGCTTGGAAATGCAGTGCACTATTCTCCGGACGGAGCACAGATATTGATAAAGGCAGTTCCGGTGGATAAAGAAATTATTGTTACCATTGAAAATACGGGAGTTCATATACCGGACCAGGATATACCGCAATTGTTTGATGCATTTACCAGGTTGGAACAGTCACGAAACCGGCAGACAGGGGGAAGCGGGCTGGGACTCTATATTGTCAGGACAATCTTGGAGCTGCATGATGTTTCCTATCGTATGTTCAATACTCCGGAAGGTATTTGTTTTGAAATTCGTTTTCTACACACAAACAATACATTGGCAACAATCATAACATAAACGACTTTGTTATACTGAGTCCGTAATCAGGAAAAACAAAAAAGGAGAATCAGTTATGACAAAAAAGATCAGAAAAAGTGGAACAATCGCGTTGGTATTATTAACACTATGCAGTATACCGGCAATAGCTGCAACCAGTCAAAGTTCAGCGCAGAGTACAGACCAGAGTTCGGTTTCCGTGGTAAACACCGATTCCGGTGGTTACAACTATCTGACATTTCCAGATAAAGAGGCGGTAAAAAAGGATATTGGTTATCTGCCGAAGATGGCCGAAAAGCTGTCGGAAGAATTCAGCTTCCACCGTGGTTTTATTGATCCGTCTTATGGTAAGGCGCTGGCACTGGAATACACAAAAACGGGTGCAGCTGAATCACAGATGGTTCGCGTGTTTGCAAATAATCTGGACATGACAATTGACGGCGGGGTTCTTATTGATAATGGCAGCAATCCTAAATTGTTTTATTATGAAGAAACATATGGCGAAAACAAGATTCAGCGTGTTATGTGGCAGGAAGATTCTATAACCTATATACTGGCAGTTAATAACTATAATTTGTCCAGAGATATATTAAAGGGGATGGCTAATGCGGTAATTAATCAACAGTAGAAAATATAACAGCTGTCCGTCATATGGCAGAAAAAAGAGTTTCGGGAATAATTCCGGGACTCTTTTTTCTATCGTTATCTGAAATTATCTGGTTGTAATAATTCATAGGAAGCGTGTATAATAAAGCCAACATTGAATTAAGGACAGGGAATGTATAAATACCTGTTCACAATACAGGCGAATTTCGGGTTGGAGGTAATACTATGAGTTATTATTTGGCGTTATTCGTACAAAACCAGGCGATTGACAGTTATGAATCATTCAGGCATTGGTTTGATGAGCAGACAGAATGGGGCGAGAATCGGGATTATAATGATGTGATCGGCACGGCGCCTCAACTGACAGCGTGTTTTCAGGAGATAAAGAAACGGTTTCCGCCGCTCAATGGTCCCCACAGTCTCAGTGATGAAGCTTTTGGTGATGCGGAGACGGAACGCCACCTGACGGATTATTCGATCGGCAGTGAGATTATTTATGCATCATTTGGCTGGTCAGTAGCTGAGGAGGCATATCGGGACATGAAGGCTCTGGCCGAAGCTAATCAGGTGGGATTTTATGATTGCCAGAGCGGGGAATTTTTCTGTCCGGGTGTGGCATTGGCAAAGATCCGTAATGAACAGGGAAATGAGCGCTGTATAAACTGGAGTGATCTGGAGCATGAACTGAACACGGTGGATTTGCCGGAGCGGGGGACATCAAACCATGATAATGCCTTTGTCACTTTCTGGTTTGAATCCGAAACGGCTTCGGATAATGTGTTTATGCAGTGCATGCCAAAATATGGGAAATCTAAAGGGGCATTTAAACGTTTGTTTGCTGCGAAAGCAGAGTCGTCAGTAATTGAAGGATATACTGTAGAAGTATGTACCGGTGACAAGATTTTTTCGACTCATGTTACAGATAAACAGCAGTTAATTCAATTATTCCGCGGATATTATGAAAGCCGGGAACTGCCGGATATTACGGAATGGGAGGATACGGGGATCCTGTAAATGAAAAACCGGAGACGATGGTGTAGCGATCGCCGCCGGTTTCTGTTTGTGTATGTTTTATGTCATTGAGTTCAAGTTCTCTAAGCCTGAATAATCGTAATTCTGTTTCTGCGGGCCAATGCAATTGCCACATGGCAGACTTCCACACTGGCACAAAGCTTATCTGCGAGTGTAAGAATCCAGGCTTCTTTGCTTTTGGGAAGAGGTCCCAGGGGAAACATATGTGACAGAATAGCATTCTCCTCTAAATCACTGATTTCGAATAGTTCAGCACTGCTTTTGGCAGCAAACTTTGGATGATAAAATGCCTGCAGTTCGCCGGTTGGTGTTCCTTCTCTGAAGTCATAAAGACAAAAGTCATGGAGCAGTCCTGCCCGTGCTACAGATTTAGCATCACAATTCAGTTTTCTGGCAATCAGCCATGAAATATAGGAAACATTGATGCTGTGCATCAGCCGTGTAGTCCAGTGATGATGCGTGTAGTGACTTAATCTGAGGAATTCTTTATGATTAAGGATGTCATCGACATCCTTTAAGTACTCCCCGGTGACCTCTTCTGATATGGAAATGTCCATTGGAATCACCTCTCTTTCTTTCTATGATACTTATATTATGAATGATTCCGGCTGTGAAAACAAGTGGAAGTTTTTATTAAGTTGTGAAATATTGACTTTCTGGAAATGATTTGCTATAATTTTCGTAATTTAAAAGATTATATTCTGCCGGCAGGGCAGATATCATTTAAAAGGCGTTTAGAAGTTACCCCTTATATATGACGGCGGTTTTATGTCATATGTGTAACTTCTAGGATGCCTTTTTTTTCGGGAGATTCAGACGGAGGACTTGATATGGGAAAAGATATGACGCAGGGAAACCTTGCTAAAATTCTGGTGTTTTTTACAGTACCTCTGGTGCTGAGCGGTTTGTTTCAACAGCTGTTTAACTGGGTTGATGCTTTTATAGTCGGAAATGTTGAAGGTGAACTTGCTCTTGCAGCGATCGGAGCAACTACGGCACTTTATAATCTGTTTATTATGACGATTACAGGCTTTACTTCCGGTTTATCCATTCTGGCTGCACAGCAGGTTGGAATGGGGAAAAAGGAAAAGTTAAAACATACATTAGCATCTTTCGTAATATTATTAGGCGGGATGTTTTTACTGATTTCGATTTTGGGAATGATTTTTACATATCCTGTTTTGAAGCTGTTAAATACACCTGAGAACCTGTATACGATAGCCGGACAATATCTGCGGATTATGTTTATCGGCATCCCTTTTCTGGCAGTCTATAATGTATATGCAGCTGTGCTCAGAGGACTCGGTGACAGCCGGGCGCCATTTCTATCGGTATTGGTGTCTTCTGTTGCCAATGTTGTTCTGGATATTCTGTTTGTAGCTGTCTGGAGGTATGGTGCGGCAGGTGCAGCAGCGGCAACTGTTATTTCCCAGGGTGCTATGACGATATTTATTGTGGGATATGCGGTGAAGCATTATCCGCATCTGCGGTTCCGGTTTGGTCGGGATATCATAAAAGGACATATAGTGAAGAAAGGTGCAGGCTTTGGCCTGCCTCCGGCCGTGCAGTCGGGAACCAGTTCGGTAGGGAATCTTATTCTGCAGCGGTTTATGAACGGATTTGGCGAACAGACTGTTGCGGCCATTACCACTGCGTACCGGGTTGATTCCGTGATCTTACTGCCGATTGTTAATTTTGGTTCGGGAATTGCCACGGTTGTTGCCCAGAATGTTGGGGCCGGCGATATGAAGCGGGCGAAGAAAGCGTTGAAGATCGGATTGTTCATGATAGCCGGAATTTCAATCGGTCTGACTCTGATTGTAATTTTAACAGGAGAATTTTTACTTGCCATGTTTGGGTTGACCCGGGAATCTGTGGAGATTGGAAAGTCGTTCTTCTTTGCGATAGCCAGCTGTTACATATTTTATGGACTGGCAATGGCAGTCCGGGGGTATCTTGAAGGTATGGGAGATATGCTCTTTTCCGGGCTTGCCGGTTTTGCAGCCCTGATTGTCAGAATTGCTTCGTCGTATCTGTTTGTCGGACGGTTTGGGAATATGGTGGTGGCGTATGCGGAGGCCTTTTCCTGGGTGGTTTTGCTTGGTATTTATATTATCCGGTATTGTCAAAGAATGCGGACTGCTGAAAAAACTAATGAGTAAATATTGTAGAAAGGAAGTTGTAGGTGTATGATGATCAGATACTTAAATGAAGATGATATTGATAACTGTTTGGCATTGATGGAACTTGTAAAGGATAATTTTGCCGGTTATCAGGAACGTGAATTTGTACAGGCGATGTATCATGCTGCCGAAACAAGAACGGCATTTATTCAATATGAGGGCGAAGATGTAGCTGGATTAATAGCTTTTTCGTATAAGAATAGTGAGATAACATTTCTGGCGGTTAATCCTCGATTTAGAAATAGAGGAATTGCTAAGATGCTGATTAATGAAGTAATAAAACAATTCCGGCCGGGTACTATGCTTCAGGTTGTGACGTTTCGGGGTGATGATCCTAAAGGAAAGGCAGCTGTAGCGTGTTATCACTCCTGTGGTTTCAGAGATGATATACAATTGGAAGCGTATGGATATCCTTGCCAGAGAATGGTTAAATGGTTATAGAAGCTGGGGTTTTGATAGAGGTGATTTATTAAAAGAACAGCATGTTTTATTCATATTATTTTGGGTATGAATAAAACATGCTGTTTTTAATTTTCAATAGCCGCGGATATCGACAATGATTTGCTGGATGTGAGTAATTTGAGTGAGACTTAGTCCGGTTACATCAATGTAGGTACTGGTATCACGTCCCAGAAGATAGTCGGTACGGACGTTAAAATAATCAGCAATTTTCACCAACATATCAATGGATGGCTGAATATTATCATTTTCCCAGTTTGATACGCTTTGTTTGGAAACTCCCAGTTTTTGAGCCAGGTGTACTTGGGAAAGACCATTGGCAATGCGTAATTCACGTATACTTGAATTTAACATAGGTATTGTTTCCTTTATAATTTTGTCAAATATTACAATACTATTTTACTGTATTTTGTTATTGAGAATAAATACGAAAGTATCGTAAAATAGGACGGTTATATCTGACGAGAATTGTCAAACATCGTTGACATTTATAAAATACTATAGTATTGTAATATTGGACTTCGAAGGGGGCATATGATAAAATGAAAAAATTATGGTTAGCAGTTGGTTTATCTATTATCTGCATTTCAGGCAGGTCTTATGCAGCATCAAGTGATTATGGACCAGGGGTTTCTAAATGGCATCAGGATGATAGTGGATGGTGGTACCGCAATGCCGATGGCTCCTATCCGGCTTCGGTCTGGGCATATATTGGCGGGGAATGGTATTATTTTGATGAAAACGGATATATGCGGACGGGAATGTTTGATGATAATGGAACGGTATATTTATTAAATGATGATGGTGCGATGATACATGATCAGGAGCTTGAAATTAATGGGATATTGTATCGGTTCGGGCCTGATGGTGCGGCCAGTATTGAGTATCAGCATAAAGCACCGTTTGTGATGCCGCGGGAAGAGGATAAAACGGACCTGATGCGGGCGAATGATGCCATGGCAGACCAGATCCTGGCCCGGATTACCAATGAAAGTATGAGCGACCGTCAGAAAGCAGTTGCTATCTACAATTGGATCAGAGGCAGTATGACTTATAGTGCCGGTGCTAACAGCGCGATCGGCGATTGGGCCGGGTCGGCAAATGAAGGTCTCAGACGGCGTCGCGGGCATTGTTATACTTATTATGCAACAGCCCTTACACTTCTCAGCAGAGCGGGAATTCCAAGTATTGAGGTGATTCGTTCAAGTGATTCGAATCATTGGTGGAATCTGGTATACATAGAAGGCAACTGGTATCATTTTGATACTACACCCAGACGCGTTGGCGGTAATTTCTGCCTTCTGACAACCGGGCAGCTGATGGATTATTCCAGGCGCAACGGCAACAGCCATACATTTGACCAGAGCCAGTATCCAACAACACCATAAGACCGAGGAGAAATAAAAAGTGGAAGAAATTATAAATATTTTAAACGAGATCAATGATGAGGTTGATTATGAAAACTGTGAGACGTTAATTGAGGATGGACATTTGACTTCATTTGAAATGGTATTTCTGATCAGTCAGATATCAGCACAGCTTGGCGTGACAATACCGGCAAACGAGATCGTACCGGAGAATTTTAATTCTGTGAAGCAGATCTGTGCCTTGATTAAGCGTCTGGAGGACTAGTCAGATGCTGTTGGTATCCTATGAATTTTTGTTTTTCCTGTTTTTGTCGGCAATAGTTTACTACCTTATTCCTAAACGCTTTCAATGGTGTCTATTGCTGTTAATGAGCTACTTGTTTTACATAACAGCCGGATGGAAATCAGTGATTTTTATTATAATAACAACGCTTTCAACCTGGTGGACAGGGATGCGGCTTTCTGTTCTGACTGCCGAAGGTGAGGATCATCTCAAGGCATGCAACGAGGACAGGATACAGAAAAAGGAGTATCGCCTGCGTCATAAAAAACGCATGTTTCGCCTGCTCCTGGCTGTGCTGCTGCTGAACTTCGGGTTACTGGCGGTGCTAAAATACACAAATTTTGCAATTGATAATATTAATATCGGACTTCGACTATTTGGCCGTGAGAATGCTTATTCTTATGTGAACTGGATTCTGCCGCTGGGAATTTCCTATTATACTTTTCAAGCAATGGGATATTTGATTGATGTTTACCGGAATAAATATGAAGCAGAGAAAAATGTCTTTCATCTGGCGCTGTTTATATCGTTTTTCCCTCAGTTGATTCAGGGGCCGATCAGTCAGTTTGCTGATATGAAAACAGAGTTTTTTCGTAAACACAGCTGGAATAAGCACAATATCTATGCCGGAATGCAGCGGATGCTGTGGGGATATATGAAGAAGCTGATCGTGGCGGACCGGTTGTCTCCGGTAATCACAGCTATCAGCCAGAACCCGGATCTTTATCGGGGGTTTTATGTATGGATCGGAATGATCAGTTATACGATTCAGATTTATGCTGATTTCAGCGGAGGAATCGATATTGTGATTGGAGCGGCCCAGCTGTTTGATATTCGCCTGCCGGAAAATTTCGAACGGCCATATTTCTCTAAGTCGGTTCCGGAGTATTGGCGAAGATGGCACATGTCTTTGATGTTATGGCTGAGAGAGTATATTTTTTATCCGGCTTCGGTCTGTCAGCCGGTCAGCCGCCTTACCGGATGGGTTAAAAAGCGTTTTGGCATGGGAGCAGCAAGAAGAGTCCCGGTATACAGTGCCAGTATTCTGGTCTGGCTGGTAGTCGGCATCTGGCATGGCGCGACCTGGGGTTATGTAATATGGGGGATGATTCACTGTGTCATATTGCTGATTTCCCAGGAAATGAATTCATGGAAAAAACGATTCCATCAAAAACACCAGGTTGGAGCAAAAAAATGGTTTCCGGTTTTTCAGATCGGACGGACGTTACTGATCCTGAGCCTGGTTCAGATGTTGGAGTATTACCGGACGGTTGGCGGTATGCTGCGGATGCAGTGGAGCATGATTACCGAATTGTCGCTTTCCCAATTACAGACAGAATCTTTCTCAGGCCTGGGAGTCAGCCCGGCTGACTGGTTCCTAGTACTATGCGGAGTGGTGTTGATGTTTGGTGTGAGTCTGGTTCAGCGGGGCGGTTCTGTGAGACGTCTGATATCAGAAAAAACGGTATTTATGCAGTACTTGATCTGGTTTGGACTGTTTTTGTTTGTGTTAATCTTTGGTGCATATGGCCAGGGATATGATGCCAGCCAGTTTATTTATAATCAGTTTTAGGGGGAAATGATGTGAAAAAGACTTATATTTTCCGGCTGATCATGCTTATATTTTCCCTTGCGGTGATGGGACTTATTCAAAGAATTGTTGTACCTAAATATGAGGGGAAAGTGATCGAAGGAAATTTCACGGCTGAGTATTATCAGGAAGAAATCCCTCATGATTTACTGATTCTGGGGGACTGTGAAGTATATGAAAATATTTCACCGGTTACTTTGTGGGAGGAATATGGGATTTCCTCATATATCCGGGGGAATGCCCAGCAGCTGATGGCACAGTCTTATTACCTGTTGGAAGATACCTTGAAATATGAGACACCACAGGCGGTATTACTGAGTATTTCAGCAATGCAGGAAGCCGGACAGATAAACGAAGCCTATAACCGCATGACTTTAGACGGGATGCGATGGTCAAAGACAAAAATTGATGCGATCCGGGCGACCGGGATGGAAGATGAGCATATCATCGAATATGTGTTTCCATTATTGCGTTATCACAGCCGCTGGCAGGAACTGGAGGCGGATGATTTCCGGTATATCCGGTCTCGTCCCCTGGTATCACATAATGGTTATTATATGCGTGCCGATATACAGGCAGCGACAGATTTTCCGGCTGAACGACGGCGGGCCAACTATCAGTTTCCGGACAGTTCGTATCATTATCTGGATAAAATCAGAACATTGTGTGAGCAGCGTAATATTGAGCTGATCCTGTATAAAGCTCCCAGCCTCTATCCGGTATGGTATGACGAGTGGAACAACCAGATGGAGACCTATGCCAGGGAATATGATCTGGCGTACATTAACTGCATTTCGCTGATTTCACAGATCGGTCTGGACTTTAATCGGGATACCTATAATGGTGGTCAGCGGCTTAATGTTTATGGTGCAGAAAAGCTTGCGCGATATCTGGGGGAATATCTGCAGGATTATGTGAAGCTTGAAGACCATCGCGATGAGGAAGAGTATCAGACGGTTTGGACAGAAAAAGTACAGTTTTATAAACAGATGAAAGCAGATCAGGAACAAGAATGGAATTCGCTTGGATATATCCGGCGGTTTTCAGATATAGAATAACCGGAATAAAAAGAAATGGAGATGACTGCTATGAAGAATAAGATGACAGTAATAATTGGAAGTTTGCTAATCGGGAGTGCCATATTATATGCCCGGCCTGCATACGCCGGATCATTGAGGACAACGGCTGCCGCGCAGACACAGGATACGGGATATGCATTTACTTATAAAGGAACGGAGATTAAGCTGAATGTAGTGGCGAATGAGACACTCAGGGCACTGGGGGATTATAAAAAAAGCTTTGAACAGCAAAGTTGTGCTTATCAGGGCATGGACCGCATTTATACCTATGATGGAATTGAACTGGGAACTTATCCGGTGAATGGCGTTGATTATATCAGTTCAATCTATTTTCTGGATCATACCGTGCAGACACAGGAAGGGATAAAACTGGGGTCATCCTACAACGATATGATAAAAGCCTACGGTACAGGATATCAGGAGGAATTTGGTGTATATCGCTATACTAAGGGGAATGTCGAACTGAGTATTTATACTACGAACAGAAAAGTAGACGGGATTGAATATCAGATTAAATTAAATAAATAACAGGGGATGAGATGGCAAAGCTTATATTAGATTACCTGGTGCAGTCAGCCGGCTGTTATCCGGAGAAAGTGGTCTGTGAAGACAGCAGGACACAGGTTACTTACAGAGAACTTCTCGAACAATCACAAAGTGGTGGAACGGCCATTGCCGGATTAATTGGCAGAACAAAAGAGCCGATTGCGGTTTTTATGGATAAAAGTACGGAATGTGTGGTCACTTTTTTCAGTGTTTTAAACAGCGGGAATTTTTATTCACCGATTGATTGTCAGATGCCGCTTGAACGCATCCGCATCATTTATGAGATTTTAAAACCGAAGATTTTAATTACTGACCATGCTCACAGAGAAATTGCAGAATGTTTTTGCAGCAGTGATTGTCAAATTCTGCTTTATGAGGAAATGATCACCACAACAAAAGATGAGGTGGTGCTTGAGAGAATCCATAACAGGATAACAGAGGCCGATCCTTTATATGTTCTCTTCACCAGCGGTTCTACCGGTGTACCGAAAGGGGTACTGCTGAATCATCGGGTGATTATAAATTATCTCGAATGGCTGGAGAAGAGTTTTGACATTAATGAACAGGATGTGTTTGGAAATCAGGCACCATTTTATTTTGATGTTTCGGTCCATGATATTTTTGGCGCAGTATATTTTGGCGCCGGTATGGTGATTATTCCCCGGGAATTATTCAGCTTTCCGGTGCGTCTGATCGAGTATATGAATGAAAAGCGAATTTCCACCTGCCTGTGGGTTCCATCAGCGATGGGAATTGTTGCCGGGTTTGATACCTTTCAATTTGTCAGACCGGAATATTTACGTCATATGATGTTTGCCGGTGAGGTATTGCCGCGCAAACAGTTGGACTATTGGGTGAAACACCTGCCGGATCTCGTATATGCAAATTTATACGGGCCAACGGAAACATTTGTATGTACTGCACACATTTATACCGGCCAGGAGCCGGAAGGACAGCCGCTGCCGATCGGGAATCCCATCCTGAATGCAGAAGCACTGATCTTGAGCAATGACCATCAGCTGGCCGGAGACGGGGAAGAGGGTGAACTTTGTTTGAGGGGGAGCTGTCTGGCAACGGGATACTATTGTAATGAAGAGCGGACCAGGCAGGTATTTATTCAGAATCCACTGCATAACCGGTATCAGGATCTGATTTACTGTACCGGCGATCTGGTTCGTTATGATGAAAGCGGCCGGTTGGTTTATCTGTCAAGAAAAGATTATCAGATCAAACATATGGGATACCGGATCGAGCTGGGGGAAGTAGAGACCGCCGCCAACCGCTTAAAAGTTATCGGTGAATGCGCTTGTGGTTATGATTCGGATAAACAACGAATTGTTTTGTTTTATTCCGGAGAAAAACAGAGCAGGAATATATTGATCAGACAGTTGGAGGAGTTGCTTCCCCAATATATGATTCCGGGAAAATTTGTTTATATGGATCAGCTGCCTCATAATGACAATGGGAAAATTGACCGAAAGAAATTGCAGGAGGCAGTCTGAGGAGGCAGGTTTAAAGATGAAACGGTTGCGTGTCATAGGTGAGGTTCTCTTATGGGGGTATTTAATAGGAATTGAAGTTGCGGCCCTGGTATTTTATCTGCAGCCGATACCGCAGCCGGCTGTTTTCAGGCCCCATCCGGAATCAACTGTGGCCGCAGGGGGTACGACAGCATTTGAGATAGAGCTGAGTATCAATCATGATGAGAGTGAACGTTGGGTGACAGGTGATATATCAGAAGAGAGTTCAGAGCCGGAGACGGATCAGGAGGTTCAGGAGACAGAAGCGATAGCGATCATGGAATCCCCGGACGATAACGAGTCAGAGGAATCGAGAGAGGGGGAGACATCGGAGGAAGTACCGGCAGAATCGACATCAGCGAGTCAGACAGAGATGGAGATGACAACAGAATTGGCAGAATCCACACCTGAGAAACTCGATATATCAAAATTAAAGGCGGGGACAAGATTAAGCAAGTCTGATGTTTCTGCCTCAGGTGTAAATGCATACTTTTTTGAAATGAGCATTGATGAGACGATATTTTCCCGAATGAAGAATAAGTCCTATGGCGCGGATTGTGTGGTACCAATCACAGATCTGCGTTATGTGAAGGTGCTGCATTACAGTCGTGACGGTAATATCTATGTGGGCGAGTTGGTATGTCACAGGGATATCAGCAAGAGTCTTTTGTCGATCTTCCGTCAGCTGTATGATCATAAGTATCCAATTCAGAAAATGCATTTGGTCGATGATTACGGTGGTGCCGATTTGGTATCGGCGGCAGCAAACAATACGTCCTGTTTTAACTATCGCGTCAGTGCCGGTCAGGACACCGGATTGTCCAACCATGCTTTCGGGAAAGCAATTGATATTAATCCGCTTTACAATCCTTATATCTGGTGGGATTCAGAAGGTGAGCAGCATTGTGAACCGGAAGAGTCGCGTCCATATGCAGACAGGAATTTTCTCCATGCGTATAAGCTGGAGGAACATGACCTGTGTGTGAGATTATTTAAAGAGCATGGATTTAAATGGGGCGGGGATTGGAAGTGGGAGAAGGATTATATGCATTTTTCAAAGTAACAATTAAATTTATATACAGAAAGGGTTAGGTAATTATGAGAAAAAGCAGAGTGTTTTTGACAGCAGCAGTAACAACATTGTTATTTAGTAATGCAGTATTTGCTGAAGGTATGCAGGATGGAGCATATTTTGGCGCAGCTATAGGAGATTCAGTTAAGCAACAGGATATAAACTGGGATGTTTTGCGTTACATATATTATAGTGAGGATCAATTAAAGCAGGTGCTTCAGTATGAGGAGGAATCTTATTATGAAGACTATAGAAGTGTTTATTTTGCAAACGATTTGTCAGACCACTTTAGGTTGGAGTGGAGTTCTGCGCATGTGAATAGCAATAAAAGTAGTATACCATATTGCATCAATATGGTTTTTCAAAATAATGTATTAAGTCATAGATCAATGACGATCAATGCATCGGAATTGATGCCAGGTATGGGAGCAAGTACTACAATTCAACATCTGATGTCATTACTAAATGCAGAGGGGAAAATAGTAGATATAGGTGAATGTGATTATTATGTTGGAATAGAAACAGCAGATTATTTTTTCGTGATTAAAATTGATTCCGGAGCATGGGAAGAGGGCTGGGTACGGGAATATTATGACATACAATCCATTTCAGATGAAGGAATGCAGGTGTTGAAAAACGTTGTTTTATATCCTGATTCGGTAATTGAAGTTTATAGCGAAAATTATTTGACAAACTTTGTTGAGTAAGTTAATGGTTAAAACAGGCGGGATCTCCGCCTGTTTTTATTTGCCTGTATTTGTTATAATTAAATTATTTATCATAATTTTTAAATTAAGGTGTCACAATCTGCTTTTTGAGTTGTCTAATTAGTTAGATAGTCAAAAAGGCTACAATAGATAAAGGAGGTATATTTTTATGCAGATGAAGCATAATGAGCTTGTTGATCAGGCGGTAAGCGGTAATAAAGAGGCCCTTGAGCAGTTGTTGAGAGAGGTGGAAGATATGGTATTTAACCTGTCTTTGCGGATGCTGGGCAGTCATCATGATGCAGAGGATGCTTCTCAGGAAATTTATATCCGTATTATCACCGGTTTGAATTCGTTTCGTAAAGAGGGTAAGTTTACTACCTGGGTCTACCGGATTGCGGTTAATCACCTGCTCAATTATAAAAAGAGCATGTTTGCGGCAAGACCGCTCAGCTTTGAATTCTACGGGGCAGATATTGAAAATGGTTTTATGGAGGGCAGTGCCGATCTGTCCGGCGGCATCGACCGCGGACTTTTGGCAGAAGAACTGAAATTGTCCTGCACAAATGTCATGCTGCAGTGCTTTGATCCGCAGACCAGAATTATTTATATCTTAGGAACCATGTTTCAGATCGACAGCAAATTATGTGCAGAGATTCTCGATATGAAACCTGATGCCTACCGTCAGCGGCTGTCACGGACCCGGAAGAAAATGGCCGGATTTTTGAAAGAATACTGCGGACTGGCCGATTCTGCAAAATGCAGCTGTAAAAGGCGATTGAACTATGCCATTACAACGCATCGTCTTGATCCGCAGAATCTGGTTTATACACAGCAGCAAATCCTTGATCCGTCGATTTCTGAAAAATATAAAGAGGCAATGGAAGAAGTCGACGATATGTCGTTTATCTTTGCACAGCTTCCGGATTACCGTTCGCCGGATACGGTACGGACATTTTAAAAAAACCTGTTGGCATCAGAACAGATTAAAACGGTGCAATCCACCGGTGCAGAAGGAGTGTAGTTTATGTCCAGACCAATAAAGAGCAAGCAGTTTGCAGGTACCAGCCTGGCCAGCAATTACGGCGGCTGGATCTATTGCGGCGGCTGCAATCAGACGATAGGTTATCTGTGTTACGCCACCTATGATGATTTTTCCTTATCTTATACCTGTAAATGCGGTAACTGCGGCAGCATGTCGATATCAATGGCAGACGGAGCGGAAGGATTGTCTTCGGATGAACCAATGCCTATCCGGAAAAACCGCTGCTGCTGTCCCGGTGATGATTCACCGCTGATTACAATACGGGATGTTAACCTGATCAGCTACCAATGCCGGATTTCATGCCATAACTGCAATAAAATATATAGCCGGAGCCATGATGGACGGTAACTCAAATTTATTAATAATATCGACCATTGTTATTCTGACATCATCTGTGCTATTATAGAAAACATTCAGGCTGCCATACTATAATGTAGGGCAGCCTGATAATTAGCAGTGAGAAAAGGAGCAGTTAAATAATGAACGATAAATTAACAGACAGCAATGACGGACAGGTATCCGGATTAACCGGATATTCTCTTAAGATGATCGGTATTGTTTTTATGCTGGCAGACCATATTCATCAGATGTTTTACATGTTTGGTGTTCCTCTTTGGCTTACCATGGCCGGCCGTATCGTTGCGCCGGTTTTTTTATTCCTGTCGGTGGAATCATTTGTCCATACCAGTAACCGCAGACGATATATGAGCCGCCTGCTGGCCGGATTCTGGATTATGGGATTTGTGTCTTTTGTGATTCAGATGGCAATGCCGCTCGAAGATATTGCATTGATGAATAATATTTTTGGGACCCTGTTTGTAACCGTCTTTTATATGTGGATGGCGGAAGTGATTCATAACGGTGTCACCGAAAAAAAGACAAAGCAGGTAGTCGCCGGTATACTGGGACTGCTGGCGCCGGTGGTGACTTCGGTACTGATCCTGCTGACCATTAATGTTAACGTTAATCTGTTTCGTATCATGTATATCCTGGTACCCAGTATTCTGACTGTTGAAGGCAGTGTGACCTGGGTTCTGCTGGGGTTTGGTTTCTATCTGGCCAGACGGCGGCGGCTTGCCCAGATCGCAGTTCTGGCAGCGGCAGCGGCGATCAGTTACGTGACAGCCGGTGGATTTCAGTGGATGATGGTCTTTGCCGCAATTCCGATCTGGTTTTATAATGGAAAAACCGGCAAACGGAGTAAGTGGTTCTTTTACATCTTCTATCCCGTTCATATCTATGTATTTTATCTGATCAGCTATCTGTTGCATTAAGCGGAGCAGATAAAGGTTTCAGTTTCAGGATTCACGGGAGTCAAGCTCAAACAGGGTAAGCCCGTGCAGAGCTTCCATCTCAGGTTTATTGACTTGAAGTACATGTGCATAAAGTACATCGCAAAGTATGAGAATCGGAAATTGAGGCGAGATGAGTTTGCCGAGATGAAGATTCTCTTTTGCTGCTATCGGCAGAATCCAGTCGCAATAATCATCCCAGGCCCGAATATGGACGGAACTGATAATGGCAGTAGCGGCCCCCTTTGATTTTGCTGTTTTCAGTGCCCGCAGGACATCCTTGGTCTTACCGCTTACCGTTATAGCAATGACAAGACATTCGGGATCCACGACAGCAGAATTCATCTTCATGATATGGTCATCCGTAATGCATTCGATGTGTATGCCCAACCGCATAAAACGCAGTTTGAATTCTTCGGCAGCAATACCGGAAGAGCCTTTGCCGTAGACGAATATCTGGCGTTTTTGCGTGATCTGGGCAGCAACTTTCCGGATCTGATCCCAGTCCAGCAGCGTATATGCTTTGTTCAGCAGTTCCTGATAGGTAGACAGTATATGCTTCATATCCGGGTTTATCGGATGGTTTTCTAAGGTTAATGTTTCGCGGTAACGGTAGATAAATTGGCGGTAGCCTTCGAACCCGCATTTTTTGGCAAAACGGGAGAGGGTTGCTTCCGATGTGTAAAGCAGGTCGGCGATATGCCTGGCGGAAAAATCTGACACTTGCTTGTTGGCCAGAAAAAAATCGGCAATTGTTTTTTCAGCCGTTGTAAAGTTGCTGTAGTTTACCTCGATGAGGGGCCGGACATCTCGTTCATAGTTCATGGGGGGTACCACCTTATTATTGATTTGGTCTTAGTATAGCATATAAAGGGGGGCTTTGGGTGTATTTCGCGAGGGGAAAGGGGCCTGTTTGGGCAGAAATCGGCTCCGTTCGCTCACTGGGGCATTCCTAAGATTGTAACCCGGACTTTGCCGCGGCACCGGCTCGAAGCCACGAGAACTCTGAAGAGTTCTCGCGTCCCTCACCTGGATTTCTGATTGGAGTACAGAAATCCTCCGCGGCAAAGCCCGGGTTACAATCTAAGGACTGCCGTCAGCTCGCTCAATGTCGCCGATTTCTGCCCAAACAGGCCCCTTTCCCTGCCAAAATATTCGCTGCATCTGGGTAAAAGCAAGAGCAGTGCTTTAGTGATATTCTTTTGTTTGGCTATGCCAACATGTCTGCAAAGCTTTTGGTGATGAGTTGGGGTCTGGTGATGATGGAGCCTACTACTACGGAATAGCAGCCCAGTTCGATTACGCGTTTTGCTTTTTCGGGGGTGTCGATGCGGCCTTCGGCTATTACGGGGTGATCGGCCTGGGCGATGATCTGGCGGATGATTTCGAAATCGTTGGCGGAAACGTCAAGGTCTTTGCTTTGTTTTGTGTATCCGACCAGGGTGGTGCCGATAAAGTCAAATCCCAGGGAATCGGCATGCAGGGCTTCTTCGACTGTGGAGCAGTCGGCCATGAATAGCTGGTCGGGATATTTTGAGCGGCATTGCCGGAAAAAGGTATCCAGTGTGACGTTGCCGGGACGCAGATTGGCGGTGGCATCCATGGCGATGATATCGGCATGAACCTGGACGAGCTGATCAATTTCTTCTATTGTCGGAGTGATGTAGACATCTGAATCTGCAAAATCTTTCTTGATAATGCCAATGACAGGTAAATCTACCTGCGTCTGTATTTCTTTGATATCTTCCGGCGTATTTGCACGGATTCCCTGGGCTCCGCCTTCTGCGGCAGCTTTTGCCATCCGCCCCATGATAAAGGATGAGTGGAGCGGTTCGTGGGGGAGTGCCTGGCAGGATACAATCAGTTTTCCTTTAATTCTGTCGATGTTGTTAGCTGAATGTGATATTGGAATCGCCTCTTTTCTTGTTTTTGATGACATGAGTATAACAAGAAAGGAAAGTAAAATCAATAAGATGATTGAATTATGAAAGAACTTTCTAGAAGGTGATAAGATTTATTGATATGATAATAAAATCTTAGCTTATAATGGTAATAATGCACAAAAAGATGAAAGCTCATTCGGCAGCTGATATGGTATACTGATAATAGGGTCAAAGATATTGCAGTTATTTGAAAGGATAGCGGGATGAAAAAGGATAAGAAATTCAGTTTGCTGCTTCGTGAATATTTTGTTTTCTATGGAATCATTCCGGCGTTTTCTATTTCGATCCTGCTTCTTGCTTTTGTAATATTTTTTCAACAGTTTAGTTTTCGGCGGGATATTCGCATCTTTAATCGGGAGTCGGCGCAGGCTCTTGAGGGTGCATTGGGAAAACAGGAGCTGTTTTTGCATGATTTTGCTTCTTCACCAGAACTGCAGGCTTATCTGAGTCATGAAGAAAATGCGGCAGCTCTTTATCAGCAGTTTTACGATTTTAATCGGAATACTGATTTAAAATCTGTTCTGAATATCCTGGATGCTGATGGGAATATCATCAGTTCAACGATCAGGCTGTCGGACGACTATTCAAAAACAAGAATCCGTATGATTGCTGAGCGGATCCGCAGACAGTCGCCGGAGGTGCTGAAGGAATCAAATCTTTTGGAGTATCCGTCCGGTAATCTTTCGGTATATACTTTGGGGACGGCAGTCGTTGACGGTACAGGAACGGTCACCGGGTATATTCTGATCCAGATATTAGAAGAAGGGATTCAGCAGGTGATTAAACCTGAAGGCATGTTAAGGCAGATTACGGTTGATAAGTTTGACCGGATCATCAGCACTCAAAATGATTTGGAGCATGGCCTTAAGGAGCAGTTTCGTCCTGAGTCAATAGAAAATGAATTTTATTATTCCAAAACAAACCTGGCAGAATTTGATATCACCATTTATACAGCAGGAACGAAAAATCCATTCCTGAGTTCTTATATAGTCGCAATCCTTTTTTCAGTGGTGGTACTGGTCCATCTGATCATTCTTGTAAACCGGATCTCGGCCAGGGTGAGCCGCCGGGTTACGGAACCGATACATAATCTGGTTCAGGCGTTTTCCCACCTCAAATCAGGAGAAACCGAATATATAACAGATCGTTCAAATATCGAAGAATTTCATTTTTTAACAGAAGAATATAATAACATGCTGAAGCAGCTGAACCGGCTGATGCATCGTAATGCAGAACTTTCAGAGATCCGCCGGATTGCTGAAATCAAACAGCTTGAGGCTCAGTTTGATCCTCATTTTTTTCTGAATATGCTGGAAATACTCCGTTATATGTCATTGATGAGCCAGGAGGAGGCGGAGAAAATGATCTTCAGTCTATCCGGTATCCTGCGATACAGTTTATATAACAAGGATCAGTTTTCTTCGGTAAAAGATGATATTAAATATGTTGAAGACTACTTGTATCTGCAGAAAACAAGGATTGGCAGCAATTTCAGCTATTCAATCGTGATCGATGAATCTGTTAATGAAATGATAATTCCTAAAATGCTGATCCAGCCGCTGGTAGAAAACTCTGTAAAACATGGATATCAGGGGGTTCCTGATTTTTGTGTGAAGATATCTCTTTTTAAAAAAGACGGTGATTTGATTCTTGTGGTCTCAGATAACGGGAAAGGAATATCCAAGGACAAAGCATTGAAACTGATGGAACTGTTGGGGCAGGAAGGAAGCGGCGATCATATCGGGCTTTTTAATGTCCACAAACGATTGGAATATATGTATGGTGACGGATATGGGGTGCAGGAAATAGATGGAAGTGAAGGTTTTTGTGTGACGGTACGAATGAAGGGGGAGGAAAACGGCGATGACCTATCGGGTTCTTGTGGTGGAGGATGAAGAACCGATTCGAAAAGGGATTATTTTTACATATCCCTGGAGCGAACGGGACTGTGTGGTAATCGGAGAAGCGTCTAACGGACTTGAGGGACTGGAAAAGATACTGGAGCTGAAGCCGGATATTGTGGTGACTGATATCGGAATGCCATTGATGGACGGACTGGAGATGCTTAGGGAAGCTAAGGATGAGGTATTGTTCAGCAGTATTATTATTTCGGTTTATAATGAATTTGAGAAAGCCAGGCAGGCAATTGATATCGGGGTAAGCAACTATCTGTTGAAGCCGCTCGACCATTCCGGCCTTGATCTGGCAGTGGAGAAGGCAAAGCAGAATCTGACGCATATAAAGAGTTATGAAAAAGAGAAAGCGGCGGCCGGTGAGCCGCAGTTACTGGATATCAACCTGATTGGCGAAGGGTATACCAATTACTATGTAAACCGGACATTTGCTTTTATTGAAAAGAATTATAAGAAACGGATCGGGCTTCAGGATCTGGTAGAGGAACTGCAGGTCAGCGCCAATTATATCAACAAAAAGTTAAAAGAAGAAACGAACCAGACCTTCAATGAATTTCTCAACCGTTATCGTATTCAACAGGCGATTGAATATATGAAGAACGGTGATGAAAAGATCTACAATATTGCTACGTCAGTGGGATATAGTGATTACAAATATTTTATAACAGTCTTTAAGAAGTACGTGGGTATTTCCCCCAGTAAGCTTTTGTTATACTACAAAAACAAACATAAGTAATAGTTGAGGGCAGGGGCGAGAAACCTGCCTTTATTTGTATAAATATTACAAGTGATTCATGCGAAAATAAAAAGGTTTGATATTTTGGATAAGAGTGTGATTCTGCGGGATTGTTATTTGTGCAATATCACAATAAAATTAATGTAACAAATAAACACATTTATGGGAGGTATACGATGAAACGATTTGCAGGTTTATTGTTAACAGTTGGTATTGCAGCAGCAGTGTCCGGATGTCAGGGAAATGCTTCATCCGCAAATCCGCCGGCAGAGACAACAAAAGCTGAAAGTGCCAGTACATCAAGGGAAAATGAAGCAACCGGAAAAGAGACTGCAGGAAATGCGGCCAATCCGGGTAATCTTGTGATTTACTCGCCAAATGTAGATGAAATTATGAATACGTTTATCCCGATGTTCGAAAACGAAACCGGAATCAAAGTAGAGGTGGTCAGTGCCGGAGCCGGTGAATTAATGAAACGAATTGAGTCGGAAAAAGATAATCCGTATGCAGACGTGATTTTCGGCGGTTATGTGACAGATGCTGATTATTTTGAGGATTATGTGTCACCTAATCTGAAGGATCTGATGATTGACCATGAACATACGGCTGCTTTCAGAACCCCATACATTGCCAACGGCAGTTGTCTGTTGGTTAATGAAAATCTGATCGGGGACATTAAGATTGAAGGGTATGAAGATCTTATCAATCCGGCATTAAAAGGAAAGATTGTTTCCGGTGATCCGGTCAGTTCTTCCAGTGCTTATCGTCAGCTGACCAATATTCTTCTTGCCATGGGCGGTTATGAGTCCGAGGAGGCATGGGATTATGTTGATAAACTGGTACAGAATCTGGACGGCAAAATCTTAAACAGTTCAGGAGCAGTTCACAAAGGTGTTGTGGAAGGTGAATATGTAGTTGCCTTAACCTATGAAGATCCATGTGCTAACTATGTTAAGAGCGGAGCGCCGGTACGGATTGTGTTCCCAACAGAGGGTGCGGTATTCCTCGAATCCGATGTCGGAATTGTAAAAGGCGCCCCAAACCCGGAAAATGCAAAAAAGTTTGTGGATTTTATTACATCAAAAGAAGCCCAGAGTATCTTCGGCACAGAACTGACCAACCGTCCGCTTCATCAGGATGCTGAGATTGGCGATCATCTGATTCCGTATTCTGATATCAATCTGATTCAGGAAGATGTAGACTACTGTCAGGAACACAAAAATGAGATTTTGGACAGATGGAAAGATATTATTACAAACTATGAATAAACCGGACGGGAGTCGTGACCAATATGAAGATCGGAATAGCATTTAAGGATTTAGTTAAGAAATACGGCGACGTTACCATTATTAAGGATATATCCTTCGATGTAAAACCGGGAGAATTTTTTACACTCCTGGGGCCTTCCGGATGCGGAAAGACAACGCTGCTCAGAATGATAGCAGGTTTTAATTCGATTGAAGGCGGCACCATCGGGTTTAACGAAACAGTAATCAATGATATGCCTCCGGGCAAACGAAATATCGGCATGGTTTTTCAAAACTATGCCATATTTCCCCATCTTTCGGTTAAGGATAATGTTGGATTCGGCCTGAAGAACAGAAAAGTAAGCAGCAATGAAATCGATAAAAGGGTACAGGCAATTCTGGAAACGGTAAAAATGGATCAGTATATGGACCGGATGCCGGAACGGCTGTCAGGCGGGCAGCAGCAGCGGATTGCCCTGGCCCGGGCAATCGTTATCGAGCCGGATGTGCTTCTGATGGATGAACCCCTGTCAAATCTGGATGCCAAGCTGCGTGTGGATATGCGGAACTCGATCAAGGAAATCCAGAATTCCGTGGGAATTACAACAGTATATGTAACGCATGACCAGGAAGAGGCAATGGCTGTGTCCGACCGGATTGCGGTTATGAAAGACGGTGAGCTTCAGCATGTCGGAACTCCAAGGAATATTTACCATCGTCCATCCAATGTATTTGTGGCAACCTTTATCGGCCACAGCAATATCTTAAAAGCCGAACTTGTCTGTGAAGAGGAAGAGTACCGGCTGAAGATCGGAAATACGTATGAGGAAATGATAAACAATCTGGATATTGCCGCGAAAGGAAGCAAGAGAATACCGGTGAAAGTATCGGTAAGGCCGGAAGAATTTATAGTCTGCAGGAAAGAAGAAGGCATTCGGGCGACAATCACAAACAGTGTATACCTTGGCCTGAACACGCACTATTTTGTTGAACTGGAAACCGGTGAAAAGGCCGAGATTATTGAGGAATCCAGTGTCGATGAAAAGGTGAAAAAGGGTGAAGTGATCGGACTGAGAGTAAATAAGGAGAAAATCAATATCTTTGATGAAAGCGGTGAGCAAAACTATACAAAGGGGGTTATCAACGATGCAGCCAAGTCGTAGAAAAGACATCTGGTTTTACATATCCGTTATGCTGTTTCTGTTGTATATGCTTTTTTTAATCTACCCTTTGTTTGCGCTGCTCAAAAACAGTGTAATCAATGGTGATACCGGTGGATTTACGCTGGAATATTTTATCCGCTTTTTCTCTAAAAAGTATTACTACGGAACGATCTTCAACAGTATGAAAGTAACCGTGGCAGTGACTCTGCTGACTGTAGTGGTGGCAGCCCCCCTTGCCTATATCATGACAACGGTTCAGATCAAAGGGGCAGCCGCGATCCGGATTTTGATTCTGGTTTCTTCGATGTCGGCACCATTTATCGGTGCTTACTCATGGATTCTGCTGTTGGGCCGAAGCGGCAGTCTGACCGGCATCCTGAACCGGCTGTTTGGTGTCCGGCTGCCGGGTATCTATGGTTTTCCGGGAATTTTGCTGGTACTGACGATCCAGTTTTCACCGCTGATTTTTATGTATGTATCGGGAGCATTAAAAAATGTTGATAATTCATTGCTGGAAGCTGCCGAAAGTATGAACTGTACCGGACTGCGCAAAATACTTACGGTGCTGCTGCCGCTTATTATGCCAACGATTCTGGGCGGCGGGCTGCTGGTTTTTATGAGAGCCCTTGCTGATTTCGGAACCCCGATGCTGATGGGAGAAGGTTACCGGACAATTCCGGTTCTGATCTACAATGAGTTCATCTCGGAAGTCGGCGGTGAAGATAACTTTGCGGCAGCAATCTCTGTGCTGGTCATCTTATTTGCGACTGCAATATTCCTGCTGCAGAAATTTATTTCTACGAGGAAGTCATTTACGATGAGTGCGCTCAGACCGATTGAGGCCAAAAAGGAGACCGGAATCAAAAACATCCTTGCCCATGGTTATGTCTATCTCTATACGTGTATTGCCATGCTGCCGCAATGTGTTGTTGTGTACACATCATTTTTGAAAACCGATGGCAGACTGTTTTCCGGCGGATATTCTTTTGACAGCTATCAGACGGCATTCGGAAGACTTGGGACAGCGATTACTAACACCTTTCTTTATGCGGCGATATCGATTGTTTTTATTGCAATATTTGCAGTACTTATTTCTTATGTAACGGTCCGCAGACCGGGGATACTGACTAATGTTATTGATATCTTCAGCATGTTTCCTTATATTGTACCGGGTTCCATTCTGGGCATTGCCCTGTTGGTTACCTTTAACAAAGGCCCGGTCCGTATTGCCGGAACCATGATTATCATGATTGTGGCCTATACCATCCGCAGACTGCCCTATACCGTCCGCTCCAGCAGTGCCATCCTTCATCAGGTCAGCATCAGTGTGGAGGAAGCGGCAATCAGCCTGGGAACCGGCCAGCTGAAAACCTTTTTTAAGGTGACGGTCCCGATGATGGTATCGGGGATTGTATCGGGAGCTGTTTTGAGCCTGATATCGATCATAACGGAACTTAGTACCTCGGTGCTTATATACACCTCCAGAACAAAAACCATGTCAATTGAAACCTATACACAGGTGGTCAGGGGAAATTACGGTGTAGCGGCAGCATTATCTACGATTATGACGTTAACTACGGTATTCTCGCTTCTTGTTTTCTTTAAGCTGTCGGGGAAAAAGGAAATTACGATGTGATTTCTGCAGACGATAACCATATATTGAAAATCAGTAGACATAATCCTTTGATTCGTCTTATTGCGCCGCTTAATATTCTGGCGGCATCCAGTCTGATATTGACTGATAGCGGCAGGCTTCAGGAAGAGGCACCGAGTCTCGGCATTCCGGTGCTTGTGATGCGGGAAACGACCGAACGAATCGAAGGGGTTTTGGCCGGAACGCTTAAGCTGGTTGGAATGGATGCAGAATTGATTTATCAGGCTGCTCATTTGATTTTAACAGATCAGGAAGAGTATCAGAAAATGAGCACGGTGTCAAATCCTTACGGCGATGGTTATGCCAGTAAAAGGATTGTGGACATATTGCTGCAATAATAATATTAAAAATAAAGACGCAGAAACCACTTTTACCGGTGGGCTGCGTCTTGTTCGATTATTATAGTTAAAAAGGGAGGAGGGCTGGTAATCTGATTACCAGCCCGAGTATTATGAAAAAAATCTTATAAGCGTTTCATGTTTATAGTATAGAATGAAAACATGAAGAAATAATGATCATTATGTAAAAGAGTTTTGAATAAAATGTGAATAGATTATGAATGAAATAATCATTCCGGCATTATTTGGAGCCGCTTGTTTTTTCCGACAGCAGACGGATGCTGCCTGCATACTCAGATGGCGACATCGATGTAAACTGTTTGAACTGCCGGGAAAAATAATGAACGGAAGTGTAACCCAGCCGGTCAGATATCTGGGTGAAATTGAGCTGATGATCGCGGATCATCTGCTTTGCCGTATCTATCTTCATGCCCGAAAAGAACTCAATCACGCCGCCGCCCCGGACCTTGCGGAAGATTTTCTGCAGATGGGAGCGTCCGATCAGGTTGTCTTTGCAGATTTTGTCAATGGTCAGCCGTTCACTGATATGTTCTTCCATATATCGGACAATGCGGTTAAACGTTTCATTTTTTTCGCCTGTTCCGGCAGCCAGAAAATGGTCGGAGTGTACGGGCAGCGGATAAGAAAAATATCTGCGGTACAGATGGATCATCAGCTGCTCCAGATAATGGCTGATCAGCTGGGGGGCACCAAAGGAGGCCGGTTCATTCAGAAATATCAGTTTTTCCTGATAGGGATCATCCATTCTGCCGCTGAACGTATTACGGGCTTCCACAATAATCTGGGCGAGCAGCTCTTTTTCTGTATCCTGAACGATCATCAGCTGATGCTCAAAAGCTTTCATACAGGGAGACTGGCATTCGAAGCCGATGACGACCAGGCTGGGGGATACCAGTCCGTTGGCAAGAACATTATGAAATTCATTGGGTTTATGAAACAGGATATGACCCTTTTTCAATGACCGGAGCTGGTCACCGGCCATAACATATACCTCTCCGCGGTCAACGCAGATCAGTTCCCAGAAGTCGTGGCTTTCTCCGGGAAAAGAGAAGTCACTCATGTATTGAAAATAGTGAACCGATATAACCTTATTAATAGTAATGCTGTCTTTAAGCTCTACGCTTTCATAAGCCATATGATTATCCTCCCGGCAGTTATGCAGTTTTGCAGTCTTGTATATCAGGTAATTGTTAAAACCAATATACCACAATAATCGTGCAAATTAAATGACAGAATGTACAAATGTAATTGCCCGGATCATCTTGTATCCGGGCGTTTCTTTGGCTATACTGAATTTAACTTCAGTTTCTATTTCAGAGGAGGTAACAATGGCAAAGACAAAGGGAAGGGTAACATTACCCAGTCAGGCGGGATTTCTTAAAGAAACAAAGGAACTTATGGAACGCTGGGGAGCCGATGCGGTCCGTGACAGTGACGGCACGAAACTGGACGATGATATCAAATCGCTGGATGCTCAGGTGTATACTACATATTTTGTTGCCAGGGGACATAATGAATTTGCAGAAAAACATATGGATGAGTGCCAGCAGATCTATCTGATGTCAAAACGCTGCACTGCATTTGAAAAACTGCTGGTTATTGATATTATGGATGGATACTTTGACCAGCAGGTGGTTCCTGATCTGGATCATGATCCGGATAAATGGTGGGAGGTAATTGACAGGACAACCGGGCGGAGCCTTACTGCCGGTGAATGGTGCCTGACTGAAGCCGGCGGCAGGCAGCAGGTTGTTATTTCTGATGGTGAATTGTTTCATGAATATACGGTGTCTTTTCTGGCTTATGCGATCTGGGATCCGACTCAAATGTATAATCATATTACAAATAACTGGGGAGACAAACCGCACGAGATTCCGTTTGATGTCCGTCATGAAGCATCCGGGACGTTTGCCAGGGAGAGTCTGGTCAGATGGCTGCTGGAAAATCCGGATACGGATGTGGTCCGGTTTACGACATTCTTTTATCACTTCACACTGGTCTTCGGCAGTGACGCAAAAGAAAAATTCGTGGACTGGTTCGGGTATGGGGCCACGGTATCGGTAAAAGCCCTGGAAGAGTTTGAACAGGAATACGGATACCGGTTAAGGCCGGAGGATATTATTGACAATGGTTATTACAATTCCACCTTCCGGGTTCCGACGAAACAATACCGTGATTACATGGACTTCATTCAGCGTTTTGTGGCCGGAAAAGCAAAAGAACTGGTGGAGCTGGTGCATGAATCCGGGCGGACGGCCATGATGTTTTTGGGCGACAACTGGATTGGAACGGAACCTTACGGGCCGTATTTTGCAGAGATCGGACTTGATGCTGTCGTTGGCAGTGTCGGCGGCGGTGCGACCCTGCGGCTGATTTCGGATATCCCGGGGGTGAAATATACGGAAGGGCGTTTTTTACCATATTTCTTTCCTGATACTTTTTATGAAGGCAATGATCCGGTACCGGAGGCCGTGGAGAACTGGCTTCAGGCACGGCGTGCCCTGATGAGAAAACCGGTCGACCGGATCGGATATGGCGGCTATCTGAGTCTGGCTTACAAGTTCCCGGAGTTTGTTGATTACATAGAAAAGGTAACCGATGAATTCCGCGGGATTTATGATAATATTGCCGGCAGCAAGCCGTACTGCGGTATTAAGGTGGCGGTGCTTAACAGCTGGGGGAAATTAAGATCCTGGCAGCCTTATATGGTAGCACATGCGTTATGGTATAAACAGACATATTCTTATTTTGGCATATTGGAAGCGCTTAGCGGGATGAGCGCCGATGTTTCGTTCATCAGCTTTGATGATATCAGATCGGGCGGAATACCGGAAGATGTGGATGTTATAATCAACGCGGGTGACGGCGGAACATCCTGGTCGGGCGGTGAAGAATGGCTGGATCAGGAATTGGTAACAGCGGTGCGCAGCTGGGTTTATAACGGCGGCGGATTTGTGGGTATTGGTGAGCCGTCAGCAATCCATCACGGCGGACGTTATTTTCAGCTGGCTGATGTGCTGGGCGTGGATAAAGAATTAGGCTACACTCTGTCAACAGATAAATATTTTGTTTGTCAGGCCGGGCATCATTTTATAACGGAAGATGCCAGCCGGGAGAACAGGCCTGATTTTGGAGAAGGAATGAAAAATGTCTACGCATTGGGAGCCGGTACGGAAATCGTGGAATATTCCGATCATGAGGTACATATCAGTGCCCATCCTTACGGGAACGGACGGGGTGTCTATCTCGCCGGGCTGCCGTACAGCAATGAGAATACAAGAATCTTACAGCGCTGCTTATTCTATGCGGCAGGAAAAGAAGACAGCATGAAACGGTGGTATGCCGATAACCGGAATTGTGAAGTCCACGCATACCCTGAGACCGGAAAATATGCTGTTGTAAATAACGTGAGCCAGCCGCAGGAAACACGGATCTATGATGGCGGCGGACAGACGCAGGATCTGAAGCTGGCCGGGGGTGAGATTCGCTGGTTCTCCATCGGCTGATTTGAGAAGAAAAGTTGTAAGAAATGACGTACAAAATGGTGATTGTACCAGAGTGTTTGTATAAAATGAATATAAATAATGCGTGATAGTACAAATATAAGGAAATATTGTGCAAAGCATAAAACGTTTATATTCACTATAATGATGTTAAGGGAAATGTATTTGAAGTAACATTGACACAAATATATTAAAGGAGGATGTACTATGAAAAAGAGACAATTGTGCGCATTAGGTCTGGCAGCGGTGATGACAGCTTCACTGGCAGCCTGTGGAGGCGGTTCCGCAGCAACTGATACTACTGCCGCTGCTGCTCCGGCTGAAACCACCAAAACGGCAGATACACCGGCACCGTCCGGAGACGGGGGAAGCCTCGTATACTGGTCGATGTGGGAATCCACCGAACCGCAGGGAAAAGTAATAAAGGCAGCAGCCGATCAGTTTACCGCTGATACCGGTATTACCGTTGACCTGCAGTTTAAGGGCCGGACCGGAATCCGTGAGGGCCTTCAGCCTGCACTTGATGCCGGCAGCAACATAGACTTATTCGATGAAGATATCGACCGTGTCAATACTACCTGGGGCGGATATATCATGGATCTGGAAGAACTGGCGAAAGCTTCTGATTATGAAGCAACAACTAATGCAGGTTTGATATCGGCCTGTCGTGAAGTAGGAGGCGGTGTCCTGAAATCAATTCCTTATCAGCCAAACGTATTTGCTTTTTTCTACAATCAGGACATTTTTGATGAAGCCGGAATTACCGAAGTACCTGCTACCTGGGCAGATTTAGATGCAGCCTGCCAGAAGATCAAGGATGCCGGTTATACGCCGATCACATCCGATGATGCCTATATCCTTTGTCTGTTTGGTTATCATATGTCCAGAATCAACGGCTATGACAAGACCTCTGATATTGTAAAGAACAACAAGTGGGATGATCCGTCGGTATTAGCAACTGCCAGGGCATATGAAGACTTTGCTGCCAAGGGTTATTTCTCTGAAGGAATCGGTGCAAACGTATGGCCGGCCGGACAGAATCAGGAACTGGCATTAGGTACAGCAGCCATATATCTTAACGGTTCCTGGCTGCCGAATGAAGTAAAAGACATGACCGGTGATGACTTCCGTTGGGGATGCTTTAGCTATCCCGCATTAGAAGGCGGTACCGATGGCGTTGAAGCATCAAACTATGGTGCTCAGGTTCTGGCAATCAATAAAAACTCCCAGAATGCAGAAGCTGCATTCCAGCTGATTTCTTATATCACCAAGGGTGAATTTGACCAGCAGCTTTCGGTGGAATCTGTAGGTATTCCGGCTGATACAACGAATACCGAATGGCCAAAACAGCTGGCAAGCGTTCAGCCGGTGATGGAAAGCCTGTCCGTGCGTTATCCATGGGCAGCCGGAGCAGAAGATAATGTGGATATGACTCCGATTATCAAAGAAAACATGATGAAACTCTGCGGCGGATCGATCACCGCAGATGAGTTTGTTGCTAATTTAGCAGCAGCAGGAAACTAAATATTATATTGGCAGAGGTGGCATCGGTTAACGCTGCCGCCTCTTTACATTATATAAACCATGTCAGGAGGGATGGGTGTGAAGAGAAACAAAGGTATGATATTTGTATTCATGACACCGGCAGTGGTGATGTTTGTGCTGGTGTTCCTCTACCCTATTATCAGAACGATACTGATGAGCTTTTTTAAGATAGAAGGAATTACCGATTCCATGTCAAAGTGGACATTTACCGGTTTTGACAACTATATTAAGCTTGCTAATACCACACTTTTTCGGATATCAATGTGGAATCTTGTCCGGATCTGGTTTATCGGCGGGATTATCGTATTGTCACTGGCACTTTTATTTGCGGTGATTATCACCAGCGGCATTCGTTTCAAAAGCTTTTTCCGGGCTATGATTTATCTGCCCAACATCGTAAGCGCAGTTGCTCTGGCAACGATGTGGCTGCAATACGTATACAGTCCGAAATTCGGCCTGCTGACCAATTTCTTTTCGATGCTTGGTCTTGATTCTCTGGCGAAAGTCCAGTGGCTGGACAACGACCACAAGTTTATGGCGCTTTTGCTGGCCTATTGTTTTGGTATGGTTGGTTATCATATGCTGATCTTTTCCAGCGGTATCGAGCGGATCAGCGCTGACTATTTTGAAGCGGCAACACTAGATGGCGCAGGCCGGTTCCAGCAGTTCCGTTACATTACCATACCATTGTTAAAAGGGGTATTCCGGACCAATATTACCATGTGGAGTGTTACCAGTGTCGGTTTTTTTGTCTGGTCGCAGCTGTTTTCCACAGTAACGGCGGACACCCAGACAATCACCCCGATGGTCTATCTGTATATGCAGATATTTGGTGCCGGGAACAGTGTGACAGAGCGAAATTCCGGTATCGGTGCAGCGGTCGGCGTGATGCTGAGCGTATGTGTGGTAGCGGTATTCTGGCTGTGTAACCATCTGCTTAAAGACAAAGATCTGGAATTCTGAGAAAGGGGGAGATGTTATGCTTAAAACGGCTGCGAAGAAAGAAACACGTTACAGAGACCCCGTTCGCTGGAAAAAGGAATTGAAACTGGCACCGGGGTATCTGATTCTGACCATTTGGATATTCTTCACCTTTGTACTTTTAGGGTGGGTGTTAATGGCCAGTTTTTCTACCACAAAAGAGATTTTCTCCAATAAGCTGCTGGAAAGCGGCCTGCATTTTGAAAACTATATCAAAGCATGGGTGAATTCCAACGTATCAACCATATTTTTCAATTCTCTGATGTATTCCGTGATATCCTGTACACTGCTGATTATTATTTGTGCACCGGCGGCCTATGCATTGTCGCGTTTCGAATTTGTCAGCAATAAGCTGATCCAGACCGGTCTTGTGGCCTCGATGGGCGTACCGGTTGTTATGATTGTGCTGCCGCTGTTTGCAATGGTTGCGGGACTTAGTATTCTTAATAATGTAACGGCCAATATGGCAACATTGATATTTCTTTATGTCGGGATTAATGTACCTTATACCACAATCTTTTTAACGACATTTTTTGCCAACCTTTCCCGGGCTTTTGAGGAAGCGGCAGCGATCGACGGCTGTCCCCCGGTAAAAACATTCTGGCTGATTATGCTCCCGATGGCTCAGCCGGGCATTGTGACTGTGACAATCTTTAATTTTATTAATATATGGAATGAATATTTTATTTCCCTGATTTTCGGAAATTCCGACCGGGTCCGGCCGGTTGCGGTAGGTTTGTATTCGATGATCAACTCGATGAAGTATACCGGAGACTGGGCGGGGATGTTTGCAGCGGTTGTTATTGTCTTCCTGCCAACATTCATCCTGTATATTTTCCTGTCAGAGAAGATCATTGCCGGTGTTACGGGCGGCGGCGTAAAGGGTTAACAAAGAAGTGATGGAGGAAAGATCATGGGGGTAATTGTTGATATAAATTTGCTTGGGGAGGCAGCTGCAGCGTTTGAGACAGAGGGCGAATTCAGAAGCTGTGAACGATATGGCAGCGGACATATAAATGATACGTTTAAACTGATCTGCGGCCGTGCCTATATTCTTCAGCGGATGAACACAGATATTTTTAAAGATCCGGTGGCATTGATGAAGAATATTAAAGGAGTAACTACTTTTTTGCGTAAGGAAATCATCAGCCACAATGGTGATCCTGACCGTGAGACACTTAATCTGGTACTGACCAGATCAGGAGATCCCTACTATATTGACAGCAAAGGAAACTACTGGCGGATGTACTTGTTTATTGACGAAGCCACCAGTTATGATCTGGTAGAAAAACCAGAAGACTTTTATCAGAGCGGTAAGGCGTTCGGGCGTTTTCAGAGGCTGCTGTCATCCTATCCGGCTCATGAACTGTCAGAAACCATTCCATATTTTCATGATACCCGCAGGCGGGTGGTGCAGCTGGAAAAAGCCGCCGCCGCGGATATCTGCGGCCGCGCAGCCGGGGTAGAAAAAGAAATTGCCTTCGTTCTGGCCCGGAAGGCCGATGCCGGTCTGGCGGTAGATATGCAGGCGAAAGGCGAACTGCCATTAAGGGTAACACATAATGATACCAAATTAAACAACATCATGATTGATAACAAGACCGGAGAAGCCATTTGCATTATTGATCTGGACACGGTCATGCCGGGGCTTTCCATCAATGATTTTGGCGATTCAATCCGCTTTGGCGCCAACACGGCAGCAGAAGATGAACAGGATTTAACGAAGGTATCACTTTCCCTGGATCTGTATGAAATATACACAAGAGGTTTTTTAGAAGGCTGTTTGGGAAGCCTGACAAAGCAGGAGATATCAATGCTTCCGCAAGGCGCACGCCTGATGACTTTAGAATGCGGAATCCGTTTTCTGACCGATTATCTGGAAGGAGACACCTACTTCAAGATTTCCCGCGACAAACACAACCTGGACCGATGCCGGACTCAATTTGCCCTGGTAGCAGATATGGAAAAGCAGTGGCAGAAGATGGAACGTATTGTGATGGAATGCGGATACATCAAAAATTAAGGATTATCTTCGTTCTTGCTTCCTTATCCAGAGGCAGAGAATATTTTAGCAGGGAAAGGGGCCCGGGTGGGCGGGAATCGGCGACATTGAGCGAGCTGTCGGCAGTCCTTAGATTCTAACCCGGGTGATGCAGCGGAGGATTTCTGTACTCCAATCAGAAATCCAGGTGAGGGACGCGAGAAGTCTTCAGAGTTCTCGCGTCCTCGAACCGGTGCCGCTGCATCACCCGGGTTAGAATCTTAGGAATGCCCCAGTGAACGAACGGAGCCGATTCCCGCCCGCCCGGGCCCCTTTCCCCCGCGAAAATGTGCACAACTATTCCCCTTGTGAAAAATAAAAATCTACGGTAGAATAAAAGAATCCACAATCATTCCAACTTGAAACGAGGACCTGCCATGACAAAAGCTATTCAAACAATGATAGGATTTACAGTAGTCGCATTTTACGTCTGGCTGCTGGTTATCAGGAAAGGCGGCAAATACCGTCTGTATAAAAGACTTGAGCAGGAGAATAATCGTGTCACTGCCAAATGGTATGACAGCAAACATTTTTCCAGCGAAGAAGAATCAGGCAGAACCCGCTATTACTCCAAACAGTATTATGAATATTTTGTTAATGGAAAACGTTATGTTAAGGTGCTTCATCAGGATGAGGATACGCATTATGAGGATAAGTTCAGTCTTGAATTTCGGTATTTTCTTTGGTTTTGGAATCAGATGAAAATTAAACTGTTGTCCAGATATCTGCAGTTGTGCTAGAATAAGATTCAGACAGATACAAAGATATAGTTATCCACCAGAAAAGGAGTAAAACCTATGGAACGTATATCAATTATTGAAGGCCTTTCTATCACCAGAGAGATGATCGGCATTGAGCATCTGGGCGTGGAGGCAAGTAAGAAAGAATGTTTTGCCTTTATTGACAAATACCTGGAAGCAGGCGGCAATTGCATTGATACAGCCAGACTTTATAATGCCGGTGAGACGGACCGGGTTCTGGGCGAATGGCTTCGTACCTCAGGACAGAGAAATAACGTGGTCTTGTGTACAAAAGGGAGTCATAATGATAAGAATGGTGAACCGCGGCTTACACCACAGAATATTATGGAAGATCTGGATGCGGCACTGAATGACCTGGGCATTGACCATACCGATATTCATATGCTTCATCGGGACAATCTTCGCCTGCCGGTAAGTGAGATTATGCCGGCTCTTGATCAGATAGTCCGCAGCGGTAAGGCACGGGCGGTCGGTGTATCCAATTGGACGGCATCCCGTATCGTAGAGGCCAATTGGTTTGCTGCGGCGAATGGCCTTGCAATGATAACGGCCAGTCAGATCCAATATTCCCTGGCAGTGACAACTCCGGCGGCAACCGGTGATTTAACTCATATCGCCATGAATGATGTGGAATATGGCTGGTATCAGGAATCCCGGCTTCCGGTGATTGCCTACTCATCACAGGCCCGGGGATATTTTATCAAGCTGAATAACGGAGACGAACTGAAACCATCAGTTAAAAAATACTATGATAATTTCCCGGAGAATCAACGTCGTGCTGAACGGGTAAGGGTGCTGGCAGATCAACTGGGATGTTCCATTGCCGAAGTATGTATCGCCTATGTTCTTTGCTCCGGATTAAATACCGCAGCACTTCTTACTGTTTCAAGTCTGGAACAACTGAATGGTGCATTTCAGGCAGAGAAGATCAGGCTGACAACGGAGCAGATTACGTTTCTTGAACATGGTAAATAGTAAATGCGTATCTGTTGTTACTTGTAAAAAACTTCAGATCTGTTAAAAAATAAGTACAAAAAGGAACAATCGCCCACAAGGGGTTGACCTCAGACAAAGTAGAATTCCGCCCTGTCAACTGGCCAAAGTTTCAAGGGGCGGTTTTCTACGCAATTTTTTAGAAAACGCTACTTACCTGACCAGTCTATACAATACAAAATCACAGTTTACCAATTGTTTAACTTTAAACGGTTACCAGTTTACCGCCGCATGCTATCCTTAAAACAGTTCAGATGAACACAATAAAAACAAAACAAGGAGAGCAGATACATGAAGAATTCAAAGAAGTTATTAGCAGCAGGTGTAGTAGTGGGGTGTCTCACAGTAGGAACAACAGGGATCATTGCCCTGGCAAACGGCAATGCCTACCAGAACTTTAAGACCGCTGCCATGCAGACCATGCAGGCAAAAAATATGACAGTACAGTCGGTATCAAGTGTAACGAGAAACGGTGAGGTCATTGTTTCCGGTACCCAGACCAGGCAGACAGACGGAGATCAGTTTTATGTCAGCAGTGAGATGGCGGCAGACGGCAAAACGGTAATAACGGAATCAGCAAAAAAAGATTCAGAATTGATTTATGTGATCGATGGCAAATATTATCAGACGTCATTTGGTGATGAGGAATATGGGCGCCGTGATGGACGCAGTCTGGAGGATTCTCCTAACAGCAAAAAGATGATGGAGATGGTAACAGATCTTTTGGTCGGAGATGTGAAGAATCATTTCAGCGGAGACCAGAATCATGTGTCGGTCAGTCTGGATGGTGCACAGGTTCCTGAACTGTTAAATGTTGCGGCTGCAGCAATGAGCGAACAGGCCGGCAATCGCAGATCCGACAGAGTGCAGGATTTCCCGGACAGTTACCGCGGCCATATGGATATATCCCAAATGAGCAATCTGCAAATCAAGGCGATTTCCATGGATGCAGATATTGTCAACGGACTGCTGGACAACACAAATGTTTCAATCACAATTTCCTACAATAATGCCCAGGGGCAGGCCGAAGAAATGAGCTTTTATGCAGAATCAAAAATATCTGATGTAGGCACAACCGTACCCGATACGATTGACCTGACCGGAAAAACAGTAGAAGAGATGGCCGAATAACAGCCGGGAAAGGAGTTTTTCATGAATATGGTTCAGATCGATGCAATGACGAAACAATATAAGAACGGGCGGGGTGTTTTCGATATATCGCTTGCCGTACGCCCCGGCCAGGTCATGGGACTTCTGGGACCGAACGGAAGCGGGAAAACTACGATAATGAAATGCATGGCGGGTCTGATTGCGCCTGACAGCGGCAGTGTCCGTCTGTCAGGTGCCGACCCGGCAAACGATCCACGCCGGGCTTTGGCTGATGCCGGATTTTTAATTGAACATCCCGGTTTTTATCCGTATCTGAGCGGCAGACAGAATCTTGAACTGGCAGCCCGTCTCCATCAGTGCCATTCGGCCGCTGCCGCTGCATATACCATGGAACAGGTTGGTTTGAAAGACGTGATGAATGAAAAAGTAAAGAATTACTCTCTGGGGATGAAGCAGCGGCTGGGTCTGGCAATGGCTATGGCAGCAGATCCGTCATTGCTGGTACTGGATGAACCCTCAAATGGCCTGGATATTGAAGGTATGATGCAGATTC
Source organism: Lachnospiraceae bacterium (assembly GCA_032073745.1). Taxonomy (GTDB): domain Bacteria; phylum Bacillota; class Clostridia; order Lachnospirales; family Lachnospiraceae; genus Brotaphodocola. Next base: position 15,520 of record DAMAMW010000043.1, on the reverse strand, counting down.
GCGGAATTCTCCGCAGACTGGCAGGCAAAGGCAAGACAATCCTTCTCTCCAGTCATCTGGCAGGGGAGCTGGAACAGGTCTGCACTGATGTGGTTATTATTAAAAACGGCAGAATAGCCGGCCGGTCAGAGATGACAGGTGTTTTAGAAGAATTCGGAAGTCTGGAGCAGTATTATCTGTCTGTGGTTGGCAGTACGGAACAGACAAATGGAAAGGAGGCCGCATGGACAGCCTGAATCAAATAATCATTTTAAGTAGTATCGAATTAAGAAAAACTTACAGTCAGAAAAAATATCAGATTTTACTGTTTGCAGCGGCAGCCACGGGTATCGTTCTGGCATGGGCGGGCATGTCTGTGCAGACGCTTCCCTTTACGGTTTTGTCACTGATTACAGTATTTCTTGCGCCACTGGCTGCAATGATGCTGGCCAGCGACCTTGTGGCTGGCGAAGTGGCTCAGAATGAGATGAAGGTTCTGCTGTACCAGCCAGTGGAGCGATATCATCTTATCTCTGCTAAAATTATTGCTGTAGCTCTCTACTGCGGCAGTCTGCTGGCAGCGGCAGGTACGGTATCGGCTGTAATATCGGCAGTGTTTGCCGGAGTAGATGGTATTTCTCTTTTTAATATCCTGTCGGCCTATGTTTTATCAGTGATTCCGTTGTTGACACTGTCAGCTCTGTTTGTATTGCTTTCGATTATTTCCAGGTCGCCGTCGGCCAGCTTCGGCAGTGCCCTGTTTGTATATATAGGTTTGATGGCGGCCGGAATTGTGTTTCCGGGCGCGGCATCGTTGCTGCCGACTTCTTATATAAGCATTGGAACCATGGTCATCGGCAGCAGGATTCCGGTCGGCAGCTTACTTACCGGTGTTGTACTTCTGACCGGATATGGCTGTATTTCTTTTTGCCTGAGCGGGCTTATTTTTCAGAAAAAAGATTTCATGTGAGCCGAATCATGGTATAATATGACCTGAGGTAAAAGGAATGACGATAAAAAAACGATTATTTATATCCAATATATTAATGATAGCGATTCCCGTAATACTGTGCATTGCAATTGGCTGTATTACAATGTATACGATGACTAATATCTTTAGCCGCCGTCATGGTGAGCGGATGGGTGACGATTATCGGTTTTATTATGCTGTTAATGATATAAACAATATTGTCACCAGAGAATCCGGGCGGGATGTGGGCGATATGATTGCCGATCTGGATGTGCTTAAGGACCGGAAACGAATCAAAGATCTGTCATTTTATATATATGCAGACGGGGCAATGCTTTACCAGGCCGGTGAAGAACCTGATCAGACGGCCCGGATGCTTGCTGCTTTGGATTTATCGGGAGAGCATTATTATCTGTTAGGGCAGTCAGCTCTTTATGTACTGGATTATAACGGATATAAATTCGTTGTCTATGATGCGGACTTTTCCGGCGGTGAAACCATTATGGATGAAACGTATCGGCATACGATTCTTAACCGGATGCTGGTGGCATTTCTGATTCTGATTATTATTATTTTGTGTACGAACCGGCTGCTGACAAAAGTTGTAATAGGCAGTATTATTATGCCGCTTGACCAGTTGATCTTTGGCGTCCGGCAGATCCGTGACGGCAATCTGACTTACCGGATTGAGTATAAGGGAAAAGACGAGTTTAAACAGGTCTGTGATGATTTTAATGAGATGGCGGTATATCTGCAGAACAGCGTAGATGGACGGCAGAAGGACTATGACAGCCGCAAAGAGCTGCTGGCAGGAGTGTCCCACGACTTGCGTACACCGCTGACATCGATCAAAGGGTACATCATCGGACTGGAGCAGGGAATTGACACTTCTCCTCAGATCAGGGAACGGTATATCAATGTCTTGAAACGTAAGACAGAAGAACTGGAATTCCTGGTCAATCAGTTGTTTTTGTTTTCTAAAATGGATATCGGGGACTATCCGATGCAGATGAGATTGTGTGACCTGAGTTATGAAATGACACAGGTTGTTGCAGATATGCGGATTGATTATCAGCTTCAGGGACTGGATATCCGGTATCAGGAATTTCCCGGCGTTACAGCAGTGGCAGTTGATCTGGCACAGTTGAAAACAGTACTTTTTAATGTTTGTGAAAATGCGGTAAAATATGTGGATGCACCGCAAAAGATCCTGTTGATAGAAGGAAATGTTACGGACGGTTATGCAGTGATCCGCATGACAGACAATGGCAGCGGTGTTCCGGAAGAATCACTGACACGGTTGTTTGATGTATTTTACAGGACAGACCAGTCGCGCAATAATACCGGCAGGGGCAGCGGACTGGGATTAGCAATATCCAAAAAGGTTATTGAACAGATGAACGGACGGATTAGTGCTGAGAATGCCGGCGCAGGCGGTCTGACCATACAGATAGAATTACCGCTAAGAAATATGAATGATGGAAGTGGGGAGATAGTAAATGAACCGGATACTGGTCATTGAGGACGATCAGGCGATCGCCGAACTGGAACGTGATTTTCTGGAGATAAACGGATATGAGGTGACTATGGCAGCTGACGGCCTGACCGGGCTTCAGGAAGCCTTGACAGACAGCTATAGCCTGATTCTTCTGGATCTGATGCTGCCGGGGATGGATGGAATTCAGATCTGCCGGCAGATCCGTCCGCAGCTGGATATCCCGATCCTGATGGTGACGGCAAGGGCAGAAGAGGCAGACCGGATCAGGGGATTGGGAATCGGGGCGGATGACTATATCATCAAGCCGTTTTCACCGCCGGAACTGGTTGCCCGGGTGCGATCCAATATCGCCCAGTATGAACGTCTGAAAAACCGGATGAGCGGATCGGCCGTATCTGACCGGGCTGAGATTGACCTGGGCGGGTTGAAACTGAACTACCATTCCCGCAGAGTGTATCTGGATGGAGCGGAGATTGAATGCAAGAATAAAGAATACGAACTGCTGTATTTTCTGATGGCCAATCCGGATATTGTATTCAGCAAGGAGAAACTGTACGATGAGATCTGGGGTATCGATGCATATGGTGACATCAAGACTGTAGCAGTTCATATAAACAGGCTGCGTGAAAAAATAGAAAGGGACCCGGCCAATCCCAAACGGATTCAGACGGTATGGGGAGCAGGATACCGCTTTTGTATATAGGTCGGATCATTTTGAATATAGAAGAGAGTATCGGCACCGGAAGCCAAAATGTAAAGTGCTTCCAGTGCCGATACTCGATTTTATTTATTAGTTCCGGCTGTCAGATACCGGTTTTACTGCATGTTCCATCATTTCTTTTAATGATTTCTGGAAATGCCACATATCATTGCCAAGTATAATCATAGTATAGCCGTCGGTAATTGCCTGTTTCAGATTTTCTTTAGTCGGCGGAACGACCGGACCAAGTACTCCGATGTTCTGTACTCTGGCTTTTTTGACAAGTACACGGTAAGCATCTTTAACCTCTTCCCCCATGGTATAACCGACTTTCAGTCCTTTTGAAACCGCATAGTCGATCGGACCGAAATTGACGGCATCTATACCCGGGACTGCAAGGATTTCGTCTATATTATCAGTAAATTCAAAGTCTTCATCCATCGGAATAACCAGTGTATCGCGGTTTTGCTGTTCCATGTAGGTATTCCAGTCAAAATCATGGTAACCAAATCCGGCTGCCCGTACATTGCTCTCACCGCCGCGGCGGCCCAGTGGCGGGAATTTGGCGGCTTCGACACATTTTCTTGCCATTTCGGCGGTTTTGCAATGAGGAATTACGACGCCGTCAGCACCCCATTCCAGAACTTTGCGGATTGCTGCTTCACCATCATCGGCCATTCGCACAAGAACCGAGATATCATGAAGCCTGGCAGCCATAATTTGCTTTTCGAATGCCTCATCCAGCATCCAGTTGGTATGTTCCAGATCAAGATAAATAAAATCCAGACCGGACATGGCTATATTTTCAATTATGCAGGTGACACCGGTAAAGCAGGCCATGCCAAATACCGGCCCCTGTTTCATTTTTTCTTTTAAAGTCATAAGAGATGCCTCCTGTTTTAGAGTGAATAACCAAGCATCAGCGGCAGCCAGGTAGTAAGCGGGGCCCACAAACTGATGGCAATCAATACCAGGATATTACATATTACGTATGGCAGTGCGCCCTTAAAGATAGCAAATATGGGCATCTTATTGATTTTGTTGCAGGCATTCAGACACATTCCTACCGGCGGAGTGACGAGTCCGATCGCCAGACCGGTGATCATCATGGCACCAAACTGAAGTGATGAGAAACCGTATGACTGCATAACCGGAAGCAGAATGGGTGTCAGCAGAAGTATCGCCGGGCTAACATCAATAAATGTACCTATGACTAATATCATGGCTACAAACATAAGGGCAATTACCCAGCCCGGCATATTTAGTCCGATGAAGAATGCAGCAACTATCTGAGGTACTTTCTGCATAGTCAATACCCATGTGAAAATCGTTGTAAAACCAATGATCAGCATGATGGAAGATGAGGAAATCAGCGTTTTTTTCAGTGCATTCCAAACAGCCTTCCAAGTCAGTTCACGATAGATAAAAAAGCCGACCAGCATAGCATACAGTACTGCGACTCCGGCACTTTCGGATGCGGTACAGATACCAAATGAAACACAGACGATAATGAATACCGGCATCAGCAGTGCAGGAATTCCGGACAGGATGGCATGGGCAAATTCTCTGGAATTAAACGGAGTTCGTTTGGGATGCCATCTTTTTTTGTGGCTGATCCAGAATACCAGAATCAACTGAGTCAAACCAATCAGAATACCCGGGACAGCACCTGCCATAAAAAGAGCACCTACCGACGCACCGGATATCATTGAATACACTATCATTGGGGTAGAAGGCGGGATAATCATGCCCATTGTTGATGAAGCGACGGTTATACCGGCAGCTGCATCAGACGGATATCCCTGTTCTTCCATTGCCGGAATCAGGATACTGCCCAGAGCCGAGGTGTCGGCTACGGAAGAACCTGAAATGCCGCCGAAGATCATTGAAGCGACGATATTTACTTCCCCCAGCCCGCCATGAAACGGACGCAGAATCTGAAGGCAGAAATTAATGATTCGTTTGGTTATGCCGCCGGTATTCATCAGTTCTCCGGCGAGCATAAACAGCGGCATTGCTATCATCAGCTCACTGTATGTACCATTCCAGATCCGCTGTGGTATCATTGTAGCAAACGTTGGTGCATTTGTGGTTATGTAGGTCACACAGGAAGCACCGATTGCAAACGCCAGAGGTACTCCAAGCGCTGCGAAGAAAAGCAGCAGTACCAGAAGAATAATCATTGCCATAGTGTTTTCCTCCCGTTAAGTATCGTTTTCAGTGACTGGTTTATTTTTGCTGTTAAAATATGAGACATCGGCTGTGATAAATTCTGCGATTTTAACCAGCACACAGATGGCACAGAGAATCCCGCAAACAGGCATAATGCCATACATATATTTCATCGGAATTTCCATACCCTGGCTGATCTGTTTACCGGCCACGCCGACATATTTAAAGCCATAATAAATAAACACCGCATCAACAATCAGCACAATTGTGTAATTCAGGACACTCAGCCAGCGCTTCACGGATGGTTTCACGCGATCATAGAAAATATCGATGATAACATGTTCATTTTTAATAACATTAATCCCCATTCCCCAAAATGTAGTAAATGCAAAAAGTGTTACATTAAATTCTGCCAGTTGCTTCCAGCTCTGCGAAAAAAAGTACCTAGCAATTACAGAGAATATAACTAAAACTGCCAATAGCCCCATAGCGGCAACTCCGATACCGAAATAAATGTCAAAAATTTTCTGTCCTGCTTTTTTCAGCTTTTCCACAATATGCTGCCCCTTTCTTTGTAAAATGCTCCCGTTTTACCGGGAGCATCTGCTTGTTATTTATTTTGCATTTGTTACGATATCCTGCATCTCCTTTAATTCATCGGCGGTCAGGATGCCTTCTTCCACGCACTGATCATAAACAACTGCAACTGCATCCTGGAATGCTTTGAGTTCTTCTTCAGATGGTTCATATACTTCAGATCCGGAATCAATAATCACCTGTTTAGCAGCTTCCTGATTCTCATCAATCAACTGGTCATTGTAGACAGACATCTCATCGGCACACGCCTGTATGATCTCCTGATATTCTGTCGGCAGACTTCCCCACCAGGCAGCATTGATATAGAATGGATCCGGATGGAACTGATAATTAACTTCGGTAAAATATTGCTGTACCTCGTAGAACTTCATGCCTTCCACATTAACCCACGGATTTTCCTGACCGTCGGCTACTGCAGTCTTCAGGCCCATATACAGATCGGCATAAGGGATGGTGGTAGTGGTTGCACCCATGGCAATAAAGGTTTTGTCAATGGTATTCATGCCGTTGGTTCTCATCTTAAGACCTTTTAAGTCTTCCGGTTTTGTGATCGGACGTTTGCTGTTGGAGAACTGACGGTATCCGCCGGCATCACACAGGCTGATAATAACGGTTCCTGTTTCAGCTTCAGCCTCCTGGCAGACTTTCTTAGCCAGATCACTGTTTAACAGGGCAGAAACCTGAGCCCGGTTGGTGGTTAAAAATGGCAGGGTAAACATCAGCAGACGCGGACTGAAGTCGAACTGACCACCCCTCATACCCTGAACCGTTCCGGCTACGACCTGCTCAAGCATCTCTTTCTCGGTGCCCAGCTGTCCGTTTCCATATACTTCAACAGTTACATGACCATTTGTTTTTTCGGCAACATCTGCAGCGAACTTCTCCATTGACACATAACGGGGATTACCTTCAGGCTGTGCATGTCCGACTATCATGGTGAAATCACCAAGCGCGGCAAAAGGATCTTCTGCGCCGGCCGCTTCTGTTTTTGCGGTGTCTGTGGCAGCGGCCGCTTCTGTTACAGCAGGAGCATCAGTCGCATTGGATGATTCTGTTTTGGGTGCGGAACCTCCACAGGCAGCCAGACTGCCGGCAGTTATGGCTGTGCAGAGTAATAAAGCCAGTTTCTTTTTCATAATGCTGTACCCTCCTTAAAATATGTGTGTTATATGTATACAAGGATTCTGTAAGATGGTAAAAACCACCATGCATTTATAGCAATGTATGCAAATTTGGCTTGTATACATTTGTAATTGCATATTATCATAAATTTAGCACGATTGCAACTATTTTCTATGTCATTAGTTTGGCTATAATTGTTGTCTTGGTTAGATGATAATTATAAAAAATAGTAAAAATGACGAATAAAAATGACTATATGTTAACAAAAATCACATATTAAAAGATTTGACGGTATTTATGCTGTCAAATAATCACAAAAACCTGGAATGAATTTTGTTGACTTGTATACAAGTTTTGTGAGGCTGGTGATATATATTTGACATGATCATTTTTTATCGATATAATACTATGTATACAAACTGTTTTGCTGGAGGGAGTGCTGAATGGAATACAATGCATCCGGAGATATGATTTATACAATATTAGAAAAAGAGATTGTTGATTTGAAAATAAAGCCGGGCCATGCATTGAGTGAGAACAGCCTGTGCAAGCGATTCAACGTTTCCAGGACGCCGGTGCGAAGTGCTCTTCAGCATCTGCAGCAAAACCGCTTTGTTCAGATTATACCGCACAAAGAAACGGTTGTGACACCGATTGATCTGGATATAGCTTCACAGATGATTTATCAGAGGGTGGCAGTGGAAACTATGGTGTTTCGTGACTTCGTTCGCAGTTGTTCACCGACTGATGCGGCCAAGATACGTTATGCATATCAGGTCATGGAAGAGATTGCGGCAGCAGCACCGGAGGGTGAGGGGTTCCCGATGGAAGAGTTCTTAAATGCCGACCTGCAGATGCACGAGATCTGGTTTAAGGCAACCGGCAAGTATTTTTTGTGGGAACAGCTGACCTGTCCTCATGCTGACTACTCACGTTTTATCCGGCTTGATATGATTGGGGCAAAGAATGTACCTGATGTGATGTCTGATCATAAAGGAATGATTGATATTATAGAGTCGGGCAAGGTAGAAGAGATTGAACCGCTGATGTCAAAACACCTCTTTGGCGGAGTCCGACGTCTGGGCGGGCAGTTGTTTTCCGATGAGTATAAGTGCTATTTCAAATAAAAATCCAGCCGGATCAAAAATGATCTATGGCTGGATTTCATTTATTCCCGGATAATGTCTCCTTGGGCAATGTCTTCTTGGGTAATGTCTTCCCGGACAACATCCTCCTGAACAATATGTTCCGGTGGTTTCTGCTGAAACGATCCGGGATTTTGATAGCCGGTATTGACATATTTAGGATACACCGTTATCTTTTTTGCGTAAATGACCCGTGTATCACACAAGATATCGTGCAGTCCACGTTTTTCGTTATCGATGGCAATCAGCAGATAACCGATTGCGACAAGAAAACCACTTAAGAACCGGCCCACCGTTTCACGGTAAATCACATTAACAGCCGGCAGTTGTGCCAGGCCGCTGCCATCGATCACGCGGAGATTCATAAGCCGTTTCCCGGGGGTCGTGCCGGTATAATAGGTACAGACGATGAAGTATGATACTCCGCAGAGATATAGGAGGATGTTTTTCGATGAATATGAAAACAAAAGCTGTTCATTCAGTCCTGCTCCTCCGCCCAGCAGTGATACAATTGCCAGTACGAGCCGGACGATAAGGAGTGCGGCACCAACGATCATCTGGTCAATTATAAAAGCACCCAGCCGGACCCAGAATCCCGCAAAAACCACTTCGTTGTTATTGCAGTCCGTTTGCATAATACTGTAATCCTCCCTGCCTGCTTTCCGCCAGTTCCTGAAGTACCTGCGCTTCAGATTTGGGGAGAGCTTTTTTAAATGAGCCGAAGAAAGAGGCAAGGCCGGTCACCGGTTCATTTTCCAGTTCATAAAAAACATCAGTGCCGGCTTCGGCAGCAATCGCTTCTTTGACATCTTCATACAGGCCGATTTCATCGATCAGGCCGTTTTCCAGTGCCTGTTTGGCGGTATATGTCCGGCCGTCGGCAAGTGATTTTACAGTGTCGATATCCATATCACGACCATCGGCGATGATTTCAATGAATCTGTCATAGGCTTCGTCAATCTGGGTTTGATAGATTTCGACCTGTTCATCTGTTATCTTGCTGGAGTCCTTGTTAATGCCGCTGGTAATGCTGACATAGCGGATACCAAGTTTTTCATAAAGACCGCTCAGATCATATCCGGCCATAATGACGCCGATTGATCCGGTAACAGTATTGGCGTTTGCATAAATTTTGTCTGCACCGGCGGCAACGTAATATCCGCCGGAAGCTGCATAATGAGCCATATATCCCCAGACAGGTTTTCCGGTTGCCTGATACGCCAGTAACTTGCGGTAAAGTTCATCACTTTCATAAACAGATCCTCCCGGAGAGTCTATATAGAGCAGAACGCCGACATTATTGTCATCCAGCATCAGTGAATCAAGATATTCCATGGTGGTATTATGCTGATAACCGGAAGCTGTTTCGAAGATGCCGGTTTCATGCTGCTCCTGGATTGTTCCGGTTACCTTTACCACTGCCACATAATCGGTAAAAGGTGCGTCAAAGGTATAATTACCGCTGAATACCTGCTTGACGGTATCCTGAAACATATTGTTTGCCAGCCGGTGTGTCAGTACACTGACGGCTCCGGTAAAAATAAATAGTACGGTTGCGATAATCAATCCGATTATCTGTTTTTTGTTCATAATTTCTGCTGCCTTCCTGAGTTTATTGAATACATAATCTTCCTAATTATATCGACAAATACCGGAATTTGTCAACGGAATGATACTGATGGGTATGAATAGTCAGTACATTAGCGGAAGTCATGATGAAGATTTGTGATTGATTTGTTTCTATGGACTTTCATAAATGTGCGCTGTATAATAGAATGAAATGGTGAAAAAGGAGGCGTATTATGTCTGCATATATGAATATATCTGAAGAATTTGACGAAATCGAAATAATAGTAAAGGACCTGACAACAGGACTGCCGGAATCGGCATCAGAAAACCGGATTGGCTTTCTTGTCTGCGACTCACATCTGGAGTGCAAAGAACTATTAAACCACCTGCGAAAGAAGATAACATTTCCGATTATTGGCGGAACAACATTTACATATCCGCTGCAGGGGAAGAATGACGAAGTAAGTGCCAGTCTGACGGTGCTGGATATCGAGAAGATGAACTATTCCATCGCAGTTTCACAGCCATTGTCAGAAGCAGATTCGGACCGGCAAATGAAGGAACTATATGATCAGTGCACTGGGGGATTGGATGTATCACCTAAGATGCTGATGATGTTTCAGCCGATGATACCGGGACTGAATGCCGACCGGTTTATTACAGGGCTGATCAGTCTGTCCGGAGAGATACCGCTTTTTGGCGGGATGACCATGAATGATTTGGATTCTACTGCCGCGGGTGTTTTTGCGGACGGTAATGTATATGGTGACCGTATCGTTTTGGTGGCTCTTGGCGGGGATATCCGGCCGGTGTTTTCGGTTGGCAGTCAGATGACGGCAATGTCGGAATATGCTCCGGTAGTCACGGCATCTGATGGAAATATTGTGCGCTGTGTGGATGAAATGACATTTTGTGACTATATGAGAAGCATCGGCATTTCACCGGAGCAGCGCAGAAACGGAGTTGATGCACTGGTTCAGTACGGGCCGCTTCCCTGCCGCCTTCGCAACAAGCTGCAGGATGATGACGGTATTCCGGAACTGCGCTGTATCAGCTATACGAATGTTGAAGAAGGCAGTGTGGCATTCTCCAGCAGCCTGCCGGTCGGAACAAGAGTCAATATCGGTGTGATTCAGAAAAATGATGTAGTGGAATCCTCACGCGGATGTCTGAATCATCTGACCGCACAGATGAAAACAGAGGAAGAGAGCGGATACCGTTACAGTGCGATTTTTAGCGTACCCTGTGTGGCCAGATATTTTGCAATGCTGGGCGGAGAGAATCTGGAAAGCAAACTTCTGACTGACGAAATCCCGCGGCATCTTGCAGTGAGTGCATACTACGGCTTTTGCGAAATCGGGCCGACCCAGGGCCAGAATGGTGAACATCACAACCGTTCCCATAATGCCTCGATCGTGATGTGTGCGCTATAACATTTGGATAAGGAGTTAGCATCATGAGTAATCAGGATCTGGATAAAAGACCGGAGAATCCGGAAACAGAATTAAAAAAACTGCGCCGTAAAGTCAAACAGCTGGAAATGGATAACCGCATGCTGGTAGTCATGAACCAGAATGCGGAACAGCTCAGACGTTCTTATGAGGTCGAAAAGAATCTGCAGTATCTGTATAATGACCTGCTTCTTAAGAACTGCCCGAATATGATCTTTTTATTTAATGAACAGCTCAGGTTTGTGATCTGCAGCAGTGCCTGTCTTCCGCTTGTGAGCAGTGATAACCGTGCAGATCTGGTGAACCTCCCGTTTGAGGAGGTTTTTTCCGCTGTTCTGGAACGTGAATGGGTCGGTAAGGTATGCCGGCAGAATCAGGAAGTACTGCAGAGTCTGGATACCTGTACTTATGACGATATGCTGATGATACTCGGTGACAAAGAGTTACATGTACAGGTTTCGATATCCCCTATTGTGGATGATGAACAGTGCTGCCGGGGAACGATCATGACAATCAATGACATAACCGAGATTGTTCTGGCGAAACAGCAGATCGAAGAAGCGCTGGCATCAAAGAGTAATTTCCTGGCGAATATGAGTCACGAGATCAGAACACCGATGAACGCTATTAAAGGCCTGAGTGAGCTGCTTGCACTGACGGAACTGAACCGGATCCAGCGAAATTATGTCAGGAATGTAATTGGAGCGGCGAACACGCTTCTCGGCATTATTAATGATGTACTCGATTTTTCAAAGATAGATGCCAGAAAGATTGAATTTGTCGAAGGAGATTACAAGCTGGCCAGCCTGATTACCGGGGTCTGCAATGTGGTAAATGTCCGGGCGGCAGAGAAAGACCTGACTCTGACCATTGATGTGGATCCGGCATTGCCGGTAAGCCTGTGGGGAGATGAGATCCGAATCAAGCAGATCATTACCAATATTCTTTCCAATGCGGTAAAGTATACCAATGAAGGTTATGTCAGGATATATATGAGAATGGAACGGGATGATGATCAGACCTGGCTTGTATGTGAGGTGGAGGACAGCGGAATTGGTATCTCGGAGGATGAGATATCCGGTGTTTTTGATTCATTCTCCAGAGCTGATCTGCATAAAAACCGCAATATAACCGGTACGGGGCTTGGCCTTGCGATATCAAAACAGTTGTGTATTGCCATGGGTGGTGATATCTGGGTAAACAGTGTCTATGGCAAAGGAAGCACGTTTGGTTTCCGGATTCCGCAGAAGATTGTTGATGAAACGCCGATTGCTTTTGTCTCAGACAAGAACGACAAAAAGGTGCTTCTGTTGGGAGACAGCAAAAGCATGCAAGAAGTCCGGCGTCAGCTTGCGTCCGTTGGCGTGAGTGCATATGGCATTACGGAGGGTCAGGACCTGGTATGGCCGGATGGTGTGACACATTGTATCGCAGACAAAAGTGTTTCCATTGAACTTATTAAGGAGTTGAAGCAGCGTATTGGTGGAGCCAGATTTGCGGAAATCCGTGATTTGCAGACAGCGATGACATTGTCGGAATACTTTGATACCGTTTTGTATCTGCCGTTGTTTATTACTGATCTGGCGGCTTTTTTGAATAATAAGAAGGAAATGGAACCGGTCACCGATGATGAGGCAGGTATATCCGGATTAAAAGTAAATGATACACTGGCTCTGGTGGTGGATGATAATGAGATCAATGTGATTGTATGCAGTGAGATGCTGTACGGGTTTGAGGCGGCGGTTCAGTCAGCTGAGAATGGTGAACAGGCGATCCGGATGTGTAAGGAAACAAAGTATGATATCATCTTTATGGATCATATGATGCCGGGAATGGACGGAGTGGAGACAACCCAGTTGATCAGGGATGGTGACGGACCCAATAAAAATACCCCGATTGTTGCATTAACGGCAAATGTAATTAATGACATGAAAAGCTATTATCTGAAAAACCGGATGGATGACTTTATTGGCAAGCCGATGGAAATGTCTGATTTAAGCCGTGTTCTGGTGAAATGGCTGCCCGAAGAAAAACTCAATGTCAGAAAAGGATCAGATGCCGGATCGGAGCGGCTGAAGAAGACTGAAGCTGGTCAGGAAGTTATGACTTCGGCAGAGCTGATTGCGGCACTTGATAACTTTGGCATGTATGCTTCGGATGTCATGCGGGAGCTGGGTGGTGATTTTAACATTTATATCCGGCGGATGGAGCTGGCTTCCAGAAATCTTGGCAGGCTGACAAATGAATTAAAAGAGCAGGCCGGGAACCTGCAATGGACTGAGTTTGCTCAGAATATGCTGGAATTGGGCGCACATCTGCAGGATATCGGTGCCCGGGACTGCGCTGCGAGAGCAAGAAAACTGGCACAGGCGGCGAAAGACGGGAATATTACTTATGTCCATGAGGACTTTACCAGCCTGATGGCGAACATGTATATGATGGAACGGAAGGTACAGGTAATCACTTCCTTCGGCCATAATGAAACGGAAATAACTGGCCTGAACTCACCGGAATTCCTTTATGGATGCCTGAAGAAAATGGGGAAAGCACTGGACGAAGATAATGTGGCCGGTGCGATGGAGCAGCTGGACCATGCGGCATCATTTTCATTAGATAAGCGTCTGGATTCCGTACTGCAGGCGATCAGGGTGAAACTGGTGACCGGTGATATCGATCTGGCGAAGATACTTCAGCGTGAGATTACCAGGGAATTCTTACATACCGTTTCTTCCTGAGAATCAGGTGAAGCCAATATAAAATGCGACCGGTCAGCCGGCCGCATTTTTGATGTGGATTTAATGGTGGTGTCCATGTCCGCCATGATGATTACAGGTTACATCCGGATTAAAGCTTAGTTTATCTGCCAGCAAATCAGCTGCGGCCTGATCGGCATCACCGGTAACTCCGCCATAAAGGGTGATTCCGGCATCAGCCAGGGCCTGCTTTGCACCTTCGCCGATTCCGCCGCAGATCAGGGTATCCACCCCTTTCTCCTTGAGAAAACCAGCCAGAGCACCATGTCCGTCCCCTTCGATATCGATTATAAAAGATTCCCGGATCTCTCCGTTTTCTGTATCATAGATCTTAAACTGTTTACTTTGGCCAAAGTGTTGGAACACTTCGCCGTTCTGATACGTTACTGCTATTTTCATGATATGTGTTCTCCTTTTGTGCAACTATATTCAGGTGGTTTCTATCTTAGAGCAGTTGGTGATATATGTCAATGATTCTATGACAAAAAGGATTTTGACATAAGCAGATCATCGTGGTATAGTGTATTCATTCATACAGTGTTTCTCACTGTATGGAATCTGTGCCCAGCACAAGTCCCGGCTAAATCAGCCAAAATTTTCCTTAAAAGAATATAATTTGGGAGGAGATGATTTTATGGTAGTGTAATTATTGTATGATTTATTATATAAATCTATTGACAATATGGCATATATAACATAAAATATAACGGAAGGGCAGGATAACGGGATATGACCCGATTTACAGTAGAGTTTTTTGAAGATGTACACGAGAACAAGCCTGTTGAAGAGTTTCTTTTACGATTAGATTTGAAAATGCGGGCAAAATTATTGGGATTATTGCAAATATTGCAGGAAAAAGGAAACCAGCTAAGAGAACCATATAGTAAACACCTTGAAGATGGTATCTTTGAATTACGTGGTAAGGTTGGCGGTGATATAACAAGAATTTTATACTTTTTCTATCATGATGGAAAGATTATAGTAACAAATGGTTTTGTTAAGAAGGCCCGGCAAACCCCACCAGGAGAAATTCGTCTGGCAAAGAAGCGAAGAAAATCGTATCTGGAAAGGAATGGTTAAACATGAAAACATTAAATCAATTTCTGCAGGAACAATTAAAAGATCCGGAATTCAAAGCAGAGTATGAAAAAATACAACCAGAGATGGACGTCATCCGTGCTCTGGCAGAAGCCAGAATTTCTCAGAATCTGACACAAAAAGAGCTAGCTGATCGGACAGGAATCAACCAAGCCGACATCAGCAAACTGGAAAACGGAACCAGAAACCCGTCTTTAAATCTGTTGAAGCGCCTTGCAGATGGCATGGGAATGATGCTAAAAATCGAGTTCATCCCAAAATCAAAATAAAACACAATTCTAAAGATTTTTTCTAAAGCCAGAAGGAGATGTAGCGAAAAATAGCTGCCCGGCCCCGGCTCTGGCTCGGCAGTGGCTGATGGCCTTGCAATGGTCGCATTTGCAGGTGATTTAGAGCCGCTTAGTCTGCAGGAAAATGTGTTATGCAGGTACGCAGCGTCTGTTTGAGCGGCCGCACTTGCCGCGAG
>DAMAMW010000042.1:0-53620 GCA_032073745.1 Lachnospiraceae bacterium | reverse complement strand
ATCTCAGGGCACCCTGAAGTTATTTTTGATTAGGGGGCTCCTGAATAGTTACAAATTCAGAATGCAAGACAAAAATATAATAGAGTGTCAAAAAACACTGGTAAAGTTCATAAGTTTGCAAATCTAGTTTGTTGTGATAAGTGCAAAAGAGGATTAAAGAAAAATAATAATACAAAAAATGCTTATCTTACATGTAGAACAAAAAAAGAATTAGGTAATACGCAATGTACTGGCGTTACGATTAATTACAATACCTTAGAAGAACAAATCCTTATTATCTTACAAACCCAGATAAATCTAATAACTGATATGCAAAAAATGGTAGACAAAATAAATAGTATGCCAGAAATTTCTAATAAGTCCGAAAGAATCGAAAATGATTTAAAGAGATACAAAAGCGATTACGAAAAAGCTGAATCATTATTTGATAATTCTTATTACGATTACAATTCTGGTATTATTAGCAAAGAACAATATCAAAGGATAAGGGAGAAATCAGAGCAAACTTTATTTCAAATTAGAGATATGATACAAAAAGCAATAGAAGAAAAAGCACAATTTTCTCAAGGTATAAAATCAAACAATGAATTTTTTACAAAGTTTTTAAAGCATGGAAATATTGAAGAATTAGATAGAAGTATCTTGCTTGAATTTATACACAAAATATATGTTTGCGAAGATAATTCTTTGAAAGTGGAGTTCAATTTTAAAGACCAATACGAGTTAATACTAGATTATATAAAGGCGAATTTGCCCGAAGAATCAATAAAACCAAAGGCTTTAACAAGAAAGCCTTAAAAAAATACTAAAAAGGTTGGTTTGTGTAATGGGAGCCACGGGACCTTGCGGGCCTACGGAACCTTGCGGGCCAATCGGTCCCTGAGAACCGGCAGCACCGGTAGTGCCTCGGGCACCGGTCGCACCGGTAGCTCCGGTTACGCCGGGGCATCCTCTTGGTCCCATTGGGCCAGGAGCACCGGTAGCGCCTTTAGGAATGACAAAATCCAATACTGCATTTTTACAGGTACCGCGGTTTACGACTTCGGCGCACTGGCCTGGTTCTCCGGTGTAGGTGTTGCCAACCCGGATACAGCTGTTACAGGAATAACAGGCAGAATCACTGGTAGAGTCACAGTTGGAAGACTGGCAATATTTATTGTTATAATTATTCATATTAATATTAATCTCCATTTCCCCGCCGGCGGCGGTTTATCTTATTTTTCTCTCTGGAATAGTTTGTGGCTAGTACATTATATGTAGAACATAAGCAAACGGTGTTTCGCATAATGAATATGCTGTTTTAACAAAAAAGAAGTGATCCCCCAAGCCGTTTTATGCTTTGGGAATCACCTTATGTGAAATGATGTGAAAGTTCACCGGCAACTGGTTTTTAACCGGGCAAACTGTTAAAATAATCTTTTATAAACCGGATCATCTGCTCTGTGGCAAAAGACTGATACCGGTTCTTTTTATGTATTACAGCAATATCCCAGGGAAATATGGGAGTCAGCGGTACGGTCACCAGATCGTTATTCATATAGCGGTTAATAATCGGCAGCGGCAGGACCCCGATGCAAAGATCATGGGATATCATTTCCACGATGAAATTCGGCATCAGGCTTTTGTAGGCAAGATTGGGCTCAAATCCTTCCCGCTCACAATAGCTGATAAAGGCATCATGTAAGGTTGCCGTTTCACTGAATGTGATAATCCGTTCCTGTTTCAGCTCAGAAGCATGTACCTCATCGCGGCCGGCAAACGGATGATTTCTGGAGACAAGGAGCTGGCAGACACTTCTGGTAATCACGAACTTTTGCAGCCGGTGGCAGCTTTTGACCGGCAGCATGACGAGTCCTAAATCTGCCTTATCGTACAGAACTGTCTGGGCGGTAAGTTTGGAGCCTTCTTCAACGATGCTGATGTTGATATTCGGATATTTATCATGAAACTGCTTCAGCAGGTTGGAAAAGTAGATGTCCAGCAAAACACCGGGAGTACTGAGCAGGATTTCACCTTTTTGCATGGATTTCATGTCATTAACGCTGCGGTACAGATCGTGATACCGCTCCAGAAACTCAACCGTCTGGTGGTAGAACATCTCACCCACGTCAGTCATCTCGAAGGATTTGCTGGTTCTTTCGATCAGCTTTACACCTAATTCCTCCTCCATCTGTTTGATCACTCTGGTCAGCATTGGCTGAGTAACCATCAGCTTTTCAGCGGCTCTTGTAAAGTTTTTGTTTGCAACAACTTCTGCAAAATATTTCAAATGCTGAATATCCAATTTCCGATCCTCCTCCCCTCGTTTTGTTCATCATATCAGATCACTTTAATTTCCGCCACTCCTATTTACTATTATCTCAAAAAATGTTATTCAAAATATCCATTACTTTTAGTAATAGATAAGAAGGATACAAAGTATTTTACATTCCGGTGACGGCTATGTATGATAAGTATAAATAAAACATAAATATCTGCAGATGTTTGGTTATATTAACTATCAATATGAAGGGGGATTTGTAATAAATGAATAAGTTATTGTCGTCTGAAGATGCTGCATTGTTAATTAATTCAAACACAACGGTTGCTGTAGGCGGTTTTGTCGGAAGCATGCACCCGGAAGAACTCACATTAAAGCTTGAAAAACGTTTCCTGGAAACAGGAGCACCGGAAAACCTGACGCTTGTCTATGCGGCCGGTCAGGGAGACAGAAAAGACCGGGGACTTAATCATCTGGGTCATGAACGGCTGGTAAAAAGAGTTGTCGGCGGTCACTGGGCCTTGTCACCAAAGATTCAGCAGCTTGCGCTGGAAAATAAAGTTGAGGCTTATAACTTTCCGCAGGGAGTTATTTCCCATCTGTTCAGGGATATTGCGGCGAAGAAGCCGGGAACGATCACTCACATCGGTTTGAAAACTTTTGTGGATCCGAGAGTTGAAGGAGGCAAACTGAATCCTAAAACCTGGGAGGATCTGGTGGAACTGATGGAGATTGACGGGAAAGAATATTTACGATATAAGACCTTTCCGATCGATATCGCCCTGGTGCGTGCCACCTATTGTGATAAATACGGAAATGCCACCTTTGAACGGGAAGCAGCTTTCGTAGAAGTTCTGGCAATGTGCCAGGCGGCAAAAAACAGCGGCGGAAAAGTTATTCTCCAGGTTGAAAAAGTAGTGGAAAGCGGGTCTTTGAGTACTCAGCTGATCCGTCTGCCGGGTATTTATGTCGATGCGATTGTTGAAGCAGCACCGGAGAATCATATGCAGACATTTGGAACGGCGTATAATCCGAGTTTCAGCGGCGAGGTGAGAGTACCGACGGAATCGCTGTCACCGCTGCCAATGGATGAAAGAAAAATTATTGCCAGACGCTGTGCCATGGAATTGCAGCCGGGCAGTATCGTCAACCTGGGGATCGGGATGCCGGAGGGAATCTCCATTGTTGCCAGTGAAGAAGGTGTCGGCAGCCAGATGCTTCTGACGATTGAGTCAGGACCGATCGGCGGTGTGCCTGCCGGCGGACTCGATTTTGGTGCGGCCACGAACCCGGACTGTATCATTGACCAGCCGTCCCAATTTGATTTTTATGACGGCGGCGGACTGGATATTGCTTTTTTAGGGCTGGCACAGGCAGATCAGAACGGTAATATCAATGTCAGCAAATTTGGTCCCAAGATTGCAGGCTGCGGAGGATTTATCAATATTTCGCAGACAGCGAAAAAGGTGATTTACTGTGGAACATTTACTGCCGGAGGATTAAAAGTAGCTGTAAATGACGGCAGACTTGAGATTCTGTCTGAAGGAAAAATTAAAAAGTTTATCAATCAGGTAGAGCAGATTACGTTCAGCGGGGAATATGCGGCAGAACAGGAACAGCCGGTACTATACGTGACAGAGCGGGCGGTATTCCGGCTGACAAAAGACGGAATTGTGTTAACGGAAATAGCGCCGGGAATGGATTTGCAGAAGGATATTCTGGATCATATGGAGTTTTCGCCGGTAGTGTCTCCGGATTTAAAAGAGATGGATGCAAAATTATTCCGTCCGGAAAAGATGAAACTGTCCGAGATGTTTTAATCAAATAGATTAAGGGGGATTTAAGCAATGGTTGGAATTTTATTGGGGCTGGTGCTGCTGATGGCATTGGCATACAAGGGGTATTCAATTGTATGGATTGCACCGGTCTGTGCACTGGTGGTGGCACTTTCAGGCGGGCTGGAACTGCTTCCGGCTTATACGGAAACATATATGGGCGGTTTTGTCGGATTTACAAAAGCATGGTTTCCGACCTTTATGCTGGGAGCTATCTTTGGAAAACTGATGGATATGACCGGAGCGGCAAATTCGGTGGCAAAGCTGATCTGCAATCTGATTGGCTCTAAGCGGGCGATCTTAGCTGTTGTTGTCGGCTGTATTGCTCTGACTTATGGCGGAATCAGCCTGTTTGTAGTAGCATTTGCCATGTATCCGTTCGCAGTTGCTCTTTACCGGGAAGCAAATATTACGCTGCGACTGGCACCGGGAGCAATTGCCCTGGGAGCATTTGGCCTGACCATGACAGCGCTTCCTGGCTCACCGCAGATTCAGAATCTGATTCCGATGCAGTACTTTGGCACGACTCCGATGGCGGCACCGGTACTCGGTATCGTGGGAGCATTGATTATGGGCGTCGGCGGTTATTTTTATCTGCTGTGGCGGCAGCGGAAGCTGGAGAAAGAGGGATTTTTCTTCCAGGAACCGGCCAATATCACTGCTTCGGATAAGAACGATGAGATGCTGCCGAATGCAATTCTTTCCATTCTGCCGTTAATCACTGTGGTACTGACACTGAATTTATTTAAGCTGGACATTATCCTGGCTCTGCTCTGCGGTATTGCCCTGTGTATGGTCTTAAATTTCAAGTATTGGAAACGGTTTACGGAGACATTAAGCGATGGCGCCAATGGATCGGTTATGGCAATTATCAACACATCTGCGGCAGTTGGTTTTGGTGCGGTGGTAAAAGCGGTTCCCGGTTTTCAAACACTGACGACACTGCTTTTGGGAATCAAAGGAAGTCCGTTGATCTCTGAGGCAGTGGCAGTCAACATTCTGGCCGGAGCGACAGGCAGTGCATCCGGAGGTATGGGAATCGCGCTGGAGGCACTGGGGGCAAAGTACATGGAGCTGGCCCATACTGCCGGAATTGATCCGCAGGTATTCCACCGGGTTGCATCCATTTCATCCGGCGGCCTGGATACGCTTCCGCACAATGGGGCGGTACTTACACTGCTGGCAATCTGCGGTTTAAAACATAAGGATTCTTATATTGATATATTTGTTACCTGTTGTGTGCTGCCGGCAGTCGCGGTGATTGCGGTTATCATTCTGGCATCGTTTGGAATTGTGTAGCACTACATAAATATTTAAAGGAGTAAGGGGTATGAAAGGTAAGACAATAGGAGAGCTTCAGATCGGCGATACAGCCACTTTTCAGAAAACTATTACAGAGACGGATGTCTATCTGTTTGCCGGCGTGACAGGCGACCAGAATCCGGCTCATACCAATGAGGTCTATGCTTCCGGATCCAGATTTAAAACAAGAATTGTCCATGGCATGCTGACCGCAGGACTGGTTTCAGCGGCGCTGGGGATTCAGCTGCCGGGGCCGGGGACGATCTATCTGGAACAGTCCCTGAAGTTCTGTGCCCCGACCCATATGGGTGATACGGTAGAGGCAAAGGTGGAGGTCTGTGAGATTCTGGCAGAAAAAAATATTGTAAAATTCAATACGACCTGTGTCAATCAGGAAGGAACTGTTGTGTTAAAAGGGATGGCAACCGTGATGCCGCCCAGATAAAGGAGAAGCGATGAAGGAAAACAGAGTTGTATTAGCCGGTGCCGTCCGTACACCGGTAGGAAAATTCGGCGGTTCGCTGGCCGGCACTCCGGCCGAAGTGTTGGGTTCGATCGTAATCAAAGATGCCCTGCGCCGTGCCGGGTTAGAGGCGGAGCAGGTTGATGAGGTCATTATGGGGTGTGTGCTGCAGACCGCAAACGGCCAGAACGTGGCCCGCCAGGCGGCTGTTCATGCCGGGATTCCGGTAGAAAAGACCGCGATCACAATTAATAATGTCTGCGGTTCGGGGTTGAAAGCAGTTAACATGGCAGCAGCCCAGATCATTGCCGGTGAGGCCGATATTATCGTTGCCGGCGGAATGGAAAATATGTCGATGGCGCCTTATGCGCTTGATAAAGCCAGATTCGGCTACCGCATGGGTAATGGGCAGCTGGTTGATACGCTGATCCACGATGCTCTTTGGGATGCATTTAACGACTACCATATGGGAATAACCGCTGAAAATGTTGCCGAAAAATATGGCATTACCAGAGAAATGCAGGATGCTTTTGCACTGTCCAGTCAGCACAAATGTGAGCAGGCGGTAAAAGAAGGCCGGTTTGAGGAAGAGATTGTTCCGGTGCCGGTTAAAGTAAAGCGGGATACCGTGATGTTTGCTCAGGATGAGTACCCCAGACCGGGGGCGACACTGGCCAGCCTTGAATCGCTGAAGCCGGCATTTAAACGAGAAGGTGGAACGGTTACAGCCGGAAATGCATCTGGGATTAATGACGGTGCAGCAGCAGTTGTTGTCATGAGTGAGGCAAAGGCGATTGAACTTGGTGTTACACCGATGGCGGTATTTACCGGCGGTGCATGGGCCGGTGTCGATCCGGCCGTGATGGGAATCGGACCGGTATCGAGTACCAGAAAACTTCTTGCCAGAACCGGAAAAACGATCGATGATATTGACCTGATTGAAGCAAATGAAGCATTTGCGGCACAGGCTCTGGCCGTGGGGCAGCAGCTTGGCTGGGATCAGGAAAAGGTCAATGTTAATGGCGGTGCGATTGCGATTGGGCATCCGGTAGGTGCTTCGGGATGCCGGATTCTGGTTACATTGCTGTATGAAATGAAACGCCGCAATGCGAATACCGGCCTGGCAACGCTCTGCGTCGGCGGTGGTATGGGAGTATCGGCACTGGTTGAAAAATATTAAATTATAAGGAGAAACAGATATGAGACTTGAACATAAAGTTGCCGTCATCACCGGCGGTGCCAGGGGGCTTGGGGCGGCAATGGCCCGGTTGTTTGCGGCTGAAGGCGCAAAGGTTATTGCTGTCGACATGACGGAGCTTACCTATGAAAACCCATCGGTAGAAGGATATCAGCTTGATGTCTCGGATGCCGGTGCATGTGAAACATTCTTCCAATATGTAGAAGAGAAATACGGTCAGGCCGATATCCTCATTAATAATGCCGGCATTACGAGGGATGCACTGACCAGAAAAATGGATCAGGGCATGTGGGATAAGGTGATTGCGGTAAATCTTACCGGAACATTTAATCTTACCCGTCATTTCGGCCCTTATATGCAGGCTAAAAAAGGCGGTTCGATCATTAATATTTCGTCGGTGGTAGGTGAGTTCGGTAATATCGGTCAGGCCAACTATGCGGCGACCAAAGCCGGTGTGATCGGTCTGGCTAAGAGCTGGGCTAAGGAATTTGCCATGAAGGGCGGCAATGTCCGTGTCAATGCGATCGCCCCGGGGTACACGATGACCGAGATATTAGATACGGTTCCCCAGGAACTGCTCGATAAATTTGCTTCGATGACCATGCTTGGCCGTCTGGGGCAGCCGGAAGAGATTGCCAAAGCAGCTTTGTTTCTGGCGAGCGATGATGCTTCTTATATCACCGGCCATGTTCTCAGCGTTAACGGCGGAATGCGCCTGTAACCGGTAACGTACCAACAATCTAAATAGACAGGAGTAAACAAATGGATTTTTCAATGAAACCCCAATATACGATGGCTCGTCAACTGTTTCGTGACTTTGCGGAAAATGAAGTAAAACCGCTGGCAGAGGAAACCGACGAAGCGGAACGTTTTCCCATAGAGACTGTTAAGAAAATGGCTGACTCCGGATTCTTAGGAATCCCGTTTGCCAAAGAAATGGGAGGGCAGGGATGCGACACTCTGACCTATGCGATGTGTGTGGAGGAGCTGTCCCGTGTATGTGCTACCACCGGTGTGATTGTTTCCGCCCATACGTCTCTGGGTGCGGAACCGATCCGCAAATATGGTACCGTTGCGCAGAAGGAAAAGTATCTGATTCCGATGGCTGCCGGTAAATGGCTGGGTGCTTTTGGTCTGACCGAACCGGGTGCGGGAACTGATGCATCCGGTCAGCAGACAAAGGCAGTCCTGGAAGGCGATAAGTATATCTTAAACGGGTCAAAGATTTTCATAACCAATGGCGGGGAAGCTGATATTTATATTATTTTTGCCATGACTGACAAGTCCAAAGGGACTAAAGGGATTTCTGCTTTTATTGTAGAAAAGGATTTTCCGGGGTTTTCCATCGGCAAGAAGGAAAAGAAAATGGGGATCCGCGGTTCGGCAACGACGGAGCTGGTCTTTGAAAACTGTATTGTGCCAAAGGAAAATCTTCTGGGTGCAGAAGGAAAAGGTTTTGGAATCGCAATGAATACTCTGGACGGAGGCAGGATCGGCATTGCCGCACAGGCACTCGGTATCGCTCAGGGGGCATTTGATGAAACCGTAAAGTATGTTAAGGAGCGTCGTCAGTTCGGCCGTCCGATTTCGGCATTTCAAAATACCCAGTTCCGTCTGGCTGACTTAAAAACTCAGATTGAAGCAGCAAGACTCCTGGTTTACCGTGCGGCCAGAGCCAAAGACGGAGGCGGCCGCTTTTCAGAAGAGGCTGCGATGGCTAAACTTTTTGCCGCAGAAACAGCAATGATGGTAACAACTGCCTGTGTCCAGCTCTTTGGCGGTTATGGTTATACCAGAGATTATCCGGTGGAACGGATGATGCGGGATGCGAAAATTACTGAGATTTACGAGGGTACCAGCGAGGTTCAGAGAATGGTAATCGCCAGTGCGGTATTGAAGTAGGAGGAATGACTAAATGAAGATTATAGTTTGTATTAAACAGGTGCCTGACACAACCGAGGTGCGTCTGGATCCGAATACCGGGACCCTGATCCGGGAAGGTGTTCCCAGCATCATTAATCCCGACGATAAGGCCGGACTGGAGGCAGCACTGACGTTAAAAGATAAGTACGGGGCTCATGTGACGGTCATTTCGATGGGGCCGCTGCAGGCAGAAACGGCAATCAGGGAAGCGCTGGCAATGGGCGCGGATCATGGTGTGTTAGTGACCGACCGTCTTTTCGGCGGTGCGGATACCTGGGCGACCTCGTCCACCCTGGCATCGGCCATCAGAACGTTTGAATACGATCTGATCATTACCGGCCGTCAGGCGATTGACGGAGATACCGCTCAGGTCGGGCCGCAGATTGCAGAGCATTTGCAGATACCCAATGTAAGTTATGCCGAAGACCTGGAAGTGGACATTCCGCACAGTGATGGCCTGCTGGTGATGCGGCAGTATGAGAACTGCAGCCACCGGATTAAAGTCGCTTTTCCGTGTCTGGTAACGGCACTGTCGGAATTAAATACACCAAGATACATGACTCCGGGCGGGATCTTCGATGCCTGGCAGGAAAAAGAAATTCAGATCCTGGAACGGAAAGACCTCGATGTGGAAGATGGAAATATCGGCCTCAAGGGCAGTCCTACCAGAGTTTTCAAATCTTATACGAAACCTTTAAAAGGCAAGGGAACAGTCGTTACCCTGGATGCGCCGGAATCTGCCGTTTGGCTGACTGAAAAACTGGCTGAATCATTTATTTTGTAGGAGGCAGAACACATGAATAGAGAAGACGCAAAAGGAATTCTGGTTTTTATAGAGCAAACTGATGGGAAGGTTCATCCGGTAGGACTCGAACTGATCGGCAAGGGCCTGGAACTGGCCGGGCAGCTGGATACGACTGTTACTGCTGTGCTGTTAGGGCATGATATCGGTGCACTGGCTGATACGGCTGCAGAATATGGTGCAGATCAGATTGTTCTGGCTGACTACCCGGAATTGCAAACCTATATGACAGAAACCTATACCCATACACTGGTTCATATGATACAATCCCTGAATCCGGAAATCGTTCTGATTGGTGCTACCGCTTTGGGCAGGGATCTGGCACCGCGTGTATCCGCCCGTCTGCATACAGGACTTACTGCAGACTGTACGTCCCTGGAGATACAGGCGGAGACAGGTAATCTGATGATGACACGGCCGGCATTTGGCGGCAATATTATGGCAACCATTTTGTGCCCGGAGCACAGACCGCAGATGGCAACCGTCAGGGCCGGAGTAATGCAGCGAATATCGGCGGTGCCGGGAAGAAGATGTCCTGTCACTATGTTTGAGACAGAGGATCTGGCCGGACATATGAATATTAAAATTCTGGAAATTATTAAAAAGGCCGGAAGTAAAACCAATATAGCGGATGCTGATATTTTGATTGCCGGCGGAAGAGGAATGGGAGGACCGGAGAACTTTGATGTGTTGGATGAACTGGCAGAGGAACTGGGCGCGGTCGTATGTGCGTCGAGAGCTGCAGTCGATTCCGGATGGCAGCCAAAAGATGTACAGGTCGGCCAGACCGGTTGTACCGTCCGTCCTCAGTTGTATATTGCCTGCGGTATATCCGGCGCAATCCAGCATATTGCCGGAATGGAAGAATCCGATATCATCATTGCGATTAACAGCGATCCGGCAGCACCGATTTTTGAATATGCTGATTATGGTGTGGTTGGTGATGCGAAAAAGATTGTTCCGTTGTTTACAAAAGAAATAAGAAAGGCCAGGGGAGCGCGGGGAATTTAATCCCTGTCTGTCCGTAATATATAAAAAGATAACAGGCTGCCGTACTGAGAATAGTGCGGCAGTTTTGTTTGTGCAAAGATAAAAATAATTACTATTATCGTATTGTAAAATACAATATCTTGTGCTATCATTTTTATAATGTACAAAAAATGGTATGAGAGGTAACAGTATGAAAATATATAAACGAAATAAAATGGAAGAGGACTATAGTCCGGATAAGATAAAGCGGGCGGTTGCATTGTCTTTTAAGAGTCTGGGGGAAACTGTCGATGAAGCGGAACTGAACCGCCTGCTGCGGATGACGGAAGATAAGATAGATGAGAACCACGAATCTGATACGCTTCTGACGGTAGAAGAGATCCAGGATGCAGTGGAGCAGGCGCTGATGGAAGCCAGATACTACCGTGAGATGAAACGTTATATTCTGTACCGGGAAGAACGGACAAAAAAACGGCAGGCGAGGGGAAAACTGACTGCGGTCTTTTCCGGCATCGGGGAACTGGATGCGGTTCTGAAAAAGATTCAGTTTGATTTTCCGGAGGAGGTTTATGACCTGAAACATCTGTCACTGAAGTTTGGTACATTTCTGCGCAGCAGCAGTTCGGACAGGGAGCAGTATGCCATGCTGGTTCGGGCCGCGGTGGAACTGACTACCCAGGAAGCGCCGAAATGGGAAATGATCGCCGCCCGGCTGAAGATGCTTGGATTTACCCGGGAACTGTCAAGTGATATGGAAAAGCGGCATATCAGAAATTTTTATGAAAAGCTGGTTTACCTGACCGGTGAGGGACTTTATGGAGAATATATATGTGAAGCATACAACCGGGAAGAAATCAATGAATTGGAGCATTATATAAAACCGGAGCGGAATGATTTATTTACCTATTCGGGACTGGAGCTGCTGCTTGGCCGTTATGTGATCCGAAGCAGGCAGGGGATTCCTCTGGAGAGCCCCCAGGAGATGTTTATGGGAATCGCCATGCATCTGGGAATGAAGGAGGCGAATAACCGGCTGGGCTGGGTAAAACGATTTTATGATATGCTGAGCCGGCTTCAGGTGACGATGGCAACACCAACCCTGTCCAATGCCAGAAAACCGCATCATCAGCTGTCGTCCTGTTTTATTGACACGGTTCCGGACAGTCTGGACGGGATCTACCGGAGTATTGATAATTTTGCCAGAGTAAGCAAATATGGCGGCGGGATGGGCCTGTATTTCGGAAAGGTAAGGGCCAGCGGCAGTACGATCAGGGGGTTTGAGGGAGCTGCCGGTGGTGTGATCCGCTGGATCAGGCTGGCTAATGATACTGCTGTGGCGGTTGATCAGCTGGGAGTCAGGCAGGGGGCCGTGGCCGTTTACCTGGATGTATGGCATCGTGATCTGCCGGAGTTTCTGAACCTGCGGACGAATAACGGCGATGACCGGATGAAGGCCCATGACGTGTTTCCGGCAGTCTGTTATCCGGACTATTTCTGGGAACTGGCCCGGGACAATATCGAAGCAGACTGGTATCTGATGTGTCCGCATGAGATTCTGCAGGTACGGGGATATGCACTGGAGGATTCGTTTGGCGAAGCATGGAAGGAGCGATATCTGGAGTGTGTCAATGACAGCCGTATTACGAAACGGATGATTCCGCTGAAGGATATTGTCCGCCTGATTATAAAGAGTGCGGTGGAGACCGGAACTCCGTTTACTTTTAACCGTGACCGGGTTAATGAGATGAATCCCAACAATCATAAAGGGGTGATCTACTGCAGCAATCTATGCACGGAAATCGCCCAGAATATGAAGGCAATCGAGTCGGTGGAGCAGCGGGTGGAAACGATTGACGGCGAAACGGTTGTCGTGACGGTGACAAAACCGGGGGAGTTTGTTGTCTGTAATCTGGCAAGTCTGTCGCTGGGACATATTAATGTTGAGGATCGGGAGGAGATTGAGTATATTACGGAAAGTGCAGTTCGGGCGCTTGATAATGTGATTGACCTGAATGCGTTCCCGGTGCCTTATGCGAAGATAAATAATGAGGCTTATCGTCCGGTGGGACTTGGTATCAGCGGGTACCATCATATGCTTGCGAAGCGGGGGATTTCATGGGAGAGTGAAGCGCATCTGAAGTTTGCGGACGAGGTATTTGAACATATTCACTATGCGGCGATCAGGGCTAGTATGAAGCTGGCGAAGGAGAAGGGCAGTTATGATTATTTTGACGGCAGTGACTGGCAGACGGGGAAATATTTTGAAAAGCGCGGTTTGGGAGATGGCGGGAATGAAGACAGGTGGGAGAAACTGAAGCGGGAGGTTGCTGATTCTGGTCTGCGAAACGGATATCTGCTTGCCGTGGCTCCGACCAGCAGTACCAGCATTATTGCCGGGACTACGGCAGGGCTAGATCCGGTGATGAACCGTTATTTCCTGGAGGAAAAGAAAAACGGTCTGCTGCCGCGGGTGGCACCGGAATTATCACCGGAAACATTTTGGTATTATAAAAATGCCCATTATATTGACCAGACATGGTCGGTCAGAGCCTGCGGAATCAGGCAGCGCCATATTGATCAGGCGCAGAGTATGAATCTGTATATTACCAATGAATATACGTTCAGGAAGGTGCTGAACCTGTATATTCTGGCCTGGGAAGAGGGCGTTAAGACAATTTATTATGTCAGGTCCAAGAGTCTGGAGGTTGAAGATTGTGAGGTATGTTCTTCATAATGGAAGAAAGAGGAATGAGTGAGGAGAGCGTGATGAGTGAATTGAGAAAGAAACCGTTGTTTAATCCTGATGGGGAGACGGATGTGATCAGGCGCCGGATTATCGGCGGGGATACGACGAATCTGAATGATTTTAATAATATGAAATATGCCTGGGTCAGCGACTGGTACCGGCAGGCGATGAATAACTTCTGGATTCCGGAGGAAATCAACCTTGGGGTGGATATTAAAGACTACCGGAAACTGCTGCCGGCCGAGCGGCGGGCATATGATAAGATATTGTCGTTTCTGATTTTTCTGGATAGTATTCAGACGGCTAATCTGCCGGGGATCGGCGAGTATATTACTGCTAATGAGGTGAATCTGTGTCTGGCGATCCAGACATTTCAGGAGGCGATTCACAGCCAGAGTTATAGTTACATGCTGGATACTATCTGTGAACCGCAGGAACGCAATGATGTGTTGTATCAATGGAAGGACGACCGGCATCTGTTGGCCAGGAATGAGTTTATCGGGAATCTGTATAATGAGTTCCAGGAGAACCGGAATGCGGAGGTGTTGGTTAAAACGCTGGTGGCTAATTATATTTTGGAAGGGATTTATTTTTATAGTGGGTTTATGTTTTTTTACAATCTGGGGAGGAATAATAAAATGCCGGGATCGGTGCAGGAGATCCGTTATATCAACCGGGATGAAAATACTCATTTGTGGTTGTTTCGGAATGTTTTGCTGGAGCTGAAGAAGGAGGAGCCGCAGTTGTTTGATGGGGGAAAGACGGACGAATATCGGGAGATGATCCGTGAGGGATGTGAACAGGAGATTCGGTGGGGGCATTATGTGATTGGTGATGATATACCTGGTCTGACGCGTGATATGATTACGGATTATATTCGTTATCTGGGGAATTTACGTTGTGCTAATCTTGATTTTGAGCCGATTTATGAAGGGTATAATGAAGAACCGGAGAGTATGAAGTGGGTGAGCCATTTCTCGAATGCGAATATGATTAAAACAGACTTTTTTGAGGCCAGAAGCACTGCTTATGCGAAAAGCAGTGCCCTGGTGGATGATTTATAGGTGGTCGGCCCAGTATTCCTGAGCGAGACGAATGAATTCTTTGGCGCCCAGGCTGAGGTATCCGCCTTTGCGGTAGCTGATGGCGAGTTCCCAGGTTGGGTGGTAGTCAAGGGCAAAGCAGGTCAGCTTGTCTGAGTTTTCCGGGACGTAGTAGCTGGGGATAATGCCGCAGCATAGGGTGGATTCTACCATTGTTGTGATGCTTTTTGTGTTGTTTGTTTCGAATAGTACGTTTGGTGTGAAGCCGGCTTTTTGGAATATTGTGTTGCAGACGGCCCGGAGGGTGGAGTTTTTATCCATTAGGACAAATGGTTCGTAGCGTAGTTGGTTGATGTCGAGGATTTCGAGCGGCTTCCCGGGGGGAGCCGCTTTTTGTGAGAGTGGATGGCCGGAGGGGATGGCGATCAGCAGTTCTTCTTCGCCTAATGTTACGTAGATATCTGAGGTGCGGTCGGCCTGGCTTAGGGCGAGGAAGCCGATGTCTATTTCTTCGTTGGCGATTGCATTCTGCTGTTCTCTTACCCGCATTTCGATGGGGACGACTTCGAGTTTGGGAAAGATCCGGTGCAGGGTTGGGTAGATCGCTGTGAACATGGTTAGGCCGCGGCCTGGTGTCAGGCCTACGACGAGGCGGCCTTTTTGGGCGTTGGATACGTCGTAGATGCGGTTGTAGGTTTCTTTTTTTATCTGCAGGGCTGCTTTGGCCCCTTCTATGTAGATCTGTCCTGCTTCTGTTGGGCGCCAGTTGCTTCGGGAACGGTGGAAGAGCTGGGTGCCTAGTTCTTTTTCTAGTTTTAGCAGCTGCTGGTTTAGGGCAGACTGGGAGATGAAGAGCTTTTCGGCCGCTTTTGTTATGTTGTTTTCTTGTGCGATTTGCAGGATGTATTGTAGTTGGGTTAGATCCATGGAGAGTACCGCCTTTTTATTTTGGTTGTGGGAGGGTATCTGGGGAGAGGGAGGGGGTTCCGGGAGCTTGTTTTAGGAAGGGCGTTCCGGGAGTCCGTTCAGGGCGGCCCTCTTCTTGAATGATAAAGCTATTCAAGAAGCATCGGATGTCCATCCGATGTGAAAATTGATACAAAAACAGGCTTACAAGCAAGCTTGACACCTGCTTTTGCATCAATTTTCCCGCCGTCCTGAACTGTTACGTCCCATTATACCCCCAACAAGGAGAAATTTCAAATGTTAAGTTAAAAAACTTAGAGAAGTATAAGTTCTATGCGTTTTACTTATTACAGATGGAACGATATAATGAAGGTAACTAAAATTAAGCCAATAATCAGGAGGGTAAAAATGATACCGACAATCACTAAAATGGAAGTCTATCCGGTTGCGGGGAAAGACTGTATGGAATTGAATTTAAGTGGGGCGCATGCGCCGTTTTTTACCAGAAATATTGTGATTCTGCACGACAGCGAAGGACGTACCGGCGTGGGCGAAGTTCCCGGCGGCAAAAAGATTACAGCGGCACTGGAAGAGTGTATTTCAATTGTGGAAGGAACAAAGATTTCAGAATATAAAAGCACACTGTTAAAGGTGAAAGCACATCTGGATTCAAAAGGGGAAGAGGATGTGAGGGGAAATCAGACCTTTGACCTGCGTACCGGCGTCCATGTTCTTACTGCTATTGAAGCACCGTCTCTGGATCTGCTGGGACAACATCTGGAGGTTCCGGTATGTGAACTGCTTGGCGAAGGACAGCAGCGTGATAAAGTCCGTATGTTAAGTTACCTGTTTTTTATCGGAGACAGAAAAAAGACTGATTTACCTTATGATGAAGAACCGGATGCAGAATGTGACTGGTATCGCCTGCGTCATGAAGAAGCCTTAACTGCAGATCAGATTGTGACTCTGGCAAAGGCAACAAAAGAAAAATATGGTTTTGAAGATTTTAAATTAAAAGGTGGTGTACTGGCCGGCAATGAGGAAATGGATGTCATCCGTGCGCTGAAAAAAGAGTTCCCGGATGCCCGGATTGATCTGGATCCTAATGGCGGATGGCTGCTGGAAGAGGCAGTTGAATATGTGAAGGGAATGCAGGGCATTCTGACCTACTGTGAAGACCCATGCGGTGCTGAAGGTGTTTACTCCGGTCGTGAAATTGTATCTGAATTCAGACGCCGGACCGGATTCCCGACCGCTACGAATATGATCGCAACGGACTGGCGTGAGGTAGGACATGCGCTGGAATCCCAGGCGGTTGATATTATCCTGGCTGATCCTCATTTCTGGACAATGAACGGTTCGGTCAGAGTCGGACAGATGTGCCATGACTTTGGATATACCTGGGGATCTCATTCCAATAACCATTTTGATATTTCACTGGCTATGTTTACCCATGTCGGTGCTGCTGTTCCGGGTGAATACAATGCTCTTGATACCCACTGGATCTGGCAGGAAGGACTTGAACGTCTGACTAAAGAACCGCTGCAGATTGTTGATGGCTGTATTGAAGTGCCGAAGAAACCAGGTCTTGGTATCGAAGTTGATATGGAACAGATCAAAAAAGCGCATCAGGTATACCTTGATAATTGTCTGGGCGGACGTGATGATGCGATGGGAATGCAGTATCTGATTCCGGGATGGAAGTTTGATCCGAAGAAACCATGCCTGGTACGATAACCGGAAAAGATTATATTCAGGCATAATAGTCCCTGGTCATATTAATAATTTACTATCCAGCTGATTGGAGCTATATTCAATCAGCTGGATTTTTACGTTGGGATACTTTTTGCCGTATTCCAGCAGTACCGGGGCCGGAATATAGCAAAAAATATACTGGGTGCCGCCAATGACCAGGTGACCGCTCATTTTGTATCTGTTCTAAGTTATCTATAGCATTTGCCTATCGACTCTATAAATTGAAGTGATTAAGCAGATTGCGTAAATATATTGGATGTTCCGATTTAACTGCCTGGGCCTGGAATTTCAGCCCAGGCAGTTTGTGTGAGAAGATATAAAATGTTATTTTGATAAAAAAGTTGACAATTGCTGGCAAAAAGAATATAGTAACAAGTAGATAATAACAAGAAGTTACTAAGTGAGGTTTGCATATGAAAATATATGATAAAGATGGATTAACTGAACAGGAGTTTCTTGCCGGTTACGATGCTGGTGAGTATCCAAGGCCTTCAGTTGCAGCGGATATCGCTATATTTACAATTGGTAATGAAGCGCAGCAGGGACACCGGAAACTGCCGGGAAAAGAACTGCGGATTCTATTAATTAAACGTGGCGGGCACCCGTATCTGGGATGCTGGGCACTTCCAGGTGGATTTGTACGGCCGAATGAAACGGTCGGTGAGGCTGCAATGAGGGAATTACGAGAAGAAACCGGTGTGGAGAGTGGTTATCTGGAGCAGTTGTTTACCTTTAGTGATCCGGGACGGGATCCGAGGACCTGGGTAATGAGCTGTACCCATATGGCTCTGATAGACAGTGGTGAATTGAAACTGAATGCCGGCGATGATGCCAGTGAGGCTGAGTGGTTTCGGCTTTCTTATACACTGATTGAAGAGGAGAAGAAACGATCAGCAAATTATTTCTCGCTGCACCGGCGTTACCGACTGGAGTTATCGGCCGGTGATGATATACTGACCGCAGTAGTTGAGCAGATATCCGGCCGGGAAACCACAGAATATCACATCGTTGAAAATCATGGCCTTGCATTTGATCATGCGAAATTGATTGCCTGCGCGGTTCACCGGCTGCGTGATCAGTTGGAGCGGACTGAACTGGCATTTAATCTGATGCCGGAGAAATTTACACTGACTGAATTGCAGCAGGTTTATGAAGTGATTCTTGATCGTCCGCTGCTAAAGGCGGCATTTCGAAGAAAAATAAAAGATGAAGTCAGAGAAACAGGAGAATATACGGAACATGCAGGCCACAGGCCGTCGCAGCTGTTCCGGCGGAATTGGGAAAGTTAGAGGAAAATATTATGATCTATACATTGGAATTATTACAAAAGGATTATCAGAAAGGGAAACGGCATAAGTATGTATTTTTCTGGGGTGCTGAAGTATCTGCCGATGGCAGTATTGGTGCGAGCTGTCTTAGTCAGTGGTGGATGCAGGATTTTATGGTGGATAATATTATCTATTGCTGCGCGGAGCAGTATATGATGGCAGAAAAAGCCCGCCTGTTTAACGATGAAGAAATGCATGGAAAGATAATGGAAGCAAGGTTTCCGAAGGAAATGAAGGCATATGGCCGTGCAGTCCGAAGATTTGACAAGGAGGTCTGGGACAGTAACTGCTACGATATCGTTAAAAAAGCCAGCAAAGCAAAGTTCAGTCAGAATTCCGATTTATGCAGTTTTTTAATCGGAACGAAAGGAAGAACTCTGGTAGAGGCGAGTCCGATGGACCGAATATGGGGAATTGGTATGGGAAAAAGCAATCCGGATGCCGAGAATCCGATGAAATGGAGAGGGAAGAATCTGTTAGGATTTGCTCTGACAGAGGCCCGTGATGAATTAATAAAGGAGATGAGTTAACATGAAGCGCAAAGGAATCGCGCAGGAAACACTAAAAATCCAGCAGCAGGGATATTATGATTTTAAAGGAACAAAAGTTAATATAGAAAAAGAACAGGAGGCATCAGAAAGAAAGAGTTTTTTACTGACTCCCGAAGAGGGGCATAAATTAATACAGGAAATGAAACCACCGGCAGACGGTCAGGCAGCAGTTTACCGGGTAGTAAATCAATCTACGGTACAGGCAATAGAAGATATGGCCCGGAGCGGACCGACACCTGCAGTATTGAATTTTGCCAGTGCCAAAAACCCCGGCGGCGGTTTTTTAAATGGAGCTATGGCACAGGAGGAAGCATTGGCGGCATCCAGCGGACTCTACAACACGCTGCTGCTGCATGAGACCTACTATCAGGTGAACCGTGGCTGCGGTACCATGATATATACCGATCATGCCATCTATTCACCGGAAGTGGTATTCTTCCGCAATGGTGCATTTGATTTGCTGGAAACACCTGTGGCCGCATCGGTACTCACCTTACCGGCCGTTAACATGGGGCAGGTAATATTAAAAGGTGAAGATCAGGAGAAAGCAAAAGCGGCAATGAAAGACCGGATGCGGCTGAGTCTGGCTATATTTGCAGCGCAGCAGGAAACCCATCTGATTCTGGGTGCCTATGGCTGCGGTGTGTTCCGCAATAACCCCGCAGATGTTGCCGGCTGGTGGCAGGAATTATTGGAAGAGGAGGGTTACGGCCGGTTCTTCCGGGAAATCGTCTTTGCCATACTTGACCGATCGGGCAATAATATAACAGAATTTGAAACGTTATTTGGAATGAGAGCGGAGAGTGACGGAAATGGAACAAAGTAAAAATGATATATCACTGGGCCGGTTCATAAGCCTTGTATTGCGCCACAACCCATCTGCCGCAGGCATTGTACTGGACGAACATGGCTGGGCAGATGTAAAGGATTTGATTGCAGGCGTTAAACAGAGCGGCCGGTTTATCAATATGGATACCCTGGAACGTATTGTTCGTGAAAATAACAAAAACCGTTACAGTTTTAATGAAGACCATTCGAAAATCCGGGCAAACCAGGGGCATTCCATTTCGGTAGATGTAGAATTAAAGGAGCAGACTCCGCCGGAGCGTCTGTATCATGGAACGGCAGTTGATTTTCTTGATGCGATCATGAAACATGGACTTAAGCGGCAGCGCCGTCAGCATGTACATCTGACGGGCAAACAGGAAACTGCCATTCAGGTGGGGAGCCGTCATGGAAAACCGGTGATTCTGCAGATTGATACTAAGGCCATGTGTATGGCCGGTTATAAATTCTGGCTTTCAGAAAATGGCGTGTGGTTATGTGAAGAAGTACCGGCGGAATATTTGAGCAGACTGGATTGATTTGTTAAACGTTCCACATACCCAGCCGCGGCAGCATCAGCATCTTTACAGCTTTAGGATCAAGGGCCTTGACGAAAGATTCCGTGTCCGGATTGTTGAACATTTTCGGGGAAGCTGCTTTCATCTCTTCCAGGCTGGCCCAGTGCTGGATGATAATCCATTCGTCGGCTTTTTCGTTGTACAGCAGTTCGGTATCGATAAAGCCAGGCTGCTTCGAATGAAAATGTGTTTCCAGGTCATTTACTATACCGATGAACTGTTCTTTGGATATGTTCTCCACGGTTTTGAGTGTTACAATTTCAGTTGCAATATTCATCAAAAATACCTCCTTTTTTCTTACAGTATAGCAGTAAGAAGTAGGGAGGTATTGAACAAATTAGACATTATATATATGTATAAATAGCATTTTCTTTGACACTGATTCTCTGTCTGGTGAATGAGCGAGGCGCTTCGCCGGTAAAAGATTTGAAGTCACGAATCAGATGAGCCTGATCGGCGTAGGCATTTGAATATGCGACATCAGTAAGGTTGCCCGGATGCTGATGCACAATCTGGTTGCTGACGGCCTGAAACCGATGGATACGCCGCAGCATTGTTGGTGTATATCCGGTATATGTAATGCAGTGACGTTCAAATGTTTTGATCGATATATTGTGGTGATTGCAAAAGTCCTGAATCTTTGAAGACTCATCATGGTTTATGAACGTTTTTAATAAAGAAAACCTGTCTGAAAATGATTCATCCTGAGGCAATGCCATCATCAAAAGTCTTTCTATATTCCTGATATAATTCTCATTTAATAAAGCAAGATCAAGTTCCTGTGCAAGAATGCTGGAAATGCTGTAAAGATCAACAACACGATCTTTTATATCTGCCATAGAATGTCTGATAAAAGGGTACAGACCATACGAATAGCATGAAATTCCTATAACATGAATATTCCCCGACTGGTGAATGAAGCTGTGACCACTTCGCGGACCATTGATGTGTACTTTAGGTGCAGTAATTACTTCTGAACCTACGGTATAAACAATTTCATCACCAAGATTAAGGATTATATCAACATTATCTGTCGGCAGTAATTTGTGAGAAATAGTTTCATCGCTGGTATGTAATTCCCAGAAGAATTTGACAAATGGCGAAAGACGCCGGTCTTGTACTGTATAGCGTGTAATATCCATATTTGTCACCAACTTATATTTCTATTATTCAGCAGGTTCCCCTGCCAGGTTCCAATACTCCTTTGCCATTGCAATAAAGTTTTTTGAAGCAGTACTCTGATAAGAATTCTTACGCCAGCATGCGGCAACATCCCAGGTCGGATGCGTGGACAGTGAAAAGCACGTCACGCCTTCCGGCAGGTCGGTCAGATAATATCCGGGAATCAGTCCGCAGCAAAGATTGGACTGTATCATACTGAGAATGGTAGCGGTATTGGATGTCTCAAATAAGACATTCGGTAAAAATCCGGCCTGTTTGAAGATATCGTCAATCAGATTACGGATTGTAGATTCTTTATACATTAAAATAAACGGTTCGTGCTGCAGCCGTGCTATGTCAAGAACCGGGAATGGATATTCACTGCGATCAATATTCTTGCAGATCGGATGTATAGAAGGCACTGCCAGATAAATCTCTTCTGTCAGCAGAGTAGCATACTGGTTATTAACCCGCTGCTTTTCACAAAGCGTAACAAAACCAAGATCCAGTGCGCCGGAAAGGATCTGGGCATGCTGAGTTTTGACACTAAGTTCACGCGGTTCCACAACAATCTGGGGATACTTCTGATGAAATTTCGGGTATACAGCTGTAAACATCGTGATTCCACGTCCGGGAGTCAGGCCAATTGACAATGTCCCCTGCTTATTCTGCGTCAAATCATTAATAACCTGATAAGTCTCTTTTTTTATCCGAAGAATCTCTCTGGCATTATTCAAATAGACCTCACCCGCATCAGTCGGCCGCCAGTCAGTACGTGAACGGTAAAATAACGGTGTACCAAGCTCCTTCTCCAGTTTTAAAAGCTGTTGGTTTAAAGCTGACTGTGTAATAAACAGCTTTTCTGCTGCATGGGTTATATTA
Organism: Lachnospiraceae bacterium; assembly: GCA_032073745.1. GTDB lineage: Bacteria > Bacillota > Clostridia > Lachnospirales > Lachnospiraceae > Brotaphodocola. The sequence continues at coordinate 31,072 of DAMAMW010000042.1, read as the reverse complement.
TTTTCTTCTGCAAGTTTCAGCATGTATTCTATTATTTTGGTATCCATGGTAATCTCCTTTGTACAATTCCAGTATATAGAAGATGAGTAAAATTCTCAAGTGGAACAATAATAATACTCTTTATACTTAATAGGCTTTGCACACTTTTGCTGCCTATGTTATAATATTTACATAGTTTATGAAAGTAGGTGGTAATATGAGTGATCGTGAGTTTATTTTTCAACTGTTAGATAGAGTTCCGGATTATAAACTTGGTTATGTGATTGCATATATACAGGGGATCACTGCTAATGATATTTCTGACGAGCAATATTGTCAGGGACTTATGCACGATTATTTGACCGATAACGATTCGGAAAAGCATTCAACAATAGCACTCGCTGACTTAGCAAAGCAAGAAGGCATTGAGTTATGAGTTACAGTATACTGATAGAAAAACGTGCGAGGAAGTTTATCGAAAAGTTGCCGAGACCAGAGAAAACCAAAGTATTACAGGCGATATCTAAATTACCAACCGGTGCGGACATTAAGTCAATACAAGGATTTGATGGATACTTAAGGTTAAGGGTAGGCGACTATAGGATAATTTACACACAAGATGATACTCAGTTTATAGTGTGTGTTGTGGATGCTGGTAATAGAGGACAAATATATAACAGGTATTAAGTAAGGGTGTGAAGTCTATGCAATTGTAAAGACTTTACACCTTTTTATGTTCTATACTATTAATTTTACTAAGAGAAAACTAAAATCTAATAATTTTACAAATAGTACGCCAACTAATATAATGAAATTAAACCGATATTAAAAAGGAGAGAGTGAGAAATGAGCGTGCCGATATACATCAAAATCAAAGAACAGGACAACGTAGCCATTGCAGTCAATGACATCCCCATCGGGACCGAAGTAATGCCGGGAATCTTCGCCCATCAGAACATCCCGCAGGCACACAAAATCGCCCTGTGTGACATCCCAAAAGGCGGGGAAATCATCCGTTACGGCGTAATCTTGGGATATGCCATTGACCCAATCGGGCAGGGCGACTGGATTAATGAACATATGCTGGAATTACCGACCCCACCCGACGTAGACGACATGGAATTCGCCACAAATCTGATAACAGATTTACCGGAACCGCCGGTCACCACCTGGGAAGGATTTCCGAATCCCTGGGGAGGTCCGGCCGGAACCAGAAACATCCTCGGAATCAGCACCACAGTCCAATGCGTCACCAGCGTTCTGAACGTTGCCGTAGCCAAAATGAAAGCAGAACTGCTGCCCAAATATCCCAACGTAGACGACATTGTCCCCCTTAACCACGCCTACGGCTGCGGCGTGGCAATCAACGCCCCGGAAGCCAAAGTCCCGATCCGTGCCCTGCGCAACCTGTCCAAGCATCCAAACTTCGGCGGACAGCTGATGGTAGTAGGTCTCGGCTGCGAAAAGTTTACCGTAGATATGCTGTGCGAAGCAGCAGATATCACTCCTGAGAATGTAATCGTCCTTCAAGACAAAAAAGGCTTCGACGATATGATTCAGTCTTTGATGGAGATGGCTGAAAACAAACTAAAAATCCTAAACGAAAGAAAGCGTGAAACCCTGCCCCTTTCAGACCTGCTGGTCGGTATGCAATGCGGCGGCAGCGACGCCTTCTCCGGCGTAACCGCCAACCCCTCCGCAGGCTACGCGTCTGATATGCTGGTAAAAGGCGGAGCCACCGTCCTTTTCTCCGAAGTTACCGAAGTACGCGACGGCGTATACCTTTTAGGTCACCGCTGCATCAACGAAGAAGTAGGAAAAAAACTTGCTGCCGAAATGAAATGGTATGACAACTACCTCGAAGCCGGTGAAGTAGACCGCAGCGCCAACCCCACGCCCGGCAACAAAAAAGGCGGCCTTGCCAACATCGTAGAAAAAGCAATGGGCTCCATCGCCAAATCCGGTACTTCACCCATAGTAGAAGTACTGTCACCAGCCGAAAAACCAACAAAAAAAGGCCTGATCTACGCGGCCACCCCCGCCAGCGACATCGTCTGCGGCCCCTGTCAGCTGGCATCCGGAATCGGTGTCCAGGTCTTCATGACCGGCCGCGGCACCCCCTACGGCCTGGCCATCGCCCCCGTCATCAAAGTATGTTCCAGAAACGACATGAAAGAACACTGGATGGACCTGATCGACGTCAACGCCGGTCCGATTGCCACCGGCGAAGCAACAATAGAAGACATCGGAACCCTGCTCTTTAACGAAATCATCGATGTAGCCAGCGGCCGGAAGAAGCCGTGGGCCGAGAAATACAAGTTAAATAATGATTTATGTATCTTTAATCCGGCACCAATTACCTAAAATAGATGATTCGCACTACTAAACTAACCAACCAATTCACCCCCAATCCAATTCTTAAGCAAGCAACCTATCCTAGCGGTCGGAAAGCCGGATAGAGCGGGACGGAGCGGCGGCGGGTACGGGTTCTGATTGGCTGCATTTGCAGAAGTATCAGCAGATCTTAGCGATTAGCAGTGAAACGTTATCAGGGAACGCAGCATCTGTCTGAAGCGGCAGCGAGTTTGCTGCGTTCCCTGATGTTTTTAGTTTTGCTGTTAATCGCTTAGATATGCTTATGCTTCGAAACAGCAGCCAATCAGAACCCGTACCCGCCGCCGCTCCGTCCCGCTCTATCCGGCCTGCCCCCCACCAACTGTGAAATCTCTGTGAAAACGTAGAAAACTCCGATTTTATCTGTTACAATTACACTATATCAAGGCAATAATGGTTTATATAGAATACAGGAGGCAATCGTGGAGATTTTAAAAATATTAGTAGTAGACGATGAAGCCAGAATGAGAAAGCTGGTTAAAGACTTCCTCACCGTGAAAGGATTTCAGGTGCTGGAAGCAGAAAACGGTGAAGAAGCAGTCGATATTTTCTTTGAGCAGAAAGATATCGCTCTGATTCTTCTGGATATTATGATGCCGAAGATGGATGGCTGGGAAGTCTGCAAGACAGTCCGGCAGTATTCCCAGGTACCGATTATCATGCTGACTGCCCGTTCAGAGGAACGTGATGAACTGCAGGGATTTAGCTTAGGAGTTGATGAATATATTTCCAAACCGTTCAGCCCGAAGATTTTGGTGGCCCGTGTAGAAGCGATTCTGCGCAGAACCAAGGCTGTCGTCGGTGAGGTAACGGATGTCGGTGGTATCCAGATTGACAAAGCGGCGCACCAGGTTACAGTTGACGGTAACCCGATCGATTTAAGCTACAAAGAGTTTGAGTTGTTGTCGTACTTTGTAGAGAATCAGGGACTGGCTCTGTCCCGGGAGAAGATCCTTAATCATGTCTGGAATTACGACTATTTCGGTGATGCCCGGACAATCGATACCCATGTCAAGAAGCTGCGCAGCAAGATGGGCGAAAAGGGAGACTGCATCAAAACGATCTGGGGCATGGGGTACAAGTTTGAGGTGGATAAATGAGAGCATCAATCCGATACCGCTTCACACTGATTGTAATCAGCCTGATGGCTGCAATGCTGCTGGCTATCTGGGGGGTTAACAATCTCCTGTTGGAAGATTTTTATATCAGTCAGAAGCTGAAGGTAATAGAGGCAGCCTACACCCGGATGGATGATGTGGTGATGGAGAAAGTCCTGGCCGGTGAAAATATCGGTGACGTGATCAGAACAGAGGCAGAACAGGAGTGGAGCAACTGGGGGCACAATTTTAAACCGGATGGAGAAAACGGTGAAGTTCCGCGTCAGGGCACAAAGGTTCCCCGCGGCAGTGATGAGGCGCAGACTCAGCTGCCGGGGGAAAAGTTACAGGACGAGAATCCGCTTGATGAGAGTTCGCTGATTTATACGATCCGTGAGTATGGTGAAAAAGATAATCTGGCTATTGTTCTGATCGACAGCGGCACCGGCAAATCTCTGCTGTCATCGGTCAGAGAGGGAGAATGGCTGGCTCAGAAGGTGCAGCGTTATATTCTGGGCAGTGATACAAAGGAGCATGAGATACTGGCTGCTCATGACAATTATACCGTAGAGAAGAATTACGATCCGCGGACCAAATCATACAATGTCGAAGCATGGGGGTTCTTTTCCGACAACAGTACCTTATTTATTATGTCGATGCCGGTTTCCAGCATTCGTGACAGTGTTGCATTATCAAATCGTTTTACCATATATGCCGGTGTGTCGGTACTGGTGTTGGCAAGTATCATCATGTATTTTGTCACCATGCGGGTAACAAAACCAATCAAAAAACTGGCAGAGTTGTCAGAACGGATGTCCCATCTGGATTTTGAGGCCAACTACGAAGGGGATGCCCTTGATGAGGTGGGCGTATTGGGGCGCAGTATGAATACCTTGTCCGACAAGTTAAAAGAGACGATTGAAAAACTGCAGGCGGCCAACGGCCAGCTGCAGAAAGATATTGAAGAGAAGATTCAGATTGATGAAATGCGGCAGCGTTTTATTGCTGATGTTTCTCACGAACTGAAGACGCCGATTGCCCTGATTCAGGGATATGCCGAAGGTTTGACCGAAGGCATGTGTGAGGATGAAGAAAGCCGCAATTATTACTGCGAAGTCATTGTCGATGAGGCCAATAAGATGAACAAGATGGTTAAGCAGCTGCTGACATTGTCGGCGCTGGAATATGGCAGTGATGCACCGGTGATGGAATCTTTTGATCTGACGGAGCTGATCCGGGATCTGCTCAATTCGGCCAGGATATTGTTGGAACAGAATCAGGCGGAAGTTACTTTTGAGACAACAGAACCGGTATTAGTCATCGGTGATGAGTTTAAGATCGAAGAGGTACTGACGAATTACCTGAATAACGCGATGAATCATCTGGCGGGAAAACGCAGAATCAGGATCAGGATTGACCGGAATGAAGATGAAGTCAGAGTCGGTGTTTACAATGACGGAGAATCGATTCCGGAAGAAGATATCCCGAATCTCTGGACTAAATTTTACAAAGTAGACAAGGCCAGAACCCGTACCTATGGGGGCAGCGGCATTGGACTTTCGATTGTTAAGGCGGTTATTGATACACACCATAAGGAATGCGGTGTGGAGAATATTGATGAAGGGGTTGAGTTCTGGTTTACATTGGATAGCAGAGAGTCTTGACAGTTCCTGGTTCCGGCCGGCTATCTTCTTGAATGGCGGAAAAGATGCCATTCAAGAAGCATCGGATGTCCATCCGATGAGAAACAGCCAATAAAAACAGGCTTACAAGCGAGCTTGACGCCTGTTTTTATTGGCTGTTTCCCGCCGTCCTGGATTTTTTCGTTCAAATTTAATTGACAATTGCATAAACTAGGAGTAGAATAAAAACAAATTTAATAACATCTGAAACCGATGAAGCGGAGATAAAAACAAATCGTGCACTTACAGAGAGACGGGAGGCTGAGAACCGTCAGAACGCAGCTTGTTAAATGGACCGCTGAGGGCGCAGTCAAAGGCAGGTAACTGCTGAGTATTCTGTGACGTAAGGCATGCGTCAGTTGCCGGGGATATGTTAGTATCCTGAAAAGAGCACGAATTTTTTATTTGTGAATCAAGGTGGCACCGCGGGAGCATTGGATTGTATCTACACCCGTCCTTGACAGATATCTGAGATTAAACAGAGTCTGTCAGGGACGGGTTTTTTGTCGTTAACCCGAATAATAAGTCCCTGACGGCAGAAAGGAGATCAACCCAATGATGAATCTGGAAGAAGCAGCAAAACTGGCAGCGCAGGGAGACTACCGCTGTATTCCGCTGGTAAAGGAAATCTACTCCGATATCAGTACACCGATTGAGGTGTTAAGGAAATTAAAACAAGTCAGCAGACATTGTTACATGTTAGAAAGTGTGGAGGATTCTAAACAATGGGGCCGGTATTCGTTCCTGGGGTTTGATCCGGTACTGGAGCTGGTATGCAGTGACGGGATGCTGCAGATCAAAAGCGGAACGACGATCCGCAAAGAAGTGACACATCCCGCCGAGGCAATCCGGCAGATTATCGATGAGAATAAAAGTCCCAAATTACCGGGACTGCCGACCTTCACCGGCGGACTGGTCGGATACTTTTCTTATGATTACATGAAATACAACGAACCGGCACTGGAACTGTCGAAGGCAGAAGCCGGCGATTTTCAGGATGTTGACCTGATGTTGTTTGACAAGGTGATTGCCTTTGATCATTACCGTCAGAAAATACTGCTGATTGTAAATATCAAAACAGATTCGCTCAGCCAGTCGTACCACAAGGCAATACGCGAACTGGATCAGCTGGCTGATCTGATCCGTAACGGCGGCAAAGCCCGGGTTCAGCCGTTAAGGTTAAAGAGTGATTTCCGTCCGCGATTTACCAGAGAAGAGTATAAAGCAATGGTAAACAAAGGAAAGCAGTATATCAGAGAAGGTGATATTTTTCAGGTGGTTCTGGCAAACCGGCTGGAAGCAGATATGGAGGGCAGTCTTCTGGATGCTTACCGGGTTCTCAGAACTACAAATCCATCCCCCTACATGTTTTATTTTTCCAGTGATGATATTGAGATCGCCGGTGCATCACCGGAGACGCTGGTGAAACTGAACGGAAAAACACTGTATACCTATCCGCTGGCCGGTACCCGCCCCAGAGGAAAGACAACCGAAGAAGATGAGCGCCTGGAGCAGGAATTGCTGGCAGATAAAAAAGAACTTGCCGAGCACAATATGCTGGTTGATCTGGGCAGAAATGACATCGGAAAAATCAGCAGTCTGGGCAGTGTCAAAGTAGAGCAGTACATGAATGTCGAACGGTATTCCCATGTCATGCACATTGGTTCAACCGTATCCGGCCGGCTAAGAGATGATAAAGATGCCCTGGATGCAATGGATGCAATATTGCCCGCCGGAACCTTGTCAGGAGCTCCGAAGTTTCGGGCCTGCCAGATCATTGAAGAACTGGAAGGAACCAGACGGGGAATATACGGCGGAGCAATCGGTTACATTGATTTTTCGGGTAACCTCGATGTATGCATTGCGATTCGCTGTGCATATGCCAAAAAAGGCAAAGTATATGTATGTGCCGGTGCCGGAATTGTCGCCGACAGTGATCCTGATTCAGAATATCAGGAGTGCCTGAATAAGGCCGGAGCAGTTTTAAACGCCATCGAAATTGCCGGGGAGGGAGCTGACCTATGATATTGCTGATTGATAATTATGACAGCTTTTCTTATAACCTGGTGCACCTGATTGGCGAACTCAGAACCGATATCCGGGTCGTAAGAAATGATAAAATAACCGTTGCCGAAATAGAAGCAGCCGGTCCGGAAGCAATCGTATTGTCACCGGGGCCGGGACGTCCGGAAGATGCCGGAATATGCATTGAAGTCATCAAAAAACTGGCCGGCAAAATACCGATTCTCGGCGTGTGCCTGGGACATCAGGCAATCTGTCAGGCTTTTGGCGCTGAGATATCATATGCAGCCGAATTGCTCCACGGCAAGACTTCGATTATAACAGCAGATCCGAACAGCCGCCTGTTTGCGGGGATGGAACCGGATCTTTTGGTAGGCAGATATCATTCACTGTCAGCAGTAAAGCAGACAATGCCGCCGGAACTGGAAGTCACGGCAGTCGCAGATGACGGTGAGATTATGGCAGTGGAACACCGGCAATATCCGGTATTCGGCGTTCAGTTCCACCCGGAATCTATTTTAACTGAAGATGGCAGCAAAATGATCGAAAACTTTTTAAATGAGACTAAACGAGAGGACATAAAACAATGATTAAGGAAGCGATTTTAAAGACATTCAAACAGATAAATCTGAGTTATCAGGAAGCGGAGCAGGTAATGAATGAGATTATGGAAGGCCAGGCCAGTCCGGTTCAGATGAGTTCTTATCTGACATCATTAAGCATGAAAGGTGAGACTGTCGAGGAAATCACCGCATCTGCAGCGGCCATGAGAAATCACTGTGTACGACTGCTTCATGATATTGATGCACTGGAAATCGTGGGAACCGGCGGTGACGGTGCCAATTCCTTTAATATATCCACCACCTCATCATTTGTAATATCCGCAGCCGGTATACCGGTGGCAAAACACGGCAATCGTGCTGCCTCCAGCAAGTGCGGTGCGGCCGATGTACTTGAGGCCCTGGGCGTAAATATAACCGTATCTCCTGAGATGAGCAAGATGCTGCTGGAGAAAATCGGAATCTGTTTCCTGTATGCACAGAACTACCATATAGCGATGAAGTACGTTGCCCCGGTGCGAAAAGAACTCGGAATCCGCACCATCTTTAATATCTTAGGCCCTCTGGCTAATCCGGCCGGAGCGAGAATGGAAGTAATGGGCGTGTACGAGGAGGAATTAATCGAGCCGCTTGCAAAGGTACTGGCTAATCTTGATGTCAAACGCGCACTGGTGGTTTATGGAACCGACGGACTGGATGAGATTTCAATGAGTTCTCCGACCAAGGTTTGTGAGGTCAGGGACGGCAGGTTCATTTCTTATGAAATCACACCAGAACAGTTCGGTTTTAAGCGGTGTGACAAAGAAGCTCTGGCAGGCGGCAACCCGCAGGAAAATGCGGTGATCACAAAAGGAATCCTGGCCGGTGAAAAGGGACCAAAACGCGATGCCGTATTAATGAACTCAGGTGCGGCTATTTATCTGGCCGGCAAAGCTGACAGCATAGCTGACGGAATCCGGATTGCTGCAGAAATGATCGACAGCGGCAGGGCAATGCAGCAGCTGGAAAAACTGATCTCTTATTCCAATGCGGAGGAGGTAGCATAATGATTTTGCAGGAAATTGCCGATCGTACCCGGGTACGGATTGAAGCAGAAAAGAAAGAATTATCGTATGAGCAGATTCGCAGTCAGGCAAAAGAACTTCCTGTTCGCAGCGGATTTCCGTTCGAACAGGCATTAAGAAAACCGGGGCTGTCGTTCATTTGTGAAGTGAAAAAAGCATCTCCTTCTAAAGGAGAGATCGCAGCAGACTTCCCTTATATAAAGATCGCTGAGGAATATGAAGCGGCTGGTGCTTCGGCCCTGTCGGTTCTAACAGAGCCATTTTATTTTAAAGGAAAAAACAGCTATTTGAGCGAAATTGCAAAGTCAGTTCAGATCCCGATCTTACGTAAAGATTTTACGATTGATCCTTATATGATTTATCAGGCCAGAATCATGGGGGCATCAGCAATCCTGCTGATCTGTGCAATCCTGAATGATGAAGAACTGGTGGAATACCGCCAGATTGCCGAAGGTCTGGGGCTGTCGGTGCTGGTCGAAGCACACGATGAAGAAGAAGTGAAGCGGGCAATTAAAAGCGGTGCCGGGATTATCGGTGTCAACAACCGTGATCTCAAAACGTTTCAGGTGGATGTGGCTAATTCGGTCAATCTGCGCAGTCTGGTTCCGCCGGAATTTATCTTTGTTTCGGAAAGCGGCATCACGACACCTGCCGATACCGGCAGACTCTATGCCAATGGAACCGATGCCGTTCTGATCGGTGAAACACTGATGCGCAGTTCAGATAAAAAGAAGACCCTGGATGAGTTGAGGGCGGGAGACCGGATGTGATGACTAAAGTAAAGATATGCGGTTTGAAACGATTGGCTGACGTCGAGGCGGTTAACCGTTTCAGCGCGGACTATGCGGGTTTTGTATTTGCCGCCAGCAAACGTCAGGTGACAATTCAGGAAGCTGCGGTTCTCAGCCGGGAACTGGATGATAATATCTGTCCGGTCGGTGTATATGTTGACGCCAGTGTGGCAGAAATCGTTGAAGCAGTTTCCCGGAATATTATCCGTGCCGTACAGCTTCACGGGCACGAGACGCCGGAATATGTCTGTGAACTGAAAAAGCAGATCCCTGCCGGTGTTTTGATTATAAAAGCAATTGGAATGACGGCCGGAAAAGAACAGGAGATTGATCTCTGGCAACAGAGTGAGGCGGATTATTTATTGCTGGATGCAGCCAGTGCCGGCGGCGGAAAACCATTTGACCATACTCTGATTGAACAAAACGGAGCTATTTCCAAACCGTGGTTCCTGGCGGGAGGGATCAATCAGGAAAACACCGCTTTGCTGATCAGACGATTTTTGCCGTATGGAATTGACGTAAGCAGCGGTGCAGAGACAGAGGGATTAAAAGACCCCGAAAAAATAGAAGCAATCATAAGGAGTGTGCGAAATGAGTAAAGGAAGATTTGGAATCCACGGCGGACAATATATATCAGAAACGCTGATGAATGAACTGATACAGCTTGAGAATACTTATGAACAATATAAGCGGGACCCGGAATTTATTGCAGAGCTGAATCAGCTGCTGAATGAATATGCCGGACGTCCGTCACTTCTCTATTATGCAGAGAAGATGACAAAAGATCTTGGCGGTGCGAAAATATATTTGAAAAGGGAAGATTTAAACCACACCGGTTCCCACAAGATCAATAATGTTCTGGGCCAGGTGCTGATGGCTAAAAAAATGGGCAAGACCAGGGTCATCGCTGAGACCGGAGCCGGTCAGCACGGTGTGGCTACTGCAACTGCGGCGGCTCTGCTTGGTTTGGAATGTGAAGTATATATGGGCAAAGAGGACACCGACAGACAGGCCCTTAACGTTTATCGTATGGAATTGCTTGGTGCCAAAGTACATCCGGTTACCAGCGGTACCATGACCTTAAAAGACGCTGTCAATGAAACCATGCGGGAATGGTCAAACCGCGTTTCGGACACCCATTATGTATTGGGATCCGTGATGGGCCCCCACCCGTTTCCGCTGATTGTCCGCGATTTCCAGAGTGTAATCAGCAAAGAAGCGAGAGCGCAGATTCTGGAATGTGAAGGCAGACTGCCGGCGGCAGTAGTTGCCTGTGTCGGCGGCGGCAGCAATGCCATGGGTGCTTTCTATAATTTTATTCCGGATGACGGCGTAAAACTGATCGGCTGTGAAGCGGCCGGAAGAGGCGTGGACACAGATCAGCATGCGGCAACGCTGGCAAAAGGCAGTATCGGTGTATTCCATGGCATGAAATCTTATTTCTGTCAGGATGAATACGGGCAGATCGCTCCGGTATATTCAATCTCAGCCGGCCTCGACTATCCGGGGATCGGCCCTGAGCATGCCTATCTGCATGATATCAAGCGGGCTGAGTATGTTCCGGTTACCGATGATGAAGCGGTCGATGCATTTGAATACCTGGCCAGAACAGAAGGGATTATCTGTGCCATTGAAAGTGCCCATGCAGTAGCTCATGTCAGAAAGATTGCGGCGGCAATGAATCCTGAGGACAATATTATCGTATGTTTATCCGGCCGTGGTGATAAGGATGTGGCGGCAATTGCCCGTTATCGCGGCAGAACAATATCAGAATAGGAGATAACGAATATTATGAGTAAAATAAAACAGGCATTTACAAGCGGCAAAGCCTTTATTTCATTCTTAACGGCCGGAGATCCCGGAGCGGATCAGACAGTAGAATATATTCTGGAAATGGCAGCAGCCGGAGCTGATCTGATTGAGATCGGTATTCCGTTTTCAGATCCCACAGCCGAGGGTGTTGTGATCCAGGATGCCAATATCCGGGCGCTGGCAGCCGGTATGACAACCGACGGTGTATTTGATATCGTCAGAAGAGTGCGGGAAAAGAGCGATATTCCGTTGGCTTTTATGACGTATTTAAATCCGGTCTTTCATTATGGATATGAACGCTTTTTTGAGAAATGCAAGCAGCTGGAAGTAGATGGCATCATCATTCCGGATCTTCCTTATGAGGAAAAAAATGAACTTGCTGATATTGCAGCAAAGTATGATGTTGAGGCCATATCGATGATTGCACCGACTTCCAGGCAGCGGATCCAGACCATAGCCAGAGATGCAAAAGGCTTCATCTACGTGGTATCTTCGATGGGGGTAACCGGTGTCCGTTCAGCCATAACTACAGATCTTTCAAGCATTGTCAGAACGATTCGTGAGGTGACTGATACCCCTGTGGCAATTGGTTTTGGTATCAGCAGACCGGAGCAGGCCAGGCAGATGGCAGCAATCGCAGATGGTGCCATTGTCGGCAGTGCCATTGTCAAAATGATCGAGGAACATAAAGAAGCAGCCGGACCGGTTCTTGGTACATATGTTGCTGAGATGAAGCGGGCGGTCGAAAGCGCCGGCTGACAGAGTGGCGCTAATCAGCTGTTTGTGGTCAGAAAAACAGTCAGAAAAATAAATGATATTGTTGAATAAAAATACTTCCCTTTTTGTAAAATATCTGCTATAATAGCAACAGCAATTTTACAACGGGGGTATAGCTCAGCTGGGAGAGCGCTTGAATGGCATTCAAGAGGTCATGGGTTCGAATCCCACTATCTCCACGAAAAACAATAAACCGCAGGCATAGAAGCTTGCGGTTTATTATTTTACCTATAGAGACCGGACACTTGAAAGAGGGAGAGGCAAATAATAAGGGATATGGATTTAATTTGTGGGGATGGATACGGGGGGAGATTTATTCTAAAAGTTTATACAGTTTCAATAGTCAGGTAAAGGAGCGGTTTTGTTCATCGCCATGACGTTGACTATGTGGTTTTTTGTGGTAAACTTCTAAAACCTCAGAAGTTGGGGCTTTATTGTCATGCCCATTTATCTGAAAGCATTTGATTTCTGTAGTATGAATAAAAGAAATCCTGTATAATCATGGATAAGTACAAAAGATTAAAATTGTGAATATCAGCTGGCAGATATAGGATGCGATCCCAACGAGCATGATGTTGAATCTGTAATGGAGGCATATAGAATTCTTATCTTTTCTACAAAATGAAACAGTTACATGAGGAAACAGGTATAGGGATAATGTACTGCCGGCATATCCTGGAAAGGTATGGCAGTAACTATGAAGATGCGTTGGCATATATCAATTCGGATGAATATATGAAATACCATAAACGGGAATATGACCGGGAGAGAGCAGACGGAGCGAAAGTTTGGTATTACTGCACTCCGATGGGCAGCGCACAAAGCGGGATTGGGAATTATTCGGCGCAATAACTTCTTTTATACCGACAGTGGTTCATGGGTGTACATAGAAGCATGGCTCATTGATAAAGAAATAGAATTAAAGCAGAAGTATACACAAAAACCCTGTCCTCCTAAATGTAATCGTTGCATAGACGCTTGCCCGACAAAATCCCTTCGGGAGTCATATACCATGAGTCGAGCTACCTGCATTTCATGCTTAACTACATGGGATGGTGACGACTTAATCAACGAACCTAACAACCGCCTTATGGGGGCATGGGTATTTGGATGTGATGTTTGTCAGGATGTGTGCCCATATAATAAACGAAAATGGGAGGCTGTAGAAGAATATCCCGACCTGAACGAGTTATCTAAAATGATTAGTCTTAATCAAATGACAAAGGATATTATTACTAAAATCAGCGATTTGCAGGTGGAGAGTATCCTGGATACCGCGGATTTGCTTGATACACAGGCATTGGAACAGGCCGCGGATATGTTAATGGAAGCGAATCATATCGCCCTGTTCGGTATCAGCCCCAATAATCTGCTGGGGGAGTTGTATCGCCGTAAGATGGAGTCAATTGGCAGATTGGTTTATATTTCTACAGTGGATGAAGGAGGGCTGTTATCCAGTTCCTTAACGTCTGAAGATTGTGCGAGCCTTATATTTATTCCGGAAATAATTATATCCGGGAGAACCTCTATTGTGTGTTGACCATTTCATCCAGAGAGCGGCTGTTCAGCAAAATATCCGGATTTTCTACGGAGGCGTCGACTCTTAATATTTTAAATATTTTATTTTCCTGCTGCTTTGTCAGAGACTATGAGCGTAATCTGGAATACAAGATTAAGAATTCTAAGAACTTTGAGTTTAGACGGAGGGCTTCATTGGCAGATATGCGGGAGGATGGAATATATGAAGGATGATAGTGGTTCACAGGCTTATGTTTTTGTGATATTATTAAATGCAGATAATGGCTATCAGACGCAAGTCAAAGCAAGAAAATGAACTTTAGATTATTTATATTATCCAGCAAGATATACTGTGGCACAATAGATTACGACATAAATACTAACAAATGTAGAGGAGTGATAAATTGAGTGCATCACACGAAGTAGTGTTAAAACCAATTAGTGAAATTGCCAGATATAAAAAAAACTTGATACCAGCAAATATACCGGAGACCTATACGCTGAAGCCTATGTTTGAAAATGTGGCAAACGAAGAAAATATACGAAAAGGCATTGTTGCCTTCAGAGATTTTGTTTATATACTCTGTGATCGTTTAATCTCAGACGGACATTTATATGCCAAGCCGCCAAACAAACCAAGCGGCATGGCAGATTATCCTTTTTTGAATAATATTACAAACATATTGGTTGAAATAGGTTATCATAGTAAATTAGTAGATGGCGGCAACTCATTATTGATAACTGAACTGCCCTTATGTATTGCTCAAGTTGATGGAAATGGGAAAAAGAAGTCACCTAAAATCCCTATTTCCGGTCAATTTGAATGTTTCCGATTTTTGACCCTCTGTGGGTTCGTTTTTGCCGGAATTGATTTAAATGCAAAGACGCATAACATTTCAGAAGAACAACCGCTCAAAGTGTCATATCCGGACAATTCAATTTTGTTGACAGGGCTAAAAGCTCTGTCGATTGCAGATATGGAACTGCGAACGAGCAGAAGATATTGGAACGACCATAATCTTTTGCGCTGCGATTACCGGTTGTTGAAAGCCGAAGATACAGACATAACAGATATGCTGATTGACTTTTTACATCCGTTGCCCGATAAAATTCGAGGATTCGCACTACAATTACATCAACGTTATATAGGGATGGGAATGACGTGTACATTAAGCATATTGGATGATGTTAGTTTCTCTTATGCATATATAGGTAAAAACAATAAAGTCTTATCATCACGAAACAAGTATCAAAAAAGAGTATGGGCTTTTTCTTACTCTTTGAGAGGCGGTTATAGTTTATTTGTGAGGGCTAAGAGGACAGATAAATATGCAGATGTTATCAGAGATTTTCCTTTATATTTACAAGAGAAAATTGCCGAGGGATACGGATGCTATAGAAAGATGGGGCGTGAACGCTGTCAGGGGGATTGTCAAGGGATTCGAATACCTTTGGATGACCGGGCGCTTAATATCAACAGGGATATCGAAACATGGCTTGATAATGAGGCATCTTGCTCATTAAGAAAATGAGCATAATCTGAATATCATGTTAATCAGTTCCTATAATCAAAGCCGCTTAGCATTGGTAACAACAGTAGAGAATTTGCCGTATAGTTTGAATAAATCAGTTGGTGAATATTAAGCACCCTACTGCGTAATTGTATATTTAACACTTTCAACAAGCAACAGCCAGTCCGGTACCAGACTGGCTGTTGCTTGTTGGCTTCTAAGTGCAAAGGTATAGTGGCACCCGATGCGGGAAAGTCGCACGACTGGATCTGATAGAGATATGACCCATAAGGGGCATATCTGCTAAACACATAAAATACCATAGATATGCCGACTGCAAAGCTAATTATTTTAGCATCGGAAGAATTGGCACAGTCACTTAAGGCAACAGTATTGATACTTTGTTCGATAGCTTATCTTTATATGAGAATATGCCTTTCAAAACGGCATCCAGTCATTTATAGTGCGGTGGATAGAACTGGTTATTCGCCGGCAAAGCAAGTTATCTGGTGTACGACCCCTTAGAAAAAAATAACTTTAAAAGTAAAAATGTTGGGAATCAGCATGAATAAAGGGTTTCCAACCATATGGTGGTATAGCTCAGCTGGGAGAGCGCTTGAATCTGCGAATGTCAGAACAGTTGTTGGTGATGCCACAAGATATGCTGATGGAGAAGCATACTCATTTGATTGCCGCTTTATCTGACGAGATGCAGCTTCGCTACATAGATATACGCCGCTTTGGCCAGTTTTGGTATTTCAAGTCCGATGAAGCCGATACTCTTACCGGTCAGGATAAGCTGGGAGTAGAGCCTTTTGATGATAAGCTTATTTCATCTTACTTGAAATCCAAACTTGCCAAGAGAAAAAAGTCAATCAAAGAGATGTTGCATGATCAGTCCATTGTGGCAGGGATCGGGAATATTTACTCTGATGAAATATTATTTGCTGCAGGTGTCTATCCTGAAACGAAGTGCGCAGCTTTGGATTATTCAGACTGGGATAGACTATCTCAAAAGATAAGGGAAGTTATTTCCTGGGGGATTGATACCAATGAGATGACTCCAGAAGAGTATCTTGCAGGTAAGGGAAAGGAGTACCGTAATATTCCTCACTTGCGTATATATGGTCGTCTTGGTCAGCAGTGTGGGGATTGCGGCTCTGTAGTAGAAAAAACAACTATTGGTGGACGTAGTAGCTATTATCCAAATTTCACTTTGATTCTGGATCAGGAAGCAGCTTCTGAACTATAATTTTTATAAATAATGAGAGATACATCATAGTAAGTTTCGTTTGAACGATAAAAAAACGTTATAAAATCATTCCCACATACTATTTTCGTTTTGCTTGACCGTTTGTTATGATTAGATAAAAGAGAAAGGGTGTAAGCAGATGAGAAAATTTAAAACGGTATTTATGCGTGGCGGGACCAGTAAGGGATGTATGTTTCATAAGGCGGATCTGCCGGAGGATCGCGGACAGTGGGATGAGATTTTTCTGCAGGCAATGGGCAGTCCGGACCCGAAACAAATTGATGGGTTAGGCGGAACGGTCTCTTCCAACAATAAGATTGTGATTGTCTGGAAGAGTGAGGAGCCGGATGTGGATGTCGAGTATCTGGTTGGACAGGTGATTGTCGGTAAGGAACAGATAGATTATAAATCCAATTGCGGAAATATGACTGCGGCAGTGGGGCCGTTTGCCGTGGAGGAAGGACTGCTTGCGATTACTGAGCCGGTCACAACAGTCCGGATGAAGAATATGAATACGGACAAATACATTAATGTAACGGTTCCGATTGATCCGGAGACGAAGACCTTTGCCCAGGATGGTGATTGTGCAATTGCCGGAGTGGATGGAACGGCGGCAGAACTGAATGTCAATTTTTTAAATCCGGCGGGAGCGAAAACCGGGAAATTGCTGCCAACGGGCAAGGTTACGGAGCTGCTGGAAATTCCGGGTTTTGGAATGATTGAAGCATCGATTTTAGATGTTTCCAATCCGATGGTTCTTGTAAAAGCAGAAGATATTGGGATGACCGGCATGGAACTTCCTGAGGAAATCAATAACAATCAAGAGGCAAGTGCGCTGCTGGAAAAAATACGCGGTACGGCCGCTTGTTTGATGGGTTTTGCCAAAGATTTGGAGGATGCGAAAGAAAACAGTCCGGCAGTACCTAAGGTTGGTTTTGTGGCGACACCTAAATCATATACCGATATTGCCGGAGAACTGGTTTCTGAAAGTCAGATGGATGTCTGTGCCAGAGTTATTTCGGTATTTAAATGCCATAAGGCCTGCCCGCTTACTTCGGCCAGTGCCATCAGTGTTTCAGCGGCAATGGAAGGATCTGTGGTCCAAAAGGTCCTTGGCAGCGCATGCCGGCAGGGGCTTGTCAGAATTGGTCATCCAAGTGGTATTATGACGATGGTTCCTGACTTAAAAGAGGAGAATGGAGAAATGCTTCTCCCTGGGGTGGGAGTACAGAGAACCGCCAGACGGATTATGGATGGAACCGTATATATCAGACGGTAGTGCGTGATGTTGATTCAGGCAAGGGATAAGAAATTGTAGATTTCTTATCCTTTGTTTGGTTGAAGGGAGGAGCAGGGGGTGGATTTCAGACAATATCAGTATGTTTTAAAGATTGCGGAACTGAAAAATATGAACCGGGCGGCAAATGAATTATATATTACCCAGTCTTCGTTAAGTCACTATATTGCTAAGATTGAAGAGGAACTGGGGGCAAAGCTGTTCAATCGGAACACGAACCCTATTTCACTGACCAGGGCGGGGGAGACATATGTTGAGACGGCTAAAATTATTCTGTCTCTCAATGACAAAATGAAACGGGAAGTACAGGAAATCGCCCAGGAGAAAAAGGGGGTAATGACAATTGGGATATCAAATGCCAGGGCCTCTTTTTTTCTTCCCTATGTACTGCCGGAATTTAAAGAAAAATATCCGGCCATTGAGATAAAGACGATGGAAAGCAAATCTTCAGTTATTGAAGAGCAGGTGTTAAAAGGAAATTGTGACCTGGGTCTTTTTCCGCTTCCGGTTTGTAGTGACAAACTGCAATCCGAACCGGTTTGCCGGGAGGAGTTGGTACTGGTGGCAGGGCAGGAGCAGGAGTATGGCTGTTGTGACGGTGATAGTAACGGGGGGCGCAAATATGTTGAGCTTTCCCAGTGTACGGGAAAAGATTTTGTGCTGCTGAAAAAAGGACATGGAATCAGGACCGCGATTGAAGTGTTGTTTATGGAGGCCGGAGTTTGTCCGTCATCTGTTTTTGAAACGACCAGTAATGAGACCGCATACCGTTTAGCAACTACTGGTATGGGGATTGCTATTGTTCCGGAATCGACGATATTTTTATCTACACCAATGGCGCAGCCGCACTTATATTCCCTGTCAAAAGGCGGAATTTACTGGGAAATTGGCGCGGTGTATCGCTGCCGGGAAGGATTGACCGGTGCCCAGCGGCATTTTATCGAGATTTTAAAGAAACGGTTCCTCCATGAGTAAAAAGACATGAGGTGGATGCAGAAATAAGCATTTTACGGTTCCCTGACTTTTTTATATGATGGTTACAGAAAGATAATCACTGCAAAAAAGAAGGGAGAATGGTATTATGGCTTACAAGATTGGTTTACTTTATGGTGATGGGATTGGTCCGGAGATTACGAAGGCAACTGAGGCGATGATGAAAGCGGCAGTAAAAAAACATCAGATTGAAGTGGAGTTTCCGGTGTATCCGATGGGATGGGAAGGAATTGAAAAATACAAAGATCCGGTACCGGAGATTACCAAGGAAGGATTAAAAACCTGTGATGCCTGGGTATTTGCTCCACACGATTCGGCGTCCTATCCGGAACCGCATTTCAGCCGGGCTAATCCAAGTGGTACGATGAGACATTATTTTGACCTGTACAGCAATGCCCGTCCGGCAAAGTCTTATCCGGGGGTAACCAGCCGGGTGGGAGAAGCCGATGTGATCGTAGTCAGGGAGAATTCGGAGGGCAGCCTGCCAGACCGCAATATGTATAAAGGCTGGGGCGAGTTTATGCCGGATCCGGATACGGTTATTTTGAATTCTGTATTTACCAGAAAGGCGACGGAACGGGTCGCTCATGAAGCATTTAAACTGACGATGCAGCGGAAAAAACATTTGACGATTGCCCATAAGGCAAATGTCATTCAATGGTCTTTCGGATTGTTCCGTTCGGTTATTTATGAAATTGGTGAGAAATATTACCCGGAAGTTACGATTGATGATTTTCATATTGATGCTATGTCGGCACACATGGTAAAACGGTTGAAGGATTTTGATGTGATTGTCACAACAAATTTATTTGGCGATATACTGTCGGATCTGGCTGGCGAGCTGACCGGAAGTTTGGGACTTGGTCCGGCAATTAATACCAATGAAACACAGTGTATGGCACAGGCGGCTCACGGTTCAGCACCGGATATTGCCGGAAAAAATATTGCCAATCCGGTTGGCCTTATGTTATCGGCGGTGATGATGTTCGAATGGCTGGCGGTAAATCGGAATGACCCGGATTTTGCGGCAGCAGCGAAAACGATGCAGGATGCAGTGCTTTCGACAATGGAAGCGGGAGTTCTGACGCCGGATATGGGCGGTCAGGAAACAACGACAAGTTTTACTGAGGCAGTAGTGCGTCGGATTAATAGCTAATAAAAAATACGGGCAGTGGATATCGTCCGCTGCCTTTTGCAGTGGAGGAATATGATGAAAGCAAAAGTAATTGAAACCGGGCGCTGGATTATGGAAAAAAATTTGACCTGGGGAACATCAGGAAATATCAGTGTCAGAGATGGAGACCGTGTATACATTACTGCCAGCCAAACGGTTATGGGCGCTTTGCAGGAGGAAGATATCATTGTCTGTGATCTGACGGGAAGGATTCTGGAGGGGGATAAAAAGCCTTCGAAAGAGACCGGAATGCACCTGGAAATTTACCGGGAACGAAGCGATACCAATGCCATATTACACAGTTCTCCGTTTTATGCAACGATATGTGCCTGTGCGGAATTGGAGCTTCAAAAGAACTTGTTTATTGAGTCTATGTATTATGTCGAGAATATCGTTCGAATTCCCTATTTTCATGCAGGCAGCACTCAGCTTGCGGAGGCAGTACGTAATGTCTGCGGGCAGTCCCGGGTAATACTGATGGGGAATCATGGTGTGTTGGTCTATGATGAAAATCTGAATGAGTGTCAGAGTGCATTGGAGATTACGGAAAATGTCTGCAAAATGAATATGATGGCAAGGATGGGAAATATCCGCCTGAATGAAGTAGCATCTGACACCGTAACCGAGTTTTTGAGCGGTAATTATTATAAAAAGCGGAGGTGCTGATATGAACCATATAAAAATCGGGTGTGTTGCGGATGACTTTACCGGTGCATCGGATATCGCCTCCTTTTTTAAAAAGGCTGGTCTTAAAACCTTGCTGTTGAATGAGATGCCGATCCCCGAACCGGTGATATCGGAGGATGCAGATTGTATTGTGATTGCCCTGAAAACCAGGACTATTGAGAGGGAAGAAGCGGTTAGACAATCGTTGGCGGCTTTTCGGTGGCTGGATATGATTGGCTGTCAAAAGCTGTATTTTAAATATTGTTCTACATTTGATTCAACTTCTGAAGGTAATATCGGCCCGGTGATTGATGCGGTATTAGATGAGTTTAGACTTCCGTATACATTGATTTGTCCGTCGCTTCCGGTGAACGGGAGGACGGTAAAGGGCGGGCGGATTTATGTAAATCAGATGCTGCTCCATAAGAGTCATATGAAAGACCATCCGCTGACGCCGATGACACGTTCTGATATAACTGGTCTGATGGCGGGACAAGGAAAATATGCGTGTCGGATGGTTCCTCTAAAAAAGATGTCAGAGCATGGCAGGTCATTAGCTGAACAGATGGAAACAGATGGGCAGCCGTATTATCTGGTGCCGGATTATTATGAAGAAGAACATGGACTTATGATTGCGGAGATTTTTTCGGGGTGCCGTTTCTTTACGGGCGGTTCTGGCCTTGGCGGAGCGTTGGCGCAGGTTTTAGCGCGGGACGGCCAGCGCCGGAAAGGGGAACTTCGGATGGATACAGAAGGAAAAGGCCTGGTTCTGGCGGGGAGTTGTTCGGCGGTCACATTGAAGCAGATTGAAGACTATAAAAAGAAAGCGTATCCGGCATACCGGGTGGATCCGAAAAAACTTATTAAGGGTGAAGAAACTGCTGTGAACATCTGGAAGTGGGTGGAAACACAGACACAGACACCATTGATATACAGTTCGGCGCAGGCAGATGAGATAGCCGAAAATCAAACATACGGAAAAGAAAAAGTGGCAATAGCGATTGAGAATCTCTTATCTTCCTTGGCGGTGATGGCGGTAAAAGCAGGAAGAACGAGAATTATCACTGCCGGCGGTGAAACTTCGGGGGCGGTAACCAAGGCGCTTGGTTTTCAAAGTTTTTATATTTGTGAAAGCCTTGCTCCGGGGGTTCCGGTGATGATACCAATAGAAGCTCCGCAGATTCGTTTGGTTTTGAAGTCAGGAAATTTCGGGCAGGAGAATTTTTTTGACCAGGCAGTAGTTATGACGGCGAAGGAGAGCGATGATGTTTAAAGAGTCAGTTAAGAAGCATATTGCATTAGTTAGCGTTACTTTGAATGCAGTGAATCCGATGACAGAATATTTGTCGAAGCATGCTCCGGAAGTTTCGGTTGCTAATTATCTGGATAGTCAGTTGCTTGCAAATATCAGAAGGGATGGCATGATTACGGATGAGTCGATGGGCCGGATGTTTCAGATGCTGACAAGAGCCTGTGCCGATGGGGCAGATGGAATCATTCTTACCTGCACTATTTTTTCCCCTTATGTTGCTGTATTTTCCCAGTTGTTGTCAGCACCGATTATTTGTCCGGATGGAGCGATGTTAGATGCCGTTTCGAAACAAGGAGGAAAAACAGCGATTCTATGTACCTTTGCGGGAACCGTTGAGACAACCAGAAATTTATATGTTTCATACTGTGAGCAGAATCGAACATCAAAAGAGGTCGATATGATTGTTGTACCAGAAGCCTATGAGGCGGCTGGCAGAGGCAATCTTGAACATTCGAATCGATTGGTATTGGCGAAGGTAAAAGAATTAGATGAGAACTATGATAATCTGGTGCTGGCTCAGATTTCGATGTCGGGGGCAGTAGCCGGATATACAGCAAAACATGCAAGCGTGTATACCAGTCCGGCCAGTGCTTATCAGGCAATCTTAAAAAAAATAAGCTAGGGGGCATCGCCCCCGGGCTTATTTTTTTGCATTGGCAATGTCGTTACTTTTTCCTGCGTAAAACTAAAAATTTGATAAATTAAAAAACGTTATAGATTCATTCCATTAGACTATTTCACTTACTGGAATGGGTCTGTTAAAATTAAAACAAATATAGCTGAAGCGCGATATTTTAAGTGTTTCAGGAAGAGGGGACTTATATGATTAAATTAACGGACTCCGGTGTGTTTTTAACACCGGAAGGGGAGCTTGCCGGCCTGGATTGTAACAAAGCGGAAGCGGTTAAGAATACGATGGCGTATCAGATTCTAAATGCTCACAACCAGAATTCCAACATGGATGATCTGAAGTTAACATTCGATGCATTGGTATCGCCGGATAATAATTATGTAAATATTCTGCAGACGGCCAGGGCCAGCGGACTGACAGAGTTTCCGGTGCCATATGTGTTATCAAACTGCCATCATACATTGTGTGCGGTGGGCGGGACGATCAATGAGGATGATCATGTGTTTGGCCTGGATAATGCCAGGCGGTACGGCGGGATTTTTCTGCCGCCGTATGGCGGGGTTTTGCATCAGTACATGAGGGAGCGGATGGCCGGCTGCGGCAGGATGATTCTGGGTTCTGACAGCCATACCAGGTATGGAGCGTTGGGAACTATGGGAATCGGTGAAGGCGGCGGCGAAGTAGTGAAACAACTGCTTGGAAAGACCTATGATATACCCAGGCCGCCGGTTCTGGCAGTAAAGATGACGGGGCATCCGCGTCCCGGAATTGGTCCGATGGATGTGGCTTTGGCATTGATTGGCGCGACCTTTAAAAATGGGTTTAATAAAAACAAAATATTGGAGTTTATCGGTCCGGGAGTTGCCGCATTAAGCGTGGAATTCCGGATGGGAATTGATGTTATGACAACGGAAAGCGCAGCTTTATCCAGTATCTGGTGTACGGATGAGCAGGTCCTTGCGTATTTGGAAAAACATCAACGGAAAGATGAATATCGGCGCTTACGGCCGGCCGGGGTGGCTTACTATGATGGCATGATCGAACTTGATCTGTCGCAGGTGGAGTGCATGATGGCGCTGCCATTCCATCCCAGTAATGTGATTTCCATTCGGGAGTTTAAACAGAATCCGGAGAAATATTTACAGGAAATCGAGTTGGCAGGCAATCAGATCAAAGGAAAACAAGAGAAGCCATTTGCCGTTATGGATCATCTCCGGGATGGTGAATTGATACCGGATCAGGCACTGGTGAGCGGATGTGCCGGCGGCATGTTTGAAAATATTGCGGCTATGGCTGACATTCTGGATGGCTGCGTGATTGGCGGGGCAGAAATCGGACTGGGGATTAATCCGGCCAGTCAGCCGGTCAACCATGCATTGATGGAGTCAGGGATTTTGAGCCGTTTAATCGTTACCGGAGCAACGATCCGCCCTTGTATCTGCGGACCATGTTTTGGTGTGACGGATGTACCGGCGGACAATCAGTTGAGCATCCGGCATATGACCAGAAACTATGCGAATCGGGAAGGTTCGAAACCGGGACAGGGACAGATGGCGGCATCCATCCTGATGGATGCCAGGTCGATTGCGGCGACGGTTCGCAATCATGGCCGTCTGACTGCGGCGACGGAACTGAAGGTTACTTACCGGCCGGCAGCGTATCATTACAATCCGGCGATTTATGAGAATCAGGTGTTTGATAACTTCCAAAAAGGAGACCCGGATCAGGCATTAAAAATGGGACCGAATATTGCTGATTGGCCGGCGATGGATGCATTGGGGAAACACTTGCTGCTGCGGGTAGCCGGTTCCTATCAGGGTTCCGTGACAACGGATGAGCTGATTCCCTCCGGAGATGCCTCCTCTTATCGCTCCAATCCTGAAAAAATATCTGAGTATACGATGATCAGCCGCGACCCTGAGTATGTGAAACGGGCTAAGGCGGTCAGGCAGGCAGCAGCAGAATGCCGGAATGGGGAGGCGATATCGGACCGGGAGTGGGCAGCGATTGTAACGGATTTATGTAAAAGGCTGAAGTGCCGGCCGGAGGATATTACCATCGGCAGTATTATGGTGGCGGATGAAATCGGGGATGGATCTTCGCGGGAGCAGGCGGCGAGCTGCCAGAAGGTACTGGGAGGATTTGCCAACCTGTCCAATGCCTATGCGACCAAGCGTTACCGCTCCAACTTGATTAACTGGGGAATTCTGCCGCTTCAGACGGATGAAAAGCTGCAATTAGAGACAGGCACTTATCTGCTGATTGAAGATGTCCGTGATCGTGTGCTGGCAGAGACCGGCGGGATTTCTCTCAACGTGTTGGACGAAAGCGGGCGGACATACCATTGTAATATCGGTGCGATGACGGATGAGGAAAAACAGATTATTCTTTCCGGTTGTCTGATTAACTATTACAGACATTAAGTGGAGGGCAGAAATGATAAAAGACGAATTGTTGAAAGAAATATCACAGTATTCGGTACCGGAGTTGTGTGACGGGATGGATGTATACCGCACGATGGATCCGGGAATCAGGCAAATGATTGGAAACGGCAGGATGGTTGGTACGGCGTTTACGATTGACGTCCCGGCCGGGGAGGGCGGTTATGTGGCAGAGGCGCTTCTTCATGTGAAACCAGGGGAGATTATTGTTATTTGCGGTAAAGGAAACGTCCGCAGCTCCTATTGGGGCGATCATCGCAGTTATTGTGCCAAAAAGCTTGGCGCGGCCGGAATTATTGTCGATGGGGCATTTCGGGATATTGATGAATGTGAGGCCGTTGGTGTTCCGGTTTTTGCCCGTGGGGTTACGCCTGGAACAGCGCTTAAAACCGGACGTGGAAGAATGGGCATACCAATCGCCTGCGGTGGTGTGGTGGTAAATCCCGGTGATATCATCGTGGGAGACCGCAATGGCGTGTGTGTGTTTCCGGCAGAGGAAGCGGAAGCGATTCTGGTCAGAACCCGTCAGAAGGTCAGTGACCAGAGCAAAACGATTGCGCGGATGGAACAGACGGGAGAAGTTCTGACTGTAGTTTTACGGTCGTAGCAGGCGGATTCTTTGTCCTTATGCTCTTTCGGAATATAATTATAAAAGATGGCTATTGGTCGGTATGAATTTCAACTGTTACAATATTAACATAAATAGCGGGAGGGATATTATGGAGAAACATATCAGTAAGGCGCAAGAAACGTTCGGGGAATTGATTGCGTCAGAGTACGAAAGAATTGAGAGAATGAAAGCCGATACGGAAGTCAAAGACTACACAAAGCTGGAGCAGATTTGTGTCGGAATCTTACCAGGTGACGGAATTGGTCCAATCATCATGAAACAGGCGGTTCGTGTTCTGGAGGCGCTGGTAAAGGATGAGATTAATGCCGGCAAAATAAAGATCAGGGAAATCGGGGGCATGACCATTGAAGACCGGGTGGCAAAGCTGGAAAGCCTTCCGGCTGATGTGTTTGAAGAAATTAAAACATGTGATGTGCTGCTGAAAGGTCCGATGGTGACCCCGAGAGCGGGCGAAGGTTTGCCGAATCTGGTTAGTGCCAACAGTCTGCTGCGAAGAGGACTTGAATTATTTGCAGCGGTAAGACCAATCAAAATCCCGGATAAAGGCATCGATTGGACATTTTTCCGGGAAAATATTGAGGGTGAATATATCTGGGGGAATAAAGGTATCCAGGTTAATGATGACCTGGCAGTCGATTTTAAGGTTCAGACGAAGCAGGGAAGTGAACGGATTGCACGGGCGGCATTTGATTTTGCCCGTAAGAACGGTAAAAAGAATGTGACTATTGTTACAAAAGCAAACATTGTTAAATTGGCAGATGGTAACTTCATTAAAGCGGTACGCAAGGTCGGAGAGGAGTATCCGGAGATTGAGATTCAGGAGCGGTTAGTGGATGCGATGTGTGCCAAGATGCTTGATCCTGAATTCAATGAAGGTATTGAAGTGGTAGTACTTCCGAATCTTTATGGTGATATCGTAACTGACATTGCCGCAGAACATCAGGGCGGATTGGGAACTGCATCATCTTCCAATATTGGCAACAAATATGCTCTCTTTGAGGCGATTCATGGCACGGCACCATTCCTGATCAGCCATAATCGCGGTGACTACGCCGACCCATGCTCTTTGATTCGCGCAGTCGGCATGATGTTAGCACATATCGGCTATGCTGACCGAAAGGCAATCCTTGATCAGGCACTGGACATTTGTACATACAATATCTGAGAGACGCGTGGTGCTGACCACATTTCCGGAAGATGCAAGTGCTGCTGAGTTTACAGACTATCTGTTAGAGACGGTAAAGAGGCTGGAGGAAGCAAAATAATGGGTGATTCATTAGCACTTAAAATTTTAAAATCACATTATGTAAAAGGAAGTCTGGTTCCGGGTGAAGAGGTGTTTGTAACAGTTGATCAGACCCTTACCCATGATATCAATGCGGTTATGACATATCTGGCTTTCGAGCAGATTGGCCTTGAGCGGATTCGGACGGAGGTGGCAGTGAGCCATCTGGATCATAACCTCCTTTACGTAAACAGCATGACGCCCGATGATCATATTTATCTGCAGTCAGTTGCAGAAAAATACGGGGTGCATGTATCAAAGCCCGGTAATGGTATCTGTCATGCCATTCAGCTGGCGAGATTTGGCAAGCCGGGGAAACTGTCTATGGGCGGCGACAGTCATACACCACATGGCGGAGCGCTTGGTATGCTTTGTATCGGTGTCGGCGGTATGGACATTACGACGGCAATGACTGGGGTTCCGATGAGATTAAAGATGCCCCGTATTGTGAAAGTTAATCTGACGGGAAAATTAAGTCCGGGAGTCAATTCCAAAGAAGTTATATTGGAGATGCTGCGTCGCGTTACAATCAAAGGTGGTTTGGGTAATATCTATGAGTATGTCGGCGAGGGAGCAGCAAGTCTTGAAGTTCCGGAACGGGCAACGATTACCAATATGGGAGCGGAGCTGGGGGCGACATCCTCAATTTTTCCGGCCGATGAACAGGTCAGAAAGTTTTTAAAAAGTCAGCAGCGGGAAGCGGATTATGTCGAATTCCTGCCGGATGAGGATGCTCAGTATGATGAAGTGATTGATATTAACCTGTCGGAACTTGAGCCGCTGATTTCTTGTCCGCATCAGCCTGATAATGTAATCAAACTCAAAGACTGCGAGAAGAAGAGGGTACAGCAGGTATTTATTGGCAGTTGTACCAACGCGAGTTATTCCGACATTGCCAAGGCGGCCCTGATCCTGAAAGGACATCATGTCAATGATGATGTGAGCTGCACCTGCGCAATTTCTTCAAAATCCATTTATAAGCAATTGATGCATGACGGATACATAGATATGCTGCTTGATGCGGGTGTGCGTTTGCTGGAGTTTGCCTGTGGTCCGTGCTGTGCAATCGGCCAGACACCGGCAACGGATGGCGTTGCCGTCCGAACGACCAACCGTAATTTCAAAGGCCGGGCGGGAAGTCCGACAGCCAAGATTTATCTGGTAAGCCCGGAGAGTGCGGCGGCAACCGCAATTAAGGGAACCTTTGCAACCGCGGCAGAAATCCTGGGTGATGATTTATCAATCCTGGCTGCGATTAAAGAACCTGATATGATGCCGGTGGATGACAGTGCGATCATCAGACCGCTGCCTCTTGAAGAAGCCGGGAAGGTGGAGATCAAACGCGGTCCCAATATCAAGCCGCTGCCGATTCCTGATGTTCCGGAGCAGCATTTGTGTGCCCAAGTCAGCCTAAAGGGCGGCGATGATATTACAACCGATGATATCACGCCGGCAAGTGCGGAGTTTTCGAGTATGAGAAGTAATATTCCGCTGATGAGCAAATACTGCTATAACCGTTATGATCCGGAATTTTCCGCGCGCGCCATGCAGATGGGAAAAAGTATTATTATCGGCGGGCTGAATTATGGTCAGGGCTCGTCAAGGGAGCATGCGGCGATCAACCCGATGTATCTGGGGGTTAAGATTGTGATTGCGAAATCGATGGCCAGAATCCATAAAGGCAATCTGATCAATCATGGCATTATCCCGATGTTGTTTGATCAATTAAATGATTATGACAAAATTGATTTAGAAGATGAATTGGCGATTAATAATCTTTTGGATCAGATTCCAACCAGAGAAGTTGATGTTTTAAATAAAACGAAGGGCTTTACGTTTAAGGTCAGACTTGATATCACCGATAATGAGATGGAAGTCGTACTTGCCGGCGGGCAGCTCCGTTATCTGAAAAAAGAGTTGTCAAAGAGCTGATAACTTTTGAAAATAGATAATATTTAACTGTTGGAGGAAAATAATAAAAGGGGGATTACAAAATGGCGGGGAATGAAGCAGTAAACAGTAAAAAAGGCTTTACAGTTGGTGGAATGATATGGTGGAAGGCGGTTGTAGCCGTAATTGTCTGTGCGATTCCAATGTATATGGGCGTGCAGTCATCAAGTATGACAGGGACATTATGTTCGTGTTTTGCCCTGGCAATTGTATTGAATGAATTTGGTGAGCGGTTACCGATTTGGAATAACTATATCGGCGGCGGGCTCCTGATGGCGTTCTTTGGCATTGCAATCATGAAACACTTTGGGATAATACCACAGGAGGCGCTGGATAACATCAATAGCTTTGTATCGGATGATGCGAATTTTTTGGAGTTTTTCATTGTTATATTAATTGTTGGATCTGTTCTGGCACTTGATCGGGATATTTTAGTGAAGTCTTTTGCGGGGTATATTCCGGCCATCCTTGGCGGTTTAGCTGCCGCCAGTATTCTTGGTGTTGTAACAGGTTTGATTTTTGGGATAAACCCAACGGATACAATCATCAAGTATGTTCTGCCGATTATGGGCGGCGGTAATGGTGCCGGCGCCGTGCCGCTTAGTAATATCTATGAATCCGTAACAGGCGATGCTGCGGCAAATTATTATGGTTTTGCGATTATCATTTTGACGATTGCCAATATTTTCTCAATTATTGGATCGGCTCTGTTGAATACCCTGGGACAGAAAATACCATCGTTAACCGGTGATAAGAAGACCTTGCTGCGTAACGGCGGTGCCATTGCCAGAGATGATGTGAAGATTAAAATCAAAAAAGAAGATGTTATGGGAGCAATGTTGGTGGCATTTGCCTGTTTCTCTGTGGGACGTCTGATGAATAAGGTATTTTTGCCGAAGATTGCCGGAGCCGAGATTCACGCATATGCTTATATGATTATCTTTACGGTAATCTTAGCAATCACAGGTGTGATTCCGGCAAATGTAAGAGCAGCAGCAAAGCAGTTTCAGGGTTATATTTCAGGCTGCTGCGGTATTATTGTAATGGCTGGTATGGGGGCTGACTTTGATATTGCCGAGCTGTTTGCAGCGATGACACCGGGGAATATCCTGATGGCCCTGATGATTGTAATTGGCGCGATTATCGGTGCCGGCGGAGTTGGTTATCTGGTTGGCTTTTATCCGGTAGATTCCGCGCTGACAGCTGGTCTTTGTATGGCAAACCGCGGCGGAAATGGCGATATCGCCTGTCTTGGTGCAGCTGATCGAATGGAACTGATTGCTTATGCGCAGTTATCCTCAAGACTTGGCGGCGGTATTGTTTTGATCATTGCATCGTTTGTATTTTCGTTTGTATTTGCTTAAGCCGGCTTTGGCCTGATAAGGAGATTAGGATGGTTGCATATTTCAAGTTTCAACATAATCTGATTTTATTTCTGGGAGCAGTTGCTGGTTTGCTGATTGCCTTATCAGGACTCGTGATTGATGTAAGGAACCAGCCGGGATATCTGCGAATGTTTTTATATGCGATGTTTTTGTTTGTCGGAGTAGTGTTTGCCAGGATTTTGTCAGCCAGAACTGCCAGTCAAAAACTAAAGCGGCTGAATCGTCTTCTTTATGTGAATGGTGATGCGGATGGTTATATCGATGCAATGCAGCCACTGGTGGACAGGGTGCCCCAAAATACTATTGAATATATTGATGGCTGTAACAAATTGGCGTTTGCCTATGAAGCTAAAAAAGAGTATGAGCGAGCCTTTCAATTGGTTAACAGCCTGGAACCGGAGAAATTAAACTTACATGTTTTGACCGGCAGTGCGTCCACACTTAATCAGAAACTGCGTCTGCGTTTGCTGATGAATGATGTGGCGGGAGCAAAAGCGGATTTAGAGATCATGAAAGAACTTGGGGAAACTGCCCGTAAGCGGGCGCCGATGCTGGCATCCGGTCTGGAGCAGCGGGTTCATTTGTATTCTATTTGGCTGAATCACCTGAACGGTTTGAATCAGGACCCGGAATATATAAAAGAAGAGATGGAACTGGCGACAAATCCTATTTACAAAGCGGAAATGAAAGAATTGCTGCTTTCTATGACAGCATGATAGAATAGCGAAAGGGCAGACTGATAAAAATCAGCCTGCTTTTTTGATGTTTACTTCACTAATTGATAAAAATTTGATATAATTCTTAAGGAAAGCATCTGATTCAGTCAAAAGAAAAGAGCAGGCATAAAA
>DAMAMW010000041.1:0-54677 GCA_032073745.1 Lachnospiraceae bacterium | reverse complement strand
ATAATAAAAAAATCCTTTATTTTAAAGGAAAAAAGACTTGACTAAATAGGGAGGATTGCCTTCATGAAAGAAAAGATGAAACTGTTAAATGATATTGATGCGGCAATAGATGAAATGAATGAAGAAAAAATTAATATGGGACTGGATGCTTTACGGGCGATGGAAGAAGATCCTTTGAGCGTGGAGGATCCCGGTCTGTTTGCTGCAAGAATTATAGCGTTGGAAAGGAGCGGGAAAAACATGATAAGACATAAGAAATATTTTAAACCGGTATTAGCCGCAGCGATGATAGCGGCTATGGCATTGACAGCATATGCTGCAACAACTATGAATCTGTTTAGCTTTGGAAAAGGGGACAGGTATGTGACTGTGCGGACAACGAATGAAATGTCAGAAGATGAAGCGAATACTTTTGCTGATCAGAATCTTCAGCCTGGAGATCAGGCGGGAGCAACGCTGCAGGCAGATACAGAAGAGTATTCATTTGATACCGTAGCAGAAGCGGCTCAAAAGCTGGACATGGTGATTCCGATACCATCGGCGATGCCGGAGATGCAGCTTGAGTCGGTTCATGCATCTGTAACCAGCTTTGGTGAAGCATCTGAGAGCCGAATGGTATGGACCCAATATTCGGATGACGAAGGGCGTATGTTCGGGTTAACCGTCGGCCGGGAAGTACTGGGGGGGGATGATACTACATTTACAGCCAGTGATATGGATCCCGGAAGTCTTGGCTCGTATAAGAGTTCATCAGGGGTTGAATTCGCGACGCTTACGGAGAGTAACGATGATGGCTCGATGACAGCTCATATCGCGACCGTCATGATTGGTGAATATGAGTATAGTATGGTTTTTGTTGGATTTGATCAGGGGCAGCGGGAAGCAATTATTGACAGTGCAGACCTGTCAGCATATGTGAAATAAATCTATAATTTTATATTTTAGATAAAGTTAAATTTATAGGACAGTATTGAATATTTGTAAGCTGATATTCAATACTGTTTTTAAGTTGTTTTTATGATATAATTTATAGAACAAAAAAGAAAGGGGGGATCATACTTGAAAATTGACCGCCTTATCGGAATTACAATGTATCTGTTGAATCGTAATGTTATTTCAGCAAAGGAACTTGCCGAACGGTTTGAGGTATCGGTCCGGACGATTGTTCGCGATATAGATGCGTTATGCCTCGCCGGTATTCCGATATCATCATCCCCCGGGGCATCAGGAGGATACGAAATACTTGACACGTTCAAGTTGAATAAGCAGATTACTACGATGGAAGATTATCTGTTTATCATCACCGCACTCAAAGGTATGTGTTCGGCATATGACAACAAAAAAATAAATACGACTTTGGAAAAGATGTTGACTGCAGGTCATTATAAAGATGAGGAACAGCGGGTATTTATTGACTTCGGCGTTGTCCGGGAGGGCGGAAATATACCCGGTCTTGTGCGTGAAATAGAAGGGGCAATTCACAACAATAGTATAATCGAATTTGATTACAGCAATAATGCCGGACAAAAAAGCCGCAGGACAGTTGAGCCGCTGGCGCTGAACTACCGCTGGTATGCCTGGTACCTGCTGGCATACTGCACCTGTAAAGAGGATTACCGTATCTTCAAACTTAACCGCTTAACGGATTTAACTGTTACTGATCAAACGGTAATCCGGGAACACGGAAATATTCCGGAACTGCTGGAAAAACAATGGAACAGTAATACCCGCCGGCCTATCTCCATGAAATTATTGTGTAAAGAGGAAGCGCGGGTTGCCATACAGGAGTACATGAAAGGAAAAATCGTCGAGGAACGTGAGAACGGCGATTTTGTCATGGAAACCTACGGATTAGAAAATGAGCGGATGTGGTTTTCTCTGCTGATGGGCTTCGGTGATTCGGTCAAGGTACTGGAACCGCAAGAGGTTATTGATATGCTGAAAGAAAAAACTTTACAGATTCAAAATCTTTACAAAGATTAGTGACATACTGTTGTCGTTAATCATCAGGTATAATAGGGTTATAAAAATCAAACAATCAGGAGGAGCCGGTATGCTCAATAAAGCGTTAGTCGTAATAGACATTCAAAATGATATAACAAAGAATTATAAGGAGATAATCGACAATATAAACAGATCCATAGACTGGGCTGTAAAAAATGACATTCATGTTGTCTACATAAGACATGAAAATTTATCAGACGGTACAAGGACGTTCAAAACCGGTACGCGTGGCGCTGAGTTAGCTCCGGATATGAACATCGTGTCAGAAAATATTTTCACAAAATACAAAGGCAATGCATTAACCAGTGAGGCGTTTGCTGACTTTATTAATAAGAATGAAATAAGTGACTTCTACATCGCAGGGGCAGATGCAGTTGCCTGTGTCAAATCAACCTGTTTCAACTTGCGTAAAGCAAATTATAATGTTAGTGTTTTATCAGACTGCATTACAAGTTATGATAAAAGGAAGATTGACGAAATGCTGAATTATTATGAAAGTAAGGGGTGCAATATAACATCTGTTAATGAGCTGGCCTGATGCTTATTGTTGAGGAGGATATTAACTTGCTGACAAATTTCTACATCCTGCTTTTTGATGACTTTGAAACCCTTGATGCCTTCGGGCCAGTGGAGATAATAGGTGGATTACCTGATATTTACAGACTTCATTACGTTTCCTTAACTGGTGGAATGATAACCAGCAGTAGGGCGTGCGGATTGAAACCATTTCTTTTTCACAGGTAAATCAGACGGATTTTATTGATCAGTTATCTGTTATCGCAAGAAAATCCGCCTGGATTTTGACGGTCTGTACGGGCTCCGCGTTGCTGGCCAGGACAGATTTGCTGAATGGACATAAGGCCACCTCAAATAAGCGTGCATTAGATTGGGTTGTATCTTTAAATTCGAAGGTTCACTGGGTCGAACGCGCCCGCTGGGTTGTTGACGATCATATCTACAGTTCTTCCGGAGTTTCAGCCGGGATGGATATGGTACTTGGATTTATTTCGGATATCCACAGCCGCGAGACGGCTGAGGATATTTGCCGCCGTATTGAGTATATATGGAATACCGACAGCGCATATGATCCGTTTGCTTCTTATGAATAATCAGGATCATAATGATAATAATTGAAACTTACGTTTAAAGGAGATGATGGTTTGACAGCAGTTATAATTACAATCGTGGTCTTAGTTATATGTGGTATTATTTTTGCATTTGGAAAAGGTGATTTTCTTATTGCCGGATATAATACCGCAAGTAAAAAGGAAAAAGAAAAATATAATAAAAAAAGGCTGACCGGCTGTATGTCGGTTTTCTGTTTTGCTAATGCGATTGTTATAGCGGTAATGGGATATGTGGATTCCGATGAGTTTGCGCTATCAGTTGGACTGCCGCTTATTATATTGTTGATAGTATTACTGTCTCTTTGCATAAATAAGTTTTGTTACCAAAAGGAAAGGCGGAGGTAACGAATGTCAGGGAATACAATGATGATTTTAGATTCTTATATCGAGTTTATTAAGGAAGCAGAATTGCTGAAAGGAGTATTGCGCACTGCATGGCAGTCCTCAGGCAGACAGGAGAGTACAGCGGAACATTCCTGGCGTCTGGCGTTGTTTGCCAGTATCATGCTGGAAGAATTTCCGGAACTGGACAGCACCCGGACTTTAATTATGTGTCTGATTCACGATCTGGGTGAGATTTATGAGGGGGATATTTCGGCAGCGTTGCTGCCGGATGCGGACAAAAAACTTGAGGTTGAGCATCGGGCAGTGGTGGAAGTATTCTCATTATTGCCGGATAAACTGAAAGAAAAATATCTGGCGATCTGGCAGGAATATGTAGATGGTGTTTCTGCGGAAGCGTTGTTTGTCAAGGCAATGGATAAGGCAGAAACGATTATTCAGCATAATCAGGGGGAAAATCCGGGAGTTATTGATTATGAATTCAATCTGGCTTATGGAGCGGAATATTTCAAGGGAAATGAATTATTTATTGAACTGCGAAAAAGACTGGATGCGGATACTTTGGAACGAGTTGAAAATAATTAAATTAATCGAATAGGCATCTGAAAAGATACAAATTTGATGCATTGATGCGGTAATCTTATTTGTGTCTTTATTATTTATGAAAACAAATAAATTGTGGGGTGATGTTTTGAAGCAAAAAATAATGATTTTATTACTATTATTATCTGTGGTTTTGGCAGGCTGCAATAAATCTGAGTTAACTGTTGTTGAGAGTCAGAGTGAGACAACCGCTTCTTTGGAGATCAAAACAATCGAAACCAAAAGCGATGATAGAATCTATGAGTTTCATGATGAATCAGTAAAAGAAGAGGTTGAAAGGTATTTCAACAGAAAGGCGGATCAGCTTACTGATGAGGATTTTGCGGAGTTGGCACAGTTTAATAGTTTTGTTGTTGTTGAGCCGGTAGAAACCTTAAAAGATTTGCCAAATTTATTTCCTGGCCTTCTTTATCTGAATATTACCTGCAGTGATGGGATGCCAAAGGAAGACTGGCAGATCCTGAAAAATTTGCATTCATTAAAAGCTCTTACGCTTACCTCAAAAACTACTGAATATTTGGAATTTGCTAAAGATTTGCCTTATCTTGAAATTTCTTATTCTGAAGATGCTGATATGTCAGGGAAAAACAATCTGTCCTCATTTTCAGTTTTGGAAAAGGGGATTATTGACAGTAATATTGAAGGAAAACCCACGAAACTGATCCGTGTTACAGATGAGAATGGTACTTATGAGATGGTCCTTACAAATCTGGTTTATGAGTCGGATTTTTCGCCTTCACATGAACGGAAGATTTTTGTATCAGTGCAAAATGGTGAGCGTTATGTATGTCAAAATATTCTGGACGGTACCAGTGTGCTTGGCGGACTTGGTGGTTATTCCAGCAACCGTCTGCGTATTGTGGATGTGAATTTTGATGGTAAGGATGATATCCTGGTAAATAACGGACATTTCGGAAATCAAGGCTTAGTTACTTATACCTGTTTTTTAAATAAGGATGGAGCGTATGAGCGAAATGAAAGTTTTGCTGACATCTCAAATCCGGCTGTTGATAACGAGAACAAAAAAATATTGAGTACATGGCGCAATTGGGCTGCTTCTCATAGTTGGGCGATGTATGTTTATGACGGTACAGATTATGTGATGACGGACTGTCTTACAGAAGAAGAGATTATATCTTACAGTTCAGGGAATGAGCAAAATGAAGAGGTATGGCAATATA
The DNA here is from genome assembly GCA_032073745.1 of Lachnospiraceae bacterium. Classification (GTDB taxonomy): domain Bacteria; phylum Bacillota; class Clostridia; order Lachnospirales; family Lachnospiraceae; genus Brotaphodocola. The sequence continues at coordinate 49,420 of DAMAMW010000041.1, read as the reverse complement.
CAATCGAACAATTGGCAGGGAATGAGATGGTGAAAGACGAAGTTTTTACTACACAGAACTATAGCGATGAAGAGATTGATGAAATGATTTTTGATGAGAATAGTTTTTGGGGATTGACATCTGACAAATGGCGTACCTTGTATAATAACGGAACGATGATAGATTTCAGTATATATGGCAGCATCTATATTGATGATACGATATTGGATATTATCAGCAGGTAGATTGATAAGAGCCAGTACCCTTAAATATGCGGTCATGCATATTTCTATAGGGGGTGGCTTTTTTCATTGAACAATCCGAGGGTTATATGTTATGATTTGCTATATATTAATGACACAATTATGAGGGGGAAATAATATGTTTGAATGGCTAAAGAAATTTGGCAAAACAGAATCTGATCCTCGAAGTTCTATTGAGGAGCAGGTCGTCTCCACATATACAATAATAAAACCTGAACCATTTGGGTATAAAACGGAATGGCTGGCTGTGAAATCAGAATCAGCAATGGAAGTGGCTGAAGCAGTAAGTCGTGTTGGATATAAAGATTTAAAAGTCTATGAAAGTATAGATGGATGGGTGATTGTCCGCAACATTAACGTGTCATTGACTGATTATGATGCTGCAAGATTAGTGAATGAAAAATCTGATGGTATTGAGTCATTTTTCAGACTTTTGGATGAGACGAATTGTGTCAGCCAGGATGCTGCAGACTTCCTTCAGGATTTAAGCAAACGGTTTGGTTGTGTATGTTATTTTGTTAACCACCGTATTTCTGATTGCTATACATGGGCAAGATTTATTGATGGTCATGCTGAGAGAATATTTGATTATGTGGGTGATTATTCGGTTCTGACAGATGACGGGATACTGACAAGTGAGGAAGAAGAATGGGATCTCTTGTTTGATGGCTATAATCAGAAATGGATGAATGATGAAGAGTGTGACAGCCCAACTGAGGATGACGTTATAGCAATTGCAAAGGCATGGACTGTAGATCCGACTGTGCTGGGGACACATATTTGAGAATGGCGGCAAGGAGGAGCAGATAATGGAGAGAGATAATATTGTAAAAAGACCATCAGACCCCAAAACTTCATTACCGCCGGCACTTGCTGACCGTTTTGAACTATATCCGGAAAATAAACGCAGACCGGTCAATAAAGTATTATTTAGAAATGATTATTTTCAATTAGTATACAGCACAAGATCCAATTCTATGTCAATATCATCGCGGGGAGATATTGTATATTCGACGATTCCTTATGATACGGCAAGAAACTATATTCAACGTGCAGCAATTCAATATATGCACCATCCGGAAGAGGCACGTCAGTACATCGTATCTCATAAAGCCACGTTAGAAAAATATCTGATGCTAAGCATTTATCAGGTTACGAAAAAGCGAGTCGATAACAACTCTTTTGAAGTTATTCAGGCATACAATGCAATTTTTCAAAACCCATTATTCGAGATACAGATTCTCGGACGATTATTGCAGCATGATGAAACCGGAGCACTATCGGCTAATCTTGCCGGTAAGTTTTTGTACAGTGAAAACGTAAAAACGGGAATATCGGAGTATGTTTCAGAGTATTTAAAATTTACTGTTGAACTCAGCACTTCCTTACCATTAGAAATTACCGGTGAAAAGATACAGCTGCTGGAAACAGAACAAAGCAGCGAAACGGAAACTTCACTTGTTATTGCACAGCCGTCAGTACCGGTTATCAACAAACCGATCTTACGGTCAGAATTTGGAAAAGAATTGACTGAAGTCAGGAAAAAGTATACAGCGCATAGCATTCATCCCAAGAAATTGGAACAATATTTTGAGAATGTTCATTCAGGAGAGAATGCAAATTTAGTAAATGTTGTTTCTGATATCCATGCAGTTGATGGTAAGTTTCCGATTATTAACGAAAACTTCAATATCCTGGCCGGTGATATATCAAACTCTAATATCACAAATGATGATATTAAGGGGATCTATGTGATCGGGAATCATGATCTGATAGATATATTGCCGGACAGCGATAACCGGGATGACCAGCAGTGGGAAAAATGGCGGCCGTTTTTCCGGTATCAGTGGTTTAAAAGACTTTTGTATGATCCGGATCATGCATGGTACATGCTGCCTGTCGGTGATCACAAATATTATGAGATTGTAAAAACCGAACTTGAAAAACGATTCCCTAAATTGAATTTACTGAACAACAGCAGTATGATACATAATAATATCCGATATATAGGTCTCACAATTCCGGTTGTATTAGCGGAGCGGAAGAAGGCGCAGCAAAGATTTATCCTTAAGTCGCTAAAGAAATTGTTAGGCGAAGATTACGATATGCCAACAGTAATTGTTTCACACGCACCATTGTTTAACGAACTCAGCATGCTATCGCCAAAAAGTAATGCCTATAACAGAAATTACATATGTTCAGAACCGGGGATTGAAACGCTATTTGAGAAGTATAATATAATCGGAGCGATTCATGGCCATCATCATATACCGGCGTCCTCAGGGCGATATAAAATTGTAGAATTTGCAGGGAAAGAAATGTTTGTTGTCTGCTCAATATATTCTAAAATAAATACCGGTTTTGATTTAATGAATCTGATAAATCCTGATTGTTCAGAATAATTATAAAATATCCCCTTACGTCATCACTTGCTCGTGACGTTACGTAATGTAGTATGGTAAGGGCAAGGAGGTGAATGTTATGGCGCAATATACAACCGGTGATCTTGCCAAAATCTGCGATGTCTCAGTTCGGACGGTGCAATATTATGACAGCAAAGGTCTGTTGAAACCATCTGAACTTACTGAGGGAGGAAGGCGGTTATATTCGGATGATGATAAGAAGAAACTGCAGCTGATCTGTATGCTGAAATCGCTGGGACTGTCTCTTGATTCGATCAAAGGGATTTTGGAAAGTGATGCTCCCGGAAAGGTTTTGCTTCTATTATTGGAAGAACAGGAAAGGCAGCTAAACAGCGAAATCAATGACCGTCAAAAACAACTGCAGGCAATTCGCATTATCAAAGAAAATATCCGCAGCGAGAACAATATACCGGTTAAATCCATCAGCGACATAGAACACAAAATGACAAGTAAAAAGAAATTAAGAAAGATACGTGGTATTATGATAGCAGTTGGTATCGTTATGGATATCATTCAAATCAGTACGTTGTTATTATGGATTTTCAGAGGAATCTGGCAGCCGTTTGCTATTGGGATGCCCATTGTAATTCTGATGGCGGTTTTGTTGTTCAGGATGTATTATCAGGGGGTGGCTTATATCTGCCCGGAGTGCAATTCGGTTTTTCAGCCGTCCATGAAGGCGGTGTTCTTTGGCAAGCATACAGCCAGGACCAGAAAACTGCAGTGTAAAGTCTGCGGATACACCGGCTACTGTGTGGAAACTGCTTCTGTAATAGAAAAAGAAGCTTAATAGGAGGATCAATAGGTTATGAAGCTGGCATATGGAATTATCTCTACCGCGGCAATAGGCAAACGGTTCGCCGGGGCGGTGCGGGAGACAGGCGGGCTCATAGAGGCAGTTGCTTCCAGGTCGCTCAAAAAGGCGCAGCAGTTTGCTGAGGAAAATAATATACCGGGCGCATATGGTTCTTATGAAGAATTGTATCAGGATGAGAGAATTAATGTTGTTTATATTTCTACTGTTAATTCTGAGCATTACAAAGAAATTATGCAGGCGCTACATTATGGCAAGCATGTACTATGTGAAAAGCCATTGGTATTAAAAGAGCAGCATGCCAGAGAAGTGTTTGAATACGCAAAGAATCATAACCTGTTTGTAATGGAAATGCAGAAAAGCATTTTCCTGCCGGTTACACAGCTGATCAGAGAGTATATTCAAAATAAAAAGCTGGGGAAATTGCACCAGGTCGATATGAGTGCTTCTTTTCCCAGTCCGGCAGCTGAATGGATGCATGATCCCGGTCAGGGCGGTGTTGTCTATGGAAGTGCCTCTTATACCTTTGAGTATCTCGATTATTTATTGGAACCACGAGAAACAACAATGCAGGCACTGGTGACCAGAGAAGCCTCTCAAACAATAGACAGTGTCAGTATTAACCTGAAGCTGGATGAGGTACTGGTCAGCAGCCGGATATCGATGAGGGCTCCTGCCGACAGTTTTGCGGTATTTTATTTTGAATTTGGATCCATAAGGGTAAAAGAATATTGGAAAGCCGGAAAATGTGAAATTCATACCAATGATGGGGTTGAAGCCATTGATTATACAACGAAGTATGAAATGAAATATGAGCTTGATCATGTGATGGATTGTATCTCGAAAGGAATGATCCAGAGCCCGGTTATGCCGGCAGAAAGAACCATCAGATGCTGTCATCTGGTTGACCGGATTATTGAATTGAGTCAGTATTAAGAAATCCCGTTGGGGTCTGTGAAGACTTCAATGGGATTTTTTGCCACCACCCGATCGGGTAGTTTTACCCTATTGTGTGGGGAAAATTATCTGCTGCTATGGTATAATAAAACTGCTTTAGGATTGAAAGTGGAGGGGGATAATGCTGTGACTAAAATCAGAAAAGAGCTCATCTGGATCGGGCTGGCGATTCTGTTTTTGTGTGCTGTTACAGCTTACCGGCAATTCAGTATACGTTTTCTCCCTTCAGATCCGGCCCGCCCGGTAATTGTATACGTTGTCTATCTGCTGGTTCTTGCCGGATGGTGGGGGGCGATCTGCAGCCGTATGGCCAGGAGTAATATGCGTACGTTTATGCTGGCGGAGCACGCGGCCATGCTTTTTTGGATTACACTGCGTTTGGTGCAGGAATCAATTTTATACCGTGATACCCTGCTTATGCGGGTGAGCGGATATTTTATTGCAGTTCCGATGATATTAATCCCGCTATTCGGACTTTTTGCGTCATTTGGGCTGGGTAAAGATGAGGAATACCGTATCAGCCGGAAGTGGTATATTCTTCTGATCCCGGCCGGGATCCTGATTCTGCTGATGCTGACAAATGAGAGCCATCATCTCATCTTTCGGGTACTTCCAAATGAAATATATCCGAATTTGTATTTTCATCCAAATACAGGACTTTATGTGATTATTTTCTGGTCCCTTGCGCTGGAGATTGCCCGGATTGCTTATGTTAATTACAGAAGCAGGGAGATCGGAGGAAATTCACACCTGAAAAAACTGCCCTTTATGATTACAATGTCTATGCTGGTGGTTTGCATCCCCCATGTGGTATCTTCATTTGTGGTAGGTTATGAAATCATAGAGTTTTCTGTTGCAATATTTCTTTTTGAGGCACTGGTGTGGGAAAGTTGTTTTCTGGCCGGTATGGTTCCGGTTAATACACATTATGAAGAGGTGTTTGACCGATCAACAGTCACTATGCAGATTGTGGATGAACAGGGGCAGTCATACATAAAATCGGCCTGTGCTAAAGCGATGACGGCAGATGTATTTGCTCGTTTAAAACAACAGCCGGTTTTGCGAACAGCAGATGGTCAGGAGATTCATCTGCATGCCATAGCCGGTGGTTATGCGGTCTGGCATAATGATATATCCCAGACAGTATCAGTGATAGAAGAACTGGAAAAAAGTGTGGAAAAGCTGGAATATGAAGGCGAACTTCTGCGGCAGGAACTTAAGGTCAGGTCGGATGAGGCGGCAGTCAGGGAGAAAAACCGGATCTATAATCAGTTGTCCGAAGAAATCGGAGATCAGCTTTTGCTGCTTCAAAAATTGCTGGATAAACGGGAATGGGTGAATGACAAATCCAGGCTGTTTAAGCAGGTATGTCTGATTGGTACCTATATTAAAAGAAGATGTAATCTCCGGCTTATTGAGCAGTCCGACGGGGTGATTTCAAATAATGAGTTAAAGTTTTGTTTTCAGGATCTGATCAGCTGTCTGGAGCAGATGGAGATAAACGTGGATATACATTGGAATGCGGCAGATACGCCGGAACCGGAATTTGCCATCTTTACACTGGATTTATTTGAATTCATTCTTGAACGTGAGCATTTAAAGCCGTGCTCTATAGGCGTGACGTTTGAATCTGAAATCGAATTTACGGTTTGGGTATATTCCGGCAGACATTCCGGCAATGTTACGTCCGGGCAGGTTCAGGCGGCAGATATATCCCGGATTAACAAAAGAAACTATGATATCAGCTGTCATTACCGGCATGATGGATATCAGGTTTCTGTTCGGGGCGGGGGTGACTGATATGCAGATTTCGATGGGTTTTCTGATATTTGTCTGCATTCAATTAATGCTGTTGATTATCAATATGTATATGATTATTTTTTTACGGATGCGTTATCATATCTGTTATTCTTTGACCGATGCATTATTGTCCGTAATGCAGATATTTAATTTGATTTTACTGCTGCAGTTTGTTTTTAACTATCAGGGGAATTTTGCTGTGCTGATTGCACTGCAGTGCTTTTTTGCTATACTGCAGATCAGTCGTCTTGGGCAGCTTTTTCGCCGGATGCAGGTGCATCGGGGAAAGCTGCTGCTTCCCAATTCCATTCATGAATCGATTGATACCCTGCCCGGCGGAATCTGTTTTTCAACCCCGGAGGGGCGGCCTGTATTAGTAAACCGCAGGATGAACGAGCTCATTTACCGGCTGACCGGTCATACCGTTATGAATGCGCGGATTACCTGGGAGGAATTACAGCAGCTGGAATTTGCCAACGGATGTGAAAAGCTGGAAGAACCAGGGATTGCACAAGGGCGTCCGGATGAAGCAGGTGCACACATGCTCTTTTTGTTTCCGGATGGTTGTATCTGGCGGTTTCGTAAAGTAATATTGACAGAACAGCATCCTCATTACATCCAGCTGGAAGCTGCGGATATATCAGACCTGTACCGGCACAGCAAAAAACTGTATGAAACCAACAAACGACTGGCCGAACAGTATGACCGGCAGCAGGCCCTGCTTGCCAACATAGTGGAAATCAATCATGAGAAAGAAATTCTGTCGATGAAAATAAGGATTCACGATGATCTGGGCCGGAGCATTCTTACGACAAGGCAGCATCTGCTCAGTCAGACATTGTCCGAAAATTCATCTCATCTGGCTGAAGTCTGGAAACGTACCATCCGTAATCTTTCGGATTTCAAACAAAATGATGAGGAGGCGGAACACTCGCCGGAGACTGAACTTCAAAGAGCGGCGGAGCTGATCGGATGCCACATTGATTTTCAGGGCAACCGGCCGACTCAGCGAAAAACTGCACTTATGTTTTATGCACTGGTGCGGGAGGCGTTAACAAATGCAGTGAGACATGCGAATGCAGACCGGCTGAGTGTTGTCGTAAGTCCGTCCGGCAGAGGATATGATGTTGAAATATCTGATAACGGAACCAGCCCTGTATCCAGCCTGACCGAAGGAAACGGGCTTGGCAATCTTCGCAGAAGGCTCGAACAGGAGGGAGCAGCACTCGAAATAAAATGTCAGAACGGTGTAGTATTAATCGCCAGGCTGCCTGCGGAATGTAACAATGCGGCAGCCAGGGAAGGGAGCAGAGGATGATAAATGTATTACTGGTGGAGGATTCGAAGATTACCCGTGATATGGTGGAAAGCTATATTACCAGATCACAGGATTATCTTCTGCTGGCAGCGCTGGAAAATGCAGCAAATGCAGAGATTGCCTGTATCAAGGGAAATGTTGATCTGATTTTGATGGATGTGTGTACTGCCGATGATGAGTCGGGCCTGGATGCGGCAGCCAGGATTAAAAAACATCATCCTGATATCCGGATTATTATCATGACATCAATGCCGGAATGTTCTTTTATCCAAAAGGCAAAGGATGCCGGCTGTGAAAGCTTTTGGTATAAAGAATATGGAGAAGCAGAACTTTTGGATGTGATGAACCGCACGATGAAGGGCGAATCCGTTTATCCGGAAGAAACGCCGGTTATTACAGTTGGTAATACCAACAGCGGCGCATTAACAGAACGGGAGCTGGCGGTACTCAGACAGCTTGCCCTCGGATACAAATATGACGAGATTGCTGAGAATCTGAATATTTCAGCTAACACGGTCAAATATCATATCAAAAACCTGCTCGATAAGACCGGATACCGCAGTGCACTTCAGCTTGTGGTGGATGTGGTGAGCAAGCGACTGATTCTGCCTAAATTCTGAAAACGGCGGCGGGCTGACTGGCGATGTTAAGCTGTACTGGTTGAGCCTTTGCCAATCTTCGGTTATAATAGAAAGAAACAATTATTGTAACAGGCGGACAGCCGGGAGAGGATGGGGTATTTCATGTTTTCAGAGCAGGAACTGATGGGCTTTAATGAGCTGGAGTTTGAAGTCTATAATTACATAATGAAGCACAGTGAAAAGGTGCCGTACATGACCATCCGTGAACTGTCAAATGAGGCACATGTATCAACCACAACGATACTGCGGTTCTGTAAAAAATTAAACTGTGACGGGTTTTCTGAGTTTAAGGTGCGTTTTAAAATGGAGCTGGAGCAGCGCCGGGGACGGCATTTGAAGCGAGATCTGTCGGCGATCCGTGAATTTTTAAACCGTGCCGAATCACCTGATTTTGAAGAAAATATGAATCAGGCCAGTCAGATTATGAGTGAGGCTAAGAATATTATATTCATCGGCACCGGCAATTCCGGGGTGATGGCCCAGTATGCGTCAAGGTATTTTTCGTCTGTGGGGATTCTCGCTTTTCATGTGGAGAATCCGATGTTCCAGATCAATCCGGAGAATCCGGCGGACAGTGTGGCGGTAGTGTTTTCCGTAGCCGGAGAGGGTGGTATTCTGGTGAATCAGATCACTGCACTCAGGGCCAGGAAGACGAAGGTGGTCTCAGTTACCAACAGTAAAAACAGTACGATTGCCAGGATTTCCGACCTGAATATATCATATTATGTTCAGCATGAACTGAAGACCGGTGTCGAATTTCCGTCAAAAGTGGATATTACAACGCAGGTACCGGCAGTCTACATTATCGAAACGCTGGCAAAGAAGATTTACAACCTGAAAAATGATTAAAACATCATGTTTTTTTTATGTGACAAATTACAATCATACCGGCTTGTTTTTTTAACGTTCCAACTTATAGAAATAATGTTCTGCATTCGTTATAATGTGGCTATCTTAAAGTGAAAAAAGGAGAGCAGAACATGGGAAAGAAAACGATCAAGATTGTTACAATAGGCGGCGGTTCCAGTTATACTCCGGAGCTGATCGAGGGGTTTATCAAAAGAAAGGATGAGCTGCCGATTCGCGAACTGTGGCTGGTTGATATTGAAGCCGGAAAAGAGAAACTGGAGATTGTCGGCGCACTGGCTAAGCGGATGGTTGAGGCAGCCGGACTGGACTGGGAAGTACATCTGACTCTGGATCGGAGAGAGGCACTGCCGGGAGCGGATTTTGTTTCCACCCAGTTTCGTGTAGGTCTTCTGGATGCGAGAATCAAGGATGAGAGAATCCCGCTCAGCCATGGCATCCTGGGTCAGGAGACGAACGGTGCCGGCGGTATGTTCAAAGCCTTCCGGACGGTACCGGTTATTTTGGATATTGTTGAGGATATGAAAGAATTATGTCCCGATGCCTGGCTGGTGAACTTTACAAATCCGTCGGGAATGGTGACTGAGGCAGTTATGCGCTATGGTAAATGGGATAAGGTTGTCGGCCTTTGCAATGTGCCGATTATGTGCCGTAAGATCGCCGCCGGAGCGTTGGAAGTTCCGGAGGAAGATCTGTTCTTTAAATTTGCCGGGTTAAATCATTTCCACTGGCATAAGGTCTGGGGAGCAGATGGCAGTGAAGTGACAATGGAAGTCCTGGATAAGGCTTATTCTACGCCGGAAGGTGTTGCGAAAGCGATGGAATATGTCAGACGCCAGGCTGGTGAGGATTCAGATGGAAAGGACTCGGGCGTACAGAATATCCCGAATATCCGCTTTATATATGACCAGGTAAAAGATCTGGGGATTATCCCCTGTATGTATCACCGGTATTACTACATCACGGATGATATGCTGAAAGAGGAACTGGAGAGTTTTGAAAAGGGTGAGACGAGAGCGGAAGTCGTGAAAAAGACCGAAGCGGAGCTTTTTGAACTATACAAAGATCCGGAACTGTCCATCAAACCGCCGCAGCTGGCAAAAAGAGGCGGAGCATATTATAGTGATGCAGCCTGTGAACTGATCAATTCTATTTATAATGACAAACGTACCCACATGGTAGTCAGCACCAGAAATAATGGAGCCATTTCTGACCTGCCGGATGATGTGGTGGTAGAGGTATCCAGTATTATTACCTCATCAGGTCCGGTACCGATTTCATGGGGCGGATTTGAGCCGTCTTCGAAAGGGCTGCTTCAGGGTATGAAGAACATGGAACTGGTGACCGTTGAGGCTGCCTATACCGGTGATTACGGCAAGGCATTGCAGGCATTTACAGTGAATCCGCTGGTTCCGAGCGGTCAGATTGCTAAAAATCTGATGGATGAAATGCTGGTTGCGCACAAAGAACATCTGCCGCAGTTTGCTGATAAGATTGCAGAGATTGAAGGAGAATAATATAAGATTCAAATTATGTAGAAAAGGGGCTGTCAGAAATTGGCAGCTTCTTTTTGTATGTCTGTCCTATATATACGTGATTTTTGTTGTGAACGGTTTGTGGAACGGTCTGTATAATGGAAATTAAACGTAGAAATGGAAATTAAACGTAGAAAATGAGAATTATGGGGAGAGACATATATGTTCGAACAAAAACGCATCACCCGGAAACAAATAAAAATCACGATTGGAGTCTGCTTCATACTATCTGTGCTGCTGTTCGGATCTGTGGGAGTGCAGGCTGTCAGGTATGGCATAAAACCAGCCGTATCGGTGAATGTTTCAGTGGCTGAAATGGATACAGGGGCATTGCCGGAGGGGGCTTCTCTGCGGGTCAGGCGGCTGGACGCAGAGCATCAGGGCGAAAAAGTGGACCGGTTATCTCCAGTTCAGGATGATTTCGTCCTGAGTACCATGCTTAGGGAAGTGCCGGTTGTTCTTGAGGCGGGAACTAAATCCGGCGATGCAGATATCTTTGGGAAATTCCGGCAGGCAGATGTGATATCTCTGGATACACTGTCAACAATCAAAGCGATGGATAATGCTTATCGTGATACACCGATGCTGGCACTACCACTGGATATTTCGCTGATAAAAAGTGGAAAGACAGTGCAGCCGTCCGGAATGGTCCGGGTGATTGTAGATATCCCGGAAGGGATGAGTGGGGAACATACTGCCGCATGGTATATTGATGATGAAGGGAATTTTACGAAGATGGAAGGGGAGCTGCTTACAGAAGGTGAGCAGCTGCAGTACGCTTTTGTTACAAACCACTTTTCCAAATATGCCATCACGGATTCGGTTGATGTTGCCGGATCAGCGGTCCAGCTTACTTCCTTAAATGTCGGGCGGACTCTCGAAGCGGGTACGGTCTATACAGCAGCAGCCAGCATCACCATTGATGGCGGTATTGACCCGGATAACCCACGCAACGGCTTGGTGGTGAGCAGTAATACCAGTGCAGCAAAACCGGCTGTATTATGGATTCCCAATGGTGTAACCCTTACGGTGAAAGGAGCCCGCGGTGTGGATTCCAATGATGCCGGTGCCAAAGGTTATGCCGCTATTTTATTACGCAGCGGCGATTATCTGTATGTTCGCGGCAGCGGTAAGCTGCTTGTGGAAGGCGGTGACGGCGGGGCAGCCACTCATGGTGAAGCCGGTGCTGAAGGATACATGAACTCGGGTACTTATTACCAGAACATGGGGCTGTTCAAAGTACCTGTGGGACTTAAGATTGACAGTGGTGCCGGAAACGGCGGCCACGGAGGTACCGGTGCCGGCGGCGGCGGTGCCGGTATTGGCACTGATGGTGGTGTCGGCGGCAGCGGCGGTGCCGGTGGCGTAGGTGATGAGGGGGGCTCAGTTTCACTTTACATAAGCCCCGTGACACCGATTATGCACAATATTAAAACAAACGGACGTCAGGGCAAAGCGGATCCTGGTGAGACTGGTAAAAATACCGAGGGCGCAGGGACTCTTTATATACTGGATGGCGCGACTGTGCTGGGCAGCGGTGGTGCTTTCGGCAGGGAAGGCAACGGCGGCTGGAGCGGTGATTGGGGCAAATCAAGCAACTGGATGATATATACTTACATCAATGGCGGTGATGGTGGCGGCGGTGGCGGCGGCGGAAAAAGCGGTGCCGGTGCATTTATCGGTTCCGGTGGTGCCGGTGCCGGCGGCGGTGGCGGTGGCGGCAGCGGCGGTTACTTTCAGGCTCTTACAATTGAGTTTCATACTACCCCCCTTACAGGCGGTGGCGGCAGTGGTGGTAAGAGTCAATCCGATGGTGCTGGCGGCAGTGGAACCCGGCGATCAGCGGTTTTCTGGGGTTCGAGCAGGATACACGGTGGCGAAGGTGGTGCGGCAGGAGCGGTAGGTACCAGCGGCAGTGCCGGTACGGTGTATTTGGCCTCTACTGCTGAATGCGAGATTGAGGGAGCTCAGAGCGGCACAGTACATGGCAGGACATCTGCCGTAAAAACAATCACCACCAGCCAGGATGAAAAAAAGCAAAATGCACAGTACAGGCTTGAGTTTGACACTAACAAACCGGCAAAGGCCAGCAGTACGCCGGATCCTGAAACAATAGAAGCTATCAATGTGGTAGCGGGTATCAATTATAATACTGCTATGAATACATATCACCGGGTAGGTTTGCTTGGATGGGAGTTTGAGGGCTTCTTTACCAGCCAAAGTGGAGGTGCGAATGTTATCAACAAGGCCGGATATTTTGAAGGCAGTGCTACCCATCCTTATGTAGAGGTCAGGGGAGCATGGTGCTGGCCGGATGATCATACGTTGTATGCCCAGTATCAACCGGGGGTATGGCAGGTGGTGCTTGACAATATGGGCGCGGAGAATGCCGGTACAAAAGAAATCTTCTTAAAGTATGACCACGACTGGTATGGCAGCCGTGCGAATGCTGCAGCGAACAATCCGGCCCTGGGCCAGATCACGCTGCCAACTATGCCGGGGTATGTATTTGACGGATACTATACCGGTATGGGCGGTGCAGGAACGTTAGTAATTAAACCGGACGGCACTTTGAACCGTGAAGCAGATAAAGTTGACAACCACACGATTTTCCCGACAAACAACAGAATATATGCCAAATGGGTGGCGGTGCCGCAAAAGGCGGTAGTCAGTCTGAAGCTTGATGATGGCGGATATACGGGACAGACGGTTGCACTCTACCAGCGGGGATATTTAAAGTATACCCTTGAGGAAGGAGCCGATGGTGAATATAGTTATTATCTGGATCAGAAAGACGATCCCGGCCATGGTATTCCGGTAGGTACTTATGATATTTATCTGAATGGTATCGGTACTGGCCGTACTCTGACAGTAGCTGCGCTGACATATGAAGAAAAGGGGACGGTGTTTGAAGAAGTCCTTCAATATTATACAGCCAATGTAACCACGCTGCTTGATGGTACAGGTGCTGATGTGGGCAGTGTTTCCCTGCGTCAGGATGGATTGATCAAAGCCCGGCTTATATATGATAACAGCAGTCATAAGGCCGCTGTCTTATACGACGAAACCACAGATGCAAACAACAGCTACGATATTTATGTGGACAATGTCAGCGTGGGTACAGATTATATGTTGGATATGTCAGGGGAAGAAACCCGCCGGGCGGAGATTCCTTATTATAATACAACACTTTTGCTTACCTATGACAGTCCCTGGAAAGATGCTTCCGTGACACTGCGCCAGAATGGAATCGCGAAGTATTACCTCAATTTTGATAGTACTGAGGGCGATACTGCCAGCTATACCCGTATTATTCAAGGAGATACCGGCAGCGATACCTATGTTTTATATATCAATGGTGTGCCTGTAGACAACGAATTCCTGCTCAGTGCAGAAGGATATACTGACGGCAAGACGGTTCTCAGAGAAGAGTTCTACCGTGTTTTGGTAAATGTACAAAAAGACGGAACTTCCTGGGCAGGGACCAGCGTTACCCTTTGGCATGAGGGTGAACAGGCTTATGTACTGACATACAACAGCAGCGAAAATGCCTATGAATACCGCTATGTCCGACGGTTGGAAGATGAAGGTTATGACGTGCAGATCAGTGGTGCGATCACCGGTGAGGAAACCGACATTACTCTGAATAAATCGAATCCGGACGGAATCGCTGATTATTATTCGGTTACTTATTACGATATCGGCCGGATCATGCTCATTCAGGTGATTGCCGGAAACGGTGTTGCCAGTTCTCCTGGTGCACCATATCACCCCGGACAGACGTTTGGCGGCTGGTATGATTCTGTGGATGAGAATGACAACGGTGAAGGCGGATTGTATGACTTTACCACTGCGGTGGTACAAACGACTGATTTGTATGCAAACTATGCTGATCCCGCTGTATCTATCCGTGGTGAAGAACCGGATGCGGAGATTACTTCCGGTTATATAAGATGTGATGAAAACGGTGAAATTGACGGTGAAAACGGTCAGTATTACAAGCTGAGCAACCTTGCGATCAGTAATTATCCGACATTGGGAACACCAATGAATTATGCTGTGCTTGATCTGACTAACGGTATTGTCACACTGCTGACCGATCCGGAGGATCTGGACTATATTGTTTACAACAATATTGATACCGACAGTGGGGATGGATCAGTAGCCATTACTTTTGATGAGGGTGTTTCTATTGCTGATGCAGAAGCTTACCTGCGGGATCATATCGTATTTCAGGTGAAAGATTTCTCTGCTGACCATACACTGCAGATTCGTGTATATGGCTCCACCACTGTGACGGAGGAAGGTTTTTCTGAAGTCCTTTCCATGTCGTATTTTGGCATCGAGATGCTGGCGGGCGGGGAAGTGATGGGAAAAGGTGAGTTGTTACCGGATGATAGGGAAGAACTGGAGAATGATTTAGAAGATGACATAGAAGATGACTTAGATAAAGATGCAGAAGAGGATGATAAATCCGAACCATCAGATCCATCTGACGGAGATAACAATCTTGATGAAAATGATGAAGATTCTGACAGAGATAACAAACCTGACGAAACCGATGAAGATCCGGAAGAAGAATCCGGTGACGGAATTCATTCCGGCGGAACATCTGAAGAATCTGACAAGGAGAGTTCGTCTGATACAACGGAAGATTCTGATGAGTCATCCGATGTTCCTCCGGGCGGATCGGGCGGCGGATCAGATAGTGGATCAGATAGTGGATCAAACGGCGGATCAAATGATGGATCAAGTGGTGGATCAGACAGTGGTTCAGATACATCTGTCAGTGGGAACAGCAGCAGTGACAGCACTGATTCCACTGCAACAGGCAATGCAGAGAAAATGGCATTTATTATCATTGTATTTGCAATGATTATAACCAGTATGCTGGTTTTATACAGTAATATAGGAATTATCCTGGCAGCAGTGGAAAAACGCAAACAGCCTCGCCGGGTGGTATCCCTTGCATTGGCAGTTATGATGTTCTTTGGCAGTATGCAGGGATTTCTGCTCATGCCGCAGGCGGCACAGCCTTATTGGAGCACATTCACGGAGGTGACTGGTGCCAGAACCCTTTCCTCAAACAGTGGCTACAAAGTCACAGAAAGCCGTACTATTTCCGGCACCCTGACGGTCGGCACCGGTGTAGATGGGGCAACCCTGTACATTGATAAGGGGGTAACCCTTACCGTAAACGGGGCGAGTGCCACAAACAGCCTTGGCGGCGGAAGAGCAGCCATTTATTTGCCGAACGGGGCCACGCTGCGTCTGCGTGGTGAGGGAAATCTGGTTGTCAGTGGCGGTAATGGTTATAGTGGAAGCAATGGCGGTAACGGCGGCAGAGGGTACGTAAATTCTTCAAATGAGAGTCCCAGTGAGTATTTCTATTCCGGCAGCGGCGGCAACGGCGGCAATGGCGGCGGCGGTGGCGGCGCGGGTATCGGTACCCACGGTGCCAGCGGCGGAAGTGGCGGTACTGGAGGAGTTGGGCATGACGCACGGGATACTCAGACTGGCAATGCGATCAGTGGATATTCCGGTGGCGCAGGCAGTAAAGGATCTGACAGTGGGGCAGCAGGAACGTTGTATGTACTGGACAGCGTGAAAGTAACCGCTTATCCCGGCAGTGGTGGCGGTGGCGGAAATGCGGGCAGTAACGGTACCGGTTATAACCGGGTCTTTAGTTATAGCTGGTTTGCCGGCGGTGGCGGACGCGGTGGTGGCGGAAGTGCAGGCTTTAGCGGCAGTGCTATCGGCAGCGGCGGTAACGGCGGTGGCGGTGGCGGTGGCGGTGGTGCCGGGGGTCTTGGGTTTAATTATTGGGGTAGTATAACTTCCAGCAATCACCCCAATGGCGGGCAAGGCGGTAATGCACCTGGCAATACCAATCGCACAAACGGTATAAACGATGAGGCCTACTACGATATAAAAGGCGGTGACGGAGCTGCTGGTGCCGCCGCCGGCACTAAGGGGTCAAACGGATATATCTATATCAGCACCGAGACCAAGGCTGCTGTTAACCAGCATGATTCTTCCCGTATGAAACCTGACCCGGATTATGGCAGCATCACTTACGACATTAACGGCAGCACTGAGCGTGGCGAAGTACCAGAGACACAACTCGTGATGGGAAGCGGTCTGCCTAATGCATTGACAGTATCATCACCCCTGCGGACCGGCTACACCTACCATGGCTGGCATTATGATAAGGATGAAGCGGACACCAGCGGACAATATGCCAATGACTGGGATGCTGCCGGAAGGGGCACCTATTACTACAATCCGGATAATACAACGTTGTACGCAGTATGGACAGCCAATATCTATACCATACATTTGAATAAAGATCACAGCGACACAACTCCCTGGTTTCCGGGCACAGGAACCCTTTATCAGAAATATGACAGCGGTTGGTTTAATGATTCGACCTGTACCCAGGCGGTAGGTGCCGAGGGTGAGGTCGGTGATGCGATCACTACGCCTGTCCGGACCGGCTACGATTTTGACGGTTACTATACGGAGAGTGACAAAAGTGGTGTTTGTTATATTGATGAAGACGGCTATATGACGAGCAGCAGACAGACATATTTCAGTGAGGATACAATACTTTATGCCGGCTGGAATCCTCACCATTATACGGTTAAGTATTATAATAACCATACAGGTGATGATGATACCATTTTCCTTACCCAGGAGGATATCGCTTACGACACAACCCAGCTATATCCCAGCATGGGCGGCAGTCCCGAAGCTCCGGAGCGTGAAGGTTACACCTTTATGGGATGGTATGTACAGCGCGGCGGTGTGGAAAGTACGGAACTTGGCAGAAGTCAGACCAGTTACTCTAATCTGACACCGGACGACAACGATATTATCGAATACTATGCGTTATGGAAAGTAAACGAGAATGCCATTGCCTATGAGGATGGCGGTATCGAGGTTCATCAGATGCCGGAAACCGGTGTGTACAGATACACGGATACCAGTGTGACGCTGCCGTCGGCACCGATACCGGAAAATAACAAGTACTTCTTTAAGGGCTGGGAGGTTACTGTAGGGGGGAGTGCCTATGGCGACGGAGAAACTGCTTTTATCGAAGGCGAGATTTACGCATCAGGTACAACTGTATTGGTCGATCGGCCGTATGGTGATGTGGAACTGACTGCAGTCTGGGTAGAGACTGAGGGTGTTGAGGCCCGCAGCGGTATTCTGACAATCCCGGAAGATACCTTTGATATTCCCCGTACTTATGAATGGGTTTATGTTGAAACCTATCTTGACGGCAAAAAGACCCGCATGGACAGTGTAGAACTGTGGCAGGATGATGCCCTGGCTTTTGCCATGGCTTATGATGTGGAAGAGGAGCATTATTCGTTCCTGGCCGATGTCACTGAAGTTGATGGTGTTTATGAGGTTTATGTTAATGGCAAAAACACCGGTATTACCGCAGACTTTGGCGACGATGCCGCACAGGTGTATTACCAGACGGTAACCGTTCATACACGGCTTAATGGTGAAGCTGCTGATGCTGAATCAGTAGAACTGAGAGGTCCTGATTCAATTGGTGTGGGCCGGGCCGGCGTCGGCCGCTATACCTATGTATCGCAGGTGGAAAGTATATCTGGTGATGATGCGGTATATGAAGTCTGGCTGGATGGCAAAGATACCGGCAAAACTCTGCAGTTCGCACCAGATGATAATACCGTAACGATCGATCGCTATCAGGTCGAGGTTCAGGTGCGGCTGGATGGTGAGCTGACCGATTTTTTGGGAGCCGGTCTGCTAAAGAGTGACGGTACCGCAAGTAAGGTTCTTCGCCAGACTGCAGCAGGTGTCTATAAAGTTCTGGACTATGGTGATGACCGCACCTGGCAGATATGGCTGGGTGGCCGGGACAGTGGCAGTACGGTGAGTTTTGCCGATGGCAGCTACCTGGCGGAAATCGATTACTATACCGCCATTGTAACCACGAAGCTGGACGGTGCTAATGCGGATATCGGCGTGATCAATTTAGTACCGGATGAAGGTGATACAATATCTCCGGCCAGAAGCAGCACCGGAAAATATGAAATTGCTGCGCCGGAAACGACCGAACAGTACAAGGTGTATGCCAATGGTGTGGATACAGACAAAACTCTGAGTTTTACCGATGGTGAAGCAGGTGCCCAACTGGAGTTTTTTACTGTTACTTATGAAAAAGGTGATCTTGCTGTAACCGGTATAGTCCCTACAGATGCAACGGTATACCCCAGTGGTGCATCTGCAGAACTCATGGCTCCCGGCAGTCTGAAAAAACCTGATAATAACGATATATCCTACAGTTTTGCCGGATGGCAGGAGTCGGATGGCAGTACCTATACTGCCGGCCAGGAAAAAGTGATGGACGGCAAAAAAGTATTTATGGCTATCTGGGAGGAAAGTGGTTTAGCCGAAGCGAAATGGATGATCGCCGGTCAGGCGGGAACTTATTACGGTACTCTGGCAGAAGCGTTTGCAGCTGCTGATGCAGCAGGTCCTGCTGCAACGATTACGCTGCTGCGCGCGGCTGCGATCGATGGTTACAATCCAACTCTTGGCTCTGCAGATTCACTTCTGTTTGAAGATAGTGCAATATTGACTATCAAAAATGGTACTTTCATGAACTATGGGACTATTAACAATACGGTTTCGATTACCTCTGATACGGGAGGGGTGCTGCACAACCATGGAAATGTTACGAATGCAGGTAATATAAATACTCTAAATGGTGGAGTGGCAGACAACTGGATTGTGTTTGATGAAAATGGTTTTGGCACAGTACCGTCTGCGCGGTATGTGGATTTCAATGCGCTGATCACGGGTGATCCGGCGCCTTCTGATCCGCCGGTTGATATGGTATTTTCCGGCTGGGCTTTGGCAGATCAGGGGGAAGCAAGCTGGAATCTGTCAGAGGACATTGTGACGAATGCGATGACTTTGTACGCCGTTTGGGAACCATTTACCTACACCGTAAGTTTTGATGCAAACGGTTATGGTACGGCTCCGGCAGATATCAGTGCCGTCCCGGGCGCCAGAATTACAGCACCGGCACAGCCGACGGAAACCGGTTTTGTCTTTAGCGGTTGGTATACCTCGGCTGACTGTCTGCCATCGAATGAGTGGATCTTTGATGTCAGTACAGTAACAGGTGATACAGTATTATACGCCGGGTGGACACCACGAGATTACCAGCTGACGTTTGATGTTCAGGGGTATGGTACAGCTCCGGAGGCGCAGACGGTGGCATACGGCAGTCCGGCGAATCAGCCGGAACCGCTGACTGCGGAGGGGTATACTTTTAATGGTTGGTTTAAGGACAAAAATGCGCGGAACGCATGGAATTTTGTTTCTGAGACCATGCCTGCCCGCAATGTTACTCTTTACGCCGGTTGGACAGTCAATCAATACCTTGTCAATTTTGATACCAACGGCCTCGGTTATGAAGCATGGCTGGCGTCTGTTCCGGCCGGTGAAGAAGCACCGCCGAATCCATTCCGGCAACGGGTGGAATACGGTGCCTCAATTATCCGTCCTGACTTTGATGAAACCGCTGATGGTATTCAGAATCCATCTGAGCCGGGATATTTGTTCAAAGGCTGGTTTGTGGATGCGCTGGGCCAGACAGAATGGGATTTCGCCGGCGATTCCATGCAGGCGGAGGATGTAACCATCTTTGGCCTTTGGGAGGCACTTACCTACAAAATCACCTTCGACAAGACCGGAGGCAGCGGTGGTACCGATCAGGCGTCCGTTACGTTCGGCCAAATGCCGGAGGCGATCAAACCGCCGGCGAAAGACGGCAGTACATTCCTCGGATATTATGCATCGGAGAATGAGGGAATAACTTATGGCGAGCGGTACTTCTACTATGACGGTGCCCCGGCCCATAAGTGGGATATACCGGCAGACACGATCTTGTATGCCAGGTGGAGTGATGAGGCCTGCAATGTATTCTTCAACCTGAACGGGCATGGGGCGGGTATTGACCCTCAGCTTGTTCCCGCAGGAGAGTTAATTACAGAACCGGATCCTGAACCTGAATCGGATCTCGAATATACGTTCCTGGGCTGGTATACAGATGCAGCAGGCAGCGATGGAGCGAAGTGGGATTTTGCCGCAGATACGGTTCCGGAAGGCGGCATAACATTGTATGCCAGATGGAAATCACGTTATCTGGATGTAACCTTTGATGAAAACGGTCATGGCATTGCACCGCTCAGTCCGTATAAGGCAAAACCGGGTGAACTGATACTGCCTGAAGGTATACCGTCCGATGCACTGGATCCGGTGATTTATGGGGATGAAGCATGGACCTACAGCTTTGACGGCTGGTATACTGATGCGGAATGTGCGGACGAAAATGTATGGGATCTGGAGAATGATTCCATGCCTGATACGAGCCTGATTCTGTATGCCAAATGGGATATCAGATACTATACTGTAACCTACGATGTACAGGGGATTGGGACGGCACCTGACTCTGTGCAGGCGATCTGGCAGCAGAAACTGACTGCTCCGGAACCGGCCCCTGAAGCTGCTGGCTACACCTTTGGCGGCTGGTTTACCGGTCCTGACTGTAATCCGTCTGATGAATGGAACTTTGATGATGACATCATGCCAATGGGAGATGTAACACTATATGCAAAATGGACCCGCAATGCCTATCGCATCTCTTTTGAGGCACAGGGCCATGGCACGGCACCGACATCCTACCTGGCGCTTTATGGTGATAAACTGGGCCAGCCGGCTGATCCTGCCGAAAAAGGCTACACATTTGAAGGGTGGTATACATCAGCCGATGGTGAAACACCGTGGGACTTCAGCACCGATACAGTACCGGCTCACGACCTGACCCTATATGCAAGATGGACCCGCAATGCTTATCGTATATCCTTTGATATGCAGGGCCATGGTACAGCCCCGGCATCCTACCTGGCACACTACGGTGACAAGCTGAGCCGGCCGGATGATCCAAGGGAAAGCGGATATACATTCGAGGGCTGGTATACATCAGCGGAAGGTGAAACAAAATGGGATTTTGACACCGATACAGTTCCTGCCAATGACCTGACCCTGTATGCAAAGTGGAAGCAGAAACGATCGGGTTCGGGCTCCGGTTCGGGAACATCTCCTGGTCCGACTGTCCCGGGAACGACTGCTCCGGTAGAAACTCCAGGTCTGACAACAGATCCTGACGGCAGTACCGGTTCCGGACAGAGCAGTACGGGGCAGGCTGCTCCCGGATTACCTGATGGATTGTCACTTCCCGGATTCACAGAAATTGGCAGTAATATCAATCCGGTAGACGGTCTGCAGGAATATAACTATGGAAATGGAAACATTGTCTTCAGTGTCCGTTCCGATCGTGACGGCGTGCCTGATGAAAAATCCATTGCGGCAGTTTGCGATGTAGATGCTGCGATGCGTGCAATCCTGAGTGAAGAAGTGAGGGAACGTGCAGCAAACGGCGATACGGTAGAAGTCCGTGTCAATGTCAGCACGATGACGGCTGATCTGCCGGAGAATGAACGCCGGTTCATAGAAAACGGCATCAGCGAGTATGCTGTGAGCATCCCCGGTCTGACATCAGGTGTCTATTACGACATCACGGTTAACTGGCGGGTTAATAACGGCTCGTGGAATGCCGTGACCAGGACCAATGGTGAAATTGAACTGCAGATAGATATTCCAAAGGAGATGCGCGGCAGATCCGAGCAGTATTATATGATGCGTTCCCACAGCGAAACACTCGCACTGCTTATGGATATTGATGAGAACAAGGAGACAATCACCTTTAGGAGTGACCTGTTTTCGATCTATACACTGTGTCATACAGGCGGCGATCATGAAACATCCGGCGGCCGGCTATGGGGCGGCGAGAGTCATTGCCGGCTGTGCGGCTGGTGCTTCCAGCCATTGGGAATATGTATTTTCATCTGGCTGCTTGTATTGCTGATAATAGTCGTTTATACGGTTAGACGTCAGTACAGGAAATACAAGAAAGAACAGCAGGAAGAGGAACAGCAGATACAGCAGGAAGAGGAACAGCTGGAACAGGATGAGGATTCATCATGGGATACTCAGGAAAAATAGCGTGATAGAAACACCACGGTATCAATCGTGCCTGACAGGTATTATGCGATTGATACCATGGTGTTTTTTATTGTCATTGATCTTGTTGACTTGGAAACAAGTTTGTGATATCTTGTTTACATGGAAACGAGGTGGAGAATATGGAAGAAACGATTTTACATTTATTTCAAGAGTTTCTTGAAAAGCAGGATTTATTGTCAAAACTGACGGAAAGTGAAAGGCTGCATGAGTATGGGTACTCAGATATTCATGTAATTGATGCAATTGGTGCATTGACAGACTCGAATGTAACTATGATAGCAGAGCGTCTGAAACTGACAAAAGGAGCGGTAAGTAAAATAACAAAAAAGCTGATTCATACGGGTGTTATCGAGTCCTATATGATCCCGGAGAACAGACAGAAGGTATTTTTCCGGCTTACAGAATCAGGAAAGGTCATCTTTGATGAACATGAAAAACGCCATCAGCAATGGCTTCGGCGGGACCGGCAATTTCTGGCGTTGTATTCGCCGCAAACACTTGATGAAATCAGTGATTTTATGCAGGCATTTAACGGTTATCTGGAAGAACGGATCAGTGAATTTACAAATAAAGAATGATCAGAAAGAAGGGGTTTTATGGGCTATAGTCATGAATTAATTGATATCACATTAAAGATTACACCGGACATGATATCAGATGCAAAGAATAATGAAAATAAGGTTTTTTCGGGACATGTGGGAACGCATTTTGATGTGATGGATAAGGAATTTCCGTTAGAATATACGGAACGAAAAGGGATTGTTTTTGATATTACAGATATTACCGGCAGGGATATACTTATTACAGATATTGAACTGGATAAGGTACAAAAAGATATGTTTGCTGCGTTTTATTCAGGCTATATTGAGAAAACAGGTTATGGAAACCGGGAGTATTTTACGGCTCATCCACAACTGTCGGATGCGTTGATTGATGCTCTTATGGATAAGGGGGTATCGATTATTGGTGTTGATTTTGCCGGTATCCGCAGGGGGAAGGAACATACACCGAAAGATCAATATTGTGCAGACTGTGGGGTTTTTATTGTTGAAAATCTGTGTAATCTGAGATCGGTTCTGGAGCGGAATGAAACGTTTATGGCCAGTACCTATCCGATGAATTACACCGGTATGAGCGGATTGCCCTGCAGGGTGATCGCACGGGTGTGAACTGTAACGTGGAGCCATCAGAAAACATATAATACCACCGTTAATAAATAGACAAATAAAAGAAAATGAATTATAATGGCAGAAAAATCAGTATTCGGGGGAATGCAAATGATAACAATTAAAGAAATTGCCGAGCAGGCAGGCGTAAGTGCGACAACCGTATCCAATGTTCTTCATGGAAAAGTCAACAAAGTATCACCGCAGATGGTGGAGAAAATTCAGGGGTTATTACAGGACAATAATTATATCCCCAGATTCGGCCTCAGTGCCCTGACCAGCAAGGAATCCAGAATAATCGGAATCCTGATCAGCACACCGGACTTCCTTGAGACACCGTATGAAAAGCCATTTTATGGTGTGGTCATATCAACACTGGAGCATCAGCTCCGTGAGCATGGATATTATATCATGTTTTTTTCATCCAAGGATATTCATGAGATTATGCGAATGACACTGGGCTGGAATGTGGACGGGGTGATCGCTGTCTCAATGCCGAAGAAATACTGCCAGAAGATCGGTGAGATGACCGGCAAGCCGGTAGTATCAATTGATGTGGATGTCAATCATCCCAAAGATGCAATGGATTGTTATAACGTTACGTCCCCGGATTACGAAGCAGGAGGTGATATGATCCGTTATTTGGCGGAGAATAAAATCAATGAAGTAGTATATTTTGCCAATATCAAAAGGGGTTCCGATTACCGCCGGTATAAGGGCGCAAATGCTGCTTACAAGAAATACTTTGGGCGGGATAAAACCCTTCAGATGACGATTCTGGGCAGAAGCCTGGAGGAACGAAATGAACAGTATGGAGCACTAAAAAAACTGGCCGGAAAAAATGCTGCCGTGTTCTTTTCTACCGATCTGAATGCAGCGGAAGCAATCGGATATTTTACCAGAGCCGGGATCCGGGTGCCGGATGAGATTTCCGTGGTCGGAGTTGATGATGAGATATATGCCCGTCTGTGTGTCCCCGGTTTGACGACGATTCATTCCGATGTAGCCGAAAAAGCCAGACTGGCGGTGAAGATGCTTCTTCGCATTATTTCAGGGAAGGAAGTAGTGACAAAAAATGTCGAAATAGAAGTGCAGATTATTGAACGGGAGAGTGTAAACTTGAATGCAGAGAAAGGATAATGGATGAACAGAATCGAGATTGTTGAGAACGGTATTTATATGGTTTTTGAAGTTACAGAAGAAAATGCGGTGAAATTTCTTCACTTTTCACCCCATCCGTTTGACGAAACATCGATCAAATCGGATTATGAGCAAAATGGTTTTCGTCTGCTGGAAATCCAACTGGCCGGAGCTGGCCGGCCGGAGGAACGGCATGGGGCAAAGTATACCGTTACAGGGCCCGGCTATCGGATGAAATATGTCAGCCATCGGGATAATCGCAATGAGCTGGGACGAAGGCTGGAGATCGTCACATACGATGAAGATACCAAAGTATATGTGACCAGCAGTTTTCAGTTTTATGGCAAAAACGGAATGGTGAGATGCCGGAACCGGGTGGAAAACCGGGGCCAGGAGGATCAGATACTTGAGTACATAAGTTCGTTTAACCTAAACGGAATCGCCAAAGAGGGAATCCTGGGACGTGATCAGAAGATACGGGTGTCGGTGATGCATAACTCATGGCAGCGGGAACTGCAGTGGAAGGAGTACACACTCCCGGATCTGGGACTGGAATATTGCCAGACAGAATCCGATACCAGGTCGTCCAAAGCATTTCAGGTCACCAATACCGGCAACTGGTCAGCCAAGGAATACCTGCCGATGGGATGTGTCACGAATCTGGAAACAGGAGCCAATCTCTTCTGGCAGATCGAACACAACGGCTCATGGCACTGGGAGATCAGTGACCAGACCAACCACTTATATGTACAGTTAAGCGGACCGACGGAGAATCAGTCGCACTGGCACAAAATCCTGAAACCGGGAGACAGTTTCGAAAGTATACCCGTATCCGTTGGTTGTGTGGCGGGCGGTCTGGCGGAGGTTGCCGGGGCACTGACCGGATACCGGCGGGCGATCAGGAGGCCAAATGAAGATAATGACAGGCTGGCGATTATTTTCAATGACTATATGAACTGTCTGTGGGCGAATCCAACGACTGAAAACGAACTGCCCCTGATCGACAAGGCAGCGGAAGCCGGATGTGAATATTACTGTATCGATGCCGGATGGTACTCAAGCGGTTACTGGTGGGACGGAGTCGGTGAATGGGAACAGTCTTATGAGCGTTTCCCGGGCGGAATCGAAGAGGTAATTCACTATATCCGCGGTAAAAACATGGTTCCCGGTTTATGGCTGGAACTTGAAGTGATGGGAGTCAGATGCCGCCTGGCTGATGAATTTCCTGACGAATGTTTCTTTATCCGCCATGGCAAACGCATTAGTGACCGGAGCAGATATCAGCTGGATTTCAGACATCCAAAGGTAATTGCCCATGCCAACCAGGTGGTTGACCGCTTGGTACAGGATTACGGAATCGGTTATATTAAAATGGATTACAATATTGAACCGGGGCTGGGAACGGAGATTTTGGCCGATAGTTTCGGTGATGGAATGCTGCAGCATGAAAGGGCATATCTTGGCTGGCTGGATGATTTATTTCAGCGATATCCCGGCTTGATTATTGAAAACTGTTCAAGCGGCGGCCTGAGAATGGATTATGCAATGCTTGCGCGTCACAGTATTCAGTCAACCAGTGATCAGGAGGATTTCAGGCGTTATGCCACGATAGCAGCCAACAGTCCGCTTGGAGTAACGATGGAACAGGCAGCGGTATGGTCTTATCCGAAAACAGGATGCAGTGAAGAAGAAACCGTCTTTAACATGGTCAATGCAATGCTTTTGCGGATTCACCAGAGCGGAAATCTGGCAGATCTTTCGCCACAGAATTTTAACCTGGTCAAAGAGGGAATCAGCTATTATAAAACCATTCGCGATGATATTAAACATGCGTATCCATTCTGGCCGCTGGGGGTATCAGGGTTTGCCGATCATTGGGTGAGTCTGGGACTGAAACGGGAGAACCGGTCTTATCTGGCCGTATGGCGCCGGGGCGGAGATGATGGGATATCTCTTCCGATTGATCATCTGAAAGGCCGCAATGTGAAGGTGAAATGTATGTATCCATCTCATGAATCATGCAGTTTTAAGTGGAATCAGGACACGGGCACACTAAGTGTAAAAATGCCGGAAACAACGGTGGCACGGCTGTTTGAACTGACCGAATAATTTTTTTACCAAAATAGGTTATGTAGAAAACCTTTAACTTTATCGGCAAAAATAATTAAATTATATACATAGTGCATAAAAAAGTTGTTGACAATCGCCCCAATCTGTACTAGTATAATTTGTAACAGAGAAAACATGGAGGTAACTAGCATGGGGCGCAAGAAAAAACAGGGCATTGAAAATGTCGTATTTACGATCCCGGCCATCCTGATGGTGATCATTACGATCTACATCCCATTCCTGATGAGCGGATATTATTCTTTGACCCGCTGGAACGGAATTTCGAAGACGCCGGAGTTCATCGGCCTGGAGAATTTCAAGACACTGTTCGGGAATTCATCAGAGTTTATTCAAAGTCTGATCTTCACCGGCAAGTACACTGTTTTATTTATGATTTTTTCAAATGCACTGGCTCTGGCCATTGCCGTGGCACTGACACAGAAGATAAAGGCGGCCAATCTGATGCGCGGGATGTTTTTTATTCCATACATCATGAGTATGACCATCGTCGGGTTTATCTGGAAGTTTATTTTTTCGCAGGGATTTGAGGCATTGTATCAGATGACCTCACTGGAGTTTTTAAACTGGAGCTGGCTCGGTGACGGCAAGCTGGCATTTTATTCAGTCGTATTCGTTGGTGTGTGGCAGTCGCTTGGTTTTTACATCGTGCTGTATATCGCCGGACTGCAGGCGGTCCCGCTGGATGTGCTGGAAGCAGCCACAGTAGACGGAGCAGGCGGATGGACACGGTTCTTCAAAGTCGTTTTACCGCTGCTTGGCCCGTCAGTTACCACCTGTGTTTTCATGTCGCTTACCAATGCGGTGAAAGTCTTTGACATTATCCTGGCATTGACCAAAGGCGGTCCGGGCGGATCTACATACAGTGCCACGTTAGACATTTACAGAGAGGCATTCCAGAATAACAATTACGGTCTGGGTTCAGCCAAAGCACTGGTATTTTTCGTTCTGGTTCTGGTGATTACTCAGATTGTATTAAGGATTATGAGCAGCAGGGAGGTGGAGATCTGATGACGATAAAGACAAAGCGGAATTTAAAACGAGGCATCCTGACCGTCCTTATGATGGTGGCAGCAGTTATTTACATTTACCCGGTTTTCCTGATGTTTATCAACTCTGTCAAACCGTTCGGTGAAGTCGTCGTGGACGTCATTGCCCTGCCGTCCCGGATCGAATGGGAGAACTACAAGTATGTAATCGAGAAGATGAAGTATGTAAAGTTGTTCTTTAACAACGTGATGATTACAGCGATCGGGATTGCCGGCATTGTGGCATTTTCTTCCCTGTCTGCTTACATATTGAACCGGCGCAAGACCGGATATACGAAGTTTGCCTATCTGCTGATCACCACTCCGATGCTGATTCCGTTTCAGACGATTATGATTACGCTGTTAAAGGTAATGGGAATTCTCAATTTATCGGGAAGCAGAATCGGACTGGGGATCCAGTACTGGGGATTTGGCATTCCGATGGCAGCATTTATTTACAGCAACTTTATGGCTACGATTCCAAAAGAAATTGATGAAAGTGCAATTATTGACGGTGCGGGTACGCTGACAACATTCCGGTCGATTATTTTCCCGCTGTTAAAGCCGGTGACATTTACGGTTATTGTCCTTGATGTGATGTGGATCTGGAATGATTTCCTCTTGCCGCTTCTGATGGTTAACAGCTCAAATGATACCAAGACCCTGGTACTGGCTGCATATACCTTCGTCGGGCAGTTTAATACACAGTGGCATTACGCAATGACAGCTATGGTTCTGGCAGTATTGCCATCCATCGTGATCTTCATTCTGCTGCAGCGATACATTGTGGAAGGCGTTGTCGCCGGTGCGGTAAAGGGATAGTAAAAAAAAGAAAAATTTATTTAAAGGAGAGGTTCTATGAAAAAAAGATTAGTAAGTGTTCTGGCATGTGTGTCAATGATTGCGTTAACAGCAACAGGCTGCGGCGGCCAGTCAGCCAGCTCATCAGGCGGATCCGGCGGATCCGGCAGCAGTGAGAAAAAAGAGATCTATATGTTTATCTCCTCACCGGAATATGCAGATGCGATCAATACCCTGATTGAAGAGTATAAAAAGGTTGAGCCGAATGTAACGATCAATTATGAAACAACCCAGAATGATTATCCGACATTGCTCAAAGCAAAGCTTAATTCCGGCGATGTGCCTGATATCTTTGCTTCGACATCAGGTAAGGAGATCGAAGTATATAAAGAATATTCCTATGATTTGTCGGGCCAGCCGCTGATGGATACGATATTGCCGGCAGTTGCCGATACGATGAAGGATTCAAGTGGTAATGAAGTACACGGTATTGCCATCAAAGGAAATTATTTCGGTATGGTATACAACAAGGAACTGTTTACTCAGGCTGGTATTGATAAGGTACCGGAGACAATGAGTGAACTTGAAGATGCCGTTGACAAGCTGAATGCAGCAGGTATTACCCCATTCTCTGCCGGATATGCAGAATGGTGGGTATTTAAACATGTGTTCCAGCACTATGCATCAGCAGCTGTGGATGATTATCCGGCCTTCGTTGCAGCGATGGAAAAAGGTGAAGATTCCCTGGCGAATTATCCTGAGATTAATGACAGCTTTTTCGATTTTATTGATCTGGTAACAGAAAACGGCGATACCAAACCGTTAGAGTCAGACCTGAGTACCGAGATTGCTGCCCTTGCTTCCGGTAAGGCAGCGATGATCCTGGGTCAGGGAGCATGGGTAGAGTCAGATATTCTGGCGATTAACCCGGATGCCCAGATCGGTTTTGCCGGATATCCGGTTTCAGAAAATGCAGCAGATGCAAAAGTCATCACCGGATCGGATCAGGCACTCAGAATCAGCAAAGACTCCAAAAACCTGGATGAGGTTCTGGCCTTTATTAACTGGTGGTACACCTCCGATTACGGAAAATCATGGTTCACCGATGTAGCTGGTGTAGTACCGCCGATTACAACCGAAGAGGAGTCGAAATTCGAGATTATCAAACAGGGCAATGCACTGGTAGAGGAAAAAGGCAGCGGTACTCTGGGCGTTATCTATTCGACCGACAGCTTCCATACTGCATTTGGTGAGGCGATGCAGTCATATGCAGGAAAGACCGCAACTAAAGAAGAGACGATTCAGGCCATCGAGAAAAAATGGATTGAGATTGACGGAACAAACGACTAATAAAGAGGATATGAAGTATCCGCTTGGCAAAAAAGGGCGCTGCGTCCTTTTTTGTTGAAAAAGTTCATTAAAGGAGACCGAATATGAAGTTTACAGAAGGCTACTGGGAGCGTAATGAAAGAGCCAATGCAATGTATGCCGCCCAGGCATTTATCGTTGAAAAGATTCCATATGGAATGAAGGTAGTGGCGCCGGTGCGAACGATCAATGACCGTTCAGGGGCACTGGATGTGTCGACGATAACAACAGAATTTACCTCTGATCGTAAAGACATGATCAGTGTCAGAAGTTATCATTTTGAAGGTTATGAAACGAAGGAACCACGCTACGAATTGTTCACGGACCGCCAAGAGACAACGGTAGAAATTAATGACGATGAAGCAGTTATGACTGCCGGCCGGATGAGCGTCCGGGTCAACCGGAAAGAATTTGAAATCATCTTCGAAGCAAATGGTGAGCGGCTGACCGGAATCGGTTTCCGGAATCTGGGATATATGCAGTATGACCGGGCGGTTTCATCTAAGTTCCCTGGGAAAGATTACATGTCAGCCAACTACGATCCTTATATGGTAACGGAACTGTCTTTAAGTCCCGGTGAATGTGTATATGGTCTGGGCGAACGTTTTACTGCCTTCGTTAAAAACGGTCAGAGCGTTGACATCTGGAATGAAGACGGCGGTACCGCGTCCCAGATGTCATATAAAAATATCCCGTTTTACATGACTAGCAAAAACTATGGTGTGTTTACAGATCATACGGATAATGTCTCCTATGAAGTTGCCAGTGAAAAGGTGGAAAATGTCGGCATATCAGTTCGTGGTGAGGAGATCCGCTATCATATTATCTACGGCGATACGATGAAAGATGTTCTGGTCAATTATACTGACCTGACCGGCAAACCGGCATTGCCTCCGGCCTGGTCATTCGGATTGTGGCTGTCGACTTCATTCACGACGGATTATGACGAAGAGACAACGAGTTCATTTATCCAGGGCATGGAAGACCGGGAGATTCCGCTCAGTGTTTTCCATTTCGACAGTTTTTGGATGAAGGATCTGCATTGGTGCGATTTTGAATGGGATGAGAGAGTCTTTCCCGATGTACCGGGCATGTTAAAACGGTATAAAGAAAAGGGCCTTAGAATCTGTCTGTGGATCAATCCTTATATTGCACAGGGAACAAAGACATTTTATGAAGCCAGAGATAACGGGTACCTGCTGATGCGGACAGACGGCAAAGGAATCAAACAGATTGACAACTGGCAGCCGGGAATGGGTGTAGTGGATTTCACCAATCCGGCCGCCGCAGCATGGTATCAGCAGAAGCTTACCGGTCTGATCGAAATGGGTATTGATTGTTTTAAGACTGACTTTGGCGAGAGGATTCCGACCGATGTGGTTTACCATGACGGTTCCGATCCGGTTTGTATGCATAATTACTATACCTATCTGTACAACCGGACCGTGTTTGATCTGCTGGAAGAAAAGAGAGGCAAGGGAGAAGTCGTCCTGTTTGGCCGCAGTGCCACCGCCGGCAGCCAGCAGTTCCCGATTCACTGGGGGGGCGACTGTTCTGCCACTTATGCCTCAATGGCTGAAAGTCTGCGGGGCGGTTTGTCACTCACGATGTCGGGATTTGGTTTCTGGAGTCATGATATCGGCGGTTTCGAGATGACGGCGACGCCTGATGTATATAAACGCTGGATGCAGTTCGGCATGCTGTCTACCCACAGCCGCCTGCATGGTTCAAAGAGTTATCGTGTGCCGTGGCTGTTTGATGATGAGGCGAGTGATGTGTGCCGTGAATTCACGAAATTAAAAGCCAGGCTGATGCCTTATCTGTATCAGGCTTCTGTGGCTGCCATGGCAACCGGTGTACCTGTGATGCGGTCAATGATTCTGGAATTCCCGGATGATCCTGCAGTACGTTATCTCGATATGCAGTATATGCTGGGGGAAAATATTCTGGTAGCACCGATCTTTAGCGAGGATGGTATTGCTGAATATTACCTTCCGGAAGGTGCCTGGACTCATCTGATCTCAGGAGAAGTACATAACGGCGGCAAATGGTATAAAGAACAGTATGATTATTTTTCACTCCCTGTTTTTGTCAGAGAAAATACCATGCTGGCAATGGGAACTGTGGATGACAATACCGATTACGATTATGCGGCAAATGCACAGCTTCAGGTATATGAAATGAAAGATCAGCAGGAGACCTGCTGTGAGATAACGGATACCAGCGGCGCGGTTGTTTTTACCGGCAGTGTAAAAAGGGATGGAGCGAATCTTGTCATTACTCTTTCTGATGTGAAAGATGGTATGAGTATTCTGCTGAAAAACATCAATAATGTGACCGCGGTGACCGGTGCGGAGGTTATCGGTTCCGATGACGGTGTTGTATTAAAGCCATTGAATAAACACATTAATTTAAACATTTAGGAGATCGCAAATGAGCTCGTATCGTTTGTTAAAAAAAGAAGAGAGCAGTATCAATGAT
The DNA here is from genome assembly GCA_032073745.1 of Lachnospiraceae bacterium. Classification (GTDB taxonomy): domain Bacteria; phylum Bacillota; class Clostridia; order Lachnospirales; family Lachnospiraceae; genus Brotaphodocola. The sequence continues at coordinate 16,577 of DAMAMW010000041.1, read as the reverse complement.
CCCTTCTGGAATCATTATACCCACCTGGTTAAGACAAAAGTACTGCCTTATCAGTGGGAGATATTAAATGACCGGGTTCCCAATTCGGAACCCAGTCATGCGATTGACAATTTTAAAATAGCCGCAGGAATGCAGCCGGGCAGTTTTTATGGCGAAGTATTTCAGGACAGCGATGTGGCAAAATGGCTGGAGGCGGCAGGCAATATCCTGATGGAAGCACGGGATGAAGAACTGGAAGCAAATGCAGATCTGGTGATTGATCTGATCGGCCGGGCTCAGGAGCAGGACGGTTATCTGGATACTTATTTTACCATTGAAGAACCGGATAAAAAATGGACGAATGTTCTGGAGTGTCATGAATTGTATTGTGCCGGTCATTTTATTGAAGGTGCTGTGTCTTATTACCGGGCAACCGGCAAAGAAAAGGTATTGCAGATTGCTTTGAAACTGGCAGATCATCTGGATACGGTATTCGGTGCGGAAGATGGGAAGCTGCATGGTTATCCCGGCCACCAGGAGATTGAGATAGCGTTGATCAAGCTGTATGATCTGACTCAGGAAGAGAGATATCTGAAACTTGCCGGATATTTCATTGATGCCCGCGGAACCAACTGCTTTTTTGAGGAAGAGTTTGAAAAACGGGATAATATCTGCTTTTGGAATAAGGCAAGGGAAGAGTATCCGAACCGGCGGTACAATCAATTTCCTTATCAGTATTATAATCAGTTTCATTTGCCGGTAAGGGAGCAGAAAGAGGCGGTCGGCCATGCAGTAAGGGGTGTATATATGTACACGGCTATGGCAGATCTGGCTGCCCGTACCGGAGATAAAAAGCTTTTACAGGCTTGTCAGAACTTATGGGATAATATTGTAGAACGGCGGATGTATATCACCGGCGGAATTGGTTCCACGCATTCGGGAGAGGCATTTACTGTGGATTATGACCTTCCCAATGATACCAATTATTCGGAAACCTGCGCTTCGATCGGATTGATGTTTTTTGCTCAGAAGATGCTGAAAAGCAGAGTTCACAGAACTTATGGCGATACGATTGAAAGGGCGCTGTACAACACAGTACTGGGTGGAATGAATTTTGACGGAGACCGTTTTTTCTATGTCAATCCGCTGGAAGTAATCCCTGAGACCTGCTTAGGCAATACGGAACGGAATCATGTAAAACCGGTCCGGCAGAAATGGTTTGCCTGTGCCTGCTGTCCGCCAAATATCGCCAGGACACTGGCCGGTTTGTGGGAATATATTTACACGGCTGATAAGGATACGGTTTATGTGCATCTGTTTATCGGTGGTGAGGCGAGTGTGGAACTGGCGGGCAACAAGCTTACCATCAGCCAGCAGACCAGCTATCCGTGGGGGGATCAGATTGATTTTCAGGTAAAAGGCAGTCATGACCAGGAGGCGGTACTGGCGATCAGGATTCCGGAGTGGAGCGGCACTGCTAAATTGTTGATTGATGATATCCAACAGGATTTTGTCTTGCAGGAAAATGGATATGTCTATATCCGCAGCAACTTTTATGGCGGTGTATCAATAACACTGCAACTGGATATGAAGGTTCAACTGATTCAGGCCGATCAGAACGTTCATTATAATGCAGGCAGAGCCGCACTTATCCGGGGACCTTTGGTATATTGCCTGGAGGAGGCGGACAACGGCAAATATCTGAACCAGATTAAAATTGATCCTGATGTACCTTTTCATGAGAAGGCATCAGAGTTATGGAACGGATGTGTATTGCTGGAAGGAAAAGGCTATCGTAAGATAAATAATGATAATCCAAAACGGTTGTATTGGCCTTATCAGAAGATGGAAGAAGAGGTAAGCGTTACGGCAGTCCCGTATTTTCTGTGGAATAACAGGACTGCAGGAGAGATGCAGGTCTGGATGCGGGTGAAATAAAAGCAAAAAAGCGGAACCAATCAGGCTTCTGCTGCATATATCGGAGATATATGTGTAAATGGGAGATGATTGAAATGGCAATGAATCTGATAAAAAACTCTGAATGGTGTCCGGGGCCGAATGGCGGGCCGGAATTCTTTTCCGGCCAGATAGCAACCTATGATGACTTATGTATTAATGGTTACAGAACATGCAGTATTACACAAACAACAGGAATGGATGGGTATGATCAATATGATCTGCCGGTTCAGGTTGAAGGGCGGCGTTGTATTGAGTGGGGATATATGATTCGTCGGGCTGACGCGGATCAGATTGTGCTCCGGGCTGATTTTTTTAACGGATCAAATATGATGATCGCGCAGGGGACAGAGGATATCACTGCCTGTGTGGGCCATGAATTTGAACGCCATATGGCCAAATTTGGGATTCCCCGCGGAGCCAGGTATGTACGTCTTTCAATGCATTTTTATGGAAAGATAACAGCATGCACATTTTATGCACCAATGGCATATTACTGCTGATTCAGCTGTGGAGGTGTCTGGTTGAAGAATTATTTCAACCGGCATCTTTTTTTGTTAAACTGCTTCACTTCAGACCTGTTATAGGGAGTTAACGGGAAAGTTGCATCCTGCCATAAGGGTATGGTAAAATAGATGCAATTATGTGTGAAGAAAAGAGGGCATGAATATGGGGTTTCTTGATAGATTTAAAAAGACGGGTCCAAAAACTGACGAGGTAACTGCGGGTGGAAGCCCGGTGTACCGATACGAAGATAAGCAGCAGGAAGGCTGGCGTCCGCCGCAGACACATGGAGAATACGCGGAAGAGATCAGCCGATATTTTGAAGCGCTGTTTCCGGGAAGAGAGTCATTTGTGTATCATGAGCTTATCTCTGACCTGGTTCATATTGATGTAAATATTATGCGGCCTACGGAAGATAAGCAGTATTATGTAATGTATACGACCGGCATGAGTGATTTACCGATGAGTCTGCCGGAAGAGGTTTCTGAAAAAGATGATTTGCGGTTTGGTGAACTGTTTATGTTTTTACCGGCAAGCTGGAATCCAGGCAATACAGGACAATTGGATTCAGATATACCTGATTCGGAATACTGGCCAATTCGTCTGATCAAATATCTGGCCCGGTTTCCTCATGAGTATGAGACCTGGCTGGGCTGGGGACATACCATTCCTAATGGTCCGAATTATTCGCCGTTATGCGAAGGAACCGAGATGGGAGGTGTTGTTCTGGTTCAATTAGGTGGTGATATGGAAGCCATGGAGGCAGAAGACGGGAGCCGTATTAATTTCTTTATGGTTGTTCCTGCTTACCGGGAGGAGATTGAGTATAAGCTGGAACATGGCATGAACGCTTTGGACGAGCGGTTTAGTGAAGGTAATTTACCGGTGGTTCTGGATATACATCGCCCGAACTACTGCAGTATTGATTAGTATGGAAAAATAGGAGAGTTTTATAGTGATAGAAAATTTTAAAATGAAAAATCAGAAGGTGGCGGCAAATCTGTTTCTTCCTGATGGGACAAAACCGGACAAAACTGCTTTAGATGAACTGGCCGGTTTTCTTGAGATTGAGGAAACGATCGAACGGTGTGCAGAAGATAATGAAATCTGCAAGGCAAAGGATATGAGACTGGAGCAGATAGCAGTCACTCCTGATTTTCATAAAGGGTCCGGGATTCCAATCGGAACGGTTGCCCTGACACATGGTTTTGCAATTCCGCAGGCAATGGGAAATGACATTAACTGTGGGATGCGGTTTTATATAACGGATTTAAATGAAGGTACTTTGCGGGAAAAGCTTCCGCAGATTAAAGAGAAAATCCGCCACATATTTTTTGCGGGCGGCCGGCAGATTCCAATGACCGGGAATCAGAGGGAGGCAATGTTCCGACATGGTCTGACCGGTATTTTGGAAACACATAAAGAAGCAGGCGGTAAAGGAACCTGGAAGTATTATAAGGAAGAGGAACAGGCGGATGCATTGCAGCGGATGTCATTTCAGGGGAGTCTTTTTGCTGATGATATTGAAGGACTGAGTGACTTTATCGGAACGAAAGATATGCTGAGCTATGATGATCAGATCGGTTCCATCGGAGGCGGCAACCACTTTGTGGAAGTACAGCGGGTTGCTGAAATCTATGATGGTCAAACTGCAAACAGCTGGGGACTTAAAAAAGACGGGATTGTTTTTATGCTTCATTCCGGCTCTTTGACGATTGGTCACCACAGCGGAAGGCTCAGCCGGGCGATTTGTGAAGAGATCTATCCAAAAGGGACGGCGCATCCGGCAAACAAAATATATTTCATGCCGGAAGCAGAGCAGACAGAAACGGAAAACCGGCGTCTCTGGTCGACAATAAATAATGCGGCTAATTTTGGTTTTGCAAACCGTATGTTTCTCGGCCTGATGCTTCAGCAGGCAATTGATGAAGCCGGTATTTCATTTGGCATGAAGTTGGTATATGATTCGCCTCATAATTATATCTGGAAAAAGCAGATCGAAGGAAAAGATTATTATCTGCACCGGAAGGGGGCCTGTTCTGCATTAGGAATGGAGGATATGGCGGATACCCCGTTTGCATATTACGGAGAGCCGGTAATGATACCCGGTTCGATGGGCAGTTCAAGTTATCTTCTGAAAGGGATGGGATCAAAGGAGGGACTGTGGAGTGCCAGCCACGGAGCCGGAAGGAAACAGTCCAGAGGTGAGGCGCTGCAGGGTAATGATAAGGAATTTGAGGCATTTATGAAACAGTTTCATATCATAACCCCGATTGATCCGGACCGGTCTGACCTGAAAGGGAGAAGGGATATTATGAAAAAGTGGGAAGATTCCATTCGGATGGAAGCGCCCTATGCCTATAAAGATATTGACGAAGTCGTAAAAGTGCATGAACAGCATGATATGGCAGGGATTGTTGCGCGGATGGAGCCGGTGTTGACGGTTAAGGCATAAGGAGAATGACATGAAAAAAATAAAAAGATATCTATTTTGTGCCTCTTCGGTACTATTACTTACAGCATGTAGTGAAAAACAAACAGCATTTAATAAACAGATTGATGCGCATATTCAGGAAACATCCCAAACCAAGGAAGAAACTCAGCCCAAAGAGGAAGATCAGACCGGGGTTTCTGAGTCAAAATCAGTCGATAACGACAAAAATGCAGCCTATGAAGAATATATAAATTCACTTCAATATATAGCTGAAATAGAAGCGAAACTATCCATGGCAAATACTACCTTGGATATGAGTCAGGCATCAGGGGAGGCACTTGCGGCTTGGGATAATGAACTGAATAAAATATATGCTCTTCTGGGTGATAAACTACCGGCAGAGCAAATGGAAGAATTAAGAACGTTACAAAGATCATGGATCAAAGAAAGGGATCAACTGGCTGAGAAGTCAGCGGCGGTATATGAAGGCGGTACTTTAGAAGCGGTGGAATATAGTGCCACCTTAGTTCAGTGCACCAAACAAAGAACGCTGGAGTTAGTATCAATCTATTTTACTGACAGCAGTGACTTTTCCTATGACCTGAGCACAATTGGGCACTCAGATGAAGAGAAACAGAGCGATACAACGGCAAAAAGTATTACGTTTAATACTAATGATATCAATCAGAAATATTATGGGGAAGATGGCAGTTATGTAGAATTAGATTTAAAGCTTCCTATATTAGAAGGTACTTATGATGGGATCCCTGCAATCAACACATTTTTTGCAGGCAAAGAACAATTCTATTATGATCAGCTTCCGCTGGAAATGCTGGAGGAGTCAAATCACTCAGGTGTTCTGGAGGGGCAAGCAGATGGTTATTTTGTAAGTGCGTGGTATTACCTGGAAACTCAGATCGGTGACATCGTATCGATTCCGGCGGTTCTGGATGGTGGAGCAGGTGGTGTAAGCTGGGCGGCCATGGAAGCAAATAACTTCACTTTAAATACCGGAGAGCGAATCAGTTTATCTGATCTGTTCCGGGTGAACGAAGATGTATATATGGATTTTATATATGATTACATATCCAAAGAAATCACAAAAGAACTGCAGAATGGTAACGGGTTATTTTTCTTTGAAGATGCATATTCAGAAGAAGGCACTGAGAGAATAAAGAATTATAACCGGGATAATTTTATTATCTCTGATGACGGACTTATTATTTTTTATCAGAAATATGAACTGGCAGCCGGCGCGGCTGGTGTAATATCATTTGAAATTCCTTATGGTTCGATGAAAGATATTTTAGCGATCGATACAGATCACTAGCCGGTGCTGACTGGCAAAACGGGAGTATAAGCATGAAGGTACTGATTTCAGAAGATGATTTGGATATGCAGAAAATATTAAAGGCTTATCTTACGCGGGAAGGTTATCAGGTGGATATCGTCTCGAATGGCCGGGAGGCAATTGAGTTCTTATCACAGCAGCCGGTTGATCTGGTTATTCTGGACTGGATGATGCCGGTTCAGGATGGCATTCAGACCTGTCGGGAGATCCGGTTACTGAAGATACCGGTAAAGATATTGATGCTGACTGCAAAAGGACAGAATGAAGATGAGATTCAGGGTTTATCCTGCGGCGCGGATGATTACCTTCGAAAACCATTTGACATAAAAGTTCTGCTTTTAAGAATTAAAAAGTTATGTCAGGCGGAGCAGGTTCTTCGCTGTCATGAGTTGTCGCTGAATCCTGTGACGATGGAAGTTACTGTAAACAATCAAAAGATTACATTGACAAAAACGGAATATGAACTGCTGAAGATGTTTTTATCCAATCAACGGATTGTTTTATCAAGAGAGGTTTTGTTAGATCATGTCTGGGGGATGGATTATGAGGGCGATATCAGAACCGTTGATACCAATATCCGCCGTTTGCGGAAAAAGATCGGCGAAGAGTATATCCGCACAAGAATAGGTTTGGGATACGTGATGGGAGATGTTTATGAATAAGCCGGTTAGGTATTCCCGGCGCCTGTCAACCAAATTTATCAGTGGTGTTGTGCTGATATTACTGGTGGTACTGCTGATGACACAGTGGGTCAATTCTCAGGTGGCCGGGCGATATTATCTGCGGCAGCAAAGGGAATATGTGAGACAGGTTGGGCTTATGCTGGAAGAGCAGATCAGGCAGGGGAATTTACCGGAAGATGCGGTGAATTCGCTGGAGGAAGACGAACAGGTGCTGATCACTTATTCAGCCAATACGGAAGATTATGACAGTCTGAGCAATGATCTGCGGGATAAGTTCCGCGAAAAAGGTCTGGGATTTAAAACCTTCTGGTTATGGGACCAGGACTATCTTGCGGCGGCCCGGGACGGATCAAAGTTTCGCTTTTATCAGCAAAGTAAACTGAACTATGGCATTCTCGTTGAGTATCTGCCGATTGATGAAAACTTATATGCAATCGCTTTTATCGTACCGGATGCGGCAGGAGTTATAGAAATTGTCAACTGGTTTGGTGTGCTGCTTTATTCACTGGCAATGCTGACTGCGGTGGGGCTGATCTGGCTGCTGGTCCGGCATATTACCAATCCATTGTCCCGCATGGCTCAGTTTGCCGGAAAGGTTGCTGCCCGGGAATATGACTCGTTGGTGATTAAAACCGGGGATGAGTTGGAGATTGTGGCCGAGAGTATGAATCAGATGAGCCGGGAAATTCAGCAGTATCAGGAGATGCTGCTGGATCAGAACCGGCAGATGGAACAGCTTTTGGATAATGTGGCCCATGATTTAAAAACACCGATTTCACTGATCGGGGTGTACGCGTCGGGAATTCAGGATCAGCTGGATGATGGTACGTTTCTGGAAACGATTATCCGTCAGAATGACAGGATGGCAGAACTGACCAATCAGCTGCTGGCGTTGTCTCGAATCGGCCGCGAAGATTATCCGGTTACAGAGATTGCCCTCGATCAGCTGCTAACCAGGGAAATAGAGGAGCAGCAGATTCTGGTCAGGGAAAGAGATATAAAAATCTGCACCAGTATCATATCTGATGCCGTGGTCAGCGGAAATACCGAACTGATATCGGGTATCTTCTCAAATTTAATCTCAAATGCATTTAAATATGCCAGCGACGGAGAAATTCATATTAATCTGCAGAAGACAGAAGCTGGTTATCAGTTTAGCATTACAAATGCGTTTCATAATGACAGTCTGGAACCGGAGCGGATCTGGGAGCCGTTTTATGTCGGTGAAGCGTCGCGCAATAAGGCACTGTCAGGAACGGGACTGGGCCTGTCGATGGTAAAAAAGATGGCAGAACAGTCCGGTGCACGGATTTGCTGTAGTATTGATGATAATAATATTAAATTCGAGGTTGATTTTGTCAAATGAATGTAACATGAACCGCTTATACTTGATTTCAGGTATAAGAAAGGAGTATGTTATGAAACAAACAAATCTTAAATTACTAATATCGGGAGTTTTACTGGGCAGTATTGTTTTGACCGGATGTAATGCCGCTGCCGTTGAAACGGAAAGTTCCGGTGTTTTCGGACAGGAATCAGCCGCAGATACGAGCGGCCAAATACCGGAGGCGGCCTGGACAGAGGATACCATACAATTTGATTATCAGGTAAATCCGGAGGAATTTACCCTTTTGCTGCAGGTTGGTGGTGAGGAAAGTGATGTTATAAGGGCGTCCAATGGAATCGGGAAACGTCAGGTGGCAGATTATCAGGAACAGGGGGACCAGATCAGCTGGAATTATCCCAAAGAACAAATGGAAGTTCTGGTCAAACCGGAGGAAGATTATCTGAGTGTGACCCTTACTGCTGCCGGAACCGGCGACCAGTCATTTACCTGGCCTCATATATCAGCCGATGAATACTATCTTCCTTTGGGAGAGGGGAAAAGAATCCCGGCCAACGATCCGGTTTGGCAAAATCATTTGAACGGGCAGCATGTTTCAGCGATGGAGCAGTTGTCAATGCCGTTCTGGGCATCAACGGCCGGTGAATATGCAGTTCTTTATATAATGGAAGATCCGTTCCGGACTCAGTTAGAGTTTCAGGCGGATTCAGGCCTGCCTTTTGCAGTTCATCATGATTATCCGGCAATTGATGAAAACCGGGATCAACGGTTTCGTATTTATGTCACGGATAACGATCCGGTCAGCATTGCCAAAGTTTATCGCAGTTATGCGGCACAAAGCGGCAGTCTGGTGACCCTGGAGCAGAAAGCTGCCGACAATCCTGATATCCGGAAATTGTATGGTGCACCGTTTATCTATCTCTGGGGTGATTTTATTATTTCGGCAGAAGATATTAATTGGCAGGCTTTTATTCAGGCTGTTGATACACCGGTCATGAAGTACCTTGAGTCGCTGACTGACAGTCAGGAGAACGGAGTGGACTTTAAAACAGTTCTATCCGAACTTAGAAATCAGGATTATGTCTCCGTATATCAGAAGAATGTTGTCTGCAGTTATCTCAGCAATCTGCTTAAGTCTGATGGATTTCGGGATCCGGCAGTATTTACAGCAGATTCATCAGATGTTGAAGAATTTTTAGCCAGAGGTTATGATAATTTAAATGAATCGGAAAAGGTCCAACTAAATAAATATTCTCTTGCAGCGGAACTGCCGCAGGTATTTCATCCGGTATCAGACTGGATGAAAAGTAATACAACTGATCTGATAAGTGATTTGAAAACATCCGGGCTGGAGCAGGCATGGATCGGACTTAATGGAGTCGGGCAGGCATATGCGAAGCCGGAACTGGTTGCGATAGCAGCAAAACAAGGTTATCTGATCGGAAGTTATGATTCCTATCATTCGATTCATGAACCAGGCAAAGAACAGTGGGAAACAGCTGCATTTACAGATCCTTCTTTATATGAACAGGCAACTGTTATGAATAAGGAAGGAGAAAAAGAAGCCGGTTTCCAAAATGTCGGGCGTAAGCTGAATCCGGTACTTTCGATGCCGGCCGTAAAAGAGCGGATGCAAACGATTATGGAACATCAGCTGCTATTTAATTCGTGGTTTATAGACTGTGATGCAACCGGGGAAATATATGACGACTATACCCCGGAGCATATCACTACACAATCGCAGGACCTGGCGGCCAGGCTAAAGCGGATGGCTTATATCCGTGATACTTATGATATGGTGATCGGTTCGGAAGGCGGTCATGATTTTGCAGCATCAACAATTGCCTTCGCCCATGGCATCGAACTGATGAGTTTTTCCTGGATGGACGATGATATGAAGAAAAATCAGGACAGTCCGTATTATATTGGAAAATACTACAATCCAAACGGTGGTGTGGCGGAGCATTTTGCCAAGCGGATTCCGATTAAGGATGAATACTATACGTTATTTGTTGATCCGGCATATGATGTTCCGTTATATAAACTGGTTTATAATGATTGTGTGATCACCGGCTACCACTGGGACTGGTCAACATTTAAGATTCAGGATGCAACAACCACACGGATGCTGCGGGAAGTACTTTATAATGTTCCGCCATTGTATCATCTGGATGCGGATACGTGGACTGCGTATAAGGATGATATTATCCGTCACAATACGGTCTGGTCGGACTTTGCCAAAAAGGCAGTAACCCGCGAAATGACTGGTTTTACTTATGTGACGGAAGATGGTTTGGTACAGAAAACGGAATACGGTCAGGATCTTTGGGCCGTGGCTAATTTTGGTGCAGAAGATTTTGAGTATGAAGGTCAGGTGATTCCTGCAAAATCTGTTTGGATCTGTGCGGAAGATGATCAGACGATTTATACTCCGGAGGTTTTACCGGAACATCAATAGAAGAAAAAGAGAGATGCTGCACTGGGTAAATATGCCAGCCGGCATCTCTTTTATTGACGCTATATGGTGTTGTCTGTTACAACTTGTTTACAGTATAATAATATACTTGGGATACAACAAAGAGAGGATAATGCTATGGCTGAGATATTAGTGGTAGAAGATGATAAAAGACTGAATGAACTGGTATGCAGGAATTTGAAGCTGGTTGGTCACCGCTGTGACAGCCTGTTTGACGGAGCGGCGGTATACGAGCAACTGACCGGTCATCAGTACGACCTGATGATTCTGGATGTCATGCTGCCGGAGATGGATGGATTTGAGGTAATGGAATATATAGCCGACATGGGTGTTCCGGTTATCTTTTTGACGGCCCGGACTGCATTAAAAGACCGGGTTAAGGGATTGCGTCTGGGGGCTGATGATTACATCGTAAAACCATTCGAGATGCTTGAACTTCAGGCCCGGGTTGAGGCAGTGCTGCGCCGGATCAATAAGCTGGAACAGGTTTTTGTGCTGGGAGATTTAAACGTTGATCTGGGGGCCAGGGCTGTTTACCGGGGGCAGCAGCAGATTGACTGTTCACCCAAGGAGTTTGACCTGCTGGAAATTCTGGTAAGGAACCGGAACATTGCCCTGTCGCGGGAACGGCTGATGGAACTGGTCTGGGGCGGCGAAATGGAGGGTGAGACCCGTACGGTAGATGTCCATGTTCAGCGGCTGCGAAAGAAACTGGAATTGGATGATTACATTAAAACGGTTTATAAAATCGGTTACCGGCTGGAGGTGCCGTTATGAAGATAAAGACTTTTTTTGTGACGTTTATTCTTTTTCTGTCGGCCTTTTTTGCCAGCATGCTTCTGATATCATATCTATTTCTTAACAGCCAGGTGTCAGCGGCAAAAGAACAGGCTGTCAATGAACACCATCTGATTGCTGTATCAATGGGCAATGAACTGACGAACATGATGCAAAAAGGGGCGCGGAAAGAAGATGCGATAAAGTATCTGCATGAAATTTACGCAGAAAACTATGCGAAGCGGAACGGGTATATCAGTATCTATAAAAATGATGAGCTGTTGTACAGCAGCCTGCCGCAGAATATGGCAGCCGGACCGTCGGTTATATTTACTGAAAACAGCATTACTACGATATTAGAACGTTTTGATGACCGGGAGTATGTGATTGTATCAGGGGTATTTCCCGATACCGGACAGGAATACAGCATTCAGTACAGTTCTGACATCAGTCCGATGATCCGGTTGTGGAAGAACATGGAGCAGGTGTTATTCTGGGCGGGAATCGGTTTTTCCCTGATTGTAGCGGTAGTGCTGCTGTTTATGCTGAATCTCATTTTCCGCCCGCTGGCTCAGGTGATTGACGCTTCGGCATCAATTGCAGCAGGGGATTATGAAAAACGGATTGTGGTAGCGAAAAACCATGACCTGGCCCGACTGGCTGATCAGTTTAATCATATGGTTGAACAGGTTCAGGGGGCGATCGAACGGCTTTTTGAAGATGCCCGGCAGAAACAGCAGTTTATAGATAACTTTTCCCATGAAATCAGAACGCCGCTGACCTCTGTATATGGTTTTGCGGAATATATTCAAAAGTCTGCGATAACAGAAGAAGAGTTGATTAAAACGACCGGATACATTATGGAAGACAGCCGTCACATACTGAATATTGCTGCCCGGCTGCTGGATCTGGCAACACTGAAAGAACAGGGAATCGTGAGGCAGGATTACCCGGTTGATGAATTATATAACAGTGCCGGAAATCAGCTGTGGAAGAAAATCAACGAAAAAAGAATTGTTCTGATCCGTCAAAAAGAAACTGAGACAATCAGTGGCGACAAAGAACTGCTGCAGAGTCTGTTGGTTAATCTTACGGCCAATGCCATCGATGCCAGCCAGCCGGAGGGAACGATAATCTGGCGGTGTTATCCTGATGCAGACACAGTTGTGTTGTCGGTATCAGATCAGGGCATGGGAATACCCGAAGACGAGATTGAGAAGATCAATGAACCATTTTACCGTGTCGACAAATCAAGGAGCCGCGAAAATGGCAATGCCGGACTGGGATTGGCAATCTGCGCACAGATTGCAGCGGCCCATAATGCCAGAATTATCTTTTCATCGGAAATTGACAGGGGAACGGAAGTAAAGGTGATTTTTCCATTGCAGTCTCAGGAAAGAGGTTAATTAGATGAAGTTATCGGAGATGAAAGAAAACAGAAAAGTATTTTTAATCAGCATTTTAGTTGTGATTTCTATTGCCGGATTGTTTTTATCCGCCTGTAATTATTTGCTGTTGACGCAGTTTAACCAGCCGGCAACGCAGGAACTGCCTTATCAGGATGTTCCTTTAGTCAACGAAAGCGGGTCTGATTATAAGAAAGCTGGATATTCTGTAGTGATGGAAAATGATTTTGTAGATAATTCAAATGCCTTGACTGCAGAGGAAGCAGCAGAGTCGGGAGCCCGGTATCTGTGGGAAGTTCTGAATGTTGATCTGAATGGAAAGACTATTAATATGCTGTATGCGGTTGATCCATCCCGCGCCATCGCTTATTGGCATGGCAGTATTGATCGGGACGGCGGGGAATGGGAAGGGATACCTGAATATACATTCAGTGTTGATGCGATATCCGGGAAGTGGAGTTCGGTGTATTATGTTCCCTCACATGATCCCAGTGAGCCAATCATGTATCTTGAGGAAGAAGCTAATGAATATTACCGGGAGAATGGCAGCGAGTTTCTTGAGATTGCCGGCAAATATGCATCCAGACAGACGCCCTATGAAATAGTATCCGCAGAGTTTCACGCAACCAGTATATGGAGAATGCCTGGTTTTATGCGGGACAATGAACAATCTGCAGGTTTTAAGAAGGCACTGGGGGATGATGTGATCTGGATACCGGAAGGAGAACCAATGCCGGCAGTTTGTGTTGAGGTTATTGTATATGTGACAGATGCTGCCGGCAATCAGTTTGAAGTCACGATTGATTCTGTCAGTAAGGACCTCTACGGGATAAATGAATTGTATCATGGTGTGAATTATTCACCGGATGGTTTGGGTTAAGGTGTTGGGGGATGTTGAAAACGGACTAATCGTAAACGGATGTTAATAGAGATGCCACAATATGTATAGAAAAGAGGTTCATTAGATGAAGCTGTCAGTATTAAAAGAAAATAAGAAAATTTTAATCATCAGTATTTTGACTGTGATTATTATTGCCGGATTGTTTTTATCAGCCAGCAATTATCTGCTGGAAATCCAGTTTGATCAGCCGGTATTACAGGAAGTATCGTATAAGGATGATGCTGTTGTTGTGCCAGAGACAGTAAATGGTTATGTAAAAGCTGATTACTTAATTGAGGTGGAAATGCCAGCAGAAAATACAAATGCACTGTCACCGGAAGACGCAGCGGAGGAAGGCGCCCGGTATTTGTGGGAAATGATGGCGGTTGATCTGAGCGGAAAGACAATTTATCTGCAGTATGCAGTAGACTCTTCCCGTCAAATTGCTTATTGGCATGGTGATATTATGCGGGACGGGGAGACTCGTGATGGATATATTCCTGAGTATACATTCAGTATTGATGCATTATCCGGAAAATGGAGTTCATTTCTGTTTTATCCGGATGTGGAATCACGCGACAGTATTTCATATCTTAGTACTGAGGCTGATGAATATTATCGGGAAAACTGTGATGAATTCCTTGAGATTGCCAGGGAATATGCTGCCAGGCAGTGTACATCTGAGATTGTCTCAGCCGAATTTAAATCAACAAATGCCGGTGTTGCGCCCGGATATATCTATGACAGACCTACTGATTCAGAGGGATTCAAAGCAATGCTGGATGCTAATCAGGTGATTCGTATTCCATTAGGGGAACCAATTCCGGTTGTCAGTCTGGATGTTATTATTTACGTGACAGATGCAGAAGGAAACCGAATTGAAGTAACGATTGATACATTTAATAACGAAGTAAGGGGTGTCAATGAATTGTATGATGGTGTCGATTATTTTCCGGAAGGTTTAGGATAAATTAAAAAACTACCCGATTAGGTATGGTTTTTTTTCGTAAATGTACGTATAATAGAATTATTAAACATTGGGAATGTGATTACCCGGGAAGGATGATCATTTGAAAAAATCTTATTTAATAATTCTTACTGTGATACACATCATGTTGCTGACAGGCTGCAGTAATGCTGAGACTCAACACAATATTCAGGAGGAGACTTCTTTGGCACAGGTGACAGAGTTAGCTGAAGTAAGCATACAGGAAGTCAGTGTCCCGAAAGCAAAAGAGCCCGGAAGTATTACTGTTTCAGCTGTTGTCACGGCAACTGAGGCTCAGCGTGCAGATCGGTATTACGGTAAACTGAGCGTGACCGGCAGCAGGCTTACTGACAGTGCTCAGAATCCCGTACAGCTTCGAGGTCTCAGCAGCCATGGCCTGGCCTGGTTTCCCGAGTATGTGAATGCCCCGTTTATGCAGCAGATGAAGACTGACTGGGGATGTAATGTATTCCGCCTTGCCATGTACACCGCCAGTCATGGTGGTTATTGTACAGGCAGTGAGGAGGAACGGCAGAATCTTAAGGATACTATTCATCGTGCTGTAGGGATCGCAGAAGAACTGGGAATGTATATCATTATTGACTGGCATATTTTAACTGACAGTAATCCTTTGCTTTATAAAGAAGAAGCAGTTGCATTTTTCGGTGATATGGCCCGGCAGTACGGAGATAAAGATCACATCATTTATGAGATATGTAATGAACCGAATGGAAGGACATCATGGTCACATATACGCGAATATGCAGATCTGGTGATTCCGGCTATCAGGGAGCACAGCGACGCCGTTATTCTGGTGGGAACACCAATGTGGGCCCAGGCAATTGAGAAACCGACCGCTGAGCCATTGGATGAATATTCAAACATTATGTATACTTATCATTATTATGCAGCAACACATGGTGCGAATGACAGAAAAAAATTAGTTGCGGCCTGTCAGCAGGGGCTGCCGATTTTTATATCAGAGTTCGGCATATGTGGTAACTCCGGAGATGGTGCAGTTGACGAAAAAGAAGCCGATAACTGGCTGAGAATTCTTGATCAATACGGAATCAGCTATGTTATGTGGAATGTATCTAACAAGGCTGAAAGCGCAGCAATTATCAATAACAGCTGTCAGAAAACAGAAGGTTTTTTAGTTGATGATCTTAGCCCGGCAGGGCAATGGTTTGTTGGAACAAAAAGCAGATATGCCATTGATACTGCTGAAATAGAAGCGGCAGCAGCAAGTGATTCACCAGCGAGTCGCAGTGTTGGTCTGGCAGCAATAGAAGATACGTGGACGGAAAATGGCAGTACTCATTATAAATATCAGGCAGAGATTCAGAATAATACTGATACGATGATGGATACGTGGATCATGACAATTGAATTCAACCAGGATATCTCACTGCTGCAGACATGGAATGGGAATTTTGAAGCAAACGGACGCATTTTGACAATAAAGCCGGCTGACTACAATCAGAAAGTAACGGGTTGGACAAATATCAGTGGAATAGGATTTATTATTGAAAGTGAACCAGGACTGAACGTTGAGTCAGTAACTGTTGAATAAGATCTTGTTAAAAAACAAAAAGCTGTACAGCGCTGCATGAATTGCAAATACGCTGTACAGCTTTTTACTGATTATTTTAAACTAATACTTGATCCATGGATATCGCTGCCATATTTTGTAAGTAACCGTAAGGTAATAGTAATTGTGTTTTGCTGTACTTCCGATTATAAATTGTTAATGATTTTCTGAGCTGTCACTAGATTGCCCTGATTCAATGACTTCGTT
>DAMAMW010000040.1:0-55255 GCA_032073745.1 Lachnospiraceae bacterium | reverse complement strand
GCTCTGCCATTGCTGCAAAATCAGCACGTTTCGTGTTCAGCATCCACACTTTCTGCTGAACGGCTGTGAGGGGGACTTTCCTTTGTGTATTATTATTCATATTATTCTTTGTGCTCCTGACCGGTCTTCTTTTGATAGTACTGAACCAGCGCCTGTGTTCCCAGGTCACCCAAGCCATCTGCTTCCAGTTCTTCATACATGGAAAGAACATATTTGAGCATTCCAAGGCTCACATCAGCACTGGAAGCTTCTTCGTCCGCCAGTTTCATGTCTTTTATAAAATGCTTAATAAAAAATCCCGGTGCAAAATCTCCATTTAGCACCCGCGGCATGACATTACTCATCTGGGCACTGCCTGCCGCACCGGTTGAGATGGCATCAAGCATGGTCTTCTCATCCAGGCCCACACCGGCGGCATAAGCCAGTGCCTCACTGGCTCCGCTGATCGCTCCGGCAATGGCGATCTGGTTGCACATCTTGGTATGCTGGCCATTGCCCGCTTTCCCCATATAGTTAATATTTTTCCCCATTGCTTCAAATACCGGCAGACAGGCGTCAAAGGCATCACGGTCACCACCGGCCAGAATCGTCAGTGTACCATTCTTCGCTCCGGCATCTCCGCCGGTAACCGGGGCATCGATCGCTGACATGCCTTTTGTTTTGGCCGCTTCATAAATTTCGACGGCCAGCTTTGGACTGCTGGTTGTCATGTCAATGAGAATTGTTCCCGGAGCCGCATTAGCAATAATTCCCTTTTCTCCCAGATAGACTTCTTCCACATCTTTTGGGTATCCTACTATAGTAATAACAACATCGCGGCCGGCAGCACATTCCGCTGCTGTCTCACACCAGACCGCACCTTCCGACAGAACATCGGTAATTTTAGCTTTGGTTCTGGTAAAAACCGCTACTTCAAACCCTGCTGTCATTAAATTGCGGACCATGGATTTCCCCATTATTCCGACACCGATAAATCCTATTTTCATTATATTTTACCTCCCGTATCTGCATTTTTCGTGTTAAACAGATTTATTGTAACACATTCCGGGCAATTATGGTATAATATGAACACTTAACAGGTACAGTGTTATGTTTTTATCAGAGCCAACAGAGGAGAACTGCCATGAGTACAAAAACAGCAGACAACCAAACAAAAAGAACCGACACTTCGTCCGGTAATTTCCTGGTTCAGGGAAGTATACTGGCTGCTGCCGGTATTATTGTCCGGTTGATCGGATTGTTTTATAAGGTTCCGATGACCCGGATTCTTGGAAACGAAGGCATCGGCTATTATAATACCGCCTATGAAATTTATAATATCGGGCTGATTTTATCCTCGTACAGTCTGCCTCTGGCCATCTCAAAACTGATTGCTGCCAGACGAATCCGGAATCGGCACCAGGATTCTGCAAGGGTGTTCCGCTGTGGTCTCATCTTTGGTTTTGTTGTCGGCAGTGTGATGACACTGATCCTTTTATTTGGAGCAGAATGGATTACAACACATATATTTAACAGCCCCGGCAGTGCACTGCCGCTTAAGGTTATGGCTCCGACCGTGCTGGTGTTTTCGGTCATGGGTGTAATCAGGGGATATTTCCAGGGTCACGGAAATATGATTCCCACCTCACTTTCTCAGATCATCGAACAGGTCGTCAATGCTGTTGTCAGCATTGCTGCCTCTTACACTTTTATGAACTGGTATGCCGCAAAAGCATCGCCTGCTTCCTATGGCGCTGCCGGAGGTACACTTGGTACTCTTTGCGGAGCACTTGCCGCTTTGCTTGTTTTAGTAATTGTAATGATGCACAACCGCAAGATCATAAACCGCCTGAATCAGAAACCGCAGAGCATCCGCGTGGAATCCTGGAAGCTGGTTTTCACTTCTCTGATGCTGACGCTGACCCCGATTGTATTAAGTCAGTTTGTCTATCAGCTTAGTGGTTCGGTCGACAATGCAATGTTTGGCATAATTATGGACGGCAAGGGTTTTAATGAAAAGGAACGACTCTCTCTGCTTGGTATCTATGGCGGAAAATATCGTCTGCTCAGTAATGTACCCGTTGCCATCGCCTCTTCACTTGGCACCTCGATGATCCCAAGTATTGTCGCATCCCGTTTACAGAAGCAGGATCATGAGGTAAAGAACAAGATCAGCCTGACTGTTAAATTCAACATGCTGATTGCCATTCCCTGTGCCGTTGGTATGGGCGTACTCGCTTCTCCGATTATGAGGCTTATTTTCGGTGACAGTACCATTCTTGCCGCCAGGCTGATGCAGCTCGGTGCTCCGGCAGTCGTGTTTTTCTCACTGTCAACGGTGACGAATTCCGTGCTGCAAGGGGTCGACCTGATGCGAAAATCTGTCACTCACTCAGCTATATCCCTGGCAATCCATGCCGCTTTAGTCTACGTGATGCTGCAATACCTGAACTGGGGTGTATACGGACTTGTCATCGGCAACGTAACCTTTGCACTGGTTGTCTGTGTACTGAACTGGATTGCGATCGGGAAACACCTGAAATACAAACAGGAAGTAAGGACTACATTCCTGATGCCGCTTATTGCTTCCGGAATTATGGGAATATTTGCTCTGCTTGTTTACCACGGAATGTATGCACTATTCAACAATAATAAACTCGCACTGCTCGTTTGTGTCCCGCTTGCCATGATCATCTATGGTGCGCTGATTATTATGCTGAAAGCTGTGACAGAACGGGAATTGGCGGACATGCCGTTCGGCCGCAGGCTGATCCGGTTATGTAAAATGTTCCGATTGCTTTAAGTGTTTATTTCCTTTAGCTTCGACCAGGCGTTGCCCGCAGAGTTATTTACCGCCACGGCAACGCCTCTTTTTGTCAGTTATTATTTAGTTACCCTCTATGTTCCTGATCAAATTAACCATCTCAATAGCCCCCTCCGCACATTCAAAACCCTTATTTCCACTCTTCACTCCGGCCCGTTCAATTGCCTGTTCGATATTTTCAGTAGTCAGCACACCAAACAGCACCGGGATATCACTGGCCAGAGATACCTGGGCAATCCCCTTGGAGACTTCATTGCACACGTAATCATAATGTGTGGTACTGCCCCTGATAACTGCTCCGAGGCAGATGATCGCATCGTATTTTCTGCTTTTTGCCATTTTAGAAGCAATCAGCGGAATTTCATAAGCTCCGGGAACCCAGGCAACACTTATGTCTTCATCATTGACACCGTGGCGGACCAGTCCGTCAATGGCTCCTGACAGAAGTTTCGAAGTGATAAATTCATTAAATCTTGCAGCAACGATACCTATTTTGATGTTTTCTGATATTAATTTCCCTGTTATTGTATTCATATCTTCTCCTTCATCCACTAATAATTTAATATGTGTCCCATTCTGTTCTGTTTTGTTTTTAAATACGCCAGATCATGACTCCCCGCTTCCATCTGAATTGGAATCCGTTCTGTTATCTCGATCCCAAATCCCGATAACTGATACACTTTATCCGGATTATTGGTCAGCAGCCGCATTGTTTTTACTCCCAGGTCCCGCAAAATCTGTGCTCCGATGTAATACTCACGCAGATCCCCGGCAAACCCCAGTTTCAGATTGGCATCCAGGGTATCAAATCCCTGCTCCTGCAAACCATATGCCTTCAGTTTATTGATCAGGCCGATTCCGCGCCCTTCCTGCCGCATATATAACAGAATCCCGCGGCCCTCCTGTTCAATCTGGTCCATCGCGCAGGCCAGCTGCTCACCGCAGTCACAGCGAAGGGAACCAAATGCATCACCGGTAAGGCATTCCGAATGGACACGGCAGAGCAGATCTTCGCCATTGCCGATGTCTCCTTTTATCAGTGCCACATGATGTTCACCATTCAGTTTGTTTACATATCCGAATGCCTTAAAATCACCGTGCCGGGTCGGCATAGTTGTCACGGCAGCACATTCAACCAGTTTGTCATTTATTTTTCGATAGGTCTGCAGATCCTTGATTGTTATGAATGACAATCCCCACTGCCCGGCCAGTTTGATCAGATCCGGTGTTCTCATCATCGTTCCGTCAGTATTCATGATTTCACAGCACAGGCCGCATTCCTTCAGCCCGGCCAGGCGCATTAAATCAACTGTCGCTTCCGTATGCCCATTCCGCTCCAATACCCCGTTATCCTTTGCCATCAGCGGAAACATATGCCCCGGTCTGCGGAAGTCTTCCGGCCTGACATGTTCCGCAACGCACTGGCGAGCTGTCAGCCCCCGTTCTTCAGCGGAAATCCCCGTTGTTGTGTCTACGTAATCAATTGATATTGTAAATGCAGTTCCATGATGGTCAGAATTTTCCGCAGCCATCTGGGGTAATTCCAGTTTCTGACACAGAGCCCGGCTCATAGGCATACAGATCAGCCCTTTTCCATGTACTGCCATGAAATTCACAGCTTCTGTCGTTGCGAACTCAGCGGCGCAGATAAAATCACCTTCATTTTCTCTGCCTTCATCATCGCTTACAACGATGATTTTCCCGCTCCTTAAATCCTCCAGTGCCTGTTCAATCGTAGTATATTCAAACATTGTCTCCTCCTGTTTCTGACACAGTGTACCTGTGGTACCGTGTCCTAAAATCCATGCCGGGACAGGAAGTCCCTGGTTATCACAGATTGGTTGTCATGGGGCTTTAGCAGCTTCCTGATGTATTTCCCGATACAGTCATTTTCCAGATTCACCTGGTCACCTGTCTGTTTCAGATGTAACGCCGTGTTCTCCCGGGTGTGAGGAATTACCGAAACAGAAAAACGGTCAGGCAAAACGGCTGCAACGGTCAGGCTGATGCCATCTATCGCAATTGATCCTTTTTCTATCACGTACTGCAAAATTGCATCTGATGTATGAATGTCATACCAATACGCATTACCATCACTCTTAATATTCATAATGGTTCCGGTTCCGTCCACATGACCGCTTACAATATGGCCGCCAAAACGGCCGTTAGCCGGCATCGCACGCTCCAGATTGACCAGCGCTCCCGGTTTCAGCAGACCAAGCGCACAACGGATCCAGGTTTCGTTCATGACATCCGCAGTAAATGCTGCCGATGTAAATCCCGTAACGGTGAGGCATACGCCATTGACACTGATACTGTCACCGGTATTCATATCTTCGATGATTTTTCGGGCTCCGATTACAATCCGGGACGAAGAGGCGGAACGGGAAACCGTCTGCAACCGCCCGGTTTCCTCTATGATTCCTGTAAACATGGTATCACCTCACTTTCCAGCAGCAGATCATTTCCTAATCTGGTGACTGTCAGCGGACCGGTTAGAAATGCCTGCTCCGGTTCTGTCACACCATCTCCACCTACCGGACCCATGGCCGAAATCCCGCCAAAGACAGATGGGGCAAGGTAAGCCTGAATACGATTTACGATTCCGCTTCGGAGTGCCGACCAGTTAAGCGACGATCCCCCCTCCATATAAACACTGTCAATGCCTCTTTCCCCCAAACAATTCATCAGGAATTTTAAATCCGTATGTCCATCGGCTTCGGGAATCACCAAGATCTCGCAGCCGGCATCCAGATATGGCTTATGTATTTGCTGATCTTCACAACAGGTAGCAATTATAACCGGGACATCCCGGGCTGTGGCAACAATCTGCGACCCCAGCGGTGTACGCAGGCGTGTATCGCAGATAATCCGCCGGGGGCTTCTGCTGTTTGGCAGCCGGCAGGTCAGCAACGGGTCATCGGAAGATACCGTTCCCACACCGGTCATAATAGCCATATGCCGGGCACGGTCCTGCTGCACACGGGTACGGGCTGCCGCTCCGGTGATCCATTTGGAACGACCGGTACAGGTGGCAATTTTCCCGTCCAGCGTCATGGCATATTTCATTACGACAAAGGGATTACCGGTTTTGATGAAATGAAAGAAAGTCTGATTTATTTCATCACATTTGTCTTTCAGAATGCCTTCCGTCACCTCTATGCCATTCTTTCTCAGGATTGCCGCCCCATTCCCGTTCACCAATGGGTTAGGATCTGCTGAACCGATTACCACACGGGAAATTTTATGCTTGAGAATCGCTTCGGTACATGGCGGATTCCTGCCCCAGTGGCAGCAGGGTTCCAGAGTGACATACATCGTGGCTCCCATTGCAGGTTCTGTAAGGCTGGCAAATGCGTTTGCCTCTGCATGTGCTTCCCCATATTTCTGATGGTATCCACGGCCTATTATCTGCCCGTTTTTTACAATAACAGCGCCCACCAATGGGTTGGGATTCACAAAGCCCTCACCTTTTTTGGCCAGGGACAATGCCTGCATCATGTAGTATTGATCATTCATGTTTTGCTCCCTTCTTTGATTTTCAGATTCACAAAACGAACTTTTGCAAATCGAAAAAAGTCCTGAATGCAAATCATTCAGGACCTGAAACAATACGACATTTTGCAGGTAATATCTTCATTTACAATGGCCGGAAATCTCTTCGCAAACACTGAAATATTGGCCAAAAAAAGCTCTGAAATGATAACAATCATTCCAGAGCAATATACCATACACGCAAAAACGCCTATACTATCTTCTCTCATCCAGACTATACTGTCGGCTTCGGAATCACACCGAATCATGCCTTGCGGCTCGTGGGCTGTACCACCGGTAGGGACTTGCACCCTGCCCTGAAGATTTTATTCAATTGTCTATCATTATACGCTGCTTTACGGTATTGTCAAGACGTTTTCTAAAAAAGTTTCTTATTGATTCTTATTGCAGATATTTTTTCAGTGTTTCTCTTACTGATCCGGGCCCTGTAATCTGCTCACAGAACATCTGCTCAATCAGCTCCCCAATCCCCGCCTCATACAGGTCAATTCCAAAAATGTTGGCATTTGACAGAATCGGTTTTAACTGTCCCTGGCAGGTCTCCGGTTTGCCGTATTCGATACCGGATAACTGTGCGGTCAGTTCCGGAATCATCGGATCAGAAGACAGTTCAAAGGCCTGACCATTATCATCCACGGCAAGAAGATAACGGCACCACCCGGCAATTGCCAGCGGAATAGCTTTGAGTTTCTTCGCATCACCATATTTTTCTACATATGCCTTGATCGTCTCGCCATAACGGATTCCGACTTTCTGGGAAGTATCGGTGGCAATACGCTGAGGTGCATCAGGCATAAACGGGTTTGGAATCCGGACGTTAATTACTTCATCAACAAACTCTTTTGGCGATAAAATGCCAGGATCGGTCACAACAGGCATTCCTTCTACCGGCCCGATCTCATGAACCAGGCGGTTCAGCTGCTCATCCTTCATCTCATCCGCAATCAAAGTATATCCCAGTACACAGCCATATACAGCCAGAGCCGTGTGCAGCGGGTTCAGACAGGTTGTTACCTTCATCCGCTCAACCTTATTTACAGTATCACGGTCTGTCAGGTATACACCTGCATTCTCCAGTGCCGGACGTCCGTTCGGGAACTTGTCTTCGATAACAAGATATTCCGGTCCTTCGGCATTAACAAACGGTGCAATATACGTATTTTTTGAAGTCACGATCGGTGCGATATCTTCGACACCGGAATCAATCAGGCTGCTGCATACGGAATCGGCAGGTCTGGGGGTGATCTTGTCAATCATACTCCATGGGAAGGATACCAGCTGCTCATCGTTCAGATAAGCCAAAAATCCTTCTTCGACAAATCCTTTTTTACTCCACTCCTGAGCCATGGTAAGCACAGCACTGCCAAGCTTTTCGCCATTGTGGGAGCAATTGTCCATCGACACTACTGCCAGCGGCAGCCGGCCGGCCTGATAACGGGTGTAGAGAAGTGCACATACTACTGCCATTGCAGACGCAGCATGTTCCGGCCCCTGATCGATATCCTTCTGGATAAACGGGAAATATGCGCCGTCGGCTCCTTTTAAGGCATAACCTTTCTCGGTAATAGTAAAGGAGATCATCTGTAAATCCGGCAGCTTAAAAATATCATTCAGTCTTTTCCAGTCCTGTGTCTCTGCGGCATTTGCTTTTACCGCTTCCGTCAGTGAACCAAGCACCTGCTTCTCAGTTGAACCATCAGCCTTTAATGTAACAGCCAGAACCAGGTTATCATATGGTTTGTAAATCTTGTCAATGACATCAAAGTCAAACGTCTCGGCACAGACAATCCCTTTTGTGCTGTCACCCTGAGCAAGAAGCTTATCAGCTACCCCGCCAATGAAAATACGGAAAATATTCCCCGCCCCGAAGTGTACCCATGACGGTGCCTTAGCGGTTTCTTCTGCAACGGTTTTAACATCATAAGACGGCAGAGTGATCCCTGCGGCTTCCCAGACTGCTGTTTCCTGTAATCCTTCGTGAGTTAATTTCATAATTTTAGAATTCTCCTTTATTAGATGTATTTTCATTAACGTCCTGCTGCTGATTTTAATTAAAATATCAGTCTTTAATAATATCAGCTTTTATACTGGTTTTATACTATAATTTTTACCAGTTCCTGTCAATAGCCTTTTTCCATTTTTCAATACTTTCTTTATATTTTATAATGTTTTTCAAATTATCCCTTGCCAATCGCCCGGTTTTGTGCTACGTTATTGATAACTGATATATCAATTCCCAAAATAAGGAGAAAAAATCATATGAAAATGACATTTCGCTGGTATGGTGAAGGCAATGACAGTGTTACTTTAAAACAAATCAAACAGATCCCCGGCTGTACCGGACTGATGGGTCTTCTGGATCAGTATGCTGCCGGAGAAGTCTGGCCGCTGGACGTGATTCAGGATTATGTGAAACATGTCAATGATGCCGGTCTGGAAGTGGAAGTTATTGAGAGTGTCAATGTTCATGAAGACATTAAAATGGGACTCCCGACCCGTGACAAGTATATTGAAAACTATATCCAGACGATCCGTAATCTGGCTCAGTGCGGCATTAAGGTAATTGTTTACAACTTCATGCCGGTTCTGGACTGGCTGAGAACTGATCTGGCACGTGTTATTGAAGATGGCTCCAATGTACTGTATTATGATGATGAAGAGCTGCAGGGCATGACACCTACCATGCTGGTGGAAATGACCGCCAAGCAGTCCAAAGGCTTTACTCTGCCGGGATGGGAACCGGAGCGCCTGAAAGAACTGGAAAATGTCATGAATATCTACAAAGACATCGACGAAGATAAACTGCGGGAAAATTATAAATATTTCCTGGAGAGAATCATCCCAGTCTGTGAAGAAACAGGCATTCGTATGGCCGTACACCCGGATGATCCGGCATGGCCGATCTTTGGTTTGCCGCGTATCTCCCATTCAATCGCAGATTTTGACAAAATTGTCAAGCTGGTAGACAGCCCGGCCAACAGCCTCTGCCTGTGCACCGGCTCACTTGGTTCCAATCCTGAAAATGATATCCCGGAAGCGATCCGTCACTTCTGCGCCATGGACCGTGTTGCCTGTGCCCATGTCCGCAACGTGAAATACCTCGGCCCGAAAAAGTTCCGCGAGGCATCTCACCTGTCAACAGACGGCGACCTGGATATGTACGAAATCATGAAAGCATTTTATGACAATGGCTTCGACGGATATATCCGCCCTGACCACGGCCGGATGATCTGGGACGAGCAGGCCAGACCGGGATACGGATTATATGACCGTGCACTGGGACTGACTTATCTGAACGGAATCTGGGAAGCCCTGCAGAAAAACAACCGATAAAAGGAGTTTCCGTTATATGGTACCGCTGAAAATTCTCCCGAAAAAACCGAAAGAAAACAACCGTGCTTACGCATATCGATTACTCCGCTATAACATCATGACATTAAACCTGGCGCCCGGCCTTTCCATCAATGAAAACGAACTGGCCGAGCAGCTGGGTACCAGCCGGACTCCGATTCACGAGGCGCTGACACTGCTCAAGAAGGATTATCTCGTTGATATCCTTCCGCAAAGCGGTTCCTTCGTCTCTAAGATCAGTATGCGCAATGTCCGTGAAGGATTATTCATGCGAAGCACACTGGAACCGGCAATTTATCGTCAATTGGCAGGAAATATTTCTGAAAAGTATATGAAAGCCATGGCTGAGAACCTGAAACAGACGGTTCAGACTGTCGTCTCCGGAGATGATTCGGTTGACCGCTATATTGCGCTTGATGATGAATTTCATAAATTAGCTTATCTGGCTGCCCATAAACCGGCAGTGTGGGAAAGTACGAAAATTGTATGTTCGCATTTCCAGCGGGTACGATATCAGGAGTATCTGGTGATGCAGATCGATGTGACTCATATTCAACTGGAACATCAGAAACTTTATGAATATTTATTATTTGGCGGTTCTCCCTATTTTAATCTGGAAGAATTTTATGAGAATCATTTGTCTTATTATAAGTCTTATATTTCGGAGCTGATTGCGGCGCATCCGGAGTATTATATTATGGATTGATTATATCTGTCGCTCATAGTGGTGGGGAGAACGTGGAGCGTTTGGTTGGACCGGAATCGCTTCCGTTCTCTTGGCGGGGTGGTTCTAAGGCGGCAGCAAGTGATTTGCAGGGGCACCAGGGCCAGTCACTGGAGAATCTTTTATATATTCTCCGCTCCGGCCCTTGAAATCACGCTTTGGAGAGCATGATTTCTCCCCTGCAAATCACTTGCTGCCGCCTAAGAACCACCGTCACCTCGTTCAATGTCACCGATTCCGGTCCAACCAAACGCCCCACGTTCTCCCAGCAACTATGTTGGCTCCAGCTAGATAAAAGGTCAAAACCATACGCGGTAGGATTTATAGGTAATGGGGATTTTAAGTAAAATAGCTAAAAGCGTTATCAAAAATAAGATAGTATAAAGTGAGGCTGTCACATTTAGCGACAGCCCCTTTATATTTATTGTTTTTTATTGTGGCTTCAATCAACTATTTGAATCTCCGTATCCGTCAATAGCAAATTATAAAACACCGTCTCAAATATCCGGTTTGCAATAACAACCTTGCCATTCACATTTTTTACAAACCCAAACATCTCAGCAATCTCTGTTGCCTGATTAAGGGCATTGTATGAAATCTCCCTGCCTTTAAAAAGTATCGATGAAACAATCTCCATCAGTTCGGGATATTCATAAAATTTGTTTACCATCGATTCAAACAGCGTATTCTTTTCTGCAAGGAGGATGAGGTTTGCTTCAAGAAAACCTGTATGCGTCCAGGCTGAAGCAGCATCCGGAAATTGATCGCTGCCAATCAGTTCTTCATCGATAATCTTACACAATTTTGAAACCAGAAAGGGGTAGCCGGAAGTGTAATCATACAGCAGAGCAGACATTCCGGGGATATCCATTGAAAAGGCGTGGTCTGTTTCATACTCTCTCAACATACCAGCAATTCCATCCGCACTCAAACTCATATCAACCTTAAAATCCGTAGCAATATTCCAGGGACTGTTCAACTTATGATCTTCATCCGGTCTGATTTTCCGTTTAATATTTTTCACATCATAAACACCAGCCATAATCACCGACTGAAATGCTGCCCGCTCTCGCCGATGAATATAATATCCTCTCAATTGCGAAAGGAAGTCAAGAAAAACCTGATTGTTAGTAGCACTGTCAACTTCATCAATCATTAATACAATCGGTTTCTCAGATTGAAAACACCAATCACTTAAGCAGGTAAAAAGACTTCCCAAATCTGCTTCATATGTTTTGTCACTGCTAAATATCTGCAGTTGTCCTATCACATCAGCCGGTACACAAGCAACCTTATCAATGGCAATCATCAGCTCACGCGAAAATGCTCTGACAAAAACCTGCTCATTTTTAAAATTCGCATGACTTAGCATCTGAAAATCTATACCAACAACCAGGTATTCTTCTTGTAAATACGACTTTATTGCGCTCAGCGTAGTTGTCTTCCCGTATTGGCGCGCACGATTAATGGTAAAATATGCCCCCCGGTCTATCAATTGTTTTATCTTTCCCATACGAGGTTTTAGATCTACCATGTAGTGAAGCTCAGGATCACAGGCACCTGTGATATTAAAATATCGTTTCATCTGCATCTCCTCTCCTGTGTTATATTATAACACAGGCCCGATGGATTGACAGTCATAAATCTATTTTATATTCTATCACAACAAAAATCCGTAATAAAGCACTTGGGGAAGATCAATCATCAACAAAAAATGCCCTACCTCTATGAGATAGAACATTCTAAGCATCATTTCAATTTTATCTTGCTTCAATCGCCATCACCTGATCAACCCGCCGCTGATGTCTTCCGCCTTCATACTCATTATCCAGCCATTCATCAACAATCATCTTAGCCATTTCCACACCGATAACACGGGCGCCAAAGGTAAGAACATTGGAATTATTATGCATTCTGGACAGCCTGGCACTATATGGTTCACTGCAGGTACAGACACGGATTCCAGGTACCTTGCTGGCGGCGATTCCGATTCCGATTCCGGTTCCGCAGATAGCGATTCCGTAATCAGCTTCCCCTGCTGTCACTGCACGAGCCACCTTTTCCCCATAAACCGGATAGTCACAGCTTTCTGTTGAGTTGGTACCGAAATCTGCCACTTCATGTCCTTTGGATTCTACATAAGCTTTGATTTCCTCTTTCATTTCCAGTCCGGTGTGATCATTTCCCATTGCGATCTTCATAACTTCTCTCCTCTTCCCTGTTACAATTTTCTATAAGAACCGTGAATTCCGGCTGATCAGATATAAATCAAGTACTGTCAGGGCAGCCATTGCCTCTACAACAACTACTGCACGCGGTACAACAATCGGATCGTGGCGGCCTTTGACATTAATTGAAACTGACTCTTTCTGGCGGTTTACCGACTGCTGGGTGCGGGCAATCGACGGAGTCGGCTTAAATGCGGCACGCAACACGATGTCACTGCCGTCACTGATACCGCCCAATATCCCTCCGGCATGATTTGTCTTCTTAATAATATTACCGTTTTCATCAGTATCAAACTCATCATTATTAACCGAACCGCGGGATCTGGCTGCGGCAAAACCATCACCTATCTCAAATCCTTTGACCGCTCCAATCGACATAACTGCCTTCGCCAGACAGGCATCAAGCTTATCGAAAACCGGCTCACCGATACCGGCGGGAAGTCCGCTGATTACGCACTCCACTACACCACCAGCAGAATCCTGCTCCGAAATCAGTCTTTCCAACCACATCTCCGCTTCGGCTGCTGCAGTCGCATCCGGCATATAAAGTCGGTTCTGATCGCGGGTCGTAATATCAAAACGCTCCGGATCTACTTCAAATTCACCGATACTCTTTGTATAAGCAGTTACCGTAATACCCAAATGATTCAACAGCCTGGCAGCTATCGCTCCTGCCGCAACCCGCCCAATTGTCTCACGGCCGGACGAACGTCCGCCGCCCCGGTAATCACGGAAACCGTATTTTTCATCAAAACAATAATCTGCATGTCCGGGACGATAAATATCCATAATCTCGCCATAATCACGTGACCGCTGGTCCTGATTCCTGATCTGCAGGGCAATCGGTGTTCCGGTTGTTTTCCCTTCAAATACGCCTGATAGAATCTCAACCTGGTCCCCTTCCTTCCGGGCCGTTGTGAACTTGCTCTGACCGGGTTTTCTGCGGTCGAGCCAGATCTGAATATCCTCTTCACCGAGAGGCAGTCCGGCTGGACAGCCGTCGATCGTCACACCGACACCTTTTCCGTGAGATTCCCCCCAGGTCATGATGCGAAAGATTGTTCCCAATGTAGAACCCGCCATCTCAGCCTCCTATTTTTACAATCACACAGCTGTTTGGCTCATCACACCTGACCGGATTGCTGCTCATTACGATCAGTCCTTTTTCGTAGTCAATCGTAAAGAAAGTGATCGTACCACTCTCATGGTTGATTGAGGCAAGATGCCTGTCATCCGGAAAAACAGCCAGATCCTTGGGGTATTCACCACTGATCGGCAGGCAGCAGATTGGCGTCAGCAAACCGGTCTCCGTATCTCTGTTGTATATCGATACGCTCTCATCACCGGCATTGCCGCAGAACAGATGCTTCTCATCCGGAGAAAAGCGCATTGAACAGGCAGCCGTCAGGATATTATGTTTCTCTCCTGCTGTTGAAACCGTCTGGATCTTCTCGATTACCGGGACACGTTCGCCGCTTTCATAGCTGAATACATCGATAACATTTTTCTGCTCCGACATCAGATAGATGAAACGGCCATCGGCACTGAAACGGAAGCAGCGCGGCGCCGATTCCATATCACAGCGGATTGCGTCAACCAGAAAAAGATGTTCTTCCTGCTCATTAAACCGGTAGATTTTTACCTGATCCAGACCGGAATCCGCACACATTACATATTTGCCGTCAGGCGTTCTTCTGGTGCAGGTCACATGCGGCCGGAAATTACGCTCAGCAATACTGCCAAGCCCTTTATGAAAGACTCCATCAACAATCTCCCCTACCGATCCGTCCGGATTCAGACGCAGGATGGTCGACTTGCCATCATGAAAACCGGATACGAAGATATACTTGTCATCCTTGTCCGTCGATAAATGACATCCTCTCATCCCTTTGATCCGGGCACTGTTTAATCTGGTCAGACTGCCGTTTTCCAGAATCCGGAACGCAACCACGCCCTCATCGGCAATCGAATACAGTGTTTTCCCATTACTGGATGCAATCACATAGGAAGAATTGTCTACTTCCACCTCGCAGCGTTCCTTAAATACTCCAGCCTTTACATCTACGTCATAAACCGTAATGCCTTTTGACTTTCCCGTATAAGAGTATGATCCGACATATGCCATATACTTTTCTGCTCTGGCCATCATTTTTCCTCCTCGCCTCAACCATTGTTTACTTATTAACACACAATAAAAATATAATAGCACAGATTTATTAAAAAATCTATTCAGAATGTATTGACACCGGAAGAATTTTAAGTATAATGGAATTTGCCGCTTGTTTATTATTACTAAACTTTAAGATTAACTTTATCGTCAGTCAGTATTAGTAAACTTTAAGATTAGTAGGAGGAACTATGAGTATTGGTGCAAAGTTAAAGGAATTACGAATTTTAAAGGGGCTTACGCAGGAGGAGCTGGCCGGTCGGGCCGAGTTGTCAAAAGGATTCATCTCCCAATTAGAGCGTGATTTAACGTCCCCGTCAATTGCCACACTCATGGATATTCTCCAGTGTCTGGGCACTACGATCGGGGACTTTTTTAACGAAGCCCCGGAGGAACAGATTGTTTTTGGAAAAAATGATTATTTTGAAAAACATGATACTGATTTAAAAAATGTAATCAAGTGGATTATCCCGAATGCACAGAAAAATGTTATGGAGCCGATTATGCTGACAATGGAGGCAGGCGGTGAGACCTATCCTGACAATCCCCATGAGGGCGAAGAATTCGGTTACGTGCTGCAGGGTTCCGTATCGATCCATTTAGGAAACAAAACATACAAAGCAAAAAAGGGCGAATCTTTTTATTTTGTACCGGATAAAAACCATCATTTATCAAGCAAGACCGGTGCTGTCCTGTTATGGGTCAGTTCTCCGCCGAGCTTTTAATATACCAGGAGGATCAGTAAGATGGGGCAGAATTTAATAGACTTAAACAATATTTCAAAAAGCTATGACGGAACTATGGTTCTTGATGATCTGAGCTTATCTGTAAAAGAAAATACATTTGTCACTCTGCTTGGCCCAAGCGGCTGCGGCAAGACCACAACGCTTCGCATTATCGGCGGATTTGAAGCGGCAGATACCGGTACGGTACTTTTTGACGGCACTGATATCGGCAAACTGCCGCCGAATAAAAGGCAGTTGAATACAGTATTTCAAAAGTATGCGCTGTTTACCCACATGAATATTGCAGAAAATATCGCCTTCGGACTGCGTATCAAGAACAAACCCAAGACCTACATTCAGGATAAGATTAAGTATGCACTGAAGCTGGTCAATCTTGACGGCTTTGAAAAACGCAGTGTAGATTCATTAAGCGGCGGACAGCAGCAGCGAATTGCCATCGCCCGTGCAATCGTGAATGAACCGCGGGTGCTTCTGCTTGACGAACCGCTTGGCGCCCTTGACCTGAAGCTGCGCCAGGATATGCAGTATGAGCTGATCCGGCTGAAAAATGAGCTTGGCATCACCTTCATCTATGTAACACACGACCAGGAAGAAGCGCTTACGATGTCAGATACCATTGTTGTAATGAACCAGGGGTACATTCAGCAAATGGGTACCCCGGAGCAGATCTATAATGAACCGGAGAATGCTTTTGTTGCTGACTTTATCGGTGAAAGCAATATTGTCCCCGGGATCATGCTGCGCGATGAACTGGTAGAGATCTTCGGTGCAAAGTTCCCCTGTGTCGACAAAGGCTTCGGCAATCACCGTCCGGTCGATGTTGTGATCCGGCCCGAGGATATTGATCTGGTTGATCCTTCATCCGGAACCCTGACCGGTATCTGTACTCATCTGATTTTCAAAGGAGTACATTACGAGATGGAAATCACCACTCCGGATGGTTTTGAGTGGCTGGTTCACAGTACCGACATGTGTCCGGTCGGCCAGGAAGTCGGCATTCATGTGGATCCGTTCGACATCCAGATCATGAACAAACCGGCTTCAGAAGATGAGGAGGCGGTAGGAGTCAATGAGTAAAAAACTGTTATCCGGCCCTTATCTGGTATGGATGGCCGGTTTTATTCTCATACCGCTGGCGCTGATTTTTTATTATGGAATCACCGACCGCTCAGGGGCCTTCACGATGGCTAATATTTTGTCCATCGCTACCCCGGAACACAGGAAAGCACTATGGCTTTCGCTGGGTTTGTCATTCATCAGTACGGTCATCTGTCTGCTGCTTGCATACCCGCTGGCAATGATTCTCAGAAACCGCGGAATGGGGCAGGCAAGCTTTGTTGTATTTATTTTTATCCTGCCCATGTGGATGAACTTTCTGCTCCGCACCCTCGCATGGCAGACTTTGCTGGAAAAAAACGGCGTTATTAACGGCATCCTGACCTTTCTTCATCTGCCGAACCAGACGCTGATCAATACTCCGGGGGCTATCATTCTTGGTATGGTATATAACTTTTTGCCGTTTATGGTACTGCCGATTTACAATGTTCTTTGTAAAATCGATGATAATACGATTAACGCCGCCCGTGATCTGGGAGCGAATTTTGTCCAGACTTTTATCCGCGTGTGGCTGCCGCTCAGCGTACCGGGCATTATCAGCGGCATCACCATGGTTTTTGTACCGGCATTGACTACCTTTGTTATTTCAAATCTGTTAGGCGGCAGCAAGATCCTTTTGATCGGCAATGTCATTGAGCAGGAATTTACCAAAGGCAGTAACTGGCATCAGGGTTCGGGATTATCTCTGGTTCTGATGGTATTTATTCTTCTCAGTATGGCTTTAATCGCCAAGTATGACAAAAACGGGGAAGGGAGTGGATTCTGATGACAAAAGCAGCCCAAACATTCCGTAAGATCTGGCAGGATTTTTATCTGGTGCTGATTATGATCTTTTTATATGCACCGATCGCCACCATGATCGTCCTTTCGTTTAACAGTTCAAAATCGAGGACTCAGTGGGGCGGATTTACCCTGAACTGGTATACGCAGATGTTTTCCAGCCGCAATATTATGGATGCCCTTTACAACACACTGATCATTGCCTTTTTATCAGCGCTGATCGCAACCATTATCGGTACCGCCGCATCCATTGCCATTAACAATATGCGGCCGATTCCCAAAAACATTGTGATGGGTATCACCAACATACCGATGCTGAACGCCGATATCGTTACCGGCATTTCCCTGATGCTTGCTTTTATCGCATTCGGTATCTCGCTCGGGTTTAAAACGATATTAATTGCACATATTACTTTTAATATACCGTATGTTATTCTCAGCGTTATGCCAAAGCTGAAGCAGACCAGCCGCTACACATATGAAGCTGCACTGGATCTTGGCGCGTCACCGGTCCAGGCATTTTTCAAAGTGGTTTTTCCGGATATTCTGCCGGGAGTGCTGTCTGGTTTCCTGCTTGCATTTACCATGTCGCTGGATGATTTTATTATTACCCATTTTACCAGAGGCGCCGGTATCAATACCTTGTCTACCCTGATCTACAGCGAGGTTCGCCGGGGTATCAAACCGTCTATGTACGCACTGTCAACGGTTATCTTTATCACAGTTCTTATCCTGTTAATTATAAGCAATTTTGCACCAAGAAGAAAAAGGAGATCATGATGAAACGAAATATAATTCCACTTACCCTGGCAGCCGCTGCTGCCGTTATGATGACCGGATGCGGCGGTGCCTCCGGATCCGGCGGTGCCGACAGCAGCTCCGGCGAATCAGATGTACTGTACGTCTACAACTGGGGTGAATACATCGATGAAGATGTGATTACCCAGTTTGAAGAAGAGACCGGTATCAAGGTAACCTACGATCCGTTTGAAACCAACGAAGAGATGTACCCGGTGATCGAAAAAGGTGCTGTCAACTATGATGTTGTCTGCCCTTCCGACTATATGATTCAGAAAATGATTGAAAATGATCTTCTGGCTGAAATCAACTTTGACAATGTACCGAATTACTCCCAGATCGATCCGGCATACATAGAGATGTCAAAAGCCTTTGATGCTGAGAATAAATATTCTGTGCCATACTGCTGGGGAACTGTCGGTATTATCTACAACACCAGCCGTCTGGCTGAACTTGGTGTCGAACCGCCCACATCCTGGGCCGATCTGTGGGATGAG
This sequence comes from Lachnospiraceae bacterium, assembly GCA_032073745.1. Lineage (GTDB taxonomy): Bacteria > Bacillota > Clostridia > Lachnospirales > Lachnospiraceae > Brotaphodocola. The sequence continues at coordinate 36,490 of DAMAMW010000040.1, read as the reverse complement.
CGTTTAAACGGCGAAATCCTGATGCAGGACAGTGTCAGAGATGCTTTCATGGTCTCACTGAAGAAGAACGGACACTCCATGAACACCGCAAATGAAGCAGAACTTCAGGCCGCCAAAGAGGAACTGATTGCCCAGAAACCATTGGTTCAGGCCTATGTCATCGATCAGGTCCGTGACAAAATGATCGGCGGCGAAGCAGCTGTCGGCGTTATCTATTCAGGGGAACTGCTTTACATCCAGGAAGAAGTCGAAAGCCTTGATCTTGATTACAGCCTTGAATATGTTCTGCCGGAAGAAGGCACAAACCTCTGGCTTGACTCATGGGTCATTCCGAAAAATGCCAAAAACAAAGAAAACGCTGAAAAATGGATTGATTTCCTCTGCCGGCCTGAAATCGCCCTGGCTAACTTCGAATACATCACCTACGCAACACCAAATAAAGGTGCGTTTGATTTGCTGGATGACGAAGTCAAAAATAACAAGTCGGTTTTTCCGGATATCGACACATTGAATAACTGCGAGGTATTCCAGTATCTCGGCGACGACACCGATTCCATATATAATGACCTTTGGAAAGAAGTAAAGTCCAATTAGGAATAAACTGCAAATAATGGCGCATACTACCGATATAACTGATCAATTAGGAGGTAGCGCTATGAGAAACAAAACACTGGATTACACCGCACTGACAATCGCTATTATCGGAGCCATCAACTGGGGGCTGGTTGGTTTTCTGGATTTTAACCTGGTCGCTTACCTGTTCGGAAGCATGTCCTGGTTATCCCGGATCGTTTACGCTCTGGTTGGACTATGCGGATTATATCTTATCAGCTTCTTCGGCAGCAGAAACCGCGCCGATGCTTAACATTTAGAATGGACAATGCACGATGCCCGGAAACAGGTCTGTCATGCATTGTCTTTTTCTAATATGTGACATCCTATTTAACACTTATGAAATCAGGACCCCGCATGAAAATGACCGATAAATATTTTTACCGCACCCTCTTCTTTTGTGGTATCATCTTAGCTGCCATGGAATTAATCAAACAATATCTGCTGTATTATACAGTATATGACCACTGCTTCGACTGGTGGTTTTTTCCATTTCATCTCTGCAGTGTTCCCATGTACCTGTGCCTGGTCATCCCCTGGCTTTCCGCAAAATCAAAAACTGTCTGCTGTACCTTCATGCAGAATTTCAACCTGCTGGGAGCTGCTGCCGCTCTGATTGCTGCCAGTGGTTTTCCGGACCAGCATTGGTATCTGCTCTTTCATGCCTATGTCTGGCATATTTTATTGCTGTTTATCGGGGTTCTGATTCCTGTCACCGGTCATTCTGACAAGCGCTGGCGCAGTTATTTTTCTACCCTGCTGCTGTTTGCCGCCTGCTGCCTGATCGCCACAGTTATCAATATAGCCGCGCCTGATATGAAAGCTGATATGTTCTACATTTCACCGTATCATGAAATCAGACAACCCATCTTCTACCAGATCGGACAGCAAATGGGTATTTTGTATGGTCACCTTATTTATTTAGCCGCAACCTGTGCCGGTGCGGCAGTGATACATTTTCTCTTTGGCAGGCTGTCTTTTTTACGTCATTTATGGTAGTATTCTATTTATAAGTAAATATAAAACAAGGAGATAATACTATGCAGATCACCTATATTCACCACAGTAGTTTTCTGGTTGAACTCGATTCAGTATATCTGTTGTTTGACTACACCGGCGGTCAGCTTCCTGACATAGATCCCGCAAAAAAATTATTTGTTTTTGCCAGCCACGCACACGGCGATCATTTTTCTCCGCAGATCTATGATCTGGCCGGATCCCGCACCAATATTCAATACATTTTGTCTGACGATATCTGGCAAAATCAGGTCCCCGAAAGACAGGCCTGCCGGACAGAATTCATTGACGCCGGAAGTTCCCTTGACTTCAAAGAAGATCATCTGCACGTAACAGCCTTTCATTCTACGGATCAGGGTGTTGCTTTTCTGATCGAACATAATGGTACCGTAATCTACCATGCCGGAGACTTAAATCACTGGCACTGGAATGGCGAACCGGACGAATGGAATGAACAGATGGCTGCCGATTACCACCGGGAACTGGAACGGATCAAAGAATACGGCGCCCGTCCCGACATCGCTTTCCTGCCGTTGGATGGCAGACTGGAGGAATGGTTCTGGCTGGGGCTGGATGAGTTCATGAACACGGTTGGGGCAGATATGGTTTTCCCGATGCATTTCTGGAAAGACTATACTGTAATTGACAAACTGAAACGCCACAGCTGCTCCGCTTCCTACCGCGACAAAATAGCATCCATTGAGAGACCGGGACAGGCTTTTGTAATAGAATAAACGAAACATAAGACAAAGGAGTCTTTTACCATGGTACGTTCAGAAGAAGAGCGGGCGGTCTTGCTGCTGGCGCTGCAGGCCGGCAGAATCCTGCTGGAAAGCGGGGCAGAGATTTCCCGCGTCGAGGATACCGTTGACCGGATCTGCCATTATTATGGTTTACAATCTGCCAGTGCTTTTATCCTTAGCAACGGAATCTTCCTGACCTGCGGCAGCGAAGAAGAGGGCCAGTTTGCCAAGGTTCAGCAAATTGCCCTCAATCATACCAATCTGAACCGGGTTGCAGAGGTAAATCAGCTTTCCCGTGAAATTGAGCACGGCTGCTATACCGCCGCACAGGCGCGCAAGGAGCTGGACCGGATCGAAACATTGCCTGAGCTTCCGAAGGTAGTTCAGATTGTTGTAGCAGGCTTTGCTGCCTCGTGTTTTAGTATCATGTTCGGCGGTCATCCCCGCGATGCCGTCTGCTGCTGCCTGATCGGTATCATGCTATACAGTTACCTCGTTTATCTGGGCAAGCCCCACTTTTCCAAGATTGTCTGCAACATCATCGGAAGTGCCTGGGCGACTTTTTTATGTGTCCTTTTCTATTCCCTCGGACTCGGTAAAAATCTCGAATCCATGATCATCGGCTGTATTATCCTGATGGTTCCGGGAGTGGCATTTACCAATGCCATCCGCGATATGGCTGACAGTGATTACATCTCGGGCTCTGTCCGGATGCTTGATGCGATCCTGGTTTTTCTCTGTATTGCCATGGGAGTCGGACTGATTCTGTCCCTGTACAGCAAAATGACAGGAGGCAGCTTATTATGATCGTCCAATTGCTTTTCCAGGGTATCATAGCCACCCTGGCAACTACAGCTTTTTCCATGCTTTTTGGCGTACCAGTACGCTTTTATCCATACTGCGGCCTGATCGGCGGCATTGGCTGGCTTTTATATCTGATCCTGGCGCCCCTCACTGCAGCACCGGCAGCCACCTTTTTTGCCACCGTGGCTGTCATCCTGATGTCACGTTGGTTCGCAGTACGCAAGCACTGTCCGGTTACCATCTTCCTGATATCCGGTATCATTCCGCTGGTTCCCGGAACCGGCATTTACCGGGCATCTTATTACACTGTAACCGGCCAGCTGGCCATGGCCGGCCAGACCGGATTTGAAGCAGTAAAAATTGCCGTGGCCATTGTGCTCGGCATCGTATTTGTATTCGAACTGCCGCAGCGAATCTTTCGCATCGGCCTTCATCATAAGGAGGAAAAATAAATGATATTAATTAAAGGCGGACGAGTCCTCGATCCCAAAACAGGAACGGACAAGATCCAGGACCTGATTCTGGACGAAGGAAAAATCCTGCAGATAGGAACCGGACTCAGCGAAAACAAAGAATCCTGCGATCAGATCATCGATGCAGGCGGACTCACCATCGCCCCCGGACTCATTGATGTACACGTCCATTTCCGCGATCCCGGCTTCACCCACAAAGAGGACATCCAAACCGGAGCCAGAGCTGCCGCAGCCGGCGGCTTTACTACTGTTGTCTGCATGGCCAACACAAAACCGGCTGTCGATAACATCGAAACGCTGGAGTACATACTGGCCGAAGGCCGGAAAGCTCCCATCAACGTCCTGACTGCTGCCAACATTACCATCGGCCTGAAAGGCGAAACCCTGACCGGCATGGAAGAACTAAAAGCCCACGGTGCCTGCGGATTTACTGATGACGGCATCCCCATCATGAATTCTGCCCTGGTGAAGCTGGCCATGGAAGAAGCGGTACGGCTGGATGTCCCATTAAGCTTCCATGAAGAAGATCCTGCCCTTATCACCAACAACGGCATCAACCAGGGGGCTGTATCCGCCGAACTTGGTCTGACCGGTTCCCCTGCTGCTGCTGAAGACACCATGATCGCCCGCGACTGTATGTTGGCCCTGCACACCGGTGCCACCGTAGATATGCAGCATATCAGCTCCGGCAACTCCATAAAGATAATCAAACTGGCCAAAGAGCTCGGTGCCAACGTATATGCCGAGGTAACCCCCCATCACTTTACCCTGAACGAAACTGCACTCTTAAAGCACGGCACCCTGGCTAAAATGAACCCGCCGCTCCGGACCGAAAACGACCGCCAGGCAATCATTGCCGGTCTAAAAGACGGCACGATCGACATTATAGCCACCGACCATGCTCCACATTCTCAGGAAGAAAAGGATAAACCTCTGCCCGAAGCCCCCAGCGGCATCATCGGCCTCGAAACTGCCCTGGCCCTGGGAATTACCCATCTCGTACGCCCCGGCCATTTAACCATCCTGCAGCTCATTCAAAAGATGACCCAAAACCCCGCTGCTCTTTACCGGCTTAACAAAGGATCAATAACCGAAGGTGCGGATGCTGATCTGGTTATCTTTGACGAGAATGCCTTGTGGACGGTAGATAGCTTTCTGTCCAAATCCAGCAACTCACCGTTTCTTGGAGAGTCACTGTATGGACAGGTAAAATATACCATTTGCAATGGGGAAATTGTTTATAGAAATGCTTAGTTAAGGGTCATCGTAAAGGAAAAGGCGGTGTGTTGGAGCGGATCGTGCCGACTTGTTAAATCGCTTTGCGAATGATATACTAAAAGAGAACGATATTGGAATTAATCGAAAGGAGATGTAATATAAAATGCCGTTACCACGAGAAGATATATATACGACAGATGATATATATGCATTGCCAGAAGGAACTCGTGCTGAGTTAATTGATGGGGAAATGTATATGATGGCTCCGCCGAGTGTACCTCATCAAAGGATCGTAACATTTTTGATAAGTACAATTGATTCCTATATCAAGAGTAAGGATGGTCCCTGTGAGGTATTTTCAGCGCCGATGGCGGTGTATTTGAACGACGATAAGAGAAATTATGTAGAGCCAGATATTACGGTGGTTTGTGATAAGGACAAGCTTGATGACCATGGGTGCCACGGAGCACCCGACTTAGTCATGGAAATCGTTTCACCAGGCAGCAAAAAGATGGATTATTTCATCAAGCTATTTAAATACAGGACAGCCGGAGTACGCGAATACTGGGTTGTAGATCCGATCAGCAGTTCAATTACAGTATACTCGTTTGATCTGGACATCTGGGCAGAACATTTCACCTTTACTGATAAGGTCAAGATAAATATATATGAAGATTTATCTATTGATTTTTCTAAATTAAAACTATAATGATTTTCAATTATTCGGAGCGACTTTTATTAGTCGCTCCTCTTGATTTATCTCATCTTATCATCCCCCCTTCCCCGGCAAAATTCCAGGAATAAATTCTCCAGATTGTGGCAAACTCTTAAGAGGGAGGGATTATATGGAACAGCCAATAATAAGACTTCACTCACTGGAAATAAAATATATCAAGAATGTATCATACGGACGAATCGAATTTTCTTCCGCTCCCGGGCAGCCACCAGATCACGAAAGGGCGCAGATACTGGGAATCTATGGACAAAATGGTTCCGGCAAAACAGCCATGGTCGATGCCTGTTACTTTCTGCAGTACATTATGAGCGGCAAAAGCCTGGACCAGAACTTTGGAGACTATATCAGCCAGACCAGTAACTTTGCACAAATCATCGCCCGGTACTTTGTGATCTCTGAAGATGCACCTCTGTTGATTGAATATCTCGTAAGAATTCAAAGACTGAATTCGAATGAAGTAATCATAGCACGCGAATTATTACGCTCTGAAACAAAAGTCTATATTGATTATTGTGCCGGCAGCAGCGAACCACCTGAAGAGCTGAAGAATTATCCTGATCAACTGAGCCTGATTCTCAATCAGAAGATGGCGGAACGAACCAGAAGCTCCTTCATATTTGGCAGCAACAGCCGGGATCTGTATTCGGCCACGGACTTTATTAAAGCTTTTCCTGACTATACTATGCTGCAAAAAAGCCTGTATCACTTTTCACGCCACAACCTTTTTGTAATTCGCAACTCGCATTCCGGCGTGATCTCAGCCAACCTCATGCTGCCGATGGCGTTCCGCAGTAATGACAGCAGTACCGGAGTCAAAGGGGATTTTACCATCCCGCTCAACGATGCCGTTATTCTGAGCCGGCAAAGAGTGAACCTGCTGACAACAATTATCAGCGAAATTAATGCCGTTTTATTCACAATTATTCCCGGACTTCAAATAGGTATCAAAAGTTATGGAGCACAGTTGACCGATTCCGGGGACGAGGGTGAGAAAGTGGAGCTGACCTCCGTGCGGGATGATATCACAATTCCGATCCGAATGGAATCAGCCGGAATCATTAAACTGATATCGATTCTTAATGCCATTATTCAGGCCTTTGCCGATGCTTCCGTCTGTCTGGTGATTGATGAGTTGGATTCAGGTATTTTTGAATATCTGCTGGGCGAATTGCTGGATATTATTCAGAAACATGCCAAAGGGCAGCTGATCTTCACTTCACATAACCTGCGTCCCCTGGAGATGCTGCGCCCGGAAAGTATTGTATTTTCAACCGCCAACGCAGACAACCGTTATATCCATCTGCTCAATTCAACAACGAATCAAAACCTCAGAGATGTTTATATCCGAAGTATCACTCTGGGCGGACAGCCTGAGGAAATCTATATGGATGCAGACAGCCTGAAAATCGCCCGGGCATTCAGAAAGGCAGGTCGAAATGCCGAATCAGAACAATGAAAAAAAAGCCCTTCTGTTTATCGTAGAAGGGCTCAGCGATGAAGCTGCTTTAGGTACTATTATGAAAGAGCTGTTTGCTGATTCCGAAGTGCGGTTTCAGCCGGTGCATGGTGATATCACCACCAAGGACTATGTCAGCAAACATGAGATTGTTAAAAAAATTGATGAACTGCTATGCAGTTTTATGAAAACCTATGGTTATCAGAAAAGCGATATTGCCAAAATCATCCACCTGGCTGATACGGACGGTGCCTTTATACCCGATCGTTCAGTAGTTGCTGCGCCAAATCGTCATGCCTTATATTATCCGGATCACATTGAGACCCGGCTGACCCGTGATATCAAAGACAGAAATCACCGCAAAGCAGCAATTCTCCAAAAACTAAGCATGACCAGAACCATCCATGATATTCCATATGAGATCTATTACAACTCCTGCAACCTGGAACATATTCTTTATAACGAGCTGAAGGATTTTTCCAATCGTCAGAAGATGGAAATGTCCGATGACTTTGCTGAAAAATATGACAACCATGCTAAAGATTTTGTAAAGTTCATCTCCAATCCGGATTTTGCCGTTCCCGGAACTTATCAGGAATCCTGGGAGTTTATCAGCAGGCAGCTGCACTCGCTTAACCGGTACAGCAACCTGCATCAGCTTTTCATAAATAGCAGATGATTATTTTTTAGCTGTCTTTTTTACAGCCTTGACCTTCTTCACTTTTACCGGTGCGGGCTCGCAGGAAAATACCAGCATGGCCATCGGCGGAATATGAACTGTCATCGAATACTCGCGTTCATCACACACGCTCTGTTTACAGGTCTTAGCCCGTGGATTGCCGATGCCGCTGCCGCCGTACTCTGCTGCATCACTGTTGAAGATCTCTTTATATTTTCCGTAGAAGGGAACGCCGACTTCATATTTTTCATGTTCAACCGGAGCAAAGTTGCAGACAAATAATAATGTCTCCTCCGGTTTTTTTGTTTTTCTCATAAATACAATAATATTGTCTTTTCCGGCAGTACAATTGATCCATTCAAAACCGTCCGGATCATAGTCCTGCACCGACAGCGCCGGATGTGTACGATACAGCTGGTTCAATCCCTTTACGTAATCATGCATTGTCTTATGGACCGGATATTGAAGGATCTCCCAGGGAAGTTCTTCATTTTCGTTCCATTCTGACACCTGTCCAAATTCCTGTCCCATAAAGAGCAGTTTTTTGCCCGGGTGTGCATACATGAATCCATAAGCCAGACGAAGGTTGTTTGCTTTCTCCTCCAGTGTTTCACCCGGCATCTTTCCAATCATGGAAGCCTTTCCGTGAACCACCTCATCATGTGAGAATACCAGAACAAAGTCCTCACTGTAAGCGTAGATCATGCTGAAAGTAAGTTCACCATAATGATGGGACCGGAAATAAGGATCATACTGCATGTAGCCGATAAAGTCATTCATCCAGCCCATATTCCACTTATAATCAAAACCAACCGATCCTTCTTTTACATCGCCGGTAATCTGCGGCCAGGCAGTTGACTCTTCAGCAATCAGTACAGCCCCCTTGACACGCCGCTTAAAAATAGTATTCAAATGTTTCAGAAACTCAACTGCTTCCAGATTCTCGTGGCCGCCATAGATATTCGCTACCCATTCGCCGTCATTCTTGCCATAATCGAGGTACAGCATCGAAGCAACCGCATCCATACGGATCCCGTCAGCATGATACTGCTCGGCCCAGAATAAAGCATTTGAGATAAGGAAATTGGATACCTGCGGTCTGCCGTAATTGTAAATCAGCGTTCCCCAGTGCGGATGTTCACCCTGTCTTGGATCACGATGTTCATAGACACAGGTTCCGTCAAAGCAGGCCATGCCATAAGCATCCTTTGGAAAATGTGCCGGTACCCAGTCGAGAATCACGCCGATTCCCTGCTGATGCATATAATCAATAAAATATTTAAAGTCATCCGGGGTTCCATAACGGCTCGTCGGTGCATAATATCCGGTCACCTGATATCCCCATGAGGCATCCAGCGGATGTTCCATAATCGGCATCAATTCAATATGGGTATACCCGATATCCTTAATATACTCAGCCAGCCGCGGCGCAATCTCCCGGTAATTATAGAATTCCGAACCGGTGATCTCTTTGTCATCCGAATTAACAGCATGTGGTTTTCTGATCCATGAACCCAGATGCAGCTCATATATTGACATCGGCGCGGTCTTGCTGTCAGTCTTTGCCCGGTCGGTCATCCATTCTTCATCAGTCCAGTCATATTTGCTGATGTCCCAGACTACTGACGCATTATCAGGTCTCAGCTGGGCATAGTTGGCGTATGGATCCGCTTTCAGCATCGGCTCACCGGCCTGAGTCTTAATCTCGTATTTATAGATTTCACCGGCAGCCAGACCGGGAATAAAGATCTCAAAAATGCCGGAATCCCCTAACCGCCTCATCTGGTAGCGGCGTCCGTCCCACAGGTTGAAATCACCGACTACACTGACCCGCATTGCACAAGGTGCCCAAACAGAAAAATATACTCCTTCGATGCCGTCAATCAGCATTGGGTGAGCACCCATCTTTTTGTAAATATCATAACAGATACCCGCCTCAAACTGCTTCAGTTCTTTTTCGCTATATTGCGGGGCAAACGCATAGGGATCCTGAATTTCGTCAGTAATACCGTTATCATACGTAACTAACAATGTATATCCGGTCACGCTCTTGCGGGGAATCAGGACGGCATAAAATCCGGCTTCATCCTGCTGCTCCATTGGAAACTTCCGCCCGCTGCCTTTTATCTTTACGGTAACCGCTGCTGTATTCGGGATAAAGGTCTGAATCAGCAAGCCTGCGTCTGTTACATGCGGTCCCAGCATCCTGTGCGGATCTGCTGCTTCCGAGTATACAATCTCCTCAATTCCTGCCCAATCCATCAAATCATATAATACCTTGTCCATTATGTGACCCCTTTCGTTTTCGTAAGGTGTTTTTATCATTATAACTTATTATTTATTTCCTTACAATATTTATCCTGACCAATTGTCCTGCCTAAATCTGCCATATAGTCCAGGCCAGTCACTACCTGCCTACACCATATGCCAGCATCAGGTCTACCATACGTCCATAACTCCTGACACCATCGGCCTGATTATTCATCTTCAGGTAAGTATCATTCAACTGCGTTGATACCTCCGCTATTTTCCCGTCATATTGATTCCAGAACCGGCTGTTCTCAGCCAGATCATCTCTTACTTCCTGCGACAGCTCCTGATGAAGTTCTATGTACGCCTCCGGGTTTATCTTCGCCAGAGCATTCCCGGCATAGATCCAGCCGGTCAGGTAACCGCTGTACTGAAAGGATCGTTTTTCCGAAGTAATACAGGCCAGATAACCAATAAAATTCGCTTCATCCTCCCTCATAAACCCCTTCAAATGGGATAACTCATGGCAGATAGTATGCGGAATATTATAATCCGTCATTTCACGGTTAAAGTTCGCTTCAATCGTAAACGGAACATAGATACCGGACAGTTGTTGTACCGACAAAATCCACGATACCGTAACCGGCTTTGGCCGGGGATAAAAACCCGACAGAGACGGAAACGTTTCGCCTGCCGCCTGCATCGCCGCCACACCCTCCGCATGCCATTCCTGACGGTGATCAGCATAACGTTCATCCGATACCGTTTCGTTAACCTTCGCAACCAGGTATCTGCACAATTCCCGCAGTTCATCCTCGGTATATAAACCGGTTTCAAGTCCGGCATATTCAGAAAACGCCATCGCATGATAGTTGACCCCGCAATTTACAGTATATAAAAATAACAGTACCGATACCGTAAAAAATCCACGTATTGCCAGCTGCACCGGTCTTCTGATATAGCGGATGATGCCAGCAACCACCATGATCAGAAAAGCATACAGCCCAAGCTCTGCTGCTGAAACCGGAAATAATCCAAAGAATCCCCCGATCACTTTTACCAGTACCGGATAGATGTGATGGGCATACCAGGTGGCAAAGCCTGAAATGCCGCGTGAACAGATCTGCAGTATTGATGCTGCCAGAAGCAATAATATCCCCGATTTAAGATAACGTGCGTTTTTCTTCCCCATCCCTTATTCCTCCGGCATATGTATTCTCGGATAAATTTACCATTTACCACTAATCAAATAATTCCCGACAGACTTCACCTGTCAGGAATCATTCATTTGATCTTTTCTTTAGTGACGCACTTCCAGACGAACCAGAGCACGTTTTAATGCCATTTCCGCACGAAGTACATCCATCTCGGCCTCTGCAGATGCCAGACGGCGTTCTGCTCTTGCACGAGACTCATCCGCACGGTTAAAATCAATTTCATCCGGCCATTCCACGGTCTCAGCCATAATGGTGACCTTGTCCGGGAAAATCGTAATAAACCCGGACAACAGGGCGGCTTCAAGCTGCTGCTCCTGCTCATGGATTTTTAATACACCTGGCGCAACTACCGCAGTCAGCGGAATGTGCTCCGGATATATACCAATATTGCCTTCCGTTGTCGTCAGCTCCACCATCTTTACTTCTCCCTGGTAAAACTTACGGTCCGGAGTAATAATCTCTAACTTCATAACATCAGCCATGAATTCCCCCCCTTATTTCACACGGGCAAGAACATCGTCAATATTACCTGCATTCAGGAAGTACTGCTCCGGAATGTCATCGTGTTTGCCGTCCAGAATCTCTTTGAAGCCCTGAATCGTCTCGCTGACAGGCACATAACGTCCCTCCAGACCGGTAAACTGTCCGGCCACGAAGAATGGCTGAGACAGGAATCTCTGAATCTTTCTGGCCCGGGATACGGTCAGCTTATCTTCTTCCGAAAGCTCATCCATACCAAGCATCGCGATGATATCCTGCAGCTCTTTGTACTTCTGAAGAACTTCCTGAACCCCGCGGGCTACCTGATAATGGTCTTCACCGACAATACGCGGATCCAGGATACGGGATGTCGATCCCAGCGGATCTACTGCCGGATAAATACCAAGCTCTACAATCGAACGATCGAGTACGGTAGTCGCATCCAGATGGGCAAATGTATTAGCCGGAGCCGGGTCAGTAAGGTCATCCGCCGGTACGTATACAGCCTGTACGGAAGTGATGGAACCATCCTTAGTTGAAGTAATACGCTCCTGCAGGGCACCCATCTCAGTCTGAAGGGTCGGCTGATATCCTACTGCGGACGGCATACGTCCAAGCAGTGCGGAAACCTCGGAACCGGCCTGGGTAAAACGGAAAATATTGTCGATAAACAGCAGTACGTCCTTACCGCCTTTATCACGGAAATATTCTGCCATTGTAAGTCCGGTCAGGCCAACTCTCATACGGGCTCCCGGCGGCTCATTCATCTGGCCGAATACCATGGTCGTCTTATTGATAACGCCGGACTCGGTCATTTCATGATATAAGTCATTTCCCTCACGGGTACGCTCCCCTACACCGGTGAATACCGAGTATCCGCCGTGTTCGGTTGCGATATTTCGAATCAGTTCCTGAATCAGTACGGTCTTGCCTACACCTGCACCGCCGAACAGACCGATCTTACCACCCTTCTGATAAGGGCAGAGAAGATCTACGACCTTGATACCGGTCTCCAGAATCTCTGTATCTGTTGACTGTTCTTCGAATGTAGGAGCTTTTCTGTGGATCGGCAAATACTCTTCCACCTGTGGCTTTTCTTTATTATCAATCGGTTCACCCAGTACGTTGAAAATACGTCCCAGTGTATTCTCACCTACCGGCACGCTGATTGAGGATCCGGTCGCTACCGCGTCCATCCCTCTGCGCAAACCATCGGTACTTCCCATTGCGATACATCTTACCGTATCATCACCAAGATCCTGGGCAACTTCAACAGTCAGACTGGTGTTGTCCGCCAGTGGAATTCTGATTGCCTCGTTGATTTCCGGGATCTTGCCCTGGGAGAATTTGATGTCCATAACCGCGCCGATAATCTGCGTGATTTTACCAATGTTCTGTTCTGCCATCTTGTTTCTCCTTATTTATATTTATTTCTGTTAATTAATCGCATTAGCACCAGCAATAATCTCCGTAAGCTCCTGGGTAATAGATCCCTGACGGGCACGGTTATACTGCAGTTCCAGCTTATCCAGCATCTCTTCTGCGTTGTTTGTCGCAGAATCCATCGCGGTCATACGGGCACCATTTTCACTGGCTACTGCCTCCAGCAGTGCCCCGTAGATCAGACTGCTCATATACTTCGGAATAATCAAATCCAGAACCACATCTTCATTCGGTTCATAATTCATCAGTGTCTGAGCTTTTGATGTTTCCTCCCCGCTGCCTTCTTCCATCGTAAACGGAAGAAGCTTGATCAGCTTTGGAATATGGACAACCGTATTTTTAAATGATGTATAAGCCAGATAAATCTCACCGATCTGGTTCCGGCCAAATTCATCCAGCAGCTCCAGGGTCAGGTCAGCGGCATCGCGGTAAAGAGGTTCATTGATTACTTCTGAGTAGTCAGCAGCAATCTCATACTTCTTTCTCGCCAGTCCGTCCCTTCCTTTACGTCCGATTGCATACACTTTGGTGTTGTCCGGATTCAGATCCGGATGTGCGGCAATCAGCTTCACGATATTGTTGTTATATCCGCCGGCCAGTCCGCGGTTGGATGTGATCGCAATCACAGCCTTCTTTGGCGAATCACCTGCCCGCAGATACTTATGTTCGACAATACCGGACCGTTTAAGCATCGTGGAAATAGTTTCATACATCAGTTCAAAATATGGTTTGGAACTTTCGGCCTTGGATCTGGACTTCTGCAGCTTTACTGTAGAGACCAGCTTCATTGCCTTGGTAATCTGGCCGGTACTCTGGATACTCGCTCTTCTGCGCTTAATATCTCTCATGGATGCCATGATGATTCCCTCCGTCCTGTGCAGGCACTTTTCCTGTATTTACCTACCGCTGTGCCTTACACTCTTTGATTGCCTTGACCAAAAGCTCCTCGTTTTCCTCTGACAGCTGCTTGGTTTCACGAATCTGAGCCAGAATCTCCGGATACTTGGCATCGATGAATTTAAACAGTTCTTTTTCAAAGGTAAGGACATCTGCTACCGGAATATCCAGCAGATATTTTTTGGTTACTGCATAAATAATAATAACCTGGTATTCAACCGGCATTGGCTGATACTGCGGCTGTTTTAAGATCTCACGGATTCTTTCACCCTGAGCCAGCTGTTCTGTGGTTGATGCATCCAGTTCCGAACCAAACTGGGCAAAGGATGCCAGCTCCCGGTACTGGGCCAGCTCGACACGGATCGGAGCAGCGATCTTCTTAATCGCCTTGATCTGTGCAGCACCACCTACACGGGATACGGACAGACCGGCATTGATCGCCGGACGGAAACCGGAGTTAAACATTTCTGTCTCAAGGTAAATCTGACCGTCGGTAATTGAAATTACGTTGGTCGGAATATAAGCAGATACGTCGCCTGCCTGAGTCTCAATAATCGGCAGTGCGGTCAGTGAACCGCCGCCCAGTTCCTCGGATAACCGGGAAGCGCGCTCCAGCAGTCTGGAATGCAGATAAAAGACATCACCCGGGTATGCTTCACGTCCCGGCGGTCTCTTCAGCAGCAGTGACAAGGTACGGTAAGCTGCTGCGTGTTTGGTCAGATCGTCGTATACTACGAGGACATCCTCACCATTCTCCATCCACTCTTCACCGATTGCACATCCTGAATATGGTGCAATGTACTGCAGCGGTGCCAGATCGGATGCGGTTGATACAACGATGGTAGTATAGTCCATCGCCCCAAACTCTTCCAGTGTCTTAACGATATTGGAGACGGTCGATGCCTTCTGGCCGATGGCCACATAAATACAGTGAACTCCCTGACCTTTCTGATTGATAATGGTATCGAGAGCAATCGCTGTCTTACCGGTCTGACGGTCACCAATGATCAGCTCACGCTGTCCTCTTCCGATCGGAATCATGGAATCAATCGCCTTGATTCCGGTCTGCAGCGGGGTATCAACTGATTTTCTTTCAATAACGCCGTGTGCAACACGCTCAATCCGGCGAAACTTCGTTGTCTCAATCGGGCCTTTGCCGTCGATCGGCTGCCCCAGTGAATTCACTACACGTCCGGTAAGTGCATCACCAACCGGCACCTCTACTACCCTGCCGGTTGTCTTAACAATGTCACCTTCACTAATGCTGCTGGTATCACCGAGCAGAACAACGCCTACGTTATCCTCCTCCAGGTTAAGCACCATGCCGAACATCTCTCCCGGGAATTCCAGAAGCTCGCCCTGCATCGCTTTTTCCAGACCATGAATTCTGGCAATACCATCGGCAACTGTAATTACAGTTCCAACATCAGAGACTTCCAGCTTGGTAGAATATTTTTCAATCTGTTCTTTGATTACTGAACTGATTTCTTCTGGTCTCAAATTCATTTTGCTGTTTCCCTTCCTAAATTATTTAAGCCAACTGAATTTTGGTCAATTCCTTTTTCAGTTCATAAAGCCTTGTCTGAATACTGCTGTCCACAACATGATCACCGATCCGGATAATCAGGCCGCCGATAATTTCGGGATCAACCTGATAATGCATCTCAAATGACACATATGAGGTGGATTCAAGCAGTTTTCGTTCCAGATTGGTCTTCTGGTCACTGCTGAGTTCCACTGCACTGGTTACATAAGCAGCACCGATTTTTTTATGCTCCTTGACCCGCTGAATAAAATATTCAAAGATCGGAAGCATATCATTCTGCCTGTTTTTCTGGACAATGATTGTTAAGAAGCCTTCCAGCTGTTTTGAAATCCTGCCGAAAAATATCTGGCTCATGATGGTTACTTTTTCGTCCTTTCCAATCTGCGGATTGTTAAGCAGTCCGATCAAATCCGGATTCTCCTGCAGAATGGGAGCAAGGGCACATACCTCTTCATAAAGTACGTCCATCATATCTTTCTCCATGGCCGTCTCAAACAATGCATCGCCGTATACTTTTGATACTAGCTTTGCCATGTGCTCTCACCCATTTCCTTCAATGTCTCATCGATCAAGGCATCCTGAATTGTAAAATCAATGGAACTGCCGACTACTTTTTTCGCCATCAAAGCAGCAATATCGATAACTTCCTGTTTCATGTCATCGATTGCTTTCTTCTTCTCCAGTTCGATTTCACGGTTTGCCCGGTCAATGATTCTGGATGCTTCCACGCGGGCCTCTTCAAGCATTTCTGCCTCCCGGGCCTTCGCTTTCCTGCGTGCTGTTTCCAGAATGTCGTCAGCTTCTTTATTTACTTCCTTAAGCTTTGCTTCGTATTCCGTTTTCATAACGGTTGCCGATTCTTTACTCTCTGCCGCATGAGCAAGCTCTTCGGCAATCTTATTCCGTCTCTTTTCCAGAACGTCACGAACCGGATTAAAAAGCAGGTAAGATAATCCAAAAAACAGGATAAAGATATTGATACCGGTTATCACTGCATCATGCAGAAGCTGCGCATCAAAGCCTATCAGTCTTTCTAAAACTTCCAAGGTTACTCCCCCTTTCGTTTACTTTTTCTTATTATTTCGATTAAGCACCGAAAGGTTTAACGAACATCAGAATAATAGCAACAACCAGACCGTACAGACCGGTGGTCTCTGCTACTGCCTGACCCAGAAGCATGGTCGATGTAATATCGGATTTGGCGCCCGGGTTACGTCCTACTGCGGAACAGCCGTAACCAGCTGCAATACCCTGACCAATACCAGGTCCGATACCGGCGATCATCGCCAGACCTGCACCAATAGCGGAACAACCAAAGATAAAGTCCTGTCCTGAGATACCATTCATAATTTAATTCCTCCTGAATTGATTTTGTAATTTATGTTTTATTTTGTAGCTTACTGAAAAAACAGATGTATTCTATAGCTTGTCGTTGATATAAACCATCGTCAGCATACAGAACACGTAGGTCTGGATACAGCCGGAAAACAAATCACAATAAACATGAAGTGCTGCCGGAATACCGATATTAGCAAATATTGGCATCATTCCGTACCATAATCCCATGATAATAACTCCGGAAAGCAGGTTAGCAAACAAACGCAATGAAATTGATAACGGGTTCGCAAGCTCACCAATCAGGTTAATCGGAAACAAAATCGGTGTTGGTTGAAATAAACTGGTAAAATGACCGACACCATGGTTCTTAATTCCCTGATAGTTAACAATAAAAAATGTGAACATACCAAGCAGAAAGGTCACGCCATAATCTGCGGTAGGTGCCCTGAGACCAAACAAACCACTCAGGTTGCAGAACAGTATAAATAAAAATATAGTTCCAATGTAATTGATGAACCGTCTGGAATTCCCGCCCAGTATACCACCGGCCATTCCCGACAGCATATCATACGCATATTCCAGCGCATTCTGGAACATTCCCGGCACATCCGTCGCCTTTGCAAGCGTCCGTTTTGCCAATACTGCGATTAACAGAATCGCAAGTGTCACAATAAACATCCCTATTGTAGTTGTTGTAATCCAAAAGGTCTGCCCAA
Source organism: Lachnospiraceae bacterium (assembly GCA_032073745.1). Classification (GTDB taxonomy): domain Bacteria; phylum Bacillota; class Clostridia; order Lachnospirales; family Lachnospiraceae; genus Brotaphodocola. The sequence continues at coordinate 18,865 of DAMAMW010000040.1, read as the reverse complement.
ACAGCTGATAATGATACACACCATGTATCATAAAGTCAACTTCATTGGAAATCAACATCCCCATACACTATCATCCTCCTTTCCTTTATAATGTTGGTGAATCCATCTGATCTTTACCACGGAACAGAATCTTATGGACGGTCGGCTGAAAGAAGGCTCCTGCTTTCATCCCCATTGTCCCGATCACTGCCGCAAGTAAATTGATATCAAAAAAGCGCCAGCAGCACAGCAGTGCGGCAATAAACACAAGTTTACGCAGAACACTATGCAAAACTGTAGCTTTATTGGCATAATTCTCATTCTGGCTTGCCAATACCCGTTCTGTCATCACTGCCATATGAATCAGCATGATCACAGCACCTATGGTACCCAATCCAAGTCCTGCCAATACCGGTAACAGCGGATAAGATGTCCGGGATAAGACAATCGCTGCAATCACTGCCAGTACGGCATTAAACAAAACCACTCCAACTGATATTTCCAGAAGCAGCTGCTTTGATGTCCGACTAAGCCATTCCATATTCAGTCACTCTCCTTCTTTCTGATACGACTCGGTTGTTTTGGTTTCTCAGTTCCCGAACGAGCTGGAGCGCGCATCCTCTCCCTTTGTTCGGCCGCCTCATCTTCCTGTTCCCGACGCAGAATATTCCTTGTCAGATCCCAGGCACATTTGGCACCGGCCAGAATCCCAAGTACCAGCAAAGGAATCATCAGCTTTGTTCCAAAACGGGAATCCAGCTGATATCCGGCAAAAATACACAGAAAGACAGGAGTCACAACACTGAGGCCCAACTGCGTGACCAGAGCGAGACAACGAAACACACTTTTCTTATAATGCATCCTCTCCCACCTCTCTTTGCACTAACGCAAGTATCCTTAATTATACAAAAAGATTTTCGTTTTGTCCATTATCAATAGAAAATACTGTCAAAAATCATATATAATAAGCAAAAGATAAACAACTTGTCATTTTTATATCAAACATTTTGCCGGTTTTCACTTAATAATCATAAGTGAATTCAGCGAAATACTAAATATTATCCAACAACTCTTGGCGATCGCCGTTGATTCGTATGTCAAAACAGAATTGGTAAAATTGGGATCTTTTATTAATGATAATCGCTAAAGGAGACTGCGTCAATACTGTATTAATTGGTATATTTATGAAATCAGGGGGTGGGATGTTTAGTATTCAAGAGAGAGTCCGTACGGGAGGGGCGGCGGTCCGGTGAGGCTGGTATGACGGCTGTTTCGGATATTAAGAATATCTAAGGTATAAAACGAATGCTAAAAGCATAAGCGGAAATGGCAAACTCGCAAGCTCAAACAGTGCTCATTTCCGCTTATAACGCCTTCGTTTTATACCCAAGATCTTCTAAATCCCCTGCAAATGCCGCCATACCAGCCTCACCGGACCGCCGCCCCTCCCGTACGGACTCTCTCCAGCTGCTGAATATCCAGCCTGGGTAAGAAGAAAAACCATATAAAATCCTATAAATTTCGCTGGCCTTACAGAGCTTCCGTAAGGCTACGGAATTTATAGGATTTATATGAGTTATGTATTTAGTCCAGAATCAGGCTTGGGGCGCTGTAGACGCGGGTGCTTAGTTCCTGGTCTAACTGGTACAGGCCTTTGGCATCGTGACCGAACAGTTCGTATTTTTTGATGAGGTCACTGGCGTTCTTTTCTTCTTCGCCCTGCTCTTTGATGAACCAGTTCAGGAATTCGATGGTACGGTAGTCTTTGTCTTCCAATGCAGCTCCATAGATGTTGCTGATGGAAGCAGTTACGTACTTCTCGTGTTCGAGTGACAGGTTAAGGGGCTGGTCGAAGCTGGTAAATTGTTTGCCGGGTGCTTCAATCGGCAGGAGTTTTATGCTCATGTCGTTGTTCTGCATGTAGGTGCGGAACAGACGTGCATGTGACATTTCCTCCTGAGCCTGGATGTCAAACCAGTTGGCAAATCCATCGAGCCCTTCTTCATTGTAATAATTGGACATCTCGGTATAGAGATATGCTGAAAACAGTTCCTTCTGGATCTGCTGGTTTAATAAATCTGATACTTTTTGAGTCAATTTAGGTACTCTCCTTTCGTATTATGAATTATAAGCTTCCTTCGGCTTTCCATAAGCCGTGCAGATTGCAATATTCATATACAGTGAATTTACCTGAGTTAATGGTGAAGCTTGCCTTTGGCTCATCTTCCGGTGTCAGCGGAGCATACTGGATTCTGCCGTCCTGCTCTGCTGCAATCCATTTGATATAATGTGCTTCTGTCATTGGGTGAATCACATCACCAACTGCAACATGAATGACTGACCCGTCAACGGTTACCGCCGGTACGTGCTTCTCTGCAGCCGCATCAACTGATCCCGCAATCAGTTCGTTCATCGGCTCGCCACAGCATACCATCGGTGCTCCTGAGTCATTAAGGACAAGTGTCTGATTCTTACAGTGTTTGCATTCCATTATCTTCATATATAATTCCTCCTTTGGCTCTTTCTCCATATCTGGATTGTAACACACTCCCCGGTGAAAGGCCATAGGATCTCCATTTTTTACCAAAATTTAACTCTTTTTTAATAAATAGTAATTTTACTGCTGCCTGCCTTTTTCCGCATAACTTTTGTCATTGACGGTTTCGGCTGTAAATACACCGTCTTCATAAACAATCTTAGATACCGAAGAATTGGATATGCTTCCGATATCAACGCCGCAGACACGATCAAGAATCCCCATAATGGCATGACCATGGGATACGATCAGGATACTGCCGCCGCCATCTGCCGATTCGCTTTCTGCAATTTTAATAAATGCATCGGAAACACGGGTGGACATTGCTTCATAACTTTCTGCCTGGCCGGTTTCATCGGCCTCACTGACTGCGGTGAGAATCTTGCGGGTCGCATGATCCAGGGCTGATAATTCTTCCCAGGTGGAAACGTTGTACCGGTCATAACTGACCTGATTCATATCTTCATTCCAACCACCATCAAATTTACCGTAATTGGTCTCGCGCAGTTCAGCCACCCGGTTGATCGGGAGGGCAGAAGAGGTTTTGTTGTGTTTCAGGACAAGCTGGGCGGTCTCTACCGTCCGGCCAAGATCACTGGTGTAAACTGATTTGAAGTTCATATCAGCCAGGCCGCGGCCGACATCTTCGGCTACCTGTCGCCCCTCTTCGGTCAGCGGCGTATCGGTCCATCCCTGAACCCGGCTCATCGTATTAAAGATTGTTTTGCCGTGACGGATCAGATAAATTTCTACTCTGGCTCCGGCTGCGGTATTCTGCCGGTTGGTTCCGGCATCGATATATTTGCTGTCACCGGAGGCAACCAGATGGTAACTGCCGCCATTATACTGCAATTGGGTCAGACTGCCGTGCGGCAGCTCACGAAATGCATTTTGGACGACTGAACCGGCAATATCGTTGATAGCCAGTTCATCTGCCACCACCAGAATATTAGCACCGCTTTTTGCTCTCCCTTTTTGGGAAATCTGCTGGAATGCCGCATCATAGCGGGAGCGGATTTCAGCATAACCTTCTGCTTCACCGGAATTATCCAGCTGATGCAGTGCCCGGGCAATGCCTTCGACAGGATTATCCATGGCGAAAACCGATGTTTTGTCTTCAACGCCCAACTGCCCGGCAATCTGGCTCCAGGCCGGATCGTGTAACTCACCTTCCAAAATCCCGTAATTCGGTTCCCGCAGCTGGGTCAGTGTAATAGTTTCCGGAGATGTTGTTTTGGCATTTGTTTCTACAATGATGCCGGCAGTTTCAATGTCCCTCATCCGGTCACTTGTAATTACATAATCAAATGATATGTCTTTCATTCCATAGGCCGCATTCTGAACAGTCTCCCGCCCGGCCTCCGAAAGCGGTGCATCTGCCCAGCCCTGAATCCTTCCGGTCTCGTCAAGCAAGGTCTGCCCGCTCCTTACAAAGTAGATCTGGAACTGTTGTTCCTGCGCCATTACCGGAATTACCGGTGTAAGTGTCATCATTGCCGCCATCACCATTGATATTGCTTTCTTCAGCATAATAGTTCCCCCTTTTTTATTTTTTAACAACGATTGCCTTACTCTTAATATAAAGCGTCCGGCACAAAGGATTCAACCAGAAAGTTGCACCCCAGGGGGAAAACAAATGTTTTGAAGTTATATAATACAAAACGGGAGCACAGGCTCCCGAAAAATATATCATTATTTTATTAAGATTCTCCTCTGTCTTTATTATCAAAAGTTTTTTCACTAATAATAAATCTGGGCCGCCCCTTTGTCTCGAGATATATTTTCCCAATATATTCGCCGATAATTCCAAGACAGATTAACTGAATACCTCCGATCATACAAATCATACAAGTCATACTTGCCCAACCGCTTACGGTCTTACCCATAAAATGAGTAATTATGGACCAGGCCACTCCCATAAAACTCAAAAGTGCAACAATAATCCCAAGCCCCGTTATCATACGAATCGGTCTGATACTCAGGCTCGTGATTCCGTCAAAAGCCAGTGACAACATTTTATGCAATGGATAATGGCTCTCCCCCGCCAACCGTTCATGCCGCTCATAATATACAGAGGTACTCTTAAAACCAACCAGCGGAATCATACCGCGCAAAAAGATATTAATTTCTTTAAACTCGGCAAACTCATTTAAGACCCGTGATGATATAAGACGGTAATCTGCGTGATTATAAACAATCTCTGCCCCCATCCAGTTTAACATCTTATAAAAAGTCTCCGCAGTAAATCTTTTAAAGGCCGTGTCGGTATCTCTTTTCTTTCTGACACCATATACCACCTCACACCCATCCAGGTATGCATCAACCATCTCATTCATTGCATCAATATCATCCTGTCCGTCGCAATCAATGGAAATCGTAATATCACAACGATCCTTCGCTTCCAGCAACCCTGCAAGCAAAGCATTTTGGTGACCGCGGTTTCTGCTCAAAGATATTCCCTCGAATATTTCACTGTTTGCAGAAAGTTCAGTAATAATATCCCAGGTTTCATCCTTACTTCCATCATTTATAAATAAAACCCGGCTGTTCTCACTTATTTTACCGTTCTCTGACAATTCTCTGATTTTATTTTCGAATAATACACTGGTAATCGGCAGTACTTCTTTCTCATTATAGCAGGGTATGACAACAAATAATGTAGGTAATTTCATGTCCGCACCTTTCTCCATTGATAAATACAACACGCCTCAAAAATCAAGGGCCTTTATTCGTCCAACTCTTCCCCTGCTGTCAATAATATTCCGGAATTGGCCTTAAGTTCCAACTGCAGTATTCCCTGCACCGAATGGTACTCAACTGCGCCTGCATTGTAACCGTCCTGGCTGGTCAGCATGATCCTTCGGATCACCTGATCGTCTGTAATGCCAAGTTCCCATACCGGCAGATCCACCGTACGGCTGTCGGCACGGTTATTGATAGCCACAACACACTTATTATTACCTTTCATCCGGCCATAGGCAATCAGCTGACGGTCAGCAGCCAGCTGCTTCAGTGAACCACGTCTGAGCGCCGGGAGCTGCTTATGAAAGCTGATCATATATCGGTGAAACTCAATCAGTTCATAATCCTCTTCCCCCCAGGGGTAAGTTCTCCGGTTATCAGGATCCGTCCATCCGCATACGCCGGTTTCATCGCCGTAATACAGCGTCGGTGCACCCGGCCAGGTCATCTGAACCATTACCGCCTCACGAAAAGTACCATAATTAACGCCTTCCGATGCCATCTCCGGCCCGGCTGTGCCGATCCTACCCACAATCTGATTCGTCCTTGTCAGAAAACGGCTGTGGTCGTGATTGGAAAGCTGGTTCATCGCCGTTTGAACTGACTGGTTCTGCATCCGGCTCATGTGGTAATACATAGATCGGAAAAATCCCGCACCGTCACCGTAGAGCTGACCATTATATTCGTCGCTGTGTTTTTCCATGCCGGTCAGAAACCAGGTCAGCGGTTCCATAAACGCATCGTAATTCATAATCGTATCCCACTGGTCTCCCTGAAGCCAGCTGCCGGGATCACCATAATGTTCTGCCAGAATTAACGCATCCGGATTGGCATCCTTCACCTGCTCGCGGAATTCCCGCCAGAACTGGTGGTTGTAATTACTGCTGTGACCCAGATCGGCAGCCACATCCAGCCGCCAGCCATCAACGCTGTAAGGCGGCAATACCCACTTACGGGCAATCTTCATAATATATTGATACAGCTTGGATGAGTCTTCATAATTTAGTTTGGGCAGTGTATCATGCCCCCACCAACCGTCGTAACTTTTGTTGTGGGGCCATGCATTCTCATCGTTGAATTTGAAAAACGTACGATATGGGCTATCCGCTGATATATATGCCCCCGGCTCATAACTTCCCTGACTTTCATAGATCAATTCCCGGTCCAGCCATTTATTAAAGGATCCGCAGTGATTAAATACACCATCGATAATAACCCGCATGCCCCGTTTATGAACCTCTGTCATAAATTGCTCAAAAAAGTAATCACTGGCCTTTAGATTCTCCGGATCAGCACTTCTCTTCTGATATCTGGTCGCCTGTTCATTATTAGAATCGTCTTCGGATATCAGCTCTCCGCCGTCATTCTGAATCAGGGTAAAATGCGGATCAATATGATCATAATCCTGACAGTCATATTTATGGTTGGACGGTGATACAAACAGAGGGTTAAAATAGATGACTTCTACCCCAAGATACTGGAGATAATCCAGTTTATCCCAGACCCCCTGCAAATCCCCGCCATAAAAACAGCCAACATCAAGGGTGCCGGGCAGCTGACTCCAGTTCTCCTCACGGTGTACCGGGCGGCCGATATATAAATATTCATTTGATAATACGTCATTTTCTTCATTACCGCGGCAGAACCGGTCAACAAAAATCTGGTACATCACTGCACCCTTAGCCCACTCCGGGGTATGAAAACCCGGGGTAATCCGGAATGCATAACAGCTTTGAATATCAGAAGTAGCTCCCAAACGGTTGAAGTAGCACACTTCTGCCTGTTTTATAATCTGAAAATAATAACAGGCAGGTTCACTGCCGGCCGTTATCTCATATTCGTAGTAATCAAACAATGAATCGGTATAAACTTTCTTCATTTCAGCTTCTATATTCTTGTCTTCTTCTATATAAGAAACCCGGTCTGCATCATCTTTTGCCGTACGAAACCGTAATGTAACCAGATCACCTGCATCTGGTTCCTCCGGCCGGCGATAATCTATGGTCTCATCAGCAAACAGTGCTGCCCGGTTTATTACTGTTTTATTATATTCCATCTATAAATCAATCCTTTTAGGTTTAGTTTAGGAGTAATGATAACTTTTATTGTAAACGATTCCGGAGCAAGTTACAACCCCCATTGTAATATTGATATCGTGTCCTTATTTTTAGAAAGTGAAAGAGCCAGCGGGGTAGCTGGCTCTTTCAGGAGAAGGTATTTCGTTTCTTATGGGGTGTAGCAAAAACTATATAATGTATTGGGGGGGTTTACATTAATTATAATAACATAAACCGTTGAATAAGTGTGCACAAACTTCGACAAATTACTAAATTCTTTTTATGCACAATCACAATTCCTGTTTTCAGGCACCCTTAAAACACCATTAAATTTTCACAACAATCAGCCTGCAAACAGGGCTTCGAACTCCTGCTGCCCTATTTTCTCCCTTTCAATCAGCATTTCACTGCTGCGCTCCAGAACCGTCCGATTCTCCAAAATGATCTCTTTTGCTTTCTGGTAACATTCATCAATGATCCGCTTCACTTCACTGTCAATCGCAGTTGCCACACCTTCACCATAACTTCTGGTGTGAGCCAGATCCCGGCCGATAAATACTTCATCATCATCACTGGCATAATCAATCATGCCGACTTTATCCGACATCCCGTACTGGGTCACCATCGCACGGGCAATCTTGGTTGCCTGCTTGATATCCTGTGACGCCCCGGTAGTTACATCATCAAAAATAATCTCTTCTGCTATCCGGCCGCCAAGTGACACCATGATATTCTGCAGCATCTTGCCTCTGGTGTTAAACATCTCATCTGCACCGGGAAGCGGCATGGTATATCCGGCTGCACCGATACCGGTCGGAATGATCGAAACCGTATGCACCGGTCCCACATCCGGAAGAACATGGAACAATATAGCATGCCCGGACTCATGATATGCGGTAATCCGTTTTTCTTTTTCAGATATCACTTTACTCTTCTTCTCGGCTCCGATTCCAACCTTGATAAACGCCTGATCAATGTCAGCCTGTGAAATATACTTGGTATCAGACTTAGCCGCCTGAATCGCCGCCTCATTCATCAGGTTCTCCAGGTCAGCACCGGTAAATCCGGATGTGGTTTTAGCCACACGGCGCAGGTCAACATCTTCACTGAGTGGTTTGGACCGGGAATGTACGTGGAGAATCTCTTCTCTGCCTTTGACATCCGGACGGCCCACTGCCACCTTACGGTCAAAACGTCCCGGCCGCAAAATAGCCGGATCCAGAATATCAATACGGTTGGTCGCTGCCATGACAATAATACCTTCATTGACACCAAAACCATCCATCTCTACAAGCAGCTGGTTAAGGGTCTGCTCACGTTCATCGTGACCACCGCCCATACCGGTTCCCCGGCGTCTCGCAACTGCATCAATCTCGTCTATAAACACAATACAGGGAGCATTCTTCTTCGCTTCTTCAAATAAGTCACGAACACGGGATGCACCCACACCAACAAACATCTCTACAAAATCCGAACCGGAAATTGAGAAAAACGGCACTCCGGCCTCACCGGCCACCGCTTTGGCCAGTAATGTCTTACCGGTTCCGGGAGGTCCCACCAGAATCACCCCTTTCGGGATCCGGGCACCCAGATTGGTATATTTTTGCGGATTTCTCAGGAAATCCACCATTTCTTCGAGATCTTCTTTTTCTTCCTGAAGTCCGGCCACATTTTTAAATGTAACATTGCTGTTCTGAATCACACGGGCACGGCTCTTACCAAAATTCATCATTTTGGCATTGGTTCCGCCGCCTGCTCCGGAACGCATATTCATCATAAATATAATAACCGCAACGGCGCCCATCGACAGCATTACAGGAAGCAGTACTGTCAGCCAGCTGTTGCTCTGCGGCACATTCCCCAATGTATAATCCATTCCTTTTGCTTCCAGCAAAGCCTGCATCTCAGTTACATCAGAAATATACGCCACATAGCGCTCACCGTCTTCCGCCACGAGATGAACCTCGCCGGTCGGAGTCTGTTCGTTCTGGTGTACCTCGATCGCCTTCAGTCCCCCCTTATTTATCAGATCAGTTAATTCCTGATTGGTCAGCCGGGACTGACCGCTTCTGGGAAGAATCAAAAGAATAGCAGCCATCGCCAGTAACAGAAAAAGAAAACCAGTTCCTCTTATTGACTGTTGTCTCACTTATTTGCCTCCTTACTGCTCTACGATTCCAATATATGGCAGGTTACGGTACTTCTGTGCATAATCAAGACCATAGCCTACAACAAATTCATCCGGAATCTCAAAACAGGTATAGTCCACTTTTACCTGCTTTTTCTCGCGCCGCTCCGGTTTATCAAGCAATGTACAAAGCCTGATGCTCTTCGGACCGCGCTGCTTTAATACTTCAATCAGATAAGCCAGGGTACGGCCGGAATCGATAATATCCTCAACAATCAGGACATCCTTGCCGGCTAACGGCTCATCGAGATCCTTAATAATCCGCACTACCCCGCTGGATTCGGTATCGTCACCATAACTGGATACGGACATAAAGTCCAGCGATACCGGAACGGTAATTCTTTTTGCCAGTTCACAGGTAAAGAATACCCCGCCCTTTAATACACATATCATATGAATTTGCCTGCCTTCATAATCAGAACTGATCTGCGCGGCAATTTCGCTGATTTTTTCATTTACCTCTTCTTCCGATAACAAAACCCGGATTTTATCTGCCATAATGTTCTCCTTCATCACAGGTAACCTGTAATATCATCTTTGTCGTTTCTGTTATTTTATAATATTCGCTGATCCGATATCCGACAATCCATAATATATGATTTCCTTCTGCCAGCAACGGAATCCGATCCCGCTGCTCCCGGGGAATCTTTTCATCAATCATAAAACGGTTGATCGTCTTGCTGCTCCCGTTTGCTAAAATGAAATAATCGCCGGGTTCCCGGATTTTAACAGATAGCGTACCCTTAATTTTATCATAATCAAACCATTTCGTATACTGATTTTTGGGAATTTCTGCATCTTTTTCTCTCGGAAATGTTTTCATTTGCAGTTTCATTGCCGGCGGCATTGCTTTTTCATCTTCGGCCGGGTTACGAATCACCCTCATCATTTCATATTGCCGTTCCGCAATGGTATGATCCGGGAGATTGATCCGGCTGCCCACCGGCTGATCAAGCATCACTTCCATTGCCGCATAATGGCGGGCAGTAATGTCGCGGCGGCCCGGTAAAACTGCAGCAATCATCCGGCCGAATAAATAACTGCGCACCAGGGGATGCTGCATGGCAAGTGTGGCAAGCGGCATGGCTGCAGCGCTGCTGTCCCTGCCAGTGTCTTCGGTCCATATCCCGGATTCTTTCCAGATCTGATCGGATATTTCTTCAAAATAATCATTTGCCTGGGAAAACATCGCTCCTGCCTGCAGGATATGATCCACTGCCCTTTCATTCACGGTCGTTGTCAGCAGCGGCATGATATCACGGCGAATCCGGTTGCGGGTATAATCCCCTGAGGCGTTAGTTGAATCTTCGACCCATTGCAACCCGCTTTGTTCCAGAAAACAGATAATCTCTGACCGGTCTGTCGCAAGCAGCGGCCGGATTCGCATTCCCTGCACCGGCTTCATGCCCCCCAGACCGCGAAGAGCACTGCCCCGCAGTAAATGGTGCAGAATTGTCTCGGCATTGTCATCTTTGTGATGCGCCAGGGCGATCCTGGCAGCATTAAAGCTCCGGGCCTCTGCTTCCAGTACCTGATACCGCAGTATCCTGCCGGCTTCTTCCTGAGAACAGCCATTCTCTCTGGCAAACCCGGTCACATCTTTGTGCACAATACTGCAGGTGAAATTAAGCTTCTTACATAGCGATTCTACAAATGCCGCATCACGGTCGGCTTCCGCGCCTCTCAGCCCATGGTGCACATGAACAACCCTGATCTGCCAGCCAAGATCCGGATGATTGCAGATAATTTGATTTAAGACAGACAAAAGGCAGACCGAATCCGCCCCGCCTGATATCGCTGCTATCACCCGTTCACCGGGTCTTAACATTTCATTTTGCAATATATAATCATGCACTTTTTTCCACATAATCAGTCTCCGCTTTCGTAGTTTTCCCCATTTACTAACTAATAATACCTTTCTTTGGCAGCATTGGCAATAAATTTAACATTAAATTACCAGGAATCTCCCCCGCCTCTGCGCAAAAGCGCAGGTTGTGGGAGCAGATTACTTATGCTTCCAGATTGCTGCTGCCAGTACACTCATATCATCCCGGGGAACCTGTCCATACTGACAGGCAAATTCCAATATCCGGTCTGCCATATCCTGCGGCGTACCGGCCGGAATTCCTTCTATAAATTCTTTCAGCACTATTTCCTTCTGATCTCCGGGACAGGCATCTAAAACACCGTCACTGACCATGATAATCCGGTCACCGTCCCATAACTTGCGTGATAATAAAATCGGCTCAACATTGTTGATAATTCCCGCCGGCAGATAATCCGCCTCCAGCAGCTCCACACCATTTTTGCTCAGGATAAATGTTGCCACTGCTCCGAGCTTCATCGCCTCGAGAACTCCCGTATGCAAATCGATCAGGGATAGATCTATTGTAGCCGGATGCTGTTCCATACCGGTCAGAAGCAGGATGGTATTTACCATTTTAAGTGCCGCACGGGCGGAAAAGCCGGTCTCTAAAAGCTGTTGTGTCAGTTCAATGACACGGGCACTCTCCTCACATGCCGCCTGTCCGGTTCCCATTCCATCAGAAAGGCTCATAATAATCTGCCCCGGCACGTTGGCCGAGTATGTATAGTTATCACCCGACACAGCCTGTCCTTCGCCCGCACAGCGTGCCACTCCATATATCATCCGGTATGCGCCGCTCTCCGTAAAACGCAGCGTCGCCGACTGTCTGGTGACCAGCGCTCTGGTATCCCTTGGTGCACACCAGTTTTGATTGCCTAAAGCATGTCCCAGTACTTCTGCAGCATCTTTTGCCGTCACACATTTCCCATTTGAAGTACGCACAGTCAGGTATGCTTCTTTCCTGCTGTTTTCATATTCCAGCAGCAGCATATTTTCAACAATCATATGGTGCATTCGAAATGCCCTTCTGACCGCATCTTCTTTCTGCGCAGTGATATCGGCAGCCTGCTCCATCTGGTGGGAAAATTCTTCCAGAATCACCGCCAGTTCACGGAATTGCACCATTACCGTATCACGGCTTTCCAGAAAGCGGTTCTTCCACTCCAGATTCATGGTAGCCCGTCCCAGGTAACGATTCAGCTGCCCGACATACTCCTCGCGCGCCTTACATGTTTCCATGAAAAAGCGGGGCATGTCCTCATAATCCACATGGCCTTTCTGCTCAAACGCCCGCAGCAGGTAATGCAGGTAATAGCTGTCTTCCTTCTGACTGTCATGATACAGGTTGCAGCGGCTGCATTCGCCGCAGACCATTGCTGCCGACATCTGCATGGCTGCCACAGCATCTTCTTTTGTCAGCCCTTTTTCCCGGCCCATCTGGTCCATACAGGACTTGGCCAGCAGTCCCAGTGACTGTGCCATATCGTTCAGCCTTCTGGCTGTATATACATTCATATCTGTCATTTCTCGACGTTTTATTCTTCTCAGCACGAAAATCCCCTCCTAAGCCACATTATATGCGGCGGGAGGGGATAGTATGTCTATCAATTATTCTGAGAAGGTTTTAATAATATCTCATCAGGCTTTACCAGGCCAAGTTTCTGCTTGGCAACTTCTTCTATGTACTGCTTGGTCTGAACATAAATGCGCTGCTCCTCAAGTTCTTCCGCCCGGTCCTTTTCTTTGGCTACCTGCTGCTCCAGGGCCTGTTCGCGAATCTGGTATTCAAGATCTTTCTTCTGCATCGATGAACTTTTAAGGTTGACAACAACACCAAGACTAATAACTACCATGGTAATGCCCACGATAGCCAGCCGGTTGCTCCATCTGTCCTTTTTCTTTCTTCTTGTTCTTCTGTGTTCTTTCATCTGATCACCGATTCCGTCTTAATAGTTTTATTTTAATCCAAAGTCCGACCTTTTTCAACACTTTTATCAAAAATCGGCTCAGCAGATGATCATAGACTATCATGGTCAGAAATACGGTCACAATAACATAAAAACGCAGACTGCCGTCATTTTCCCGATACAAAAGATAAAAGGTCGCAATACCGGCCGTCAGCCAATACAGAAAATCTTCCAATCCAATTATAATCCAGTTGTGATGAATCATCAGGCGGGCTATTCGCAGAATATCATATAAGGCCATCAGCGCTGCTCCGGTAATAATACTCAGCAGCAGAAGTTCAGCCTCCATCCGGATATTCTGACTCATTGAAACAGCCTCTTAAGGAATGACTGGCCTGATTTTCTAAAGGCCTCATTTGAACTGTAGAGCATACTGTCGATACGCCCCTCCAGATCAATCTCTCCCTTTTCCACTGTCAGCCGGCTCACATGCAGTTCATTTCCTTTCAGGGTTAACAGCCCCATATCGGTATCCATAATGATCTGATTCTCATCGAAAGATACCACTTCCCTTACTCCGGTTATACTGGCACCGGCCCGGTTCTGCAGCACACATGCATGCGGACGGATATTCTGCTTCTCATCCATAAAAAAAGACCTCCTCATATCCCGAACACCTAGTTCAGTATATGAGGAGATCCTGCCTTTTATGATAACTACAGATAACGGAACAACTCTTTGGCTTCTTCCTTCCTGACCGTCTCCTGAACGTCCAGGACCTCCACCTTGACAGAGCTTGTGCCAAAATGAATCTCAATAATGTCTCCGGCTTTCACACTCACTGATGCTTTTGCCAGTTTGTCATTGACCAGCACACGGCCTGCGTCGCATGCTTCATTGGCAATCGTCCTCCGCTTGATCAAGCGGGATACCTTTAAGTATTTATCTAATCTCATAAATTAAGCGTTTACCATATCCTTGAATGCTTTACCAGCTTTGAACTTAGGTGTCTTGCAAGCGTCAATCTTCATAGCTTCACCAGTCTTAGGATTTCTGCCTTCTCTTGCTGCTCTTTCAGCTACTTCGAAAGTACCAAATCCAACCAACTGAACTTTTCCGCCTTTAGCAAGCTCTTCAGACACAACATCGGTAAATGCTTTTACGCTTGCTTCAGCATCTTTTTTAGATAATCCTGCCTGCTCAGCTACTGCTGCAACTAATTCTGTTTTGTTCATTATAATTTCCTCCTAGAATGCTTATAGTACCTGTTGGTCACTATTTCTTATTCGTACTTTACATTTATATCTGTTTTAGCACGCTTTGTCAAGGTTTTTTGGCTTTTTCCTGCTTTTTTATAGACTCCCACAAAGCCAGACTTTCTTCCGGTGAATTCACCTGCACATCGCCGAACACGTGGGGATGACGGCGGATCATTTTTTCACTGACTCCGTTCACAACATCAGCCAGGGAAAAATTACCACTCTCTTCTGCAATCTGACTGTGAAGTACCACCTGCAGCAGAACATCACCAAGTTCTTCACACAGATTGTCCATATCATGATTGTCAATTGCCGCAAAGACTTCCCGGCTTTCATTTTCCAGACAGACCTTAAGACTTTCATGTGTCTGCGCCTTGTCCCATGGACAGCCGTGGTCAGAACGCAGCTTTGCAATAATATCTCTTAATTCATCAAATGTATACATTGAACTACTCCCTTTATTTTCCGATAAAAACCAGGATCGAGCGCGGCGGGACCATAAACTCCTTTTGTCCGGTTATTTCCGGTTCCAGACCGGGCTCATAATATCCATTTGCTGCTTTGTCATCCGTATTAAATGCCAGAAACCACTTCATCGTCTTTGGCAGCTTAGGCAGCGAAAACTGATGCGGCTCCCAGTGCATATTATATGCAACAAAAAAATAATCATCCGGAGTGCCGTCCGCACGCGTGCCATACTGACCGCAGTACATGATCCCCATCTGCCGGCGAAAATGTTCAAACTCCGGGCACCAGGCTTTGACGCCATGATATGAGATATCGGGATGGCCGCAGGCCAGGTAGTCCATTACCCGGGGCTCCTGCTTCATGTGAAACACCGGATGGACTTTTCTGAATGTTATCGCATACTTCACAAACTGATGTATATCTTTGTTTGTCTTCAGCTGATTCCAGTTCAGCCAGGAAGTTTCATTGTCCTGACAGTAGGCATTGTTATTGCCGCCCTGGGAGTTGCCGAATTCATCCCCGGCCAGAATCAGCGGCGTGCCCTGGCTCAGCAGAAGCAGCAGCCAGGCATTGCGAATCTGCTTTTTCCTCAGTTCAACAATCTTTTTCTTTCGGGTCGGCCCCTCAACGCCACAGTTCCATGAATAATTATACTCGTCACCGTCGCGGTTATTCTCACCGTTTGCCTCATTGTGTTTGCGGTCATAGGAAACTGTATCAAGCAGCGTAAAACCGTTGGTATTCGCCAGATAATTAATTACGCCGTGATTTATGGGATTTAACCGGCTGCGGTAAATCAGCTGGTTCATCTGCTCCTCATCACCTTTAAGCACCCGTCTCATATCAACCAGAAAACCTTCGTTATATACTGCTTTATTACGTACCTTATCAGCTCTCAGCCGCTTCTCATCCCAGCCTTTTGCCCACAACTTTATGCCTGCCAGATATGGATCCGCTGCAAGCAGGTCCGACGGCGGAAATCCGGTCAGATGAAAACCATCCACATGATATTCCTTCACCCAGTGACGTACCGCCTCCAGCACCATAACAGGATTCTCCCGGCCGCTGAAATACAATTCCAGAACCAGTTCAATCCCGGCTGCATGTAAAGCCTTAACCAGATGCCTGAACTCATATACAGGATCTTTTTTTCGTCCGTTTTTGCTGCTGTAGGAGGATTTCGGCGCAAATAAAAGAGCTTCTTCATATCCCCAGTAGTTCAGCCGGCCGGTTAGTTCACACAGACCGGCCGGCGCTCCGGCATGATCACGACGGGTCATCACTTCCTGAAATTCCGCCACCGGCATCAGTTCAAGAGTGGTAATCCCCAGTTCCTGCAGATAGGGAATCTTCGCTTCCAGTGCCAGAAACGTCCCTTTATCCTTCACTCCGGACGATGAATGCCTGGTCATCCCCCTGACATGGGCGCGGTAAATAATACAGTCCTCATACGGAATCGCCGGCGGACGGTCTTCTCCCCAGTCAAAATCAGCCTGAGCCAGCGGCGTGCGAAGCAGAGTCTGAACCTGGCTTTCACATCCCCACTGCTCCCGGCCATAAAAAACCCGTCCGCAGGGATCCGCAAACCGCCTTCCGTCGGCTTCAAAAGCATATTCCAACCCGCTAAAATCCAGTTCCCTGACTGTCATCTCCCAGACATTGCCGGCCCGGTTCTGCAGCGGAAAAGGAATCACAAGAGAAGGCTCCCCATCGTCACTTACCTCATTATCAAACAACAACAGGCTGCAGCTATTCGCTGCAGCCTCCACTGACACATGAAATCCGCTGTCTATTATAGTGAGGCCCATTGGATATGTCCTTTTATCACTCATGTCAATCTGATATTGATCCATCAGCTCTCACCTCTCTCTTCCTGTAATGTCAACCGTTACTGCAGAATCAGTTCCACCGGGCAATGATCAGATCCCATTACATCTGTATGAATAGAAGCACCTAAAAGTCTGTCCTTCAGACACTCTGAAACACAAAAATAGTCAATTCTCCAGCCGGCATTCTTCTCTCTGGCCTTAAACCGGTAAGACCACCAGGAATACACTCCGGCCTGATCCGGATAAAAATACCGGTAAGTATCAATAAATCCGGCTTCCAGAAGACGGCCAAACTTCTCCCGTTCTTCATCCGTAAATCCGGCATTTTTCCGGTTCGACTTCGGGTTCTTCAAATCGATCTCCTGATGGGCCACATTCAGATCACCGCAGAAAATAACCGGCTTCTTCTCTTCCAGGCCCTTCAGATATTCACGCCAGGCATCCTCCCAGGTCATCCGGTATGGCAGACGCTCAAGTTCCGACTTAGAGTTCGGAGTATAACAGGTCAGCACATAATAATCCGGAAATTCCGCCGTAATCACCCGTCCTTCCTGATCATGCTCCTCATGCCCGATTCCATACGTAACCGCAATCGGCTCTTCTTTTGTAAACATCGCCGTACCGGAATAGCCCTTTTTCACCGCATAATTCCAGTACTGATAATACCCGGGCAGATCCAGTTCAATCTGCCCCTCCTGCAGCTTCGTTTCCTGCAGACAGAAAATATCCGCATCCATCTGCCGGAAATAATCCATAAATCCTTTACCAACACAAGCCCGAATCCCGTTCACATTCCAGGAAATCAGTTTACTCATACAAATTCTCCTTATAAAGGCCATCCGCAACCAGCTTACCAATCGCTGCAACTACGACCGCTTTATCCTCTTTATACGTTACCCCAAACCACTTATCCCTGGTTTCCAGCACCCGTACCCGGCCCTTTTTTGCCTGGATCAAATTGTCAATAATCGTAGGCAGCAGATACTCCGCCTTAATATCACCTTCTTTAATCTGATCCAGAAACTCCGGAAATCCCTTTTCCAGTTCATTAATAAACGCCGGCGGCAGTCCCCACATATTCATCGACACATGCTGATCAGCCTGCACATAAACCGGATTCCCCTGAACATCCGCAGCAAACAGGCCATTGCCTTTCTGCTCAATATCATAGGTCTCAACAACCTCTTTCAGCGTTCCATCGGCATTTACCTGACACACGCCACGGGTCACCGCACCATTTTCACTTAAAGTATTAGCCAAAATGAATCCGCCCATGCACATGTCATAAACATCCGCTTCCGTATCCATTTCATTGACCATATAATCATGAATCTTCCGGAAACCCTCTTTGCCATAATAGTCATCCGCATTAATCACCAGAAACGGTTCATTCACAATTCCCTTCACAGACAAAACAGCCTGTCCCGTTCCCCAGGGTTTCGTTCTTCCCTCAGGCACCTGATATCCTTCCGGCAGATTCTCAACCTCCTGGTAAGCATAAGCCACTTCTGTCAATTTCTCAATTCTATTACCAATTATCTCCTTAAAGTCCTTCTCAAGACTCTTACGAATAATAAATACCACTTTATTAAATCCGGCTTCCAGGGCGTCATGAATCGAATAATCCATAATAATCTCCCCATTGGGTCCCACCGGCTCCAGCTGCTTAATCCCACCGCCAAACCGGCTTCCAATACCAGCCGCCATAACTACAAGAGTTGTATTCTTCATAAATGTAATCCCATCCTCTCTCATAATAATTATTTGCTTTTAACTATACCACAACCACTCCCAAATAGCAATTTCGTTGAGGGGTGGGATGGGGAATTTTGTACGCTGAATAGGATGTTGGGAAACGGTGGGACGGTATGGCGGGGCGGGACTGGGTGGTGGCAGTGGTGTGTGCAGCGGCTGTTTCGGAACAGTAAGAGACTCTAAGACTTCAGAAAAATGTAAAAAGCATGCCCGCAATCCGCTGAACTCGCGGCAAAAACGGCCGCTCAAACAGTCGTCTCCTTGCGGGCATAAAACAT